>NZ_CP109445.1:5777500-7000000 GCF_036227245.1 Streptomyces sp. NBC_01477
TGGGAGGCCACGATAGGCCCCGGGGAGCTGTCAACCGAGCTTTGATCCGGGGGTGTCCGAATGGGGAAACCCGGCAGTCGTCATGGGCTGTCACCCATACCTGAACACATAGGGTATGTGGAGGGAACGCGGGGAAGTGAAACATCTCAGTACCCGCAGGAAGAGAAAACAACCGTGATTCCGGGAGTAGTGGCGAGCGAAACCGGATGAGGCTAAACCGTTCACGTGTGATACCCGGCAGGGGTTGCGTGTGCGGGGTCGTGGGAGTTTCCTTGACCGGTCTGCCGGCCGGTCGGAGAGTTATAAACCGTTTGTGTAGGCGAAGGACATGCGAAAGGTCCGGCGTAGAGGGTAAGACCCCCGTAGCTGAAACATGAGCGGCTCTCTTGGAGATCACCCAAGTAGCACAGGGCCCGAGAAATCCTGTGTGAATCTGGCGGGACCACCCGTTAAGCCTAAATATTCCCTGGTGACCGATAGCGGATAGTACCGTGAGGGAATGGTGAAAAGTACCGCGGGAGCGGAGTGAAATAGTACCTGAAACCGTGTGCCTACAAGCCGTGGGAGCGTCGCGTTGGACGACTTGTCGTTCGACGTCGTGACTGCGTGCCTTTTGAAGAATGAGCCTGCGAGTTTGCGGTGTGTTGCGAGGTTAACCCGTGTGGGGTAGCCGTAGCGAAAGCGAGTCCGAATAGGGCTGTTTAGTAGCACGCTCAAGACCCGAAGCGGAGTGATCTAGCCATGGGCAGGTTGAAGCGGCTGTAAGAGGTCGTGGAGGACCGAACCCACCAGGGTTGAAAACCTGGGGGATGACCTGTGGTTAGGGGTGAAAGGCCAATCAAACTCCGTGATAGCTGGTTCTCCCCGAAATGCATTTAGGTGCAGCGTCGTGTGTTTCTTGCCGGAGGTAGAGCACTGGATAGGCGATGGGCCCTGCCGGGTTACTGACCTTAGCCAAACTCCGAATGCCGGTAAGTGAGAGCGCGGCAGTGAGACTGTGGGGGATAAGCTCCATGGTCGAGAGGGAAACAGCCCAGAGCATCGACTAAGGCCCCTAAGCGTACGCTAAGTGGGAAAGGATGTGGAGTCGCAGAGACAACCAGGAGGTTGGCTTAGAAGCAGCCACCCTTGAAAGAGTGCGTAATAGCTCACTGGTCAAGTGATTCCGCGCCGACAATGTAGCGGGGCTCAAGCGTACCGCCGAAGTCGTGTCATTGCAGCATTGAGGGCCAACGCCTGCTGTGATGGGTAGGGGAGCGTCGTGTGCCGGGTGAAGCTGCGCCGGAAGGCAGTGGTGGACGGTTCACGAGTGAGAATGCAGGCATGAGTAGCGATACAAGAGTGGGAAACTCTTGCGCCGATTGACTAAGGGTTCCTGGGTCAAGCTGATCTGCCCAGGGTAAGTCGGGACCTAAGGCGAGGCCGACAGGCGTAGTCGATGGACAACCGGTTGATATTCCGGTACCCGCTGTAAAGCGCCCAGTGCTGAATCCTTTGATGCTAAGGCCGTGAAGCCGCCTCTGATCTCTTCGGAGTGAGGGGGAGTGGTGGAGCCGCTGACCCAAGGGGGTAGTAGGTAAGTGATGGGGTGACGCAGGAAGGTAGTCCAGCCCGGGCGGTGGTTGTCCCGGGGTAAGGGTGTAGGACGTCATCCAGGTAAATCCGGGTGGCATATAGTCTGAGACCTGATGCCGAGCCGATTGTGGTGAAGTGGATGATCCTATGCTGTCGAGAAAAGCCTCTAGCGAGTTTTACGGCGGCCCGTACCCTAAACCGACTCAGGTGGTCAGGTAGAGAATACCGAGGCGTTCGGGTGAACTATGGTTAAGGAACTCGGCAAAATGCCCCCGTAACTTCGGGAGAAGGGGGGCCATGTTCGGTGATGGGACGTGCTCCTTGAGCTGGGTGTGGCCGCAGAGACCAGCGAGAAGCGACTGTTTACTAAAAACACAGGTCCGTGCGAAGCCGTAAGGCGATGTATACGGACTGACGCCTGCCCGGTGCTGGAACGTTAAGGGGACCGGTTAGTCACATTTCGGTGTGGCGAAGCTGAGAACTTAAGCGCCAGTAAACGGCGGTGGTAACTATAACCATCCTAAGGTAGCGAAATTCCTTGTCGGGTAAGTTCCGACCTGCACGAATGGCGTAACGACTTCTCGACTGTCTCAACCATAGGCCCGGTGAAATTGCACTACGAGTAAAGATGCTCGTTTCGCGCAGCAGGACGGAAAGACCCCGGGACCTTTACTATAGCTTGATATTGGTGTTCGGTTCGGCTTGTGTAGGATAGGTGGGAGACTGTGAAGTCATGGCGCCAGCCGTGGTGGAGTCGTCGTTGAAATACCACTCTGGTCGTGCTGGATGTCTAACCTCGGTCCGTGATCCGGATCAGGGACAGTGTCTGGTGGGTAGTTTAACTGGGGCGGTTGCCTCCTAAAGGGTAACGGAGGCGCCCAAAGGTTCCCTCAGCCTGGTTGGCAATCAGGTGTTGAGTGTAAGTGCACAAGGGAGCTTGACTGTGAGACTGACGGGTCGAGCAGGTACGAAAGTAGGGACTAGTGATCCGGCGGTGGCTTGTGGAAGCGCCGTCGCTCAACGGATAAAAGGTACCCCGGGGATAACAGGCTGATCTTCCCCAAGAGTCCATATCGACGGGATGGTTTGGCACCTCGATGTCGGCTCGTCGCATCCTGGGGCTGGAGTCGGTCCCAAGGGTTGGGCTGTTCGCCCATTAAAGCGGTACGCGAGCTGGGTTTAGAACGTCGTGAGACAGTTCGGTCCCTATCCGCTGCGCGCGTAGGAGTCTTGAGAAGGGCTGTCCCTAGTACGAGAGGACCGGGACGGACGAACCTCTGGTGTGCCAGTTGTCCTGCCAAGGGCATGGCTGGTTGGCTACGTTCGGGAGGGATAACCGCTGAAAGCATCTAAGCGGGAAGCCTGCTTCGAGATGAGGGCTCCCACCCACTTGATGGGGTAAGGCTCCCAGTAGACGACTGGGTTGATAGGCCGGATGTGGAAGCCTCGTAAGGGGTGGAGCTGACCGGTACTAATAGGCCGAGGGCTTGTCCTCAGTTGCTCGCGTCCACTGTGTGGTTCTGAAACAACCAGCCACCACACACCCGTATCACATTGTGGTGTCTGGGTGGTGGTGTGTGTTTCATGGTGTTTCGGTGGTCATAGCGTTAGGGAAACGCCCGGTTACATTCCGAACCCGGAAGCTAAGCCTTTCAGCGCCGATGGTACTGCAGGGGGGACCCTGTGGGAGAGTAGGACACCGCCGAACAATTATTAGAAAGCCCCGCCCCCGAGGTCACCTCGGGGGCGGGGCTTTTTTGCGTTGCCCTTCTGTTGTTGCCTCCCTGCCTGTCAGCGTTCGGCGCCGACCTTGGCGGCGGGGGCCTCGTATCCGGGGACCTTTGCCGCACGGCCGAGCTCGATGTCCAGGGCCTCGCGGCGGATGCGCTGGTCGACGTACAGCAGGGAGACGGCGCCCGCACTGATCGGCAGGGTCAGGGTGGAGCTGATCACGCCGCCGATGGCGACGATGATGATCGTGGTCCAGCTGCTGTCGCCGCTCGCGGAGAAGACGCTGTTGATGCTGTTGTCGCCCGCCGCGTCGGCGATCAGCGCGAACGGCAGTTGGATGATGAGAGACGCGATGCCCGCGATAAGCATCATGAGCAGTTGCACACCGAGAACGCGCCACCATGAACCATTGACGAGCTTTACCGAGCGCTTCATCGCCGCCTTGATGCCCTGCTTTTCGAGCATGAGAGCCGGAGCGGCGAGGCTCCAGAGATTCCACTGCCAGATCGAGACGACGATTCCGATGAGCAGCCCGAGTGAGGCGAGCGAGGCGCCCGCTGACTCGCTGCCGGCCAGTGCGATCAGCAGACCGGGGGCGGCGGGCACCGCGACGATCGCGCACAGCGCCAGCGGGACCAGCAGCGCGAGGCCGACGAGGTGTGTCAGCCGGGGGCGGACGTCCTGCCAGACCGAAGACAGCGTGGTCGGCCGTCCGAGGATCGCGCGGCTGATGACGGTGGTGAGCAGCCCCGCGGTGAGGACCACTCCGATCATGCTCGTCACGATGAGCAGCAGCGAGGCCGCGGCAGTGCCGCTGAGCGCGTGCAGGATGTCGCTGACGCTCGGGTCGGAATTCCGGTTGAGGTCATCAATTCGAGTGTCATCAATAAGGAGGCCACTGATCAGCGCGTTGACGCTCTCGGTCAGAAGGCCGACGACGAAGGCCAGGACCATGGCGGTCCGCCAGTGCTGCCGCAGGGTGGAGACAGCGCCTTGCAGGATTTCCCCCACGTCCAGCGGACGCAGCGGGATCACTCCGGGCTGCGGCGCGGGCGGCCTGCCGCCGTACGCCGGCTGCCCGGTGCCGTACTGAGCCGCTGCCGGGCCCCAGCGCGGACCACCGCTCTGTGACGGCGGTGGGGGCGGGGGCGCCCACTGGTGTCCCCAGCCGCCACCGGGGCTGCCCGTACCCGGTCCTGAGGCCGGCGGCACGGGTGCCTGGGGCGGCGCCGGCTCGCCGGAGGGAGCGTCGCCAGGGGCCGCTGCGGAGGCGGGCGGGGCGGTCACGTCGGGCCGCGGGTCCGCGGGCGCTGCCGCGGGCACGGAAGGCCGTGCGGAGGTGTGCGGGTCGCTGCCCGAGGGGGTGTGCCACTGCCCGGGCGGTGGCTGCTGGCGTGACCAGACACCGCTCGTCGGCGGCACCGCGGGGGGCGTCGGCGCGTCAGGTGCGCGGTCGTCCTTCTCTTCCCCGGCTGCGGGGTGTGTTGCATCGGGGCTGTCGCCGCTGTCCGGCTCTGGCGAGTCGGAGGATCCGGGCGAGGCCCAGCCCGGAGTGTTGGTCATCGGAGGCTGCCCTTTCGTATGTCCTGTCGGTACTCGTCGCCATCGTGTCACGGGCTGCCGTAGGTCGACCGTGGCAGGGCAGACTGGACGGATGGGTGATCACCTCGTGGAATCCGGTCATGGCACGGTCCCTGCGCTGCGCTGGGAGGAGCCGCCGGACGGTCCGGTCCTGGTGCTGCTCGACCAGACGCGGCTGCCGCAGGAGGAGGTCGAGCTGGCTTGTACCGACGTACCCGCGCTCGTTCAGGCGATACGTTCCCTCGCCGTCAGGGGCGCACCACTGCTCGGTCTGGCGGGGGCGTACGGGATCGCGCTGGCGGCGGTCCGCGGGTACGACGTGGAGGACGCGGCCGAGGTGCTCGCGCACGCGCGGCCGACGGCGGTGAACCTCGGGTACGGCGTGCGGCGCGCTCTCGCCGCGTACCGTTCGGCGGCGCCAGGGGCGGGGCCGGCGGCGGCGCTCGCCGAGGCGCGGGCGCTGCACGCCGAGGACGCGGCGGCGAGCACGGCGATGGCGGCGCACGGCGTGCGGCTGCTCGCGGAGTTGGCGCCCGGTGGCGGCTACCGGATCTTGACGCACTGCAATACCGGCGCATTGGTGTCGGGCGGGGAGGGGACCGCGTTGGGCGTCGTCCTGGCCGTGCACCGGATGGGCGAACTGCGGCGGTTGTGGGTCGACGAGACGCGTCCGCTGTTGCAGGGCGCGCGGCTGACGGCGTGGGAGGCGGCGCGGGCGGGGATGCCGTACACGCTGCTGGCGGACAATGCCGCCGGGTCGCTCTTCACCGCGGGCGAGGTGGACGCGGTACTGATCGGGGCGGACCGGATCGCGGCCGACGGGTCGACGGCGAACAAGGTGGGGAGCTATCCGCTGGCGGTGCTCGCCCGCTATCACGGCGTGCCTTTTGTGGTGGTCGCGCCGACCACGACGGTGGATCCGGCGACTCCCGACGGTGCGGCGATCGAGGTGGAGCACCGGCCCGGAAGTGAGGTGACGGATCTGGCTCCCTCACCGCTCGGCACGCAGGCCTATAATCCGGCATTCGATGTCACACCGCCGGAGCTGATCACCGCGATCGTCACGGAGCACGGTGTGGCGTCGCCGGTGACTGCCGAGAGCCTCGCGTCGGTGTGTGCACAGCAGACCGTTCGGTGACGCTCCGCGGAGCGTCGCGTGCGGGCAGGTCCACAAGTTATCCACAGGCTGCAGCTGAGGGGCAGCGCAACCGAGTACAACCAGGGACAATAGTCGCATAGCGTGACCTTGATCACGAAAGGTCACCAGTATCGATATGCAAATGGGATGATGGTCGGTATGAAGGGACGTGTCCTGGTCGTCGACGACGACACCGCGCTGTCAGAGATGCTTGGCATCGTGCTGCGCGGAGAAGGTTTTGAGCCGTCGTTCTGCGCTGACGGCGACAAGGCGCTTGCTGCATTTCGGGAGGCCAAGCCGGATCTGGTGCTGCTCGATCTCATGCTGCCCGGACGGGACGGCATCGATGTATGCCGGCAGATCCGGGCGGAGTCAGGTGTGCCGATCGTGATGCTCACGGCGAAGAGCGACACCGTGGACGTGGTCGTCGGCCTGGAATCGGGCGCGGACGACTACGTCATCAAGCCGTTCAAGCCGAAGGAACTGGTGGCGCGGGTCCGGGCGCGGCTGCGGCGGGCGGAGGAGCCGACACCGGAGCAGCTGACCATTGGCGATCTGGTGATCGACGTGGCCGGCCACTCGGTGAAGCGCGACGGCCAGCCGATCGCGCTCACGCCGCTGGAGTTCGACCTGCTGGTCGCGCTCGCCCGCAAGCCGTGGCAGGTGTTCACCCGCGAGGTGCTGCTCGAGCAGGTGTGGGGCTACCGGCACGCGGCGGACACCCGGCTGGTCAATGTGCACGTGCAGCGGCTGCGCTCCAAGGTCGAGCAGGACCCTGAGCGCCCGGAGATCGTGGTGACCGTCCGCGGGGTCGGTTACAAGGCAGGACCGGGCTGAGATGTGCGCCTCGTACGAGCGTGAGCGGCTGGAGAGCCGGCTTGCGGACCCGATGCGCGGTCTGCTGCCGGTGATCCGCTCGTGCGTGCGCTGGGCACGGCGTCCGCTGCAGCCGGCAGCCCGGCTGTGGCGGCGCAATCTCCAGCTGCGGGTGGTCGCCTTCACCCTGCTGATGTCGGTCGGCGTGGTGCTGCTGCTCGGCTTCGTGGTCATCGGGCAGGTGAAGAACGGCCTGCTCGACGCCAAGGAGAAGGCCGCGCAGAATCAGGCGACCGGTGGCTTCTCCATCGCTCAGAACATGGCGACGCAGGGCAGCCAGGCGCAGGACGGCGCGGATGCCGCGTCCGGGCCGTCGCGCGGGTCCATCGATTCGAGGACCTGGCTCAACGGCCTGGTCGGGCAGTTCGCGAGCGGCGGCAAGGGCGTGTACTGGATCGTCACGCTCAGCCCCGGGACGGACGGGCCCGACGAGTTCGGCCGGGCCAGCGACGACTCCACGCGCGGGCCCCGCGGCTCGGACCGCGTACTGCCCGTGGAGACCATTCCCAAATCGCTCAGTGACGCCGTCGACAGGCACACCGGGGCGCTCAAGCAGTACACGATGCTCAAGACCGACGACGGCAATCCGCCACGGCCCGCGCTCGCCATCGGCAAGCGCCTCACGGATCCCAACGGCACGTCGTACCAGCTGTACTACGTCTTCCCCTTCGATCAGGAGGAGAAGACCCTCGGCCTGGTCAAGGGCACTCTTGCGACGGCCGGCATCTTCGTGGTGGTCCTGCTCGGCGCCATCGCGTGGCTGGTGACCCGGCAGGTGGTCACGCCGGTGCGGATGGCCGCCAGGATCGCCGAGCGGCTCGCGGCCGGCAGACTGCAGGAACGGATGCATGTCACCGGTGAGGACGACATCGCCAGACTCGGCGAGTCGTTCAACAAGATGGCGCAGAATCTCCAGGTCAAGATCCAGCAGCTGGAGGATCTGTCGAGGATGCAGCGCCGCTTCGTCTCCGACGTGTCGCACGAGTTGCGGACGCCGCTGACGACGGTACGGATGGCGGCGGACATCATCCACGACGGGCGCGACGACTTCGATCCGGTGATGTCGCGGTCCGCGGAATTGCTGCAGAACCAACTGGACCGCTTCGAGTCGCTGCTCTCGGACCTGCTGGAGATCAGCAGGTTCGACGCGGGCGCGGCCGAACTGTCGGCGGAGCCGATAGACCTGCGCGAGGTGGTGCGCCGGGTGGTCGACGCGGCGGAGCCGCTGGCCGAGCGCAAGGGCAGCCGGGTGGCGATACGCGGCGACGCCCAGCCGGTCATCGCCGAGGCCGACCCCCGCAGGGTCGAGCGGGTGCTGCGCAATCTGGTGGTCAACGCGATCGAGCACGGCGAGGGCCGGGACGTGATCGTACGGCTGGCGACGGCCGACGGAGCGGTCGCGATCGCGGTACGGGACTACGGCGTCGGACTCAAGCCGGGTGAGGCGACCCGGGTGTTCAACAGGTTCTGGCGGGCCGATCCCGCCCGGGCGCGCACCACGGGCGGTACGGGCCTCGGGCTGTCGATCGCGGTGGAGGACGCACGGCTGCACGGCGGCTGGCTCCAGGCGTGGGGTGAGCCGGGCGGCGGGTCGCAGTTCCGTATGACGCTGCCGCGGACGGCGGGCGACAGCCTGCGCGGGTCGCCGATCGCGCTGGAGCCCGACGACTCGCGCCGCAACCGCGGACTGATCGCGTCGGGTCTGGCGGCCACGCCGACCGTCCCCGCGCCGCGGGCGGGTGCCGGCGGCGCGGCGGTGGGCAACGGGCACGGCAGGGAGGCGGGGCGCCTGATACCGCCGATGCCCAGCGTGGCTCCGGCCCGGCCGGCGACGGCCGATCCCGCGGCGCTGCCGGGCAACGGGGCGCGGGTGGTGGGACGCAAGGAAGCGGTTCGGGAGGACGACGTCTGATGCGAGTCATGGGGGGCCGGGGCCTGCGGGTGCTCAAGCGCGGCGGGCTGCCGGTGTGCGCGGCGCTGCTGCTGGCCGGATGCACGTCCATGCCGAGCAGCGGCGAGGTCCGCAAGGCCGACAACGGGCAGCAGGCGGACGCCGACTCGCAGGTGCGGGTGTTCGGCATACCCCCGCACTCCGGCGAGAGCGCCTCGGAGATCGTCGACGGCTTCCTGGAGGCCACCACCAGCGGTGAACCGGATTTCGCCACGGCCAAGAAGTACCTGGCCACGAATCTGGAGCACACGTGGGACCCGTTCACCGGGATCACCGTGCTGTCCGGCAGCCCGCAGAGCGACGGCGGCGACGACACCGGCCCCAAGGACGCGAGCACGACGGTGGCGGTGTCCGGGCCCAAGGCTGCGTTGGTGGACGCCAAGCACGCGTACCAGCCCGACACGGGCAATTTCCGCGCGACCGTCCATCTGGTCAGGCAGGGCAAGGAGTGGCGCATCGACGCGCTGCCGAACGGCCTGATCCTGTCCGCCGCGGACTTCCACCGGATATATCACTCCGTGAACATGTACTACTTCGCCGAGCTGGATTCCGACGCGGAGCGGTCGGGCACTCGGCAGCAGAGGCTGGTGGCCGACCCGGTCTACCTGCGCCAGCAGCAGCCCGACTCGCTGGCCGCGACGGTGGCCGCGCTGCTCGCGGGCCCCACGGACTGGCTGTCCCGTGCGGTCGCCCCCGCGGCTCCTGCGGGGGTCCGGATCTACGGCAAGGGCCCGGGTGAGGGCGTCACGCTGGACGACTCGCAGCACCTGCGGGTCCGGCTGAACAAGGCGGCGGACCGGCTCGGCGCCGACGCGTGCGTGCGGCTGGCCGACCAGCTCTTCGCCACCGTGCAGGCGCAGTCCTCCGCGAAGCTGCTGTCCGCCGAGGTGCAGCACGCCGACGGCGGCACGGCCTGCTCGCTGCCCAGCTCCCAGGCGCACGGGTACGGTTCCGCGAATCAGATCGGGTCGGGGGCGGGGCAGTATTTCATCGGCGCCGCGCAGCACCAGTTGTACGAGCTGACGCCGAACGGCACGGCCGCGCATCCGGTGCGCGGGCAGTTCGGCTCGGCCAAGGCGGATCTGGCGTCGGTCGCGGTGCAGCGCGAGGAGCTGATGGCCGCGGGGGTCAAGTCCGACGGGCGCCAGCTGGTGGTCGGATCGCTGACGGACGACGAGCCCTTCCAGGTGTCGACGCTGACCAGCGCCGCGCAGGACCCGAGGAACGGGCTGAGCGCGCCGAGCTGGGACGGCTTCGGCGACCTGTGGGTGGCCGACCGCAATCCTGCGGTCTCCAAGCTGTACGTACTGCGGGGCGGCACGGGGGCGCCGGCCGAGGTGGACGTGCCGGAGCTGGAGGGGCGGGTC
This sequence comes from Streptomyces sp. NBC_01477, assembly GCF_036227245.1. Taxonomy (GTDB): domain Bacteria; phylum Actinomycetota; class Actinomycetes; order Streptomycetales; family Streptomycetaceae; genus Actinacidiphila. Next base: position 5,787,720 of record NZ_CP109445.1, read on the forward strand.
GAATCGCTGCGGGTCGCCTCCGACGGGGTGCGGATCGTCCTGGTTGTGGACAAGGACGGTGTCAAGACACTGCAGCTCGGGTGGATCGAGCGGGCCGGCACGCAGCAGAGGCCGCAGTTCAGCGTGATGGGCCTGCGCGACCTCACGCCGAACGGGGAGAGCGTCAGCTCGGTGTCCTGGGCGGGCGCGAGCCAGCTGGTGGTGCTGGGCAGCGACGTGGGCGGCGGCCAGCAGATCCAGTACGTGAACACCGACGGTTTCGTGGCTCCCGCGGTGGCGAGCATCGGCGAGGCGGTGTCGGTGGCGGCCTCCGAGGACACGACCCAGCCGCTGCTGGTCTCCAACAACGGCAGCGTCTACTGGCTGCCCGTCGACTCGAACTGGAAGAAGGTCACGCCGAAGGGCGGCAGCCCGGTCTACCCGGGCTGACCGGCGGGCCGCCGGGTGGAAGGACCGCCCGCGCCCAGGCCCTGCCTGGACCGCCTGGACCGCCTGGACCGCCTGGACCGCCTGGACCGCCTGGACCGCCGCTTGTCAGGTGCCTGATCCGAGTTGTCCACAGCCCTCGAACGAGTGACTGGCAGCCGGTGCCCGGCAGCGGTCACAGTGGACGCATGGGGGGCTGGTGGCGGGAGATCGCCGGGCTGCTGCTGCCGGTGGACTGCGCGGGCTGCGGGTCTCCGCGTACGGAGTTGTGCGAGCGGTGCCGGGGGCTGCTGGGCGGGGCGTCCTCGGTACGGCGGGTACGTCCGGCGCCGGAGCCGGCGGGGCTGCCACCGGTCCATGCGGCGGGGCGGTACGGCGACGAGGTGCGGGCCGTGCTCCTGGCGCACAAGGAAAGAGGCACGCTGGGCCTGGCCCGGCCGCTGGGAACGGCCCTTGCCGCGGCTGTAGGGCCGCTGGGCGTCGCGGGGACGGTGCTGCTGGTACCAGTGCCCTCCGCGCGGCGGGCAGTGGCACGGCGGGGCCATGACGCCACCGCACGGATGGCCCGTGCGGCGGCAGCGGCACTGCGCCGGCAGGGGACACCGGCCAGGGCGGTGGCGGTGCTGCGGCAGCGGCGGGCGGTCGCCGACCAGTCCGGGCTGGACGCGGCAGGGCGACTGGCCAATCTGTCCGGCGCGATGGAAGTGGCCGGCGGCTCCCTGGCGCTGCTGGCGGCGGCACCGGTCGTCCTGGTGGACGACCTGATGACGACCGGGACGTCACTGAGCGTGGCGGCTCAAGCTCTCACAGCGGCCGGGGGCAGGGTGGCGGGAGCGGCGGTGGTCGCCGGACCGGACGGTCCTGAAATCCCCTCCGCTGCGCATCGCCGCAGGTGACGGAGTCCGGTATTCACCCGAATGGAGGTAGCGCGGCGCTGGGGATGCCGACCTCCGCACACCAGGACTATGTTCGGGGTAGAGGGAAGCGAACACTATGGGGTGTTGATCTTCCCTGTGGGGCAGGAGGAGGTGAAAGCCGTAGCTTCGCGGTACCCGGTGAGCCCGGGGGGCGAAGCGGCAGCAGACGCAGCGCCGGACGGGACTGGCACCCGGGCCGGCCTCAGCGAAAGGGACCGTTGCCGGTCAGCCGGCGCGGTCCGGGAACGGAGTTCTGCGTGGACATCGTCGTCAAGGGCCGCAAGACCGAGGTGCCTGAGCGGTTCCGGAAGCACGTGGCCGAGAAGCTGGACAAGATCCAGAAGCTCGACGGCAAGGTGATCAGCCTCGACGTCGAGGTGTCCAAGGAGCTCAACCCGCGGCAGGCGGACCATTCCGACCGGGTGGAGATCACGCTCAACACCCGCGGCCCGGTGGTCCGGGCGGAGGCGGCAGCCGCCGACCCGTACGCCGCGCTGGACGTCGCGGTGACCAAGCTGGAGGCGCGGCTGCGCAAGGCCGCGAGCAAGCGCCACACCCGCCGGGGCAACGAGCGGATTCCCGCCGCCGAGGTCGCCTCGGCCGTGCCGGAGGCGGCGTACATCAACGCCGACGGCGAACTCGTGGGCAGCGAGGACTCGACGGACGGGGTGCCGACCAAGCGGATCGGCCCCCTGGAGGTACGCGGCGACGGGCCGCTGGTGGTCAGGGAGAAGACGCACGCGGCGGCGCCGATGGCGCTGGACCAGGCGCTGTACGAGATGGAGCTGGTCGGGCACGACTTCTATCTCTTCATCGACGCCGACACCAAGCAGCCGAGCGTGGTCTACCGCCGGCACGGCTACGACTACGGCGTGATCCACATCAACGCGGACGAGGCGGGCACCGAGGCCCCGGCCGGAGCCGGCGGGCTGCTGCGCCGCTGAGCCGGGCCGCCGGACGGCAGGGCGGCTGTGCGTGGTGCCCCCGGGTTCTCCTGGGGGCACCAGCACGCCAGGACGTGAAATGCTGGACCAGCAGTGGTGAACTCTGGTCTGAGGGGGAGGATCTGATGCCGGATTTTGCGCACCGGGCAGCCGGCGGGAGCGGTCCCAGCCCCTATTCGCGCTCGGACGAATCGGCCGGGCCGGCCCCGGTCGAACCGATCCGGGTACTGGTGGTCGACGACCACGCGCTGTTCCGGCGGGGCCTGGAGATCGTGCTCGCGCAGGAGGAGGACATCCAGGTCGTCGGCGAGGCGGGTGACGGGGCGGAAGCGGTGGACAAGGCGGCCGACCTGCTGCCCGACATCGTGCTGATGGACGTACGGATGCCGCGCCGCGGCGGCATCGAGGCGTGCACCTCCATCAAGGAGGTGGCCCCCAGCGCCAAGATCATCATGCTGACCATAAGCGATGAGGAAGCCGACCTCTACGAGGCGATCAAGGCCGGGGCGACCGGTTATCTGCTCAAGGAAATCTCCACCGACGAGGTGGCCACCGCGATCCGCGCGGTCGCGGACGGGCAGTCGCAGATCAGCCCGTCGATGGCGTCCAAGCTGCTGACCGAGTTCAAGTCGATGATCCAGCGCACCGACGAGCGGCGGCTGCTGCCTGCGCCCAAGCTCACCGACCGGGAGTTGGAGGTGCTCAAGCTGGTGGCCACCGGGCTGAACAACCGGGACATCGCCAAACAGCTGTTCATCAGCGAGAACACCGTGAAGAACCATGTGCGCAACATCCTGGAGAAGCTGCAGCTGCACTCCAGGATGGAGGCCGTGGTCTACGCGATGCGCGAGAAGATCCTGGAGATCCGCTGACCCGGTACCGCCGCCGGCGGCGCACGCGGCGCCCGGCAGCCGCCCGGGCGGTCAGCGGCGGTCATGGCCGCGCTTGACCGCGGTGACCAGCGGCTCGCGCAGGGTCTCCGGCAGCACCCGCTCCACCCGGGCCTCCACGCAGCCCACCCAGCCGGCCGCCTCGGAGATGGCGTCGGCGGCGGGCTGCACCGCCTTCGGGCCGTCCAGCGTCACCTGCCGGGCGATCAGGGTCTTGCCCTCCCGGGCCGGGTCCACCCGGCCGACCAGCCGGCCGCCCGCGAGCAGCGGCATCGCGAAATAGCCGTGGATCCGCTTCGGCTTGGGGGTGTAGGCCTCCAGGCGGTGGGTGAAGCCGAAGATCCGCTCGGTGCGCGGCCGGTCCCAGACCAGTGAGTCGAAGGGCGACAGCAGCGTCGTGCGGTGCCGGCCGCGCGGCTCGCTCGCCAGCGCCGCCGGATCGGCCCAGGCCGGCTTGCCCCAGCCCTCGACCTCGACCGGCACCAGACCGGTGTCGGCGATCACCGCGGCGACCTGCTCGCCCTTGAGCCGGTGGTAGTCGGCGAGGTCGGCGCGGGTGGCCACCCCCATCGCGGCTCCGGCCTGGGTGACCAGCCGCCGCATGCACTCGGCGTCGTCGATGTCGTCGTGCAGCAGAGTGTCCGGGACGGCGCGCTCCGCCAGGTCGTAGATCCGCTTCCAGCCGCGCCGCCGGGTGCAGACCACCTCGCCGGTGTCCAGCAGCCACTCGACGGCGATCTTCGTCTCGGACCAGTCCCACCACGGCCCGCCGTTCTTCGCGCCGCCCAGTTCGGTGGACGTCAGCGGCCCGTCGGCCCGCAGCCGGTCCAGGACCGCGGCGCACGACCGCTCGGCGTCGGCCAGCACGTGCCAGCGGTGGCCGCGCGCCCGCCGGGCCCGGCGCCGGAAGGCGAAGTGCGGCCACTCCTCGATCGGCAGGATGCACGCGGCGTGCGACCAGTACTCGAAAGCGTGGTCGTCCGACCAGTACGCCCGCTCCACCGCCTCCCGGCCGACCGCGCCCAGCCGCGCGTACGGGATCAGCTCGTGCGAGCGGGCCAGCACCGAGATCGTGTCGAGCTGCACCGCGCCCAGCGAACGCAGCACCCCGCGGGTGCCGGCCCGCCGGTCGGGAGCGCCGAGGAATCCCTGGGCGCGCAGGGCGATCCTGCGGGCCTCGTCGGCGGACAGGGTGAGCTGGGGCGGCGGCAGCGCTGTCATGGCCGCAAGCCTAGGACGCCCTACTGACAATCGGTGCTGACCTGCGAAAACCGCTGGTATCGCGGGATCACGCCGACGGCTGCCCTGCGTCGTACGGCAGATACGCGGTCGCCGATTCACGCCCCCAGTCCGAGGGCAGCAGGGCCCCGCTCCAGGCGTCGCGCCGGGTCCCGTCCTGCACGATCTTCGCCCGTACGGTGCCCTCCATGACGAAGCCGATGCTGAGTGCCACCGCCCGGGAGCCGACGTTGCCGGCCTCCGCGACCCATTCGAGGCGCTCCACGCCCAGCGACCGGAAGGCCCAGTCGCACACCGCGCGGCCCGCCTCGGCGGTGTAGCCCCTGCCGCGCTGCTCCTTCGCCGTCCAGTAGCCCAGCTCCGCCTGCCGGCCGGGTGCGGCCAGCTGCGCCAGCCTGACCAGCCCCATCGAGCTGACCAGGGTGCCGCTCTCCTGGGTGAAGACGCCGAAGTTGTAGAAGGTGTCGTCGCGCCAGCCGTGGGGGCTGACCTGTTCGACGAAATCCACCGCGTGTGCGCGGGTGTAGGGCGAGGGGACGGTCGTCCAGCGCGGGATCTCGGGGTCCTGGCACGCGGCCAGCACGGCGTCGACGTCGGACGACTCCAGCGGACGCAGCAGCAGGCGCCCGGTGGTCAGGGTGGTGGGCTCCATGGCTCGGCGTACCTTCCGCGGAGGGCTCGGACGGGGACAAACGACCTGCGGCCGAGTATTGCGGAGCCCGCGGGACCCTGGAAAACCGTTTTGCCGTCGCCGGGCCTCCCGGCCCGCTGGTCTCCTCGCTTACGATGGCCGTTGCAGCAGGGCCGAGGCAGACAGAAAACCCCGCTGTGCCCCGCGCGGCAACCGCGCCAGGCCCGACCGGCAAGGAGCCAGCCTACGTGTCCGTCATCAACAAGCTCATGCGTGCAGGCGAAGGCAAGATCCTGCGCAAACTGCACCGCATCGCGGACCAGGTCAATTCCATCGAAGAGGACTTCGAGAACCTTTCCGATGCCGAGCTGCGGGCGCTCACCGACGAGTACAAAGAGCGGTACGAGAACGGCGAGACCCTTGACGACCTGCTGCCCGAGGCGTTCGCCACGGTCCGCGAGGCGGCCAGGCGGGTCCTGGGCCAGCGGCACTACGACGTCCAGCTGATGGGCGGCGCCGCCCTTCACCTGGGCTACGTCGCCGAGATGCGCACCGGTGAGGGCAAGACGCTGGTCGGCACGCTGCCGGCGTATCTCAACGCGCTGTCCGGCAAGGGCGTGCACCTGATCACCGTCAACGACTACCTCGCCGAGCGCGACTCGGAGTGGATGGGCCGGGTGCACAAATTCCTCGGCCTCGAAGTCGGCTGCATCCTGGCGAACATGTCGCCCGCCGAGCGCCGCGCCATGTACGCGTGCGACATCACGTACGGCACCAACAACGAGTTCGGCTTCGACTATCTCCGTGACAACATGGCGTGGTCGAAGGACGAACTGGTACAGCGCGGCCACAACTTCGCGATCGTCGACGAGGTCGACTCGATCCTGGTGGACGAGGCGCGTACGCCGCTGATCATCTCCGGGCCCGCCGACCAGGCCACCAAGTGGTACAGCGACTTCGCACGGCTGGTGCGCCGGCTCAACCGCGGCGAGGCGGGCAGCCTCGGCAAGGAGGAGACCGGCGACTACGACGTGGACGAGAAGAAGCGCACCGTCGCCATTCACGAGTCCGGCGTCGCCAAGGTCGAGGACTGGCTGGGCATCGACAACCTGTACGAGTCGGTCAACACCCCGCTCGTCGGTTATCTGAACAACGCCATCAAGGCCAAGGAGCTGTACAAGAACGACAAGGACTACGTCGTCATGGACGGCGAAGTCATGATCGTCGACGAGCACACCGGCCGTATCCTCGCCGGCCGCCGCTACAACGAGGGCATGCACCAGGCGATCGAGGCGAAGGAAGGGGTGGACATCAAGGACGAGAACCAGACGCTCGCCACGATCACCCTGCAGAACTTCTTCCGCCTGTACGACAAGCTGTCGGGCATGACCGGTACGGCCATGACCGAGGCCGCCGAATTCCACCAGATCTACAAGCTCGGCGTCGTGCCGATCCCGACCAACCGGCCGCTGGCCCGGATGGACAAGCCGGACCTGATCTACCGTACGGAAGAGGCGAAGTTCGCGGCCGTGGTCGAGGACATCGTCGAGAAGCACGAGAAGGGCCAGCCGGTGCTGGTCGGCACGGTCTCGGTGGAGAAGTCCGAGTACCTGTCGGCGCAGCTGTCCAAGCGCGGTGTGCCGCACGAGGTGCTGAACGCCAAGCAGCACGACCGTGAGGCGTCGATCGTCGCCCAGGCCGGGCGCAAGGGCGCGGTCACCGTGGCCACGAACATGGCCGGCCGCGGTACGGACATCAAGCTCGGCGGGAATCCCGACGACCTCGCGGAGGCGGAGCTGCGGCAGCGCGGCCTGGACCCGCTGGAGCACGTCGAGGAGTGGGCCGCGGCCCTTCCCGAGGCGCTGGAGCGCGCCGAGGAGGCGGTCAAGGCCGAGCACGAGGAGGTCGTGGACCTCGGCGGCCTGTACGTGCTGGGCACCGAGCGGCACGAGTCGCGCCGGATCGACAACCAGCTGCGCGGCCGTTCCGGCCGGCAGGGCGACCCCGGCGAGTCCCGCTTCTACCTCTCCCTCGGCGACGACCTGATGCGGCTGTTCAAGGCGCAGATGGTCGAGCGCGTGATGTCGATGGCCAATGTGCCGGACGACGTGCCGATCGAGAACAAGATGGTCACCCGCGCCATCGCCTCGGCCCAGTCGCAGGTCGAGCAGCAGAACTTCGAGATCCGCAAGAACGTCCTCAAGTACGACGAGGTGCTCAACCGGCAGCGCGAGGTCATCTACGGCGAGCGCCGCCGCGTCCTGGAGGGCGAGGACCTGCACGAGCAGGTGCAGCACTTCATGGACGACACCATCGACGCGTACATCGACGCGGAGACCCGCGAGGGCTTCGCCGAGGACTGGGACCTGGACCGGCTGTGGGGCGCGTTCAAGCAGCTCTACCCGGCCAAGGCGACCATCGAGGAGCTGGAGGAGGAGGCGGGCGACCGCGCCGGTATCACCGCCGAATTCATCGCGGAGGCCGTCAAGGACGACATCCACGAGCAGTACGCGGAGCGCGAGAAGCAGCTCACCGAGGACATCATGCGCGAGCTGGAGCGTCGCGTGGTGCTGTCGGTGCTGGACCGCAAGTGGCGTGAGCACCTCTACGAGATGGACTACCTCCAGGAGGGCATCGGGCTGCGCGCCATGGCGCAGCGCGACCCGCTGGTGGAGTACCAGCGCGAGGGCTTCGACATGTTCACGGCCATGATGGACGGCATCAAGGAGGAGTCCGTCGGCTACCTGTTCAACCTGGAGGTCCAGGTCGAGCAGCAGGTCGAGGAGGTGCCGGTGACCGCCGACGCCGATGTCCAGGACGCGGTGCCTTCGCTGGTCAAGGACCGCCCGGAGATCCGTGCCAAGGGCCTGGAAGCCCCCAAGCGGGCCGACCGGCTGCACTTCTCCGCGCCGTCGGTGGACGGCGAGGGCGGCGTCGTCGAGGGCGACTTCGAGGGCGCCCCGGCGGACGCCGCCGCCGAGGACGACGAGGTCGGCCAGACCCGCGCCGAGCGGCGCAAGGCCGCCAAGGGCGGACGCCGCCGCAAGAAGTAAGCCCTGCCGCGCCGCCTGCGCGGATGCGAACACCGGCCGGGGGCCGGACCGGAGACGGTCCGGCCCCCGGCCGCGTCATGGTGCGGTGCGCGGCGCCCGCGGCGTATCGCCGCGGGGCCGGCGGCCGTCCTGCCGGAGGTCATCGGGCCTCGACCGCGGTGCAGTGCCAGTGACCGGGGCCGTAGCCGGACGTCGCCCGCGGGCCGCCGGACTCCAGGCGGAAGGCCAGCGCGCGGAAGACGTCCTGGCCCAGGCAGACCACGGCGCACACTTCCAGCGCCGACACATCGATCGCGCAGACGCGGCAGCGGTACACGAAAGGGGTACGCCCGCGGTTGCCGCGCGGGCGCCAGTCGGCTCGCTGCGCGTGCAGCTCCCACAGTTGCTGATACGCCTCGTCCCTGACCTTGCCGGCCAGCATCGTCAGCGGCTGCCGCCCGGTCAGGACGTCGAGCAGCCGGCCGGCGAACCAGTCGTGCGCCGGCATCGGCCTGAGAACTCCGGCCGGCGCGCGGCCCGGCTGCGTCCGTCCCGCGGGGCGGCGGATGTCCCGGCGGCCGGGCGGCGCCGCGCCCGCGCCTCCTGGCCTGCGCGGCGGCGCGGACGCGGGCGACGACGGTACGCGCCCGGGTACGCGCCCCCGCCGCGGGTCGGGGGCGGCTCCTGACGCGGGCGCGACGGGTGGCTGCGGTGGCTGCATGGCGGGCTCCCCAAGATTGTTACTGACTGGTAGTCCGGTTCTAGGGGTGGCCGCCGGCACCAGGCAAACCCGGCGGGCGCTGTTCGAAGGCGCCGCAGAATTCACCTATCAGCGTGGTTGCGCACGTATGCTTCACGCCATGCGCGTCTATATTCCGACAACCCTGGCGGGGCTGGCCGAGGCCTACAAGGCAGGCGACGCGGGGCCTGTGCCGCTCGACGCCTTCGCTGTGACGCCCAGCCTGCGTGAGTGGTACGTCTCGGACGACATAGAGGAACTGGAGTACGCGGCGCTGACCCGGGCCGCCCAGGCGTCGCTGCGGCTGCTCGCGATTCACCCGGATGTGCCACGCCGCCGCACGGTCATCGCGGTCGACGTCCCCGACGCCGCGGTCCGCTTCGACCCGGACCGCGCTCTGGATCCGGCCGCGTTGGGCGAGGTCAGGCTCTCGCAGCGGGTGCCGCTGGCCGATGCCGCGGCGGTCCACCTGGACGCGGACGACGCCGAGCGCGATGTGGCGGCCGCGGCCGACGCGCTGGGGGCGGCGGACGCCGGTGACGACGACGCCCAGTTCACGGTGGACGGCGCCGAGGACCACGAGCTGCTCTGGTACGCCACCCAGGAGATCCCCAATCTGATCGGCTGATCGACCGATCCGCCGATCGCCGTACAGTCGGACCGGGACCCGAGTTGTCCACAGGCCGCACACCGTCCCGACGCCCCACGCGAGTACGGTTCTTTCCATGAGCACGCATCTCGTGTGGGACTGGAACGGCACTCTTTTCCACGACATCGACGCAGTGATCGAGGCGACGAACGCCTCCTTCACCGAACTCGGCCTGCCCCCGATCACTATCGACCGCTACCGCGAGCTGTACTGCGTGCCCGTGCCCCTGTTCTACGAGCGGCTGATCGGGCGGCTGCCGTCGGACGCCGAGTGGGAGGTCATGGACGCGACCTTCCACCGGTATTACTGGACGCTGGCCGAGACCTGCGGGCTGGCCGAGGGCGCCGCCGAACTGCTGGCCGCCCGCCGGGCCGCGGGGCTGACCCAGTCGCTGTGCTCGCTCGCCCCGCACGAGCAGTTGGTGCCGATCGTGGCGGCGCACGGCATCACCGACCACTTCCTGCGTGTCGACGGCCGCAGGGGGAAGGCGACCGAGGGCAAGGCCGCCCAGATGGTCCGTCATCTGGAGTCGCTCGGCCCCGTCGATCCGCGCCGGACCGTGGTGATCGGCGACGCGCTGGACGACGCGGTCGCCGCGGCGCACGTCGGCGCCCACGCCGTGCTCTACACCGGCGGCTCGCACTCCAGGGCGGCCCTGGAGACCGCGGGAGTGCCGGTGGCGGACAGCCTCGCCGAGGCCGTCGAACTGGCCGAGCGAATAGCTTCCTGACGGGCCACCGGCACCTTTCGGACGAATATCCCGGCCGGTTTCTATCCATTCGGGCCAAAGACGTCTGGTGCATTTGTACGAAGACGTCTCCTGACAGCCCCCCCGGACAGGGCGATAGCCTGGGCGTCGTGATCAACGTTGATCCGTTCTCCCGGGGCTGCTCCGTGCCGACGGGCGCGGCGAACCCCTTTTCCGGCATAGCGTCGTCCCGTAGCGGAAACCCCGCGTCGCGGTACGTCGTGCCATCCACCGACGTCACGCAATGGCGCGCGACAGGAGTCAGAGGACATGCAGACCAAGCTGGACGAAACCAAGGCCGAGCGGCTGGAACAGGCAGCGCGGGTCGGTGAGAACAGCCAGAAGGGGAAACAGCCCGGCCAGGGCCTCGACCCAGAGGCGATGACCGCGTTTCTCCAGCGGTACTACCTGCACAGCGCGCCGGAAGACGTGGTCGACCGTGATCCGGACGACATCTTCGGTGCCGCGCTGTCCCACTACCGGCTCGCCGAGGTACGCCCGCAGGGCAGTGCGAACGTCCGGGTGCACACCCCGAGCGTGGAGGAGAACGGCTGGCAGTGCAGCCACACCGTCGTCGAGGTGGTCACCGACGACATGCCCTTCCTCGTGGACTCCGTGACCAACGCGCTGACCCAGGCCAACCGGGCGATCCACGTGGTGGTCCACCCGCAGTTCACCGTCCGCCGCGACCTCACGGGCAAGCTGCTGGAAGTCATGGCCACCGCCCCCGAGGTCGGCGACGGGACGCCGCCGCACGACGTGCTGGTCGAGTCCTGGATCCATGTCGAGATCGACCGGGAGACCGACCGGGGCGACCTCAAGGAGATCACCGCCGACCTGCGCCGGGTGCTGTCCGACGTACGGGAGTCCGTCGAGGACTGGGCGAAGATGCGGCAGGCCGCGCAGTCCATCGCCGACGAGCTGGCCGCCGACCCGCCGCCGCTGCCCGCGCAGGAGACCGGTGAGGCCCTCGAACTGCTGCGCTGGCTCGACGGCGACCACTTCACCTACCTCGGCTACCGCGAGTACGAGCTGACCACCGGGACCGCGGAGGACGGCGGTTCTGAGGACGTGCTGGCCGCCGTCCCCGGCACCGGGCTCGGCATCCTGCGCTCCGACCCGCAGCACCCGCTCAGCGACAGCACCCACCCGGGGCACCCGAACTCCCCGTCGTTCAGCCGGCTGCCGGCCGACGCCCGCGCCAAGGCCAGGGAGCACAAGCTGCTCATCCTGACCAAGGCCAACAGCCGCTCCACCGTGCACCGGCCGTCGTATCTGGACTACGTCGGGGTGAAGAAATTCGACGCCGACGGCAATGTGATCGGGGAGCGCCGCTTCCTCGGGCTGTTCTCGTCCGCCGCCTACACCGAGTCGGTGCGCCGGGTGCCGGTGGTCCGCCGCAAGGTCGAAGAGGTGCTGGAGGGCGCCGGATTCTCCGCCGACAGCCACGACGGGCGCGACCTGCTGCAGATCCTGGAGACCTACCCGCGCGACGAGCTGTTCCAGACCCCAGCCGACGAGCTGCGGTCCATCGTCACCAGCGTGCTCTACCTCCAGGAGCGCCGCAAACTGCGGCTCTTCCTGCGGCAGGACGAGTACGGCCGCTACTTCTCCGCCCTGGTGTATCTGCCGCGGGACCGCTTCACCACCGCGGTAAGGCTGCGGCTGACCAACATCCTCCAGGAGGAGCTGGGCGGCCACAGCGTCGACTTCACCGCGTGGAACACCGAATCGGTGCTGTCCAGGCTGCACTTCGTGATCCGGATCGACCCGGGCGCCTCGCTGCGCGAGCTGACCGACGCCGACGTCGAGCGCATCGAGAGCCGGCTGTCGGACGCCACCCGCTCCTGGGCCGACGGTTTCGCCGAGGCGCTGACCGCCGAATGCGGCGAGGAGCGCGCCGCCGAGCTGGTCCGCCGCTACGGGCAGGCCTTCCCCGACGGCTACCGCGCGGACTTCCCGCCCCGGGTGGCGGTCGCCGACCTCCAGCACTTCGAGGAGCTGGGCGAGGACGACTTCACCCTCAGCCTGTACGAGCCGGTCGGGGCCGCGCCCGCCGAGCGGCGGTTCAAGATCTACCGCACCGGGGCGCCGGTCTCGCTGTCCGCGGTGCTGCCCGTGCTGCAGCGGCTCGGCGTCGAGGTGGTGGACGAACGGCCCTACGAGCTGCACTGCTCCGACCAGTCACGGGTCTGGGTCTACGACTTCGGGCTGCGGCTCGACCCGGCGCTGGGCGACCTCGGCGACGACGCGCGGGAGCGTTTCCAGGAGGCCTTCGCCGCCACCTGGACCGACCGGGCGGAGAACGACGGCTTCAACTCCCTGGTGCTGCGGGCCGGCCTCGACTGGCGGCAGGCGATGGTGCTGCGCGCGTACGCCAAATACCTGCGGCAGGCCGGGTCCACCTTCAGCCAGGACTACATGGAGGACACCCTCAGGACCAACGTCCACACCACCCGGCTGCTGGTCAACCTCTTCCAGGCCCGGCTCTCGCCCGACCACCAGCGGGCCGGCAGCGAGCTGACGGACGGCATCCTGGAGGAGCTGGACGGCGCGCTCGACCAGGTCGCCAGCCTGGACGAGGACCGTATCCTGCGGTCTTTCCTCAGCCTGATCAAGGCCACCTTGCGCACCAACTACTTTCAGCGCGCCGAGGACGGGCAGCCGCACCGGTACCTGTCGATGAAGTTCGACCCGCAGTCCATCCCCGAACTGCCCGCGCCCCGGCCGGCGTTCGAGATCTGGGTGTATTCGCCCCGGGTGGAGGGCGTGCACCTGCGGTTCGGCAAGGTCGCCCGCGGCGGTCTGCGCTGGTCCGACCGGCGCGAGGACTTCCGCACCGAAGTGCTCGGCCTGGTCAAGGCGCAGATGGTGAAGAACACCGTGATCGTGCCGGTCGGCGCCAAAGGCGGCTTCGTCGGCAAGCGGCTGCCCGACCCGGCCGCCGACCGCGACGCGTGGCTCGCCGAGGGCATCGCCTGCTACAAGACCTTCATCTCCGGGCTGCTCGACATCACCGACAACCTGGTGGCCGGCGACGTCGTCCCGCCGCGCGACGTGGTCAGGCACGACGGGGACGACACCTATCTGGTGGTCGCGGCCGACAAGGGCACCGCGTCGTTCTCCGACATCGCCAACGAGGTGGCCGTCTCCTACGGCTTCTGGCTCGGCGACGCCTTCGCCTCCGGCGGCTCGGTCGGCTACGACCACAAGAAGATGGCCATCACCTCCTCCGGCGCCTGGGAGTCGGTGAAGCGGCACTTCCGGGAGATGGGCCACAACACCCAGGAAGAGGACTTCACGGTCGTCGGCATCGGCGACATGTCCGGTGACGTGTTCGGCAACGGGATGCTGCTGTCCGAGCACATCCGGCTGATCGCCGCCTTCGACCACCGGCACATCTTCCTCGACCCCAAGCCGGACGCGGCGACCTCGTACGCCGAGCGGCGGCGGCTGTTCGAGCTGCCGCGCAGCAGCTGGGCGGACTACGACACCTCGCTGATCTCGCAGGGCGGCGGGATCTACCCCAGGACGGCCAAGTCGATCCCGGTCAACGCGCATGTGCGCGCGGCCCTCGGTATCGCGCCGGGCGCCGCCAAGATCACCCCGGCCGAGCTGATGAGGGCCATCCTTCAGGCCCCGGTCGACCTGCTGTGGAACGGCGGCATCGGCACCTACGTCAAGGCCTCCACCGAGTCCAACGCGGACGTCGGCGACAAGGCCAACGACGCGATCCGCATCGACGGCTCCGACCTGCGGGTCAAGGTGGTCGGCGAGGGCGGCAACCTGGGCTTCACCCAGCTGGGCCGGATCGAGTTCGCCCGGTCCGGCGGGCCCGAGGGCGCCGGCGGCCGGATCAACACCGACGCGATCGACAACAGCGCGGGGGTGGACGCCTCCGACCACGAGGTCAACATCAAGATCCTGCTCAACAGCGTGGTGGCCGAGGGCGATCTGACGGTCAAGCAGCGCAACAGCCTGCTGGCCGAGATGACCCACGAGGTCGGCAACCTGGTGCTGCGCAACAACTACGCGCAGAATGTCGCGCTCGGCAACAGCATGGCGCAGTCCGACAGCCTGCTCCCGGCGCACCAGCGCTTCATCCGCCGCCTGGTGCGCGACGGGCATCTGGACCGGGCGCTGGAATTCCTGCCCACCGACCGGCAGATCCGCGAACGGCTCGGCGCGGGGCAGGGCCTGAGCCAGCCGGAGATGGCGGTGATCCTCGCCTACGCCAAGATCACCACGGCCGAGGAGCTGATCCACACCGGGCTGCCCGACGATGCCTACCTGAGGCGGCTGCTGCACGCGTACTTCCCCCTGCCGCTGCGGGAGCGGTTCGCCACGCAGATCAACGCCCACGCGCTGCACCGCGAGATCGTCACCACCGTGCTGGTCAACGACACGATCAACACGGGCGGCACGACTTTCCTGCACCGCTTCAGGGAGGAGATCGGCGCCACCACGGAGGAGATCGTCAGGGCGCACACCGCCGCGCGCGCGATCTTCGGGCTCAGCGGGATCTGGGACGAGGTCGAGTCGCTGGACAACACGGTCGACGCCACCGTGCAGACCCGGATCCGGCTGCATTCGCGCCGGCTGGTCGAGCGCGCCACCCGCTGGCTGCTCAACAACCGGCTGCAACCGCTGCAGATCGCCGAGACCATCGACGACTTCGCCGAGGGCGTCGCCACGGTCTGGTCCCAGCTGCCGAAGCTGCTGCGGGGCGCCGACCTGGAGTGGTACGAGACGCTGCACGAGGAGATGACCGGCAGCGGAGTGCCCGAGCAACTGGCCACCCGGGTAGCCGGATTCTCCTCGGCCTTCCCGGCGCTCGACATCGTGGAGGTCGCCCACCGCAGCGGCAAGGAGCCGCTGGACGTGGCCGAGATCTACTTCGACCTCGCCGACCGGCTGCAGATCACCCAGCTGCTGGACCGGATCATCCTGCTGCCGCGCTCCGACCGCTGGCAGTCGATGGCACGGGCCGCGATCCGCGAGGACCTCTTCGCGGCGCACGCGGCGCTGACCGCCGACGTGCTGGCGGCCGGCGACGACCTGGCCACCCCGGAGCAGCGCTATCACGCCTGGGAGGAGCAGAACGCCGGGCTGATCGGGCGGGCGCGGACGACCCTGGAGGAGATCCAGGGGGCGGAGGAATTCGACCTGGCCAGCCTGTCGGTGGCGATGCGAACGTTCAGGACGCTGCTGCGCACCCACCGCTGAGCCCGGAGCCGGGCGGGCGGACGGTACAGGAGTGCTGTCCGGCCCGCCCGGTGCGGGGCCGGTCAGGAAGCGGCGCCCGGGACCTTCCAGAGGGTGAGGCTGCCGGTGTAGACGGGGGTCTTGTAGAAGTTCCGGGTCGGCTCGGTCGCGGTGATCGTCCACATGGCGAGGTTGCCCGACGACGTCACCATGCACAGCCGGTCGCCGACCTTGATCAGGGCGTTCGTGCCGACCAGCTGCTGGGCCCCGATCTGGGTCGGCAGCGGGGCGGAGTCGGCGGCGTCCTTGCAGTCCGCGGGCTCGTCGGTCGGCGACTTGCCGGCCGGGGTGTCGAAGGTCAGGTAGTCGTCGCCGTAGCTGAACTCGACGTCGCCGTTCTGGAGGGTGTGCTGCGGGTCGACCTTCGGCTGGTCCAGGTCCACGTCGGGGCCCGAGTCCAGGCTGTTGGGCGGCCGGACGGTGAGGGTGCGGTTCTGGAAGATCACCGTGTAGTCGCCGGACGGGGCGCTGGGCGCGTCGGAGCCCGTCGCGCCGCCGGCCGCGGACGCTCCGGTCCCGGCGGGGTCGGTGACGGTGGCCGGGCCGCTGGTGGGCTGCTGGTCCGGGGCATGCGAGGGGGCGCTGCCGGAGGGGTTGCCCTTCGCCGAGGCGTCGTCGTCGTTGCTCGCGCGGGTGAAGGCGTAGGTCAGCGTCACGGCGAGGACCAGGGCGAGGACGCCACCGCCTATCGCCAGCACCTTCTGCATCCGGCCGCTCGGCCGTCCTCCCGTACCCGGCGCGGAGCCGGAGCCGGGGCCTTGCGCGCCGGTCTGTACGCCGCCCGGCGGCTGCCACGAGGACGTCCCCGCCGGATAGGCCGTGCCCGGACCCTGAGTGCCTGGCCCCTGAGGACCCGGCCCCTGAGCGCCGAACCCCCGCTGACCCACCTCGTGCGGCCCCGCCCCCTGCTGGCCCGCGCCCCCCGGACTTACCCCGGGCGAAGCGGCTCCGAAGGCCCCGGTGGGCCCTGCCTCCGGCACGGTCGCCGGCATCCCGGGCGTGCCGCCCGCCCCCGGCGGCACCGCGGGCTTCGGCGGCACCGCACCCCCCGGCCCTGGAGCACCCCCCACACCCCCAGCACCCGGCGCCCCCGGCGCGGACTCCGGCTCCGGCGGGCGCCTGGCCGCCGCCTCGCGCCGTACGATCTCGGCGGCCACCGGCTCCGGCAGCCAGCCCGCGACGTCCCGCAGTGAGCGGCCCGCCGCACGGGCGCAGGAGTCGGCCAGCTCCTGCGGCAGGGGGCGGGCGTCGGGGTCCGCGGTCAGGCAGCGTTCCAGCAGTTCGCGCAGCGGCTCCGGGTACGGGCTCAGGTCCGGCGGCCGGATCGCGGTGTTGGCGATCTGCGCGGCCAGCGTGATCGCGCCCGCCTCCCCGTACGGATGCCGCCCGGTGGCGGCGACCGCCGCGATCAGGCCGAGCGAGAAGACGTCGGTGGCGGGGGTGAGGGCGAGGCCGTTGGCGTGCTCGGGCGACATGAACTGCGGGGTGCCGATCAGCCCGCCGCTGCGGGTCAGCGCGGTGGAGTCGGCCGCCCGGGCGATGCCGAAGTCGATGACCGCGGGGCCGGCCGCGCCGAGCAGGATGTTGCTCGGCTTGAGGTCCCGGTGGATGACGCCGGCCGCGTGCACCGCCCGCAGCGCCTCGGCCGCGCAGCCCATCAGCTGGAGCACGCTCGGCAGCGGCAGGGCGCCGTAGCGGGCCAGCGCCTCGTCCAGCGGGAGGCCGGGGACGTAGGTGGTCGCCAGCCAGGGCTGGTTGCCGGTGGTGTCGTGGTCGAGGACCGGCACGACGTAGTAGCCCTGGACCCGGCGGGCCGCCTGCACCTCCTGCTGGAAGCGGCGGCGGAATTCCTCGTCCTGCGCGTATTCGCGGCGGATCACCTTCAGCGCGAGCGGCTGGCCGCCGCGGGTGTGGCTGAGGTAGACGCTGCCCATGCCGCCCTCGCCGATCCGGGCGCGCAGCCGGTAGCCGGCCACCTCGCGGGGATCCTGCGGCTGGAGCGGGCTGAGCGGACGCGAAAGGTTGTCGTGGCCGGCGATTTCGGGCACCCCCCGGTAGTCGAAAAGCTGCTTGATGCTACCTGGGGTCAGTGCCGGTTACCCGGCGGTGGGGCGCGGTGGCCGCCCGGCCGGGCCCCGGCGCCTGTCAGGGCGTCAGGCGGAGCAGCTGTTCGCCGGTCCTGGCGGAGTCGGCCACCACGGTGGCGCCGGGCGGCGGGAGTTGGCCGCGCTGGAGGAGGAGCCAGCCGGCGCCGTACTGGCGGGCGATGGCCGCGCGCCGGGGCGCGGGCGTGGCCGGGGCGAAGTACGCCTTGGTGTCGGACCAGCGGCGCGCGCGGTCGGCGTCGGGGGTGGAGGGGTCGGGCCAGGTCGGGGCGACGAGGTAGATGCCGTAGGCGGGTAGCACGTGCATCGCGTTGTAGCCGTCGGTCAGGACGACGTCGCCGACCGGGACCCGGTCGGCGACCCAGTGGTAGTCCGGCCAGCGGTAGGGATGCCGGGTGGCCACCGGCAGGAAGCGCTGCGGGACCACCGCGCCGATCTGCGCGGCCAGCCCGAGGCACAGCGCGACCGCGGCGAGCGGGGCGAGCACCTTGCGCAGCCGTGTCCAGGGCGGGACCGCGGCCACTTCCACCGCGAGCGCGAACTGCAGCGGCATCAGCAGCAGCGCGAAGACCCGCCCGTAGGTGTAGTGGCCGCTGACCCAGCCGTACGCGGCGATCGCCGCGTACGCCGTGAACATCAGCACCAGCGGGTCCCGCAGCCGCTGCCGGGCCCGCCAGGCCAGCGCGGGCACCCCGGCCAGCGCGAGGCCGTACCACTGCCAGGGGTGGGTGTAGAGCTTGCGGTGCACCCCGTCGACGGTGGTGTCGCCGGCCAGCGAGAAGACGTCGAAGTACGGCCAGGCCACCGCGACGGCCAGCGCCGCGAGGCCGCTGACCGCCCACAGCACGGCGATCCGCCGGGACCAGCCCTGCTGCCGCCCGACGACGATCGCCGCGATGCCGACGGTCGCGGCCAGCGCGGTGATCGGGTGGATGAGCAGCAGTGCCCCGGCCGCCGCGCCGAGCCCGGCGTACTCCCACGGCGTGCCGCCGCGCCGGGCCAGCCGGTCGGTCCAGGTCCACAGCAGGAAGGCCAGGCCCACCGCGAAGGCGCTCGGATACGGCGCTCCCCGGGTCAGCGACCACATGCCGCAAAAGCCGCTCCACTCCTCGCCCCGCACACCCCACAGCAGGGTGAAGGCCAGCAGCGCGTAGACCGGCGCCATCCGACGGGCGCTCAGCGTCCTGGCGAAGGCGCCGATGCCGACGACCAGCACGGCGAGATTCAGCGGCCCGCACCAGCGCACCATCTGCCATCCGGCGGCGCCGGTCAGCCGGGCGGTCAGGCCGAGCGTGACGATGTAGGGGGAGTAGTACGGGCTGTCGGTACCCGGCTCCTTGAGCAGCGGATTGGCCGGGTGCCACGGGTTGTCCTTGACCCGCTGCACCGCGGAGGCGTGCTGGCCGAAGTCGGCGGCTATGGGGGTGTGCCAGGCCACGATCGAGAGCAGCAGCCAGAAGCCGGCGCCCACCAGGACGTACGGCGTCGGCCGCCAGGCCAGTGCCCGGGTTCCGAACGTCGGCGCGATCCGCGCCTCGCCGGTCATGCGGCGGCCCCGGAACGCGGCGGCGCCGACTGGGGGCGGGCCGCCGCGCGGGCGCGTCCGCGCCGTGCCGGGTCGGCGCCCGGCAGCCGGTCGGCGGGGTGGGCGGCGGTCAGCAGCGGCAGCGCGAGGAAGCCCAGCAGGACCGGCGCGGCCATGTAGCGGAAGAGCCCGGCCGGGGTCGCGACCAGCACCGCGACCTGGAGCCCCGCCGTGGTCGCGGCCAGCGCGAGCGCCGAGCGCAGCGGGCGGCGCCGCATCATCCGCAGCACGATCAGATACGTGGCCCAGCACCACAGCGAGCCGGTCCACAGGAACCAGGTCAACTCGGGTGTACGGGCCGCGGTGTACGCCCACACGCCTGCGGAGTGCAGGCCGTCCGACGGCGGGTCGGTGCGCAGCGCCGGCAAGAAGCGGCTGTGGTCCATCAGCCCTCCGGGCCGCGAGTAGCCGAACCGGTCGGCGGGGACGACCGGTGGCTGGATGAAGATGTCGCTGTCGTTGCGGGGCAGCGCCCAGGCGATCCTGCCCCGGCACAGGTGTGCGGACAGCATCAGGTCGGGACGTTTCGCCAGGACGTGGCCCCAGGTGTCGAGCAGCTTACCGTTGAGGCGTTCCGCGGCCGGCCGGTCGAAGGGCGGGGCCATCAGAGGATCGACCCAACTGCAGTTGCTGCCGCCGGCCGACCAGTGCGCGAGCGGCGCGACCTGCGACATCACCGCGAGGTCGGAGCGGCGGAAGGTCTGCGGGGCGCGGTGGTAGGCGACCGAGATGTCGGCGTAGTTGAAGGCGTAGTAGGAGCTGGTGCTCGGCTTCTGGACGCCGATCGCCGGGTAGACGCCGAAGTTGAGGGCGAGGGCCAGCGCCGTCGGGACCAGGGTGGCGGCGGCGATCCTGCGCCAGCGGCGGGGCATCGCGGCCAGCAGCACCAGGCCCGCGACCGCCACGGCCGGGTAGGAATTGTTGCGGAAGACCGACAGCCCGGTCATCGCGGCGGCCAGCAACCACCAGTGCAGGAGCGGGCGCTGACGCGCGGCCAGGTGGGCGCAGGCACCGAAGGCCAGGACGGCGGCGATGGCGTAGGCGCTGTCCTTCCACACGAAGATGCCGAACGTGCCGGTGGACGGCACCAGGACGACGGCCAGCGGCGCGGCGGCGGCCCACCGGCCGCGCACCCCGAGCGCGCGCAGCCCGTGGCACACATAGCCGAGCGAGGCGGCGAGGGCGACGGTCTGAAGGAACGTCAGCGCCGCCAGGCCGCCGGTGATCTGCAGCGACAGCCACACCAGCACGTCGTAGGCCACCGAGTGGTCGCTGCGCCAGTGGCCGGTGGTGACCTGCCACACGTAGGTGACGGTGTCGAAGCTCATCAGCCCGGGGTAGAAGGCCAGCCACCACAGCAGCAGGACGGCCTCGCAGAGCAGTCCCACGGCGACCGGCAGCCGCGCGCGCTCCGGAACCCGGTCTGCGGCGCGGCGCAGCGCCGGAACCATGGGGAGGAAACGGGCACCGGTGAAGCGGCTGATGGTCGTCACCCGATCCCAACCGCGGCCTGCCGGCAAAGGTTTCGCCCTTCCCCGCCGATGGCTCCCGCACGCCACCCGTTCGGCGGAGCGGGACCCGTCGCGAGGTCACAAGGGCGCGCCGGACGTCACGCCCGGCGCTCGGGTGCCCCCTCGGCGACCCGCGCCGCGGTGTGCGGGTCGCCCGGCCGCTGCGGCCGGGCGGCGTCCGGCGCGGTGGTGGAGACCAGCACGAATTCGTTGTACGGGAAACGCCGTCCGGCCGCCCGGGGCAGCGGGAAGGAGTACGCCCTGCTGACCACGAGCCCGGCGGCCCGCGCTTCTTCGGCCAGCTCGTCGAAGCCGACGAAGCGCACGTGCGTCGCGTCGCTGGCGAACCCGGCCTCCTGCGGGGTGATCAGCACGACCCGGCCGCCGGGGCGTACGTAGGGCAGGTACGTGGCCAGCAGCGCCGACCCCGTGGCCGCCTCCAGGTGTTCGAGGACGTGCGCGCACAGCAGGCTGTCGAAGGCGCCGTGCTCCCAGCCCGCCGCGGTGAACTCCTCCGGGGTGTACGCGGTCAGGCCGCGCTCGCGGGCCGCCGCCACCGAGTGCGCGTTGTGGTCGACGCCGACGCTGCCCGGGGCACAGTGCCGCAGATTCCGGCCCACCCCGCAGCCGACGTCCAGCACGCGGCCCAGCCGCAGCCGGCGCAGATTCCACCGGTAGGGCGCCTGGGTGGGCAGCAGCCGCCGGGCCAGCAGGCGGGCGGTGTAGTCGGGGGAGGCGGTGTCGGACATCGGTACGCCTTTCGCTGGTGCGGCTGGTTGATCGCAGCTGGTGCGGTGCGGCTGGTCGTGTACGTACGGATCAGGTGGGCGGCGGTCCGGCGACCGGCGCCTCCGCCGGCGGTACGGGCGCGCTCGCGTGCGGCCCGCGGGGCACTGCCGCCTGCCGCCGGGAGCGCCGGTGCGCGGCGCGGCTCGCACCCGTCGTCCACCACGGTCAGCCGCCAGTCGTCGCCGTCCTGCGCCTGCACGCTGCGCACCGCGGGCCGCAGCAGCGCCGCATCGCCGTCGTGCGGGATCATCACGTCGAAGCGCGCCGGGCTCACCTGGCCGCCCTCGCGGGCTCCGGCACCCTGGGCGCGGTCCCGGCGCGCTGCGGCGCCGGGACCCGGCGGGTCACCGCGAGCAGCAGCACCAGCGCGGTCCTGGCCAGATACACCAGCGCCCGGGCCGACGACTGGCTCGGCGCTCCAGTGGCGCGCGGCCGCATCGCCACCGGCACCTGCCGCACCCGGTAGCCGCGGCGCAGCGCGCCCACCATGCTCTCGACGGTGTCGCCCAGATACTCGGCCGGATACCAGCGGGCGAAGAAGGCGATCATGTCGCGGTTGCAGGCCCGGAAACCGGAGGTCGAGTCGGTCAGCCGGGTGTCCGCCATCCCGGACAGCACCCGTGACAGCAGCCGCATCGACCAGCGGCGCGGGCCGCGTACCCGGTAGTCGCCCACGCCCGCGAAACGCGCCCCGACCACCAGGTCGGCCGTCTCCAGCGCGGCCAGCAGGGCGGGGACGTAGCCCGGGTCGTGCTGCCCGTCGGCGTCGACCTGGACGGCGGCGTCGTAGCCCTGGTCCAGGGCGTAACGGTAGCCGGTGCGCATGGCGCCGCCGACGCCGAGGTTGTAGGGCAGCCGGGCCACCCGGGCGCCGCAGGCGCGGGCGGTCTGGGCGGTGCGGTCGGTGGAGCCGTCGTCCACCACCAGGACGTCGGCGCCCGGGACCGCGGCCCGCAGCTCGGCCAGCACCGCGCCGAGGCCCTCCGCCTCGTTCCAGGCGGGCA
Source organism: Streptomyces sp. NBC_01477 (assembly GCF_036227245.1). GTDB lineage: Bacteria > Actinomycetota > Actinomycetes > Streptomycetales > Streptomycetaceae > Actinacidiphila. The sequence continues at coordinate 5,810,194 of NZ_CP109445.1, forward strand.
CGATGACCAGCACCCGCCGCGCGTGCGGGCCCGCGCCCGGCGTCATGCGGCGCCGCCCTCCGTGCGGCGGACCGCCACTGCCGGGGGGCGCGTCTGCTCGTCCAGCGCCGTCCTGATCAGCGCGATCTCCTCGGCGAGCGTCCTGGTCTCCTCCTCCAGGCGGCTCGACTCCCAGCTCAGGTGCAAGCACACCAGCAGGAGTAGCACGATCCCGGCGAACAGCACCAGGCTCGCTCCCGAAACGATACCGAGCGCGCGCGCCAGCGAGTCCAGCATCTGCGGGAACAGCCCGAGCGGCACCACCGCCGAACCCACCGCGAGCCACAGCGCCGCGTACTTCTCCCGCAGCTGGTGCCGGCGCAGCAGTTCCAGGATGCAGGCCAGCAGGGTCAGTCCGGTGAGCGAGGTGATCACGGACAAGTGCACGGTGAGGGCCTCCTGGAGTGCTGCGGGGATTCCGTCGTTCCGTTGTCGCGGGCCGGCGGCCGGCCGGGCCGCCCCGCTTCATCAGATGCGCGGCCCGCGCAGAATCAGGTCCGCCACGCGGGAGGCGGCCCGCCCGTCGTCCAGATGGCAGAAGGCGGCACGGAAGGCGTCGTAGGCCTCGCCGTACGGCCGCACCGCCGCGGCCGGGTCGCGCAGCGCCGCGATCAGCTCGGGTGTGGTGGACGACAGCGGACCCGGTGCCTGCGCCTCGAAGTCGAAGGTGAAGCCGCGCAGGGTGTCCCGCATATGTCCCAGGTCGGGGGTGTGCAGCAGGATCGGGCGGCCCGTGACGGCGAAGTCCGCGAGCAGCGAGGAGTAGTCGGTGACCAGGATGTCGGCGGCGAGCAGCAGTTCCGCCAGGTCGGGGTGGGCGGAGACGTCCCGGACGAAGCCGGTCGCCGGCACGGTGTCGGCGACCAGCGGGTGCGCGCGGACCAGCAGCACATGGGTGGCGGACAGCCCGGCCTCCAGGGCGGCGAGGTCGGCGGCCAGGTGCAGCCGCTGGTGGGCGGCGTCGTAGGCCTCGTCGTCGCGTACGGTCGGCGCGTACAGCACGACCGTGCGCCCGGCCGGCAGGCCGAGCCGGGCGCGGACCTCCTCGGCGACCTTGTCGCGGTCCTCGCCGCTGAGCAGGTCGTTGCGCGGCAGCCCGGTCTCGGCGATCTCCCCGTCGAAGGCCAGGGCGCGGCGCAACTCCGGGGTGCTCTGCGCGCTGGGCGACAGCAGGACGGTCCACTGGTCGCCGCGCAGCGGCTGCGGCCACATGTGGGTGAGGTCGGCGCACAGGGTGCCCGCCAGGTCCTGGCCGAAGCGCTTGACCGGGGTGCCGTGCCAGGTCTGCACCACGTGCTGGCCGTCCCGGCGGCGGAAGAAGGCCGGCAGGTGGGAGTTGGTGACGATGTTCCGGCTGCGGGCCAGCGCCTCGTACCAGGCATGGCTGCCCAGCACCACGGGCCGCGCGGCGGCCGGCACCGGCGTCGTCCGGTCCGCGACCGCCCACACGTGGTCCAGCGGGGCGCCGCGCCGCACCAGCTCGTCGTGCACCGCGCGGGGCGAGTCGTCGCAGCGGCGGCCGTCGAAGCTGCTGTAGAGGACGGTGTCGGTGAGCTGGCGGCGGGCCAGCACCGGGTAGCGCCGCTCGCGCAGCATCCGCTGCCGGTACGGCCCGCGGTCCGCCGCGGGGACCGCCGAGCCGGCGGTGACGAACAGATGGTCGTGGAAGCGCCGGTCGAGAGTGACCGGGCGCTCCCCCTCGGCCACCAGCAGGTCGAGCGGCAGCGTGCTCATCGTCTGCGGCGCGACCCGGACGGGGGTGTCCGTGCCGCCCGCCCGCAGATGCAGATACCACCGCCCGGCGTGCGGCAGCGCCCCGACGTCGAGGGACGCCGAGAAGTGCCCGGGCGCCGCCTCCGTGACGACATCGGCGCCGGTCTCGGCGCGGTAGGTGCCGTGCCGCAGCATCAGCCGGGCGGGCGCGGGCTGCTCACCGCCGGGTCCTTCCGGCGCTTCGGGCGCGGCCACGTGCGGGGGGAGTTCGCCGGCGACCAGCAGGCGGCCGTCCGGGGTGAAGGCGACACGGTCGGCGACCGCCTGCGGGATGCGGTCGCGCAGCACCAGGTTGCCGGCCGCGGTGCCCTCCACGGACAGCTCGCGCGGGCCGCTGCCGCCCAGCCGCTCGTCGGGGGCCAGCGCGTAGCGTCCCGGCGGCAGGTCGCGGTCCAGGGCGACCCTGGCCCGGCCGCCGTCGGGGAAGACGACCTCGGCCGTCCAGGTCGCGGTCGTCTCCGGCGCGACCTCCTTCGGCAGCCCGGCCGCCGGGGGCCGCGCCCCGCCCAGGTCGGCGAGCGCGACGTCGGCGGCCAGCGCGGTCCACCCGCCGGAGCCGCCGGAGCCGGCCGCACCCCCGGAGCCGCCGGAGCCGCCCGGGCCGCCCGGGCCGCCCGGGCCCTCCGGGCCTGCGGAGCCGCCCTCCGGCGTCAGCGGGTAGTCGAAGGCGGCCCCCGACGTCTGCTGGGTCAGCCGCACCGCCACCGGCGGCGTACGGTCGCGGACCGCGAGGTCCAGGCGCAGCAGGCCGTCCCCTGACGGGCGGTGGGCGGTGAGGCGCCGGGTGACCGGCTCGACCGACAGATGGAGCCTGCCGTCCTTGTACCAGGGCACCAGCCGGGTGTCGTCGTCCAGCGGGAAGGGCACCGGCGAGGAGCCCGCGCCGGCCTCCTCGGCACGCAGCGCGGCCGGCCGCAGGGAGCCGCCGCCCGCCAGCACGATGCCGATCCGCCACTGCGCCGCCTTCCAGCCGCCGTCGGTGCGCAGCCGCGCCGGGTCGACGGTGATCTCGAAGCCGGACCAGTCGTAGCAGTGCCGCTCCTGCGTCTGCTCGTCGGTGACCTCGGGCGTCCGCACCGTCCGCACCGGCAGCAGCAGCCGGCGCCGTCCGCAGGCGGCGACGGCGGTCTTGAGCGAGGAGCGCCGGGTGCGGGCGTCCACGTTGCGGATGTAGGCGTAGCCCTTGAGCACCAGCTTGCCGTCGCGCCACTCCAGATCCCGCAGCCGGGCGAGGACCGGCAGGTCGGAGGGGCCGGCCGCGCTCGCCGCCCGGGACAGCGGCACCGGCGAGCCGTCGGGGCGTACGACGACGGCGCGTTTGCGCAGCGGCAGCCCGGCGAGGTCGAAGACGGTGCGCCCGCCCTGCCGTTCGTGGCCGAGCACGGTCAGCAGGTCGTCGAGCCTGCCCTGCCTGATCAGCTCCCAGCGCAGCCGCAGCTCGACCGGCAGCCCGGCGTAGAGGGTGGGATCGACCCGGCTGAGGAAGTCGCCGGCCCGCTCCATGAAGACGTGGCGGTATTCGGGTCCCGCCATCGGCAGGGCCTCGATGAAGTAGAGCAGGTCGTCGGTGAGGACCGACCGGTCGTAGTCCCGCTTGTGCTTGCTCCAGCGGGTGTTGGCCGGGTCGGCGAGGAAGCGCGAGACCCCGTCCACGGCGGCGATCCTGTCGCGTACCCCCCTGACGTCGGTGCGCCGCCGGGTGATCGAGCCCTCGCGGATCCGCCAGTAGTACACGTGCTCGTGCAGGACGTCGACGGCGTCGGCGAGGAAGTGCGCCGGGATGGTCAGCGGTGTGTCCTCGTACAGCACGCCCTCGGGGAAGGCGAGGCCGTGGGTGTCCCAGAAGGTGCGGCGGAAGACCTTGTTCCAGGCCACCCGGTCCGACAGCAGGGCCAGGTCGCGGGTGATGTGGGTGCGGCTGACGGTCCTGGTCATGTCGCGGTGCTGCCAGGCCTGGCTGCGGCCGGCGGTGGTCAGCCGGTAGACGTTCCCGGTGGCGAAGTCCGACCCCGACCGGTCGAGCAGCCCGGTCAGCTGCTCGTACGCGCGCGGCGGCAGCACGTCGTCGCTGTCGATGAACGTCAGGTACGGGGTCGCGGGGTCGGCGTTGCGCGCACCGGTGTTGCGGGCGTGGCCGAGGCCGCCGTTGTCCTGGGAGACCAGCCGGAAGCGCGGGTCGCCGGCGGCGAACTCCCGCGCGATGTCCGCACTGGTGTCCGTCGAACCGTCGTCCACCATCACCACATCAAGCTCGGCCAGCGTCTGCGCGGCGATCGAGCGCAGGCATTCCTCCAGGTACTGCTCGACGTTGTGGACGGGGACGACGACGGTCAGGCGGGGCGTCATGGTGGGACAACGCTCCTTTCGGGACGGCGGCGGCAGACCATGCCGTGTGCTCAACTCGCCCCGCGCGCAGCGGTCACCGAAGGTAGGCCGAACGAGCGACGCGGCCTCGTGGATCGACACAGAGTGCCCGGCCAATTACCCTCGGACGTTATCCCGCCCCGGTAACCACCGATCTGTCCAGGATGGTCATGCCCCGTTTCAGCGTCGTCGTCCCCGCCCATCGCGCGCAGGGCTTCCTGCGCCCCTGCCTGGAGTCCGTGCTCGACCAGTCCTTCGGCGACGTCGAGGTGATCGCGGTGGACGACGCCTCACCCGACGCGTGCGGCGCGATCATCGCCGACCTCGCCGCCGCGGACCCCCGTGTCGTACCAGTGCGCCTGGACCGCACCGGCGGCACCGGGCCTGCCAGGGACGCGGGCGCCGCCCGCGCGAGCGGCGACTACCTGGTCTTCCTCGACGCCGACGACCTCATGGCGCCCGGCACCCTGGCCGCCCTCGACACCCGGCTCGGCCGCACCGGCGACCCCGATGTGCTGCTCTACGACCACGAGCGCTTCACCGTGTGGGAGAACGTCCAGGAGAGCGGCGACGGCGACTTCCTGGCCGCCGCGGGCGAACGCGTCTTCACCGCCGCCGACCTCCCCGACTGCCTGGCCTGCTACCCGGCCGCCTGGAACCGCGCGGTACGCCGGGGCTTCTGGACCTCCCGCGCCTTCTCCTTCGGCGCCGCCCCCTACGCCGACATCGCCGTCGCCACCCGGGTGCTCACCGCCGCGCCGCGCATCGCGTGCCTGGACCGGGTGTGCGTCCGCTGGCGCAAGCGCCGCTCGGGCAGCGTCACCACCACCCGCGGCGCCCACCACCTGGCCGTGCTCGACCGCTACACCGAAGTCCTCGCAGAGCTGTCGGGGGACGCCGAAAGGGCCGCGCTGTACGGGCAGATGGCCGCGGTCCTGATGGCCGTCGGCGAGGACCGGCTCACCCCGCAGGCCGCACCCGACTTCGTCCGCAGGGCCGGCCGGCTGCTCACCGACCACCGCCCGCCCGGCTGGACCGCCCCCGAGCCGAAGGAGGCCCGCTGGGTCAGGGCCGCCGGCACGGGTTCGTACGGCCGCTACCGCGCGGCACTCGGCGTCCGGGCGCTCGCGATGCAGGTCGCCAAGAGGCTCAGGTCACGCAAGAACAGCCTGGCCCGCGCGGCCTACCAGCGCTACTACCGGCTGCGGCTGCGCCGGCCCCTCGACCCGGGCCTGGTCGTCTACGCGGCCTACTGGAACCGCGGGGTGTCCTGCAACCCGGCCGCGATCTACCGCAAGGCCGCGGAGATCGCCCCGCACCTGCGCGGCGTCTGGGTCGTCAACAAGCGCGACCGGGACGCGCTGCCGCCCGGCACCGAGCACGTCGTCGTCAACTCCCGCCGCTACTGGGACGTCCTGGCACGGGCCGGCCACCTGGTCAACAACGCGAACTTCACCGGGACCATCGTCAAGCGGCCCGGCCAGACGTATGTGCAGACCCACCACGGCACCCCGCTCAAGCACATGGGCATGGACCTGCGCGCGCGGCCCGCGGTCGGCAAGGGGATGAGCTTCGGCCGGCTGCTCGACCACGCCGACCAGTGGGACTACTCGCTGGTCTCCAACCAGCACTCCGCGGAGGTCTTCGACCGGGTCTACCCCAGCGGCTACCGCACCCTCCCCAGCGGCTACCCGCGCAACGACGTCTTCTACACGGCCGGCCCCGACGACGTCCGCCGCGCCCGCCAGTCGCTCGGGCTCGCCCCCGGCACGACGGCGATCCTCTACGCGCCCACCCACCGCGACTACCAGCGCGAGTTCGTCCTCCCGCTGGACCTCGAACGCCTCGCCCGCGAACTCGGTCCCGGCTACACGCTGCTGGTGCGGGCCCACTACTTCTACGGGCAGAGCCCGCAGCTCGAAGAGCTGCACGCCGCGGGGGCCATCGTGGACGTCTCCGGGCACGCGTGCGTCGAGGAGCTGTGCCTCGCGTCGGACGCGCTGGTCACCGACTTCTCCTCGCTGATGTTCGACTACGCCAACCTCGACCGGCCGATCGTTGTCCACGCCGCCGACTGGGCGGCCTACCGGGCCGCCCGGGGCGTCTACTTCGACCTGCTGTCGGGGCGGCCGGGCGAGACGCCGGGGGCGGTCGCCCACGACGAGGTGGCGCTGGCCGGGGTCTTCCGCGGCGGCGCGTGGCGCGGCGAGGCCGCGGGCGCTCTGCGGGCCGCCTTCCGCGAGCGCTTCTGCGGCTACGACGACGGGCTCGCCGCCGAGCGGGTCGTGCGGCGGGTCTTCCTCGGCGAGGAGGGGCTCGTCCCGTACCGCCCCCTCGCCGACCGCCACCCGGCGCCGTCCCCGGCCTCCCTGACCGACCCGTCCCCGGCGCCCGCGGTGCCGATGCCCTGACGGGGGTGCCGCCGTGAGGGGGCGGGCTCAGTGCAGCTGCGGGTCCGTCACCGGGTGGTCGCGGGCAGGGGTGGTCGCGGGGCGGCGTTCGGGGAGGGGGACGACCGGCGGCAGGCCGCCCTCCTCGCGGAGGAAGACCCGGCGGACCACCCGTTCCGCCGCGTGCCCGTCGTCGTAGGGGCAGAAGCGGGCCCGGAAGGCCGCGCGCAACTGCGCCGAGCGCGTGCCCGACCAGGAACCGGTCGCGAGGATGTCGGTCAGCTCCTCCTGGCTGGCCGCGACGAGTCCGGGCGGCTCGGCGGTGACGTCGAAGTACGCGCCGCGCGTCGTGCGGTAGGTCTCCCAGTCCGCGGTGTGCAGCACGATCGGCCGGTCGAGGCCCGCGTAGTCGAACATCAGCGACGAGTAGTCGGTGATGAGTCCGTCGGAGGCCAGGCACAGCTCCTCCGCCGAGGGGTGCCCCGAGACGTCGATGATCCGCGGGTGGGCGGCGGCGGCCGGGTCCCCGGGCGGGTAGAAGTAGTGCGTGCGCAGCAGCAGCGTGACGCCCGGGCCCAGTTCCTCGGCGAGCCGCGGCAGGTCGAGCGCCGGCCGGTACCCGCGCTGGTGGTCGCGGTGGGTGGGGGCGTACAGCAGCGCCGTCGAGGTGCGGGGGATGCCGAGGCCGTCGCGCACCGCGAGCACGTCGTCCGGGGTGGCCCGGTGGAAGACGTCGGTGCGCGGCTGGCCGTATTCGAGGCAGGTGAAGGCGGCGGGGTAGGCGCGTTCCCAGACCAGGCTGGAGTGCCGGCTGGCCGAGACGCTGTAGTCCCAGCGGTCGACGTGGCGCAGCAGCCGTTCGAAGTCCACGCCGTTCGCGGCGGCCGGGTGCTGGATCAGGTCGACGCCCATGTGCTTGAGCGGGGTGCCGTGGTGGGTCTGCACATTGATCTGGCCGGGCCGTTTGGCGTAGCGGTGGTGGAAGTTGACGTTGCTGACCAGGTAGGAGGCGCGGGCCATGGCCTTCCAGTAGCCGGCCGAGCCGGGTTCGAGCCTGAGCACCCCGGGCGGCAGGGTGTGCGCGTGCTCCGCGGTGGTCACCCAGGCGGTCCGCATGTGCGGGGCGAGGTCGCGCACCGCGGCCTCGACGGCGGCCGGGTTGCAGGCGTAGCCGCGGTCCCAGTAGGCGGAGAAGACCGCGAGGTCGGGGTCGAGCGGCCGGCGCCGCTGCGTCAGGTAGTACGCGTGCAGCGCCGCCGTCCGCAGCCGTCCGCCCGCGGCCCTGACCCGGCGTGCCAGCCGCAGCCGCAGCCGGTGGGCACCGCCGAGGGCCTGGAAGGTGCGCCGGGCACCGAGCGCGATCAGCAGATAGCGCACCCCGCTGCGCCGGTTCAGCGCGAAACGGAAGCCGGCCGGCCGCAGTCTGCGGTACTGCGCGCGGCAGCGCCGGAAGTATTCCGGGCGGGACGACCTGGGCAGCCGGTCGGGCAGGTTGAAGACCGTGGTCAGGTGGTCGAGCATCCGGCGGAAGAGCACCGTGCGCCAGCGCTCCAGCTCGGGGCGGCTGTCGAGGAAGGCGAACAGCAGGTCGTACTGCTTGAAGATCTCGAAGTGCCGGCGGCTGGTGGTGTGCAGGATGCCCCGCTTGCGGCGCTGCCGGTAGTGCACGCACACCTGGTCGAGCAGCGCGATCGTCTCCGCGGTCATCAGCACCGGGTACGTCCACGGCGTGTCCTCGTAGTAGCCGACCGGGAAGGTCACCCCGATCCGGTTGAGGAAGTCGCGGCGGTAGGCCTTGTTCCAGGCGACCATGATCAGCCGCAGCAGGCCGGGCCGTTCGTCGAGCGAGAACACCTGCGGGTCGGTCCTGGCCAGCAGCGCGCTGAATCTGTTGCGCTCCGCCTCGCCGTTCCAGTAGGTGCGGTCGTAGTCGAAGATCAGCAGGTCAGGGCGGCCGGTCCGGTCGATCCGGTCGGCGATGGCCCGCAGGGCGCCGGGGGCGTAGGTGTCGTCGCTGTCGAGGAAGAGCACGTAGTCGCCGGTGGCCCGGGCCAGCCCGGCGTTGCGGGCCCGGCCCAGGCCGACGTTCTCGGCCAGGTGCAGGACGCTCACCCGGCGGTCGCGGGCCGCGTAGGCGTCAGCGATCTCCCCGCTGCCGTCCGGCGAGCAGTCGTCCACCACGATCAGCTCGACGTCGTCGAAGGACTGGTCGAGCACGGAGTCCAGGCAGGCGTGCAGATACGCCTGCACGTGGTAAACGGGCACGATGACGCTGAAGCGGGGCACAGCAGCACATCCAGGTTCGACGCGGGGGCACAGGACACTACGACCACATACGCGGTGAATGCGGTATGTGACGCTGTATATCCTGCGAACGCGCGGCTGCCCCGCTGGTTACGCCTGATGGCGCAGCGCGCGGCGCAGCCTGACGAAGCCTTTGGACACGAACGGCGGCAGCACGTTGAGCACCAGCCGCCGCAGCGGGGAGCGCCGCCGGGGCGCGGGCGCCGGCGGCTCGGCCAGGGCGGGCGCCGGCTCGGGTACGGGCTCGGGCAGCACCTCGGCCGGCGGCTCCTCGCGGTGGTGCCGGGACGCCGGGTGGGGCGGCGGCACCGCCTTGGCGCCCTTGACCCGGATCAGCGGGGCGCCCGCCACCGCCTCCACGCCGTGCCACAGGTCGTCGCGCCCGGCCAGGAATTCCAGCAGCTGCTCGCGCAACGGCGCCGGATCGCCCCAGGTGCCGTAGAGCTTGGTGCCGGTCACGCATACGGGGCTGAGCCCGCCGGTCGCGACCGCCTCCCAGACCGCGGCGGCCACCCCGGGGCAGTGCTCGGAGCGGTAGTCGTCCAGCGCGACGATGCCGTGCGGGTGCAGCAGCGTCCTGGTGTCCTCGATGTCGCCGCGTACGTGCTCGTAGAGGTGCGAGCCGTCGATGTGCGCGAAGCGGCAGCTGGCGGCCTGCACCCGGTCCCGTACGAGCGAGGACAGGCCCTGGATCACCTGCGGCAGCCCGTCGTGGAAGGACAGGTAATTGGCCTCGAACGAGCGACGGGTGAGCGTCGGGTAGGAGTACCGCATCTCCGCGGAATTCGCGTCGTCCTGCGCCGGGGAATCGAACAGGTCGCAGACGGTGAAGGTCTCCGCCTCCCGCAGGTAGCTGCCCATGAAGATCGCGCTCTTGCCCATGTAGGCGCCGATCTCCAGCAGGTCGCCCGGCTCGGTCAGCTCCTGCTGGCGGCTCAGGAACCAGTCGAAGAGCACCTGGTCGACGGGGAAGAACCAGCCCTTCACCTCGGCGAGCGAGGCGGGCGCGGGAAGCTGCTCGCCGGCCGGATCGGCGGCGGTGGGGGTGAGCGTCATGGGGATCCGTTCGAACGGTGGGAGCCCCCGGTGCGGACGGCTCCCGGCTGCGGGGGGCGTCAGTGTAAACGTCCCCCGCGGCCGGATTTGTCCGTCGTGTCACCGTGTCGCCGCCCCGCCGCGCGGGCGGGGACGGCGGCGCGGCTACTTGACCGCGCCCGCCATCACTCCCGACACGAACTGCCGCTGGAAGGCGAAGAAGACCGCCAGCGGGATCACCATCGACACGAAGGCGCCCGGCGCCAGGATGTCGATGTTGTTGCCGAACTGCCGCACCTGCTGCTGGAGCGCCACCGTGATCGGCTGCGAGTCGCTGTTGGCGAAGATCAGCGCGACCAGCATGTCGTTCCACACCCACAGGAACTGGAAGATGCCCAGCGACGCGATGGCCGGGCCGCCCAGCGGCATCACCACTCGGGTGAACAGCCGCAGTTCGCCCGCGCCGTCCAGCCGGGCCGCCTCCAGCAGCTCCCGGGGGATCTCCGCGAAGAAGTTCCGCAGCAGGAAGATCGCGAACGGCAGCCCGAAGGCGGTGTGGAAGAGCACCACCCCGGAGATGTCACCGAAGATCCCGATGTCGCCGAAGAGCTTCGCCACCGGGATCAGCGCCACCTGCACCGGCACCACCAGCATCGCGACCACGGCGATGAACCACCAGTCCCGGCCGGGGAAGTCCATCCACGCGAAGGCGTAACCGGCCAGTGAGCCGATCACCACCACCAGCAGGGTCGTCGGAATGGTGATCATCGCCGTGTTCACCAGTGAGTCGGTGATGGCGTGGTTGTCCAGCAGGGTGCGGTAGTTGGTCACCGTCAGCTGCGACGGCGAGGTGAAGACCTTCCACCAGCCGCTCGCCGATATGTCGGCGGGGGTCCGCAGGCTGGACAGCAGCAGGCCGAACGTCGGCAGCAGCCAGAACAGGCCCACCACCAGCAGGACGATCCGCACCACCCCGCCGCCGGCCACCGCCGCCAGCCGGGCGCCCAGGCTCGCCCTGGGCCGTGCCGTGGCCGGTCTCTCCGGCCGTTCCAGGGGCGCCGCGGTCCCCGCCGGACCCGGCCCCGCGCTCGCGTCCGCGCTCATCGCCGTCCCTCCCTGCGCAGCCGCCGGATGTTGAAGATCATGACCGGCAGCACCAGCAGCAGCAGGATCACACCGATCGCACTGCCGACGCCCTGGTCGTCACCGCCGCCGAACGACGACAGATACAGCTGGAGCGCCAGCACGTTGGCGTTCTGCTGGGTGTTGCCCGGCGCGATGATGTACACGAGGTCGAAGATCTTGAGCACATTGATCATCAGCGTGACCGTGACCACCACCAGCACCGGGGCCAGCAGCGGCACGGTGATCCGGCGGAAGACCTGCCACTCGTTGGCGCCGTCCACCCGGGCCTGCTCCATCAGCTCCCTGGGCACCCCGGCCAGACCCGCCGCGATCAGCACCATCGCGAAACCGGCCCACATCCAGATGTAGGACACGATGATCGACGGTGTCACCAGGTCAGGGCCGAGCCAGTTGATGCCGTTGTACTTCCCGGAGAAGTTCGACGCGGGCAGCCGCAGCTGGGCGCCGACCGCACTGGCCGGCAGCTTGTACGTGCCGTCCTTGCCGGACTTCGCCGACGCGACGACCCTGCCGTCCTTGACCGCCTGCACCTTCACCCCGGACAGCGCCTTCTCACCGGGGTCGATCACCCCCGGCTTGCCGGTGCCGCCGGGCCGGAAGTCCAGCCATACGGTGCCGGTCACCGCGCCCGGCTGCGGGGCCGCCGGCCTCGCGTCCCGCGCGCCGGACGGCACCTTGTTCTGCGGGATGCCGATCAGCGGGAGATCCGCCGGGGCGCCCGCGGTCGCGGCCGACTTCGAGGTGAAGGAACCGCCCGCGGACGGTGCCAGATCGCTGTTGGGCCGCGGCCTGGCGCCCGGGTAGGCGGAGTTGTCGGTGAAGGTGTCGTGCACCGCCACCACCACCGCGTTCGCCACGCCCTGCGAGGGGTCCTGCTCGTAGACCAGCCGGAAGATGATCCCGGCGGCCAGCATCGAGATCGCCATCGGCATGAAGACGATCAGCTTGAACACCGTGCCCCAGCGCACCCTTTCGGTGAGCACCGCGAACACCAGCCCGAGCGCGGTCGCCACGGCCGGCGCGACCAGCACCCAGATCACGTTGTTGCGCACCGCGGTCAGGATGCCGTGGTCGGTGAAGACCGTGCCGAAGTTCTTCAGCCCGATGAAGGCGCTGCCGTCCGCGTCGTACAGGCTCCGCTTGATGGTGTAGATGATCGGATACGCCACCAGCGCGCCCAGCAGCACCAGCGCGGGCAACAGGAACACCGCGGCCACCCACGGCCGGGTGCCCATCACACTGCGACGGGGGCCGGATCCCTTTCCGGGACCCGGCGGGGGCGGTACGGCGGCGGCGGAACCGCCGCCTCCCGCCCCCGCGGTGGCACCAGCCACCTGTGCCGGGGCCACGTGCCTCAGCTCCCGTACGCCTTGGCGGCGTCCGACTCCAGCTTGGCCTGCGCGCCCGCCACGTCGGACGGCTTGGCGAGGAAGTCCTGGAGGTCCTTCCACTCGCCTTCGCCCTTCGTCCCGCCGAAGGCCGCCGGCGCCTGGTCCGACATGTCGAACCGGAAGTCGTCGCCCGCGGCGATCAGGGACTCGGCGATGTTGCGCTGCACATCGTCCGGATACGCCGCCAGGTCCAGCGACTTGTTCGGCGAGAGGTAACCGCCGCCCTGCGCCCAGATCTTGGCCGCGTCCGTCGAGGCGATGAACGTCAGCAGCGCCTGGGCGCCGGGGCTGTCCTTGAGTGCGACACCCACGTCACCGCCGCTGACCACCGGCGCCTTGCCCGTACCGACGGCCGGGAAGGCGAACTCCTTGGCGTCCGTGCCGACCTTCGCCTTGGTGTTCGCCGAGATGAAGGCCGAGACGAAGTCCGCCTCGTAGACCATCGCGGCGGCCGGCGGATTGCCAGTGAAGGTCTGCGTCACCGACTTCGGGAAGTCGGTGGCCAGCGCGCCCTTGGCCCCGCCGGCGACGAGGTCCTTGTTGCCGAACAGCTGGCCCAGCGTGGTCAGCGCCGCCTTCACGGACGGGTCCGTCCACTTGATGGTGTGCGCGGCCAGCTGGTCGTACTTCTCCGGGCCCGCCTGCGACAGGTAGATGTTCTCGAACCAGTCGGTCAGGGTCCAGCCGTCCGCGCCGCCGATCGAGACCGGCGGGGTGCCCGACTCGAAGACCGTCTCGGCCGTCTTCAGGAAGTCGTCCCAGGTCTTGGGCTCGGTCGCGCCCGCGTTGCTGAAGGCCGAGGCGTTGTACCAGATCATCGATTTGTTCGAGACCTTGGCGTAGACGCCGTACTGCTTGCCCTTCCACGCACCGAGCTTCTGCCAGCCCGGGGAGAAGTTCTTGCTCAACTGGGCCTGTGCCTCAGGACCCAGCGGTTTCAGCCAGCCCTTGTCGGCGAACTGGTGCATCACGCCGTTCTGTGCAAGGAAGGCCACGTCCGGCGGAGCGCCGCCCTGGATCTTCGTGCCCAGGAAGGTCGACTGGCTGTCGCCGGTCGGCACGAAAGTGGTCTTCGCACCGGTGCGCTTGTCGAACTCGTTGAGCACCTTCTGGAAGTTCTCCTGCTCCGGCCCGGTCCATACCGCGGCCACTTCCAGCTTCTGGCCGTGCAGGTCGGGCAGTTGCAGGGCGGCGTTGCTGCTGCCGCCGGCCGACGCCGAGGTCGTGGGCGTGTCGCTCTTCTTGTCCCCGTCGTCGCTTCCTCCGCATCCCGCTGCGGTCAGCGCCAGCGCCGACGCGGAGACGACCGCGAGCGCTATGCGCGTAGTACGGCGTGTTTCGCTGCCGCTCGCGGCGATTTGCGTCTTACCCTTTAACCTGTGCATCTGGCATCCCCTCAGTCCCGTTGCGCCCTGTCCTACGCCCGGTGACTTGCCCCCGGCAAGGGCCAGCACCGGTCACCGGCCGCTATGTGACCATGCCGTGATCTTGGCTCAAACCTTCCGCCCCCCGCCCCCGGGCATGTCCCTCGCCGGTGAGCCTGTCGCGCGGTTCCCCACGCCCCTGTTGACCCACCCTCCGCGGCGCAGGAGCCGAGCCCCGAAGGGGCGCGGGAAACTGCGCGCGCAACCACCGCGGTGGTGAAGGCGACAGGCCACCGTAAGTGGCACCCACCTGGGGGCGCGAGGAACTGCGCGCCCAGCCCTGACGGCGCGGCAGGCGACGGGCCACTGCAAGTGGCAAGCACCTGGGGGCGTGGGGAACTGCGCGACAAGCCCCCACCGGGGGAAGGTCCCGGGCACCGGGAGGGGCCCACCCCGGGGGGACCCCCCGGGAAAACCTTCCGCGGGGATCAGCGGGCCGCCCGCTCCGCCTCAGCCGCCCGCTGCAACGCGCTGGCCAGCAACGCGAGATCCGTCGGCCCATTGCCCAGCTCCCGGACCTGGCGGCGGGCCGGCGGATCCCCCATCCGCTCCCACTCCAGCCCCACCACCGTCGGCCGCAGCGTGGCCGTACGCGGGATGCGCCCGCTGACCCGCCCGCCCTGAAAGGCCGTCACCGCCCCGCCGGGCCGCCGCACATAGCCGCGCCCCGGCACCGCCTCGTCCAGCCCGGCCGGATCCTCGACGTGCACCAACAGCGCGGCGGACTCCGTATCGGCCATCCGCAGCGCGACCCGCAGCGGCGCCCGCTCGTCCGCGTCCGTGCCCGCGGTCCGCTCGGGCCGCCCGGTGGCGGCGACGAGGTGGACGCCGAGCCGCTCACCGTCCCTGGCGACCGCCTCGATCGCGCGGACGACGCTGCCGGCCGCCGGCCGCCCAGGGCTGCCGAGCGCGGGTGCCACGAGCGCGTCGAAGTCGTCCACGAGCACGACCAGCCGCGGCAGCGCCGGCGCCTCCGCCGCCGCGGACTCCGCCGGGCGCCCGCCCTGGTGCGGCACGGTCGCGGCGACGAGCCGCTCGGTGTGCCACGCGGCGAAGGCCTGGCCGCCGAGCACGGCCTCACGCCGTTTCAGCTCCGCGCTGAGCGCCTGCGCGAACTCCCGCATCCGTACCGGGTCCGAGGCCACCAGATGCGCGCTGACGTGCGGCAGGTCGGCGCAGCCCGCCAGCCCCTCGCCCCGCTCGAGTCCGGCGCCGTCCAGCAGGATCAGCGCGAGCCGGTCGGGCCGCTCGCCCGAGGCCAGCGCCGCGGCGAAGGACCGCAGCAGCTCCGTCTTGCCCGCGCCCGGCGCGCCGCCGACCATCAGGTGCGGCCCCTCGGCGACGAGGTCGACGGACACCCGGCCGCCCGCGCCGGACCCGGCGCCGAGCACGGCGACCGCCGAGGGCACCGCCGCGGGAGCGGCCGCCCAGCGCGCGGCGATCTTCGCGGGGGTGGCCAGCGCGAGGTCCAGCTCGTCGAGCAGCCGTACGGATGTCGGCAGCGCGTGCCGCGACCCGGCGCCCGGCGTGTCCGCGTCGGCCTCGCGCAACGGCGCCAGCGCACGGGCGAAATGCTCGGCCCAGGCGGCGGACACCGCGTCCAGCACGATCTCGTCGTCGGCGCCGTCCTCGGCCGGCGGCTCACCCGCGGGCTCGACCCGCAGCGTCGTCGCGACGTCGCCCGACAGCCGGGCGACGACCCCGTCGTCCACAGCGGGCCGCTCGCCCGGCTCGGTCAGGCACAGCACGTGGATGCCGACGGCCGGCCCCGCCGCCGCGATCCGCGCGACGGTCTCGCGCAGCGCGGCCGACCCGGGGTCGCCGTCGACCACCAGCAGCGAATACGGCCCGTGGTGACCGGAGTCCGCCGGACCCTCCTCGATCCTGCGGACCAGCTCGCCCGTACGCGCCTGCGCCTGGTCGCGGTCGAAGGCCAGCAGCAGCCGGCAGTCCTGGCCGCGGGCCGGGCGCAGATGCGGCAGCCAGTTCAGCCACGCCCACTCCTCGGCCCGCTGGTCGGCGGGCCTGGCGCGGTCCGCGCTGAGCAGGACGACCTCAAGGGCGCCGGGGGAGTGCAGGGCGCACAGCTGGGCCAGTACGGCCCGGGCGAGGCCGGCGAGCCGGGGCCGCGGCCCGGCGAGGGTCAGCGCCGAGGTGCCGGGCTCGCGCAGGTCCACGGTGAAGGGCACCCTCGCCGGCCGCCGCCCGCCGTGCTCCTGGGGCAGTTCGGTGGTGCCGAGCCGTACGGTCAGCGCGTCCGGGTGGCCGGGCGCGCGCTCCCACAGCCGCCTGCCCGGTCCCAGCGCCATGAGCAGCACGGCCGCGGGGTCGGGCCAGCGCTCCCGCAGGGCCGCCGCCTCAGCCCCGGTGTACGCGTCCTCGCCGTCGCCGCGCCCGGCGCCGCCGAGCCGCCGCCGCGCCCAGGCTCCTATCGACCCGACGACCCCGTTGCGCCCGCCGGGACCGGCCCCCGGCCGCCGCGCCTGCCCGGTGTCCCGCCGCCCTGCCGCGCCGGGGGCGTCGCCTTGCGGCGCCCCGGGGTCGGGGCTGCCGTGGGCCTCGGGTCCGTCGCCGGGGTGCCCGGGCGGGAGGCCCCCCGCCGGTATCCGCTGCCCGCCAGGCGTGCCGTCCCCGGCGTCGTGCCTCACCGCCGCTCCGGTGTCCTGGACGGGCGGGCGGACATCCCCGCCGGGCTGCTGCGGCCCTGCCGTCGCCGCCGCCGCTTCCCGCGGCGCCGGCACCGCCGCGGCAATGTGCGCCGGGCGGGTGGGCCAGGGGGCGTCGCGCAGGGACACCCGGAGGTGGCCGTCCGCGTCGGGAGTGGCCGCCAGCGGGGGCGCGGCGGGGGAGTCGGCCGGGTCGAGCCGCAGCGTGGACTCGCCCAGGTGGAGCAGCGCCCCGGGCGGCAGCGGCACCGGCTGCGGGCCGACCGCGCGCCCGCCCAGCGTCGTACCGTTCGTGGAGCCCAGGTCGGCGACGGTGAGGCCGCCGTCCGGGCCGAAGGCCACCTCGCAGTGCAGCCGTGAGACGTCCGGGTCGTCCAGCGGCACATCGGCGTCGGCCGACCGCCCGATCGTGGCCCGGCCGCCGGGCAGCAGGTGGACGCCGCCCGCGTCGGGGCCGCCGACCACCAGCAGCCGCGCGACCTCGGCCGAGGGGCGGCCGTATTCGCCGAAACTGCCGTACTGCCCGTGGTCGTGCGCCTCGCCCGGCCGGCCCGGGGCGGCGTGCAGCGACAGGACGGCGCCGTCGACGAGCGGCGGCACCCCGAGCACGGCGGTCGGCGGGACGCGGTCCTGCCCGACGTAGAGCGCCACCGAGGACCCGGCGGAGCGGCCCGGCTGCCCGGACCCCGCGGCGGAGGCGAGCGCGCCTGCCACCGAGCCCAGCACGGTGCCCGCGGGCGCGGTGACGAGCACGTCACTGCCGCGAGCTGCCCGGCCGCTGCGCGGCCCGAGGACGGTCAGCCGGATCTGCATCTCGTCCGCGGTCCCTTCTGCCCGCGCACGCGCCGGGAACGACCCCCCGGACCGCGCACGAGCGCATTGACACTGACACGTAACCGCCCGCGTACCCGCCCGGACGGTGTCCGGCGGCGCGCAGGCACGAGCGGCAGGGCCGCCCCCCGCTGCTCCCACCGGACCGTACGGGTGCATCCTCCCACCCGCCACCGACATCCCGACGCCGGTACCACCCCCCGGTGATCTTGTCCCACCGGACGCCGCCGCACTCGCCGGCCGCCGGCCAACCGCATGCCGCCCCGCATGCCGCCCCGCATGCCGGCCGCGCACCGGCCGTTCCCGTGCCGCCCGCCGGACGCCGCCGGGCGGCAAGTGACCTGATCCGGCGCTTCCGCGACCGCGTACCGGCCGTACCGGCGCGGCGTCCGGGCGGTCCGCCGCCGCGTTCCGGAGCACGGTGTTCCGGAGCGCGGCAGCCGCGCCGCCGCGCAACCACGGACCGCTTCCCGGCGTCCTACCCGGGAATCCCGGCGCCGCCGCCCGGCCACCGTTCGCCGCGCGGCACTACGCTTGGCCGGAATCGGGCACCGGAAGGGCCCGGTCACCTACGGAGCAGGGAGCGCATGACGTGCGGCCGGTAGGCAGCAAGTACCTCCTGGAGGAGCCGCTCGGACGCGGCGCCACAGGCACCGTCTGGCGTGCCCGGGTGCGCGACGAGGCCGGCACCGCGGTCGCCGTCAAGGTGCTCAAGGAAGAGCTGGCCGGCGATCCCGACGTGGTGATGCGCTTCCTGCGCGAGCGCTCGGTCCTGCTGCGGCTGCGGCACCCGCACATCGTGCGGGTCCGCGACCTGGTCGTCGAGGGCGATCTGCTCGCTCTGGTGATGGACCTGATCGACGGCCCCGACCTGCACCGCTACCTGCGCGAGAACGGCCCCTTCACCCCGGTCGCCGCCGCCCTGCTGACCGCGGCCGTCGCCGACGCGCTCGCCGCCAGCCACGCCGACGGCGTCGTGCACCGCGACCTCAAGCCCGCCAATGTGCTGCTCGCCACCCTCACGGGTGAGGACGGCGCCGAGCGGATGCACCCGATGCTCACCGACTTCGGCATCGCGCGGCTCGCGGACTCGCCGGGCGTCACCCGTACCCATGAGTTCGTCGGCACCCCCGCCTATGTGGCGCCGGAGTCCGCGCAGGGCCGCCCGCAGACCTCCGCGGTCGACGTCTACGGCGCCGGAATCCTGCTGTACGAGCTGCTCACCGGCCGTACGCCCTTCCACGGCGAGAATGCCATCGAGGTGCTCCAGGCCCACCTCACCCAGCAGCCGCGCCGCCCCACCACCGTGCCCGAACCGCTGTGGACGGTCATCGAGCGCTGCCTGCGCAAGGAGCCGGCGCAGCGGCCGAGCGCTGACAGCCTGGCCCGCGCGCTGCGGGTGGTCGCGGCGGGCGTCGGCGTGCACGCCAGCCCCGCGGCGGCCGAGGCCGCGCTCGGCGTGGGCGCGCTGCTCGCCCCCGACGAGACCCCGACACTGGTGCCGGGCACCGGCCTGGGCGGCGTACATGGCGCAGGCCCCGGCAATGGCGACGCCGACCCCACGCAGGTGCTGCCCTCGGGCCAGGGCGGCCAGGGCGGCGGGTACGACCCGAACGCCGCCACCAGTGTGCTGCCCTCGGAGGCCGGCCGGCCCGCCGCGGACGGCACCCGTGTCCTGCCGCCGGTGCCCGACGGCGCCCCGCAGGCGCAGGGGCCGCACCCCTGGGAGTCGCAGCTCAGCGCGGCCCGGCAGCGCAACGACCAGACCGAGGCGCGCTATCTGCCGCCCGAGATGGACCCGCTCTTCCGCCGCCCGCGCCGCCAGCCGGGCCAGCCGGAGCAGGGCAGGGCCGGCAGCGGGAACCAGGGCCAGAACCAGGGCCAGGCACGCCAGGGGTACGGCTACCCCCAGCAACACCAGCCGCCGCCGTATCAGCAGCAGGGCGGCGGCCAGGGCTACGGCTACCCGCAGCAGCAGCCGGCCCCGCCGCAGCAGCCGCGCCAGCAGCAGTCCAGGCCGCCGCAGGCGTACGAGCCCCGCCAGCAGCCCCAGCCGCAGCGCTACGAGCCGCAGCAGCGCCCGTCGGCCCCGGCGCCGCCCCGGCAGCACGAGCCGCACGAGCCGCGGCGGCGCAGCGCCAACCCGGTCAAGATCCCCGGGCTCGGCTGCCTCAAGGGCTGCCTGACGGTGATCCTGGTGATCATCGTGCTCTTCGTCGTCATCTGGTACACCACACCGCTGCCGGACTGGGTCGACAGCACCCGCAACCTGTGGGACGCGACATCGAGCTGGGCGCACTCGGCGTGGGACAAGATCTCCTCGATCACCGGCGACTCGGGCGGCGGCCAGGGCAACAGCACGCCGGACCTGCACACCCCCGACCTGAACGGGCTGACCGGCAACGGCTTCAGCGGCTTCGACGGCAACGGCTGACCGCCCCCGCCCCGACGCCCGCCGACGACCCGCCCGCCCGGCCCTCGCAGGCCGCCGGCACGCCTTCCGTACGCGGCGGGCGAGCGTCCCGCGAGCGGTCCGGCCGCCCGCCCGTTCGCCGTCCACCCGCCGCCCGTCCGCGTGCGGCGGGACCGCCGTCGTACGCCTGTTCCGGCACCCACCTTGGGGATTTGTCGACTTCCGAAGGGTGATTTCTGGTGCGGAACGCCTACTCAGCGGCCTCCCGTATCCCGAACGGCCCCTGATCCGCGTAGCTTTGTCGGCAACGCTTGGTCGCCCACGCGACGGACCGCCGGAGGAGTCGGAGCAAGTCTTGGCCAGGAAGATCGGCAGCCGCTATACCGCCCACCAGGTGCTCGGGCGGGGATCCGCGGGCACGGTGTGGCTCGGTGACGGCCCCGAGGGACCGGTCGCCATCAAGCTGCTGCGCGAGGACCTGGCCTCCGACCAGGACCTGGTCGGCCGCTTCGTGCAGGAGCGCACCGCCCTGCTGTCGCTCGACGACCCGCACATCGTGGGCATCCGCGACCTGGTGGTCGACGGCAACGACCTCGCCCTGGTGATGGACCTGGTCCGCGGCACCGACCTGCGCTCCCGCCTCGAACGCGAACGCCGGCTCGCCCCCGAGGCCGCCGTCGCCATCGCCGCCGACGTCGCAGACGGGCTCGCCGCGGCCCATGCCGCGGGCGTGGTCCATCGTGACGTCAAACCGGAGAACGTCCTGCTCGACTCCGCCGCCCCGGCGGGTCCCGGCGGCGCTCCGCCCGCGCTGCTCACCGACTTCGGCATCGCCCGCCTGGTCGACACCCCGCGCCGCACCCGCGCCACCCGCATCATCGGCACCCCCGACTACCTGGCCCCGGAGATCATCGAGGGCCTGCCGCCGCGCGCCTCGGTCGACATCTACGCGCTGGCCACCGTGCTCTACGAACTGCTCGGCGGCTTCACGCCCTTCGGCGGCGGCCACCCCGGCGCCGTCCTGCGCCGGCACGTGACCGAGGCCGTACAGCCGCTGCCGGGGCTGCCCGCGGGACTCGACCGCATCCTCACCGCCTGCCTCGCCAAGGCGCCCGCCTCCCGGCTCACCGCGGGCGAGCTGGGCACCCGGCTCCGCGACCTGCTGCCGTCGCTGGCCGGACTGCCCGCGCTGGACGTGGCCGCACCTGGTGACGGCGGCGAGGACGGCCCGTACGGCGACACCATTGCCGAGCCGTCGCCCGCCGCCGTACCGCCCGCCCCCGCCCCGCCGCCCGGCGGCGACCGCAGGCGCGGAGCCGTACCGCTCGTGCGGGGCACGGCCCCCGACTCCAGCCGGGACACCCACACCAGCATCAAGCTGCCCACCGCGGAGGAGCTGGCCGGCTACGGCGCCGCCTCCCGCAGCGCCGGCAAGGGCCGCGCCTCCGCGCCGGGACGGCCCGCGAGCCCCCGGCACCGCGCGGTCTCCGACGCCGTGCGCCAGCGGCGGATCCGCTTCGCCGCGGCGGCGGCCGCCGCGCTCGCCGTCGCCGGGATCGGCGGCTGGGGCATCGCCTCCGCCGGTTCGTCCGGCTCCGCGGGCCCCGGCAGCTCACGCGACGACACCCCGCCGACCACCGACCCCGCCACCCCCCGGGCCACCACCCCCGCCGCCCCGACCGCGGCCGCCGACGCCCCGCAGGGCCGCACCGGGCAGCCCATCTCGCTGCCGCGGTGGTCGGCCTTCCAGGGCGTCCCCGCAGCGGGCGTCCGGCTGGTCGGCGGCCCGCGCGCGCTCGTCGCGGACGGCGCCACCTATGTCTTCGCCCGCGGCCAGGACAAGAACGTCTGGTACGTGGTCCGCGACGGCTCCGGTTACGGCCCGTGGCACAAGCTCAGCGGGATAAGCGTCGCCGACGACCCGGCCGCGGTCTCCGCCAAGGCCGGCCGGATCGACCTGTTCGCGCTCGGCACCGACGGCCTGCTCTACCGCAGGACCATGACCGGCGGCCACTGGAGCTCCTGGTCCCAGGTCGACGAGCGCACCCACTTCGACGCCGCACCCGCCGCCGCCTCCTCCGCGCCCGGCCGGATCGACCTGGTCGGCCGGGTCGGCGGCGACCTGGTGACCGCCTCGCTGGTCGGCACCCGCTGGAACGCCTGGGCGGTCGTCCCCACCGCCGGCCGCATCACCGCCGCCCCCGCCCTGGTCTCCCGGGCCCACGGCACCCTGGACGCCTTCGTCGTGCGCAAGGCCGACGGCGCCGTGCTCCAGCTCCCGTACTCCGGCGGCGCCTGGCGGCCCGCCGCGGTCGTCCAGGGCCTCGACGCCACCGCCCGCCCCGACGCGGTCGCCGCGGGGGGCCGGCTGTACGCCTTCGCGTCCGGCGGCCAGGCCGCGGTCTCCCCGGACGCGGACTGGTCGGCCGCCCCGCTGCCGGGCACGTCCACGGCCCTGGGCGCGGCGGCGGCGTCGCCGCACACGCTGGAGATCTTCACCCGTACCTCGTCCGGCACCCTCAGCCGGGCGACGGCGTCGGTGTGACGCCGCCGTCCACCCCGTACGGCGGCATGATCGCCGCAGTGACGGCGTGATGTCGCCGCACGACCGGGGCAGTAGGTTTCGGCCAGCCGGTACGCTGGACCCGTGGCAATCGTCGATGTATCCGAAGAACTGAAATCCCTGTCCTCGACCATGGGGTCGATCGAGGCCGTCCTCGACCTCGACCGGATGCGGAACGACATCGCCGCGCTTGAGGAGCAGGCCGCCGTGCCGTCCCTGTGGGACGACCCGGAAAGCGCGCAGAAGATCACCAGCCGGCTCTCCCACCTCCAGGCCGAGCTGCGCAAGGTCGAGGCGCTGCGCGGCCGTATCGACGACCTCGCCGTCCTGTTCGAGCTGGCCGAGGCGGAGGACGACGCCGACACCCGCACCGAGGCCGAGGCGGAGCTGGAGGCGGTCCGCAAGTCGCTGGACGAGATGGAGGTCAGGACCCTGCTGTCGGGCGAGTACGACGCCCGCGAGGCCCTGGTCAACATCCGCGCCGAGGCCGGCGGCATCGACGCGGCGGACTTCGCCGAGCAGCTCCAGCGGATGTATCTGCGCTGGGCCGAGCGCCACGGCTATTCCACCGAGGTCTACGAGACCTCCTACGCGGAGGAGGCCGGCATCAAGTCGACCACCTTCGTCGTCAAGGCCCCCTACGCCTACGGCACCCTGTCCGTCGAGCAGGGCACCCACCGGCTGGTGCGGATCTCCCCCTTCGACAACCAGGGCCGCCGCCAGACGTCCTTCGCCGGCGTCGAGGTGCTGCCGGTCGTCGAGCAGAGCGACCACGTCGAGATCGACGAGTCGGAACTGCGTGTCGACGTCTACCGCGCATCGGGCCCCGGCGGCCAGGGCGTCAACACCACCGACTCCGCGGTCCGCATCACCCACATCCCCACCGGCATCGTGGTCTCCTGCCAGAACGAGCGCTCCCAGATCCAGAACAAGGCCAGCGCCATGAACGTCCTCCAGGCCAAGCTGCTCGAACGCCGCCGCCAGGAGGAGCAGGCCCTGATGGACTCCCTCGGCAAGAGCGACGGCGGCAACTCCTGGGGCAACCAGATGCGTTCGTACGTGCTGCACCCGTACCAGATGGTCAAGGACCTGCGCACCGACCACGAGGTCGGCAATCCGCAGGGCGTCCTCGACGGTGACATCGACGGCTTCATCGAGGCGGGCATCCGCTGGCGCAAGTCCCGTGAGAAGACCGCGGCTTGAGCCGTACGTGACGTCGCTCATGTCACAGACCTGTGGAGAAGTGCCGGGCAGACCGGGATAAAACGCACATCGTGTGCTTAATGCCCTTGACGGTCCCGGCGAAAGCCGCGAGGGTAATGCGCGGCATGCGCATGTTGAGGCGTCAGCGCACGGGGGCGAGCGTTGAAGATTCCCTCCAGTGACACACCCTCACCTTGGCTGCGCAGCCCGAAGCAGACATCTACTGGGGGTACTTGACTCATGAGCAAGCGCAACACGCGGCTGCGTGTCGCCCGCATCGCCGCGGCGGCCGTCATCGCCGGCGGCGCCTCCCTGACAGCGATGGGCGCGGCCCAGGCCGTCACGAACGACAGTTCCTCGAAGCCCCTCGTCCACTCGCTGGACGAGGGCACGATCAGCGGTACGTCGGAAGGCACGAGCCAGGGCACGTCCGAGGGGACGTCCGAAGGGACGTCGACCGGCACGTCCGAGGGTACGTCCACCGGTACGTCGGAGGGCACCTCGACGGGTACGTCGGAGGGGACGTCGACCGGTACGTCGGAGGGTACGTCCACGGGTACGTCCGAGGGCACCTCGCAGGGCACCTCGACCGGTACGTCCGAGGGCACCTCGCAGGGCACCTCGACCGGTACGTCGGAGGGCACCTCGACGGGCACGTCCACCGGTACGTCGGAGGGCACCTCGACCGGTACGTCCACGGGCACGTCCGAGGGCACCTCGACCGGTACGTCCGAGGGCACCTCGACGGGCACCTCGACGGGCACGTCCACCGGTACGTCGGAGGGCACCTCGACCGGCACGTCCACGGGCACCTCCACCGGTACCTCGACGGGCACGTCGACCGGCACCTCCGCCGGAACCTCGCAGGGCACGTCCACCGGCTCCACCAGCGGCAACACGGGTGGTCCGACGTCGACCCCGACGTCGCCGGGCGGCAAGAACCCCGACGGCAACAACAACACCTGCACCCTGACCGGTGACAGCCTCGACTGCGGTAACAACAACACCGGCACCGACAACACGCAGCAGGTCCCGCAGGGCGACACCACGAGCCAGCTCGCCGAGACCGGTTCGAACGGCACCACCTTCCTCCTGATCGGCGCCGCCACCCTGATCGCGGGCGGCATCGGCTTCCGCCTGACCCCGCGTCTGGCCAACCGCCGCAACGCCGCCTGACGGCACATCGGCACGTAATAGGGGCGGGGCCGGAACGCTTATGCGTTCCGGCCCCGCCCTCTTGTATTCGGCGCGTCCTGGGCCTGGCGATTCATCAATCGACGTGACCTCGGAATACCCACCGGGGGAGTCGCACCGGAAGGAATCAGCCCGCCAAGGGGAAAATTCTATAAGCGGCCTACCGTACCCGCCGTCGGGTCATGGGCAGGTAAAAAAGAAAAGTACCCAGTGCGCGGGAAAAGCCGCCGCAAGGCGCGGCGCTCAGGTCACGCCGTGGCGTGTTCGACGACCAGGACGACGGCCAGGAGTGCGATCAGCAGGGCGATCAAGGTCGCGGGGGATATGGAGGACCAGCCGGGCTCCTGCTCCATGCGGGCACGGTTCGCGCGGCATACGGGGCAGCGGCCTTCGGCCACCGGGCCGGAACAGTTCGCGCACACCAGCCGGTCGACTGTCATGGTGATCTCCTCATTCCGTCCGGTGAACGGACCCGGTGGGTGAATCGTTCCCGAGGGGGTGCGCTCTGGTCCTGGGGGCGGCACTGCGTACGCACTGTCCACTGTGCCAGGTTCCCGGGCTCGGTGCGCCCGGGGGCGTGGGAGCGGGGAATGACGGGCTTGCCCGGTTATGCCCTGTGGGACGGCCCACCAACCCGGTACGACGACTG
This sequence comes from Streptomyces sp. NBC_01477, assembly GCF_036227245.1. GTDB lineage: Bacteria > Actinomycetota > Actinomycetes > Streptomycetales > Streptomycetaceae > Actinacidiphila. The sequence goes on from NZ_CP109445.1 coordinate 5,835,579, forward strand.
CGCACGGCTTGCCCGGTCGCGTAGTGTCGCCCTCATCCCCTGTCCGCTCACCCCGCAAACCCCTGGTGCGAACGTGATCCGATTCGACAACGTCACCAAGACCTACCCCAAGCAGAACCGTCCCGCGCTGCGGGATGTGTCGCTGGAGATCGAGAAGGGTGAGTTCGTCTTCCTGGTCGGCTCATCGGGCTCGGGCAAGTCGACGTTCCTGCGGCTCATCCTGCGTGAGGAGCGGACCGACACCGGCATGGTGCATGTGCTCGGCAAGGACCTGAACCGGCTGTCGAACTGGAAGGTCCCGCACATGCGGCGCCAGCTCGGCACGGTCTTCCAGGACTTCCGGCTGCTGCCCAACAAGACGGTCGCCCAGAACGTCGCCTTCGCCCTCGAAGTGATCGGCAAGGCCCGCGGCACCATCCGCAAGACCGTGCCCGAGGTGCTGGACCTGGTCGGCCTGGCCGGCAAGGAGGACCGGATGCCGGGCGAGCTGTCCGGCGGTGAGCAGCAGCGGGTGGCGATCGCCCGGGCGTTCGTCAACCGGCCCATGCTGCTGATCGCCGACGAGCCGACCGGAAACCTCGACCCGCAGACGTCGGTCGGCATCATGCGGCTGCTGGACCGGATCAACAGGACCGGCACCACCGTGGTGATGGCCACCCACGACCAGAACATCGTCGACCAGATGCGCAAGCGCGTCATCGAACTGGAGAAGGGGCGGCTGGTTCGCGACCAGTCGCGCGGTGTCTACGGCTACCAGCACTGACCGCCGGCCGTACGACACAGTCCCCCTTCCGAAAGGAACCTCGACCCCCATGCGCCTCCAGTTCTTCCTGTCGGAGATCGGCGTCGGCCTCCGGCGCAACCTCACGATGACCTTCGCCGTGATCATCTCCGTGGCGCTCTCGCTCGCCCTCGCCGGCGGCGCCCTGCTCGCCAACAAGCAGGTCGACTCGATGAAGGGCTACTGGTACGACAAGGTCCAGGTCACCGTCTACATGTGCAACAAGAGCGACGCGGGCTCGACGCCCAGCTGCGCCAAGGGCGCGGTGACCGACGACCAGAAGGCCCAGATCCTCGCGGACCTCAAGAAGCTCCCGATCGTGGAGAAGGTCTACTACGAGAGCGCCGAGGGCGCGTACAAGAACTACGAGCAGCAGTTCAAGAACTCGCCGATGGCCGCGTCCATCACGCCGGACCAGATGCCGGAGAACTACCGGGTCAAGCTCAAGGACCCGACGAAGTTCACCGTCATCGCCAGCGCCTTCCAGGGGCGCCCCGGCGTGCAGTCGGTGGAGGACCAGCGGGCGGTGCTGAAGAACCTCTTCTCGCTGCTCGGCGGCATGACCAAGGCGGCCTATGTGGTGCTGGCCTTCATGCTGACCGTCGCGATGCTGCTGATCATCAACACCGTGCGGGTGTCGGCGTTCAGCCGCCGCCGGGAGACCGGCATCATGCGGCTGGTGGGCGCGTCCAGCTTCTACATCCAGATGCCGTTCATCATGGAGGCCGCCTTCGCAGGCCTGGTCGGCGCCGCCGTCGCCTGCGTGATGCTGCTCGGCGGCCGGTACTTCATGATCGACGCCGGCCTCAAGCTCCAGGAGAAGATCCCGCTGGTGTCCTTCCTCGGCTGGGACTCGGTCGTCCAAGTGCTGCCGCTGGTGCTGCTGATCGGCTTCCTGATGCCGGCGTTCGCCGCGTTCATCGCGCTGCGGCGGTACTTGAGGGTCTGACGGGCGCGGTCCCGGCCGGTCCCGGGCCCGCCGGGCCCAGTTGCGCACGGGACGCACCGGCGGTCGTCGTATCTTTCCGTACCACGCCCGTTTCTGGCCTAGACTTCCGGCCATGTCCGGCCCGTTGCTGTTCGGGACGCCCCGCCGCATCCGCCGCGGGGCCACCCTGACGTTGGTCTTCGGCACCATGCTCGCCACCGGCGCCGCCGCGGGCAGCCTGGCGGAACCCCAGCAGCGCGCCAGGACGCGTATCGCGGCGGCCTCCACGGCCGACACGGGCCCGGGCGGCGCCAACCCGGCCCGTACGGGCGGTGCGAGCGGCGGCGGCGACGCCAAGAGCGGCGCGCAGAAGGCGTCCGGCGACCGCGTACCGGTCGACACCGAGCGCATCGCCCAGGAGATCGCCCAGGGCAAGGTCGGCGCGACGGCCGTGCAGAAGCTGGTCAGCCGCAGCGGCGACCGCTGGTCGTCCTTCTACACCGCGCAGGAGTACGCGGGCCTCCAGGAGGCGCTGGACGGGCGCTACGTGGGCGTCGGGCTGTGGGTGCGGCGGATCGACGCCGGCCTCGTCCAGATCGCCCGGGTGCAGTCGGGCAGCCCCGCGCAGCGGGCCGGTATCCGGGTCGGCGACGTGCTCGACTCCATCGACTCGACCCGGTGTACGGGCCTGGCGGTCACCGAGGTGGTCGCCGACCTGCGCGGCGACAACGTACCGGGCAGCACCGTGACCCTCGGAGTGCGGCGCGCGGACCGCCGGTGGACCGTCACCATGCAGCGCGCCACGCTCGACACCGAGGCGGTCACCGTCAGCAGCCCCAGCGGCCCTGACGGCCCCACCGACATCGCCATCGACGCCTTCACACAGGGCACGGGCAAGCAGGTGCGGGCCGCCGTACGGACCGCCAGGCACGGCGTGATGCTCGACCTGCGCGGCAATTCCGGCGGCCTGGTCCAGGAGGCCGTCGCCGTGGCGTCCGCCTTCCTCGACGGCGGCCTGGTCGCCACCTACGACGTGCACGGGCGGCAGCAGGCGCTGTACGCGGCGGCCGGCGGCGACACCGAGGAGCCGCTCGTCGTCCTGGTGGACGGCGGCACCATGAGCGCGGCCGAAATGCTGGCCGGGGCGCTCCAGGACCGCGGCCGGGCGGTGGTGGTCGGCTCGCGCACCTTCGGCAAGGGCTCGGTCCAGATGCCCAGCACGCTGCCCGACGGCTCGGTCGCCGAGCTGACCGTCGGCCACTACAGCCTGCCCGACGGCCGCGGGGTCGACGGCCGCGGCATCGAGCCGGACGTGCAGGTGGCCGCGGGCGACGACGCGGCGGCCGAGGCGCGCGAAGTAATCGCTGGCCTCGGGACCCCCTCCTAGTGGGACAATGACGGGGCTATGGCAAAAGAGACCGGTCGCAAGATCATCGCGCAGAACAAGAAGGCGCGACACGATTACCTGATCCTCGACACGTACGAGGCGGGCCTGGTGCTCACCGGCACCGAGGTCAAGTCGTTGCGCATGGGCCGCGCGTCGCTCGTCGACGGCTTCGCCCAGCTCGACGGCGGCGAGGCGTGGCTGCACAATGTGCACATTCCCGAGTACACCCAGGGCACCTGGACCAACCACTCGGCGCGCAGGAAGCGCAAGATGCTCCTGCACCGCGCCGAGATCGAGAAGCTGGTCCACAAGACCCAGGAGACCGGCCACACCATCGTGCCGCTCGTCCTGTACTTCAAGGACGGCCGGGTGAAGGTCGAGATCGCGGTCGCGAAGGGCAAGAAGGAGTACGACAAGCGCCAGACGCTGCGGGAGAAGCAGGACCGCCGCGAGTCCGACCGCGTGATGTCCGCGGCCCGCCGCCGCCAGCGCGCCTGACCGCACGGTCACGCCGCCGTTACGCACCGGTACGTGCCGATACGCCCGCTTGTGCGGCGGCCCGGGGGCCGTCCGGGGGAATACGCTGGCCGCACCGGACGCTGATCACGTACGATGGGGACAGCCGCGCCGGACCATGGTGAGTCCGGTGTGCACCTTGAAAACACCACATGGGGATGATCGGTTTCGACTGGGGATGTCGAAGCAGGGGAAGCGAGCCGAGGAAGCGGCAATGATCTCGTTAACCATATGTCGCAAACAATAATCGCCAACACCAAGCGCGATGCCTCCGAGTCCTACGCTCTCGCTGCCTAATAAGCAGCTAGCGTAGGTCTCATACGGAGTGTCAGCCCGGGGGTGATCCCGACCCGGATCCTGGCATAATCTAGGGATCTAAACTTTCAGGACCGGTCACGGGTCCTGGAAGGAAATCAAACAGTGACTGGGCCCGTCGGCGGCTTGTCCGCGTGACTGCCGGGGCCGAGAAAAGCACAGCGGACTGCGCTCGGAGAAGCCCTGTTTCCGCACCACAGGACGCGGGTTCGATTCCCGCCATCTCCACTCATCCCATGCGCCGGACGGCGCCCCTCGTAGCGAGGGGCGCCGTTTGGCGTTTGGGGCGTCCTCACAGCGGTCGGGCGGGACGAATGAGTGCATGGTTGCGCTCGTGTCACCTCGGGGAACGGGGCAGTAACGCGTCGTTCCTAGGGTCGGGGCGACAGCAGGCGGAGCGGTGGGCACAGGTCACAGGGAGGCGCCATGAGTCGATGGGCAGGCCGGTGGATCGAGCGGTGGGACCCCGAGGACGAGCGGTTCTGGGACGAGGGCGGGGGCAGGCGGGTCGCGCTGCGCAATCTGGTCTTCTCCGTGCTGTCCGAGCACATCGGCTTCTCCATCTGGAGCCTGTGGTCGGTGATGGTGCTGTTCATGGGGCCCGAATACCACGTGGACCCGGCTGGGAAGTTCTTCCTGGTCGCGATGCCGACCCTGGTGGGCGGGGTGCTGCGGGTGCCGTACACCTTCGCGGTGGCGAGATTCGGCGGCCGTAACTGGACGATCGCCAGCGCCCTGCTGCTCCTGGTGCCGACCGTCACCGCGGCTGTCCTGATGAAGCCCGGCGTCTCCTACACCACGCTCATGGCGGTCGCGGCGCTCACCGGGGTCGGCGGCGGCAACTTCGCCTCCTCCATGACCAACATCAACTCCTTCTACCCGCTGCGGGAGAAGGGCTGGGCGCTCGGCCTCAACGCCGGGGGCGGCAATCTCGGCGTCGCCGCGATCCAGCTGATCGGCCTGCTGGTCATCGCCACCGCCGGCGCCACCCACCCGCGGGTCGTGCTCGCCGTCTACATCCCGCTCATCGTGGTCGCCGCCGTACTCGCCGCGCTGTACATGGACAACCTGACCGCGGTCAGGAACGACACCGGGGCCGCGATCGACGCCGCGAAGGACCCGCACACCTGGATCATGTCGGTCCTCTATATCGGCACCTTCGGCTCCTTCATCGGCTACAGCTTCGCCTTCGGCCTGGTGTTGCAGAACCAGTTCGGCCGCACCCCGCTGCACGCGGCCTATCTGACGTTCATCGGACCGCTGCTCGGCTCGCTGATCCGGCCGCTCGGCGGCCGGCTCGCCGACCGCTTCGGCGGCGGGCGGATCACGCTGTGGACTTTCCTGGCCATGGCAGCCGCCACCGGGGTCGTCGTCGTGGCCTCCGAGCAGAAGTCGCTCGGCCTCTTCCTGCCCGGCTTCATCGTGCTGTTCGCGCTCAGCGGCCTCGGCAACGGGTCCACGTACAAGATGATCCCCGGCATATTCCACAAGAAAGCCGAGGCCAGGGGGCTCACCGGGGAGGACGCGGCGGCGTACGGGCGGCGGCTGTCCGGCGCGTCGATGGGCCTGATCGGCGCGGTCGGCGCGCTCGGCGGGGTCGGCATCAACCTCGCCTTCCGCGAGAGCTTCCTCAACACCGGTTCGGGCACACCCGCCTTCGTGTCCTTCCTCGTCTACTACGGGATCTGCTTCGCCGTCACCTGGGCCGTATACCTGCGGCGGCCGGCGAACTCCCCGGAAGGCGCGGGGCCGGCGGCTCCGACCGGCGCGACCGTCTACGCGGAGGTGTGAGCGGCGGATCCGCACGTAACACCCGGGAAATCCCGGCGAACCGAGCCCGTCACCCCGCCTTGGGACGATGCCAGTCCCCTGGCGGGGTGGCGGACAGCGCACGGAACTTCAGCAGCTCAGCAGCAAAGTGGGGCGGATCGATGCAGCCGCAGCAGGCACAGCAGGGCAGCGGGGACGGCGGCCCCCCAGCGGTGGCACCGCTGGCGGGCTTCACCGTCGGGGTGACGGCGGCCCGCCGCGCCGACGAGCTGGCCGCGCTCCTCGAACGCCGCGGCGCGGCCGTCCTGCGGGCGCCGGTCCTGCGGATCGTCCCGCTGCCCGACGACACGGAGCTGCTGGCCACGACGAAGCAGCTGCTGGACGACGCGCCCGACATCGTGGTCGCCACCACCGCGATCGGCTTCCGCGGCTGGATCGAGGCCGCCGACGGCTGGGGCCTGGGCGAGCCGCTGCTGCGGCGGCTCGCCGAGGTCGAACTCCTCGCCCGCGGCCCCAAGGTGCGCGGCGCCGTCCGGGCGGCCGGGCTCACCGAGGCATGGTCGCCCGCCTCGGAATCCATGGCGGAAGTGCTCGAACGGCTCCTCGACCAGGGCGTCGAGGGGCGGCGCGTCGCCGTGCAGCTGCACGGGGAGCCGCTGCCCGGCTTCATCGAGTCGCTACGGGTGGCAGGCGCGCGCGTGGTGGCCGTACCCGTCTACCGGTGGATGCCGCCGGAGGACATCGGTCCGGTGGACCGGCTGCTCGACGCGGTGTTCGCGCGCGCGATCGACGCGGTGAGCTTCACCAGCGCGCCCGCGGCGGCCTCGCTGCTGGACCGGGCCGGGCAGCGCGGGCGGCTCGACGAGCTTGTCACCGCCTTCCGCCGCGATGTGCTCGTCGCCTGCGTCGGGCCGGTGACGGCGCTGCCGCTCCAGGCGCACGACGTGCCGACCGTCCAGCCGGAACGCTTCCGGCTCGGGCCGCTCGTGCAGCTGCTGTCCCGGGAGCTGCCCGGAAGGGTACGGCCGCTGCCGGTGGCCGGGCACCAGGTGGAGATCCGGGGGCAGGCGGTGGTCGTCGACGGCGCGCTGCGGCCGGTGCCGCCCGCCGGGATGGCCCTCTTGCGGGCCCTCGCCCGGCGCCCCGGGTGGGTCGTCTCCCGGGCGGACCTGCTGCGGGTGCTGCCGGGGGCGGGGCGGGACGAGCATGCCGTCGAGACGGCGATGGCGCGGTTGCGGGCGGCTTTGGGGGCGCCGAAGTTGATTCAGACGGTCGTCAAGCGGGGGTATCGGCTGTCGCTCGACCCCCACGCCGACAAATACGCCCCGGGCTCCGTCTGACGCTCCTCCCGGGTGCCCCCGTGCCCGCTCCCGGGACCTTCCCCCGGGTGGGTGGCTTGTCGCGCGGTTCCTCGCGGCCCCAAGGGGTTGCCGCTCTCGGTCGGCCTCGCACGTGCGGTGCGTTTCGGCTGGGCGCGCCGTTCCTCGCGCCCCTGGGGCGGTGGCCGCCCGTGCCTACCCGACGGTTGCGTCGTGGCTTGTCGCGCCGTTCCTCGCGCCCCTGGGGGGCTCGGGTCTGCCGGAGAGGGCAGCCCCCAGGGGGGCGGGCAACCGCGGGGACGGGAAAGGGGTGACGTCGCCGGGGACTGCGCGCTCAGGCAAAGCGCACCGCACGGGCGGAGGCGCCGCGAGGGGCGGGGAAATCGGGGCGTGGGGTCGAGCGGGGCGGGGGAATACGGACCCCGCAGGGGGTGGCATGCGGGGTGGGGGGCGCGGCACTCTGGGGGACGACGGCAGGGAGGGAGGGGGCGATGGGGGAGTTGAGGTTCGACGGCGGACGGATGTGTCTCGACCTGGTGGCGACCCGCGTCGCGCGCCCCGCGGGCGAACGGCTCGACCGGGTCGAGCGCGTGGCCGAATGGATGTACGGCACAGGGCTGGTCCCGCCGGGGACACCGGTACCGGCGACCGCCGAGCTGACCCGGGGCCTCCAGGACCTCCGTACCCTCCTGGAGGCGATGGTGAGCGCCCAGCTCACCGGCACCCCGCCCCCGCCGGAGGCGGTCGCCCGGGTCAACGAGGTCGCGCGTGCCGCCGCCCCGCCCGCGCCGCGGGCCGTACTGGGCGAGGACGGCGCCCTGACCAGGGCACTGGCGGCGCCCCCGGACGCGGACGGCCTGCTCGCGGCGGTGGCCAGAGACGCGGTGGACCTGTTCACCGACCCCCTCGCCCGCTCCCGGCTGCGCCGCTGCGAGGGCGAGAACTGCGCCCTGGTCTACCTGGATACCTCCCGGGGGCGCCGCCGCCGCTGGTGCAGCAGCGAGGTCTGCGGCAACCGGGAAAGGGTCGCCAGACACCGCCGGCGTACCACCCCGGCGCTGCGCGAGGCCTGATCCCGGGCGTCCGCGTGAGCGAATCGCCGGAGTCGCCGGGTGGGCAGAAGCGCGCAGGTCGCGTACGGTTGCAGGCTGCCCCTCGCGCGGATCGGGTCGCACGGGGCGGCGCACGACGTACAGACGAAGGGGGTCCTGCGTGGCCGCGCAGACCGCAGTTCAGGACCGGCAGGGGGGCGGCGGCGTCAGGGAGCAGGAGATCGCCGTCGAGCAGGAGCACCTCGACCGGGTCTACCGCCGGCTCGAGGAGAAGATCCACGAGGCGGAGTTCCTGATGAGCGACGCCGCCAAGAGGGGCCAGGTCGGGACGCCCGGCGCCCTCGCCGAGCGGGACGCGCAGGTCTTCAGGGCCGGGGTGCACCTGAACCGGCTGAACAGCGAGTTCGAGGACTTCCTGTTCGGCAGGATCGACCTGCTGCGCGGCAAGGACGGCAAGAAGGGCGCGGACGGCGCCTTCACCTCGATCGACCCGGCCGACGACGCGATCCGCGAGGACGCGACCGCCGCCATCGCCGAGACCCTGCACATCGGCAGGATCGGGGTGCTCGACACCGACTACGCCCCGCTGGTCATCGACTGGCGGGCGCCGGCCGCCGCGCCCTTCTACCGCTCGACGCCGGTCGCGCCCGGCCGGGTGGTGCGGCGCCGGGTGATCAGGTCCAAGGGCCGCCGGGTGCTCGGCGTCGAGGACGACCTGCTGCGCCCCGAGCTGACCACCGGGCTGCCCGTGGTCGGCGACGGCGCCCTGATGGCCGCGCTCGGCCAGGCCAGGACGCACACCATGCGGGACATCGTGTCCAGCATCCAGGCCGAGCAGGACCTGGTGATCAGGGCGCCCGCCGCCTCCGTCACCGAGGTGACCGGCGGGCCGGGCACCGGCAAGACCGCGGTGGCCCTGCACCGGGCGGCCTACCTGCTCTACCAGGACCGGCGCCGTTACGCCGGCGGCATCCTGTGCGTCAGCCCGACGCCGCTGCTGGTGGCGTACACCGAAGGCGTACTGCCCTCGCTCGGCGAGGAGGGCCAGGTCGCGATCCGGGCGGTCGGCTCACTGGTCGACGGGGTGACCGCGGACCTCTACGACGAGCCGGCCACCGCCCGCGTCAAGGGCAGCCTGCGGATGCAGAAGGTGCTGCGCAACGCGGCCCGCGGCTGCCTCGACCTGGTCCACGACGCCCCCGCGACCCTGCGGGTGGTGGCCTTCGGGCGGCGCGTCGAGCTGTCGGCCGGCGAGCTGGCCGACGTACGGCACAACGCGCTGAGCGGTACCGCCCCGGTCAACCTGCTGCGCCCGCGGGCCCGCCGACTGCTGCTCGACACGCTGTGGCGCAAGACCGGGCGGCGCTTCGACGACGCCGAACTCGCCGCCGAGGAGCGGCAGGGCTTCGACGAGGACATCTCCACCGAGCAGGACTTCATCGACTTCCTCGACGCCTGGTGGCCGGTGCTGGAGCCGCGCGGGGTGCTGGCCGCGCTCGCCGACGAGAAGCGGCTGGCGCGCTGGGCGCGCCGGGTGCTGAGCCCGCCCGAGGTGCGGCGGGTGGCCCGGTCGCTGCGCAGGGACGGCACCAGCGCGCACGACGTGGCGCTGCTGGACGAGCTGGAGACGCTGCTCGGCCCCGCGCCCCGGCCCAAGCGCCGCGAGGCCGACCCGCTCGACCAGCTCACCGGCCTCGACGAGGTCACCACGTACGCCGACCGGATGCCCGGCGGGCGGCGCGGGCGCGCGGAACGGCTGGACGAGGAGCGCACCGAGTACGCGCACGTCATCGTGGACGAGGCGCAGGACCTCACGCCCATGCAGTGGCGGATGGTCGGCCGCCGCGGCCGTACGGCCACCTGGACGATCGTCGGCGACCCGGCGCAGAGCTCCTGGTCGGACGTGGAGGAGGCGGCCCGCGCGCGCGACGAAGCCCTCGGCAGCAGGCCGCGCCGCCGCTTCACCCTCACCGTCAACTACCGCAACCCCGCCGAGATCGCCGCGGTCGCCTCGACGGTGCTGGCGCTCGCCATGCCCGGCATGGAGTCGCCGCGGGCGGTCCGCTCCACCGGCATCGTCCCGCGCTACGAGGTGGCCGGGCAGGACCTGGGCGCGGACGTACGCCGGGCCGCCGCGCGGCTGCTCTCGGAGGTCGACGGGACCGTCGGCGTCGTGGTGGCCATGAACCGGCGGGCGCAGGCCCGCGGCTGGCTCGAAGGGCTCGGCGAGCGGGTCGTCGCGCTGGGCAGCCTTGAGGCCAAGGGGCTCGAGTACGACGCCACGGTGGTGGTGTCGCCGGCGGAGATCGCGGAGGAGTCCCCTGCGGGGTTGCGGGTGCTGTACGTGGCCCTGACGCGGGCCACACAGCAGCTCACCGTCCTCGCGGGTGACCGTGACGCTCCTGACGGGGACGGTGTCCCCGACCTCCTCAGGCCCATGGCCTGAACCCTCGCCGTCGCCCGGCGGACGGTCTCCCCTTCGGGGGCCTGATCCGTCGGGCACGGTTGCGCCACGCGGGTGGCCGGGCGCGCAGTTCCCCGCGTCCCCAGGGCAAGCGCCTCGCGCGCCCGCCGGCCGGTGGACGCGCGGACGCCCCCGCGGCGGGGCGCCGGCAGGGGCGTACGGGGTGAGGTAGGTGACACCGGCCCGCCATGCTCGCCTCGCGGCAAGTGGGCGCTCGAAGCGCCTAAGGTTGGGCCCGGGGGCTTGGATCGGGCCGGTGTCACGTCAAGGCTAACAAACGGAAGCCGGAAGCTCTTCCCCGCCGGGGGAAAACCGGCGAGTTGCCGAGCCTTCACATCGTGGAAGTAGTGTTCCACGGGTACAGCACACCCTCAGGCAGGAACCGGAAGAAGGTCGTCATGGCAACGGCGCCAAGCGTCTCCTACTCGATCACAGTGCGGCTGGAGGTCCCCGCGGGCGGGACCGCGGTCAGTGCGCTGACCACCGCCGTGGAGTCGTCCGGCGGCTCGGTCACGGGTCTGGACGTCACCGCGTCGGGGCACGAGCGGCTGCGTATCGACGTCACGGTCGCCGCCAGTTCCACCGAGCACGCCAACGAGATCGTCGGCAAGCTGCGCGGTATCGAGGGTGTCGCGATCGGCAAGGTCTCCGACCGTACGTTCCTGATGCACCTCGGCGGCAAGATCGAGATGCAGTCCAAGCACCCGATCCGCAACCGTGACGACCTGTCGATGATCTACACCCCCGGGGTCGCCCGGGTCTGCATGGCCATCGCGGAGAATCCCGAGGACGCCCGCCGGCTCACCATCAAGCGCAACAGCGTCGCCGTGGTCACCGACGGCTCCGCGGTGCTGGGCCTGGGCAACATCGGGCCGAAGGCCGCGCTGCCGGTGATGGAGGGCAAGGCGGCGCTGTTCAAGCGGTTCGCCGGGATCGACGCGTGGCCGCTGTGCCTGGACACCCAGGACACCGACGAGATCGTGTCGATCGTCAAGGCCATCGCCCCGGGCTTCGCGGGGATCAACCTGGAGGACATCTCCGCGCCGCGCTGCTTCGAGATCGAGGCCAGGCTGCGGGAGGCGCTGGACATCCCGGTCTTCCACGACGACCAGCACGGCACGGCCATCGTGGTGCTGGCCGCGCTGACCAACGCGCTGCGGGTGGTCGGCAAGCAGATCGGCGACCTGCGGGTCGTCATGTCCGGTGCGGGCGCCGCCGGTACGGCGATCCTCAAGCTGCTGATCGCGGCCGGCGTCAAGCACGCGGTGGTCGCCGACATCCACGGCGTGGTGCACGCCGGCCGCGAGGACCTGGTCGACGCGCCCGACGGGTCCGCGCTGCGCTGGATCGCCGACAACACCAACCCCGAGGGCGTCACCGGCACGCTGAAGCAGGCGGTCGTCGGCGCCGACGTCTTCATCGGGGTGTCCGCGCCCGACGTGCTGGACGGTACGGACGTGGCGGCGATGGCGGACGGCGCCATCGTCTTCGCGCTGGCCAACCCCGACCCCGAGGTGGACCCGGGAGTGGCCCGGCAGACCGCGGCGGTGGTCGCCACGGGCCGCAGCGACTTCCCCAACCAGATCAACAACGTCCTGGTCTTCCCCGGCGTTTTCCGCGGGCTGCTGGACGCCCAGTCGCGTACGGTCAACACCGAGATGATGCTGGCCGCCGCCCGCGCGCTGGCGTCCGTGGTCGGGGACGGCGAGCTGAACGCGAACTACATCATCCCCAGCGTCTTCAACGACAAGGTCGCGGGCGCGGTCGCCGACGCCGTACGGGACGCGGCGAAGGCGCAGGGACCCGCCGTGTCCGCCGCTGTGTCGGAACCGGCCACCCAGGGGCTGTAACGCAAGAAACGCCCTGATTCGTATTCCGAGCGTCGAGCATGTGACAACAATCCGTCATCCCCGCGGTGCCGCAACGCTTTTTCCGCGACTCGCGCGGGCAGGCGATTGGCTTTCCGCCCATATATGGGGGCAGGATGCACACCTGGGCAGTGAGGCACACAGCAACAGCTTCGAGCTCGCGCCCCCATGGCAGAAAGAACACGGGAGTACAGATATGAACCGCAGTGAGCTGGTGGCCGCCCTGGCCGACCGTGCAGAGGTGACCCGTAAGGACGCCGACGCCGTTCTGGCCGCGTTCGCTGAGACCGTCGGTGAGATCGTGGCCAAGGGCGACGAGAAGGTCACGATCCCCGGCTTCCTGACCTTCGAGCGCACTCACCGTGCCGCCCGCACCGCCCGCAACCCGCAGACGGGTGAGCCGATCAACATCCCTGCCGGGTACAGCGTGAAGGTCTCCGCGGGCTCCAAGCTCAAGGAAGCCGCGAAGGGCAAGTAAGTCTCCTGGACGACTCGAAGGGCGGCTCCCCGCGCAGGGGAGCCGCCCTTCCGTTCAGCGCGGGCACACGGCCCCGCGGGGCCGTGTCAGGCGACCGCCGCCGCCGCCCCGCTCCCCGCGGTGGTGGGCGCCGCCGCGCCCGGCAGCTCGATGTGCGCGCCCAGGCTCTCCAGCTTGGCCAGGAAGTTCTCGTAGCCGCGGTTGATCAGGTCGATGCCGTGCACCCGCGAGGTGCCCTGCGCCGCCAGCGCCGCGATCAGGTACGAGAAGCCGCCGCGCAGGTCCGGGATCACCAGGTCGGCGCCCTCCAGTTTGGTCGGCCCCGACACCACGGCGGAGTGCAGGAAATTGCGCTGCCCGAACCGGCACGCGCTGCCGCCCAGGCACTCCGCGTACAGCTGGATGTGCGCTCCCATCTGGCCCAGCGCCGAGGTGAAGCCGAGCCGCGACTCGTAGACCGTCTCGTGCACGATGGACAGCCCCGACGCCTGCGTCAGCGCCACCACGAGCGGCTGCTGCCAGTCGGTCTGGAAGCCGGGGTGGACGTCCGTCTCCAGCGCGATGGCGTTCAGCGGGCCGCCCGGGTGCCAGAACCTGATGCCCTCGTCGTCGATCGCGAAGGCGCCGCCGACCCGCCGGAAGGTGTTCAGGAAGGTCATCATCGACCGCTGCTGCGCGCCGCGTACGTAGATGTCGCCCTCGGTGGCAAGCGCCGCGCTCGCCCAGGAAGCGGCCTCAAGCCGGTCCGGAATCGCCCGGTGCGTGTACCCGCCCAGCTTGTCGACACCGGTGATCCGGATCGTACGGTCGGTGTCCATGGAAATGATCGCGCCCATTTTCTGCAGGACGCAGATCAGATCCTCGATCTCGGGTTCGACGGCGGCGTTCGACAGTTCGGTGACGCCCTCGGCGAGCACCGCCGTCAGCAGCACCTGCTCGGTCGAGCCCACCGACGGGTACGGCAGCCGGATCTTGCAGCCGCGCAGCCGCTGCGGGGCCTCCAGGTACTGCCCGTCGGCCCGCTTCTCGATCGTGGCGCCGAAGCGGCGCAGCACGTCGAAGTGGAAGTCGATCGGCCGGCCGCCGATGTCGCAGCCGCCGAGGCCGGGGATGAAGGCGTGGCCGAGCCGGTGCAGCAGCGGGCCGCAGAAGAGGATCGGGATCCGCGACGAGCCCGCGTGCGCGTCGATGTCCGCGACGTTCGCGCTCTCCACCCGGGTCGGGTCGAGCACCAGTTCGCCCGGTTCCTCGCCGGCGTTGACCGTCACACCGTGCAGCTGGAGCAGCCCGCGCACCACTCTGACGTCGCGGATGTCCGGCACATTGCGCAGCCGGCTGGGTTCGCTGCCCAGGAGGGCGGCGACCATGGCCTTGGGCACGAGATTCTTCGCGCCTCTGACCCGGATCTCGCCTTCGAGGGGGGTTCCGCCATGGACAAGCAGTACATCGGCGATGTCGGTCATGGATCTCGCGATCGTCGGAACGGGTAGAGCCAGGGAGAACTGAGGAAATGGTAATGCGCCCGGCGACTCCCGCCGTGGGGCCGTACCACCGCGTACCACCGCCCGCCCGGCGCGGGTCCCGCGTACGACCCCCGCGGGGGTGCGGCATGCGGGATCATGTGGCCATGACCGAGGTGTCCTCGCTCACCGGGCGACTGCTCGTCGCCACCCCGAAACTGGCCGACCCCAATTTCGACCGGGCCGTGGTGCTGCTCCTCGACCACGACGCGGAGGGGTCGCTCGGCGTCGTCCTGAACCGGCCCACCCCGGTCGGCGTCGGTGATGTGCTCCAGCCGTGGGCCGCGCTGGCCGGCCTGCCCCAGGTCGTCTTCCAGGGCGGCCCGGTCTCGCTGGACTCCGCGCTCGCGCTGGCCGTGGTGCCGGGCGAGCCCCGTGCCGGCGAACCCGTCGAGCTGCTGGGCTGGCGCCGGGTGCACGGGGCGATCGGCCTGGTCGACCTGGAGGCCCCGCCGGAACTGCTCGCCGCCGAGTTGGGCAGCCTGCGGATCTTCGCCGGGTATTCCGGCTGGGGACCCGGCCAGCTGGAGCGCGAGCTGGTCGACGGCGCCTGGTACGTGGTCGAGTCGGAGCCGGGCGACGTGTCGGCGCCGAACCCGGAGCGGCTGTGGCGGGCGGTGCTGCGCAGACAGCGCAATGAGCTGGCGATGGTGGCCACGTATCCCGACGATCCGTCTCTCAACTAGTCTTGACTCTTATGAGCACTCTTGAGCCCGAGCGCGGGGCGGGCACCGGCACTCTGGTCGAGCCGACTCCGCAGCTCTCCCACGGTGACGGCGACCACGAGCGCTACGCGCACTATGTCCAGAAGGACAAGATCATGGCGAGCGCGCTGGAAGGCACGCCCGTCGTCGCCCTGTGCGGCAAGGTCTGGGTCCCCGGCCGCGATCCGAAGAAGTATCCGGTCTGCCCGATGTGCAAGGAGATCTACGAGGGCATGCCGCTCGGCGGCGGCGGAGACAAGGACAAGTCCGGCAAGGGCAGCGGCGGCAACGCCTGACGCCCTTCCGGCGGACAGGGGAGGCCCGTGGAAGGCGACGAGGGTGACGGGGGCGTGTTCGGTACGCCGGACGCGCCCGACGACGACTCCACCAGCGGCGAGCGCGTGCACGCACTGGTCGGACAGGGCCGCTTCGCGGAGGCGCACGCCGTGGTCGGCGACGCCTTCGTCGAACGCAACGGCAGCGCCGGCTATCTGCTGCGGGCCTGGGTCCTGGCGCAGGAGAAACGCGGACCCGAGGCCCGCGAGGCGGTCGACTGGGCGCTGGCGCTGGCCGGACCCGCGGAGGCGGCCGACGTCTTCGTGCTGGCCGGTGTGGTCCTTCTCTCACTCGACGAGGCCCACGACGCGCTGATCGTCGCGCTGCGCGCCACCGGGGCGGACCCGGACGGCTGGGAGCCGGCCGTGCTGCTCTCCGACGTCTACCGGCGGCTCGGCCGCGTCCCCGACGCGGTCGCCGCCGCACGGCGGGCCGTCGGCCTCGCCCCGCAGGAAGCCGAGGCGCAGGTCGCGCTGGCGCGCTCGCTCAGCTCGGGCCGCAGCATCCTCGGCCGCATACCCCGGCGGCTGCGGGCCGAGCACCGCGCCGCGGTCGAGCGCTCGCTGATGCTCGGGGCGGATCCCGGGCAGCTCCAGGCGCCCCGGGCCGGCGTCCTCACCGGCGGCGTCGCCGTCGCCCTGCTCTGGGGCATCCAGCTCTACCGCATCGAGACCGGCGACGACTGGCAGTTCATCGCGGCCGGCGTCGTCCTCCTCGTGACCGCGGTGCTGCTCGCCGTCGTCGTACGCGTGCACAGCAGGCGTACGGGCACGGGGGCGCGGGCGCGGCTGCGGGGCATCAGGGCGACCGTCCGCACGGAGCTGGCCGCGGACGACCGGCTGTGGCAGATCCGGGCCGCGCATGTCGGCGCCGCGATCCCCGTGGCGCCGCTGCTGACCACCGGGCTCATCGCCGACCGTGCCTGGCGGCGCGAGCTGTGGCCGCTGTGGGCCGCGGTCCCGGTGACCGCGGCCGGGGTCGCCGGGGTCGCCCTCGCCGTGGTCGGCGTCCACTGGTGGTACGGGGCGGAGTTCGCCCGCCGGGCCTTCCTCTTCTCGTGGTTCGGCCGGCTCCAGATCGTGGTGCCCGCGCTGCTGCTGGGGGCGACGCTGGCGGCGGCGGTCGCCGGTTCCGCGTCCAGGGGCACGTGGCGCGACCTCACGCTTGCCCATGCGGGCTGGCTCGCCGCGACCTGGCTGGCCGCGGCGGCCTTCTCGGCCCGCGCCCGAGCCGTGCGCTCCCGGTCTCTCTAGCCCGGCCCCGCGTCCTGGGGCTGCCACTGCGCGGGCCCGAGCGCTCGGCATACGCCTACGGGCGGTGCCCCTTGCGGGCCTGTCGCCTGCACCACGGCCGTGGCTGGGCGCGCAGTTCCGCGCGCCCCTGATGGGTGCCCTCTGCGGCAGCGGAGCCGAGCCCCGAAGGGGCGCGGGGAACTGCGCGCCCGGCCGAGACGGCGGGAGAGAAGCGACGCCACCGCAAGTGGCAGCGCCCAGGTGGCGCTGGGGGTACCCCCAGGCGAAGCTCTGGGGGCGGAACTGCGCGCGCAACCACGACGGCGCGACAGGCGACAGGCCACCGCACGTGGCAAGCACCCAGAGCCGCGGGGAACCGCGGCACGCCACCGCGGCACGCCACCGCGGCGTCGCAGGCGGGGGCGTACGGTACGGGGCGATCGTCAGGCCGCGAGGGGCACCGGAACCGCACCCACCTGCCCGGAGGGGCGCACCGCAGGGAAGGATGGGCCCATGGATCTCATCCCGCAGCCGCGGCGGACGCGGACAGAGGGCGGCACGTTCGAGCTGGGCGCCGGCACGCGGCTGGAGGTCGGGAGGGGGGCCGAGCCCACCGCCCGCTGGCTGCGCGGGGTGCTCGGGCCGGCGACCGGCCTGGACTTCCCCGCCGGCGCGGGCGGCGAGCGCGGCAGCACCGTACGCCTCACCGTGGACCCGGCCCTCGGCCGGGAGGCGTACCGGCTGACGGTGGGCCCGGACACCCTGCGGCTCACCGGCGGCGACGCGGCCGGCGTCTTCTGGGCCGCGCAGACACTGCGCCAGCTCATGGACCCGGCGGCCTTCCGCCGCGCCCCGGTCCGCCGGGACCGGACCTGGACCGTGCCGGTCTGCGACATCGAGGACCGGCCCCGCTTCCACTGGCGCGGCTTCATGCTGGACGTCGCACGCCACTTCATGCCCAAGGACGGCGTCCTGCGCCACCTGGACCTGATGGCCGCGCACAAGCTGAACGTGCTGCACCTGCACCTGACCGACGACCAGGGCTGGCGCCCGGAGATCACCCGCTACCCGCGGCTGACCGAGGTCGGCGCGTGGCGGCACAGGACGAAGGTCGGGCTGCGGGAGTCCCCGCTGTGGGACGAGCGCCCGCACGGCGGTTACTACACCCAGGACGACCTGCGGGAGATCGTCGCGTACGCCGAGGACCGGCACATCACGGTGGTGCCGGAGATCGACATCCCGGGCCACTCGCAGGCGGCGATCGCCGCGTATCCGGAACTCGGCAACGCCGACGTCGTGGACACCGCCGCGCTGCCGGTGCTGCCGCACTGGGGTGTGAACCCCAACGTGCTGGCGCCCGCCGAGGCGACCCTGCGCTTCTACGAGAACGTGCTGGCCGAGCTGCTGGACATCTTCCCGGGCACGTTCTTCCACATCGGCGGCGACGAGTGTCCCAAGGAGCAGTGGCGGGCCTCGCCCGCCGCTCAGGCGCGGATCGCCGAACTCGGGGTGGCGGACGAGGACGCCCTGCAGAGCGCGCTGATCCGGCACTTCGACCGCTGGCTCGCGGACCGCGGGCGGCGGCTGATCGGCTGGGACGAGATCCTGGAGGGCGGCCTCGCGGAGGGCGCCGCGGTGTCGTCCTGGCAGGGCTACGCGGGCGGGATCGCCGCGGCCAGGGCCGGGCACGACGTGGTCATGTGCCCGCAGGGCCAGGTGTATCTGGACTGGCGGCAGGCGGACGGCCCCGACGAGCCGGTGCCGATCGCGCATGTGCGGACCCTGGAGGACGTCTACCGCTTCGAGCCGGTCCCCGCGGAACTGACCGCGGCCGAGGCGGAACACGTCATCGGCACCCAGGCCAATGTGTGGACCGAAGTCCTGGACTCACCGCGGGCGGTGGACTACGCGGTCTACCCGCGGCTCGTCGCGCTGGCCGAGGTCGCCTGGTCGCACCTGCCCGCGCCCGCCGAGCGCGACTGGTCCGGCTTCGAGGCCAGGATGCGCGCCCACTACGCCCGGCTGGACGCCCTGGGAGTGGAATACCGCCCGCCCGGCGGTCCGCTGCCCTGGCAGCGCCGTCCCGGCGTCCTGGGGCGGCCGTTGGACGGGCCGCCCCCGATCGTGTGAGCAATTCCGCGACTTCCGCACCAGGCGGCGGCGGACCTGGCACGGTGGACCCGTAACCGCCGCAACACACACGAAGGATGGCAATTCAGGCACTGTGCCAATTTCCCCGGGAGACGTACGATCGCACGCGTGGCCGGACGGATCGGTACTTCGTGGACCCTCGCGCCGACCCCGGGGGAAGATGTGCCAGAGTTGCCACGTCCGGGCGCTCAGCACGTACGGTACGGCTACCGCGTGACGGAGGAAGGCCGGGAAGGGGCAGCTGCGTGAGCACGTATGCACAGCAGACCGCGGAGAATGTCACGTTGCCGTCCTCGCTCGACGAGGCGGTGGCGGCGCTCGCCGCCATGCCCAGCGCGGTGCCGGTCGCGGGCGGCACCGATCTGATGGCGTCGGTCAACGCCGGGCTGCTGCGCCCGGCTGCACTTGTCGGGCTCGGCCGCATCGCCGAGATCCGCGGCTGGCAGTACGCCGACGGGGCCGCGCTGCTCGGCGCGGGACTCACCCACGCGCGCATGGGCCGCCCGGACTTCGCCGCGCTCATCCCCGCGCTCGCCACCGCCGCCCGTTCGGCGGGACCCCCGCAGATCCGCAACGCGGGCACCCTCGGCGGCAACATCGTCTCCGCCGCGCCCACCGGTGACGCCCTCCCGGTGCTGGCCGCGCTGGAGGCGAGCGTCATCCTCGCGGGTCCCGAGGCCGACCGGGAGATCCCGGTCAGCCATCTGCTGACCGGCATGGACCCGTTGCGCCCCGGCGAGCTGCTGGCCTTCGTCCGCATCCCGCTGCTGCACGCCCCGCAGACCTTCCTCAAGGCCACCGGGCGTACGGGCCCCGGCCGGGCGGTCGCCTCCGTCGCGCTCGTCGTGGACCCGGCCCGGCGCCAGGTGCGCTGCGCGGTCGGCGCGGTCGCCCAGGTCCCGCTGCGCCCGCTGGAGGCCGAGCAGTGGGTGGCCGGCCTGATCGACTGGGACGGCGAGCGCAGCCTCGCCCCCGAGGCGTGCACGGCCTTCGGGGAGTACGTCGCCGCCGCGTGCATCCCCGACCAGCCGGGGGTCGAACTGCCCCCGGCCGCCGTCCAGCTGCGCCGCACGGTGGCCGCACTGTCCCGCCGAGCGCTCGGGAGGGCCCTGGCATGACCGACCAGCCGCAGCAGCCGGGCCCGCCCGGCAATTCCGGGGCCTGGCAGCCCGTACCGGGCGGCGGGGACTACGACCCCGACCAGACCATGCATGTGTCCTTCGCCGCCCAACTGCCGCCCGAGCCGCGGCCGGGCGAGGACCCGCTGGGCGCGCACGGCCCCGCGGGGGAGGCCGACCCGGCCACCCAGTGGGCGATCCCGGTCATAAGGGATGAGACCGAGGGCGACTCGGGCGAGTACGCGGTCGGCGCCTTCACCTCCTCGTGGGACCGGGCGCCCTCGCCCGCGGCGCCCACGCAGTCCTTCCCCGCCGGGATGTTCGGGCAGGGCGCCGCGGCGGCGCTGGCCGCGGCCGCGCAGGCGGCAGCGGAGCCCGAGGCGGCCCCCGGGCCCGAGGGGCAGTGGTCGGCCTTCTCCAGTGGCGAGGCGGTGCCGTGGCAGCCGGTCGACCAGGCCGCGGCGGAGGCCGCGTGGTCGGCGGTGACCGACGAGGTGCCGGCCGCCGACGCGGCGCCGGAGGCGGACCCGGAGCCCGGCGGCCTGCCGCCGGCCGCAGAGCCGCAGCCCGAACCCCAGCCGGAGCCCGAGGCCGCTCCGGAGCCCGAGCCCGAGCCCGAGTTCGCCGAGGAGACCCGCAGCGAACACCCGCTCGCCTCCTACCTGTTGCGGGTCAACGGCACCGAGCGGCCGGTCACCGACGCCTGGCTCGGCGAGTCGCTGCTGTACGTGCTGCGCGAACGCCTCGGCCTGGCAGGGGCCAAGGACGGCTGCGAGCAGGGCGAGTGCGGTGCCTGCTCGGTCCAGGTGGACGGGCGGCTCGTCGCCTCCTGCCTGGTGCCGGCCGCCACCGCTGCGGGCAGCGAAGTGCGTACCGTCGAGGGCCTGTCGGCCGACGGCCGGCCCTCCGACGTGCAGCAGGCGCTGGCCGAATGCGGCGCCGTGCAGTGCGGCTTCTGCATCCCGGGCATGGCGATGACCGTCCATGACCTGCTGGAGGGCAACCACCGGCCCACCGACCTCGAAACGCGCCAGGCCCTGTCCGGCAACCTGTGCCGCTGCTCCGGCTACCGCGGGGTGATCGACGCGGTACGCCAGGTCGTCAGCGCCCGCGACGGCGACGACGCCCCGTCGTCGCCCCGTATCCCCGCCCAGCCCGGCCCCACGTCCCCGGAGGCCGCCGTATGACCCCCAAGCGCCACCCCTACGCCGACGCCCGGCCGCCCGGCCGCCCGGCCGGGCGGGCGGGCGCCCGCCCGGCCGCCCGAAGCGCCGCGGGAGGCGGGCGATGAGCGTCATCGACGGACCAGGACCCGCCCCCGTCGCCGAGACCCTGGCCGGCGGCGGCCCGCCGCACGGCATCGGCATGTCGGTGCCGTCCACCGACGCGGCGGCCAAGACGCAGGGCACGTATCCGTACGCGGCCGACCTGTGGGCCGAGGGCCTGCTGTGGGCCGCGGTCCTGCGCTCGCCGTACCCGCACGCCCGCATCGTCCGTATCGACACCAGCGAGGCCGCCGCCATGCCCGGCGTGCGCGCCGTCGTCACGCACGAGGACGTGCCCGGCGACGCCATGCACGGGCGGCTCGTCGCCGACCGCCCGGTCTTCGCCAAGGACATCGTGCGGCACCACGGCGAGCCGATCGCCGCCGTCGCCGCCGACCACCCGGACACCGCCCGGCTGGCCGCCGCCGCGATCCTGGTCGAATACGACGTGCTCGAACCCATCACCGACCCGGAGAAGGCCTTCGCCGCCGAGCCGCTGCACCCCGACGGCAACCTGATCCGGCACATCCCGCTGCGCTTCGGCGACCCCGACACCGTCGGCGAGGTCATCGTCGAGGGCCTCTACCGGGTCGGCCGCCAGGACCCGGCCCCGATCGGCGCGGAGGCGGGCCTCGCCGTGCCCCGCCCCGACGGCGGCGTCGAGCTGTACGTCGCCTCCACCGACCCGCACGCCGACCGCGACATCGCCGCCGCCTGCTTCGGCCTTGAGGCCGGCCACGTCAAGGTCGTCGTCACCGGGGTGCCCGGCGCGATGGGCGACCGCGAGGACTCCGGCATCCAGCTGCCGCTGGGCCTGCTGGCGCTCAAGACCGGCTGCCCGGTCAAGTTCGTCGCCACCCGCGAGGAGTCCTTCCTCGGCCACGCCCACCGCCACCCCACCCTGCTGCGCTACCGCCACCACGCGGACGCGGACGGCCGGCTGGTGAAGGTCGAGGCGCAGATCCTGCTCGACGCGGGCGCCTACGCCGACGCCTCCTCCGACGCGCTGGCCGCCGCGGTGGCCTTCGCCGCCGGGCCCTACGTCGTCCCGCACGTCTTCGTTGAGGGCTGGGCGGTCCGCACCAACAACCCGCCGTCCGGGCACGTACGCGGCGAGGGCGCGCTCCAGGTCTGCACGGCCTACGAGGGCCAGATGGACAAGCTCGCCGCCAAGATCGGCCTGGAGCCCGCCGAGATCCGGATGCGCAATGTGCTGGCGACCGGCGACCTGCTGCCCACCGGGCAGACCGTCACCTGCCCGGCCCCGGTCGGCGAGCTGCTGAAGGCCGTGCGCGACGCCGACCTGCCGCCGCTGCCCGACGGCGACGACGAGTCGCAGTGGCTGCTGCCCGGCGGCACCTCGGGCGCGGGCGAGCCCGGCGCGGTGCGCCGCGGGGTCGGCTACGCGCTCGGCATGGTCCATGTGCTCGGCGCCGAGGGCACCGACGAGGTGTCCACCGCGACCGTACGGGTCCACGACGGCCGCGCCACCGTCATCTGCGCCGCCGTCGAGACCGGGCAGGGCTTCACCACCCTGGCCCGGCAGATCGTCCAGGAGGTGCTGGGCGTCGAGGACGTGCGCGTGCTGCCCTCCGACACCGACCAGCCGCCCGCGGGCCCTTCCGCCCGCGGCCGGCACACCTGGGTCTCCGGCGGGGCCGTCGAGCGGGCCGCGAAGATGGTGCGGACCCAGCTCCTCCAGCCGCTCGCGGCGAAGTTCGGCATGTCGGTCGAGCTGCTGGCCATCGCCGACGGGAAGATCACCTCCTACGACGGGGTGCTCTCGACGACGGTCGCCGAGACGCTGGACGGCAAGGAGCTGTGGGCGACCGCGCAGTGCCGCCCGCACCCCACCGACCGGCTCGACGAGACCGGCCAGGGCGACGCCTTCGTCGGGCTCACCTTCTGCGCGATCCGCGCGGTGGTCGACGTCGACATCGAGCTGGGCGCGGTCCGGGTGGTCGAACTCGCCGTCGCCCAGGACGTCGGCCGGATCCTCAACCCGCGGCAGCTCGCCGCGCGGATCGAGGCCGGGGTCACGCAGGGCGTCGGGCTGGCCCTGATGGAGGACCTGCGGGCGCCCCGCGGCATCGTCAAGCGCCCGAGCCTGACCGGCTACGCCCTGCCCACCGCCCTGGACGCGCCGGACGTGCGGATCGTCAAGCTGGTCGAGGAGCGCGACGTCGTGGCCCCCTTCGGGGCCAAGGCGGTCAGCGCGGTGCCGGTCGTGACGTCCCCCGCCGCGGTGGCCGCCGCGGTCCGCGCCGCCACCGGCCGGCCCATCGCACGGCTGCCCATCCGCCCGCAGGCGGCGATCGTCAAACCCCCGGCGTAGGATTTTTGGTCCCCCCGTTGTCCCGCGAGTGCTGCGGCCCGGCTGACGGGCCGTCATACTCCCGGTAACGTCAGTTGCACAACTCGCATCATCTGCGGGTGCATTCGGACAACGGGGGACGTATGACGATACCCATCCGACCCGTGCCGCCGCCCAGGGACGGCGCCCCGCCGGCCTTCCGTACCGAGGCGACGAGGCTGCTCAGCGCCGGGGTCTACTTCGACACCGGCTTCCGCAGCCAGGTCATCGAGGAACTCGTCGAGCACGAGGAGCGCCCGGTCCCGCCGTCGCTCGGCATCGACGCGCTGCCCGTCCTCGCGCACGCGCTGCGCGCCCGCCGCCAGGAGGCGCAGACCGGGGCGTGGCTGCTGCTGATCTGGGCGGCGTTCATCGGCGTGTGGCTGGCCGGCACCGGCTCCGAGACGATGCTGCCCATTCCGTGGTTCGCTGCCTACGCGGCGCTGTGCGCGGTGGCCTGGGTCCGGCGCAGCGCGTCCGGTGTGGGCCTGGCGGTCTTCACCCTGGACCGCGCCATGATCAAGGAGGCCACCCGCGGCCGGCTCAAGCTGCTGCTGCCCGTGGTCACCCCGCTGGTGGGCGTGCTGTACGTGCTGTCGGTGGCCACCGCGCTGCTCACCGGTCGGGACGCCTGGGCGGGCGCGTTCTTCCCGTTCCTGCTGGCGGTACCGGTCTGGGCCTACCGCGGGCATGTGACCGCCGTGATGTGCCACGAGCTGGGCCGCGCGGCCTACTCGCGGGCGCCCCGCGCGGCACTGGCCGACTCCGCGCAATGGCGGCGGATCGGCGCGGCCATCGACCGCGAGCAGCACTCCCAGCTGACCATCTACGACCCCTTCCGGCCTTTCATCGGCGCCGGCGAGCCCTACGAACCCTGGTCGCTGGCGATGGAGTTGAAGCCGGCCAAGGTGCCGGACGGCGCCCCGCCCGCCCGGCCGCAGCTGCTCGCCGCCCGCGAGGTCATCGAGCTCATCAAGCCCCGGATGACGGCGCTGCGCGACTCCGCCGCGGACAGCAGGGACCGGCTGCGCACGCTGGAGATCGACGAATTCGTCTACCTGCCGGCCGGGTTGAACCGCGCGGAGGTGGTCTACGCGGCGGACGCCGTCGGCCAGCACCTGAAGGACGCGGCCGGCGAGGGCGGCGAGGCGCGCCGCCACTTCCTGCGCATCAGGATCGGCGCCTGGGACGAGCAGATCGTCGTGACGGTCCTGGTCCGGGTCCACACCCAGGGCGGCATGCTCGTCCTGGAGGTCGTCCCGCACGTACTGACCCCCGTGCGGCCGGAGTTCAGGGCCGTGGACGTGATCGAGGCGCGCGGCCAGGCCGACCCGGTCCGGCACGCGCTGCGCGGCCTGATGGCGAGCCCCGGCGCCGGTCTGGCGGCGGGCGCGTGCCTGCTGCGTACCGGCGTCACGGTCTTCCGCACCTGGCTGGCCGACCCGCAGCACGCGCTGCCCGACGGGCCGACCGCATCGGTGAGGGAGTTGGGCAGCGCGCGGGAGGTCTCGCTCTTCCAGGAGATGGACATCAGCCGCTATGTGAAGACCGTCCAGGACCGCATCGCCAGCGGTGTGCTGGACGCGCTGCGGTCGAAGGGCTACGCCACGGGCGAGTTCGAGCAGCAGATCGTCAACGTCAGCGGCGGGGTCTACATCGGCGTGATGAGCGGTGGCGCGGTCGCGGCGGGGGAGCGGGCGTCGGCGAAGCACACGGAGGGTGGTGCGTGATGGCGGAGGAATCCGAGGAGCAGGACGCGGCGGAGCCGTCGCGGGAGGCGGCCGGTACGGCGCAGGGCGCGGGCGGTATCGCGATCGGCGTGATGACCGGCGGGGCGGCGGCGGCCGGTACGGGCGCCCGCGCGGAGGATCGCGCCCGGCGGGCCGCGGCGGCCCCGCCGCCCCCTTGCGCCGGTCCGCCGGTGTCCGCGCCGCCCGCCGGTATCGGCGTCGGCGCGATGACCGGCGGGGCGGTCGCGGCGGGCCGGGACGCCCGCGCGCTCGACGCCTCGTCGCCGTACGTGGCGGCGTCCGCGGAGTTGGCCGCCGCCGTCGGTGTGCTGCGCGAGCAGCTGCGCGTGCTGGCGCCCAGCGCGGAGACGGCCGAGATCGACGCCGAACTCGCCGGGGCCGAGCGGGAGATCGCCGAGAGCGGCCAGGTGCGGCGCAGCCGGCTCCAGTGGCTGCGCGACCGGCTCGACCTCGGTGCGACAGCCGCGGCCGGGCTCGCCTCCGCGGCGGCGGTCGTCCAGGCGTGCCTGCAACTGCTCGGCTGAAAGGGGCGGTCGGCATGGCCAGATGGGACGATGAGAATCAGCGCTGGGTGCAGGACCCGCCGCCCGGGTCGGACGGCGGCCTGTTCCCGGTGGACGTACCGCCGCCGGTGGGCGGGCTGTCGCGCGGCAACAGCAGCCGGCGGGTGACGATCGTGGCCGTCGTGGCGGTGCTGCTCTGCGTGGCGGCGGGCGCCGGGCTGTGGGCGCTGGTGGGCGGCAGGGGCGGCGGCTCCGACGCGTCGGAGCGGTCATCGGACTCCTCCATCGGCGCGCCGGCCGATCCGACGGACCCGGCCACGGGCGACGCCCCGGTCGGGAGCGGCGGCTCGGACGGCTCCGGTACGACGGACGGCTCCGGTACGACCGATGACACGGCGACCGACGACACGGCGACGGCGCTGCCGTCCGGCTTCGAGGAGGTCCAGGACCCGGCCGGCTTCACGATCGCCGTGCCCGAGTTCTGGCAGCGCAGCACCAGGGGCGCCAGCGTCTACTACCAGTCCGCGGACGGGGAGAGCCTGATCCAGGTCTACACGCTCGACGGGCCCGAGACGACGCCCTACGAGTCCCTCGCGGCGACCCAGGCGACGGTCTCGACGGACGACCAGTACCGGCTGATCGGGCTGCGGTCCGTCACCGACCAGGCGCCCGACGCGGCCGAGCTGGAGTACACCTACGTCCGCGACGACGGTGTCACCCGCCATGTCGTGGACCGCGCCTTCACCGGCCCCGATGACGTGCAGTACGCGCTGCTCGTCGCCGGGCCGGACTCCGACTGGTCGGCCTACCAGCAGGTCTTCCAGGTCCTTCGGGACTCCTTCTGCCCGGACGGCTACTGCTCCGGCTGAGCGACGGCCGGCGCGGTCAGCGGATCATGCCCGAGGCCATCGCCTTGACCGCCTCCAGCGCCTCGGCCTGGAGGCCGCCGCCGAAGGTGACCCGGGTGGCGCCCAGGGCGCCGAGTTCGCGCGGGGAGGGGCTGCCGGGCCTGCACAGGGCGTTGACGGGGACGCCGACGGCCTCGGCGATGGCGGCGAGGTGGGTCGCGGGGGCGAGGATCGGGTAGACGCAGTCGGCGCCCGCGGCGGCGTAGCGCAGCCCGCGCTCGATGGCCGCGGCCGGCGTCCGCGGCCCCCGCAGGTAGGTGTCGACGCGCGCGTTGATCACCAGTGCCCGCCCGGCCGCCGCGCGGACCTCGGCGAGCCGGTCGGCCTGCCGTTCGGCGTCGAAGAGCGCCGTGCCCGCCGGGTCGGAGTCCTCCAGGTTGCACCCGGCGGCGCCGGCCTCCAGGAGGCGTTCGACCAGCTCGGCGGCGGGCAGCCCGTAACCGGCCTCGACATCGGCGCTCACGGGCACCTCGACGGCCCGGGTGATGCGGCGGATCGCGGCGAACATCTCGTCGGGGGGCGTGCCCTCGCCGTCCTCGTACCCGAGGGACGCGGAGATCCCGGCGCTCGGTGTGGCCAGCGCGGGGAATCCGGCGTCGGCGAAGACCCGCGCGCTGGCCGCGTCCCACGGCCCGGGCAGCACCAGGGGGTCGCCGACCGCCCGCCCGTGGTGCAGCGCCCGCAGCGCGTCCGCGCCGGTCTTTGCCGGTGTTTCCTTCGTTCGCTCCGTCATGCGCCCGACGTTACGGTGTCGCGGACCGCCGCAGTGTGCCACTGGGCACCGGAAAGTGTGGGCCAATCACCGGCGGAGCAGGCGGAATCCGGAACAGCCGCCCGCTCGCCGCCGGGCGGCATCAGGCTCCGGCGACGGTCCGGCCCGGGGCCGGGCGGGGACGGGCCGGCCGAACGCTCCGTCCGGCCGGGGCGGAGGTGCGCCGGAGCGCACGCGGAAAAGCGGCCGGCCCGGCACTGTGGAGACAGCGCCGGGCCGGCCGCTTCGCGCGGGGCGAGCCCTCTTCCGAGGCCGTGACCGGAATCGAACCGGCGTAACTCGCTTTGCAGGCGAGTCCCTCAACCACTCGGGCACACGGCCGTGTCGTGCGGTGTGCTTCGACCATGGCGGGTGCGGGCGGTCCGGGTCAATGGGGCGTGCGGGGGTGCCATACGACTGCCATACGCCGTTCACACGGGACGGACGTGGACAGGGGCCGGGGGAGTAGGACGGAAGGCGGAGGCCGGTACGGTCTCGCGGCAGGGGTGAAATGCCGTATTGCCCCTTACGCTGGGCCGGTGACTGTCGCAGAGGAACGAACCGCCGAAGGCCTGATACCCGGGGAGGGGACGGGCGGCATCCTGGGCCGGGAGTACCGGGCGCTGACGCTCGGGGTGGTCTCGGTGGTGCTGCTGGTGGCGTTCGAGGCCACCGCGGTGAGCACCGCGATGCCGATCGCCGCCCGCGACCTGCACGGCCTGGGGCTCTACGCGTTCGGCTTCTCCGGCTACTTCACGACCTCGCTGCTCGCGATGGTGGTCAGCGGCCAGTGGTGCGACCGCAGCGGGCCGCTGGCGCCGCTGACCGCCGGGATCGCGGCCTTCGCCGCCGGGCTGGTGGTGAGCGGGACGGCCGGGGCGATGAGCACGTTCGTCGTGGGGCGGGCCGTCCAGGGCTTCGGCGGCGGCCTGGTGATCGTCGCGCTGTACGTGGTGGTGGGGCGGGCGTATCCGGAGCGGCTGCGGCCCTCGGTGATGGCGTCGTTCTCGGCGTCCTGGGTGGTGCCGTCGATCGTCGGGCCGCTGGTGTCCGGCACGGTGACGGAGCAACTGGGCTGGCGCTGGGTCTTCCTGGCCATCCCGGCGCTGGTGGCGCTGCCGCTCGCGGTGATGCTGCCCGCGCTGCGGCGTACCGTGGCGGCGCCCGGGAGCCAGGCGGCGGGGCGGCGGCCCGGTATGGACGGCCGGCGGATCTGGCTCGCGGTCGCGCTCGCCGCCGGCGCGGTGCTGCTCCAGTACGCGGGCCAGGACCTGCGGCCGGTCTCGGCACTGCCCGCGCTGGCCGGCGCGGCCCTGCTCGTGCCGGCCGCGCGGCGGCTGCTGCCGCCCGGCACCTTCCGGGCGGCCCGCGGGCTGCCCACGGTGGTGCTGATGCGCGGCCTGGCGGCCGGCACCTTCGCCGCCGCCGAGACCTTCATCCCGCTGATGCTGGTCACCCAGCGCGGCCTGTCGGCGACGATGGCCGGCCTGTCGCTCGCGGGCGGCGGCCTGACCTGGGCGCTCGGCTCGTACGTACAGGCCAGGCCGCGCTACGAGCCGGTGCGCGAGCGGCTGGTGCGGATCGGCATGGTGCTGTCGGCCGCCGCGATCGCGGCGGTGCCGCTGACGCTGGACCACGCGGTGCCGGTGTGGATCGTCGCGGTCGCCTGGTGCCTGGCGGGCCTGGGGATGGGGATGGTGATCTCCACCCTGACGGTGCTGATGATGCGGATGTCCCGGCCGCAGGACGCGGGCACCAACTCCGCGGCCCTCCAGGTCTCCGACGCCCTCGCGAACGTCGTGCTGGTCGCCGCCGCCGGTACGGTCTTCGCGGCCCTCGGCGGCGGCTCCCTGGCCCCTTCGGCGACCGCCGGGGCCACCGCGGCGGTCACCGCCCACCCGGCCGCCTTCGCCGCTGTCTTCCTGCCCGCCGCGGTCCTCGCCCTGGTCGCGGCGGCGGTCGCGGCCCGGCTGCGCGGCGGCGGGCAGCCGGCGGCGGCGCGGCCCGGGAAGGCGGTGTGACATCGGTCGCACCCCCGGCGGGGCCGGTGCCGGACGCCGGGGCCCGGGCCGCGGGCCGGTACGCTGAGGCGGTTTTCGTACGGGCCGCGCACCGGGACCTGGGGGCGGCCGCCGCTCTACCCTCGCCGGAGACCGTGACTACCACCGCCTCGCACCCCCACCACCTGTCCCCCGCCTTCCCCGGCCGTGCGCCCTGGGGAACGGCGAACAAGCTGCGGGCCTGGCAGCAGGGGGCCATCGACGCCTATGTCGCGCGCCAGCCGCGGGACTTCCTGGCGGTGGCGACCCCCGGCGCGGGCAAGACGACCTTCGCGCTGTCGCTCGCGTCGTACCTGCTGCACAACCACATGGTCCAGCAGATCACCGTGGTGGCGCCGACCGAGCACCTCAAGACGCAGTGGGCGGACGCGGCGGCGCGGATAGGGATCAAGCTCGACCCGCAGTACAGCGCGGGTCCCGTAGGCCGCGAATACCACGGCGTCGCGGTGACGTACGCGGGCGTCGGGGTGCGGCCGATGCTGCACCGCAACCGGTGCGAGCAGCGCAAGACGCTCGTGATCCTGGACGAGATCCACCACGCGGGCGACAGCAAGTCCTGGGGCGAGGCGTGCCTTGAGGCCTTCGACCCGGCGGCCAGGCGGCTCGCGCTGACCGGTACGCCGTTCAGGTCGGACACCAACCCGATCCCTTTCGTGGCGTACGAGGAGGGCAACGACGGCATCCGGCGCAGCTCGGCCGACTACACCTACGGCTACGGCAACGCGCTCGCCGACGGTGTCGTCCGCCCGGTGATCTTCCTGTCCTACAGCGGCAACATGCGCTGGCGCACCAAGGCGGGCGACGAGATCGCCGCCCGGCTCGGCGAGCCGATGACCAAGGACGCGACCGGGCAGGCCTGGCGGACCGCGCTCGCGCCGACCGGCGACTGGATCCCCAATGTGCTCAAGTCCGCCGACCAGCGGCTGACCGAGGTCCGCAAGGGCATCCCGGACGCGGGCGGCCTGGTCATCGCCACCGACCAGGACTCGGCCCGCGCGTACGCCAAGCTCCTCAGGGAGCTGACCGGGCACAAGCCGACCGTGGTGCTGTCCGACGACACGGGCGCCTCCAAGCGCATCGAGGAGTTCAGCGCCTCGCAGGACCGCTGGATGGTCGCGGTGCGGATGGTGTCCGAGGGCGTGGACGTGCCGCGGCTGGCGGTCGGGGTCTACGCCACGACGATCTCGACGCCGCTGTTCTTCGCGCAGGCGGTGGGCCGTTTCGTACGGTCGCGGCGGCGCGGCGAGACCGCGTCGGTGTTCGTACCGACCATCCCGATGCTGCTGGACTTCGCCAACGAGATGGAGGTCGAGCGCGACCATGTGCTCGACAAGCCGAAGAAGGCCGGCGAGGAGGACCCGTTCGCCGAGGAGGACCAGCTCCTCGCGGACGCCGAGAAGGCCGAGGACGAGGACACCGGGGACGACCAACTGCCCTTCGAGGCGCTGGAGTCCGACGCGGTCTTCGACCGGGTCCTCTACGACGGCGCCGAATTCGGCATGCAGGCGCACCCCGGCAGCGAGGAGGAGCAGGACTACCTCGGCATCCCCGGGCTGCTGGAGCCCGACCAGGTGCAGATACTGCTCCAGCGGCGGCAGGCCCGGCAGATCGCGCACAGCCGCAAGAAGCCGGACGACGAGGCCGACCTGCTGGAGCTTCCGGCCGAGCGGCGCCCGGTCGTCTCGCACCGGCAGCTGCTGGAACTGCGAAAGCAGTTGAACACCCTGGTCGCCGCGTACAACCATCAGAGCGGCAAGCCGCACGGCGTGATCCACACCGAGCTGCGCCGGGCCTGCGGGGGGCCGCCGAGTGCCGAGGCGACCGCCGGACAGCTCGGCGAACGGATCAAGAAGGTACAGGAATGGGCCACCCGAATGCGGTGATTTCCGCCCTGTTACAGGGATATGAAAAGCGACGAGGTGTCATCGGAGTGCCCGGATTGTGGACGACCTCTTCCGCTGAGCGGTACAACCTCGCTACCGTGCCGATCACGCACGCGCCGTGGCAGAGCCGCCGCGGAGCGCAGCCGGTAAGCCGACAACCGGCGGCCTCTCCGCGCACTGCCGCGGGACCGGTGGTGCGTCGTCTTTGTGACAAGCGCCGCCGATTCTATGAGGAGGGGGCGTCGTGACCGCGGAGACGTCTCAGACACTGGACCGGGGCCTGCGGGTCCTGAAGCTGCTCGCCGACACCGATCACGGCCTGACCGTGACCGAGTTGGCGGCCAAACTCGGGGTGAACCGGACGGTGGTCTACCGGCTGCTCGCCACCCTCGAACAGCACTCGCTGGTCCGCCGCGACCTCGGCGGGCGCGCCAGAGTCGGGCTCGGAGTGCTCGGACTGGCCCACCAGGTGCACCCGTTGCTGCGGGAGGCGGCGCTGCCCGCGCTGCGCTCGCTCGCCGAGGACATCGGGGCGACCGCCCATCTCACCCTGGTCGACGGCAGCGAGGCGCTGGCCGTCGCCGTGGTCGAGCCGACCTGGACCGACTACCACGTCGCCTACCGCACCGGCTTCCGCCATCCGCTGGACCGGGGCGCGGCGGGCCGGGCGATCCTGGCCGGACGCGGCATGCAGCCGACGCCCGACGGGAGCCGCTGGGAGCGCTTCGCGGACGCCCACGAGAGCCAGGACGGCCACGAGGGGCACGAGGGCCGTGACGGCGGCCAGGACCCGGCGGACGACGACGGCAGCGCCATGGTGCGGATCGGCACCGCCTCGGTCGCCACCAGCCTGGCCACCGACCAGGTCCGCTACGTCCTGACGCACGGCGAGCTGGAGGCCGGCGCGAGCGGCGCCGCCGCCCCGCTGCTCGGGGTGCCGGGGGTGGAGGGCAGCGTCGGTGTGGTGATGCTCTCCGAGGCCGTACCCGAGCGGGTCGGGCCGCGGGTGGTGGAGGCGGCGACCGAGGTGTCGGACGCACTGCGCTGACCGGGTGGGGGAACGGGCGCGTTCGGGGCCGGCGCGGCGGTGAAATAAGGTCGGGCGCATGCCTACGCTCTCCCGCCGGTCCCTGACCCTCGCCGCGTGCGCGGCGGTCGTGGCCGCACTGCTGGCCGTGGCCGCCTTCGCGCCGCTGCCGGTGTCCATCGTCCAGCCGGGGCTGACCGCGAACGTCCTGGGCACCAACGGGGGCACCCAGGTCATCACGGTCAGCGGGGCTCCGGTGCGCACCACCAGCGGGCAGCTGCGGCTGGTCACCATCGCGGCGACCTCGCCGGACGCCTCGGTGCACTTCATCGACGTGGCCAGGGCCTGGTTCCGCACCAGCCAGGCCGCGATGCCGCGCGACTCGGTCTATCCCAGCGGCGGCTCGGTCAAGGCGATCGAGAAGGCCAACCTCAAGGAGATGACCGACTCCCAGCAGGCGGCCACCGCCGCCGCGCTCAGCCACCTGGGCCTGTCGCCGTCGAAGGTCAGGGTCGAGCTGCGGCTCGCCGACGTCGGCGGTCCCAGCGCCGGGCTGCTGTTCACCCTCGGCATCATCGACAAGATCAACGGCAACGGGCACGGCGGCGACCTCACCGGCGGCCGGGTCATCGCCGGCACCGGCACCATCGACGCGGCGGGCAAGGTCGGCGCGGTCGGCGGCGTACCGCTCAAGGAGCAGGCCGCCCGCAGGGACGGCGCCACCGTCTTCCTGGTGCCGCGCGCCGAGTGCGCCGACGCCACCGCGGAGCTGCCCGCAGGACTGCGGCTCATCCCGGTCGACACGCTGGACGGCGCCCTGACGGCGCTGGCCGCGCTCGACGCGGGCAAGAAGACCCCGGCCTGCTGACAGCCGCTCTCAGGCGGGCCTGGGCGCCGCGACGGAGGCCGCGGCGGCGGCCTCCTGCCCGGGCGGCGTGTCCCAGTGCCGGAAGGCGGGCAGCACCAGCGGGCTCAGGGTGGTCAGCAGATACACCGCGCTGACCGTCGCCATACCGGTCCGCAGACCCGCGTACTGCACGAGGAGGCCGCCGAGCAGGCCGCCCAGCGGCACCGCTGTCAGCACGCCCGAGGTGACCGCGCCGAAGACCCGGCTGCGCAGCCGCTCGGGAACCAGCCGGACCATCTCGGTGCCGATGATCGGGTTCAGCACGCCCGCGAACAGCCCGCTCACCGCGCAGGCCACCACCAGCGGGGTCAGCCCCGGCAGGAAGGCGGCGACCGCGGACTTGGGGAAGCCGCAGGCCAGGAAGGCGCCGATGAACAGGCCGCGCTGCGAGACCCGGTGCCCGAAGGCGCCGTAGAGCAGCGAGCCGGTCAGCGCGGCGCCCGCGAAGACGCCCGAGACCACGCCGATGGCCGTCGCGCCGCCCAGGTGCTCCCTGGCGTCGACCGGCAGCAGCACCGCCGACCACGCCTGGTCCAGCGCGTTGGTCACCATCACCATCACCACGACGGCGAACAGCAGCCGGGCGCCCACCAGGTACGCGTACCCCTCGCGCAGCTCGGCCAGGTAGCCGTGCCCCGCCGCCTTCTCCGCCGCCTTCCGCGGGCCGCGCCCGGGGGCGGGCTCGCCGCGTATGCCCAGGCCGATCAGCAGCGCGGAGGCGGCGAAGGTGGCCGCGTCCACCAGCAGCGCGTCGGCGGCGCCGGTCACCGAGATGAGCAGGCCGGCCAGCGGCGCGCCGAGCATCCGCGCACCGCGGGAGGCGCCCTCGTACGCGCTGGAGGCGCGCGCCACGGTGGTGCCCGCGCGGGCCGCGAGCCGCGGCATCAGCACCTCGCGCGCGGTCTCGCCCGGCGCGTGGAAGAGCCCGTTGACGGCGACCAGGGCCAGCAGCCACCCGTACGACAGGCCGCCGGCCATGTGCAGCACCGGGATCGCGCCGATCGCCACCGCGCACACCGCGTCGGACACCACGCTGCTGACCGCCAGGCCGAGCCGGTCGATCAGCGGGCCGCCGAGCAGCGCGGCCAGCACCACCGGCAGCGTCGAGGCGAAGGCGGTGAGGCCGGCCCTGGCCGGGCTGCCGGTGCTCTGCAGCACGAACCAGGGCACGGCGACGAGCGTGAGCATGTTGCCGGTGACGGATATGACGTTGGCGGTGAGCAGGACGGCCAGCGGGCGGCGGTCGCGGGCGCTGTCGGACATGGGATTCCCCCCGTGGGATTCGTCGCGGGCGCGCGGTCAGTCGGCGCGGCGCGGGAAGGCGTGCAGGTGGATGCGGACCCGGGCGGCGGACGCGGTGGGCTCCGGCAGGCGGTCGCGGTAGGACTCGATCAGCTCGTGCACCCGGTGGCCCATCTCCTCGGCCAGCTCAGGGGTCAGCCGGATGGTGAAGTCGCTGACGTCCCAGGCGTTCTGCCACTCCTGCGGCCACTCGTGCATGGTGCCGAGCCAGGTCGTCAGCTGCTCGGAGTGCGCCGCCGCGTGCTCGTAGAGGAAGGCGTTGAGCGCGCCGCGCACCTCGGGGTCGGGGTGGCGGATGAACTCCTCCATGCTGTCCACCCGGCTGCCCCGGTGCACCGACTTCCACCAGCGCTCGCGGCCCGTGCCGCGGTCCGGGTCGTCGGTGACGAAGCCGTACGCGGCGAGCTGCCGCAGGTGGTAGCTGGTGGCGCCGCTGGACTCGCCGAGCCGGGCGGCCAGGCCCGACGCGGTGGCCGGGCCGTCCTCGCGCAGGGCGGCCAGCAGCCGCATCCGCAGCGGGTGCGCGAGGCCGCGCAGGGTGCGCGGATCGAGCGGCGGTACGTCGGCGGGGCGCGCGTCGGCCGGCGGTTCGTCGGCGGGCGGTACGTCTGGGGGCGGCGGTTCGTCGGCCGCGGGGGTGTTGTCGGGCACGCTCGCAGGCTAAGCAATGCAAAGGTTGCTTTGCAACCGTTTTTGCAAAGCAACCTTTGCATCCGGGGCGGGCGGTCCGGCCGGAGGCCCGGGCGGCCCAGGGCGTTCGTCCGGACCGTCGGGCTGACCGGATGAGGATGCCTGCGAGCTGGAGTCCGGCGAGGTGGCGGGTCGCGGTCCTGACGCAACGCCCCAGAGCTTCCGCCCGCCCGGGCGCGGCCGTGGCCCCGTCGGCGGGCCCCGCCCGGAACCGGGGGTCGGGTTCGAGACAATGCGTCCATACCGGTTGTCGCTGCGACCGGCGATGCCAAAAGATGGTGCGCGGAACGAAGCCCGGGACAGGGGTTCGACCCCGGCATTCTCCGGGTGCGGTCACGCGAACGGTTCCACGAACGAATCCGCAGACGACGAGGGGTGGATCATGCGCCGTTGGAAGACGTTCAGTGCGATCACGGGTCTGGCGCTGGGGATGGGGGGCATCGCGGCGGTGGCCGCGCCGGCGGCGTCGGCGGCGTCCGTGCGGCCGGCGACCGTCTACTGCTTCACGAGCCAGGGGACGAACTGGGGCTCGGCCAGCTGCCAGACCTCGTCGTCCGGCAGCAACGGCTGGCAGCTCGTGGTGCACTGCACGAACCAGTCCAACCCGGCCATCACGACCACGGCCACGGGCCAGTGGCACTCCGGCGCCGGCACCGACACCCTCTACTGCCCGACGGGCTACTACGCGGCCTACGAGCAGATCAACAACCTCAACTAGGGCGTCTCGCTCGGATCATCCGATCGTCGGTCCGAAGGTGCCGCTGACCGATGCGCAGGGGGCGCGGATCGAGCCGTTGCTGCCGGACCGGACGCCCGGCCGACAAGGCGTACTCCTTCCGCGCCGTCCGCGGTCACCCGCGCGGACGCGGTGTCCGGGCGGTCCCGCTCAGACGTCCCGGGCGGCCTGCTCCACCAGGGGGATGATCCGCAGCGGGACCGGATTCTCCATCACGATCGCGGTCGCCGCGCGCACGATGCCGTCGAAGCCGACCACCTTGTCGATCACCCGCTGCAGATCGGCGTTCGACCGGGCCACCAGCCGGCACAGCATGTCGCCCTCGCCGGTCGTGGTGTGCAGCTCCAGCACCTCGGGCACCGACGCCAGATGGGCGCGGATGGCCGCGCCCTGCCCCTGCGTGATCTCCAGCGTCGCGAACGCCGTCACCGGATAGCCCAGCGCCGCCGGATCCACCTGCGGGCCGAAGCCCCGGATCACCCCGTGCGACCGCAGCCGGTCCAGCCGGGCCTGCACGGTGCCGCGCGCCACCCCCAGCCGCCGCGAGGCTTCCAGTACGCCTATTCGCGGCTCCAGGTCCAGCAGGGTGATCAGCCGCCCGTCCAGCGCGTCGATGCCCATTGCCGCCCGCCCTTCCCCTGGCCGTGCATGCTGCACGGATTGACCCGTTGATCGTGCGCCCGGGTGTACAGCATGTCCAGTGAAAACCGGAACTGTTGCGCACCCTGAGCGGCGGCGGGACGCTTTTGCCATGACTGAGACCAAGGACGCCAAGGACGCCTTCCCGGTGAAGGGCATGGACGCGGTGGTCTTCGCGGTGGGCAACGCGAAGCAGGCCGCGCACTACTACTCGACCGCGTTCGGAATGCGCAGGGTGGCGTACTCGGGACCGGAGAACGGCAGCCGCGAGACCGCCTCCTACGTCCTGGAGTCGGGCGGCGCGCGCTTCGTCCTCACGTCCGTCATCAAGCCGGCCACCGACCGCGGGCGCTTCCTCGCCGACCACGTGGCCGCCCACGGCGACGGTGTCATCGACCTCGCCATCGAGGTCCCCGACGCCCGCGCCGCCTACGCCTACGCCGTCGCCCACGGCGCGCGCGGCCTCGCCGAGCCGTACGAGCTCAAGGACGAGCACGGCACCGTGGTGCTCGCCGAGATCGCCACCTACGGCGAGACCCGGCACACCCTGGTCGACCGCACCGGCTACGACGGCCCCTACCTGCCCGGCTACGACGCGGTCCAGCCGGTCGTGGAACCGCCCGCCCGGCGGTACTTCCAGGCCATCGACCACTGCGTCGGCAACGTCGAACTCGGCCGTATGAACGAGTGGGTGGGCTTCTACAACCAGGTCATGGGCTTCACCAACATGAAGGAGTTCGTCGGCGACGACATCGCCACGGAATACTCCGCCCTCATGTCGAAGGTCGTGGCCGACGGCACCCTCAAGGTCAAATTCCCGCTCAACGAGCCGGCGGCGGGCAAGAGGAAGTCCCAGATCGACGAGTACCTGGAATTCTACGGAGGGCCGGGGGTCCAGCACATCGCGCTGGCCACGAACGACATCGTCGCCTCGGTGCGGGAGATGCGGGCGGCGGGCGTCGAGTTCCTGGACACCCCCGACTCGTACTACGACACGCTCGGGGAGTGGGTCGGCGACACGAGGGTGCCGCTGGAGCTGCTCCGCGAGCTGAAGATCCTGGCGGACCGGGATGAGGACGGGTATCTGCTGCAGATCTTCACCAAGCCGGTGCAGGACCGGCCGACGGTCTTCTTCGAGATGATCGAGCGCCACGGGTCGATGGGCTTCGGCAAGGGCAATTTCAAGGCGCTCTTCGAGGCGATCGAGCGCGAGCAGGCCCGCCGCGGCAACCTCTGACCCCCGGGAGCGGGGCTCGTGCGGCTCCCGTTGCGGCAGGGGGTGCCCACCCCGGGGGGCGCGGGGAACGGCGCGCGCAGCCCACCACCGGCCGGTGGTCCGGATCGGACCGAGGAGACCCTTCGGGCCCGGTGACGGCCCGCGCCCCCGGCGGGGGCCGGCCGCGCAGTTCCCCGCGTCCCCGGGGTGGTGGCGGTCCGTCCGCACACGACGGTGGGCGGGGGCCGGCCGCGCAGTTCCCCGCGCCCCCGGAGGGCGCCCTCTCCCGCAGGGGAAGCGCCGAACCCCCGTGCCCGGGAGGGGGCCGCCCCAGGCGGTGGGACCGCGGAACCGCCGTGCCCGGTGGGGCGCCCCCTTCCGCGGGGGGCCGCGGAACCCCGTGCCCGGGAGGGGATTCCCCCCGGGGGCGCCTGCTGCGAGGCTGACCGTATGGACGACGTGATCAAAGAGCTGACGGCGGGCCTGCCCGCCACCTCCGTACTGACCGACCCGGAGGTCACCGCCTCCTACGCCCACGACATGGCGAGCTTCTCCGCCGCGGGCACGCCCCTGGCCGTGGTGCTGCCGCGAACCGTCGAAGAGGTCCAGCACGTCATGCGCACGGCGACCGCCGCCAACGTGCCGGTGGTGCCGCAGGGCGCGCGGACCGGGCTGTCCGGCGGGGCCAACGCCGTCGACGGCTGCATCGTGCTGTCGCTGCGCAAGATGGACCGGATCGTCGAGATCGACCCGGTCGACCGGATCGCGGTGGTCGAACCCGGCGTCGTCAACGCGGTGCTGTCCAGGGCGGTCGCCGAGCACGGCCTGTACTACCCGCCGGACCCGTCGAGCTGGGAGCAGTGCACCATCGGCGGCAACATCGGCACCGGCGCGGGCGGCCTGTGCTGCGTCAAGTACGGCGTCACCGCCGAGTACGTCCTCGGCCTCGACGTCGTCCTCGCGGACGGCCGGCTGCTGAGCACCGGGCGGCGTACGGCCAAGGGGGTCGCGGGCTATGACCTGACCCGGCTGTTCGTGGGCTCCGAGGGCACCCTCGGCGTCGTGGTGAAGGCGGTCGTCGCCCTCAGACCGGCGCCGCCGCAACAGCTCGCGCTGGCCGCCGAGTTCCCCTCCGCCGCCGCCGCGTCCGCCGCGATCTGCGCGATCATGGAGGGCGGCCACGTACCGTCGCTGCTGGAGCTGATGGACGCCACCACCGTCCGCGCGGTCAACGCGATGACGAACATGGGGCTCCCGGAGTCCACCGAGGCGCTGCTGCTCGCCGCCTTCGACACCCACGACCCGGCGGCCGACCTGGCCGCGCTCGGCGCGCTGTGCACGGCCGCCGGGGCCACCGAGGTGGTGCCGGCCGAGGACGCCGCGGAGTCGGAACTGCTGCTCCAGGCGCGGCGGTTGTCACTCACCGCGCTGGAGAAGCTGTCCACGGCAACGATGATCGACGACGTGTGCGTACCGCGCGCCCGGCTCGGCGAGATGCTGGACGGGGTCGCGGCGATCGCCGCGAAGTACGCCCTCACGATCGGCGTGTGCGCGCACGCCGGGGACGGCAACACCCACCCCGTGGTCTGCTTCGACGCGCACGACCCCGACGAGTCCCGGCGGGCCAGGGAGTCCTTCGACGAGATCATGGCCCTCGGCCTGGCGCTGGGCGGCACCATCACCGGCGAGCACGGGGTGGGCCTGCTGAAGAAGGACTGGCTGGCCCGCGAACTCGGCCCCCTCAGCCTGGAGTTGCAGCGCGGCATCAAGGCCGTCTTCGACCCGCTCGGGCTGCTGAACCCGGGCAAGGTCCTCTGACGGCGCTCACGCACCCGGGTCGGGGCTGTCGTCCGTGCGGTTCTGCCGGGGGGTCTCTCCGGGCCGGCAGGGGCCGGAGGAGGGCTTGCCGAGCCACAGCTCGTCACCGGCGGCGGGGGCCAGCAGCCGGCTCAAACCGTCGTCCATGCTCAGCTGTTCGTGCTCGGTGCCCGGCGGCACCACCCGCAGTGTGCGCTCCAGCCAGGCCGCGACCGGCGAGGACGGCGCTTCGAGCAGGGCCTCGCCGTCCGGCGAACTGAGCGCCAGGCACAGCACACTGCGGCCGTTCACCTTCGTCGGCCAGATCCGCACATCGCCGTGCCCGCACGGCCTGAACACCCCCTCGACGATCAGCTCGCGTGCGAACGTCCAGTGCACGGGCGCGTCGGAGCCCACATGGAAGGTGACGTGCACGGCGAACGGGTCGTCCGTGCGGTAGACCAGCCTGGCCGGTACGGAGATGCTGCGCTCGGGTGACAGCACCAACTGCATCTCAAGCTCGCGTTCCACCACGGTCTGCATCGAGTCGACGTCCTTTCCTTGGCGCGGCGGCCCCACTTGGCGGGTTTCGCGATCGGGGCCAGCACCTGGAGAGAGCGCGTGCCTCTCCCACCATTACGCGGCTTCACGGGATTGGGTTCAACTTTCCTGAACAGGGGGCGCGCGGCGGCGTATGCGGGTAATGACGTGTCGTAGAGGGTGGTGTACGGCGGCGCGCTCCCGCGGGGTCCACAGGTCTGGTATGTCTGGACGCTGCACACCCCGGCCGAGCAGATACGGAACCTGTGAACCATGAGCGCACCTCCTTCTGGCTCCTCCGGTTCTTCGTCGTCCGGCTCCCCGGCGCCGGGCTACTACCCGGACCCGTCCATTCCGAACTACATCCGGTACTGGAACGGCTCCTCCTGGGTGCCGGGTACGAGCCGGCCCGCGCCGGCGGGGGCGCAACCCGGGGTCGCGCAGCCCGCGATGGACGAGTCGGGCCCGATGTTCCTGGACGCCGATCCCACGGCTCCCGCCGCCGTGCAGGGCACCCCGGAAGCACCCGAGCCCGAGCCTGCGCCCTCGCTTTCGCCTGAGCCGCCGCCGGCGCCCGCGCCCGCGTGGCCCGTGCAGGCCGCGCCCGGCAGCGGGCTGCCGCCGATCTCGTGGGGGGCGGCGGCCCAGCACCCGCGGTCGCAGCCGCCGGTGGAGGCCGAGCACCGGCCGCCGTACCGGCCGCCGGCGGCCACGCCGGTGCCGGCGTCCCCCGAGCCGCCCGCCTGGAGCCGGCCGGCGCCGCGCTCGGGGGCCGTGCCCGCGCAGACGCCCGCGCCCTGGGCCGAGCAGGTGCACGAGCTGGCCCAGGAGGGCGTGACCCCCTGGCGCCCGGTCGCCGCCGACCCCTTCGGCAGCGCGAGCGCGCTGGAGCGGCCCGCCGGGCTGACCCGGCGGTTCGCCGCGCGGGTGGTGGACACGGTGCTCTTCGCCGCGGTCACCGGGGCGGCGGCGCTGCCGCTGGGCTCGGCGGCGTACCACCACGCGAAGGACAAGGTGGACGCGGCCAAGCTCACCGGGAAGACGGTCAGGGTGTGGCTGCTCGACGCCACGACCGGCGCGGAGCTGGCCGCGGTGCTCCTGGCCGCGCTGCTCGCCGGGGTCCTGCTGGAAGTGCTGCCCACCGCCAAGTGGGGGCGCACGCTCGGCAAGAAGCTGGTCGGGCTCAAGGTGCTCGACATCGAGGCCCAGCAGCCGCCCGCCTTCGGCGCGAGTCTGCGGCGCTGGCTGGTCCGTACGGTGCTCAATCTCTTCGCCGTCGGCGTGGTCGGTGTCGCCTGGTGCGTGTTCGATCGCCCGTGGCGCCAGGGCTGGCACGACAAGGCCGCGCACACGTTCGTCTCCGCGTCCTGACCTTCCGCCCGCACCGGGGCGCGGGTCGCCACCGTCCCGGAGGGGCTGTCGCCGTCGCATCCGGACCGCCGGCCCGTGGCGGGTCGCTCGCGCAGTTCCCCGCGCCCCTGTAGCGCACCCTCTGCCGTAGGGGACCCCGGCCCCGCACCGGCGGGAGGGGGTGGGTCGCCCGGATGGGTAGCGGGGGCGGGCGGGGCGGGGGAGCGCGGGTTTGACTCGGGGCATGAGCAGCGACCAGCCACCCCCGACGCAGCCCCCCGCAGGGAACCCGTTCGGGAGCCCGCCCCCCGGCGGGGGGAACCCGTTCGGGAGCCCGCCCCCCGGCGAGGGGAACCCGTACGGGAACCCGCCCCCCGGCGGGGGGAATCCGTACGACCAGGGCTACGGGCCCGGCGGGGGAGGGGGCGGCGGCCGGGACCCGCTGGCCGGCATGCCCCCGCTGGCCGCCGCGGGCAGGAGAGTGCTGGCCCGCGTCATCGACATCGTCATCGTGCTGATCCCGGCGGGCCTGCTGGACTGGGCGGCCGGCGGGGTGCACGGCAACGACTTCAGCTACGGCCGGTCCGCGGTCGGCGGCGTCTTCACGGCCGGGATCGGCTTCCTCTACGAGTGGTACATGACGAAGTCCACCGGTCAGACGGTGGGCAAGAAGCTGATGGGCCTGCGGACGGCGATGCTGTCCGACGGCAGCGTGCCGAACACGAACGCCGCCGCGATCCGCGCGGCCGTGCTGTGGCTGCCGGCCTTCTGCTGCAGCTGCTTCTGGTTCCTGATCATCGGCCTCACCGTGCTGGTGGACAGGCCGTACAAGCAGGGGCTGCACGAGAAGGCGGCCAGGACCGTAGTCGTGACCGCCGTCTGATGGGCCGCCCGAGCGGCTCAGCGCCGCAGCGAGCGCTCACCGACCCGGGAGTGGGCGCCGCTCGCCACGCGGGAGCGCGAGGCGGGGGCGGCGGCCGGCGGAAGCGGGGCCGGGCCGAGGGAGGCGCGGCGGCGGGCGGTGGCCGGCATGGTCACGGTCACCGCCACGAGCACCCCGAGCACCAGCCCGCCGGCGGCCACGCCGGCGACCGCGGCGCCGGAGCGTACGTCGAACAGCAGCAGCGCCGCGAGGGTGGACAGGACGACGGTCAGGGAACCGTAGGCGAGTTGCGGAGTCGTCGGACGTGGCATCGGGGGAACCGTCCTCGGGTACGTCGAAGCGGGGGCACGCTGACGGGTGGTTCCTGTTCG
Source organism: Streptomyces sp. NBC_01477 (assembly GCF_036227245.1). Taxonomy (GTDB): domain Bacteria; phylum Actinomycetota; class Actinomycetes; order Streptomycetales; family Streptomycetaceae; genus Actinacidiphila. The sequence continues at coordinate 5,878,450 of NZ_CP109445.1, forward strand.
GCATGCCCGGGGCGAACACCGGGTAAGCATGGCCTCACCCATCGTGCGGTGCACGGGGGGGCGCACGGGGTCGCACACGCATCCGGATCTGTCAACGCTCGGACAGCGCAAGGGTACTTGCGCGGACTGATGTCCGGTCAGCGGAGCCGCGGAACCGGTAAACGTACTGTCCTGCCATGCCCAAGTCAAGGTCTGTTTTTTCGTCCGCCACTCCGGTGCAATGGCCTTTCCCAAGGGGAGGTCAAGTAGTCTTGAAATATCACCGGAGGATCACCCAACCCGCCGCCCTGGCACTGGCAATCGCCGTGCTGGGCGTGCTTCCCACCGCTACCGCGGCGGGTGCCTACGCGGCGGCGCCGGAGCACGCACCCGGCACCGTACCTGCGGCTTCGGCGCACGACCCGGCGGAGAGCCAGGCCCACGACCTGCCGGGCCCGTTCAGCAAGCAGCAGGAGGCCGAGCGCTCCGCCGCCCTCCAGCAGGTCGTCGCGGGACAGGCGTCGGTCCAGCAGATCGGCGCCTCCAAGGTCGTCCAGCTCGGCTCCGGCAAGGGCAAGAAGAGCAAGTACGTGGAGCTGGGCCGGGAGAAGACCGACAAGATCTTCACCATCCTGGCCGAGTTCGGCAACCAGGTGGACAGCACCACCACCTACGACCCGGACGGTCCCGACGGCCCCGACGCCCCGGTCACCAAGTACGGCGGCACGCCGGGCCCGGCGCACAACACGATCGCCAAGCCCGACCCGGCGGCCGACAACAGCACCGCCTGGCAGGCCGACTACAACCAGGCGCACTTCCAGGACCTGTACTTCTCGCACAAGTCCGGCGCTGACTCGCTGGCCACCTACTACGAGAAGCAGTCCTCGGGCCGCTACTCGGTCGACGGTGAGGTCTCCGCCTGGGTCAAGGTGCCCTGGAACGAGGCCCGTTACGGTTCCAACTACTGCGGCAGCACCATCTGCTCCAGCGCCTGGGACCTGATCCGCGACGCCACCACCGCCTATGTCGCCGACCAGAAGGCGCAGGGCCGTACCGACGCCCAGGTCAAGGCGGACCTGGCGCAGTACGACCAGTGGGACCGTTACGACTACGACGGCGACGGCAACTTCAACGAGCCCGACGGCTACATCGACCACTTCCAGATCGTCCACGCGGGCGAGGACGAGTCGGCCGGCGGCGGCGCACAGGCCACCGACGCGCTGTGGGCGCACCGCTGGTACGCGTACGGCACCGACGCGGGCCGCACCGGGCCGGCCGACAACCGCGCGGGCGGCACCCAGATCGGCAACACCGGCATCTGGGTCGGCGACTACACCCTCCAGCCGGAGAACGGCGGCCTCGGCGTCTTCGCGCACGAGTACGGCCACGACCTCGGCCTTCCCGACGAGTACGACACCACGTACATCGGCGAGAACAACACCGCCTTCTGGACGCTGATGTCGTCCGGCTCGTGGATGGGCACCGGCAAGAACGCCATCGGCGACCGTCCCGACGACATGAACGCCTGGGACAAGCTGCAGCTGGGCTGGCTCAACTACGGCACGGCCAAGGCCGCGACGCGCTCCAGCACCAAGCTGGGCGTCGCCGAGTACAACACCAAGGACAAGCAGGCGCTGATAGTCACGCTGCCTGACAAGACCGTCACCACGACGATCACCCCGCCCGCCGAGGGCAGCAAGCAGTGGTGGTCGGGCAGCGGTGACAACCTGGCGAACACCCTGACCCGTTCGGTGGACCTCACCGGCAAGACCTCGGCGTCGCTCACCCTCAAGGGGTGGTGGGACATCGAGGAGAACTACGACTACCTCTACACCGAGGTCTCCGCGGACGGCGGCGCCAGCTGGACCGCGCTCGACGGCACCGCCAACGGCAAGTCCCTGCCGCGTGACGGCGGCAACGCCCCGGCGCTGACCGGCACCAGCGGCGCGTACGAGGACCTGGCCTTCCCGCTCGACGCCTACGCGGGCAAGCAGATCCAGCTGCGCTTCCGCTACCTCACCGACGGCGGTGTGGCCCAGCAGGGCTTCACGGCCGACGCGATCAAGGTGACCGCCGACGGCGCCACCGTGGTCAGCGACGGCGCGGAGACCGACGACAACGGCTGGACCGCCAAGGGCTTCACCCGGATCGGCGCGTCCTTCACCAACGACTACCCCGAGTTCTACATAGCGGAGAACCGGCAGTACGTCTCGTACGACCAGACGCTGAAGACCGGCCCGTACAACTTCGGCTGGCTGAACACCAAGGCCAAGCAGGTCGAGCACTTCCCGTACCAGAACGGGCTGCTCGTGTGGCTCTGGGACACCTCGCAGGCCGACAACAACGTCGGCGCGCACCCGGGCGCCGGCGAGATACTGCCGGTCGACGCCCACGCCAAGCCGGAGAAGTGGTCGGACGGCACGCTGATGCGCAACCGCATCCAGGCCTACGACTCGACCTTCAGCTGGTACCCGACGCAGGGTCTGACCCTGCACAACAACGGGGTCGCCGCCCGGGTCGGCGCGAAGCTCGGCTCGCCGGTCTTCGACGACCACTACGGCACGTACTGGTACGACAGCAACCCGTACGGCAGCGTGAAGGTGCCGGACACCAACACCCGGCTCACCATCACGTCCGAGCCGCTGGACGGCAGCACGCTGACCGTCCAGGTGGGACCGGCGCACCGCTGACAGCGGACGCTGTCCGACCTGCGGTAACGCTACGTTCGGCCGTCGCCTGCTGGTGGGCGGCGGCCGAACGGCCGATGATGTGACCATGGCGGTCGGAGGTTTCAGCAAGCTGCCGAGCGGCACGGTCGTCGTGGCGCTCGTGCTGGCGCACCCTGCCGACCCGGCGCACACGGTACGGGTCGTGGTGCACGCGCTGAACCGGCAGCGCGCCCTGACCCGGCTGAGCAACCTCGGCTTCCGCGGCACCCGCCTGACCGGCAACGCCGAGCCCCCCACCCCGGACGAGATCACCGCGGTGCTGCATCACCCGGACGGGCTCATCTGGCGCGACCACCACGCCAGGACGTCGGACCCCTGGCACCCGATCTCGACCCTGAACCGGGTCTAGGGCCGGCCGTACGCCTTACGGCTGCACCAGCTCCACGCCCGCGGCCCGCAGCTCGTCCAGCGCCCGCTCGGTGGTCTCCTTCGCCACCCCGGCGGTCAGCCCGACCAGCACCCGGGTCGCGAAGCCCTCCCTGGCCGAGTCCAGGGCCGTCGCGCGCACGCAGTGGTCGGTGGCGATCCCCACGACGTCCACCTCGCCGACCTCGCGCTCCCGCAGCCAGTCCGCGAGCCCGGCGCCGTTCTCGTCCCGGCCCTCGAAACCGCTGTACGCCGCCGCGTAGGCGCCCTTGTCGAAGACCGCGTCCACCGCGCCCGAGGCCACCGCGGGGGCGAAGTTCGGGTGGAAGCCGACGCCCTCGGTGCCCGCCACGCAGTGCACGGGCCAGGTGGTGACGAAGTCCGGCTCGGCGGAGAAGTGGCTCCCCGGTTCGATGTGGTGGTCCCGGGTGGCCACGACATGCCGGTAGCTGCCGGCCGTCTCGCCGATCAGGTCCGTGACCCCGGCGGCCACGTCCGCCCCCCCGGACACCGCGAGACTGCCCCCCTCGCAGAAGTCGTTCTGCACGTCGACGACAATCAGTGCGCGGTGCATGATGCCCTTCCGGCGGATGTGTGAAGACGGCCCGAGCGTATCGCTGACCCCGCCCCCCGGCCTGCGACAGGGGCGCCCCCCGGGGGCACCCCGTACAGGCGCTAGGCGGTCTGTTCTGTGGGGAGGGCGGGTTCGCCGCGGGAGAGCTGGGTGGCCGACAGCGGGAGGCCGGCCCTGGCCTCGATGTGGCGCACGTGGGCCGCCTCCAGGGGCTCGCGCCCGACGACCTCGCCGGCCCGCACCAGCGGGACGAGGAGCTGGCGGTCCACGAGGTCCTCGGGGACCGCCCCGCTGCCGACGACCTCCGCGACGGCGACCCCGTCCTCGTCGACCCGGCGCGCGGCCCACTTCCTGCCGCCGACGCTCGTCTTCCCGCCCATCGACTTCTTCGCCACCGGCACCAGCGGTTCGCCGCCCGCCGCGCGGGCGACCAGCTTGTAGACCATCGAGCACGTCGGGTGCCCGCTGCCGGTGACCAGCGACGTACCGACCCCGTAGGAGTCGACCGGCGCGGCCGCCAGCGAGGCGATGGCGTACTCGTCCAGGTCGGAGGTGACCACGATCCTGGTCTGCTTGGCCCCGAGGTCGTCCAGCTGCTGGCGCACCCGGTGGGCGAGCAGCAGCAGGTCGCCGGAGTCGATGCGCACCGCGCCCAGCTCGGGCCCGGCGATCTCCACGGCGGCGCGTACCGCGGTCGCCACGTCGTAGGTGTCGACCAGCAGGGTGGTGCCGCGGCCGAGGGACTCGACCTGGGCGGTGAAGGCGTCCCGCTCGGTGTCGTGCAGCAGCGTGAAGGCGTGGGCGCTGGTGCCGACGGTGGGGATGCCGTAGCGGAAGCCGGCCGCGAGGTTGGAGGAGGTGCGGAAGCCGCCGACGTAGGCGGCGCGGGAGGCGGCGACCGCCGCCAGCTCGTGGGTGCGCCGGGCGCCCATCTCCATCAGCGGGCGCCCGCCGGCGGCGACGGCCATCCGGGAGGCGGCGGCGGCGATGGCCGAGTCGTGGTTGAGGATCGACAGGACCACCGTCTCCAGCACGACCGCCTCGGCGAAGGTGCCCTCGACCCGCAGGACCGGGGAGCCGGGGAAGTAGACCTCGCCCTCGGGGTAGCCCCAGATGTCACCCGTGAAGCGGTATCCCGCCAGCCATTCGAGTGTCGCCTCGTCCACGACGTGCTCGCGCCGCAGGAAGTCCAGGACGGGCGCGTCGAAGCGGAAGTTCTCGACGGCGTCGAGCACCCGGCCGGTGCCGGCGACGACGCCGTAGCGGCGGCCTTCCGGCAGCCGCCGGGTGAAGGCCTCGAAGACCGAGCGGCGCTGTGCGGCCCCGCTGCGCAGCGCCGCCTGCAGCATGGTCAGCTCGTAGCGGTCGGTGAAAAGCGCGGTGGACGGCACGTCCACCGGCAGTCCCAGCTCTGCTGTGCTCATGACCGGGATGCTACCCCCGATCTCGTCAAACTGACGAGATCTCCGGGGTGTGCGCGCCCTCACACCCCCGCGAGCACGCCCATTTGTGCGAGACCCCACAACAGCGGCAGCATGGAACCTGTGAGTGTCGCCCCAGTCGAGCCCGTCGAGACCGAACGCCCCGAGTCGAGCGAAGCGCCGTTCGCCGCTCCCGAACCGGACGTCCCGTGGGTGACGATCGTGCACAACGACCCGGTCAACCTCATGAGCTACGTGACATACGTCTTTCAGGCGTACTTCGGCTATTCGAAGGGCAAGGCCACCAAACTCATGCAGGACGTCCACCACAAGGGCAGGGCCGTGGTCTCCAGCGGCAGCCGCGAGGAGATGGAACGCGACGTGCAGGCGATGCACGGCTACGGCCTGTGGGCGACGCTGTCGCAGGACCGCTGATGGGCCGCAAGCGGGCCCGTTCGGGCTACTTCGAGGCGGTGCGGGGCGGCGGCGCCGCCATCGCGCTGGACCGGGGCGAGATCTCCATCCTGCGCTCCCTGGTCGTCCAGCTGCTGGAGCTGGTCGGCCCGGGACCGGGCGCGGCCGACGCGGACGCCGACCCGCTGGCCGAGCTGTTCGCCGAGGGGCCCAGCAAGCCGCCGGACGACCCGGCGCTGGCCAGGCTGTTCCCCGACGCCTACGAGGAGCAGGCGGACGCCTCGGAATTCCGCCGCTTCACCGAGAACGACCTGCGGGCCCGCAAGCGCGACGACGCGCTGGCCATGGTGCGCTGCCTGGACCGGGGCGGCGCGCAGCTGGACCTCACGCCCGAGGAGTCCAGGCAGTGGCTGGGCACCCTCAACGATCTGCGGCTGACCATCGGCGCGTACCTGGACATCACCGAGGACGACGACAACGAGCTGTACCACCTGCCGGACGACGACGAGCGCAAGCCGATGGTGGTGGCCTACCTGTGGCTCGGCGCGCTCCAGGAGTCGCTGGTCGAGACGCTGATGCCGTAGGGCGCCCGCGAGGACCCCTCCGGTGGCCCAGTACGGATTTCGGCGCCGCGCCCGCGTGGTACGGATCCGGGCATGACGGACCCGAAGGACGTACCGGCCGAGGCCGACGAGGAATACGCGCGCGGCCTCGGCAGCCGGCAGATCCAGATGATCGCGATCGGCGGCGCCATCGGCACCGGGCTCTTCCTCGGCGCGGGCCGCGCCATCCACCAGGCCGGCCCCAGCCTGATCCTGATGTACGCCGTCGCCGGCGTCGTCATCTTCGCGATCATGCGGGCGCTGGGCGAGCTGCTGACCTACCGGCCGGTGTCCGGCTCCTTCGCCGACTACGCCCGCGAATTCCTCGGCCCGTTCACCGGTTACGCCACCGGCTGGACGTACTGGCTGCTGTGGGTGGTCACCGGGATGGCAGAAGTGACCGCCGCCGCCACGTATGTCGCCTACTGGTGGCCGCAGGTGCCGCAGTGGAGCGCGGCGGCCGGCTTCCTGCTGCTGCTCTTCGCGGCCAACCTGATCTCGGTGAAGCTGTTCGGCGAGGTCGAGTTCTGGCTGTCGATGATCAAGGTCACCGCGATCCTGGGGATGATCCTGATCGGCGTCGGCGTGCTGACACTCGGCCTGTCCGCGGCCGGTGACACCGCGTCGGTCGGCCACCTGTGGCGCGACGGCGGCTTCTTCCCCAACGGGGTCGGCAGCTCGCTGCTGACCCTGCAGATCGTCATGTTCGCCTACGTCGCGGTCGAACTCGTCGGGGTGACCGCGGGCGAGGCGCAGAACCCGCGCAAGACGCTGCCCCGGGCCATCAACACCCTGCCGTGGCGCATCGCGCTGTTCTACGTCGGCGCGCTGACCGTGATCCTCTGCGTGGTGTCCTGGACCGAATTCAGCCCGGGCGTCAGCCCGTTCGTGGCCGCCTTTGCCAAGATCGGCATCCCCTTCGGCGCCGGCATCGTGAATTTCGTGGTGCTGTCCGCCGCCCTGTCCTCGTGCAACTCCGGGATGTACTCCACCGGCCGGATGCTGCGCGACCTGGCCGTCAACGGCCAGGGGCCGCAGCTGTTCGGCCGGCTGACCGCGCGCCGCACCCCGGCGGCCGGCACGCTCGCCTCGGTCGGCGTGATGGGCATCGGGGTGTGGCTCAACTACGTCGACCCGGCGGGCGCGTTCACGTACATCACCGCCTTCGCGACCGTCGCCGGGGTGTGGACCTGGGCGGTGATCCTCGGCTCGCACATCCGCTACCGGGCCGCCGTGCGCGCCGGGCGGGCCGCGCCCGCCTGGTTCACCGCGCCGGGCGGCGCCGCGGCCAGCTGGGCCGCGCTGGGCTTCCTGGCCGTGGTCGTGGTGCTGATCGGCGCCGACAGCCAGGCGCGGATCTCGCTCTACGGCGTCCCGCTGTGGTTCGCCGCGCTGGCGGCCGGCCACCGGGTGCTCAAGCGGCGCAACCCGGCCGCCTTCGCCCGCCGCGCCCATGTGCCGCCGTCGCCGGAGGGCGGCCTCGCGGACGGCCCGCGGACCACCCCGGACGCCGCCGCGCTGTGAGGCGGCGGCGCCCTGCTGGAGCCCCGGCCGCCCCTGTTACTTTTCCCGCATGCTGACCATCACCCAGGAGCTGTACGACGCGATCGTGGCCCACGCCCGCGCCGACCACCCCGACGAGGCCTGCGGCATCGTGGCGGGGCCGGAGGGCAGCGGCCGCCCCGAGCGGTTCATCCCGATGCTGAACGCTGCCCGCTCGCCGACCTTCTACGAGTTCGACTCCACCGACCTGCTCAAGCTCTACCGGGACCTCGACGACCGGGACGAGGAGCCGGTGATCGTCTACCACTCGCACACCGCGACCGAGGCGTACCCGTCCCGCACCGACATCTCCTACGCCAACGAGCCGGGCGCGCACTACGTCCTGGTGTCGACCGCGGAGGACTTCCAGTTCCGCTCGTTCCGCATCGTGGACGGTGCCGTCACGGAAGAACCGGTCAAAGTAGTGGCTTCGTACGCCTGACGTTCCGGATGCCGAGACGTGCGCCTGAGCCCGGTTCGGGGAATCGATACGATGAGCGCATGGTTTTCTCCGACGTGAGCGACAATGCGCCGGGCACGCCGCTCGTGGCGCGGCTGCACGTCGATCTGTGCCGCCGCACCAGCGCGGCGTGTCCGCGCGCCTGACCGCACCACCGCGCCGCCCCGCCCGCACCCCGTACGGCCCGCACGGCACCGCAGCCCCGCCCGCGACGAGCACCAGCCCGTCCCCGCACCCACGCACTCACTGGAGCGCAGACATGGCCATCGAGGTCCGCATCCCGACCATCCTCCGCACCTACACCGACGGCGAGAAGTCCGTCGAAGGCGCGGGCAGCACGCTCGACGAGCTGCTCACCGACCTCGACAGCCGCCACGCGGGGCTGCGGGACCGGGTGGTCGACGGCGGCGAGCTGCGCCGCTTCGTCAACGTCTACCTCAACGACGAGGACGTCCGCTTCCTGGACGGCATCACCACCGAGCTCGCCGACGGCGACAGCGTGACGATCCTGCCCGCCGTCGCCGGGGGCATGGCCTGATGCGCTACGACAGCCCGCTGGCGGCGGTCGGCAACACCCCGCTGGTCCGCCTGCCGCGCCTGTCACCGTCCGACGCCGTGAGCGTCTGGGCCAAGCTGGAGGACCGCAACCCGACCGGCTCGGTCAAGGACCGCCCGGCCCTGCACATGGTCGAGCGGGCCGAGGCCGAGGGGCGGCTCACCCCCGGCTGCACCATCCTGGAGCCGACCTCCGGCAACACCGGCATCTCGCTGGCGATGGCCGCCCGGCTCAAGGGCTACCGCATCGTCTGCGTGATGCCCGAGAACACCTCCTCGGAGCGCCGCGAACTGCTCACGATGTGGGGCGCCGAGATCATCTCCTCGCCCGCGGCCGGCGGCTCCAACACCGCGGTGCGGGTCGCCAAGGAACTGGCCGCGGAGCACCCCGACTGGGTGATGCTCTACCAGTACGGCAACCCCGCCAACTCCGGGGCGCACTACACCACCACGGGCCCGGAGATCCTCGCCGACCTGCCGACCATCACCCACTTCGTCGCGGGCCTGGGCACCACGGGCACCCTGATGGGCGTCGGCCGCTTCCTGCGCGAGAAGGTCCCCGGCGTCGCCATCGTCGCCGCCGAGCCGCGCTACGACGACCTGGTCTACGGGCTGCGCAATCTCGACGAGGGCTTCGTGCCCGAGCTGTACGACGAGTCGGTGCTCACCACCCGCTTCTCGGTCGGCTCCCAGGACGCGGTCCGCCGCACCCGCGAACTGCTCCAGCAGGAGGGCATCTTCGCCGGAGTGTCCACCGGCGCGGCCCTGCACGCGGCGCTCGGCGTCGCCGCCAAGGCCGAGCGCGCGGGCGAGCGGGCCGACGTGGTCTTCGTCGTCGCCGACGGCGGCTGGAAGTACCTGTCCACCGGCATCTACACCGCGCCGACCACCGAGGCCGCGGTGGCCGCCCTGCACGGCCAGCTCTGGGCCTGACCCGCAGCGGCGGCGCGCCGGACGGGACCCCCGCCCGTCCGGCGTACCGCCCGCCCCCGCCTGCCGCCGTCGAACACAAAGCGCCAAGTGCGGCCGTACGGGACGTAAAAGACCCCCCGGACTGGTGATTCCGCCCACAACGGGGCGCCGTGGAGGCCCAGCGCACCGCCTTGCGCTCTACCCTCGGCAAGACATGGCGGACCGCTTCCGCCAATTCCCCCGCCCCGCCAGGAAAGGGGTGATTGCGGCGCGCCCTCGGAGGTGTTTCCCGGAATGAAGCTCACCGTCGTCGGCTGCTCGGGGTCGTTCCCGTCCGTGGACTCGGCTTGTTCGAGCTATCTCGTCGAGGCCGACGGCTTCCGGCTGCTGATCGACATGGGCAACGGCGCCCTGGGCGAACTGCAGCGCCACTGCGGGCTCTACGACCTCGACGCGGTCGTGCTGAGCCACCTGCACGCCGACCACTGCATCGACATGTGCGGCTACTTCGTGGCCCGCTACTACCGCCACGACGGCGGCCCGGCCGCCGCGATCCCGGTCTACGGCCCGGCCGGCACCGAGCGCCGGCTGAACATCGCCTACGGGGACGTACCCGACGAGAAGTGCATGAGCGAGGTCTTCGACTTCCGCACCCTCCAGCCGGGCAGCTTCCGGCTCGGCCCGTTCGACATCAGCACCGACCTGGTCAGCCACCCCGTCGAGGCCTACGGCTTCCGGCTCGGCTACCAGGGCCGCACGCTCACCTACTCCGGCGACACCGGCCCCTGCGACGCGCTCGACACCCTCGCCCGGGGCGCGGACCTCTTCCTGTGCGAGGCGTCCTTCATGTACGGCAAGGAGGACATCCCCGAGCTGCACCTCAACGGCCGCGAGGCCGGGCAGATCGCCGCCCGCGCCGGGGTGTCCCGGCTGGTGCTGACCCACATCCCGCCCTGGACCAGCCCCATGGCCAACCTGCGCGACGCCCGGGCCGCCTTCGACGGCCCGGTGGAACTGGCGAAGGCGGGCGCGGTCTACGAGCTGTAGACCGGGCGCCCGCCCTCGTGCGTCCCTGCCGGTCCTGGCCTACTTGGTCAGGTCCTCGATCTCCTCCGCGGGCTCGCGGCCCGGGGTCTTGAGGTCGAACCTCACGATCGCGAACCGGAACACGACGTAGTAGACCGCCGCGAACACCAGGCCGATCGGGATGATCAGCCACGGCTTGGTGGCATGGCTCCAGTTCAGCGCGTAGTCGATCAGGCCGGCCGAGAAGTTGAAGCCGGCGTGCACACCCAGGCCCCAGGTGATGGCCATCGACGCGGCGGTCAGCAGGATGTGGATCACGTACAGCACCGGCGCGATGAACATGAACGAGAACTCGATCGGCTCGGTGACACCGGTCACGAACGAGGTCAGGCCGATGGACACCATCATGCCGAGCACGGCCTTGCGGCGCTCGGGGCGCGCGGTGTGCGCCATCGCCAGCGCGGCGGCGGGCAGGCCGAACATCATGATCGGGAAGAAGCCGGACTGGAACATGCCCGCGCTGTGGTCGCCCGCCAGGAAGCGCGGGATGTCGCCGTGCACGACGGTGCCGGTGGCGTCGGTGAAGTCGCCGATCTGGAACCAGGCCACCGCGTTGACGAACTGGTGCATGCCGACCGGGATCAGCGCGCGGTTCACGCCGCCGAAGAGGGCGGCGCCGCCCGGGCCCAGGCCCGTCATCCAGTTGCCGAAGTGGGTGATGCCCTCACCGATCGGCTCCCAGACCAGGCCGAAGAAGACGCCCACGGCCAGGCCGACGAAGGCCATCAGGATCGGGACCAGGCGCCGGCCGTTGAAGAAGCCCAGCCACTCCACCAGCTTGGTGCGGTGGAAGCGCTGCCAGACGACCGCGGAGAGCAGGCCCATGATGATGCCGCCGAGCACACCGGGGTCGTTGTAGACCGCGGCGACGTCGATACCGCTGTTGGCTGTGGTGTTGATCACCGCGTCGTGAACGGGGAAGGCCTGCAGTACCTTGGAATAGACCAGGAAGCCGACCAGGGCGGCCAGCGCGGTCGAGCCGTCGGACTTCTTGGCGAAGCCGATGGCCACGCCTATGCAGAACAGCATCGGCAGGGCGCCGGTCAGCGCCCCGCCGGCGTTGCCGAAGACGGACGCGACCTTGTCCCAGCCCAGGCCGTCGCTGCCGAAGACGTCGGGCTGGCCCAGCCGGACCATGATGCCGGCGGCGGGCAGGACCGCGATCGGCAGCTGAAGGCTGCGGCCGATCTTCTGCAGGCCCTGGAAAATCCCGGAACCGCGCTTCTTCGCGGGAGCCGAGGGAGCCGCGGGAGCGGCGTCGTCGGGGGCCGTGGCGGTTGTCATCAGAATCCTCCGTGGTCTATACCACTTAGTGGTGTAGACCTTTGTAACACGTCGGATGCGCGTAAAGGAATCCACGATTCCGGGTGCGCTGCGTCACACCGCTCACGCACAGCGAAGACCCCCGGGTTCGCTGACCAGGGGGTGTGACGTACGGTTCGCGCCGCCGTCACGGAAAGTCGCGCTACTTGACGGTGTCCCGCTCCCTCTCCTTGCGGGCTGCGGCCCCTCTTCCGCAGGCCCGGGAAGAACCGGCCGCTCCAGCCGCGGCCGGGTCGCGCGGCGGCGGCCCTGCGCGCTCACCCGGGCCGGTCCTGGGCGGGCCGGTCGCGTACAGTGGTGTAGACCACTTGGGGATGCGGGAGACCGGCGTCCATGATCGACATGGTGGTCCACCGTGGGATCGACCGCTCGCGAAGCTGGGCCAACCGTGCGTTAACGTGACATGACGGACCCGCGGTGGGTCGGAGAAACAGGGAGACTCAGATGGCCACCAAGGCAGAGAAGATCGTCGCCGGGCTCGGCGGACTCGACAACATCGAAGAGGTCGAGGGCTGCATCACCCGCCTGCGCACGGAGGTCGTCGACCCCTCCCTCGTCGACGAGGCCGCACTCAAGGCCGCCGGCGCGCACGGCGTGGTGAAGATGGGTACGGCGATTCAGGTCGTGATCGGGACGGACGCGGATCCGATCGCGTCGGACATCGAAGACATGATGTAGCCCCCGGGCTCCCTCCACCCCGAACCTCGCGTCTGCCCCGCCTCCGCCGCGCCCCCTGGCACCCGGGGGCAGATGTGCGGAGCCGGCGGATCCAGGGGCGGGTGCCCCGGGGCGGCGGGCTGGCGGGGTGGTGAGGGGGCCGGGGTCACCCGGATAGGCTCGGGGGATGTCACGATTTGACGGCCGCAGGCCGGATCAGCTTCGCCCCGTCACGATTGAGCGCAGCTGGAGCAAGCACGCGGAAGGCTCCGTCCTGGTGTCCTTCGGCGACACCCGGGTGCTGTGCACCGCCAGCGCCACCCAGGGCGTGCCCCGCTGGCGCAAGGGCAGCGGCGAAGGCTGGGTCACCGCCGAGTATTCGATGCTGCCCCGCGCCACCAACACCCGCGGCGACCGCGAATCCGTCCGCGGCAAGATCGGCGGCCGTACCCACGAGATCTCCCGCCTCATCGGCCGCTCCCTGCGCGCGGTCATCGACTACAAGGCCCTCGGCGAGAACACCGTCGTCCTGGACTGCGACGTCCTCCAGGCCGACGGCGGCACCCGAACCGCCGCGATCACCGGCGCCTACGTCGCCCTCGCCGACGCCGTCACCTGGATGCAGGGCAACCACTTCATCAAAGCCAAGTCCCGTCCCCTGACCGGCACCGTCGCCGCCGTGAGCGTCGGCATCGTCGGCGGCGAGCCGCTGCTCGACCTCGCCTACGAGGAGGACGTCAAGGCCGAGACCGACATGAACGTCGTCTGCACCGGCGACGGCCGCTTCGTCGAGGTGCAGGGCACCGCGGAGGGCCAGCCCTTCGACCGCGCCGAGCTGGACGCCCTGCTCGCCCTCGCCGTCAACGGCTGCGCCGAGCTGACCGCGGCCCAGCAGGCCGCCCTGGCCGCCACCGGGGGCTGACCCCCGCCCGGGCAACCCCGGCGGTGGCCTGCCGCGTGTCTACAGATGCACGCGGTACGCCGCCGGGTGCCCGCGCAGGGGAGGGGAGCCCTCATGCACGCCCGTACCGCCTTACGTACCGGCACCGCCTGCACCGCACTGCTGCTGGCCGCCACCGCCGCCCTCACCGGCTGCGACAGCGTCGACCGCGCGCTGGACTGCGCCAGGACCGCCGCCACCGTCGCGGGCGACCTCCAGGACCTGCAGAGCACCGCCACCAACATCGGCCAGGTCTCCGACCCCACCCGGCGGCACGCCACCGTCGCCGCCCTGGACAAGGTGCGGGCCGACCTGAAGAACCTCGGCGACCGCACCGACGACTCCGACGTCGGCACCGCCGCCGACGACCTCGACACCGCGGTGCGCAATGCCCGCACCTCCGCCGCCGCGGGCCGCAACCCCGACCTGAGACCCGTCACCCGGGCCGCCGGCCACCTCACCGACATCTGCACCCCGGGCTGACCGGGATAATCGGCCCATGACGCGCCGCCTCGTACTCGCCACCCGCAACGCCCACAAGGTCACAGAACTCCGGGCGATCCTGACCGGCACAGGACTCGACGTCGACCTCGTCGGGGCCGACGCCTACCCCCACATCCCCGACGTCAAGGAAACCGGCGTCACCTTCGCCGAGAACGCGCTGCTCAAGGCGCGCACCCTCGCCGAGGCCACCGGGCTGCCCTCGGTCGCCGACGACTCGGGCCTGTGCGTCGACGTCCTCGGCGGCGCCCCCGGCATCTTCTCCGCCCGCTGGGCCGGACGGCACGGCGACGACGCGGCCAACCTCGCCCTGCTGCTCGCCCAGCTCGGCGACATCGACGCCCCGCACCGCGCCGCCCACTTCGCCTGCGCCGCCGCCCTCGCCCTGCCCGACGGCACCACCCGCGTGGTCGAGGGCCACCTCACCGGCACCCTGCGCCACGCCCCGTCCGGCGCGGGCGGCTTCGGCTACGACCCGATCCTCCAGCCCGACGGCGACACCCGCACCTGCGCCGAGCTGACCCCCGCGGAGAAGAACGCCATCAGCCACCGCGGCAAGGCCTTCCGCGCCCTGGCCCCCCTGGTCGCGGAACTCCTGGGCTGAACGCATCGAAAAGGCGCGGCACTCCGTGGAGTGCCGCGCCCTCGGCGATGGGCCCGGTGGGACTCGAACCCACGACACACCGGACCTAAACCGGCGCCCTCTTGCCAGCTGGGGTACGGGCCCGCAGCGCTACTCTACTGGGTCGGCAGGCGCGGGCACGTGTCGTAACCGGTGGGAGTACGTCGGCGTCTGGCTGTGGCACGACGGACACAAATACCGCAGGTTCTCACGGCGGTTGTCCAGCGGGTCGCCGTTGGTGTGGTCGATCTCCAGCACCAGCCGCCTGCCCTGCCAGAGGTCGCCGACACCGCACTCGGAGCAGAGGTGCGGCACGCCCAGCTCGTCGAGTGCCCGCCGCAACAAGGCGGTCTTCGCACGGTTCGCCCCCGGCTCCCGTCGACGCAGGATCCGGTCCGCGGACAGCCGGTACGGCGAGGCTCTGCCGCGGCCGTGCGCCTGGCCGGTGAAGTGGGCGGTGCTGATTTCGTGTGCCGTCAGACTGCGGCGCAGCCGCGCCCGGGCCGCTCCGCTGTCGGCGATCCGGAGGTGCCGGAGCGCCCCGGCGAGGCTCGTCGCCCCGGCAACCGCCGCCTCACACGCCTCCCGCGGGATGACGCCGGGGGTGGATCTGCGTCCGCTGGTGAAGTGGCTCGTGTCGATGCCGAATTCGTCGAGCTTCCTGCGGACGTGGCCGTACGGGCTGTCGCGTGCCGGGTAACCCAGATACTCGAGGACTTCCCGCACGCTGTGCGAGTGCGCGGCTGCCTTTTCCAGCTGCTCCCGTGGGTAGCTGCGCCGGGCGCGTGGTGGCAGCGGCTCGGCGGTGAAGTGGCCGGTGTCGACCCCGTAGTGGGCCAGGCGACTGCGGAGGTAGCGCAGCGGGCCGCTGCCGAGCGGCGAGTCGAGCCGTCGCAGCATGTCGACGAGGCTGGTCGACACGGCGGCTGTGCGCCGCAACGCGTCGCGGGTGTACGCCACCGCGCTCACGACGGCCTCTTGCGCCCGCGATACGTGTCCGTGACCGCGTGGCAGTTGGGGCACAGCAGCCGGAGGTTCCGCGGTCTGTCGTCCCACCACTGGCCGCTGATGTGGTCGACTTCCAGGACGAGCGGCCGACCGTTCCACTCCGGTCCCGTGCCGCACATCCCGCACCTCTCCGGCACTCCGGCGGCGATGAGCGCGCGCCGCAGCCGCCGGCCGGGGGTTCTGCCTTCCTCGGGTGTGCGCAGGCACAGAAGACCGGGCCGTCGGGCGCCCGGACGCTGGGCGGGCGCCCGGGTGAAATGGCCGGTGTCGATCGCCAGCGCGGCTATCCGGCGGCTGACGTGGGTCTGGTTGCCGCCCACCGGGCTGATCCCCAGCCGCCGTACGACGTCCGCGATGCTGGAGGAAGCCGCGACGGCCTCCCGCAAGCGGTCCTCGGTGTGCCGCACCCGACCGGTGGCGAGGTGCGGGGCGTCGATCCCGGCCTCGGCCAGTTTCCGACGCAGATACCGTGTGCTGCCGGGTGTCGGGCGGCCTCCGCAGTGGCGGACGGCGTCATCGATGTGCCCCGTCACCCGGACGGCTTCCTCCAGCAACTCGCGGGTGTATCTGACTGCCACGTTCCCTCCGTTCCTCGGGCGCACGTTCGTGCCCCGTACGGAGTAACGACGCCGGGCGGCCCGGGTGACGGGGGGTCAGACGCCGAGGTCGCGGATGAGTTTGGCCACGTGGCCGGTCGCCTTGACGTTGTAGAAGGCGTGCTCGACCTTGCCCTCCTCGTCGACGATGACCGTGGAGCGGATCACGCCCATCACCGTCCTGCCGTAATTCGTCTTCTCGCCGTAGGCCGCGTAAGCGGTGAGTGTGGCGCGGTCAGGATCGGACAGAAGCGTGACGCGGAGGGATTCCTTCGTGCGGAACTTCGCCAGCTTCTCCGGCGCGTCGGGCGAGATCCCGAGGACGTCGTAGCCGGCGGTGGCCAGCTGGTCCAGATTGTCGGTGAAGTCGCACGCCTGCTTGGTGCAGCCCGGGGTCATGGCGGCGGGGTAGAAGTAGACGATGACCTTGCGGCCGCGGTGGTCGGCGAGGGACACGGGCTTGCCGTCGGCGTCCTGGAGGGTGAAGTCGGGGGCGGGGTCGCCGGGTGACAGGCGCTCGGCCATGGAAAAGCTCCTCAGTCAAACGGGGGTGCCGACGAGGCGCTGGCCGCGTCGTACTGACAGACTGTCCGAACGCTACCTAATCAGGCGATGGAGGAGACGCGGTGTCGGACGACGTCAGGACGCCCGCTCAGATCGAGGCGGAGATTGCCCGCAGGCGGCAGGATCTGGCCGCGACGCTGGACGAGCTCGCGGTCCGCGTGCACCCGGTGACGATCGCGCGGGACACGAAGGCCAAGGCCGTCTCCACGGTGGACCACACCGTCGGGCAGGCGTATGTCGCCGCGAACCGGGCGGTCAGCAGGGCCAAGGCGCATTTCGTCACCGACGAGGGCGCGCCGCGCCCGGAGCGGATACTGCCGGTCGCGGTGGCCGGGGTCGCGCTGATCTTCGCGGTGACCGGTCTCTCGGCGTGGCGCCGCCGCCGGTAACGTCGTGGGCGTGAGGTCGAACAGTGAGCACGACAAACTGCCCATCCGGATGCTGCACGACCGTGTCCTGGTGCGGCAGGAGTCAGGCGAGGGCGAGCGCCGCAGCGGCGGCGGCATCCTGATCCCGGCGACTGCCGCCGTGGGGCGCCGCCTGGCGTGGGCCGAGGTCGTCGCGGTGGGGCAGAACGTGCGGACCGTGGAGGTCGGCGACCGGGTGCTGTACGACCCGGAGGACCGCGCCGAGGTCGAGGTGCGGGGGGTGGCGTACGTCCTGATGCGGGAGCGCGATCTGCACGCGGTGGCCTCGGAGCGCCTCAAGGGCACGGACGACTCGACCGGCCTGTACCTCTGAGGCCGCTGAGACCTCCCGGGGGTCCCGGACCTCCGGGACCCTGACACCCGCCGGGTCGACACCCGCCGGGTCGACACCCGCCGGGTCGACACCCGCCGGGTCGACACCCGCCGGGTCGACTCGGCCGAGCCGCCAAAGCCCCGGAACCGAAGGCCTCAGCCTCCCGGACCCGCTATCCGCCCGTGTCGCCGCCCGGCCCGTTCGGGCTGGCCCCGCCGCCACCTCCGCCGCCGCCCCCGGCCCCGCCGCCGGTGAGGCCGCCGAGCGGGTCGAGGGTCGGGGGAGCGGTGGTCGGCTCGCGGGTGGGCGGCTCGGACGCCGGGCCGGTCGGCCGCCTGGTCGGCGGGGTGCTCGGCGGGCCGCTGGGCGGTGCCTCGCTGCTCGGCGGGGGGCCGCTGCTGGGCGGCTCCGAGGTGCCCGTGTCGGTCGGCGACGGGTCGTCGGTGGCGGACGCGGACGGGGGCAGGTCGTCCTTGTTCACGTCGAGGTCGAAGTCCTGGACCGCCACATTGTGCAGCGCCGCCGCCGTATAGGCCGCCCAGACGTCGCCGGGCGGGCCGCCGCCGTTGATCCGCGACTGGTCCATGGAGCCGTAGAGCTTCTTCTGGCCGCCGGTGTCGGGGTCCATGCCGAGCACGGCGACGACGGTCGCCAGCTTCGGGGTGTAGCCGGCGAACCAGGCGGCGATGTCGTTGTCCGCGGTGCCGGTCTTGGCGGCCGAGGGCCAGCCGGAGTCCTGGGCGACGACGGCGGTGGCGCCCGAGCTCTCCACGACGCTGCGCAGCACCGACGTCGTGGTGTCCGCGGCGGCGCGCGGCACGGACTGCTGCGGCTCCCGCTTGGGCAGCGGCAGGTCGTTGCCGTCCTTGGTGACCTTGAGCACCACCGTGTACGGGATCTGCCGGCCGTGGTTGGCGAGCGTGGCGTAGACCTGCGCCATGTCCAGCGGGCTGGCGCCGAAGGAGCCGAGTGCCATCGCGGGGGTGGTGGGGATCTTGACGTCGTCGGGCATGCCCAGGTCGCGGGCGGTGTCTATGACCTTCTGGGTGCCGACGTCCTGCGCCATCTGCGCGTAGACCGCGTTGACGGACTTGTCCATCGCCCGGGTGACGTTGATCCGGCCGTAGGACTTCCGGTCCTCGTTCTCCGGCGCGTAGCCCACCGGGCCGTCGGGGCCGACGACGGGGCGCTTGTTCTCGCCGTCGTAGACGGTGGTCGGGGTGATGAGGTCGTCGTCCTGGGTCCTGGACGCGTGCTGGAGGGCGGCGGTGAGGATCACCGGCTTGAAGGTGGAGCCCGGCGGATAGGTCGCGTTGGTGGCGCTGCTGACGTACTGCTTGGTGTAGTCGATGCCGCCGTAGAGGGCGACGACGTCACCGGTGGCCGGGTCGATCGAGGCGCCGCCGGCCCGGACGTACTTGTCGGCGGCGTTGTGGCCGAGCTTGTCGTAGACGTTGGCCTGCGCGGCCGTGACGAAGGCGTCCTCCTTGGGCTTCTGGATGCTGGTGACGATGCGGTAGCCGCCGAGCCGCAGGGAGTCGGAGTCCACGATGTGGTGGTCGTCGAGGTACTGGTTGACGGCCTCGATGATGTAGCCGCGCTGGCCGGCCTTGCTGGCGATCGGCTTGGGCTTGCCGATGGCGGGGAAGGCGGTGGCATCGCGCTCGGAGGCGGTGAGCCAGCCCTCCTTGACCATGCCGTCGAGCACGTAATTCCAGCGCCCCTTGGCCGCCGGCGCGTTTTCCGGGTGGGCGGACAGGTCGTACTCGCTGGGCGCGTTGAGCAGGGTGGCGAGGTACGCGCCCTCCGCCGTGGTCAGGTCCGCGGCGTCCTTGTTGAAATAGGCCTGTGCGGCGGCCTGGATTCCGTACGCGTTGCGCCCGTAGTAGCTGCTGTTGAGATAGCCCTCAAGGATTTCGTCCTTGGACTCGTTGCGATCGAGTTTGATCGCGATGAAGAATTCCTTGACCTTGCGGGACGCGGTCTGGTTCTGGTTCAGGTAGTAGTTCTTCACATACTGCTGGGTGATGGTGGAACCGGACTGCCTGCCCTTGCCGGACGCGGTGTTCCAGGCGGCCCGCAGCATCGCCTTCGGGCTGACCGCGCTCTCGTGGTAGAAGTTCCGGTCCTCGGCGGAGAGCACCGCGTGCTGGGCGGTCCTGGCGACCTCGGCCAGCGACACGTTCTGCCGGTTGACGGCGCCGTCGCGGGCCAGCTCGGTCTTGCCGTCGGCGTAGTAGTAGACGTTGCTCTGCGCGACGGCCGCCGCATTGGCGTCGGGGATGGACACCAGGGCGTAGCCGAGGAAGAAGGCGCCGATCAGCAGCACGAGGCCGGTGAGCACCATGCCGGTGATCACCCGCCAGGTGGGCAGCAGCCGCCGCAGGCCGGTCCTGCGGGGCCGCCCGCCGGAGCCGCCCGCCGTCCCGTAGTGCGCGTCGCTCATATCTGTAGGGACTCCTCATCCGCCGCCGGGGTTGGGTCCGCGGCGGAAAAACCTGGGCCGATCGGCATGGACGTACCCGTACATGTACGTACACCCCATGAGCGGCCTCATCCCACAGTGCCGCATCATCCGGCGGTCCGGATCGGGCGGCACGCATCCGTGACAGGGCTGTGACAGGTGTGACGGCGCGCCGCCGGTCCCCGGCGGGCCCGAGCCGCCCGTCACCGGTGGGTCGCGCCGCCCGTCACCGGCGGGCGGAAAACCGGTGGAAGCCGCGGCTCGGCGCGCACTAGGCTCGGACGCTTGTGTGCCGGACGGTCCGGGCGCCGTGTTCCGGCGTGTTCCGGTGTATTCCGGCACGGTTCGGCGTTTTCCGGTGCGCTCCGGTGCTTCCTGATGTTTTCCGGCGGAGAGGCGGGGGGAATGGGCGGCTTCTACGGTGCCGTCGTGGTCCGCGGCTTCCGGCGCTATGCGACGTATCGCGTGGCCACCGCGGCGGGTGTTTTCACCAATACGGTTTTCGGCCTGATCATTTCGTACAGCTATATCGCGCTGTGGAACCAGCGCCCGCACCTGGGCGGCTACACCGAGGCGCAGGCGCTGACGTATGTGTGGATCGGGCAGGGCCTGCTGGTCACGATGGCGCTGATGGGCGGCGGCTTCGAGGACGAGCTGATGGAGCGGATCAGGTCGGGCGACATCGCGGTCGACCTCTACCGGCCGGCCGACCTCCAGGGCTGGTGGCTGGCCGCCGACCTGGGCAGGGCCGGCTTCCACCTGCTGGGCCGCGGGGTGCTGCCGCTGGTGTGCGGGGCGCTGGTCTTCGACCTGGCGGTGCCGTCGTCCGCGCTGACCTGGGCGCTGTTCGCCGTGTCCGTGCTGCTGGGGGTGGTGGTGAGCTTCGCGGTCCGCTTCCTGGTGGCACTGTGCGCGTTCTGGCTGCTGGACGGGACGGGGGTCGCCCAGGCCGCGTGGATCACCGGGCTGTTCTTCTCCGGGATGACGCTGCCGCTGAACGTCTTCCCCGGCGCGCTCGGCGGGATCGCCCGCGCGCTGCCGTGGTCGGCGCTGCTCCAGGTGCCCGCCGACGTGCTGCTCGGGCAGCACCGCGGCACCGGCGCGCTGCTCGCGCTGGCCTTCCAGGCGGGCTGGGCCGCGGCGCTGCTGGCCGCGGGGCGGCTGCTCCAGGCGGTCGCGACCCGCCGGGTGGTGGTCCAGGGTGGCTGAGGCTGAGGCTGAGGCTGAGGCGGAGGCGGAGGCGGAGCCGCGGGCCGTCGCGCCGGGCGCGGGCGCCAGGACACCCGGGCCGGTCGCCGAGAGCGTCCGCGCCTACGGGCTGGTCGTCGCGATGTGGATGCGGTCCACGATGGCGTACCGCACGTCCTTCGTGATGACCGCGCTGGGCAATTTCGCCGCGACCGGGCTGGACTTCGTCACGATCGTGCTGATGTTCTCGCACATCCACGCGCTGGGCGGCTTCACGCTCCCCGAGGTCGCCTTCCTCTACGGCACCGCCAGCACGTCCTTCGGGCTCGCCGACCTGCTCATGGGCTCCATGGACCGGCTGGGCCGCCGGGTCAGGGACGGCACCTTCGACACGCTGCTGCTGCGCCCGGTTCCGGTGCTGGCCCAGGTCGCCGCCGACCGGTTCGCGCTGCGCAGGCTCGGCCGGATCCTCCAGGGCGGCATGGTGCTGGGCTGGGCGCTGCTGCGGCTCGACCTGGACTGGACGCCGCTGAAGGTCCTGCTGCTGCCGGCGACGCTGCTGGCCGGGGCGGCGATCTTCTGCGCGGTCTTCGTCGCGGGCGCCGCCTTCCAGTTCTGGGCGGGCGACGCCGCCGAGGTCCAGAGCTCCGTCACCTACGGCGGCAACACCATGCTCCAGTACCCGCCGGGGCTGTTCTCCCGTGAGCTGGTGCGGGGCGTCACCTTCGTCGTACCGCTGGCCTTCGTCAACTGGCTGCCCGCGCTGCGCATCCTCGGCAGGCCCGACCCGCTCGGCCTGCCCGGCTGGGTGGACTTCCTGTCGCCCGCGGTGGCCGTGCTGTGCTGCGCGCTGGCCGGCCTCGCGTGGCGCGCGGGCATCCGTTCCTACCGCAGTACCGGGAGCTGAGTCACGTGAACCCGTCCGTGGAACCGATGATCGCGCTCGACGGCGTGGAGAAGGTCTTCGACGTACGCCGCAAGGTGGCCGGCACGCTGCGCCGGGAGCGCCGCCAGGTCAGGGCGGTCGACGGCATCTCCTTCACCGTGCCGCCCGGCGAGATGGTCGGCTACATCGGCCCGAACGGCGCCGGCAAGTCCACCACCATCAAGATGCTCACCGGCATCCTCAACCCCAGCGGCGGCCGGGTGCGGGTCGCGGGCATCGACCCGACCCGCGAACGCGCCCGGCTGGCCCGCAGGATCGGTGTCGTCTTCGGCCAGCGCACCACCTTGTGGTGGGACCTGCCGCTGCGCGACTCCTACCAGCTGGTCCGCAGGATGTACCGCATCGAGGACGCGCGGTACGCCCGCAACCTGGCGGCCTGCGTCGACCTGCTCGACCTCGGGCCGCTGCTCGACGTGCCGGTGCGCCAGCTCTCGCTCGGGCAGCGGATGCGCGGCGACATCGCGGCGGCGCTGCTGCACGACCCCGAGGTGCTGTACCTGGACGAGCCGACGATCGGGCTCGACGTCGTCAGCAAGGCCAAGGTCCGCGACTTCCTGCGGACCGTCAACGCCGAACGCGGCACCACCGTGCTGCTCACCACCCACGACCTGACCGACATCGAGACGCTGTGCAGCCGGGTGATGGTCATCGACCACGGCCGGCTGATGTACGACGGCGGCCTCGACGGGCTGCACGCGGTCGGCGAGTCCGAACGCACCCTGGTCGTGGACTTCGCCCGCGAACTGCCGCCCGTCGATGTGCCGGGCGCACGCTGGGTGCGCAGCGAGGGGCCGCGCCAGTGGCTGGCCTTCCCCGCGGGCGAGAGCGCGGCGCCGCTGGTGACCGCGCTCGCCGCGAGCCACCCGCTGGTGGACCTGTCGGTCCGTGAACCCGCGATCGAAGATGTCATCGCCCGGATGTACGGGGCGGCGTAACATCCCCGGAACCGTCCGTACCGGATCGCCCGTCCGGGCGACCCGGGAACCGAGACAAGGGAGTTCACGTGCCGGAGGACTTCACCGTCGCCGAGGCGACAGCGGCGGACTGGGACGAGATCGTGGAATGGGCCGTGGCCGAGGGCTGGAACCCCGGCCGGGGCGACGCGGAGTGCTTCCGCCACACGGACCCGGCCGGCTTCCTGGTCGGCAGGCTCGACGGCCGGATCGTCTCGGCCGTCTCGGTCGTGGCCTACTCGCCGGACTTCGCCTTCCTCGGCCACTACCTGGTGCACCCCGAGCACCGCGGCACCGGCCTGGGCATGGCCACGTGGAACGCCGCGCTGCCGCACGCCAAGGGCCGGGTCGTCGGCCTCGACGCGGTGCCCGCGCAGCGCGGCCTGTACGAGCGGTCCGGCTTCACCGCGGCCTACGACAACGTCCGCCACACCGGGCGCCCCCGGGCCGCCGAGCCCTCCGCCGGGGCGGGCACGGTGGGGTCGGTGACGCCGTATCACCTCGACGCGATCAGCGCGTACGACAGCGGGTGCTTTCCCGCGGAGCGGCACGCCTTCCTGAGCAGGTGGCTCACCGCGGAGGACCACACCGCGCGGGTCCTGCTGGACGCCAACGGGCATGTCACCGGCTACGGCGTGATCCGCCCGGCCCACGACGGCCTGCGTATCGGGCCGCTGTTCGCCGACAGTCCCGAGGGCGCGGCGGCCCTCTTCGACGCGCTCGTCCTCGGGGTGCCGGCCGACGCCGACGTCTCGATCGACGTCCCCGACCACCACCCGACGGCGACCCTCCTGGCCACGTCCCGCGGCCTGACCGAATCCTTCCGCTGCACCCGCATGTACTCAGGCCCCGAGCCGTACGCTCGCGCCGAGGCGGTCTACGCGACGACGAGCCTGGAACTCGGCTAGCCGCTCCGCGCGGTGCATTTACGCTCCGACGGTCCCCCGCGCCCCCGGGGGGCTCGTCCTCTGCGGCAGGGGAGCCTCTGGCAGAAGCGCATCCTCTGCGCAGGAGGAACCGAGCCCCGCAGGGGCGCGGGGAACTGCGCGACCAGCCACGACGGACCGTTGTGTGGAAACGGGCCGCACCCCCCCAGGGGCGCGAGGAACTGCGCGCTCAGCCACAGGGCAGCGGCACTGTGACCGACACAGAATGTGGCACCCCCCCAGGGGCGCGGGGAACTGCGCGACCGGCCCACCACCGGGGCGCGGGCGGCAGGTCACCGCAAGGGGCATCCCCGGGGCACCCGGGGGTCAGGGGGCTGCTCGGCCGGCGAGGGCGTTGCGGAGATCGGTGAGACGGGAGATCTCCGCGTCGAGGGACGCGAGCCGCCTCCCCACGATGCCCCCGGACGGCGCCGCCGGAGCGCAGCGCGGGCGGGCCCCCTCCGCCAGCAGGTGCAACCGGTCGGCGCACTCGCGCAGGTCCTCCACGGTCAGGCCGAGGCCCAGCAGCTCCCGGATGACCCGAACCCTGGCCACCTCAGCGGCAGCGTATTCGCGCTGCCCGGACGCGGTGCGGGCCGGCGGCGGCAGGAGTCCGCGCTGCTCGTAGAAGCGCAGCGCCCTCGGTGTCGTGCCGGCCGCAGCCGCCGCCTCGCCGATCCGCATCGTGCCACCCCGTTCCGCTACGGCTCCACGACCACAGTGCCGAAGTGCTTGCCGCCGAGCAAGTCCTCGAAGGCCTGCGGTGCGTTGTCGAGGCCCGCGACCGCGGTGTACGGCAGGCGGATCGCCCCGGACCGCAGCCATTCGCCGAGGCGGGCGGTCCATTCGCCGTCCACCTCGGGGTGGTCCGCGCCGGTGTAGCCGCGCAGCGAGATACCGCGCAGGATCAGCTGGAAGGCGTCGATCTCCACCGGCGCGCCGCCGCCGCGCGTCTGCGAGAGCTGGCCGGACAGCGTACCGACCAGGGCGAAACGGGCGCCCTGCCGGGCGGCGCCGAGGGCGGCGACCAGTTGCTCGCCCGCGACGTTGTCCAGCACTACGTCGATGCCGTCGGGCGCCGCCTCGGCGAGCTGCTCGGCGAAGGGGCGGTCCGCGCCGCGCAGGACGACCGCGTCGTAACCCAGTTCGGAGACCAGCCGCTCGGCCTTCGCCGGTGAGCCGGTGCTGCCGATGACCCGCCCGGCGCCGAGCAGCCGGGCGATCTGCCCGGCCAGTGAGCCCACCGCGCCCGCCGCCCCGGTGACCAGGACGGTGTCGCCCGCGCGGATGTTGGCGTACCGGGTCAGCGCGCCGTAGGCGGCCGAGCCCGGGGCGAGGTGCGCGACCGGGTCGGGCAGCGTGCCGTCCAGCGGGGTGCACCCGGCGGCGGGGACGACCGCGTAGTCCCGCCAGCCGAGCCAGTGCTGGACCAGGTCGCCCGGGCGCAGCGCGCTGCCGTCGGGCGCGGCCACCACCTCGCCGATGGCCGGGCCGAAGAGCGTGTCGCCCGCCTTGAGCGCGGGCAGCGGCAGCCCCTCGGCGCCGCCGATCAGGCTGCACAGCGCGGCGAAGACCAGGAAGTGGCGGTTCCTGACGACGACCTGGTCCGGCGCGGGCGCGGGCAGCGGTGTCTCGACGACGGCGAAGTGCTCCCGGGCGGGCAGCCCAGCGGGCAGCGCGGTGAGCCGGACTTCGCGGGCGGTGCCGGGCAGGTCGGCGGGGGACGGAGCTGTGGCCATGTGCGGACTCCTGGGCCTGGGATCGGTGCGGCGGCGGCACGCTCGCGTGTCCGCCGCCGCTACGGCCCGGTGAAGCTAACCCCTGACCCGCACGTCAGGGTCAAGCCGCCGTCTGCGGGCCTGTCACATGGGGATGCGGGTATTGCGCCTCGCGGTGCTGGAAGGCGAGCACTTTCGGATTCTGTACGGTGCCGCCGCGGATTTCGATCGCCCGCCGTACGGTCTCGTCGCCGTCCCAGCCGGCCGGGCCTTCGAGTACCGGCCGCAGATACGGGATCAGCGCCTCGCTGTTCTCCCAGGTGGCGGAATTCCACAGATAGGAGGGGCTGTGGTCGACGCCGTAGTAGTGCACATTGTCGCCGACGGTGAACATCGGGTCGGTGAAAGTCGTCGGCCTGGCCCATTCGAAGCCCATGCCCTCGTCGCACGAGACATCGATGATCAACGTGCCGGGCGTGAGTACCGGGAGGTCGTCGTTTATCAGGAACATCAGCGGCGCGTCGGTGTCCTGGAGCACGCAGTTGACGATGATGTCGTGATCGGCGAGGAATCCGGACAGCGGTACGGGCCCGTCCTCGGTGAGGGCGACGCTGCGCCGCGGGTCGAGGGTGTCGTCGGCCTCGTCGTGGTCGAAGTGGACGATGCGGGCCGAGTGGATCGGCGAACTCACCGCGGTCACCCCGCGGGCGGTCAGTACGTCCACATCGTGCACGCCCAGCGCGCTGAGCGCGGTCACCGCGCCGCGGGCGGTCGCGCCGAAGCCGATCACGGCCGCGCGCAGCCGCCGCCCGTAGTCGCCGGTGGAACCGGTCAGCTGCATTGCGTGCAGCACCGACGAATAACCCGCGAGTTCGTTGTTCTTGTGGAAGACGTGCAGGTTGAAGGTGCCGCCCCGGCCCCAGTGGTTCATCGCCTCGAAGGCGATCAGGGTCAGCCGGCGGTCGATCGCGGCCTGCGTGACCTTCTCGTCCTGCACGCAGTGCGGCCAGCCCCACAGCACCTGTCCCTCGCGCAGTTCCGCGAGGTCCTCGTGCAGCGGTTTGGCGAGCAGGATGACATCGCATTCCGCGATGAGATCGGCGCGGGAGCGGAAACCGCCGACCAGTGGTTCCAGCAGGCTGTCCTGGACGCCGAAATGTTCCCCATAACCGGTCTGGAGGAAGATGTTCCGGCGCAGATCCTCGTCGATACGGTCGAAATGCGCGGGGTGGACCGGCAGACGGTGCTCGTTCTCCTTGCGCGTCTGCGACATGATTCCGAGCTTGAGCTGCTTGAGCTGCTGCAAAATGCCCCTTTGGTTACTCCTTGTTTAGCACACCGCAGAGGCCGTGGCAGGTCGGCGCAACGAGGCCAGGGCGGCGCGGACCCGGTCCACCGCGGCGAGCGGGGTGGAGGCGTGCGGGGAGAGCCGGACGGAGTCGGGGCGGACCGTGGGGGTCACCCCGTGGGCGTGCAGCGCCTCGGCGACGGCCGCGGCGGCGGTGCCCGGCAGCCGGAAGGAGACGATGCCGGCCCTGCTCTCCGGCGCGGTCGCGGACAGGATCTCGCCGCCGCCCTCGCGTACGGCGTCGATGAGGTGGTCCACCAGGACCCGGATCCCGGCCTCGATCGCGGCCACGCCGGTCTCCTCCACGATGGCCAGGGCCGCGGCGAAGGCCGCCGCGTTGACCGGGCTGAGGTTGGTGATGCTCAGCCGCCCCGCGCCGGCGGCCGGCGGGTGCTCCCGGTCGTCGAAGAGGGCGACCTCGTCCACACCGGTCCAGCCGGTCAGGGTGGGCGCGAGGCGTTCCAGCGCCCGGTCGGACAGGGCGGCGAAGCCGGTCGACCAGCTGGCCCGCAGCCATTTCTGGCCGCCGGTGACGACGACGTCGGCGGCCTGCCAGGGCAGGTCGGCGATGCCGAAGCCCTGGATGGCGTCGACCACGAGCAGCCGGTCAGGGCCGATGACGTCGCGTACGGCGGCCAGGTCGGCGCGGTAGCCGGTGCGGAAGTCGACGGCGCTGAGCGAGACGGCCACGACGTCGTCGGTGAGCGCCGCCCGTACGGTGTCGGCCGTGGTCCAGCCGTGCGCGTCGCCCGGCAGCCAGCGCGGCACGGCCAGGCCCGCGGCGGCGGCCCGGCGCCAGGGGTAGTGGTTGGCGGGGAAGTCCGCGACCGGTACGAGGACGGTGCCGGACGGGATGCCGAAGGCGGCCTGGAAGAGGCCGGTGGAGGCGTTGGGCAGCAGCACGGTGTGCTCGGCGTCGGTGCCCGCCAGCCGGCCCGCGGACTGCCGGGCGCGCAGATCGGCGCGCATCAGGTCGTTGACGGTGGTGTGGTCGGCGCGCGCCGAGCGGCCCAGCGCGTCGGCGGTGGCCGCCAGCACGTCGTGCGACGGAGGGCCGTAGCGGGCGAAGTCCAGATAGCCTTCCGGCGCCTCGAACCGCTCGGCGTAGGCGGGCAGCCCGCCGGTGTCGCCGCCCGCCGTGCCCGCCGTGCCTGCCGTATCCGCCGTGTGCCGCGCTGTCATGCCGGTGCCGCTCCTGCCCGCGGGAAAGGGAATCGGCGCCACCGGGGGACACCGGGAGCCCGCCGTACGTTCCAAGTCTGGCAACGAGGGCAACAATACGCAGGTGGACATGCGGGTGAAGCAGGTGAGCACGGACGCGGGGCCTACGGGCGGGCCGGCGGCCGGGGTGGTGGACCCCGACGCCGAGCGGCGCCGCGGGGTGCGCCGGATGAAGCTGATCGCGACCGGCTTCCTGGCTGTCGCCACGGTGGTCTACGCGCTGGCCAAGTGGGCGGACTCGCGGGGCGACGGCGCGTGGGCGGCCTACGTGGCGGCTGCCGCGGAGGCGGGCATGGTCGGCGCGATGGCGGACTGGTTCGCGGTGACCGCGCTCTTCCGCCGCCCGCTGGGCCTGCCCATCCCGCACACCGCGATCATCCCGACCAAGAAGGACGCGCTGGGCGCCAGCCTCGGCGACTTCGTGGGGGAGAACTTCCTGTCCGCCGAGGTGGTACGCACCCGGCTGCGCGCGGTCGGCATCGGCTCGCGGCTGGGCGGCTGGGTGGCCGAGCCCGCCAACGCCGACCGGGTGACCGAGCAGGCCGCCGCCGCGCTGCGCGGACTGCTGACCGTGCTGCGCGACTCCGATGTGCAGGCCGTCGTCAGCGAGGCGATCACCCGGCGGGCCGCGTCCCAGGAGGTCGCCCCCGGGCTCGGCAAGCTGCTGGAGCGGATCGTCGCCGACGGCGGGCACCGCCGGCTGGTGGACCTGGTGTGCGTACGCGCCCACGACTGGCTGGTCGAGCACGGCAGCTCGGTGATGGACGCCGTCCAGGGCGGCGCGCCCGGCTGGACCCCGCGGTTCGTGGACCGCAAGGTCGGCGAGCGGGTCTACAAGGAGCTGCTGCGCTTCGTCACCGAGATGCGGGACTCGCCCGAGCACCCGGCGCGCGACGCCGTCGACCGCTTCCTCGGCGACTTCGCCGCCGAGTTGCAGTCCGACCCCGACACCCGGCAGCGCGTCGAACGCCTCAAGAACGACCTGCTGGCCCGCCCCGAGGTGCAGGAGCTGATCGCCTCGGTGTGGGGTTCGGTACGGGCGATGATGGTGGCCGCCGCCGAGGACGAGCGCAGCGAACTGCGGCTGCGCACCCGGTCGTCGCTGCTCGCCCTGGGCGGGCGGATGGCCACCGACACCCGCCTCCAGGCGAAGGTCGACAGCTGGCTGGAGGACGCGGCCACGTATCTGGTCACCACCTACCGCGACCAGATCACCTCGCTGATCAGCGAGACGGTGGCCGGCTGGGACGCCGAGCAGACCTCGCGGAAGATCGAGGCGCACGTCGGCCGTGACCTGCAGTTCATCCGGATCAACGGCACGGTCGTCGGCGCGCTGGTCGGCCTGCTGATCTTCACGCTGTCGCGGATCGCGGGCGGCTGACCGGGGCGCCGCTCCGACCTCTGGGGCGCGCATCCGTTGCCCGGGGGCTTCGGAAATGCCGCGTCCACGTGGTGAACAGGGCTTGCGCGCGGCGGGGCGGCGATTGGAGGATCGGACAGACATCCGATGACATCCGTGGTCCGTCCGCCGCGGATCACTGACGTACGGAGTACCACCGTGAAACTGCTGCGAGTCGGCCCCGCCGGGGCGGAGCGCCCCGCCCTGCTCGACCAGGACGGCGTCGTACGGGACCTGAGCGGGCTCGTCGCCGACATCGACGGGGCACTCCTCGCCGACGAGGGCGCCATGGCGCGGATCGCCGCCGCCGACACCGGCTCCCTGCCGGCGCTCGACGCCGGGCTGCGGGTCGGGCCGCCGCTCACCCGGATCGGCAAGATCGTCTGCATCGGGCTCAACTACCACGACCACGCGGCCGAGACCGGCGCGGAGGCGCCCGGCGAGCCGGTCGTGTTCATGAAGGCCCCCGACACGGTGGTCGGCCCCACCGACACGGTGCTGGTGCCGCGCGGCAGCCGGAAGACCGACTGGGAGGTCGAACTCGCCGTCGTCATCGGCCGCGAGCTGCGGTACGCGGCCACGCACGAGGAGGCGCTCGCGGCGGTCGCGGGTTACGCCGTCGCGCACGACGTCTCCGAGCGGGAGTACCAGATCGAGCGCGGCGGGCAGTGGGACAAGGGCAAGAACTGCGAGACCTTCAACCCGCTCGGGCCGTGGCTCGTCACCGCGGACGAGGTCCCCGACCCGCAGGCGCTGAGCCTGCGGCTGTGGGTCAACGGTGAGTTGCGGCAGGACGGGTCCAGCCGCGACCAGATCTTCCCGGTCGCTGAGGTGGTCCGCTACCTCAGCCACTTCATGACGCTGTATCCCGGGGACGTGATCAACACGGGGACCCCTGCCGGGGTGGCTCTCGGGCAGCCCGAGCCCAAGCCGTATCTCTCCCCCGGGGATGTGGTCGAGCTGGCCATCGACGGGCTGGGCCGCCAGCGCCAGGTCTTCGCGTCGGCGTAGGGGTTGCCGCTTGCGGTGGCGTGCTTGCCGGCCGCGCCGTCCGGGGTGGGCGCGCGGTTCCCCCCGCCCCAGGGGTGGTGCGGTCCGTTTCCACACGACGGTTCGTCGTGGCTTGTCGCGCGGTTCCCCGCGCCCCCCGGGGGTTGCCGCTTGCGGTGGCGTTGCTTCTTTCCCGCCGTGGTGGCTTGTCACGCGGTTCCCCGCGCCCTTGAGAAGCTCGCCTGTCCTCTGCGGCAGGGGGCGGGGCACCGCAGGGGCGCGGGGCTCTCCGTCAGGAGAGGAACCGGGTCAGCGCCGTCACGACCAGGGCGTGGTCCTCGGTCTGGGGGAGGCCGGAGACGGCCACGACTCCGACCACGCCGACCCCCGCGACGCGGAGCGGAAACGCCCCGCCGTGCGCGGCGTAGAGCGCGGGGTCGAGGAAGGACGCCTCCTCGAACGTCGTGCCCTTGGCACGGAACCGCTCGCCGACCGCGAGCGACGATGTGCCGTACCGCAGTACGACCCGCCCCTTCCGCTCCAGCCACGCGTCATTGTCAGGGGACGTGCCCTCCAGGGCGCAGTGGAAGAGCTGCTGCCCACCCCGGCGGATGTCCACCGTGACCGCGGCACTCCGCTCGCGGGCGAGGTCGACCAGCAGGCACCCCAGCCGCCAGGCATCGTCATTGGTGAAGCGGGGCAGGACCAGCGCCGCTTCCTGTTCGGCCAGCTCGGCCGCCAGGCCGGTGCTCACAGAGCCACCGCCTGACCGGTACGCGCGGACTCCCCGGCGGCCTCGATGACCTCGATCGCGGCCGCCGCCTCAAGCGCGGTGACCGGCGGGGGCGTCCCCTCGCGCAGGGCGGTCCCGACGGCCGCGTAGAAGGCGGGGTAGTCCCCGGGCAGCGAGGGGACCGGCCGTACGTTCTCGTCCGTGCCCGCCGTACCCCACGCGGACTCCGGCTCCGCGCCCCACGCGGCACCCTCGCCGGGCCGCAGGCCTTCGCGGAGGGCGGCCTCCTGCGGGTCGAGGCCGTAGGTGACGTAGCCGCCGGTGCTGCCGAGTACCCGGAAGCGCGGCCCGAGCCGGGCCGTGGTGGCGCTCATCCACAGATGCGAGCGGACCCCGCTGACGTGCGTGAGCGCGATGAAGTCGTCGTCGTCCGCGGCGGCGCCCGGCCTGCGGACGTCGGACTCGGCGTAGACCAGCCGCGCCGGGCCGAAGAGCGTCAGGGCCTGGTCGACCAGGTGGCTGCCGAGGTCGTAGCGCAGCCCGCCGATCTCGGCCGGGTCGCCGGACTCGCGCCAGCCGCCCTTGGGCTGCGGGCGCCACCGCTCGAAACGGGACTCGAAGCGGTGGACCTCGCCCAGTTCGCGGCGCTCCAGCAGGGCGCGCAGGGTGCGGAAGTCGCTGTCCCAGCGGCGGTTCTGGAAGACGCTGAGCAGCAGGTCCCGCTGTTCGGCGAGCGCGGCCAGCTCGCGTGCCTCGGCGGCGGTGGCGGCCAGCGGCTTGTCGACGACGACCGGCAGCCCGGCCTGGAGCGCGGCGGTCGCCAGCGGCACGTGCGTGCGGTTGGGGGAGGCGAGGACGACCAGGTCGAGTTCGCCGGCCCGCGCCCACAGCTCGTCGGCGGTGTCGGCGAAGGCCACTCCCGGGTGCTCGGAGAGCGCCTGGGCGCGGCGGTCGCTGTTGCCGGTGACGATGGTGTCCAGGGCGAGGCCCGGGGTCGCGGCGATCAGCGGGGCGTGGAAGAAGGAGCCGGCCGGGCCGTAGCCGACCAGGGCGACGCGAAGGGGGGCGGTGCCGGGAACGCTCATGGCCCTACTTTGGCAACAGTGTTGCCAAAGTGCAAGCACGCGGGACAATGGCGAAGTGACCCCGTCCAAGCCCTCCGGCCCGATCCCCGGTCCCACTCCGGAGCCGACGCCCGCCCCCCGTCCCGGCGCCGCGCCGGAGCGGGCATTCGGCGCTCCCGGCCCTGCGCCTGGGACCTCCCGCCCGCACGCCGGCGCCGCACCGGGTCCAAGCCTGCCCTCCGGCCCAGCACCCGGGCCGCCGCCCGGCCCGCGCCCGAGCCCCGCGTCCGGACCGGCGCCCGCCCCCGCACAGGGTCCCGGGCAGGGATTGGGGGCCAACCTGCCCGCCCTCCGGAGTCACAATGCCGCGCTCGTCCTCGGGCTGCTGCGGGGCGCCGCCATGGCGCCCGGGAGCGGGGGGATCAGCCGGCTCGAACTGGCCGAGCGGACCGGGCTCACCCCGCAGGCGGTCAGCAAGATCACCGCGCGGCTGCGGGCGGACGGACTGGCCGAGGACGCCGGGCGGCGGGCCTCGACCGGGGGGAAGCCGCTCACCGAGCTGCGGCTCGCGGCCGGGGCGAGGTGCGCGGTCGGGGCGCACCTCGACGGCGAGACGCTGACCGCCGTCGTGGCCGACCTCGCCGGGCGTACGGTCGCCGAGCACACCGCGCCGCTCGACCTCGCGCTGCCCGTGCCCGCGGGCCTGGCCGCGATGGTCCGCGAGCTGCGTACGGCGGTGGGCCTGGCCCCGGCCCCGGTGCTCGGCGTGGGCGTCGGCATCCGCGGCCCGCTGGACCACCGCACCGGCACCCTGCACGAGGTCACCGGCTTCCCGCACTGGTCGGGCTGCCCGCTGCGTACGGAACTGGCCCGCGGGCTCGGCCTGCCGGTGGCGGTCGACAAGAACACCAACACGGCGGCCCTGTCCGTCCTGGCCGAACCGCAACCCGCCCCGGGCGCCGGGTCGTTCGGGTACCTGCACCTCGGTACGGGCCTGGGCGCCGCGCTCGTGCTCGACGGCGGGCTGCACCGCGGCGGGCGGGCCGGGGCGGGCGAGTTCGGCCACCAGGTGGTGCAGCTCGACGGGCCGCCCTGCAAGTGCGGCAAGCGCGGCTGCCTGGAGGCGCTGTGCCTGGCCGCGGTCGCCCGCGCGGACACCGAGGGCGCGGCCCGGCTGCTCGGCGTGGGCGCCGCGAATCTGGTGGCGCTGCTCGACGTGGAGCGGATCGTGCTCGGCGGCCGTACGGTCCTGGCCGACCCCGCCGTCTTCCGCGCCGGGGTCCGCGCCGCCGTCGGCCCGGTGCCGGTCGGCTTCGCCGCGGCCGGCCCGCGCGCGGTCGCCGAGGGCGCCGCCCTGCTGGCGCTGTCCCCGCTCTTCGCCCGCGCGGCCCTGCGCTGACGCCCGGCCCCGCGGTTCCAGTGGTTCCGGCGGCGGCACTGTCCCCGCTCTTCGCCCGCGCGGCCCTGGGCTGACGCCCGCCGCCCGCGGTTCCTGTGGTTCCGGCGGCTGCGCTGGCTCCGCCTCGCCGGCAGGCGCCCTGCGCTGACACCCGGCCGGCGGTCCCCGCGGCTCCGGTGGCCCCGCGCCGGCACCCCCCGCGACCAGCACGCGAGACGCCCGGCGCGGCCCGCACGCGCCCCGGTTACGCTGGGGCACCGGGTGCCGCGCGACCCGGCCGCGGTGCGATCCGTACCGCGTACGGCGTACGGCGACGGGCACAAGCGACACGTACGACGACAGGCGCAAGCGACAAGCACAGCGACAGGAGACCGACCGGTGTCGACCCGCAGGCCCATCGACTCGTGGCTGACCGACATGGACGGGGTGCTGATCCACGAGGGCACGCCGATCCCCGGCGCCGACGCCTTCATCAAGGGCCTCAAGCAGTCGGGCAAGCCCTTCCTGGTGCTCACCAACAACTCCATCTACACCCCGCGCGACCTGCACGCCCGGCTGTCCCGGATGGGCCTGGACGTGCCCGTCGCGAACATCTGGACGTCGGCGCTGGCCACCGCGAAGTTCCTGGACGACCAGCGGCCCGGCGGCACCGCCTACGTCATCGGCGAGGCGGGCCTGACCACCGCCCTGCACGACGTCGGCTACATCCTCACCGACCAGGACCCCGACTACGTCGTCCTCGGCGAGACCCGTACGTACAGCTTCGAGGCGCTCACCAAGGCCATCCGGCTGATCCGCGGCGGCGCCCGCTTCATCGCCACCAACCCGGACGAGACCGGCCCCTCGCCCGAGGGCGTACTGCCCGCGACCGGCTCGGTCGCCGCGCTGATCACCAAGGCCACCGGGCAGGAGCCGTACTTCGTCGGCAAGCCCAACCCGCTGATGATGCGGGCCGGGCTGAACGCGATCGGCGCGCACTCCGAGACCAGCGCGATGATCGGCGACCGGATGGACACCGATGTGCTGGCCGGGCTGGAGTCCGGCATGACCACCTTTCTGGTGCTCACCGGCCTGACCGCCGTGCCCGACATCGAGCGCTACCCCTTCAAGCCGTCCCGGGTCGTCGAGTCCATCGCGGATCTGGTCACCGAGATCTGATCACTGTCGGTGGTACGGATGTCACCCTGATGGGTCACCGCGCGTGCACGCGGGGCGGGCCGACGGAATCTTCGTAGGTACCGGGCGCGAGTCCCCGCCCCCGGCCGAGCGGAGGTCCTCATGTTTGGTCTGAAACTGCCCGTCGTCGCCGCGGCAGGTGCCCTCGGCGTCCTCGCTGTCGGCGGGGTGACGGGACTGCCGAGTCGGGCGCTCGCCGACGAGGGAGGCGGAGGACCGGTCGCCTCCTCGTCCTCGTCGGGTGAGTCCGGCGCGGCCGGCGAGTCCGGCGAGTCCGGCGATTTTGGCGCGTCCGACGCGTCCGACGCGTCCGGCGGGTCTGGCGCGTCCGACGCCCCCGACGCGTCCGGTGAGTCGGGCCCGTCCGGCGCGTCCGCCTCCGGCATGGACATCTCGCCCGCCACGGTCGCCCCCGGCGGGACCGTCGCCCTGCACCTCAAGGCCTCCTGCACGTCCGGCGCGAAGGCCAAGGCCAGCGCCGAGGTCTTCGTCGACGCGGTCACCCTGGCGCCGTCCGGTGACGGCTCCGGCGGATGGGACGGCACGGCCTTCATCAAGTCCGACGCGCGGGACGGCTCCTACGCCGTCTCCGTCCAGTGCAACGGCTCCACCAGCTCCGCGTCCGCGACCGTCACCGTGACGGCGGGCGGCGGCCCGCGCGGCCCGGTCGCCCCCGTCCCGGCGGGCGGCGGCGGTACCGCCCAGCTCGCCGCGGGACCCGCGGCGGCCGGCACCAGCACCGGCCCGCTGCTCGCCACCGGGGGTGTCGCGGTGGCCGGTCTGGCCGGCCTGGCGATCCGCCGCCGCAACACCGCACGCGGCTGACCGGCACGGCGGTGGGGGCGGACGAGACCGGCGCCGGCGCACCGGGCGGCACCGACCCCCGCAGAACGTGGGCGGCCGTCGTGCTCGGCCTGATCCTGCTGGCGGCCTGGCTGTTCGGCCAGGGCGGCCAGGGCGCCCTCGGCGGCCTCGGCGGTCCCGGAGGATTCGGCGGCCCCGGCAGCCATGGCCCGCTCACCACACCCCCCGGCGTCCGCGGCCTCTCCGCCGCCGCCGTGGACCGGCCCGCGCGGGTGTACGCCCCCCACGCGCCGCTGCACGACGCCGTGCCGCTGCGGATCGACATCCCGTCCGTCGGCATCCACGCGAAGCTGGTCGGCCGCGGGCTCAAGGACGGCGCGGTGGACCCGCCGCCCTACTCCACCCCCGATGTCGCCGGCTGGTACCGCGACGGCCCGCCGCCCGGCGCGGCCGGAGCCGCGATCGTCGTCGGCCACGTCGACACCGAGACGCGGGCCGCGGTCTTCTACGGCCTCAGTACGATTCGGCGCGGGGCACGGGTGGACGTCGCCAGGGACGACGGGACGGTGGCGGAATTCTCCGTCGAGGCGGTGGAGGTCGTGCAGAAGGCCCACTTCGACGCGAAGCGCGTCTACGGGTCCGGGAGCAGGCCGGAGCTCCGCCTCATCACCTGCGGCGGGGATTTCGACAAGGCCGCGCAGACGTATTCGGCCAATGTCGTCGTCGTCGCCGCGCTGACGGGTTCCCGCCCGGCGTGACCTTCCGCCGCCTTGGGGTGGCGGTCAGAATCCGACCGGCGTGCCGGGCGTGAGGTCGTACGCCTTCTGGAGGGCGTCCGGGCGGCGCCCGTCGTTGAGCTGCCGGTCCCACAGGGCGTCGATCTGTTCGCGGGTCCGCGGCTCCATTTCGGCGGGGAGCAGACTCCGGTAGCGGCGGTCCTCGCGGAGGAGCACCCCGACGGTCTGCCGGTAGACCGGTTCGGGGTCGTACTGCTCGTGGGGGAAGGCGAGTTCGGCGTAGTCGAAGAGGCGGCCGGCGGGATCGTCGCGCCATTCCTTCCACGTCTCGAACATGGTGTCGTTGAAGCCGGTGAGGAAGGGGCCGGGGTTGATCGTCGCCACCGTGACGCCGAATTCGGCGAGTTCCTGGTCGAGAGCGTCGGCGAACGCCTCCACCGCGTGCTTGGACCCGGCGTAGGCGCCGGTGAACGGGTCGACCGTGAGGCCGGCGACCGAGGACATGAACACGATGTGCCCACTGCGGCGGGCCGCCATCCGGCGGGCGATGCCCTGCGTGAGCAGGACGGGACCGAAGACGTTCACCTCGAACTGGCGGCGCAGCCGCTCCTCGGGGATGTCGGCGGTGGCGCCGCCCTCGGAGACCCCGGCGTTGTTGAGCAGGACCTCGACGTCCCAGGTCCAGGCGTTCTCGCGGTCGCCGGGGTCGGTGACGTCCAGCTTCTCGACGCGCAGTTCGACCCCCCGCTCCCGCGCCTCGGCGCGGACCGCGCTGACCTGGGCGATGATCTCCACGCCCGCGATCACCTCGTGTCCTGCCGCCGCGAGCCGCAGCGCGACCTCCTTGCCGAAGCCGCTGCCCGCACCAGTGATGAGGATCGGTCCAGCCATGTCGTCACGCCTTTCCCGCGCGTCGGCGCGGTCCGCTTTCCGGGTCGTGCGTACGCGCGCCACGCTAGGTGGCCGGGTGCCGGAGCGCCTTCGGGGGCGGCCACTTGGCGGAGCCGGAAGACCTGGTCGGGCGCGGAGGCGGCGCTGTCCGAGCCGTCCGGCACGGTGCGGCGGGTGATCTACCCGGTGGTCGGCGGGGAGGTGGAGCGGGAGGAGACGACGCCTCACCGGGTCACCGTGGCGAGCCGGACCAAGCACCCTGGTGCGGGGTCCGCAGTCCGTCGATCAGCAGGGCGACCATGCGGTGGTTGTACTCGGGGCCTTCACCGGGTACGGGCATGCACAGGTTGGCGACGGCATACAGCAGGTCCCGGGCGCTGACGTCGGCGCGCACGGTTCCGTCGGCTGCGGCTGCGGTGAGCAGTGCCTTGAGGACAGGGCCGACCTTGTCCATGAAGTAGCCGGACAGCGCCTCGTAGGCCGGATCGCCCGAGTGGAGGGCCGGGACCAGTCCTCGTTTGGTTCCCAGGAGCTCGGTGTACCGGCGCAGCCACTGGGAGAGCGCCTCTGCGGGCTCGTGGGTGGTGCTGAGCTGCGCTCCTGCTGCTGCCAGGGCGTCGATCCCGCTTTCCACCACAGCCTTGACCAGGTCCGATCGCAGGGGGAAGTGCCGGTAGAGCGTTCCGACGCCGAGCCCGGCGAGGTCGGTGATCTCCTTCGCGGGCGCGTCGACGCCGGTCGTGTCGAAGACCGTCTTCGCGGCCTCGATCAGGGCGTCCACGTTGCGCTGGGCGTCCGCGCGCCTGCGGCGGGGCGACCCTGCCGGCTCAGTCATGTTCCCTCCGGTTGCATAACCGGAAAAACTTTCCGTATAGTTCCGGAAAGGGTTTCCGTTTAGTCGGAGCGTAGAGCATCCCGCGGACGCGCCCTTCACACACCTCCAGGAGGGACCCCATGGAGTACCGCACCCTGGGCCGCACCGGCATCAAGGTCAGCCCCTACGCGCTGGGCACCTTGATGTACGCCACCCGCATGGGCAACGAGCCCGCGGAGTCGGCCCGCATCATCCACAAGGCGCTGGACGCCGGCATCAACTTCCTCGACACCGCCGACACCTACGGCGACTCGGAGGAAGTCGTCGGCCAGGCCCTCAAGGGGCGCCGCGACGACGTCGTGCTGGCCACCAAGTTCGGCCTTCCGA
Source organism: Streptomyces sp. NBC_01477 (assembly GCF_036227245.1). Classification (GTDB taxonomy): domain Bacteria; phylum Actinomycetota; class Actinomycetes; order Streptomycetales; family Streptomycetaceae; genus Actinacidiphila. The sequence goes on from NZ_CP109445.1 coordinate 5,917,200, forward strand.
TGGGCGAGGACCCCAACCACCGGGGCACCTCCCGGCGCTGGATCATGACCGAGGTCGAGAACTCGCTGCGGCGGCTGCAGACGGACTACATCGACGTCTACCAGATCCAGCGCCTCGACCCCGCGACCGACATCGAGGAGACCCTCTCCGCGCTCACGGACCTGATCCACAGCGGAAAGGTACGCGCGATCGGCTCCTCCACCACCCCGGCCTCCGACATCGTCGAGGCCCAGTGGGTCGCAGAGCGCCGGAACCTGGAGCGCTTCCACACCGAGCAGCCGCCCTACTCCCTGCTCAACCGCGGCATCGAGCGCGAGGTCCTGCCCGTCGCCCAGCGCTACAACATCGGCGTCATGGCCTGGGGGCCGCTCGCCCAGGGCATGCTCACCGGCCGCGTGCGCAAGAACCAGGAGAACAACCTGAGCCGCGCGGGCTTCTTCAAGCACCTCAACGACGAGCGCCGCATCGACGTCGTCGAACAGTTCATCCCCCTCGCCGAGGAAGCGGGCATGCCCGTGACCCACCTCGCCATGGCTTTCACCATCGCCCACCCCGCCGTCACCAGCGCCCTCGCCGGAGCGCGCACCATGGCGCACCTGGACGACCTCCTCGCCGGCCTCGATGTCCGCCTCGGCGACGACCTCCTGGACCGGATCGACGGGATCGTCCCGCCCGGCACCGACGTAGGCGCCCTCGACCAGGACTACCTGCCGCCCGCCATCCAGAACGCGAACCTGCGCCGCCGCCCTGTCGGCGAACGCGCGGCCGCCTGGCCACCCGCACCGCCCGCAGCTTGACGCGCTCGCCGAGCACGGCATCAGCAGGGACAAGATCTTCAGCGAGAAGATCGGCACCCGGATCACGGTCCGCCCGCGGTTCGCGGAGGCGCTGAGGACCGCCCGGGAGCATCGGGTTGATTCGCGGGTGCTCTCCCGCTCCGTCTCCGCCATCGCGGCGAAGAAGCCGAACGGCAGCGTGCCGGGGCCGGTGGGGTCGTAGCTGTACGGCAACAGGGCGGAGGTGGTGCGCCGGAGCGGAACTAGTCAGAACCTCACTACTAGTTGCGTAGTATTCAGTTAGTTCGCGCTCACAGTGCGTAGGTGAGTGGCTATCGTTGGTGGCCGGAACCAGCTACGGAAATCGCCGTAGCCTCCTGCACCACGAAGGGCGGTCCACGCTGATGACGTCGGACAATTCCCAGCCGCCGATCGGCTGGCGGTACTGCGGCAGTCAGTGCAAGTTGTGGCGCGAACGCGCCGGGGTGACGCGCGACGCGCTCGCCAAGGAGTCGAACTACGAGTACGAGACCGTCAAGTCCATGGAGCTGGGCCGCCGCAGGCCCAGCCTGAGACTGCTTGAGGTCGCCGACGCCCTGTGCGGCGCGCAGGGCCTGCTGCTGGCGGCGGTGCCGTTCCTCAAGCCCGAACCGTTCGAGTCCTTCTCCCGGGACTTCATCCGCTACGAGGCCGAGGCCGTCGTGGTCAGTTCGTACGAGGGGCAGCAGTTTCCCGGGCTTCTTCAGACGGAGGAGACCATCCGTGCCCTGCTCACCGCCCACTGGCCGTCGCTGGAGGACGAGGTCATCGAGGAGCGCACCCGTGGACGTCTGGAGCGCCAGGGGCTGCTGGACGCGGTGACCAAGTCCTTCAACTTCGTCATCGGCGAGGCCGCGTTCCGCAACGAGGTGACCGACGGGGACGCGCTTCGGCGGCAGTTGCTGCACCTCGTGGAGACTGGGCAGCGGCGCAATGTCACCGTGCAGGTGCTGCGTTTCTGCCGCCGTCCGCACCCGGGCCTGGACGGCTCGTTCGTGCTGCTCCAGACACCGGAGCACGAGTACCTGTCCTACGAGGAGGGTCAGACGACAGGTGTGCTCAAAGCGGACGCCGAGACAGTGGGTAGCGTCACCCGACGCTATGCGATGATCCTTCAGGCGGCCCTCGGTCCCGAGGAGTCCGCGGATTTCATCGGCAACCTGGCGGAGGAGCTATGAACACCGAGCTGGCGTGGTTCAAGTCCAGTTACAGCAGTTCCGGGGGCGGCAACTGCGTCGAGGTGGCCGCGTCCTCCGGGATGGTCCACGTGCGGGACTCCAAGGACAAGTCGGGCCCGCAGTTGGCGGTTGAACCCGGTGCGTGGGCGAGTTTCGTGTCGTTCGCCGCGGAGCAGCCGCTCCCGGCCTGATCACCCCGGGGGCACGCCCCCACCCGGGTGACTTCGCGGTGGCCCCCCGCCCTCCCTCGGGCCGGGGGCCGGCCGCGCGATTCCCTTGCCGCGGCTTCCCGCGCGGGGGTGCCGCTCGCGGGCGACGCTGTGCCCTTCCCCGAGTGGGGGTCAGGTGCCTCGTGCGGTGGCCTTCGCGCTTGCGGCGCGTTCCGGCCGTCCGCACCCGGGCCTGGACGGCTCGTTCGTACTGCTCCAGCCGCCGGAGCACGAGTGTCCGTCGCGGTCGGACGACAAGTCGGCTCAAAGCGGACGGCAGTGCCATGCGGTGCTATGCGATGATTCCTCAGGCGGCCCTCGGCCCCGGGGAGTCCGCGGAGTTCATCGGCGACTTGGTGGAGGAGCTATGAACACGGATCTGGTGTGGTTCAAGTCCAGTTACAGCAGTTCCGGGGGCGGCGAATGCGTCGAGGTGGCCGCGTCCTCCGGGATGGTCCATGTGCGGGACTCCAAGGACACGTCGGGCCCGCAGCTCGCGGTTGAACCCGGTGCGTGGGCAAGTTTCGTATCGTTCGCCGCGGAGCAGCCGCTCCCGGCCTGACCAGCCCAGGGCATGCCCCCGCCCGGGTGATGTCGCCTAGGCCGCTTCGTTTGGATCATCCGCTCGTTCTTCCGGTCATAGGTCCGGTGGTGGCGCGCGATCCGCGAATGCGGGTTTGACATGACCCGCGTCCGCTGCGCCACCCTCATGGTCGGACCGATCCCAGCCGGTAGCAGAGATGGAGAACGCTGTCGCGCTAGGAAGCTCGTGCGTCGTGGCTCTCGCGATTGGCGAGGACCTGTTCCATATGGGTCTGGGCCCACTGCCGGAGTCCGCGTGTCAGGTGGTGGAGTGAGAGGCCGAGGTCGGTCAGCTCGTAGGTGACGGTGACAGGGACCGTGGGTGTCACGGTGCGGATGAGCAAGCCGTCGCGTTCAAGAGCCCGTAGGCTCTGGGTCAACATCTTCTGGCTGACGCCAGCCAGTAGCCGGGCCAGCTCGGAGTAGCGCATCGCCTTCGGGGCGTGCGATGCGCCGGACTGTTCGGGTGTGTCACCGCCCAGTGCACACAGGATCAGGACGACCCACTTGTCTGAGATCCGGTCGAGGAGCTGACGGCTGGGGCACACCGCCAGGAACGCGTTGTACTCCGCTTTGGCCTGCGCTTTCTTGTCGGCCTTCGTCGCCACTGATGTCGCCTCTCACCTTCTGGGGTGTTACGCACTTCGGAGTGCCTACTTCCCGGCAGGAAGTTCCTCTCCAACACTGGTGCAAGGGGGCTGGAGACACCACCCCTTGCATGAAGTGAAAGGCACCACGATGAACACGCCCTCCGCACCTCTTCCCGGCGGAACCTGGACGCTGGGTGACTCGTCCGTCACCCGGTTCGGCTACGGCGCGATGCAGCTCGCCGGCCCGTGGGTCATGGGGCCGCCCGCCGATCACGACGGCGCTCTGGCCGTGCTGCGCGAGGCGGTCAGCCTCGGGATCACCCACATCGACACCAGCGACGCCTACGGACCGCGCTTCACGAATGAGCTGATTCGTGAAGCGCTGCACCCCTACCCGGAGCCGCTGCTCATCGCCACCAAGGTGGGTGCGAACCGCGACGCACAGGGCGGCTGGCCCACGGCCCGGCGCCCCGAAGACCTGCGCAAGCAGGTCCATGAAAACCTCGAATCCCTCGGCGTCGATACCCTCGACCTGGTCAACATGCGCATGGGCGACGCTCAGGGCCCGCAGACCGGCTCGATCGCCGAAGCATTCGAGACGCTCGTCGACCTCCAGCAAGAGGGACTGATCCGCCACCTCGGCGTCAGCAATGTCACCGGAGAGCAGGTCGCCGAGGCGCGCAGCATCGCCCCGATCGTGTGCGTGCAGAACATGTACAACCTCGCCCACCGCCACGACGACGACCTCGTAGATCATCTCGCCGCCGATGGCATCGCCTACGTGCCGTTCTTTCCCCTGGGAGGCTTCACGCCGCTACAGTCCGAGGCCCTCTCACAGGTCGCGAACCGACTGGGGGCGACGCCCATGTCGGTCGCGCTGGCCTGGCTGATCCAGCGCTCGCCGAACATCCTGCTCATCCCCGGTACTTCGTCCACCGCCCACCTGCGCGAGAACATCGCAGGCGCCGGTCTCTCCCTCTCGGACGAGGATGTGGCCGAACTGGACAGCATCGGCCACTGAACAACACACAGGTCACCAACCAAGACCGCGCTATCGGGCGGACCAGAGGAAGATGCCCGCGATGTGGAGGCCGGCCAGGTAGATGATGGCGGTCTTCTCGTAGCGGGTGGCGATGCCGCGCCACTGCTTCAAGCACCCACCCCGGGGCGCCCCGCCGGGGGACGGGTACGGGACTGCCGCAAGTGGCGCTCACCCCGACAAGCCTCCCGCCGGGGGACGGGTACGGGACCGCCGTAAGTAGCGCTCACCTCGGACAAGCCCCCCGCCGGGGGACAGATGCGGGACTGCCGCAAGTGGCGCTCATCCCGACAAGCCCCCCGCAGGGGCGGTCAGGCGGGCGGGGGCAGGGAGACCGTCCCGTCGAGGATGCCGACCGCCAGGTCGGAGACGCGGAGCCGGTGCGCCCGCGCATACGCGCGCAACAGCGCGAAAGCGTCGTCCACGCTCACATGCCACCTCTCCGCCAGAACCCCCTTCACCTGCTCCACCGGAATCCTCGTGTCCAGCGCGGACTGGAGCTGAGCCGCCCGCCGCTCATGACGGCGGCGGGCCCGCCGCTGGAGCACCCCGATGGCCGCGGCGTCGGCCAGCGCGCGGGCGACCGCCGCGGACTGCGGCGGCAGCGGCCCCGCGGCCGTACGGAAGAGGACCACCGCCCCGACGACCTCCTTGCCGTGCCGCACCGGCACCGCGAAGACGGCCGCGTAGCCGCTGGCCAGCGCCCGCCGGGCGAAGTCCGGCGCGAGCGTGTCCGGCGGGCGGTCCAGGTCGGCCACGGCGACAGCCGTACCGCTGTGGTAGCAGTCGGGTCCTGGACCGGCCGCGCTGAGCAGCCGCGCGGGCTCGCAGGACGCGCCGACCACCCGGATGTCCCCGCCCTCCTCGGCGAGCAGCAGCCCGGCCGCGGCGACGCCCGCGAGGCGTACCGTCCGCCCGGCCAGCCGCCGCAGCGGCGCGTCGGGCTCGCCCTCGTCGCCAAGGGTGTCGGTCAGCTCGACCAGGGTGTCGGCCAGCAGCCTGCCCCGCCGTGTTGACCCGTCCGGCAGATCACCGCGCAGATCACCGCGCACGCCGTTCCCCCTCCCCATCGGACCGGCTTCCCCCGTGAGTATTGCCGGTGACCGGCGGCCCCCGCCTCCGTCGCAAGGCTGAGACCGGGCCGGGAGCGGGCTGAGCGGGGGAGGAGACCGGCAGGCGGAAAGCCGCGCACCGGTCCGTACTCGGGCATAGGTTGGCGAACGGTATGTTTCTCCGCCAGGTCTGGCCCCCCGCCCCCGGGGGACCGCCGCCGAGGAGGTCCCGATGCCCGTGCTCGAACCGAAGGGCGGCGCCGCGCTGCGGCCGATACCCGCGGGGGAGGCCGCACCGGACCGGGTGGAGGAGACCAGGGCCGGCGGCACTCCCCCCGCACTGCGGGCCGGCCTGGTCCGGCTGCTGGGCGCGGACAAGGTGCTGGGCGACCTCACCGACCTGGTCCGCTACGCGTCGGACGCGAGCCCGTACCGCTTCGTACCGCAGGCCGTCGTCGTACCGGAGAGCGTGCAGGACGTGGTGCGGCTGCTGCGGTACGCCCGCGTCGAGCGCCGCCACCTGGTCTTCCGGGCGGCGGGCACGAGTCTGAACGGCCAGGCGCAGGGCGAGGACATCCTGGTGGACGTACGCCGCCACTTCAGCGGGATCGAGGTCGAGGCGGGCGGCGCCCGGGCGCGTATCCTGCCCGGCACCGTCCTGGCCCGGGCGAATGCCGCGCTGGCCCGCTACGGCCGGGTCCTCGGCCCCGACCCGGCGAGCGCGATCGCCGCCACGGTCGGCGGGGTGCTGGCCAACAACGCCTCCGGCATGACCGCGGGCACCACCCGCGACTCGTACCGCACGGTCACCTCGCTGACCGTGGTGCTGCCGTCCGGCACCGTCGTGGACACCGGCGACCCGGAGGCCGACGCGGGCCTCGCGGCGGCCGAGCCGGAGATCTACCAGGGCCTGCTCGACCTGCGCGACGAGATCGAGGCGGACCAGCGGCTGACCGCCAGGATCCGCGCCAAACACACCCTCAAGAACACCAACGGCTACCGCCTCGACGCCTTCCTCGACGCCGACAGCCCCGCCCAGATCCTGCGCGGGCTGATGATCGGCTCGCAGGGCACCCTCGGCTTCGTCGCCGAGGCGGTCTACGCGACCCTGCCGGTGCGCCCGGCCGCCACCGCCGGCCTGCTGTTCTTCCCGAGCCTGCCCGCCGCCGCCGCGGCCGTGCCGCACTTCGCGCAGGCGGGCGCCGACGCGGTCGAGCTGATGGACGGCAATGTGCTGCGGGCCTCCACCGCCGTGCCCGGGGTGCCGCGGGAGTGGGCGGACCTGCCCGAGCGGTGCGCGGCGCTGCTGGTCGAATTCCGGGCCGCGGACCCGACGCAGCTCGCCGCGTACGAACGGGCCGCCGAGCGGGTCTGCGCCGACCTCGGCCTGATCGCCCCGGTACCGGCCGCGGAAGGCCACGGCGGCTTCACCCGCGACCGGGAGCGGATCGCCGCCCTGTGGCGGGTGCGCAAGGCGTTCGTGACCGCGGTCGGCGGCGCCCGCCCGCCCGGCACCACCCTGATCACCGAGGACTTCGCGGTGCCGCCGGACCGGCTCGCCGAGGCCTGCGCCGAACTGCTCGACCTCCAGCGCAGGCACGGCTTCGACGCGGCCGTCGCCGGCCATGCCGCCCACGGCAATCTGCACTTCCTGCTCACCTTCGACGCGGGCCGCGCCACCGACGTGGAGCGCTACGCGGCCTTCATGGACGACTTCTGCCGTACCGTCACCGAGCGCTTCGACGGCTCCCTCAAGGCCGAGCACGGCACCGGGCGCAATATCGCGCCCTTCCTGGAGAGGGAGTGGGGGCCGGCCGCCACCGCCCTGATGTGGCGGATCAAGGCGCTGCTCGACCCGGACGGCATCCTCGCCCCGCACGTCGTGCTCGACCAGGACCCGCGCGGGCACCTGCGCGGCCTGAAGACCATCCCGGTGATCGAGGCGGTCGCCGACCCCTGCATCGAGTGCGGTTTCTGCGAACCGACCTGCCCCAGCCGCGAGCTGACCACCACCCCGCGCCAGCGGATCGTGCTGCGCCGGGAGATGCTGCGGCAGCCCGCCGGGTCCCCGGTGCTGCGCGAACTGCTCGACGCGTACGGCTACGCCGCCGTCGACACCTGCGCCGGCGACTCGACCTGCAAGCTCGCCTGCCCGGTCGGCATCGACACCGGCGCCCTGATGAAGGACTTCCGGCGCGCCCGGCACTCCCGTACGCAGGAGCGCGCCGCCGCGTCGGCGGCCACCCACTGGCGTACCGCCGAGCGGGCCGCCCGCGCCGCCGTCGCCACCGCCGACGCCGTACGCCGCCGGGTCGGCGACCGGCCGCTCACCGCCTTCACCGGGCTGGCCCGGTGGGCGCTGCGGCCCGAACTCGTCCCCGACTGGCTGCCGGAGATCCCCGGCGCCGCGCCCCGCGCCCTGCCCCGCACCGAGCGGGACGGCGCCGCCGCCGTCTACTACCCGGCCTGCGTCAACCGCATCTTCGGCCCGGCGGAAGGCCGCTACGGCTGGGTGCCGCAGTCCCTGGTCACCGTCTCGGCCCGGGCGGGCCTGCCGGTGTGGATCCCGCCCGACGTCACGGGGACGTGCTGCGCCACGATCTGGCACTCCAAGGGCTACGACGCGGGCAGCACCGTCATGGCCAACCGGATCGTCGAGCACGCCTGGGCCTGGACCGGCGGCGGGCGGCTGCCGGTCGTGGTCGACGCCACCTCCTGCACGCTCGGGCTCGCCCGGGACGTCGTGCCGTACCTCACCGAGGAGAACCGCGGGCTGCACGCCGAGCTGACCGTGCTCGACTCCACGGTGTGGGCCGCGGACCACGTCCTGCCGCGGCTCACCGTGACCGAGCCGGTCGGCTCCGCCGTCCTGCACCCCACGTGCTCCGCGCGGCACCTGGGGCGGTCGGGGGCCGCGCTCGCGGAGGTCGCCGCAGCGCTCGCGCGCGAGGTCGTCGTGCCCGACGACGCCGGGTGCTGCGCCTTCGCGGGCGACCGCGGGATGCTCCACGAGGAGCTGACGTCCGCCGCGACGCGGGCGGAGGCGGAGGAGGTCGCCGCGCGCGGCTTCGACGTGTACGTGTCGGCCAGCCGGATGTGCGAGGTGGGGTTGGCTCGCGCTACGGGGGAGGCGTACGAGTCGGTGATCGTCGCGCTCGAACGCGCCACGCGCTGATCCCCCGGGGGGTGCCTGGGGGTGCCCGGGGGTGCCCGGGGGTGCCCGGTGTGCCCCCCGTCCTGCCGCTCCGGGTACGTCCCGGGACCTTCCCCCGGCGGGGGGCTGGTCGCGCAGTTCCCCGCACCCCTTGGGCGGGTGCCGCTTGCGGTGGCCTGTCGCCCGCGGCCCGGTGGGGGCTCCTCGCGCAGTTCCCCGCACCCCTTCGGGGCCCGGTCCCTCTTGCGCAGAGGATGCGCTTGCGCCAAGGGCTCGCCTCCGCCGCGGAGCGTTACGCGCGGTCCGGGAGCGGGGGGTCCTGGGGGTGGGCGGGGAGGGGGCGGGGGACGGGGGTCAGGAGGAGGAGGACGACGTCGTCCGAGAGGGAGCCGCCGGCGTGCCGGAGAAGGTCGGCGTAGACCCGCTCGACCGCCGCGTCCAGGTCCCGGCCCGCGTCGGCCACGAGGCCGCCCACCCGGTCCGCCAGCGGATAGAACGTGTTGTCCAGCGGGCTGCGCGCCTCGATCACCCCGTCCGTGCACAGCACCAGCACATCCCCCGGCCGCATCGGCACCCGCCACGGCTTGGGGCCGCCGGGGACGAGGTCGGCGAGGCCGAGCGGGACCCACGGCTCGGCGGGGTAGAGCGTGTCCACCGTGCCGTCCGTGCCGACCAGCAGCGGCGCGACATGGCCGTAGTGCAGCAGCTCGACGCTGTCGGGCCGGTCGAACTGCGCGAAGAGCGCGGTGATGAAGTCCCCGGTGGTGACGTGCCGCCCGACGCTGATGTCCACCCGCCGGGCGACCGTGTCGAGCCCGCCCTCGTCGAACGCGGCCTCGCGGAAGGCGCCGAGCACCACCGCCGAGGTCTGCACCGCGGCGAGGCCCTTGCCGCGTACGTCCCCGATGAGCGCCCTTACGCCGTGCGGGGTGTCCAGCACCGCGTAGAGGTCGCCGCCGATCAGCGCGGCGTCGGCGGCGGAGACGTAGCGCACGGCGAGCCGGACGTTGCCGACCCGCGGGTCGGGCGGGCGCATCAGGGCGTGCTGGGCGGCCTCGGCGACCGAGGCGATCGCGGTGAAGGCCTTGGCGCCGGTCTCCCGCCGCCAGGCGATGTAGACGCTGAAAAGGGAGACCAGGCCGTAGGCGAAGGCCTGCCCGAAGAAGACGTCGTGGTCGGGGATCTCGGTGATGCCGTCGTAGGGGGCGAGGCCGGCCTGGACCAGCAGGCCGAGCACCCCGATGAAGAGCGTCTTGCGCCAGGTGACGGTGATCGCGGCCAGCGGCGGTGCCACCACGATGCCCGGCGTGAGGAAGTGGTCCCGGCCCGCGACGAGGTCCGCGCCGATCACTATGGCGATGGTCGCCAGCGGCAGCGACAGGCCCATGCGCGCCAGATACTCGCCCTCCACCCGCTGGAGCGTTCTGGTCAGCCAGACAATCTTCACATGGTGAACCTATCCGCCCGCACCCGTACCGTCAGCCGCCCAGCCGGATGATCGACTTCCTCCTGAGCTGCCAACGGCCCGGACGGCGGCGGTGTTCCCGCGGCGCGCCCGGTGGTGCCGCGGTGGTGTGTTGCGCCAGGTGAAGGTTCTGCGACAGACGGGGGCGACGGGGTGACTGGGACGGCCCGATCTTTCTAGGGTCAGCGTGTACCTGCCACCAACGGCCTATCCGCCCCGTGCTGGAGGACCCCTGTGCGCAAGAGAGTGATCGCGTCCGCTGCCGCCGCCCTCGGCTTCCTGCTGGTGATCCCGGCAGCCGCCGCCGATGCGGGACCGGGCGCGCCCGGTATCGGCGACCCGTACTACCCGACGTACGGCAACGGCGGCTACGACGTCTCCCACTACGGCCTCGACCTGAGCTACCAGCCCGCCACCGACACCCTGTCGGGCACCGCGACCATCCAGGCCACCGCGACCCAGGGCCTGACCAGCTTCGACCTGGACTTCGCCCTGACCGTCAGCAAGGTGACCGTGGACGGGCGCCCGGCGCAGTTCGCCACCAGCGGCGAGCAGGAACTCGTCATCACCCCGGCCCGGCCGATCCCCGGCGGCCACCGGATCACCGTGGCCGTCACCTACTCGGGTGTGCCGTCCGGCGTGGAGCGCTACGGCTTCACCTCCTGGCAGCGCACCGCCGACGGCGGGGTCGCGGCCAACGAGCCCGAGTCCGCCTGGTGGTGGTTCCCCAGCAACGACCACCCGCTGGACAAGGCCACCTACGACGTCAACGTCCGGGTCCCGGCGGGCGAGCAGGCGATCAGCAACGGCCTGCTGGTCTCCCAGCACACCGCGAACGGCTGGACCGGCTACCACTGGCGGCAGGACAAGCCGCAGGCCACGTATCTGGCCACGCTCGCCCTCGGCCACTTCGACATCACCCGCAGCCGCACCCGTACCGGCGTACCCGTGATCAACGCGTACAGCACCGCGCTGCCCGCGGCCACCGCCGCCAACGCCAGGGCCGGCGTCGAGCGCACCGGCGAGATCATCGACTTCCTCAGCGGCTGGTTCGGCCCCTACCCCTTCGACGCGGCCGGCGGCTACGTCCCCGACGTGCCCACGCACTTCTCCCTCGAAGCGCAGACCCGGGTCTTCTACAGCCCGGCCGTCTTCGCCACCACCAACGGCATAGGCACCGTCGCGCACGAGCTGTCGCACCAGTGGTGGGGCGACGACGTGTCGCTCGCGCGCTGGTCCGACATCTGGCTGAACGAGGGCTTCGCCACGTACGGCAGCTGGCTGTGGTCCGAGCACGAGGGCAAGGGCAGCGTCCAGCAGATCGCCCGGCAGACCTACGACTCCTACCCCGCGGACGACCCGTTCTGGACCGTGGAGCCGGGCGACCCGGGGCCGGCCAAGCAGTTCGACGACGCCGTCTACGACCGGGGCGCCGTCGCCATCCAGGCGCTGCGCACCACCATCGGCGACCGCGCCTTCCGCGCCCTGCTCAAGGCCTGGCCCGCCCAGCACCGCTACGGCAACGGCACCATCGCCGAATTCCGCGCCCTGGCCGAGCACCTCTCGGGCAAGGACCTGGGCGGCTTCTTCCAGACCTGGCTCTACACCCCGGCCAAGCCCGCCGTGCTCCCCGGCGGGTGACCACCGCCTGATACGGCACCATGGACCCGGGCGGAGCCGGCGAAGGGACCAGGGGTGGAGCACAGCGAGCTGCGGGCGGACTGCGGCAACTGCTTCGGGCTGTGCTGCGTCGCCCTCGCCTTCACCAGATCCGCCGACTTCGCCCGGGACAAGGCCGCGGGGGAGCCCTGCGGCCACCTCGGCGCCGACCACCGCTGCGGCATCCACGACCGGCTCCGCGACCGCGGCTACGCCGGCTGCACCGCCTACGACTGCCTGGGCGCCGGCCAGAAGATCTCCCGGCATACCTTCGCCGGGCAGGACTGGCGGGACGCCGCGGACGGCGGGCGGGCGATGTTCGCGGTGCTGCCGGTGGTGCGGCAGCTGCACGAAGTGCTGCGCCACCTCGCCGAGGTACGGACGCTGCCGGCCGCCGCCGGGCTGCACGAGGCCGCGGCGGCGGCGGCCGAGCGCGTCGAGGCGCTGAGCCTGGGCAGCGCGGACGACCTGCTCGCGCTCGACGTCGCGGCCGAGCGCGACCGGGTGAGCGGTCTGCTCCGGCAGGCCTCCGAGCTGGCCCGCGCCGCCTTCCCGCGGCGCAGGAACCACCGCGGCGCCGACCTCATGGGCTCCCGGATGCGCGGCGCGGACCTGCGCGGTGCCGACTTCCGCGGCGCCTATCTGATCGGCGCGGACCTGCGGGGCGCGGATCTCCGCGGCGCCGACCTCACGGGTACGGACCTGCGCGGGGCCGACCTGCGGGGCGCCGACCTGCGCGGCGCCCTCTTCCTGACCGCCGCCCAGCTCACGGCCGCCGCGGGCGACCCGGCGACCCGGCTGCCGCGGACGCTGCCCCGGCCCGCCCACTGGTCGTGAAAAAGGCCCCCCACATGCCGTGGGAGGCCTTCGTCATCCTGCGTGGTGCGCCGCCAGGGACTCGAACCCCGGACCCGCTGATTAAGAGTCAGCTGCTCTAACCAACTGAGCTAGCGGCGCAACGAGGACAACTATACGTCCTTCCGGACGTGCTTCCGACCACCCCCGGGGTCCCCGGGACGCGGGTCAGATGCTCATCGACAGCAGGACGGGCGCGGCCCGTTCGTTGAGCATGTCGACGGCCGGCCTGAGGCGGTGGACCTCGGCCAGCGGCATCGAAAGGGCCAGGCAGGCGACCATCTTGCCGATGGTGACCGGGATCGCCGCGCACACCGTGCCGACCGCGTACTCCTGGAGGTCGAGGGTGGGGACGGTGGCCGGCTGGCGTTCCAGCTCGCCCAGCAGCGTCCGGTCGTCGATCATGGTGCGGGAGGTGAGCCGGGCGGGGCGGTGCCGGGAGAGGTGTTCGAGCCGGCTGCTGTGGTCCAGCTGCGACAGCAGGCACTTGCCGACCGCGCTCGCGTGCGCGGCCGAGCGGAAGTCGACCCACTCGTTGACCCGGGGCGCGTTGGGACCGTCGGCGAAGTCGACGATACGGACCTCGCCGTCGTCGTAGCGGCTGAAATACACCGCGGCGCCGACATCGTCGCGCAATTGCGCCAGGACCGTGCGCAGCTTCTCGGCCAGCGCCTCGTCGTGGTTGGCGGCGCCGAGCATCACCAGGGTCTCGCCGATCACATAGCCGCCGCCGGGCAGGAAGCCCAGGTAGCGCTCGCGTTGCAGCATGGTCAGGAGCTGGCCGAGGTAGCCGACCGGCACCCCTATCTCCCGGGCGAGCTGCTCGGCGCTGACACCGTGTCGGTGCGTGTCGACGGATTCCAGCACACGCAGTGCGTGCTGGACCGCGTCGACCGGCGCGGTCTGTCGGTCCTCTAGCGCCACGGTAGCCCCCTGCAGGTGTGACCGTTTGCGTCGCGGTTGTCGCTGCTGGTCACAGTCGGGGAACGGCACTGTCCCGGCCGGCAGCTTGACCGGTTTCAACAATAGCCTCAATACCGTTGCCCGGGGCAGCTGTTGGCGACTTCTGTGCGGCGTTGCGGGCGTCTGTGCAGGAAGGAACCTCCGTGGCATATGCCAAGGTCATTGCCCGATCGGGTAAACCGGGGGACTGGTCACGGGAATAACCGGATGAGTGCTCCGGTTGTGCCGCACGGAGCATTCCGTGTGCCGCGGCGCACGGCCGGACGATCAAGGAGGCGCTAGCTGTGGGTGACGACGTGGCTCGGGACGGCGGCGGCGGCAACGGCACGGGTACGGACCGGGACGCGCGGCCGGCCGGTCACGGGATCCGCGGCCCCGTCCGCGGCACCGCGCCCGTACCGCTGTCGGTGCTCGACCTGGCCGGCGTGGGCGCGGGTCTGACGGCCGGCGACGCGCTGCGCAACAGCGTCGAGATCGCCAGGACCGCCGAGGCCCGCGGCTACCACCGGATGTGGGTGGCCGAGCACCACTCGATGCCCGGCGTGGCCAGCTCCTCGCCCGCGGTGATCCTGGCCCATCTGGCCGCCTTCACCCGCACCCTGCGGCTCGGCTCGGGCGGTGTGATGCTGCCCAACCACGCACCGCTGGTGATCGCCGAGCAGTTCGGCACCCTGGAGGCGCTGGCCCCCGGCCGGATAGACCTCGGGCTCGGCCGCGCGCCGGGTACGGACGGGGCGACCGCGGCGGCACTGCGCAGGACCGAGTCGCTGCACGAGGGCGCCGACGAATTCCCGCAGCAGCTCGCCGAGCTGGTCCGCTTCCTGGACGACGATTTCCCCCCCGGCCACCGCTACGCCCGGATCCACGCGGTGCCGGGCCCGGTGCAGGGCAGTACGGCCGGCGGGGTGCAGTCCGCGGGCCGGCCCAGCGTCTGGCTGCTCGGCTCGTCCGGTTTCAGCGCGCAGCTGGCCGGGGCGCTCGGGCTGCCGTTCTCCTTCGCGCACCACTTCTCGGCCGCCAACACCGTGCCCGCGCTGGCGCTCTACCGCGAGTCCTTCCGCCCCTCGGAGATCCTCGACCGCCCCTACGCCTCGATCGGGGTGGCCGCGCTGGCCACCGAGGACCCCGAGCAGGCCCGCCGCCAGGTGCTGGCCGGCGCGCTCGGGATGCTCAGGCTGCGCACCGGCAGGCCCGGGCTGATCCCGACCCCTGAGGAGGCGGCGGCCCATCCGTTCAGCCCGATGGAGCGGGAATTCGTGGACTCCTGGATGGCCAACATCGTGCACGGCGACCCGCGGACGGTCAGGGCGGGGCTCGACGCGCTCGTCGAGCGGACCGGCGCCGACGAGCTGGTGATCACCGCCAACGCGCACACGCCGGCGGTGCGGCTGCGCTCGTACGACCTCATCGCCGACGCCTACGGCTTCCCGAAAGACATCGCGGCCGGTTAAATACCGGTTTCCTGCCCCCGGGTGGTTCGACCTCGGACCGGCCGCCCGGCCTGCCTTAATCGAGACTTAAAGCCGCTCGTCACCCGGTTGACGAGCGGCTTTGCTCACGTCGTGAACAATCCGCGGGGCCGCTGGGACCCGTGAATTGGTCTAGTCCTGGCTTTGGTTCAGACCATTGACGTGCACTTGATCAGGAGGCTATTCATACCCCACAGCCCCCTGTTGTTCCTCCCTCTCCCCCCGGAGGTTCTTGTGCAGTCCAGGAAGAGAGCGCTCGTGGCCGCCGCCACGAGCGCCGCGCTCGCCCTCGGCGCGTTCACCGCGCTGGTAGGCGGACTCGGCACCGCCCAGGCGGACACCACCGCCGCAGCCGCGAAACCCGCCGCAGCCGCGGCGCCCGCCGCCGCGAGCAGCGGCGGGGTCAAGATCGCCTACTACGACCAGTGGAGCATCTACGGCAACGCCTTCTACCCCAAGAACCTCGACACCGAGGGAATCGCGGGCAAGCTCAACATCCTCAACTACTCGTTCGAGAACATCGACCCGGTGAACCTCACCTGTTTCGAGGCCACCAAGGCGTCGGACTCGACCAACGAGTCCAACCCCAACGCCGGTGACGGAGCGGGCGACGCCTTCGCCGACTACCAGAAGTCCTTCGGCGCCGACATCAGCGTCAACGGCACCGCGGACACCTGGAACCAGCCGCTGGTCGGCAACTTCAACCAGCTCAAGCAGCTCAAGGCGAAGTACCCCAACCTCAAGATCGTCGCCTCGATCGGCGGTTGGACGTACTCGAAGTACTTCTCCGACGCGGCGGCCACCGACGCCAGCCGCAAGAAGCTGGTCAGCTCCTGCATCGACATGTTCATCAAGGGCAACCTGCCCGTCCAGGGCGGCTACGGCGGCACCGGTGCCGCGGCCGGCATCTTCGACGGCTTCGACCTCGACTGGGAGTACCCGGGCTCGCCCAACGGCCACACCGGCAACCACTACAGCCCGAACGACAAGGCCAACTTCACCAAGCTGGCCGCCGAGTTCCGTACCGAGCTGGACGCCTACGGCTCCGCCAACGGCGGCCGGAAGATGCTGCTCACCGCCGCGCTGCCGTCCGGCCAGGACAAGATCGCCACGGTCGAGACCGACAAGCTCGGGCAGTACCTCGACTACGCGAACATCATGACGTACGACATGCACGGTGCGTGGGACGCGACCGGTCCCACCAACCACCAGGACCCGACGTACCAGTCGCCCAGCGACCCGTCGAACCCGATCGCGCCCGGCACCGCCAAGTACAACACCGACGAGGCGATCAAGGCGTGGACCACCGGTGACCCGGCCTACGGCATCCCCGGCGGCTTCCCGGCCAGCAAGATCACCATGGGCTACCCGCTGTACTACCGCGGCTGGACCGGGGTACCGGCCGGCAGCAACCACGGGCTCTACCAGTCGGCCACCGGCGCGGCCCCCGCACGCGGCATCAGCCAGGTCGCGGGCACCGCGTACTACAAGGAGCTGACCGGCCTGGTCGACAACCCCTCGACCACCTTCTGGGACCCGGCCTCGCAGTCCAACTGGTTCTACAACGGCACCGAGTTCTGGACCGGTCTGGGCGCCCAGGGCATCCAGGCCAAGGCCGACTACGCCCACTGCCACGGGCTGGGCGGCTCGATGGTCTACTCGCTGCTCGACCTGGACCCGGCCGCGACGCTCTTCAACAAGATCGTGACCGCGACGAACGGCTCGGCCGCCGGGTGCAGCACCCCGACCAACCCGCCGACCACGCCCCCGACCACCCCGCCCACGACGCCGCCGACCACCCCGCCGACGACGCCGCCGACCACTCCTCCGACCACTCCGCCCACCACCCCGCCGGGCGGCACCTGCACCCTGCCGTCCTGGTCCGCCTCCGCGGTCTACGTCGGCGGCAACCAGGTCTCCTGGAAGGGCCACAAGTGGAACGCCAAGTGGTGGACCACGAACGAGGAGCCCGGTACGACCGGGGAATGGGGCGTCTGGCAGGACCTCGGCGCCTGCTGATTCCCACCGGGGTCACCCCACATTGACCCCCCTCACCCCGGGACCCGCGTCCTCTCTCCCCCCGAGGACGCGGGTCCCTCCGGGGTTTCGTACGGAAGTGCTCCCGGCCTGTTCCTCCACGACGGCCCGTCGTGGCCGGGCTCCCTGCGGGGCTGCCACGTGCTGTGGCCCTGCTCCACGGCGTCCCGGGGCAGGCCGGGCGGCAGGCCCGGGGTCACCCCAGCAGGCGGGAGATGGCGTCGGGCCCCACGGGACGTGAGTAGTGCCAGCCCTGCCCCGTGTCGCAGCCGATCCTCCGCAGGCGCTCCGCCTGCTCCGCGTTCTCGACGCACTCCGCCGTGACCGTCAGGCCCAGCCGGTGGGCGAGGTCGACCAGGGCCTCGACGATCGTCTCGTCGGCCGGGTTGGGGTGTTCCGCCGAGCGGAAGCCCTGGACGAAGGAGCCGTCGAGCTTCAGCGCCGAGACCGGCAGCCGGCTCATGTAGGCCAGATTCGAATACCCCGTGCCGAAGTCGTCGATGACGATCCGTACGCCCATCTCGTGCAGCGCGTGCAGAGCCTGGAGCGGCCGGCCGGCCGAGCCCATCACCGCTGACTCGGTGAGTTCGAGTTGCAGCAGCCGCGGCGGCAGCCCCGTCTCCGCCAGGATCTCCGCGACGTCCGCGACCAGGTCGGAGTCCCACATCTGGCGGACCGCGACATTGACGCTGACCACCGGCGGCGCCTGCGGGTGCGCGAGCTGCCAGGCGCGGGCCTGCCGGCAGGACTGCGCGAGCACCCAGCGGCCCAGCTGCACGATCGAGCCGTCCTCCTCGGCCAGGCCGATGAAGCGGTTGGGGGCCAGCCGCCCGAAGTGCGGGTGCTCCCAGCGGACCAGCGCCTCCACCCCTCGCAGCTCGCCGGTGTCCAGGGCGACCAGCGGCTGGTAGTCGAGCACGAACTCGCCGCGCTCCACGGCCTGCCGCAGCGTCCGGGACAGCGCCTGCCGGGTCATCCGGTGCTCGTTGCGCTCGGGGTCGAAGAGCGTCCAGCGGGCCTTCCCGTCGGCCTTGGCCCAATACAGCGTGGTGTCTGCGGCCTGCATCAGGCCGGTCGCCGAACTGCCCGGCGCCTCCCGCTCGACCACCCCGATGCTGGCGGAGACTGCGAGCCGCTGCCCGGCGATGTCGAAGGGCGGCTGGAGCGCGGTCAGCACCGACTCGGCCAGCGCGGTGGCCTGCCCGGTGCCGGTGGAGTCCCGTACCAGCAGCGCGAATTCGTCGCCGCCGAGCCGGGCGACCAGGTGCCCGCCGGGCTCCGCGCAGGTCAGCAGCCGGCGGGCGACGGCGGCGAGGAGTTCGTCGCCGACCCGGTGGCCGAGCGTGTCGTTGACGGCCTTGAAGCCGTCGAGGTCGAGATAGCACAGCCCGATCCGGCCGGTGCCGCGGCCCGGCGCGCTGTCGCACGCGTCGGTGAGGCGCTCGAAGAACAGCGCCCTGTTGGGCAGCCTGGTGACCGGGTCGTGCATCCGCAGATGCCGCAACTGCTCGCGCAGCGCCTCGCGTTCGCCGATGTCCTCGACGGTCAGCAGCAGCGGTCCCGCGCCGGTCCGCGACAGGGTGACCTCGGCCAGCAGGGCCGCGCCGTCCTGCCGGGGGATCCGCCGGGTGCAGCGCAGCCGGTCGCGGCGCCCGGTGAGCACGTCGTGGAAGGCGGCACTGGCGTGCGGGTCGCCCGCCAGGCCGAGCAGCGCGCCCGCGCCGACCGCGGCGAGGCGTTCGGGGGCGGCGCCCAGCAGGGTGGCAAGCGCCGCGTTCGCGGCCAGCACGTCGCCCTCGGGGGACACCAGCGCCATCGCCGACCTGGCCACCGCGAAGGCGGCCCGGTAGTCGCGCAGCTCGGCTTCGTCGCGGGCCGCCGTACCGCGCGGGCGCGGGGCAGAGCTATGACTCTGTGTGATGACCTGTGCTGTGCTGTCGGGGTCGACGCCGGGGCCGCCCGCGGGTCCGCCCATGGCCTGCTCCCCGTGTTGCGCTCGTCTCGCTCGCGATCATATGGGCTGGCGGAGCAGCCGATCCAGCGTTGCGGTGGTGATTCTCGGCATGCGAACCCGCGGGCCGACCGTTTCTGCGCGATTGGGCGGCACTCCTGATCGCTTCACCTGCACCGTTACGGAACGTAATGCCGCTGGCCGCGCAGATGTTCGCCGCGCCGGGCGACCCGCGCACCACCCGGGCGGCGCAGCCGAACCCCGCATACCACCGCAATCCGTAGCAAGGTGATCGAGGTGTCCCGAACGGGTTCGCGAACCCCTCCCCGGAGGTCCAAGTGCGGCGGTCAGGCATCTCGGCAGGCGATACGCGGGGCGCCGGCGGCGCTCGGCGCGCGCGGGGCGCCACCGGCGTGCCCGGGCGCCCGCGCGGGGCGCGGTCCGCCGCCGCGGCGGTCTGCGTGTTCGGCGCGCTGGTCGCCTGGACGCTGGCCACCGGACCCTCCGCGCAGGCCGCGCCCGCGTCCGCCGCGTGCCTGCTGCCGCGTACGTCCCTGCACCACTCCGAGGGCGTCGACAGCGCCCCCGGCGGCTACGCGAAGGCCCGGGGCGACGTGAAGGCGCTGATGGTCTTCCTGTCCTTCCCCGACGCCCCGCCCGCCCTGACCCCGCGGGAGGTGGCCGCCGACCACTTCCCGGCCACCGGCGACTTCTACGACCAGGCGTCGTACGGGCAGTTCCGGCTGCACCTGCACACCGTGGACCGCTGGCTGCCGATGCCGCACTCGGCGACCGCGTACGCCATCAGCCGCGACTGGCGGGCCGCGGACCGTACCGCGTATCTGCGCGACGCGCTGACGACGGCCGACCCGGTGGTCGACTTCAGCGGCTACGACGTGGTCTATCTCGTCGCCGACCCCGGCGCGCCCGGCGTGGACTCCGACGCCACCAAGGTCGTCAACCTCGCCGCGCCGGTCACCCTCGACGGCAATCCGCTGGCCCGCCTGGTGACCGTCTTCGAACGGCACCCGCCGGACCGCAATGTGCTGGCCCACGAGACCGGCCACGTTTTCGACCTGCCCGACCTCTATTACCGGCCGCCGGCCGGCTCCAACGCCGACTGGGACACCCATGTCGGCGACTGGGACCTGATGGGCAGCCAGTTCGGCCTGGCCCCCGAACCCTTCGCCTGGCACAAGTGGAAGCTCGGCTGGCTGGCACCGGGCCAGGTCGGCTGCGTCACCGGCACCGGCACGACCTACCACGACCTCAGCCCGGACGAGACCCGCGGCGGCACCAAGCTGCTGGTCGTCCGTACCGGGGCCGACACCGCGCTCGCCATCGAGGCCCGCACCGCCGCGGGCAACGACCGGACCGCCTGCCGGCAGGGCGTCCTGCTCTACCGGGTGCGCTCCGACCGCGAGTCCGGCGCCGGGCCGATCGACGTCATCGACGGGCACCCGGGCCACTCCGCCTGCGCGGCCACCTCCGTCTACCCGCCGCTGGCCGACGCCCCGCTCGGCGTCGGGGAGTCCTACGCCCTGCCCGACGGCACCACCCGGGTCACCGTCACCGGCCACGAGCCCGACGGCGACTGGGCGGTCAAGGTCACCGAGAGCCTGCCGGGCGGTGAAGATGCCGGCCGCCCCGGGTAGCGCGCGGCCCGGCAGAGCCCGGCGGTTCGCCGCCCGGGGCGCGCGGACGGCGGCGCTGGCGGCGGCCGGGCTGCTCGCCGTGGGCAGTTCGGTGTCCGCCGGCGCCGGGCAGCGGGCCATGCCCGCGTCCCCGCCCGCCGCGCGGCCCTGCGCCCTGCGGGCCGTACCGGGCGTGGCCATGTCCGAGGGCTTCCCCGACACCAAGCCCCGCGGTCCCGACGCCGAATTCGCCCCGTCCACCGGCACGGTCCACGCCCTGACCCTGCTGATCGACTTCCCCGACGCGCCCGCGCCCTACAGCGCCCGCGAGCGCTACGCCGAGTTCTTCCCCGCGGTCAAGAAGTGGTACGCCGCCACGTCGTACGGAAAGCTCGACTACGAGTCCACCCCGGTGCTGCGCTACATACGCATGCCGCGGCCGTTCACCGCGTACGGGATAGGCCGCGGCTACGGCTGGGACGCGCACACGGCGATGATGCGCGACCTGCTCAAGGCCGCGGACTCGCGCATAGACTTCAGCGGCTACGACCTGGTCAACATCCTGGTCACGCCCAACGCGGGGCCGCCGGCCGACGAGGCGGTGCTGTCCGTCACCTGGACCGGCGCGTCCGCCGCCACCACCGACGAGGGCGCCCACCTCAACAAGGTGTCGCTCATCTACGGCCACGACCAGTCGGGTTCACGGGTCCTCAGCCACGAGAACGGCCACGACTTCGGGCTGCCCGACCTCTACTCGGCCGACAACTTCCAGCGCACCGACACCCTCGCCGGGCAGTGGGACACCATGTCGCTCGACTGGGGCCTGCAGGGCGACCTGTTCGCCTGGCACAAATGGCGGCTCGGCTGGCTGGCCGACCGCCAGATCGCCTGCCTCACCTCGCGCGGCACCGCCACCTACCGGCTCAGCCCCGTCGAGACGCCCGGCGGGCGCAAGGCGGTGATCATCCCCTACGGGCCCACGCGGGTCTTCGTCATCGAGGCGCGGGCCGCCGTCCGCGCCGACCACGAGGCCTGCCGGCAGGGCGTACTCGCCTACCGGGTGCGTACCGACATCGACTCGGGCCAGGGCCCGGTCACCGTGGTGGACGGCCACCCGGCCAGCTCCGCCTGCGACTTCAGCAGCGGCGCCTTCAACTCGCTCAACGACGCGCCCTTCACCGCCGGCCGGTCCTACACCGACAGCGCGGCGGGGGTGACCTTCACGGTGCTGGGCCGCGACGCGGCGGGCGACTGGTCGGTACGCGTCACCCGCCGCTGACCCCAACGGCCCGGGCTCAGCTGAGCAGTTCGGCCTCAAGGGTGATGTTCACGCCCGCCAGCGCCTTGCTGACCGGGCAGTTCGCCTTCGCGTCCTGCGCCGCCGCCTCGAAGTCCTCGGCGGACAGGCCGGGCACCCGGGCCTTCACCGACAGGGTGATGCCGGTGATGCCCTCGCCGGGCTGGAAGGTGACGTTCGCCACGGTCTGCACGGTCTCCGGCGGGGTGCCGGCGCCGGCCAGGCCGTGCGAGAGCGCCATCGAGTAGCACGAGGAGTGGGCCGCCGCGATCAGCTCCTCGGGGCTGGTCTTGCCGTTGGCGGCCTCGGCACGCGAGGGCCAGGAGACCTCGTAGGTGCCGACACCCGAGGTGTCGAGCGAGACGGTGCCGGCGCCGCCGATCAGCGCGCCCTTCCACTGGGTGGTCGCGGTGCGGGTGGTTGCCATGGTGAAAGCCTCCATCGATTACGTACCGTCGGTCCGCGGCTCCCGCCGCCCCCCGAACGCTACCCGGTCGCGTGGTCCCGCCGGTGCCGACGTCCCGCCCTGGCGCCCGGCCGCAGGGCCGCCCTGGCGCGGCCTCAGCCGAGGTGCCCGGTGTCGTTCCAGCGCTCGATCGCGGGCTCGCCGTAGGCCCAGCCCAGTATCGACAGCGACGCCGGGTCCAGGCGCAGGGCCGCGCCGAAGGTGGGCGGCAGGCCCAGCCAGCGGGCGCCGAGCATGCGCAGCACATGGCCGTGCGCGAAGACCAGCACGTCGCGCTGCGCCGACCGGGCCCAGCCGATCACGTCGTCGGCGCGTACCGCCACGTCGTCGGGCGACTCGCCGTCGGGCACGCCGTCGCGCCAGATGTGCCAGCCGGGCCGCAGCGCCTGGAGTTCCGCGGGGGTCCGGCCCTCGTAGTCGCCGTAGTCCCATTCGAGCAGCGCGTCCCACTCCTTGGCGCCGGGGAAACCCGCCTCCTGGCAGGTGTCGGCCGCCCGCCGCAGCGGGCTGGTGCGGACCTCGACATCGCGCAGGCCGTTCCAGGGGGCGCCCGCGAGCCGGCCGCCGAGCACCCGGGCGGTCCTGCGGCCCTCGTCGGTCAGCGGGATGTCGGTGCGGCCGGTGTGGCGGCCGGACAGGGACCATTCCGTCTGGCCGTGCCTGACCAGAAGGATGCGCGCAGCCATGCAGGGCGGCCTCTCGTGAGGGAGCGGGAGACCCCCATCATCGCTCAGACCTGCGGCGGATCGCCGAGCAGCCCCCGCAGCAGGCCGTCGAGGCCGAACTCGAACTGCCGCGTGCCCTCGCTCTGGGCGCACAGCAGCTCCGGCGCGAGCGAGACCAGCGCCGGGTAGGCGTCGGGCGGCAGCGCGGCGATCCTGGCCCGCACCCGCTCCCTGACGCCCTCGTCGCACAGCGCGCGGGCCCGCCGGGTGTTCCACAGCGCGGAGCCCTCGGTGTACTGCATCAGCGCGACATGCGCGTGCGCGGCGTCCGCGCGGCCGAGCCCGGCCCGCCGCAGCAGGCCCAGCATCCGGTCGATCAGCGCGACCGCGTCGTCGCCGCGCAGCGGGCGGCCCGCCAGCAGCTGGAGCGCCGAGGGATGGTCGGAGAACAGCCGGTACACCCCGAGGCACACCTCGCGCAATTCACTTCGCGGATCGTCCGAACCGCCCGGCGGAAGCTCTATCGTGTCCAGCAGGCGCTGGGCGACGGCGTCGCTGATCTCGTCCTTGCCCCGGAAGTGCGAGTAGACGGCCATCGTGCCGACACCGAGCTGCTGGGCGAGGCCGCGCATGGTGAAGGCCTCGGCGCCGTCGCGGTCGAGCAGGGTGATGGCGGCATCGAGGATACGGTCGGGGTTGAGCGAATTGCGCGGGGCGCGGCGCCGTGGGGGGCTGACCGGCTGGGAGAGGGACATCGGATTCTCTTGTTCTCGTCCTTCGCTGCTGTCCTGCTGTTCGGCTGGAATGCTGTGCTTCGGTGCCCGGCTGCGACATGGGAGAGGCAACCCGGGGCAGTAGGCCAGGCGTCCTTCGCCCTGCATACCCCCGCCACGGAAAGTTGAACACCGTACGAGCACTGAACACCAGTGGAAACTCGAGTTTCGACCTTTTGACCGGGGCGGTGTGCGTACGGTCTAACGTACGTCGTACGGTAGAGGGTACGCCACGAGTCCATGACAGCCGCCCGCGGCCTTCGGAGAACCTGGAGAGACGCCCGCATGACGATCACCGCCACCGCGCCGCGAGCTGCCGCCTACCGGGGCAGACTGCGCTGGTGGACCGAGCTGCCGCTGATTGCCGTGATCTACGCGCTGTATTCCGGAGCCCGGCTGCTGGTGCGCGGTGATGTGAACGACGCGGTCGAGCACGGCGCGGACATCCTGCACTTCGAGCAGCTGACCCACCTCGACCCCGAGCGCTGGTTCAACCAGCTCTTCACCCACCACGCCTTCCTCGGCGTCCCGGCGGACTTCGCGTACGCCTCGCTGCACTATGTGGTGACCCCGTCGGTGCTGGTCTGGCTGTGGCTGCGGCGCCCCACCCACTACCGCAACGCCCGCACCTGGCTGATGGTCTCCACGCTCATCGGCCTGGTCGGCTTCACCGTGGTGCCCACCGCCCCGCCGCGGCTGCTGCCCGGCGCGCACGGCTTCATGGACACGATGGCGCAGTACGGCTCCTACGGCTGGTGGGGCACCGACGCGAGCGCGCCCCGCGGCATGGGGCACCTCACCAACGAGTACGCCGCCATGCCCAGCCTGCATGTCGGCTGGTCGCTGTGGTGCGGCATCATGCTCTTCCGCTACGGGCGGAACTGGTTCGTGCGCGCCCTCGGGGTGATCTACCCCCTGATGACCGCCTTCGTGGTGATGGGCACCGCCAACCACTACCTGATGGACGCGGCGGCCGGTGTCGCCACCATGGGCGTCGGCTTCCTGCTCGCCAAGCCCGCGCTGCGGGTGGTGGACGGGCTCCAGGCCAGGGTCCGCCGCAGGCTCGGCACGGAGCCGGTCCACGAGGCCGTCGTCGCCGTGAGCGTGGCGCCCGGCGCGTCCGCCGCGCCCGCCGACAAGCAGCAGGCAGCCGCGCCCGGCGGGGCGAAAGTGCCCGCGCCGCGCACGGTGTCCGTACCGCCGGGCGCCCCCGACGACCCCGGCCGGGACCCCGGCGCGGCCGGCGGCAGCGGGGCCGGGCGCGGCGAGCGCAGCCGGATGTCGTAGCCGGATGCCACACTTTCGCGGGTGAGCACTAAGCACCACTCGCTTCGGGAGCGGCTGGCCGCCCTCCGCGGCCCGGACACCGCCCCCCGCCCGCTCGACGCGCGGGCGCTGGCAGCACTCGCCGCGAACCCCGGCTGCCGGCGCCGCGCCCTGCTCGACGCCGCCGGCGTCGACAAGGGCGCGGTCGCCGAGGCGCTGGGCGCCCCGGCCCGTTTCGGCCAATCCCGGTTCGCCTTCTCCCGCGGCCACGCCTTCGAGGCCAGGGTCAAGGCCGGCCGCTGCGCGGAACTGCTGCGGCTGCTGGGCGCCGAGGGGGCGCACGCGGAGGTCCCCGACCTCGGCGCGGCGGGCCCCGAGGGGCGGGCCGCCCGCACCCGGATCGCCCTGGCCGAGGCCGCGCCCGGGTCCTGGACCCTGCTGGACCACCCGCTGCTGGCCCTGGAGGTCGCCGGGTCCACGGTCTTCCTCGAACCCGACGCGGTCGCCGTCGCCCCGGACGGCGCCTGGACCGTCGCCGAGATCAAGTCCTTCCCGATCCTGGACGGCGGCGCCGACGCGATGAAGGTCGGCGCGGCGGCCCGTCAGGCGGCGGTCTACGTCCTGGCCCTGGACGCCCTCCAGCCCGGCCGCACCCGCACCGACGTGCTGCTGGTCTGCCCCAAGGACTTCTCCAACCTGCCCACCGCCGAGTGGGTCGACGTCCGCAGGCAGGTCGCCGTCACCCGGCGCCAGCTCACCCGGCTCACCCGGATCGAGGAGATCGCCGCGGCCCTCCCCGAGGGCACGACCTTCGACCTCGCGCCGGGCCGCCCGCCCGCCGCGCTGACCGCTGCGGTCGAGTCCGTGCCGGCCGCGTACGCGCCCGAGTGCCTGGCCAGTTGCGAACTGGCCTTCCACTGCCGTGACCGGGCCCGCGCGGCGGACTCCGTCGACGCGCTCGGGCGCGGCCTGCGCGCCGACCTCGGCGGCCTCACGACGGTGAGCGCGGTCCTGACCGCCGCTGCGGTGCCGCCGTCCGGCGGGGACGACGATCCGACCGCCGCCGCGCTTCGCCGTGCGGCGAGCTTGCGAGCCGAAGCTCTTCGCGCTTGCGGTGATCCCCGGTGACCCGCTTCGGGGTCCGCCCCCCGGGGTCGCGCCGTCCGTCCGGCGTGACGTGCCCTTCCCCCGGGCGCGGGGGTGCTGACGGTGCCCCCTCGGCAAGGGGGTGCCCCTCCCCGGGCGCCGTGGTCCTGCCGGTGCCCCTTCGGCAGGGGGGTGCCCCCCAGGGGCGCTGCCCGCGCGGCGGGACGTGGCCCGCAGGGGCGCGTGCCCTCTGCGGTGCTGAGCAGGCAAGTTCGTGCTCGGCACGTGTGGTGGCGCACCGTTCGCACGTGGGGTGGTGCCCCGGAGGGGCGCGGGCAACCGCCCACTGGCCGGTGGTCCGGGGCGGACCGGACAGCCCCTTCGGGCCGGTGGCGACGTGCAGCTTGTCGACGGCTGGTCGCGCGGTTCCCCGCGCCCCTGGGGTGCGTGCCCTTTGTGGCAGGGAGCGGGTAAGTCCGCGCTCGGCCACGATGGCGGCGCACCGCTCGTGCGAGGAGTCGTGCCCCGGAGGGGCGCGGGGAACGGCGCGGGCAACCGCCCACTGGCCGGTGGTCCGGGGCGGACCGGACAGCCCCTTCGGGCCGGTGGCGACGTGCAGCTTGTCGACGGCTGGTCGCGCAGTTCCCCGCGCCCCTGGGGTGCGTGCCCTTTGTGCCAGGGAGCGGGTAAGTCCGTGCTCGGCCACGGCGGTGGCGCACCGCTCGTGCGAGGGGTCCGGCCCCGGAGAGGCGCGGGGAACGGCGTGCTCGGCCACGGCGGTGGCGAGCCGTTCGTGCGAGGGGTCCGGCCCCGGAGAGGCGCGGGGAACGGCGTGCTCGGCCACGGCGGTGGCGAGCCGTTCGTGCGAGGGGTCCGGCCCCGGAGAGGCGCGGGGAACGGCGTGCTCGGCCACGGCGGTGGCGAGCCGTTCGTGCGAGGGGTCCGGCCCCGGAGAGGCGCGGGGAACGGCGTGCTCGGCCACGGCGGTGGCGAGCCGTTCGGACGGCGGACCGTACCCCGAAGGGGGGACCCTTCACCGGGCGGTGGGCCGGGGACCACAGAAGCAGCCCCGCAGGGGCGGTGGCACCGCGTGACGCTCATGAATGTGCTGGCCCGCGCGGAAGCGGTGTCCCGGGGCCAGGCCGTGCCCGCGGCCACCGTCCGCCACCGGTGGCTGGCCGCAAGGCCACTCGTCCTGGTCCCCCTGACCACCGCGGGAGAAGCGGGCGCACCGCTGGGCGCCATGCTCGGCACCGACCGCGCCGCGCCGACCCTGCTCGTGGTGCCCCAACCCCTCGACCGCGAACTCCGCTTCGCCTTCTTCGCCGGCCTCGCCGCCGCCGTCCTGCCGGTGATCGAGACATACGCCGACGACGTCGAGACCGAGCCGGCTACCCGCAACCGCGAGGAGACGGAGGTCTGCGCGGACGCCCCGCAGATCATCGTGCCGAACGGCGCCGCGCTGGAGTACGTACGCCTGCTCGGCCGCTCCACCCGCTATCTGCGGACCGTCGAGGACCCGGACGCCCCGCACCCGGTGCCGGTCCCGGTCCCGCTGCTGGGCCGCTGGCTCACGCACTGCGCGGAACGCGCCCGCACCCCGGGCAGCGCGCTGCTGGTCGCCATGACGGACCTGCTCACCCGGCACTGGGCCACCGGCCAGAGCGCGATGGAGGACCAGCACCTGGGCGCGCTGCTGGGCTGGATCGACCCGCCGGCCGGGCTGGACGGCCCGACCGCCGCCGCCCGCGCGCAGACCGGCAGGGACCGGGACGGGCTGCTGCTCAGCCCGCCGGCCGGCCCCGCCACCGACCCGGTCTTCGACAACAGCGTCCTGGCCCCGGCGCTGGCCCGCTACGACGCGGCCCGCAACGCCGGCGCCGTACCGCCGATGCGGGCCGCCGAGGCGGACGTACGGCGGCTGGTCGGCTCGCAGCTGCGGCCCACCTGGGACGACGTGTGGCACGGCGTCGACCTGCTGCGGGCGCTGCCCGAGGGCGCGCACGTGGCCGAGCGCTGGAAGCGGGACCGCTGGTCCTTCACCGGGCACCGCGACCGGGTGCGGGCCGGGGAGCCGCCGCAGCCGAAGCGGGACGACGCGGTCACCGCCGCGCAGAAGCTCGCGGGCCGCGAGACCGCCCAGGCCCGGCTGGTCGCCCAGGAGGCCCTGGACGACCCGCTGGTGATGGCGGCCCGGCGGCTGGCGGGCGAGGCCTTCACCGGCACGGTGCTCGACGTCGAGATGACGTATTCGGACGGCCGCCGCCCGATGCCCCGCCCCCTGGTCACCGTCACCACCGGGGACCTCCCCCAGGCGGACCCGGGCAGCAGGGCCTACCGCGCCCTGCCCGACGCGAAGTCGGCCCAGACCGCCGAGCTGGTCGCCGTCGCGCCCGCCGCGGAGGTGCCCGCGCCCCGGGACGGGGAAGCACCCGGCGCCGGCGTCCCGCACGCCCCGGAGCGGGCGGTCACCGTCAAGCTCACCGGCGGGATGGGTACGGGCAAGGTGCCGCGGGAAGGCTCGGTGCCGGAGGTGGGGGACCGGGTGACGTTCACGC
Organism: Streptomyces sp. NBC_01477; assembly: GCF_036227245.1. Lineage (GTDB taxonomy): Bacteria > Actinomycetota > Actinomycetes > Streptomycetales > Streptomycetaceae > Actinacidiphila. The sequence continues at coordinate 5,945,963 of NZ_CP109445.1, forward strand.
TGTTCGCGCACGACCCGCGAAGCGGTCCCGCGCTGCCCGACCCCGAGGCGACGCCCTGGACGCACGGCGGCCCGCCCGGCGCCGCCGCGGCCGGCCCCGACGTACCCGACACCGTGACCGCGGAGGACTTTCTGTGACGCAGGGCTTCGACGGCGCCGGCGACCGGTTCGACCCGGGGGCCGAGGCCGCCGCGGCGACCGCGGCGATCCTGGCCAGCACGATGCACGGCACCGCCCGCGGTGTCGTCGTGGACTCGCCGCCCGGCGCGGGCAAGTCGACCCTCGTGGTGCGCGCGGCTCGCGAACTGGCCGCGTCCGGCGAGCGGTTGATGATCGTCGCGCAGACCAACGCCCAGGTCGACGACCTCGCCGACCGCCTCGCGACCGCGGAGCCCACCCTCCCGGTGGGCCGGCTGCACGGCGCCGACTCCCCGCCCGACCCGGCGCTGGACCGGCACCCGGAAGTGGCGAAGTCCAGCTCGGTCGCCGACCTCCGGGACCGCTCGGTGGTGATCGCGACGGCGGCGAAATGGGCGTACGTCAAGGACGTCGAGCCCTGGCGGCACGCCATCGTGGACGAGGCCTACCAGATGCGCTCCGACGCGCTGCTCCAGGTCGCGGGCCTGTTCGAACGGGCGCTCTTCGTCGGCGACCCGGGCCAGCTCGACCCCTTCAGCGTGGTCGGCGCCGAGCAGTGGGCCGGGCTGAGCTGGGACCCGTCGGCGAGCGCCGTGGTCACCCTGCTGGCGCACAACCCGGGCCTGCCCCAGCACCGCCTGCCGGTGTCCTGGCGGCTGCCCGCGTCGGCGGCGCCGCTGGTGTCCCGGGCGTTCTACCCGTACACCCCGTTCCGGAGCGGTACGGGCCACGGCGACCGGCGGCTCGGCTTCGGGGTGCCGGGGGACGGCTGCGGGCCCGACAGGGTGCTGGACGAGGCCGCGGTGTCCGGCTGGGGTCTGCTCGAACTGCCCGCCCGGCACACCCCGCGCACCGACCCGGAGGCGGTACGCGCGGTCGCCGCGGTCGTACGGCGGCTGCTGGACCGCGGCGGGCTGACGTATTCGGAGCGCGGCGCCGACCCCGCGCCGCTGACCGCCGACCGGATCGCGGTCGGCACCGCGCACCGCGACCAGGCAGCCGCGGTGCGCACCGCGCTGACCGCGCTCGGGGTGCCGGCCGGCCCTGGCGGCGTCGCAGTGGACACCGCGAACCGCCTCCAGGGCCGGGAGTTCGACGTCACGGTCGTCCTGCACCCGCTCTCGGGCCGCCCGGACGCCACCGCCTTCCACCTGGAGACGGGCCGCCTGTGCGTCCTGGCCTCCCGCCACCGCCACGCCTGCATCGTCGTCTGCCGCGCCGGCGTCGCCGACCTGCTCGACGAACACCCGTCCTCCGAGCCGGTCCGCCTCGGCGTCACGGTCAAATTCCCCGACGGCTGGGAGGCCAACCACGCGGTCCTGGCCCACCTCGCCGAACACCGCGTCAGCTGGCGGCCTTGACGCCCTGTCGGGTGGATCTCGGGCGACCGCCCCGAGGGACTTGCGCGGGCGCGGGACAATGGAAGGCGGAACCGACCCCGGAGGTAGCGCATGTCCGAGCCGCAACCGGCTCGCCCGTCCCGCGAGGCACGTGAGCCGCACGAGCCCCGCGCCGACCGGCCGAAACGCCCCGCCCCGCTGCTGTTCGAGCCCGGCGCGCCCGCCGACACCGGCGGCGACCGCTTCTTCGACCTGGAGTCGATGGACGACCCGCGGCAGCTGCTGACCAGGGCCACCGAGCTGGAGCAGGCCTTCCGTACGGCCGCCGACCGGGCGACCGAGTTCCAGGCCATCGCCGCCGCCCAGCTCACCGACCCGCGCCGCTTCGACCGGCTCACTGCGGCCGACCTCGCCGAGCAGGCCGGCTGGACCGAGGACTACGCCAAGAAGATGGCCGAGTACGGTCAGGGCCTGATCGACAGCGGCGGTGTCACCCCGTAGCCGCCCGATCGCCGTGCGGGGCCGGTAGGTTACGCCTCCCGCGCGTTCCTGTCCCGTATTCGGGCGATTCACCGGGACACCGCCCGCTGAAGCGGTACCTGTAGATGCCATGAATGAATGGCAGGGGAGCACCAGCGTCGTCGGGATCGTCAGCGAGGCCCGGCGGCGGCAGCACACCGCATGCGTCACCCCGGAAGGCGCCGCCTGGCTGGCCTCCGCGAGCGCCTTCCCGCGCAGCGTCGAGGCCCTGTGGTCGGCCCGCCCGGCCGCCCCGAGCGTCCTGCCCTGCGGCACGGCCTTCGACGTGGTGAACCTCACGCCCCTGTTTGGCCGCCGGGTGCTGGAGCAGCTCTGGGCGGCGGGACCCGGCAGCGGCCCGGTCGCCGTCCACCGCGGCAGGGTCCTGCTGCTGGTCGCGCCCGGCACCGCCCAGCGGCTGCCCGCACTGCTGGACTGGGAGGAGTGGGGCAGCGCCGTCCCGCCGATGCTGTGCCACGGCAGCGGCGACGCGGTCACCGTCCCCGCCCTCCACACCGCTCCCGCGCCCCGCGAGGACCCGGCAGGCACCCCGCGCGACGCCGCGGGAATGTCCCGCTGGGTCGTCGCCCCCGACTCCCGGCACCCCTGGCTGCCGGGCGCCGACGTACTGCTGTGGGCCTGTCTGCGCGCGGTCAGGACCGCCCTGTCGCCGGCCCCGCCGGTACTCATCGGGCTGCCCGGCTCCGCCTGACCGGTATCGATTTTTCAGGTCGCAGGGGTGGGTGCTAATGTTTTCCACGTCAGCAGGCGCCGCTAGCTCAGTTGGTTAGAGCAGCTGACTCTTAATCAGCGGGTCCGGGGTTCGAGTCCCTGGCGGCGCACCTGAAACGAAGGCCCTCCGTATCCACGGGGGGCCTTCGGCGTACGCGGGCGGCGCCGTCCGGCGCGCCCGTTTGGCCAGGCGAGCGTCCGACCAGCACCCTGGGTGCATGGGGCACTGGTCGCTGGCGGACACCGTCCGGGTGCACATCTCCGGCACCGGCGGCCGCACCCCGCTGTTCCTGCTGCTGGCCGGGCTGCTCGGGTCCTTCCTCTTCATCCGTTTCAGCGTCCGGATGATCCGCAGAGGCGTCTCCTGGTGGCCGGGCAACGTCCAGCCCGGCGGGCTGCACATCCACCACGTGGTCTTCGGCCAGGCGATGATGCTGATCGGCGGCGTCGGCTCCTTCGCCGTCCACGGCGGCCCGCTCGCCCACAACATCCTCGCCGTGATCTTCGGCGCCGGCTGCGGCCTGGTCCTGGACGAATTCGCCCTCGTGCTGCACCTGGAGGACGTCTACTGGCGCGAGGAGGGCCGGCAGTCCGTCGACGCGGTGATCCTCGCCGTCTCGGTGATCGCCCTGCTGCTCATCGGCCAGGCCCCCCTCGGCGGCTACGTCGGCGGCACCTCCTACGCCACCTACGTCGTCGCCGCCGTGCTCCTCGGCTTCGTGGTGCTGTGCCTGCTCAAGGGCAAGGTGTGGACCGGGCTGCTCGGTGTGATGCTGCCCTTCCTCGCCGTCGTCGGCGCCCTGCGGCTGGCCCGCCCCGGCAGCCCCTGGGCTCGCTGGCGGTACGGCAGCAGGCCGCGCCGGATGGCCCGCGCCGAACGCCGCGAGGACCGTATCCACCGGCGGCTGGTCGCCGTGAAGACCCGCGCCATGGACGCCGTCGCCGGGGCGCCGAGCCCGGTGTCGCTGACCAAGGCCCCGCCGGCCCGCCCCACCATCGTGGACCTGCCGCCGTCCCGGCTCGAAGTGCTGCTCGCCCGGGTGCTGCGCCCGCTGCGCGACCCCGGCGCCGCCGCCGCCGTCTGGTACCTGCGGGCGGCCACCGCCGTCAACGTCGTGACCGGCGTCGTCGCCCCCTTCCGCGACCGGGTGCGCGCCGCCACCAACGGCGAATACGTCACCGCCTTCCTGGTCAGCCCCGGCTTCACCGGCGCCGCCCTCGCCCTGGTCCTGTCCATCAGCCTGCGCCGCCGCAAACGCGCCGCCTGGATCGTCACCACCGCGCTGGCCATCGGCTACACCGCCGTGCTGATCACCACCGAGGCCGCCGTCGCCGAATCCCGCGGCCACCCCTTCAACTGGGTCTCGCTCGCCGTCACCCTGCTCTTCCTGACCGCGCTGCTGGTCTCCCGGCCGGTCTTCAACGTGCGCGGCGAACGCGGCAATGTCGCGCTCGGCCTGACCAGCCTGCTGATCGGGGCGGTCGTCGCGGTCGGCGTCGGCACCCTGCTGGTCCACGCCACCGACCAGGCACCGCCCCGCGAGTGGAGCGCCAGCCTGCGCTACGCCGTCGTCCGCGTGCTCACCGTCTCCGGCCTGTTCGACCTGCCCGGCATCAAGGTGCCCGGCTGGACCGACCTGGCGATCAACGTCCTGAGCGTCGCCCTGATGCTGGTCGTCCTGCTGGCCTTCTTCCGCGCCCCCCGCAGCCGGGCCCGGCTCGTCCCCGCCGACGAACGCCGGCTGCGCGCGCTGCTGCGGGCGTACGGCCGCCGCGACTCGCTCGGCTACTTCGCCCTGCGCCGCGACAAGTCCGTGTGCTGGACGCCGTCCCGGGACGCCGCCGTCCTCTACCGCGTCGTCAACGGCGTCGCCCTCGCCTCCGGCGACCCCCTCGGCCCGCGCACCGCCTGGCCCGCCGCCGTCACCGGCTGGGTCGCCCACGCCCGCCGCCACGCCTGGGTCCCCGCCGTCACCAACGCGGGACCCGCCGCCGCCGTCACCTACGAGGCCGCCGGCTTCCACGGCTTCGCCTCCGGCGACGAAGCGGTGGTGGACGCCGGCGCCTTCGCCTCGGGCGACACCACGGCCGGACCCCTCGCGGCCCACCGGCTCGTCACCGACGCCGGCTACACCACCGCCTTCCGCCGCCAGGACGAGGTCGACCCCGACGAATGGCGCCGGCTCGGCCAACTCGCCGACGCCTGGCGCCGCCACCCCGCCGAACGCAGCGCCGCCGCCGCTCTCGGCCGCCTCGGCGACCCCGCGGACGGCGACTACCTGCTCGCGGAGTGCCGCGACCCCAACGGCCGCACCTGCGCGCTGCTCGGCTTCGTGCCCTGGGGTCCCGACGGGCTCACCCTCGACCTCCTGCGCCACGACCGCGACTCCGGCCGCACGCCGGTCGACCACCTCCTCACCGACCTCCTCCTCGCCGCCGCCCGCACCACCGCCCCCGCGCTGGCGGGCGTCACCCGCCTCTCCTTCAACGTCCAGGCCCGGCCCTGGCACGGTGCCGATCGCGTACGCCCTTACGCCCCCTACTCGCCGCGCTGGCACCCCCGCTACCTCATGTACGAACGCCGCCTCGACCTCCCCCGCGCGGCCACCGCGGCCCGCCGCCGCTGACCCCCTCCGGGGCGCGCTCACGGCCGGCGGATTGCCCGTCCGTGCGGGGCTTCTTCCGCGCCCGGCGGCGGGGACGTTGGCGAACGGTCTCCCTGTGGGGGTGCCTCGCCATGGGCGGCCCCCCGGACGGCCCCCCGCCTCGACCGCCCACGGGTCTGCGGACGCCGATGGCGGCGGAGGGGACGATCCGGGGGTGTCCCCGCAGGACTGCGCACGACTCCCGCAGGAACGTTTGCACAGAGCCGAGGTGCGCGGTCCGAGGAGATACCCCCGGAGTGGCCCCGACCACCCACCACCGGCACCCGCACCCGACCAAACACCTTCCCCCGGAGCTTCGCCTGGGGGTACCCCCACGGGTGGGCGGGCGGGCAGGACAACATCAGCACGCCGCCCCGGCACTTGGCATCGCCCCATCAACCAAATACGCCTCCACCACCCCCCGCACACACCCGTCGTGCGCGAAATACGCCCCGTGCCCCTCCCCCCGATACGTCAGCACCCGGCTCCCATTCCCGAGCGCCGCAGCCATATGGCCCGCCCCCGCATACGGCGTCGCCGGATCCGCCGTCGTACTGACGAGCAGCGCCTCCGGCGCGGTACGGGCCGCCACCCGCCGGGAGGCCCCGTCGCCGGGCGGCCACCCGGTGCAGGCCAGCAGCGACGCCTCCATGGACGTACCGAACACGGAAGACGCCGCGGCGAAGCGCCCGTCGAGCGCGTGCACGCCGGCCGGGGTGTGCCGCTCCGGCGTATCGCGGCAGTCGATCGCGAGCTTGGCCATCTCGTAGTTGTCCGGGGTGGACCACCCCGAGGCCTTGGGCGTCACCCGGGCGAGCTGGCCCATCTGCCCCGGATAGGCGAGCTGCATCATCGGCTCGCCGTCCCCGCCGCCCAGCGCGCCGAGCGCTTCGCGCAGGTCGGGCCAGTCGTCCTTCGAGTAGAGCGCGTTCTGGACGCCCTGGAGGAAGCCCGCGTGGTCCAGCTGCCCCGTCACCGTGGGGAGGCCGCCGGAGTCGAGGCGGCGCCCGGCGGTCGCGATGTTGGCCACGACCTGGGCGGGCGTACGGCCCGGCACCGGGCAGTGCCGGGCGGCGCAGTCCGCGGCGAAGTCGCTCAGCGCGTGCTGGAAGGCCGCGGCTTGGGCCAGCGCGGTGCCCGTGTCGTCCAGCGTCGGGTCGGGCACGCCGTCCAGCACCATCCGGCCCGCGTGCTGCGGGAATTCGTGCGCGTAGACCGAGCCGAGGCGACCGCCGTAGGAGAAGCCGAGGTAGGCGAGGCGGTCGTCGCCGAGGGCGGACCGTACGACGTCGAGGTCGCGGGCGGCGTTCGGGGTGCCCACCCAGGGCAGGAGGGCGCCGGAGTGGGCGCGGCAGGCCCGCGCCACCTGGCGTGCCTGGGCGACCGGGTCGGTGGCGGTCACCCCGGAGAGGTCGCCGCAGTCGACCGGGGAGCTGCGGCCGACGCCGCGCGGGTCGAAGCCGATGAGGTCGTAGCGGCGGTTGAGCCGGGCCAGGTCGCCCGCCGAGGCGCGTTCGGCCAGTTGCGTGATGCCGGGGATGCCGGGGCCGCCGAAGTTGACCACGAGCGAGCCGAGCCGCGGCCCGGGGCCGGTCGCGGGTATCCGGCTGAGGGCGACGTCCAGGTCGCCGCCCTTGGGGTCGCCGTAGTCGCGGGGCACGGTGAGGGTGCCGCACTCCATCGAACGGGGACCGTCCACACCGGAGCAGCCGCCCCAGGAGACCTGCTGGCCGTACGGCGAGGAAGCAGCCGAGCCGTCCGCCTGCGGCGGGGCGGCCAGGACGGTCGCCGTCAGTGCCGCCGCGAGGGCGGCGACGGTTCGCATACGGGCCATGAGGCCCAAAGTAGGCGCGCTTGTGCGTCCCCGCCCGGCGAGCGCGATGCCGGGCCGGCCGTCGAGAAGGCGGCACCCCGCCTGGTGAGCCCGGCGGCACCTGCCGCCGCCGCGCGGCACCCCGCAGACCCTGCCCCTTGCGGCGGGCCGCAGCCTGGCCACTGCGTGCGGCCTGGCCGCGCGGTTCCTCGCGCCCCTGGGAGGGCGCGGCTTGGGGTGGCGTTGCTACGTTTCCGTGGTGCGGGTTGGCCGTGCGGTTCCTCGCGCCCCTGGGAGGGTGCGGCTTGGGGTGGCGTTGCTACTTGCCCGCGGTGGGGGGTTGGCCGTGCGGTTCCCCGCGCCCTTGGGGGTGCCGCTTGCGGCGGGCCGTGGCCTGCCACTGCGTGCGGGCTGGCCGTGTGGTTCCTCGCGCCCTTCGGGGCACGTCCCGCCGCGCGGGCAGCACGTCCCCGGGGTGCCGCCTGCCGCCGCATGGGCCGGGGGACGCAGTTCCGCAGGCCCCCGCTCACACCGTCGCGAGCATCGCGCGCACCCGCGCCGACCGGACCCCCGGCAGGAGCCGGCGGGCGCGGCCCGCGACCGCGACCGCCTCCGTGTCGTCCCCCGACCGCCGGAGGTTGATCGCCAGCTCGGCCTGGTAGAGCACGAGGTTGCGGACGAAGTGCGGGTCCTGGAGGCGTACCGCGTGGCGGGCGGCGGCTGCGGCCCGGGCGGGGCGGCCGAGCGCCGCCCATGCCTGGGCCTCAAGGCCGGCCAGCTCGGCTTCGCCGAAGAAGCTCATCCAGGGCGGGTCCGCGTCGGCGGCCCCGCGGGAGTACAGGGTGTGCGCCCGGGCGAGCGCCAGCTCGCACCGCCGGCGTTCGCCGAGCCCCGCGAGCCCGCCGGCTTCGCGCAGCGCGAGCAGGGAGAGCAGCCGGGGCGAGCCGAGGTCGCGGGCGAGGAGCTGCGCGGCCTGGGCGGCGCGTACCGCCTCGCGGTGGCGCCCGGCGTCGCGCGCGAGGAAGGAGGTGTTGCAGAAGGCGTGCGCCTCAAGTGCCGGGTCCGCGGCCATCCGGGCGGTGGCGAGCGCTTCGGCGTAGTGGGAGCGGGCCTCGGGCAGCCGTCCGGAGTCGTGGGCGAGCCATCCGACGGAGACGGCCAGCTCCCCGGCGCCCGAGGCGAGCCCGGTGCCGGTCGCGGCGCTGTGGGCGGTGTCGTCGAGGAGGCGGTAGGCGCCGCGGAGGGCGCCGGCGGCCTGGGCGTAGAGCCCGTCGCCGCCGTGCCGGTCGTCGTGCAGCCTGATCTGCCGTACCGCTTCGCGCACGGCGGCCACCTCGGCGGCGCCGGCCCGGGTGGGCGGGGTGGCGCGCGGCAGGAGCGCGGTGGCGAAGGCGGCCGGGCCGCCGGTCACGAAGGCGCGGCGCTGCACCTCGCTCTCCTCGTACGCCGGATCGAGCGCGGCGGCGCGCGACGCGGCGGTGCGCCGGCCGCGTACCGCCTGCCGGGGCGCGAAGCCGAGGTCGGCGGGGGAGTGCCCGGGGAACATATGGCGGAAGACCCGCTCGTAGGCGTAGTTGGGGCAGCGGATCTCGCCGCTTTCGAGCCGCCCGATGTAGCGGGCGTCGCAGCTGACGTGCTCGCCGATCTCGTGGGCGGCCCGCCGCACGGCCGCGGCGAATTCGGCCGGCGACCGGTCGCCGCGCAGCCGCCGGATGGCGGTGTTGGGGACGAAAGCGGGGACGAAGCCCGGGACGGGATCGGGGACGCAGGCGGGCACAGGGGCGGGTACGGAGGCAGGGGACGGCAGCATGGCGACTCCCACGACGGTCGGTGCCGCTCGGCGGCGGAAACGAACGTACCGGCCACCCGGAAGCCCCATATGCCGCATTTGGCTACTAAACGGATATCTCACGCACTATCCGCCATGAAACGCCACCCCTTACGGCATGAATTGCGCGTAGCCGTTGACACTGTGGCGCGTTGTCACAGATGTGGCACAAAATCTGCGTGCGCCGATCCCCTCGCGAGGAGCGTTTGCCTTGTTGGACACCACCGGTACGCATATGTCGGGTCCGAGCCCGGAATGCAGTGAACTGCCGCCGCCGCCATGCGACCTGGTGACCGTACCGACCAGGCAGGGGCTCGAAGCGGCCGATCTGCTGCGGCTCGGCAGCTGTGTCGGCCCGGTGCTGCACGACAGCGCCGGCGCGAGCCTCGGCTTCCTGGTGCCGCCGGGCACCGCGGACTGCTGGGACCTGCCGGGCAGTTCGTGTACCCGCACGGACGGCCGGGGCCTGGTGCTCGACGGCGGGCCGCCGGTCGCCGACACCGGGTGGCTGCTGCCGCCGCACACCGACACCGCCGTCACCGACCCCGCGGTGCTGCGCGCCGCGCTCGGCGAGGCCGCCCGCACCATCGAACTGGTCGACGGGTACCAGGGCCTGCGCGCGATCTAGCCCCGCTGCCCCGATAATCGGCGCATGGCAGGCAAGAGACAGCGCGGCGGCCGGGCGCGCACCCCCGACGCGGTGACCGCACGGGTGGGGGGCGGCCCCGCGGCCCTCGTACCCGACAGGGAACGCCCGCAGGCCTGGGCCCTGGTCGTCGACGGCGCCCCGCAGTCCCATGTCGACCTCGCCGTGCCCGACCACCTCGGGTTCTCCTACCAGCGCAGGCTGGGCCACGTCATCGACCTGGTCGCGCCCCCGGGCATGCCGCTGCGGGTCGTCCACCTCGGCGGCGGCGCGCTCACCCTGGCCCGCTACACCGCGTACACGCGGCCGCGCTCCACCCAGCAGGTCATCGAGCTGGACACGGCGCTGGTGGACCTGGTCCGGGCGCACCTTCCGTGGGACCGCGGCTGGCGGATCAAGGTACGCGCCGGGGACGCGCGGGCCGGCCTGGCGAAGCTGCCGGACGGCTGGGCCGATCTGATCATCGCCGACGTCTTCGGGGGCGCCCGCACCCCGGCGCACATGACCAGCGCGGAATTCCTCACCGACGTGCGCAGGGTGCTGCGGCCCGGCGGTGACTACACCGCCAACCTCACGGACGGCGGTGCGCTCGCTTTCCTGCGCGGGCAGATCGCGACCGTACGCAGTGCCTTCGGCGAGGTGTGCGTGGCGGCGGATCCCGCGGTGCTGCGGGGCAAGCGGTTCGGCAACGCGGTGCTGTGGGCGGCGGACCACGAACTGCCGGTCGCGGACCTCACCCGGCGGGTCGCGACCGACCCGCACCCCGGGCGGGTCGAGCACGGCGCGGCTCTGGCGGCCTTCACCGCGGGGGCGCCGGTCGTGACCGACACCACCTCGACCCCGTCGCCGCCCCCGCCGCCGAACGCGTTCGGCTGACCGCCGGGGCACCCTCCCGGACCCCGCGGGCGGCGCGGCCTACTGCTCGTAGGACTCCACCGCCGGCGCGTGGCCGTTCCACGTGCAGAAGAGCGTCGACGCCGCACCGCCGGAGGCAAGCGTGAAGGTGACCCGCAGCCACCCGTCCTCCGGCCAGACCTGCATCCGCCACCCGGCGTTCGGCACCGCCGAGACAAGCGTGGCCGTGCTCGGCCCGAGCGCGAGGACGACCCGCCCGCCCCGCAGGGTCCAGCCCCGCACCGCCGCGGAACGCGTGGCCGGCCGGGTGCGAGGGGCGGCCGTGGCAGCGGCGGTACGGGCCGCCGGCGGCGCCACAGGCGACGCGCCCCGCTCCGAGGACGCCAGGGGCGGCGCCGTGACCGGCAGGGCGCGCGGCGGGTCGTACGCGGTGCCGCGCAGCACACTGTGGACGCCGAACCACGACAGCGTCGCCGCCGCCGCGGTGGTCAGCGCCCAGGCGCAGAAGTGGAGCAGCCCTCTGTACACCCGGCCATAGTGCCGCACCCATGCGGCGGCGTAACGCGCTAGGTTGCCGCGCATGGCAAGTGTGCTCGTGGTCGAGGACGACCGGTTCGTGCGCTCGGCCCTGATCCGGCACCTGACGGAGGCGACCCACACGGTACGCGGCGCGGGCACCGCCCTTGAGGCGCTGCGGGAGGTCGCGCAGGTCGCGTTCGACGTGGTGATCCTGGACCTCGGGCTGCCCGACCTGGACGGGTCGGAGGCGCTGAAGGTGCTGCGCGGGCTCAGCGACGTACCGGTGATCATCGCGACCGCCCGGGACGACGAGGCGGAGATCGTCCGGCTGCTCAATGCGGGCGCGGACGACTATCTGGTGAAGCCGTTCTCGGTGGAGCATCTGTCGGCCCGGCTGGCGGCGGTGCTGCGGCGGGCCCGCGGCGGGTCGGCGGCGCCCGCGGCCGACCCGGTGATCAGGGTCGGCGGGCTGAGCATCGACGCGCGCCGCAGGCTGGCCGTGCTGGACGGGGCGGCCCTGGAGCTGACCCGGCGGGAGTTCGACCTGCTGAGCTTCCTGGCCGCGCGGCCCGGCGTCGTCGTGGCCCGCCGCGAACTGCTCGCGGAGGTCTGGCAGCAGTCGTACGGCGACGACCAGACGATCGACGTGCATCTGTCCTGGCTGCGCAGGAAGCTGGGGGAGACCGCGGCCAGGCCGCGGTATCTGCACACGCTGCGCGGGGTGGGGGTCAAGCTGGAGCCGCCGGTATGAGGTGGTCCCTGGTCCGGGTCTCGCTCGCGGTCACGGCGATGGTGGTGATCGCCTTCGCGGTGCCGCTCGGCCTGGTGGTCAAGGAGCTGGCCAGGGACCGGGCGCTGACGAACGCCGAGCGGCAGGCCGCCGCGATCGCTCCGGCGCTGGCGATCACCACCGACCGGGGGCAGCTGGAGCGGGCGGTGGCGACGACGCAGGCGGGCGCGCTGCGGCGGATCGCGCTGCGGATCCCGGCGACGCGGAGCACCGCCGCGGTACGGATCGGGCAGCCGCGGGCGGCGCAGCCGGCGCTGGACGCCGCCTCGGCGCGCGGCGAGGCGGCCACCGTGCGGGTCGCGGGCGGCTACGCGCTGCTGCGGCCGACCGCGGTGGGCTCGGGGACGATCGCGGTCGTCGAGGTGTTCGTGCCGGACGGCGACGTCACCCGGGGGGTGGCCACCGCGTGGCTGGTGCTCGCCGGGGTCGGCCTCGCGCTGGTCGTCGGCTCGGTGGCGGTCGCCGACCGGCTGGGCAGCCGGATGGTGCGGCCCGCGGTCCGGCTGGCGCGGGCCGCGCACCGGCTGGGGGAGGGCGACCTGGCGGTACGGGTGCCGGAGGCGGGACCCGGCGAACTGCGGTCGGCCGCCGCCGCGTTCAACGCGATGGCCGACCAGGTCGTCCATCTGCTGGCCGCCGAGCGGGAGTTGGCCGCCGACCTGTCGCACCGGCTGCGTACCCCGCTGACCGTGCTGCGGCTGAACACCGCCTCGCTGGGCCGGGGTCCTGCCGCCGACCAGACCAGGGCCGCGGTCGCCCAGCTGGAGCGGGAGGTCGACCAGATCATCAGGGCCGCCCGCGAGCAGCGCGTACCCGCGCAGGCCGCCGGGTGCGACGCGGCCGAGGTGATCACGGAGCGGATGGCGTTCTGGTCGGCGCTCGCGGAGGACGAGGCCCGCGAGGTGCGTACCGCGGGCGCCGACCGGCCGGTACGGGTGCCGGTGCCGCGTACCGAACTGGCCGCCGCGCTCGACGCGATGCTCGGCAACGTCTTCCGGCACACCCCCGAGGGCACCGCCTTCGCCGTGGATGTGCACCGCGCCGACGACGCGGTCGTCGTGCTGGTATCGGACGCCGGGCCGGGCGTCGCGGACCCGGCCGCCGCGGTCCGCCGCGGGCACGGCGACGGCGGGCACGGCTCGACGGGGCTCGGCCTGGACATCGTCCGCCGGGTCGCGGAGTCCGCCGGCGGCGGTATGACGATCGGCCGCGGCGTGCTGGGCGGCGCGGAGATACGGCTGCGGCTCGCGCTCGGCGGCGGCCCGGCGCCGGCCGCGCCCGGCCACAGGCGGCGCGGGAAAGCCGTCCGCCCGGTGCCCGGCGGCGATCCGTGACGGGTCCCCGGCGAGCCCGCCGTGAGAAGCCGCCCGCTCCCACCCTCACCGGAGAGGAAGGCCAAGGAGCGGTACGGCAGCACCCTCGAACTGCCGTACCGCTCCTTTTCTCCGTCCCCTCAGGACTTCCGGTCCTCCTCCGGGAGGTCCTGAAGGACGTTCTCGCGCGCCACCGAGGCGTACCAGTGCGCGCTCTGCTTCGGGATCCTGCGCTGCGTGCCGAAGTCCACGTAGACCGCGCCGAAGCGCTTGCTGTAGCCGTAGGCCCACTCGAAGTTGTCCATCAGCGACCACAGGAAGTAGCCGCGCACGTCGGCCCCGCCGCTCAGCGCCTGGTGCACCGCGGCCAGGTGGCCGTGCAGGTAGGCGACCCGCTCGGGGTCGTTGACCTGGCCCTCGGGCGAGATGTAGTCGTCGTAGGCGGCACCGTTCTCGGTGACCATCATCGGCAGGCCCGGGTGCTCCCGGCTGATCCGCTGGATCAGGTCGCGCAGACCGGTCGCGTCCACCGCCCAGCGCATCGCCGTGGTCTTGCCCGGGGGCAGGTGGAAGGCGACGTGCTCGGAGCCGGGCCACGGCGAGTAGTCGCTCGCGCCGTGCCCGTCGTTGCGCGGCGCCTGCGCCCCGTCGGTGTGCACCCGGCCGTCGGAGACCAGGGTCGGGGTGTAGTAGTTGATGCCGAGCAGGTCGATCGGGCGGCTGATCTCGGCGAGGTCGCCGTCCTTGACCAGGGACTCCCAGTCGACCAGGTGGGCGGTGTCGTCCAGCAGGTCGGCGGGGTAGCCGTCGCCGAGGATCGGGCCGAGGAAGACCCGGTTGCCGACCGCGTCGATCCGGCGGGCCGCGTCGAGGTCGGCGGCGGAGTCGGTGAGCGGGCGGACCTGGTGCAGGTTGAGGGTGATCGAGGTCTGCGCTGCAGCGGGGAGAGCGGAACGCAGGACCCCGATCGCCCGGCCATGGGCGAGGTTGAGGTGGTGGACGGCCTTGAGCGCCGACTCGGGCTCGGTGCGCCCGGGGGCGTGCACCCCGGAGCCGTAGCCGAGATAGGCCGAGCACCACGGCTCGTTGAGGGTGGTCCAGTAGGGCACCCGGTCGCCGAGCGCGCCCGCCACGATCGCGGCGTAGTCGGCGAAGCGCTCGGTGGTGTCGCGTACGGTCCAGCCGCCGACGTCCTCCAGGTCCTGCGGCAGGTCCCAGTGGTAGAGGGTGGCGACCGGGGTGATGCCCTTGTCCAGCAGCTCGTCGGTGAGCTGCCGGTAGAAGTCGAGGCCGCGCTGCACGGCCGGGCCGCGCCCGGTCGGCTGGACCCGGGACCAGGACACCGAGAAGCGGTACGCGCCCAGGCCCAGGTCCGCCATCAGCGCGACGTCGTCGCGGAAGCGGTGGTAGTGGTCGGCGGCGATGTCACCGGTGTCCCCGTTGCGGACCCGGCCGGGGGTGTGGCTGAAGGTGTCCCAGATCGAAGGCGTGCGGCCGTCCTCGGCCGCGGCGCCCTCGATCTGATAGGCGGCGGTGGCCGCCCCCCAGACGAAGCCGGGGGGAAAGCGGAGCGAGGCCGAGCTGGCAGAAAGCTCAGTGCTCTCTGAACGGACAGCTGTCATAGCGGGGGACTCCAGGGGAATCAGGGGGTAGTTGGGGGAGAAGGGGGCTCCCGCCCGGCCCGCGCGGCACAGGGGTACGGCTCGCGGGCGGGCGGTTCAGCTCTTGACGGCACCCGCGGTGATACCGCCGACGATGTGCTTGCCGAGGAAGGCGAAGACCAGCAGCAGCGGCAGCGTCGCGACCAGCGCGGCGGTGACGACCGCGGCGTGGTCGATCGCGTGGTTGCCCGACCCGACGCCCGCCAGCGCGACCTGCACGGTCGGGTTCTGCTGGTTGAGCGCGATCAGCGGCCAGAAGAAGTCGTTCCAGGCCTGCACGAACACCAGCATTCCCAGCACGGCCATCGCGGGCCGGGCGATCGGGAACACCACGTGCCACAGGATCCGCAGGCTGTGCGCCCCGTCCACCCGGGCAGCCTCGATCAGTTCGATGGGCAGCGCCTCGGAGAGGAACTGCCGCATGAAGAACACGCCGAAGGCGGCGACCAGCGAGGGCAGGATCACCGACTGGAGGTGCCCGACCCAGCCGACGTTGGTGATGATCTGGTAGAGCGGGATCACACTGAGCTGCGGCGGGATCGTCATGGTGGCGACCACGATCATCAGCAGGATGTTGCGCCCGCGGAAGCGGAGTTTGGCGAAGGCGAAACCGGCCAGCGTCGCGAAGAGCACGGTGCTGACCGCGACACAGCCGGCCACGATGGTGGAGTTGATCAGGGCCGTGGTCATGTCGACCTCGTCCCACACCACCTTGAGGTTCTGCACCAGGTGGCTGCCGGGCAGCAGCGGGGTCGGCGGCTGGGTGATGTCGGTGTCGGTGTGCGACGCGGCGACGACCGTCCAGTACAGCGGGAAGAGCGAGATCGCCGCGGCGACGATCAGCAGGACGTACGCGACGGGTCCCGCGTTCTGCTGCTTGCCCGCCCCGCCCGCCTTCACCCGGCGGCGGCCGGCGGTCGGCGGGAGGGTGGAGTGGCGCGGTCGCGCGGACCGCCCGGCCTCGGTGAGTTGAGCCATGGTCAGGCCCCCAGCTTCCGGCGGTTGGAGCGCGCGATCACCAGGTTGACGGCGCCGATGAGCAGCAGGATCAGCAGCATCACCCAGGCCACGGCGGAGGCCTGGCCGAGTTCGCCGGTGTTCCAGCCCTTGTCGTACATGTAGAGGCTGAGCGTCTGGTACTGGTGGTCGGTGCCGCCGGTCATACCGACGCCGCCGCCGAACATCAGCGGCTCGCCGAACAGCTGGGTGGCGCCGATCGTGGAGACGATGATGGTGAACAGGATCGTCGGCCGGATCGACGGGATGGTGACGCTGAGGAACTGCCGCCAGCGCGACGCGCCGTCAAGCGCGGCGGCCTCGTAGAGGTCGGCGGGCACGGCCTGCATCGCGGCCAGGTAGATCAGCGCGTTGTAGCCGGTCCAGCGCCAGGTCACGATGGTCGAGATGGCTATCTGGGCGGGCCACTTGGACGACTCCCAGTCGATGTTGCCGGCCCCGACGTGGCCGAGCAGCTGGTTGATCATGCCGTAGTCCGGGTTGAACATCTGGATGAAGACCAGCGTGGCGGCGGCGACCGAGGTCGCGTACGGCGCCAGGATCGCGACCCGGAAGAAGCCCCGGCCGCGCATCCTGTAGTTGAGCAGGTGCGCGAGGCCCAGCGCCATCGCCAGCTGCGGCACCGTGGAGATCACACCGAGCGTGAAGGTGTTGCGCAGCGCCGTCCAGAAGAACTCGTTGTGCCACAGGCCGGTGTAGTTGTCGAAGCCGACCCAGGTCGCGTGGGTACCGAGCTGCACCTCGTGCAGCGAGAGCCAGCCGGTGTAGATCAGCGGGAAGAGGCCGAAGGCGGCGAACAGGAGGAAGAACGGGGCGACATAGGCGTACGGGGATGCCTTGGTGTCGAACCGGTAGAGCTTGGCGCGCCAGCCGGGAGGACGGCTGCCGCTCGGGACTTTGCTGCTGGGGGCGGACCGGGACGACAGCGGGCTGCCGTCGGACGTCGCCCTGACGGAGGTGGCCACGAGTGGCGTCCTTCCCGTAGGGATGGGGGCGGTGGGCCGGGTCGGGGGGAGGGCTGTTCAGAAGTTGTAGTGGCCTGGGGCCGGGTGCGTTCACTTCTCGCACCCGGTCCCGAATACGGACCGCCCGGCAGGTGGGAGACACTGCCGGGCGGCCCCGCCTGGGTGTTACTCGACGACGGTGTCCTTGATCTGCTTCACCGCGTTCGACCACGCCTTGTCCTTGGAGGTGTGGCGCTTCTCCATGTCGAGGATGCCGTTCTTGGTGATGATGTCCTTCACGTTGCCGTCCCACGGACCGATCGGGGCCGGGGTGATGCTCTTGGCGGCGCTCGCGAAGATCTTGCCGACCGGGGTGCCGGGGAAGTACGGGTTGGTCAGGTTCTGCACCGCCGGGTCGTCGAGCGCCTTGGTGGAGGAGGGGATGTTCCCGAACTTCTGGAACACCTTGATCTCCTGCGCCGGCGCGGTCAGCCACTGCGCCAGCGCGGTGGCCTCCTTGATGTGCTTGCCGGACTTGGGCACGGCCAGGAACGAACCGCCCCAGTTGCCGACCTGCGGCGGAGTGGCGATGTCCCACTTGCCCTGGCCCGCGTCACCGGAGTTGGTGGCCACCAGGCCGACCATCCAGCTCGGGCAGGTGACGGTGGCGAACTTGTTGAGCTTGAACGCCGCGTTCCAGGTGTTGTTCTGGTCGAGCTGCTGGTAGCCGGCCGTCAGGCCGTCCTCCACCGCTTCCGTGGCCAGGTTCCACGCCGTCTTGACGCCCGGGCTGGTGTCGTAGATCAGCTTGCCGTTGGCGTCCGAGTACTGCGTCGGCTGGCTGGCGAGCACGGCGTTGAACAGGCCGCTGCCGGAGTCGGAGAACGCCATGCCCTTGGGCGCGGTCGGGCTGGCCTTGAACTGCTTGCCCAGGTCGATGAACTTCTGCCAGTCGCCGCCCCACTGGGTGGCCAGCTGGTCGCGGTCGGTCGGCAGGCCGGCCTTCTGGAAGGCCTCCTTGTTGTAGCAGATCGCCGTCGGGCCGGCGTCCGTGCCCAGACCGATGACCTTGCCGTCGCCGGTGGTGGCCTGCGTCTCCTTGTACGGCAGCCAGTCGGCGGCGTTGAAGCCGTCGACCGTCTTGAAGTCCACGAACTTCGACGCCAGGTTCGGCTGGATGGCCAGGCCGATGTAGCCCACCTCGATGGCCTGGATGTCGTCCAGGCCGCTGTTCTGGGTCAGGTGGAGCTTCAGCGAGTTCCAGTACTGCTGGCCGTCGGAGACCGCGTCCTCGACGATCGTGATGTTCGGGTGCAGCTTGTGGTACTCGGCGTAGAGAGCGGCACCCTTCTTGTCGTCGTAGCCGAACGAGCCGAAGTCGCCGACATGCAGGGTGATGTTCTCGGTGGACGAGGACCCCTTGGAGCTGTCCTTGGTGTCCTTGTCGCTGTCGCTGCTGCAGCCGGTGATCAGCGTCGCGCAGGCTGCGAGACCCGCGACCGCGATGACGGCGGTCCTGCGGGTTCTGCCGGAAGTGCGCATTCCACTCTCCTTGTCAGGGTGGGTCGGCGTACGGGTGGTGCGTGGGTCCCCGGGGGTCTACGCACGGATGGCGCTGTGGGAGCGCTCCCACGTAGGCTTTCCGGAACATTCACGCCTAGGAGGGGTCAGTGTCAAGATGTGAAGTCGATTTCGTTGCCGGAACGTGTCCGGAGCTGACTCTTGATTACTTCTTGAACGGAAGCTCCCGCCTGGGGCTTGTAGTGTGGGAGCGCTCTCAAGAACCGCTCCTGCGGGGAAGGACCGGGCGCTAAGGTGGCGCGTAATGAGTACTGGAGGCGGCAGTGGCGATGAACGGGCGGCACAGCGGACGTCCCACCCTTGAGGAGGTGGCGCTGCGCGCCGGAGTCGGGCGGGGCACGGTCTCCCGGGTGATCAACGGATCCCCCCGGGTCAGCGACCGCGCGAAGACCGCTGTCGAGGCCGCGATCGCCGAGCTGGGGTACGTGCCCAACCGCGCGGCCCGCGCGCTGGCGGGCAACCGCACGGACGCCATCGCGCTGGTCATCCCGGAGCCCGAGACCCGGCTGTTCGCCGAGCCGTACTTCTCCGACATCATCCGCGGCATCGGCGCCGAGCTGGCCGACACCGACATGCAGCTGCTGCTGACCTTGATCCGCACCCCCAAGGAGCGGGCGCGCTTCGGCCAGTACCTGGCCGCGCACCGGGTCGACGGGGTGCTGCTGGTGTCGGTGCACGAGGACGACCCGCTGCCCGACCTGCTGGAGCAGCTGGAGATGCCGGCGGTGCTCAACGGCCGCCGCAGCGACCTGGAGTCGGTCTCCTACGTCGACGCCGACAACGTCGGCGGCGCGCGGGCCGCGGTCGCCCACCTGATCGCCCGCGGGCGGCGCCAGGTCGCCACCATCACCGGGCCGCCCGACATGTACGTGGCCCGCAGCCGGCTCGACGGCTACCGGCAGGCGGTCGAGGCCGCGGCGGGCGGCCTGGACGCCGGCTTCGACACCGCGCTGGTCGCCCGCGGCGACTTCACCGAGGAGGGCGGCCGGCGCGCGATGCGCGAGCTGCTGGTCCGCCGCCCGGGCATCGACGCGGTCTTCGCCGCCTCCGACGTGATGGCCGCCGGCGCCCGCGCGGTGCTGCGCGAGACCGGGCGGCGGGTGCCGGACGACGTGGCGCTGGTCGGCTTCGAGGACTCGGCCATCGCCCGCCACATGGACCCGGCCCTCACCAGCGTCCGCCAGCCCACCGAGGAGATGGGCCGCACGATGGCCCGGGTGCTGCTGGAGGAGATCGCGGAGCGCGAGTCGGTACGCCGCCATGTGGTGCTGGCGACGGAGCTGGTGCAGCGCGACTCCGTGTGACGGCGGCCGGCCGCCGCGCAGGGGCTCGTTCGCATACGTTCGGGTGGCGGCGCGCCCGGGAGCGTGACGTGCCGCGGCATGCCCACGAGGCCGGTGTGACGGATGCGGTCACCGCGTACGCCGCTGACGGGAGCGCTCCTACGTGGATCGGCCGGACTTTCGAGCGCCCGCGGGGGCCGCGCCGGACGGTGCGGCCCTGAGCGGACCGCCGGGGAGCCTCCGGACACCGCACCGCCGGGGGCGGGACCCGGTACACGTGGGGCGTGTACCGGACCCGCCCCCGGCGGCTTGTGGGGGGATGTGGGGGGACCGGGGAAGCGGTTCAGGTGGCTTCGGGACGGGCGGCTACCAGCCGACCGCCACCTCCATCCACTGCGGGTTCTGCTGGGAGGCGTACGCGGCCTGGCCGGCCACGTCGTCGTACGGGAAGCCGTACGCGAGGTGGTTGATGCCGTGGTCGTGCCAGAACTTGGCGTACCAGTTGGCGGGGTCGCCGCCGGTGTAGAACTTGGTCGGGTCCTGCTGCTGGGCCGCCGGGAGGTTGGCGGTGTGCCGGTTGAGCGCGGCGCACTTGGCGGCGTCGGCGCCCATGGTGCCGGCGCAGCCGAAGATGTTCGAGGTGGGCTCGTTCACGCCGACCGACTGGGCGTACGCCGTGTAGTAGTTGGCGTTGACGCCGCCCTCGCGGAAGCTCGGGTCGCTGCCCGGGGCGATGATCCGGTAGGGGGCCTGGGTCTGCGCGAGCACCTTGAACTGCTGCGGCACCGCGTTCTGGAACTGCTGGAAGGTGGCCTCGCGGCTCTGGTTGAACAGGTCCTGGCTGTCACCGAGCTGGATGTCCTGGCCGTCGTGCGAGTGCAGCCGGATCGCCAGCGGCAGACCCCAGGCGTCCACCCGGGTGGTGTTGCCGTTGAAGACCGTCGCACCGATGGTGAACTCGATGAAGTCGTAGTACTGGCTGGTCGGCGAGCCGAGGTAGAAGTACATCCGGCCCGACGAGTTCGCCGGCATGTCGAAGTACGGCTGGTCGGCGATGGAGTGCACCTGGCCGTTGAAGCTCCAGTAGACCTGGCTGTCCGGGTACTGGCCGTTGGTGCGGTTGAGGATCTTCAGTTCCATCACGTTGTGCGCGGCCGGGATGTCGTCCGTGGTGCCCCAGAAGGAGTCCGGCGGAGTGGTCGTACCGCCCGTGGTCCCGCCGTTGGTGCTGCCGCCGCCGTTGGTGAAGACCTGGAACTCCCACAGCGAGTCGCCGTAGGCGGTGGACCGTGCGGTGGCGTTGACGCGGATGTAGCGCCCGGTGCCGGTCACGTTCAGGTTCTGCACGCCGCCGGCGCTGGTGGTGGTGGAGTAGATCGTGGTCCAGGTGCCGCTCGGGTTGTCGGTGACCTGGATCTGGTAGGCGGTCGCGTAGGCCGCCTCCCAGTTCAGGCCGACGCCGCAGATCGGCAGCGACGAGCCGAGGTCCACCTGCAGCCACTGCGGGTCGCCGAAGGCGCTGGACCAGCGGGTGCCGGTGTTGCCGTCGACGGCCGCGGAGGCGGGGGTGCCGGCGTTCTCGACGGACGACGCGGTGGCCGTCTTGCCCTGCGCGGTGTTCGCGGTGCCGCACGCGGCGGGCTGGGTCGGGCCGCCGGCGCCGTAGACCTGGAACTCCCACAGCGAGTAGCCGTAGGCGGTGGCCCGTACGGTCCCGTAGACCCGCACGTACCGGCCGGAACCGTTTACGGCCAGGGTCTGCACGCCGCCGGTGCCGGTGGTGGTGGAGTAGACGTCGGTCCAGGCGGTGCCGTTGGCGGACGTCTGGATCTTGAAGGCCTTGGCGTACGCGGCCTCCCAGTTGAGCGTCACCTGGCTGATGGTCTGGCTGCTGCCGAGGTCGACCTGGAGCCACTGGGGGTCGGCCGCGGCGCTGGACCAGCGGGTGCCGGTGTTGCCGTCGACGGCGGCGGACGCGGGGGTGCCGGCGTTCTCGGTCGACGACGCGGTGGCCGGCTTGCCCTGCGAGAGCAGGGTGCCCGCGGCGCGTGCCGGTGACTGCGAGGTC
This sequence comes from Streptomyces sp. NBC_01477, assembly GCF_036227245.1. Lineage (GTDB taxonomy): Bacteria > Actinomycetota > Actinomycetes > Streptomycetales > Streptomycetaceae > Actinacidiphila. The sequence goes on from NZ_CP109445.1 coordinate 5,967,654, forward strand.
ACCACGAGGACGAGCCCCGCCAGCAGGGCGAGCAGGGCGACCAGGACCAGATACGGCTGGCGCCCGCGATGGCGCCCTGGCCCTTGGCGCACCAGCGGGGATGTGCTGCCTGACATGTGTTCTCCTCAACCGGGTGGGGGTCCGTGACGGAGGCCGCCAGAGCTTGGTGAGAGCGCTCTCTTGGCGAGGTGATGTTTACAAGGCGCGTACATCCGCGTCAATAAGTTGTTCAATAATGGCCAGTTGAGACTTCGCGCGATTACGAGACTCGAACGGACGCGCTGCCCGCGCCCAGCGGCTCAGCCCCTGCTCAGACGGCCGTTCCGGCCTCGCGGCGGCCACCGCGCACCGCCCCGGGGACATGAGGGAGGGGCGGGCCCGTGCACGCCATCCATGCACGGGACCGCCCCCGTTCGGGGTGCCGCCGGGTCAGCCCAGCGACGCCAGGTGGTTCTTCAGGCCGAGGCCGTAGTTGGTCGCCGTGCCGTCGTAGGACGAGATCAGCGAGGGACCCGAGGAGCAGTCCCAGGTGTTCCACGTCCAGCCGAGGTACGACAGGTGGTGCGCGTCCAGCCAGCTCATGAAGCTGTCCGTGAAGGCGTGGGCGCAGGTGTTCTCGCCGATCTCACCGGCCACCAGCGGCACCTTGGCCGCGACCGGCGCCAACTGGGAGTCCCAGCAGGAGGTGTTCGCGCAGGTGTTGAAGTTGTATACGTGAACGGCCGCCGCCAGATTGCCCGTCGGGTCGTTGGGCTTGTGCGCGACCCAGCCGGTCAGGTCGTTGGAGTAGGCGAGGCCGCCCATCAGCACGACGTTCTGCGCACCGGTGCCGCGTACCGCGTCCAGCATCCCCTGCATGCCGGCCACCTGGTAGCCGATGCCCGGGCAGGTGCCGCCGTCCCGCCAGCAGGTCCAGGCCTGCTCGCTGGTGGAGGTGGCCCGGTCCGGGTAGGGCTCGTTGAACAGGTCGAAGACGATCGAGGTGTTGGCCTTGAAGGTGTTCGCCACGCTCGTCCAGAACGGGATCGCGTACTGCGCGTCCGGCATCGGCTTCTGGCAGGTCGCGTTCACATCGCTGCAGCCCGCCGAATTGCCGGTGTAGGTGCCGTGCGTCCAGTGCAGCTCGACGATCGGCGTGATGCCGTGTGCCACCAGCCGGTTGACCCAGCCGGTGATCGCCGCGATGTAGTTGGCGCCGCCGTCGGCCGCCGGGACGTACGACAGGCCTTCCCAGCAGTCCTCGTTGAGCGGCACGCGGACCGCCGTGACGCCCTTCCAGCTCTTGATCGAGTTGATGGCGGCGTCGTCCACCGGGCCGTCGAAGATCCCGTTGCCCTGCGCGCAGGCGAATTCGGTGCCGGAACGGTTCACCCCGTGGAGCACGACCTGCTTGCCGGTGGAGTCCAGCAGCTGGTTTCCGGCCACGTGCAGCTTGGGCGGCGCGGAGTCACCGCCGGGCGGGCTGGTCGGCGGGGTCGTCGGCGGCGTCGTGGGGGGCGTCGTCGGCGGGGTGGTCGGGGGTGTGGTGGGCGGATTCGTGGGCGAGGTGGGCGGCGGTGTCGTCGGCTGGCCCACCAGCGTGCAGGCGGCGCCGTTGAGCGTGAAGCCGGTCGGCACCGGGTTGGTGCCCGACCAGGTGCCCAGGAAGCCCGCGCTGATGGAGCCGCCGGTCGGCAGCGAGCCGTTGTACGACATCGAGGCGACGTGCACCGTCGTGCCGGACTGGGTCCAGGTGCCGTTCCAGCCCTGGGTCACCTTCTGGCCGCCGGTGAAGCTGAAGCCCAGGTCCCAGCTGGTCTTCGGCGCACCGCTGTTGGCGATGACAACGTTGCCCTGGAATCCGGCGTCCCACTGGTTGGTCACCTGGTAGGTGACCGAACAGTCCGGCGCGGCGCCGGCCGCGGAAGCGCCGAGCGTGGGGAGCAGTGCCGCGGCAGCGGCCGCTGTGGTGACGGCGGCGATGGAGAACGCCGCCGTGCGCGTTGGTCGTCGCATGTGCGACTCCTCGTGATGTGGGGGGATCAAGGAGTGGACGCGCTCCCACTGGTCCGCCGCAGACCTTAGCGGCAAGTCCGCTTCAACGGTAGAGGGACTGTCAGGTCTGCCGGTGTTCCGCGTCGACTTCTGCAGACGAGGCCCCGTCAACAGGCGGTTCTGATTCACCTCTTGACAGTTCTTCGTCAACGCCTTGATGGTGGGAGCGCTCCCACTGGTTCACAGGAAAACCGTAGAACCCATCCCCCCACAAGAACCGCGAGGAGGACCTCTCGCATGCCCAGAGGAAGACCGATCGGAAAGCGGACCAGGAGGCTGCTGACGGCGTTCACCGCCGCGCTCGCCCTGCCGCTCGGCCTGACCGTGGCCACCGGCGGCGGCGTCGCGCACGCGGCCGGCCTGCAGTGCAGTGTCGACTACACGACCAATGACTGGGGTTCCGGTTTCACCGCGAACACCAAGATCACCAATCTCGGCAGCACCGCGATCGACGGCTGGACGCTGACGTACTCCTACACCGGCAACCAGACGCTGCAGAGCGGCTGGAACGGCACCTGGTCGCAGTCCGGCAAGGCGGTCACTGTCAAGTCGCTGGACTGGAACAAGACAATCGCCGCCAACGCGAACGTCACCGCCAGTGCCAACTTCAACTACAGCGGCGCCAACACCGCACCGACCAGTTTCACCGTCAACGGCACGGTCTGCGGTGGCGCGCACCAGCCCCCGCTGCCCGTCCTCACCAGCCCGTCGGCCGGTGCGACCTACAGCGCGGGCGCCACCATCCCGCTGGCCGCCACGGCGGTCGCGGCGGACTCCGCGACCATCACCAAGGTGGAGTTCTACAACGACACCACGCTGCTGGGCACCGACACCACCTCGCCCTACACGCTCAACTGGGCAGCGGTGCCGGCCGGTGACTACTCGGTCTACGCCAAGGCGTACGACAGCCTGGGCGCGTCCGCGGAGTCCACCCCGGTGGGCGTGCACGTGGCGACCGGCCCGGCGATCGTCGCCTCGCCCACGACCGTGTCCGTGCAGCAGGGCAAGACCGGCACCTTCGGCGTGAAGCTGTCCAGTGCCCCGGCGGCCAATGTGACGGTCGGCGTGGCGCGCACCGCGGGCAACAGCTCGCTGAGCGTCCAGTCCGGGGCGAGCCTCACCTTCACCCCGGCCAACTGGTCGACCGCCCAGACCGTCACGGTCGCCGCGGCGGCCACCGGTACCGGCACCGCTACCTTCTCGGCCACCGCGACCGGCTACGGCACCGCGGCCGTCACGGTCAACGAGATCAGCGCGGCCAGCGACTACGCCGCCCGGTTCCTGTCGCTCTACGGGAAGATCACCGACCCGTCGAGCGGCTACTTCTCGCCCAAGGGGATCCCCTACCACTCGGTCGAGACGCTCATGGTCGAGGCCCCGGACTACGGTCACGAGACCACGTCCGAGGCGTACTCGTACATGATCTGGCTCCAGGCGATGTACGGCCAGATCAGCGGCGACTGGACCAAGTTCAACGGGGCATGGGCGACCATGGAGCAGTACATGATCCCCACGCACGCGGACCAGCCGACGAACGCCTCGTACAACCCCAACTCGCCGGCCACCTACGCCCCCGAGCACCCGCTGCCGTCCGACTACCCGTCGCAGCTCGACGGCAACGTCAAGTCCGGCGTGGACCCGATCGCGGGCGAACTGAAGTCGGCCTACGGCACGGACGACATCTACGGCATGCACTGGCTCGAAGACGTGGACAACATCTACGGCTACGGTGACACGCCCGGTGGCGGCTGTGAGCTGGGCCCGACGGCGAGCGGCCCGTCGTACATCAACACCTTCCAGCGCGGTGAGCAGGAGTCGGTGTGGGAGACCGTGCCGCAGCCGACCTGCGACGCGTTCAAGTACGGCGGCAAGAACGGGTACCTGGACCTGTTCACCGGCGACTCCGCCTACGCGCAGCAGTGGAAGTACACCGACGCACCCGACGCCGACGCGCGCGCGATCCAGGCCGCCTACTGGGCGGACACCTGGGCCAAGGCGCAGGGCAAGGGCGCCGACGTGGCGACCACCGTCGCGAAGGCCGGCAAGATGGGCGACTACCTGCGGTACTCGTTCTTCGACAAGTACTTCAAGAAGATCGGCAACTGCACCAACCCGAACACCTGCGCCGCGGGCACCGGCAAGGACAGCGAGCACTACCTGCTGTCCTGGTACTACGCCTGGGGCGGCTCGTCCGGCACCGGCGGCGGCTGGGCCTGGCGGATCGGTGACGGAGCCTCGCACTTCGGCTACCAGAACCCGCTGGCGGCCTACGCGCTGACCACCGACCCGGCCATGGCGCCGAAGTCGGCCACCGGCAAGCAGGACTGGTCCACCAGCCTCGGACGGCAGCTGGAGTTCTACCAGTGGCTCCAGTCCTCCGAGGGCGCCATCGCCGGTGGCGCCACCAACAGCTGGGGGGGCGCCTACGGCCAGCCCCCGGCCGGCACGCCGACCTTCTACGGGATGGCGTACGACTGGGAGCCCGTCTACCACGACCCGCCGTCGAACCAGTGGTTCGGCATGCAGGCCTGGTCGATGGAGCGGGTCGCGGAGTACTACCAGCAGACCGGTGACGCCAAGGCGAAGGCCATCCTCGACAAGTGGGTGAGCTGGGCGATCTCCCAGACCACCATCAACGCGGACGGCACCTTCAAGATCCCCTCCGACCTCCAGTGGACCGGCGCGCCGGACACCTGGAACGCGAGCAGCCCCGGTGCCAACACCGGCCTGCACGTGACGGTCTCGGCCTACGGCAACGACCTGGGTGTCGCGGCGGCCTACGCCAAGACGCTGTCCTACTACGCGGCCAAGTCCGGCAACGCGGCGGCGAAGACCACCGCCAAGGGGCTGCTCGACAGCATGTGGGGCAAGTACCAGGACCCGCTGGGCATCGCCACCCCGGAGACCAGGACGGACTACAGCCGGTTCAACGACCCGGTCTACGTGCCGTCCACCTTCTCCGGCACGATGCCCAACGGCGACAAGATCAACTCCAGCTCCACCTTCATCGAGCTGCGGTCCTTCTACAAGAACGACCCCAACTGGTCGAAGGTCCAGGCGTACCTGAACGGAGGGAACGCTCCGAGCTTCACCTATCACCGCTTCTGGGCCCAGGCGGACATCGCGATGGCGATGGGCGCGTACGGCTTGCTCTTCGGCGAGTGACGCACACCTCCGGCGGGAGCCGGGGCGGGGGATGACCCGGGCTGCCTGACAGTCGCCCGGCCCGCCCCCGGCCCCCCGCCGGACCCGGGCCGCGGTCCCGCTCCCTCCTTCCGGCACCCGGAGGGGGCGGGACCGCGGTATGCCCTGCGGGGGGCGGCGGGCTGAGGGGCTACGTGGCGGGGTGCCGGTGCGGGGTGCCGTCCGCGGGGTGCGGGTGCGGGTGCCGTCCGCGTGCCGGTGCCGGGTGCCGGTGCCGGGTGCCGCTCGGGGGGCCGTGAGGCCGCGGGGCTACGTGGCGGGCCGGGTTTCGGGCGCGGCTGCGTCGGTGTGCGCGTCCGCCGGTACGTCCGGTACGTCCGCTGGTACGTCCGGCGGCATCGGGACGTGCGGGATCGCCGTAGCAGGGTCCACCCCGGCGAAGACCAGGCCGATGACGAATCCGGCCACCTCCTCCAACTGCCGGGCGCGGCCCAGCGGCCCGAGCACGGCGGGGTGCCCGCCCGCGTCCTCGGCCAGCCGGGAGACCGTCGCCAGCGCCGCCGCGTCGTCACCGGCGAGCGCGACGGTGACCGGCTCGCGGCCCGCGCTCCACTGGTCGGCGGCGAAGAGGTGGAAGCCCTTGACCACGTGCGCGCCCGGCGCCAGATCCGCGATGTGCTCGGCAATGGAGCGGCCGTCGGTGGTGAGCAGTTCGCCGACACCATGTGCCACGGCATTGGTCGGATCGATCAGCGGCGTCCCGGCCAGCGAGCCGCCCGCCGCGCCTGCCGCGCCGAGGATGTCCGCAAGGCCCTCCCAGGCCACGGCGACCAGCACCGCGTCCCGCCCGGCGACCGCCTCGGCCGGCTCCACCGCCACCGCGGCGCCCCCCATCCGCTCCGCGGCCGCCTCCGCCCTTTCCCGCGACCGCCCCCCGACCCGTACCTGGTGCCCCGCCCTGCCCCAGGCCGCGCCCAGCGCGACGGCCAGCGTGCCCGTGCCCAGAATTCCGATCCGCATGCCCTGCTCCCCTTCTCCGGTGACGTACCGGGGCTACGGTAGGAAAACCGATACGCACCGACCGGTAGGAAACGGGTACGCCACCATGACGGCCATGGACGACGAGCGCACGCGGGAAGAGGACGGGCGCACGGCGGACGGGTCCGGGTGTGCAGCGGAAGAGGGCGCCCGGCGCAGTGGCCGCCGCCCGGCCGAGGGCGCCCGGGGGGACGGGCGCGCGCCCGAAGACGGCGCCCACTGCGATGAGTTGCTGGCCGACTGCCGACTGCGCGCGGCCACCGACCTGCTCGCCCACACCTGGGACCCGGTCGTCCTGGCGGGCCTGCGCCCGGGTCCGCGCCGCCGCCGGGACCTGCTCACCGCGATCGGCGGCGTCAGCGACAAGGCCCTCACCGAGACCCTGCGCCGCCTGGTGGCCAACGGCCTGATCGCCCGCCGCTCCCGCCCCGCGGCGCCGCCCCACGTCGAGTACGCCCTCACCGCGCTGGGCACCACCCTGGTCGACGGCCCCATGCGCGCCCTCGCCGCCTGGACCCTGGCCCACGGCGACGCCCTGCTGGCCGCGCAGGAGGCGGCCGGTACGTGAGGCCCGGCGCAGCGCCCGCGGGCCCTCCCGCGGCCTGCCCGCCGCATACACGGCGAAGGCCCGGCCTGCTTTCGCAGGCCGGGCCTTCCTCGGTGGGGTGAGTGACGGGACTCGAACCCGCGGCATCCTGGACCACAACCAGGTGCTCTACCAGCTGAGCTACACCCACCATGAGCGGCGCTTCCCGGCTGTTTACTGCTGGGGTGGCGCCGCCTCGAAAAGTGTACAGGGTGGCGGGGGGTGGTCGCGCCCCGCTTTTACGGCGGCCCCGCGCGGGCGGCCCCGACCGGTCGGAGCGCGGTCCGCCGGCGGCCGGCCGGCCGGGTCAGTGCGCGGCCGGCGGGTCGGCCGGGACGACATGACGGGCCGCGATGGCGCGGGCCGTGTCGGTGTCGGGGCCCGGCTGCGGCACGAAGACCGCCTCGCGGTAGTAGCGCAGTTCGGCGATGGACTCGCGGATGTCGGCCAGCGCCCGGTGGTTGCCGTTCTTGTCCGGGCTGTTGAAGTAGGCCCGCGGATACCAGCGCCTGGCCAGCTCCTTGACCGAGGAGACGTCCACGATGCGGTAGTGCAGGTGCTGCTCGAGGGTGGGCATGTCGCGCGCCAGGAAGCCGCGGTCGGTGGACACCGAATTCCCGCACAGCGGCGCCTTGCGCGGCTCGGCGACCTGCGCGCGTACGTAGTCGAGCACGAGCTGCTCGGCCTCGGCGAGCGCCACCCCGCCGGCCAGCTCCTCCAGCAGGCCGGACGCCGTGTGCATCGCGCGGACCACGTCCGGCATGGTGTCGAGCGCCTCGGCGGGCGGGCGGATAACGATGTCCACCCCCTCGCCGAGCACGTTCAGCTCCGAGTCGGTGACGAGCGCTGCCACCTCGATCAGCGCGTCGTGCGCCAGTGACAGGCCCGTCATCTCACAGTCGATCCACACCATCCGGTCGTTCATGCGTCTCACCCTACGGGGCGATCACGCGGTCCCGGCAGCGCGGCGCCCACACCGCGCCCGGCGCGCAGCCTGCCCCGCTGCCCGTCCGGCGGCTCGCCCCTGCCGGGCTGCTCCGGCACCCGGGGGGCGAAGGCATCGCTCTCCGGTTTGCCGGGCGCCGTCAGGACCTGCGAGACCGGCCCGTGCCCGGGTCCGCCGACCAGGCCCCCCCGCCGCAGCGCGGACAGGTCCGCGGGCGCCGGCGGGCGGTCCTGGTCCTCCTGCGGCCTGCGGGCCCGGTAGGCGGCCCGGTAGGACGCGGGGGAGGAGCCGAGCTGCCGCCGGAAGTGGCCGCGCAGCGCCACCGGGGAGCGGAAGCCGCAGCGGCCCGCGACCTCGTCCACCGAGTAGTCCGACGTCTCCAGCAGCCGCTGCGCCTGCAGCACCCGCTGGGTGATCAGCCACTGGAGCGGCGCGCTGCCGGTCAGCGACCTGAACCGCCGGTCGAAGGTCCGCCGGCTCATATAGGCGCGGGCCGCCAGCGCCTCCACGTCGAACTGCTCGTGCAGGTGCTCCAGCGCCCAGGCGACGACCTCGGCCAGCGGGTCGGCGCCGATCTCCTCAGGTAAAGACCTGTCCAGATGCCGCTGGCCGGTTTGCCAGTCGGCCCGCCGCGGCGGTACGACCAGCCGGCGGGCCAGCGCCGCCGCGGCCTCGCCGCCGTGGTCGGTGCGCACCACGTGCAGGCACAGGTCGATGCCGGCCGCGGTGCCCGCCGAGGTGAGCACGTCGCCGTCGTCGACGAACAGCTCCCTGGGGTCCACATGGACCGACGGGTAGCGTTTGGCGAGCGTGGGCGCGTACATCCAGTGCGTGGTGGCGGGTCTGCCGTCCAGCAGGCCGGCCGCCGCCAGGACGAAGGCGCCGGTGCACAGGCCGATGATCCTGGCGCCCTCCTCGTGGGCCCTGCGGATCGCCTCCAGGGCCTCGGGCGGCGGCGCCTGGGAGATCGACCGCCAGGTCGGCACCACGACGGTGCCGGCCCGTGAGAGCGCTTCCAGACCGTACGGCGCGGTCAGTTCGAGACCGCCCGTGGTCCGTAGCGGCCCGTCCTCGCCGGCGCAGACCAGCAGCCGGTAGCGGGGTACCCCCGCGTCCTGGCGGTCTATGCCGAAGACGGACAGCGGTATGGAACTCTCGAAGATCGGGCCACCACTGAAAAGCAGCACAGCGACGACTTCCGGTCGCCGGCGCGCGGAGAGCTTACGGATGGCGCGAGGCGATGCCGATGATGCCGATGGTGCTTGCGACGGGCTTTCCGTCGCCGTACCGGAACCGGACTCCTGGCTCATGGAGCTCAAGCCCCCCTCGAATCGACGCGTCGTCACCTCGGTCCTGCCTGTTCCCCCCGCAAGGCCACCCATGATCAAATCTACTGTGTCAGATGGGGCGTTAGTGACACCTTCGGTACCTGACGCTAAGTCGACAAGACAACGTGGCGTAAAGCATTCGATCACGAAGCGTTTCACTCACGGAGCGCTGTGGGAAGTACGCCTCCCGTCACTTCGGCCACGCGGCGCGTCATCCGCGACACGCCGCATCGTAGAACCGCAGGTGGCAGAGGTGTTAGCGAGCGGCGATCCCAACAGAAGTGCAGGGCAGAGAAGTTGGCTGAAAAACGCCCTTCTGTAGCTGGGAGCGCGTAAAAGGCACCGGGTGGTGCGCCCGGCCCCCGTGCAAGGGTCTGCCAAGGTTCAGGCCGAACGCTCCGAGACGGTGGATATCCCATGTCCGGGGCGGGTAAATGACGGATACCGCGCACGGCCGCCGGAGGGTGATCCGGTGCGCCCCCGGGATGCTCCGGTGCGCCGCGCCGTGCAGTCGGTTGGCGGGATGGCGTTGCGCTCCGGGCGCCGCTCCGGCATCCTCCAGGGAACTCGGGGTACGCGACCTGTGAAGGCACCGCCGCATCTGTGCAGGCGGACTTCACGGCCGTACTCTGGAGAGAGGGACGGGACGTGATGAAGTGGCCGAAACGGGCTGATTCGACGGCCCGGCCCGCGCGCACCGTCCTGTCCGCTGCTCGGCGCACCAGCGCCGCCCTCGCCGAGAATCCGCATCATGGCCGGTCATGACTTCCCCGAGCCCGCCGACCGCAGGCCGCTCGCCGAATCGGCGGCACTGCCCGAGCAGACTCCAGCCCTGAGCCACGCCTGTGATCCCGCCTTCCGGCACGGCGTCGTGGTGGGCTTCGACGGTTCCGTTTCCAGCGAGCGCGCCCTGTCGTACGCGATCGGCATGGCCCGCAGGACGCATTCCGCGCTGATCATCGTGCATGTCGCCAACCGGCTGCCGGCCACCGTCTGGGCGGGCTGCGAGCCGCCGGTCTTCGTGGACGTCCCCGACCACCGCACCGAGGTGCTGGGCCTTGAGCTGGCCTGCGCCGACCATCTCGCCGAGATCTCCTGGGTGCTGGTCGAGCGCGGCGGCGACATCTGCCACGAGCTGGAGGAGGTCGGCCGGGAGTACGAGGCCGACGCCATCGTGGTCGGCGGCACCCACGGGCTGGCCGGGCGGATCTTCGGCTCGGTCGCCGGGCGGCTCGCCCGGCGGGCGCAGCGGCCGGTGGTGGTCATCCCGTAGCGCGGCCGGTCCCCGGCGGGAGGCGCGGCCGGTCCTTCGCGGGACCGTAGGACAGATGCATGAGTGGGGGCCGGTCGACCCGACCGGCCCCCACTCGTACGGCTGACCCGGGTGCCGCTACTCCACCGTGACGGACTTCGCCAGGTTGCGCGGCTTGTCGATGTCCCGGCCCAGGGCCAGGGCGGTGTGGTAGGCGAAGAGCTGGAGCGGGATGCCCATCAGGATGGGGTCGAGCTCGTCCTCGTTCTTCGGTACCACGATCGTGTGATCCGCTTTCTCCTGCTCCTGGTGCGCGACGGCCAGGATCCGGCCGCTGCGGGCCTTGATCTCCTCCAGCGCCGCGCGGTTCTTCTCCAGCAGATCGTCGTCGGGCACGATCGCGACGGTCGGCATCGACGGGTCGATCAGCGCCAGCGGCCCGTGCTTCAGCTCGGAGGCCGGGTAGGCCTCGGCGTGGATGTAGCTGACCTCCTTGAGCTTCAGCGACGCCTCGCGGGCCACCGGATAGCCGCGGACCCGGCCGATGAAGAGCATCGAGCGCGCGTCGGCGTAGGCCTTGGCCAGCTGCTTGATCTCCGGCTCGGTCTTGAGGATCTCCTCGATCTGGGCCGGCAGCCTGCGCAGGCCCTCGATGATCCGCTTCCCGTCGGTGACCGACAGGTCGCGCACCCGGCCCAGATGCAGCGCCAGCAGGGCGAAGGCCACCACGGTGTTGGTGAAGCACTTGGTGGAGACCACGCAGACCTCGGGCCCGGCGTGCACATAGGTGCCGCCGTCCGCCTCCCGGGCGATGGCGGACCCCACGACGTTGACCACGCCCAGCACCCGGGCGCCCTTGCGCTTCAACTCCTGAACGGCGGCCAGCACGTCGTAGGTCTCGCCGGACTGCGACACGGCGACGTAGAGGGTGTCGGGGTCCACCACGGGGTTGCGGTAGCGGAATTCCGACGCGGGCTCCGCGTCCGCGGGGATGCGCGCCAGCTCCTCGATCAGCCCGGCGCCGATCTGGCCGGCGTGGAAGCTGGTGCCGCAGCCCAGGATCTTGATCCGGCGCACACTCCGCGCCTCGCGCGCGTCCAGATTCAGCCCGCCCAGGTGCACGGTCGCGAAGCGGTCGTCGATCCGCCCGCGCAGCACCCGGTCCACCGCCTCGGCCTGCTCGAAGATCTCCTTGTGCATGTACGTGTCGTGGCCGCCCATGTCGTACGACTCGGCCTCCCACTCCACGGTGGTCGGCGTCGCCGTGGTCTGCGAGCCCTCGGTGGTGTACGTACGGAAGTCGTCGGCCTTGAGGGTGGCCATCTCGCCGTCCCCGAGGGTGACGACCTGCCGGGTGTGGGCGACCAGCGCGGCGACGTCGGAGGCGACGAACATCTCCTTCTCGCCGATGCCCAGCACCACGGGGGAGCCGTTGCGGGCGACCACGATCCGGCCGGGGAAGTCCTGGTGCAGCACCGCGATGCCGTAGGTGCCCTCGACCGAGCGCAGCGCCTCGCTGACCTTCTTCTCCAGCGTCGCGGCGGCGGACCGCGCGATGAGGTGGGCCAGTACCTCGGTGTCGGTCTCGGAGACGAAGACGATGCCCTCGGCGGACAGCCGGGTGCGCAGCTCGGAGGCGTTGTCGATGATCCCGTTGTGGACGACCGCGACCTTCTCGTCGCCGTCCAGGTGCGGATGCGCGTTGACGTCGCTGGGCGCGCCATGGGTGGCCCAGCGGGTGTGGGCGATACCGGTGGTGCCGGCGTAGCGCTTCGGGATGCGCGACTCCAGCTCGCGCACCCGGCCCTTGGCCTTGACCGTGCGCAGCTCGCCCGACTTGCCGGTGATGACGATGCCGGCCGAGTCGTAACCGCGGTACTCCAGCCGCTGCAAGCCCTCAAGCAGCAGCGGTGCCACGTCGCGCTTGCCGATGTATCCGACGATTCCGCACATGTGCCCGTTCGTCCTCTCCGTCGCCCTGTACTTCCGGTGGCGCTCTGACCTGTATGCCCTGGATGTCCTGCGTGCTCTCGCGCCGGCCGGGCGGTGCCCGCTCGTGCGCCCGGCCGGGACCGCGCGGCTCAGCCGTAGACGATGCGGCGGAGCTGGCGCTGGGAGAGCGCGGCGGGGGCCACCGCCCGGTGCGGCAGCTCCTCGCCGATCCGCTCGAAGATCTCCGCGTTGACCAGGCCCTTCGCCTGGAGCTCGCGGTGTCTGCGGCGGACGTACTCCTCCGTCGTCTCGTCGAAGTACGCCAGGACGTCCAGCACCACCCGGGTCGCCTCGCCGCGGTGCAGCGGCGTGGTGCGCACCAGGTGGTCGATCAGGTCGTCGTAGGAGGTCCGGCGTTCGAGCACCCGTTGATACTCGTGTGATGATCTTCACTTTGCAAGAATCCTGCCCGATTCCGGGCAGGAAAGCAGGTCAAGGGCGGCCAAAGGAGTGATGCCCGGGGTTCCGGGGGCCGCGGGAGTCCGGGGCGCGGGTCCGGGGTCGGAGGCCGCGGGGCGGTCAGCCGGTGAGCCCCAGCTCCCTGGCGATCAGCATCCGCTGCACCTCGCTGGTGCCCTCGCCGATCTCCAGGATCTTGGAGTCGCGCCACATCCGGGCCACCGGATACTCGTTCATGAAGCCGTAGCCGCCGTGGATCTGGGTGGCCTCCCGGGCGTTGGTCACCGCGATCTCCGAGGAGTAGAGCTTCGCCAGCGCCGCCTCCTTCTTGAACGGCTCCCCGTGCACCAGCCGGGACGCCGCGTCCCGCCACGCCAGCCGCGCGGTGTACGCCCGCATCTCCATGTCGGCGAGCTTGAACTGGATCGCCTGGTTGGCGCCGATCGGCCGCCCGAACGCCTCCCTGGTCCGCGCGTACGCCAGCGACTCGTCCACGCAGCCCTGCGCCAGCCCGGTCGACAGCGCCGAGATCGCGATCCGGCCCTCGTCCAGGATGCGCAGGAACTGCGCGTAGCCCCGGCCCTTCTCGCCGAGCAGATTCGCCGCCGGGACCCGGCAGTCGGTGAAGGACAGCTCCCGGGTGTCCGACGCGTTCCACCCGACCTTGCTGTACTTCTTCGACACCGTGAAGCCCGGCGTGCCCGACGGCACGATGATCGACGAGATCAGCGGGCGGCCGTCCTCGGTGCGCCCGGTGACCGCCGTCACCGTGACCAGGCCGGTGATGTCGGTGCCCGAGTTGGTGATGAAGCACTTGGTGCCGTTGATCACCCACTCCCCGGCCGCCTCGTCCAGCCGGGCCGTGGTCCGGGTGCCGCCCGCGTCCGAGCCGCAGTCCGGCTCCGTCAGCCCGAACGCCCCCAGCATCTCGCCCGAGCACAGCCGCGGCAGCCACTCCCGCTTCTGCTCCTCGGTGCCGAACCTGAACACCGGCATCGCGCCCAGCGACACCCCCGCCTCCAGGGTGATCGCCACCGAGGAGTCCACCCGGGCCAGCTCCTCCAGCACCAGGCACAGCGCGAAGTAGTCGCCGCCCATCCCGCCGTACTCCTCGGGGAACGGCAGCCCGAACAGCCCCATCCGCCCCATCTCCCGCACGATCTCGTACGGGAACTCCTCCTGCTCGTAGAACTCGCCGATCTTCGGCGCGATCACGTCCCGGGCGAACTCCGCGACGGTGGCGCGCAGCTCCTCGTGCTCCTCGGACAGACGGTGGTCGATCGGCATGGCTACTGCTCCCGGTGGGTGAGGGCGCGGACGGTACGGGACGGGCTCGGCCGTCCCAACTGCTCCGCCATCCAGACGCTTGTGGCGCTGAGGCGGTCGAGGTCGACCCCGGTGCTGATGCCGAGCCCGTTCAGCATCCATACGAGGTCTTCTGTCGCGAGATTCCCGGTGGCGCTCTTCGCGTACGGGCAGCCGCCCAGCCCGCCCGCCGACGCGTCCACGACGGTGACGCCCCGCTGCAGTGCGGCCAGCGTGTTGGACAGCGCCTGCCCGTACGTGTCGTGGAAGTGCACGGCGAGCTGCTCCACCGGGATCCCGCCGCCTATCGCCGCGCCGCCGGGGCCGCCGGTCAACTCGTCCAGCAGCGCGGTGACCTGGCCGGGCGTCGCCACCCCGATGGTGTCGCCGAGGCTCAGCTCGGTGCAGCCCATCGCGTGCAGCCGCCGGGCCACCGCCGCGACCTGCCCGGCCGGCACCGGACCCTCCCAGGGGTCGCCGAAGCACATCGACAGATAGCCGCGGACCGTCGCCCCCGCCGCCCTGGCCCGCGCCACCACCGGCTCGAACATCGCCAGCGACTCGTCCACTGTCCGGTTGAGGTTCGCCTTGGCGAAGGACTCGGTGGCGCTGCCGAACACCGCGATCTCCCGCACGCCCAGCTCCAGCGCCCGGTCGAGGCCCCGTTCGTTGGGCACCAGCACCGGCAGCCGCACCGCCCGCTCCCGCGCGCCCGGCCCGCCGGGGTCGGTGAGGTCGGTGAGGTCGGCGAGCAGCGGCATCAGCTCGGCCGCGTCCGCCAGTTGGGGCACCCAGCGGGGGTGCACGAAACTGGTCGCCTCGATCGTCGTCAGCCCCGCCTCGGCCAGCCGGTGGATGAACTCGGCCTTCACCGCGGTCGGCACGACCTGCTTCTCGTTCTGCAGCCCGTCGCGCGCCCCCACCTCGTGGATCCGCACCCGCCGCGGCAGCCCGTCCATCGGCGCCGCCATCGGCAGCCCCAGGCCCAGCACCTCGGGCACCTCCCGGGTGCCGCCGTCCCCGGTCCCGGTCATGACGCCTCCCCGGACCGGCGGGGCGCCGGGTCCTGCGCGCCGCCGCCGGACGGCTCGGCGGGGGTGACCACGGCCAGCACCTGGTCCATCGCCACCGTCGAGCCCGCCATGACGTCGATCTCGGCCACCGTCCCGTCGTGCGGGGCGGTGATCACGTGCTCCATCTTCATCGCCTCCACCACCAGCAGGCTCTGCCCGGCCACCACGTCCTCGCCCTTGGCGACCTTCACCACGGTGACCGTGCCCGGCATCGGCGCGGTCAGCGCGCCGCCGCCCGCGCCGAGGGCGGCACCCCGCAGCGCCGCCGCCACCGGGTCGTACGGCTGCACCCACCAACTGTCACCGTCCCGGCCCAGCCACTCGCCCGCCCGGAAGAAGGTGTGCACCAGGTCCCCGGTGTGCAGCAGCGCCCGCGGCCCGTCCAGGACGACCCTGGCCGCCGTCGCGGGGGCGTCGCCGATCCTTACCTCGCCCTGCCTGACCCGGACCGCGACCGGTTCGTGGCCCGGCACCCGCAGGTGGTGCACGGTCCAGGCCGCCTCGCCGCCCAGCCGCCATCCGCTGGGCACCGAGAACGGGTCGGTCCAGCCGTCCGGCCCGGGCGCCGGGACCAGCGCCGCCTGCCGCAGCAGCGCCGCGGCCGCGTACACCTCGTCGGGCACCCCGTCCGGCACCAGCGCGGCGGCCTCCCGCTCGATCAGCCCGGTGTCCAGCTCGCCCGCCGCCACCGCCGGATGCCCGAGCAGCCGCCGCAGGAAGCCGGTGTTGGTGTCGAGCCCGAGCACCACCGTCTCCGCCAGCGCCGCCCGCAGCCGCCGCAGCGCCGTCGCCCGGTCGGGTCCGTGCGCGATCACCTTGGCCAGCATCGGGTCGTAGGCGGTGCCGACCTCCGTGCCCGCCAGCAGCCCCGAATCCACCCGCACACCGGGCCGCCCCACCGGTTCGTGCAGCGCCAGCACGGGTCCGGCCGAGGGCAGGAAGTCGACCCTGCCGTCACCGGGCCTGGCGGTCTCCGCGCAGATCCGCGCCTCGACCGCGTGCCCGGTCAGCGCGACGTCCTGCTGGCCGAAGTCCAGCGGCTCGCCGCCCGCCACCCGCAACTGCCACGCCACCAGGTCAAGGCCGGTGACCAGCTCGGTGACCGGGTGCTCGACCTGCAGCCGGGTGTTCATCTCCATGAAGAAATACGCCGACGGATCGGCGCCGGGCACGATGAACTCCACCGTCCCCGCCCCCGTGTAGCCGCAGGACCTGGCCGCCTGCACCGCGGCCTCGCCCATCGCCGCGCGGGTCGCCGGGTCGAGCAGCACCGAGGGCGCCTCCTCGATCACCTTCTGGTGCCGCCGCTGCAGCGAGCACTCCCGCTCGCCCAGGTGCACCACATGGCCGTGGGCGTCGGCCAGCACCTGGATCTCGATGTGCCGCGGCCGGTCGATCCAGCGCTCGACCAGCAGCGTGTCGTCGCCGAACGACCCCCGTGCCTCGCGCCGGGCCGCGGCGATCTCCTCGGCCAGCACCGCCTCGTCCCGCACCAGCCGCATGCCCTTGCCGCCGCCGCCCGCCGACGGCTTGAGCAGCACCGGCAGCCCGATCTCCCGGGCGGCCTCGGCCAATTCCGCGTCGGTCAGCCCGCTGCCGCTGCTGCCGGGCACCACCGGCACGCCCGCGGCCCGGACCGTCTCCTTGGCCCGGATCTTGTCGCCCATCAGCTCGATCGCGGCGGCGGGCGGCCCGACGAAGACCAGCCCCGCTTCGGCGCAGGCCCTGGCGAAGCCCGCGTTCTCCGCGAGGAAGCCGTAGCCGGGGTGGACGGCTCCGGCGCCGACGGCCACGGCCGCCCGCACCAGGTCGGCGGCCGACAGATAACTCCCGACCCGCACGGCGGTGTCGGCCTCCCGGACGTGCCGGGCACCGGCGTCGGCCTCCGTGAAGGCGGCGGCGGACCGTACGCCCAGCTCGCGCAGGGTGCGGATGATCCGGACGGCGATCTCGCCGCGGTTGGCTACCAGGACGGTGCCGAACGGGGCGCCCGCCGCGGTGGTGGACTTGCTGCTGGTCATCTCGGCCCTCACATCCGGAAGACGCCGTAGCCGGGCGCGGCGGGATCGGCGGTGGGCAGCGGGGCGTTGGCGCAGGCGGTGAGCGCCAGGCCGAGCACGGTGCGGGTGTCCAGCGGGTCGATCACGCCGTCGTCCCAGAGCCTGGCGGTGGCGTAGTAGGCGTTGCCCTGGGTCTCGTACTGCTCGCGGACCGGCTGCTTGAAGGCCTCCTCGGCCTCCTCGCCCCACTTCTCGCCGGCCGCTGCGAGCTGGTCGCGCTTGACGGTGGCCAGCACCGACGCGGCCTGCTCGCCGCCCATCACCGAGATCTTGGCGTTGGGCCACATCCACAGGAAGCGGGGGCTGTAGGCCCGGCCGCACATCGAGTAGTTGCCCGCTCCGTAGGACCCGCCGATCACGACGGTGAGCTTGGGTACCCGGGCGCACGCGACCGCGGTGACCATCTTCGCGCCGTGCTTGGCGATGCCGCCCGCCTCGTACTGCCGCCCGACCATGAAGCCCGAGACGTTCTGCAGGAACAGCAGCGGGATGCCGCGCTGGTCGCACAGCTCGATGAAGTGCGCGCCCTTGAGGGCCGATTCGGCGAACAGGATGCCGTTGTTCGCCACGATCCCCACCGGGTAGCCCTGCACATGGGCGAATCCGGTGACCAGCGTCGTGCCGTACTCCGCCTTGAACTCGGCGAACCGGCTGCCGTCGACCAGCCGGGCGATCACCTCGCGCACGTCATAGGGGGTGCGGGAGTCCACCGGCACCGCTCCGTACAGCCCCGCCGGGTCCACGGCGGGGGCTTCGGCCGGCCGCAGCGTCCAGGGCGCGGCGCCGCGGGCGGGCAGGGTGGCGACGATGTCCCGGACGATGCTCAGCGCGTGCGCGTCGTCCTCGGCGAGATGGTCGGTGACCCCGGAGACCCTGGAGTGCACCTCGCCCCCGCCCAGCTCCTCCGCGGTGACCACCTCTCCGGTGGCGGCCTTCACCAGCGGCGGCCCGCCGAGGAAGATCGTGCCCTGGTTGCGCACGATCACCGCCTCGTCGCTCATCGCCGGGACATAGGCGCCGCCCGCGGTGCACGAGCCGAGCACGGCGGCGATCTGCGGGATGCCGCGGGCGGACATGGTGGCCTGGTTGTAGAAGATCCGCCCGAAATGGTCGCGGTCGGGGAAGACCTCGTCCTGCCGGGGGAGGAAGGCGCCGCCGGAATCCACCAGATAGACGCACGGCAGCCGGTTGTCGAGGGCGACCTCCTGGGCGCGCAGGTGCTTCTTCACCGTCATGGGGTAATAGGTGCCGCCCTTGACGGTGGCGTCGTTGGCGACCACGACGACCTCCCGTCCGGCGACCCGGCCGATCCCCGCGATGACCCCGGCGGCCGGCGCCTGTCCGTCGTACATCCCGTCCGCGGCCAGCGGGGCCAGCTCCAGAAAGGGGGAGCCGGGGTCGAGCAGCCCGTCCACCCGGTCCCTGGGCAGCAGCTTCCCGCGCGCGGTGTGGCGGGCTCTGGCCTTCTCACCGCCGCCGAGGCGTGCGGCGGCCAGCTTGTCGCGCAGGCCCGCGCTGAGCGCGGTGTGCGCCTCCGTATTGGCCCGAAACGCCTCCGACGCCGGATCCGCGGCGCTGGACAGGGCGGGTGCTGCCATGGTTCGGCCCCCCGATGGTGCGAGTTGAGGATGTTAGTGACCGTTAACTGATGACTCCACGTTAACGCTCGCTAACAGGATTGTCTAGACTCGATCTCATGAACTCGACGAACACGGCGGTCAGCCGCCGTGACCAGATCCTCAGGGAGGCCGCACGGCTGTTCGCCGAGCGCGGTTTCCACGGTGTGGGAGTGGACGAGATAGGTGCCGCGGTCGGCATCAGCGGCCCCGGGCTCTACCGGCACTTCGCGGGCAAGGACGCCATGCTCGCCGAGCTGCTCGTCGGGATCAGCGGGCGGCTGCTGACCGCCGGCAAGCGGCGGGTGGCGGAGGCCGCGGGGCCCGGCGAGGCGCTGGACGCGCTGATCCGCGGCCACATCGACTTCGCGATCGACGACCGGCCGCTGATCACCCTGCACGACCGCGAGCTGGACCGGCTGCGCGAGTCCGACCGCAAGCTGGTCCGCCAGCTCCAGCGGCAGTACGTGGAGGAGTGGGTGGCCGTGGTCGGCCGGGTCCATCAGGGCGCCACCGAGCGGGAGGTGCGGGCCGCCGTCCACGCGGTTTTCGGCCTGCTGAACTCGACCCCCCACCTCGGCGCCCAGTCCAGTCTCCCGGGCCGCCGGGAGATGTCGGAACTGCTGCGGCGGCTGGCCCTCGGTGCCCTGACCGCTCTGGACAGCGCGGCCGACTGGCGGATAGCTTACTGAGCGCTTGCTTATGGCCAGAAGCCGGTCAGTCACCACTCGCCGACGGGAGGCGCGCTGTGCGTCGTACGGTGTTCAACGAGGACCACGAAGCATTCCGCGAGACGATGCGCGCCTTCATCGAGGCCGAGGTCGTCCCCGTCTACGACGACTGGCTGCACGCGGGACAGGCCCCACGTGACTTCTACTACAAGGTCGGTGAGCTGGGCGTCTTCGGCATCGAGGTGCCCGAGGAATTCGGCGGCGCGGGCCAGGAGGGCTTCAAGTTCCAGGCGGTCCTCATGGAGGAGTGCGCCCGCGCGGGAGTCAGCTTCGGCGGCAGCGGCGTGCACACCGGGCTGTGCCTGCCGTACGTGATGGCCTACGCCACCGACGAGCAGAAGAAGCGCTGGCTGCCCGGCTTCGTCAGCGGTCAGACCATGTTCGCCATCGCCATGACGGAGCCCGGCACCGGCTCCGACCTGGCCGGCATGAAGACCACCGCCAAGCTCTCCGCCGACGGCACCCATTACGTGCTCAACGGCGCCAAGACCTTCATCACCGGCGGCGTCCACGCCGACCGCGTCATCGTCTGCGCCCGCACCGCGCCGGCCACCCCCGAGGACCGCAGGGCCGGCATATCCCTCCTCGTGGTCGACACGAAGTCCGAGGGCTACGCGGTCGGCCGCAAGCTCGACAAACTCGGCCTCAAGGCCTCCGACACCGCCGAGCTGTCCTTCTCCGACGTGCGGGTGCCGCTGGACGACCTGCTCGGCGAGGAGGGCAAGGGCTTCTCCTACCTCGGCCAGAACCTCCCCCAGGAGCGGCTGGCCATCGCCGTCAGCGCTTATGCGCAGGCCGCCGCCGCGATCCGCTTCGCGCAGGAATACGTCCAGGACCGCACCGTCTTCGGCAAGACCGTCGCGTCCTTCCAGAACACCAAGTTCGAGCTGGCCGCCTGCAAGGCGGAGGTGGACGCGGCCGAGGCCGTCGTCGACCGCGCGCTGGACGCCCACGACCGGCAGGAGCTGACCGCCGCCGACGCCGCGTCCGCGAAGCTCTTCTGCACCGAGGTCGCCTCCCGCGTCATCGACCGCTGCCTGCAACTGCACGGCGGCTACGGGTACATGAACGAGTACCCGATTGCGCGCCTGTACGCTGATAACCGTGTCAACCGCATCTACGGCGGTACCAGCGAAGTCATGAAATCGATCATCGCCAAGTCGATGGGCCTATGAGCGAACCGAACGATCCTCTGGAAATCCTGCTCAATCTGCTCGACCTGGAGCGGATCGAGGAGGACATCTTCCGCGGCATGAGCCGCCCGGCGGTCGTGCCGCGGGTGTTCGGCGGCCAGGTCGCCGCGCAGGCGCTGGTCGCCGCGGGCCGCACCGTCCCCGAGGAGCGCGGCGCGCACTCGCTGCACGCGTATTTCCTGCGCTCCGGCGACCCAGGGGCGCCGATCGTCTACCAGGTCGACCGGATCCGCGACGGACGCTCCTTCACCACACGGCGCGTGGTGGCGATCCAGCACGGCCAGCCGATCTTCCACCTCTCCGCCTCCTTCCAGACGGCGGAGGAAGGGCTGGAGCACCAGGAGCCGATGCCGGCGGCGCCCGACCCGGAGACGCTGCCGGAGGCCGCGGAGCTGCTGCCCCGGCACGCCGACAAATTCCCCGACCCCACCGTGATCGACCGGCTGCTCGAAGCCCGCGCCGCCGTCGACCTGCGCAATGTCGAGGATCCGCCGTTCCTGACCGCGGGCGTCGTGCGCGAGCCGCGCTCGCAGGTGTGGTTCCGCACCCGCGGCAAGCTTGCCGACGACCCGCTGCTGCACGTCTGCCTCGCCACATATGTGTCGGACATGACGCTGCTGGATTCCGTCCTGCTCGCGCACGGCCGCGGCGGCTGGGCGATCGGCGACGTGATCGGCGCCAGCCTGGACCACGCCATGTGGTTCCACCGGCCCTTCCGCGCCGACGAGTGGCTGCTCTACGACCAGCAGAGCCCGTCCGCCTCCGGGGGACGAGGCCTGGGCACGGCCCGCATATACACCCAGGACGGCCGCCTGGTCGTGTCGGTGATCCAGGAGGGCATGATCCGCGTCCCGTGGTCCTGAGCCCGGTGAGCCCCGCCCATCCTGATGGCGGGGCGGGGCTCACTCCGCCCCGGTGGCCGCGCCGACCGGCAGCCTGGCGCGTATCAGGAAGCCCCCGGCACCGTCCGGCAGCGCGTCGAAGTCCCCGCCGAGCTGGGTCGCCCGTTCACGGAGCCCGGCCAGCCCGTGGCCGCCGGACGGGAGCGCGGTGGGGGGCGCCTGACCGCCGGGGCCGTTGCGCACCTCGACCAGCAGCGCGTCGCCGTCCCGCCGGACCAGTACCCGGGTCCGCGCTCCCGGCGCGTGCTTGCGCACATTGGTGAGCGCTTCCTGCACGATGCGGTAGGCCGCGAGCTGCACCTCGGCGGGCAGCGTGTCGCCGTCCGCCACCCCGGCCAGCTCGCCGTCCGTCTGCGGCCCCGCGGCGGCGACCAGCGCCGGAATCCCGGCGAGCCCCGGACCCGCGGCCAGGTCCCGTCCCTGCGCCACCGGCAGCCGCAGCAGGCCGACCATGCGCCGCAGTTCGTCCAGCGCGTCCCGGCTCAGCTCGCGTACGGCGCTCGCCGCGGCCTGTGCCTGCGGGCCCTTGGCCGTCACCTCCAGGGCGCCGGACTGCACCGCGATCAGACTGAGGTGGTGGGCCACCGTGTCGTGCATCTCGCGGGCCAGCCTGGTCCGCTCCCGCACCACCGCCTGCTCCGCCGCGAGCGAGCGCTCCCGCTCCCTGCTGGCGGCCAGTTCGTCGAGCCGGGCCGCCAGTTCGCGCCGGGAGGCAGCCAGCAGGCCGAGCGCGGTGGGGGCGACGGCCAGCAGCGCGGACAGCATGACCGCCAGAATCGTGCTGGACAGCGTCCAGCGGACCGGGTCGCGGAAGGGCCAGGGGGCGAAGCTCACCACCGCGGCGAGAAACGCGCAGCCGCCGATCAGCGCCGCCCTCGCGGACACCCGCCAGGAGGCCGGCCACCGCCCGCCCGGCGGTATGCCGCGCGCGATCCGCAGTCCTTGCGCCGGCAGATGCCCGGGACGGCCCGCGGAGATCTCGTAGAGCGTGCCCATCGGGGAGAACCAGATGTAGCCGAGCGCCAGCGCGGGCAGCGTCGCCGCGAAGGCCGCCAGCGGGAAACGGCGCCGCACCAGCAGCGCCGCCGTGCCCAGACAGGCGAAAACCAGCGCAAGGTGGCCGCCGAAGGAGCGGGTGGCCCACACCTCGGTCGCGGACAGGGCGAGCAGCGCGGCGTCGGGCGCCGCGGAGCGCAGCCTCACGGCCGCTCCGGCAGCCCGGCGAGTCCCGCCTGGTGGGCGATGACGGCGGCGGCCACCCGGTTGGGAGCGCCGAGCTTGCGCAGCACCGCCCGGACGTGGTCCTTCACCGTGCCCACCGATATCCGCAGCTCGTCCGCTATTCCGGTGTTCGGCTCACCTGCCGCGAGCAGCCGCAGCACCTCGCGCTCGCGGTCGGTGAGAGTACCGACGGCGGTGTCCCGTGCGGCCGCCGCGGCGGGCGGCGCGGCATATTGCGACGGCTCCCCGAGGAAGCCGTCCACCACCGCCCGGGCGACGGTCGGGGTGAAGACGGTGCCGCCCGAGGCCAGGATGCGTACGGCGTCGATCAGTGTCCCGACCGCGGTGTCCTTGAGCAGGAAGCCGCCGGCTCCGGCCGCCATCGCGACCCGCACGTGCCCGCTGGTGTCGAAAGCCGTCAGCATGGCCACGGCGGGCGGGTCCTTCAGCGCTCGCAGCGCCCGCAGCACGCTCAGGCCGTCGTCGGGTCCCGGCATCACCGCGTCGAGCAGCACCAGGTCGGGCCGGGCCGCCGTGACCACCGCCAGCGCCTGATGGCCGTCACAGTCCGCGACGACCTGGATGTCGCCCGAGGATTCGAGGATGCTCCGCAGGGCGGCCCTGACCAGCGCTTCGTCATCGACGATCGCTACCTGGACCACTGTGCCGCCTGCTTTCCTCGTCCTCCTTCACTGATCGTAACGAGGGATCGGGGACACGTCAGATCCGCGCGGACCGCCGGGGACGTCAGGCGGGCTGCGGGAGGCCCGCCGCGGCCAGCAGGTAGGCCGTCATCGGCGCGTAGTGGTGCGGCGGCACATTGTCGTCGAGCGGCACCGTCACCAGCAGCTTGCCCTCGGCCTCGCCGACGAAGAGCGCCGGGTCGTTGCAGTCGGCGAAGCCGACCGTGTCGATGCCGCGGCCACCGGAGTATCCGGCCCAGCCGTGGTCGGCGATCACCAGGTCGGGCGGCGCCTGGCCGTCCCTTTCGAGGCCGGCGAGGATCTCCCGCATCGGGTCGGGCGAGTGCGTGTGCACCAGGCCGCCGCCCCGGTGCAGCATGGAGACCGCCATCAGGTGCCGGATCTCGCCGCCGTCCGCATAGAGGTGGTCGGCCGGTGTGATCAGGGTGCAGCCCGCCGCCCGCAGCGCCGCGGCCAGCACATGGTGCACGGCGTAGAGGCCCGCGGGGTGCCCGGTGGCCACGAGCACCCGGGAGCGGTTCTCCACGGCCTTGTGCAGCACCACGGCCATCCGGTCCAGGCCGTCGATCGTCAGCTCGGGGTCTATCGTGTCCTGCCCATTGCGGTGCCCGGCGTCGGCCACCACCCCGCAGCGCTCCACCATCAGGTCGAGCACGTCCGACCGGTCGGTCCACCGGTCGCCGAGGTCGAGCCCGAACCAGTAGTAGCGGTTGCCCTCCGCCAGCTCGCGGTAATGGTCGAGGTTGTTCTCCCGACTGGTGGCGACGTCCCCGGCGATCCGGGTGCGTATCAGGTGCGAGGCGAGTGCGCGGCGGGTGGGTGCGGCAGCGGCGGGATCCTTGGACATGGGGACATTGTCCCGCCCCGGCGCGCCCACGTGCGACGTCGCACGGATCGACGCCGAGGCGTAATAGACCACGGCGATACGCGGAAAAGTACATTTCGGGGACTTCCGGCGGCGGCGTACGGTCGGCCGGACCCGCCCCGCACCCGGGGATCCGCGGAGAACCCGCACAGGACCCCGGCGCCAGCCCCGCAGAAAGGCAGCCACCATGAGCAGCGCACAACCGCGCGGCCCCGTCGACTCCTCGCGCATCCCGCGCTACGCGGGCCCCGCGACCTTCGCCCGTCTGCCCCGGCTCGACGAGGTCGGCACCGCCGACGTCGCCGTGGTGGGCGTCCCCTTCGACAGCGGTGTGTCCTACCGGCCCGGCGCCCGCTTCGGCGGCAACGCGATCCGCGAGGCCTCCCGGCTGCTGCGCCCGTACAATCCGGCGCAGGACGCGTCCCCCTTCGCGCTCGCCCAGGTCGCGGACGCCGGCGACATCGCCGCCAACCCCTTCGACATCAACGAGGCGGTGGAGACCGTCGAGGCCGCGGCGGACGAGCTGCTCGGCACCGGGGCCCGGCTGATGACGCTCGGCGGCGACCACACCATCGCGCTGCCGCTGCTGCGGGCCGTCGCCCGCAGGCACGGCCCGGTGGCGCTGCTGCACTTCGACGCGCACCTGGACACCTGGGACACCTATTTCGGCGCCGCCTACACCCATGGGACGCCCTTCCGCCGGGCCGTCGAGGAGGGCATCCTCGACACCTCGGCGCTCTCCCACGTCGGCACCCGCGGCCCGCTGTACGGGCGCAACGACCTGGACGACGACGAGCGGATGGGTTTCGGCATCGTGACCTCGGCCGACGTCATGCGGCGCGGGGTCGACGAGGTCACCGAGCAGCTCCGGGAGCGGATCGGTGACCGCCCGCTCTACATCTCGGTCGACATCGACGTCCTCGACCCCGCCCACGCGCCCGGCACGGGCACCCCGGAGGCGGGCGGCCTCACCTCGCGCGAGCTGCTGGAGATCCTGCGCGGCCTCGCGGGCTGCCGCCTGGTCTCCGCCGACGTCGTCGAGGTCGCCCCGGCCTACGACCATGCCGAGATCACCTCGGTCGCGGCGTCCCACACCGCCTACGAGCTCACGACGATCATGGCCCGGCAGATCTCCGCCGCCCGCTGATCCGGCCGCTGAGCCACCGCAGCTGATCCGGCCGCTGAGCCGCTTGCTGAGCCGCCGCACCCGAATCACCCGAAGGGATTACGACCAAGGTCGCACTCCTGTGCGACCTTGGTCGTTGGATTGTTGCAGGAGGATGAAACGCACAGCCAGGCGCGTTGCAGCCTCGGAGCGGAGAACAGCGCGGAGCGGACCAGCGGTGGACGGACGGCAGACGAATGGGGAGGGACCGCGTGACGACCACGAAGCCGGTGACGGCGGCGAAGGACGGCCCGGAGCAGGGGTGGCTCCGACGGCTGACGGCGTACTGCTGGCGGTACAGAAGCAGCGTGCTGCTCTCGCTCGGCGCCTCGCTGGCCGGCATGGCGGTCACCGCACTGGTGCCACTGGTCCCCAAGCTGATCATCGACGACGTGATCGTCAAGCACGACAAGCCGCTCCTCCCCTGGGCGATCGCCCTGATCGTCGCCGCGGTCGTGGTCTACGCGCTGACGTATCTGCGCCGGTACTACGGCGGACGCCTCGCCCTCGACGTCCAGTACGACCTGCGCAATGAGATGTTCCGCACGATCATGCGGCTCGACGGCCGCCGCCAGGACGAACTGAGCACCGGGCAGGTCGTCGGCCGCGCCACCAGCGACCTCCAGCTGATCCAGGGGCTGCTGTTCATGCTGCCCGTGGTGCTCGGCAATGTGCTGCTGTTCCTGCTCTCGCTCGTCGTGATGCTGCTGCTCTCACCACTGCTCACCCTGGTCGCGCTGGCCGTCGCCCCGGCGCTGTGGTTCATCGCCAACCGCTCCCGCGGGCAGCTCTTCCCCGCCACCTGGTACGCCCAAGGACAGGCGGCCGCCGTCGCGGGGATCGTCGACGGATCGGTCACCGGTGTGCGGGTGGTCAAGGGCTTCGGCCAGGAGCAGCAGGAGATGGGCAAGCTGGCCACGGTCAGCCGCAGGCTCTTCGCCGGGCGGCTGCGTACGGTGCGGCTCAACGCCCGCTACACCCCGGCCCTCCAGGCGGTGCCCTCACTCGGCCAGATCGGCATGCTCGCGCTCGGCGGCTGGATGGCCACCCGCGGCCAGATCACGCTCGGCACCTTCGTCGCCTTCTCCACCTACCTGGCCCAGCTCACCGGCCCGGTGCGGATGCTCGCCATGATGCTGACCCTCGGCCAGCAGGCCAGGGCCGGCGTCGAGCGGGTCTTCGAGCTGATCGACACCGAACCGACCCTGGAGGAGGGCACCAAGGCGCTGCCCGCGGACGCACCCGCCACCGTCGAGTTCGACCACGTCACCTTCGGCTACAGCAAGGACCGCCCGGTCCTGGACGGATTCGACCTGACCGTCGCCCCCGGCGAGACGGTCGCGGTCGTCGGCTCCTCGGGCTCCGGCAAGTCCACCGTCTCGCTGCTGCTGCCCCGGCTGTACGACGTCACCGGCGGCGCCGTCCTGGTCGGCGGCACCGATGTGCGGGAGCTGACCTTCGAGTCGCTGCGGTCGGTGATCGGCATGGTCCCCGAGGACAGCTTCCTGTTCTCCGACACCGTGCGCGCCAACGTCGCCTACGGGCATCCGGAGGCGACCGAGGAGCAGATTCTCGCCGCCACCCGCGCCGCCCAGGCGCACGGCTTCATCACCGACCTGCCGGACGGGTACGACACGGTGGTCGGCGAGCAGGGCCTCACCCTGTCCGGCGGCCAGCGGCAGCGCGTCGCCCTCGCCCGGGCCATCCTCACCGACCCCCGGCTGCTGCTCCTGGACGACGCGACCTCCGCGATCGACGCCCGGGTGGAGGCCGAGATCTTCGACGCGCTGCGCGAGGTCATGCGCGGCCGCACGACGCTGCTCATCGCGCACCGCCGCTCCACCCTGGCACTCGCCGACCGGATCGCCGTCCTCGACGCCGGGCGGCTGTCCGACATCGGGACGCACGACGAACTGCAGGAGCGCAGCGCCCTCTACCGCGCCCTGCTGACCGACCCGGACGCGCTCGGCGCCGACGTGGTCGAGATCGACCCGGCCGGCGCCCTCGCCGGCACCGACGAGCCGGCCGGGACCGCCGACCGTGCCGGGGAAGAGCCGGACCGGGCCGCGGCGGGTGTCATCACCCCCGAACTGTGGCCGGCCGACCGCCGCCCCGTGGACGAGGACGACACGGCCGACGGCACCCCGGCCGTCCGAACCGCGCCGCCCCGCCGCGCCGGCGGCCCCGGCGGAATGGCCGGCGCGCTGGCCGGGATGCCGGCCACCCCTGAACTGCTCGCCCAGGTGGCCGCCCTGCCACCCGCCCTCGACACCCCGCAGATCGACGAGGAGCGGGCCCAGGCCGCCGACCACTCCTTCGGCCTGCGCAGCCTGCTGCGCGGCTTCCGCGCCCCGCTGCTGCTGAGCCTGCTGCTGGTCGCGGTCGACGCCCTCGCCGGGCTGCTGCTGCCGGTGCTCATCCGGCACGGCATCGACTCGGGCGTCCGGCGCCAGGCGCTGGGCGCGGTCTGGGTCGCGTCACTCCTCGGGCTTGCCCTGGTGCTGGTGCAGTGGGTGGCCGAATGGGGCTCCACCCTGCTCACCGGACGCACCGGCGAGCGCGTGCTCTACACCCTGCGCGTCAAGATCTTCGCGCACCTGCACCGGCTCGGCCTCGACTACTACGAGCGCGAGCTGACCGGCCGCATCATGACCCGGATGACCACCGATGTGGACGCCCTGTCCACGTTCCTGCAGACCGGCCTGGTCACCGCGCTGGTCAGCGTGCTCACCTTCGGCGGCATTCTGGTGGCGCTGCTCGCCATCGACGTCGAGCTGGCCCTGCTGGTCTTCGCCACACTGCCGATCCTGGTGGTCGGCACCTGGATCTTCCGCCGCAAGTCGGTCCAGGCCTACGAACTGGCCAGGGAAAGAGTCGCGGTCGTCAACGCCGACCTCCAGGAGCACGTCGCCGGGCTGCGCGTCGTCCAGGCCTTCCGCGGCCAGGAGCGCGGCGCCGAGCGCTTCGCGCGGCGCAGCGACGACTACCGCGGCGCACGGCTGCGCGGGCAGTTCCTGATCTCGGTCTACTTCCCGTTCGTGCAGCTGCTGTCCAGCGTGGCCGCCGCGCTGGTGCTGATCGTCGGCGCGCACCGGGTGAGCGCCGGGACGCTGACGGCCGGCGCCCTGGTGGCGTATCTGCTCTACATCGACCTGTTCTTCTCACCCGTGCAGCAGCTCTCGCAGGTCTTCGACGGCTATCAGCAGGCGACGGTCTCGCTCGGCCGCATCCGTGAGCTGCTGAGCGAGCCCACCACCACACCGGCCGCCGTCGCGCCGCGGCCGGTCGGCCCGCTGCGCGGCGAGATCGCCTTCCGCGACCTGCACTTCCGCTACGGCGGCCCGCAGTCCGAGAGCGCCGAAGCCCTCGGCGGCGTCTCCCTGCGGATACCCGCGGGCCAGACCGTGGCCTTCGTCGGCGAGACGGGCGCGGGCAAGTCCACCCTGGTGAAGATGGTCGCGCGGTTCTACGACCCGACCGACGGCGCGGTGCTGGTCGACGGCGACGACATCCGTGAACTCGACCTGACCGGCTACCGGCAGCGGCTCGGCGTCGTCCCGCAGGAGCCGTATCTCTTCGCCGGGACGGTGCGCGACGCCATCGCCTACGGCCGCAGCGACGCCACCGACGCCGAGGTGGAGGCCGCAGCGAGGGCGGTCGGCGCGCACGCGATGATCGCCACCCTGGACGGCGGCTATCTGCACCAGGTCGCCGAGCGCGGCCGCAACCTGTCCGCCGGCCAGCGGCAGCTGATCGCGCTGGCCCGCGCCGAGCTGGTGGATCCCGCGATCCTGCTGCTCGACGAGGCGACCGCGGCGCTGGACCTGGCGACCGAGGCACTGGTCAACCAGGCCGCCGACCGGCTCGCGACCCGCCGTACGACCCTGGTGGTCGCGCACCGGCTGAGCACCGCGGCCCGCGCCGACCGGGTCGTGGTCCTCGACCACGGGCGGGTCGTCGAGGACGGTACGCACGAGGCGCTGCTGGCCCGTGACGGTCGGTACGCCGAATTGTGGCGCACCTTCACCGGCGAGGTGCGGGCGGCGGCCTGACGGACCGTCCGCCCCCACCCCGCCCCGGCTCAGTAGCGCAGGCCGTAGCCGATCGGGTAGAGCGCCGTCGCAGGGTCGTCGGCGCTCGGCACCGCGACCGGCAGCCGGCCGGTCGGCGCCGCCCTGCCGGCGATCACCCGGGCCGCGGCGCGCATCGAGACGTCGGTCCAGCCGTAGGTGGCCAGCGAGGCGGCCACCGGCGGCAGATAGGCGATGTCGTAGGGATTGCGGATGGCGACCTGCACGACCGGGACCGAGGCCGCGGTGAGCGCGGCGATCAGGGCGATCTGCCGGGGCGCGGCGGTTGTCACGTTGTAGCTGCAGACGATCACCGCGTCCTTGCCCGCGGCCGCGGCCACCGCCTGGTCGATCACCGCCTGCGTCGGGGTGGTGCCGGTGGACAGCGCCTGCGCCGGATGCCCGAGGTCGGTGAGAGCCCGCGCCAGCACACCGGTCGGCGGACCGCCGGTCCCCGAGGGCGCCGCCGGATCGGCGCCGACCACCAGCAGGTTGCGGTGCGAGCGGCGGGGCAGCGGCAGCACACCCGCGTCATTGGTCAGCAGCGTGATGCCGCGCTCGGTGATCCGGTCGGCGGTCGCCAGGTGCGCGCGCGTACCGACGACCCGGTCGACCCCGGCGTGCGTGACGTAGGGGTTGCGGAAGAGGCCCTTGCGGAATTTCAGCGCGAGGATGCGTTCCAGCGAGACCGCGATGCGCTCCTCGGTCAGCTCGCCCGAGGCCACCGCGTCCAGGACGCCCTGATAGGCGACGTCCAGCAGCGGCGGGTTGAGCAGCTGGTCGACGCCCGCCTTGAGCGCCAGCACCGGCACCCGGTCGTCGCCGTACTTCTCGCGCACCCCCGCCATGTCGAGCGCGTCGGTGACCACCACTCCGTCGTAGCCGAGCTGTTCGCGCAGCACACCGGTGAGGATGGGGTACGAGAGCGTCGCCGGATCGCCCGAGTCGTCCAGGGCCGGCACGAGGATGTGCGCGGTCATGATCGAGTCGATGCCGGCCGCGATGGCCGCGCGGAAGGGCGGGGCGTCGATGGTCTGCCACTGCTCCAGCGAGTGCGTGATGACCGGGAGCGAGAAGTGGCTGTCGGTGCCGGTGTCGCCGTGCCCGGGGAAATGTTTGGCGGTGGAGGCGATTCCGGCGCCCTGATACCCCCTGACCTGCGCCGCGGCCAGTGCGGCGACCGCCGTCGGGTCGGCCCCGAAGGAGCGCACGCCGATCACCGGGTTCCCCGGGTTGATGTTGACGTCGGAGACGGGGGAGTAGTTCTGGTTGACGCCCATGGCGGCGAGTTCGCTGCCGATCACCCGGGCGGCCGTACGCGCGTCGGCGGGGCTGCCGTCGGCGCCGAGCGCCATACCGCCGCCGAAGAAGGTGGCCGGTGCGCCGATCCGGGCGACGGCGCCCTGCTCCTGGTCGGTGGAGATCAGCAGCGGTACGGGGGTGCCGTGCGAGAGGGCGGCGCGCTGGATGCCGTTGGACAGGTCGGCGATCTGGTGCGGGTGCTGCGTGTTGTGGGCCCACGCGAAGTAGATGATGCCGCCGACGTGGTATTCGGCGAGGAGTTCCGCGGCGTTCGAGACGCCGATCTCGCTCTGGTTGGCGGCGACATCCGCGGGGTCGGGGTCGGTCGCTGACGCCCCGTAGATCCGCATGACGAACAGCTGGCCGACCTTCTCCGCCAGGCTCATCCGCTGGATGACCGAACGGATCCGGCGGCGGTCGGCGATGCTCAGGGCGGAGCCGGCGCCGGCAGCGGCGGCGGGCACCGCGCCGGCGGCTACGGCGGAGCCGGCCGCGGCTGCGGTGATGACACTGCGGCGGGATGGGTGAAGGTGCAAGACGAACTCCTTCTGGGCGGAGGAGAGTGCACGCGGTGAAACTAATTTCCAGGTGTACACGGATAGCGTGGAAGTTTTCGCCAGTCAATGGCCCGGTCGAACCTCCGCGCGAACTCCGCTGCGATGGCGGCGGCTCCGCCCTGCCGCCGACCGGCCGTCAGCCGAAAACGGGCTGCGCCGGGATGCGTTCCCTGGCCACCTGGAAGACCACCGAGACATGGAAGGCCGCCAGGCACTCGGGCGGCGGCGTCGGCTGGCTGACGTGCAGGTCGAGCCGGTCGCCCGACACGGCCAGCGCCGCCGTGGTGGCCGCGCTGCACCCGGTCGCCGCCGTCCAGCCGACCAGTACCTGCCGGGTGAAGTCCGTGGCCCGTCCCGCGGCCACGATGCGCGCCTGCGCCTGCGGGTCGCGCTCCGCGAACGCCGCGGCATACCGGGCGACCTCCCCCGTGTCGTGAAGCACCTGGTGACGGTCCGCCGGGTCCTTCGGCGCGGCGGAGAAGAAGACCACCCGGTCGGCGTCCGTCCCGCCGCCCGCTCCCGAGCCGTGGGAGGCGGTCGCCGTACCCGGCGCCGAATCCGGTACGGGATGCGCCCCGCCGGAACCGGACCGCCCACCGCACCCGGCGCCCAGCACCGCCAGCGACGCGGCCAGCGCCATGGCCGGGACCGTTCTGCGCACAGTCGTCGTCAGCACCATGCCAATGGGACGGCCGGCAGGCCGTGCCGGTTCCGTACGGCCGCAAGCCGCCGGGCGGTACGGGCCGCGGTCCGCCGCCCGGTGATCCCCCGCTGCCGCAACCGGTCGGGGCGTGCCCGACGCCTGCCCCCGGCCGTCCGCCGCCCGGGCGCCGTCAGGCCGCGGCCGGCCAGTGCGCCCGCAGCGCGTCCACCGCCACCTCGATCGACGGTCTGCGTGACGCACCCGCCCGCCACAGCGCGTACAGCCTCCGTACGGGCGCCGGCTCCAGCCGCAGCACCCGTACCCCCGCGGGTATCGCCCCGCGCCCGAGCCGGGGGACCAGCGCGATACCGAGCCCGGCCTCCACCAGCGCCACCTGGGTGCGGTATTCGCCGACCTGATACGCCATGTCGGGCTCGGTTCCGGCCTCCCGCAGCGTACGGACCAGCCACTCGTGGCAGACCGAGCCGGGCGGCTGGCAGATCCACCGCTCCCGCGCCACATCCGACCGCAGCAGCCCGTCCCGGTCCGCCAGCCGGTGCCCCGCGGGCACCAGCACATCGCACCGGTCGTCACCGATGACCGCCCGCTCCACGCCCTCGGGTGCGGGCAGCGGGGCGATGTCCCAGTCGTGCGCCACCGCCAGATCCACCACCCCGCGTGCCACCAGGTCCACCGACAGGTGGGCGTCCACCTCCACGAGCCGCAGGTCCAGCGACGGATACGAGGCCGCCAACTCCGCCAGGGCCGGCGGCAGCAGCCCGCAGGCCGCGGTCGGGAACGCCGCCATCGTCAGCCGCCCCGACGGCATGCCCCGCTGCTCCTCCAGCGCCACCTCCGCCCGCTCCACGATCGACAGCAACTGCTCGGCCGTCGACACCAGCAGCTGCGCGGCGTCGGTGAGCGCCACCCCGCGGCCCTGGCGCTCGAGCAGCACCGTGTGCGTCTCCCGCTCCAGCTTGGAGATCTGCTGCGACACCGCCGAGGGCGTGTAGCCGAGCGCGGTCGCCGCGGCCCCGATCGAGCCGTGCGCGTGCACCGCGTGCAGCGCCTTCAGGCGCCCCAGATCGAGCATGCGTCCCTCCTTCGCCCCCGGTCCATTCCCTCCGCTGCCTGCTGCCTGCTGCCTGCCGCCTGCCGCCTGCCGCCCAGGCTCAGGCGGACTCGGTGAGCAGCCGCGCCAGGTGCTCCCGCGCCGACCCCAGCAGCTCCGGCAATTCCGCGGCCTGCGGATACCACCGCTTCTCGTACTCCCAGCACAGCCAGCCGTCCCACTCGGCCCGGCTGAGCACCTCGACGGTCTCCGCCAGCGGCAATACCCCGGCACCCAGCGGCAGCGGAGTCCTGTCGGCAGCCGAGGCGATGTCCTTGACCTGGACGTAGCCGAGGTACGGCGCCAGCGCCGGGTAGGTCGCCGACGGCTGTTCCCCCGCCAGCCAGGTGTGCATGACGTCCCACAGCGCACCGGCGCCGAGGTGTCCCACCCGGCCGAGCACCCGTGCCACGTCCGCACCGCCGCGGTGCGAGTCATGGGTCTCCAGCAGCACCCGCACCCCCAGGTCCGCAGCGACCGGCGCCGCCGCCGCGAGCCGCCGGGCGGCCAGCGCGTCCGCCTCGTCCGTAGCGAGCTCGCCGCCACCGGGAAAGACCCGTACGAAGGACGCCCCCAGGTCGTGGGCCAGTGTCATCGCGGCGCCGATCTCCTCCAGCACCGGGTCGTCGTCACCCGCGGCGGCCACCTTGGCGTAGGCGGCCACGGTGAGGATCTCGACGTCTGCCTTGCCGAACTCCGCCGCCACATCGGCGCGTTCATCCGCGGACAGCCCGGTGTGCACCGGTCCCTCCGGGCTCGCGCGCAGTTCGACGCCGTGGAAGCCGTTGTCCGCTGCGAGCCGGACCACCTGCTCGACGGGCAGTTCGGGGACACCGAGGGTGGAGAAGGCGAGTCTCATTCGCCGGACACTAGGCACCCGATCGGGCCTGGTCAACCGTGATCCGCCCGGCGCCGCACCCCGCCCAGGGCCCGCCGTCCCGCCGATCGGCTACAGCGCCAGGCGCCAGTCCTGCCCCACGAGATCCTTGCCGAAGCTGTGGTGCGGCTGCTGTCCGACGAGTTCGAATCCCGCCCGCTGATAGATCGACCGTGCGCCGGTGAGGACATCGTTCGTCCACAGGACGAGTTCGGTGTAGTCCGCCGATCGGGCGAACGATATGCACTCGTCGACCAGTCGCCCGCCGATACCGTGCCCGCGGGCGGCCGGGTCGACCAGCAACAGCCGGAGCCTGGCGGTGCCGGGTGCCTTGTCGCGCACGCAGAAGACGCAGCCGGCCCGGCGTCCGTCGAGTTCCGCTATCCACACGGCCTCGCGTTCCGGATCACGTGTGGCGGCGAAATCCGCGACGATCCGTGCGACCAGCGCCTCGTACTCCTCGTCCCAGCCGAATTCCGCGGCATAGACCGCCGCATTGCGCTCCACGGTCCAGCCCAGATCACCCGGAAGCGGCCCGCGCAGGGTGACTCTGTCCGTGGCGGATTCCCGTCTGCCGTCGTGCAGTATGTCCCGCACGGTCCGCATGGCGTCGGTCAGCCGGGGCCGGTCGTCCGGCGCTATCCGGCCGACGAGCGATCCCACGGCTTCCTCGGACCGTTCCTCCAGCAGCTGCGCGGCCTCCCGCCCGCGCGTGGTCAGCTCTATCCGCTGCCGCCTGGCGTCCCGCTCGGACGGTCCCCGGGTGACCAGTTGCCGCTCCTCGAATCCGGCGAGCATCCGGCTGAGGTGGCCGGCGTCGAGCGACAGCTCGACCCGCAGGTCGGCCGCGTCGACGCGGCGGCCGTGCGCCAGCTCGTACAGCACTCGTGCCTCGGTGAGCGTGAACGGAGTGTGCAGGTGGCGGCTGTAATCCAGCGCCCCGATGAGGTTGGTGTAGGAGCGGTTGAACTCGCGGATCTCCCTGACGGCCATGATCCGTCCCCCGTCCTGCCGTTGTGCCGATCCTTGCCTGAGTCAAAGGTAGGCCGACGGCGGATCCGGACGAAAGGGGGATCTTCGCGCCTGTGGATAACTTCAGGAGCGGCTGGTCGCGGGCGGCGCCGTGGACCCGCGGACCATCAGGTCGGTGGCGATCGTGGCCACTCCGCCGGGCGGCGCGGCGAGCCGCCCCATCACGAGCCGGCCGGCCCGGGCACCCGCCTCCTGCAAGGGAATGCGGACCGTGGTCAGCGCGGGGGAGGTGTCGGCGCTGAACGGCAGATCGTCGAAGCCGGCCACCGACACATCGCCGGGGATGCCCAGGCCGCGGTCGCGCAGCGCCGCGCACACGCCGAGCGCGACGGTGTCGTTGGCCGCCACGATCGCGGTCACGCCCACGTCCCTGCGGAGCAGTTCGAGTGTCGCGTCGTAGCCGGCGTTGCGGTCGTAGCCGCCGCGCACGGTCAGCAGGTCCGCGTCCGCCCCGGCGCCGGTCTCGGGTCCCATGCCGTGCGTCGCGAGCGCCGCCCGGTGGCCTGCCAGCCGGTGTCCGGTGGTGCTGCGTTCGGCCGGACCGGTCACGTAGCCGATCCTGCGGTGGCCCAGGGAGAGCAGATGTTCCGTCAGCCGCCGTGCGCCGCCGTGGTTGTCGAACGCCAGCGTGGTCAGCGGACCGCTGTCGCCCGGCAGGGTCAGCGGCGGCCGGCCGCACAGCACGATCCGGGTGCCGGAGGCGGCCAGCCGGGCGAGCCGTGCGGTGACCGCGGCGCTGTGCGTGGGGCTGTCCACGGCGCCGCCGGTGAGGACCACCCCGGCGGCGCGCTGGCGTTCCAGGAGAGTGAGGTAGGTGAGTTCGGCCTCGGGGGATCCGCCGGTGTTGCACACCACGGTCAGCTTGCCGCCGGGCTCGGCCGCGCCCACCCCGATCTCGGCCTGGAGCGCGCTCGCGATGAGGCCGAAGAAGGGGTCGGCCACGTCGTTCACGAGCACGCCGACCAGGTCGGAGGTGGCAGCGGCGAGTGCCCGCGCCTGGCCGTTGACGACATAGTCCAGTTCGGCCACCGCGCGCTGGACCCGCTCCCGGGTGCTGCCCGCGACCGGGTAGTTGCCGTTGAGCACCCGGGAGACCGTGGCGGACGACACCCCGGCGCGTGCTGCGACATCGGCCAGAGTCACTGCCATCTCGCTGCGGTCCTCCTCCGTCGTCTGCGGATCCTGTGGATTCCGCGGTCATGCTCTCATCCCGGCCGGTCGGCGTCACCGCGAGCGTACGCCGGTGCGATAGCAAGCGCTTACCCCGCCACCTGGACAACCCTTGCCCCGAGCGAGACCGGCGGGTTAGCG
This sequence comes from Streptomyces sp. NBC_01477, assembly GCF_036227245.1. Taxonomy (GTDB): domain Bacteria; phylum Actinomycetota; class Actinomycetes; order Streptomycetales; family Streptomycetaceae; genus Actinacidiphila. Next base: position 6,004,111 of record NZ_CP109445.1, read on the forward strand.
TGAAGCTGAAAGAAAGCGCTTGCTGTACGCCTTGCTGCGGCGCTCGCCATCCGTTTGCCGCCATGGGTTCCGCGCACGCCGGGCCCGCCGAACCACCGAGAAGAGGACCCCACGTGACACGCAGGACTGTGCGGATCGCCATGAACGGCGTCACCGGACGCATGGGATACCGGCAGCACTTGGTCCGCTCGATCCTCAGCCTGCAGGAGCAGGGCGGGCTCGATCTGGGCGACGGCACCACCCTGTGGCCGGAGCCGGTCCTGGTGGGCAGGCGGGAGCACGCGCTGCGGGCGATGGCCGAGCAGCACGGCATCGAGCACTGGTCGACCGACCTGGACGCGGTGCTGGCCGATCCGTCGGTCAAGATCTACTTCGACGCCCAGGTGACCGCGGCCCGTGAGGGGGGTGTGCGGCAGGCGATCGCGGCCGGCAAGCACATCTACTGCGAGAAGCCCACCGCCACCTCGCTGGACGGCGCCCTGGAACTCGCCCGGCTCGCCGTGGCCGCGGGAGTCAAGCACGGTGTGGTGCAGGACAAGCTCTTCCTGCCGGGCCTGCAGAAGCTCAAGCGGCTGGTCGAGGGCGGCTTCTTCGGCCGGATTCTGTCCATCCGCGGTGAGTTCGGCTACTGGGTCTTCGAGGGCGACTGGCAGAGCGCCCAGCGGCCGTCGTGGAACTACCGGACCGAGGACGGCGGCGGCATCGTCGCGGACATGTTCCCGCACTGGGAGTACGTCATGCACGAGATCTTCGGCCGGGTGCGTACGGTGCAGGCCCTGGCGGCCACCCACGTCCCGCAGCGCTGGGACGAGCGCGGCAAGCCGTACGACGCCACCGCGGACGACGCCGCCTACGGCATCTTCGAACTCGAAGGCGGCGCCGTCGCACAGATCAACTCCTCCTGGACGGTCCGCGTCAACCGGGACGAGCTGGTCGAATTCCAGGTCGACGGCACGCACGGTTCGGCCGTGGCCGGGCTGCGCAATTGCCGCGTCCAGCACCGTTCCGCGACGCCCAAGCCGGTGTGGAATCCGGACCTGCCCGCCACGGAGGCCTTCCGCGACCGGTGGCAGGAGGTGCCGGACAACGCCGACTTCGACAACGGCTTCAAGGCGCAGTGGGAGCTGTTCCTGCGCCATGTCGCACTGGACGAGCCCTGGCGCTGGGATCTGGCGGCCGGCGCACGCGGAGTCCAGCTCGCCGAACTCGGCTTGAAGTCCTCTGCCGAGGGCCGCCGCTTCGACGTCCCGGAGCTGACCCTGTGAGCATCCGACTGCCCGACGCGTCAGGCGCGCTCCGCGACTATGTGCCGCGTGCGCAGCCCGTGGCCCTGGCGACGGATCTGCCGCTGCGCAGCCGTGTCGTGTATTCCGCCGCCCACGTGGTGGCCGACCCGCTGAGGACCGCTGCCGACGAGCCGGCCGCGGTCGACTGGGACGCCACACTCGCCTTCCGGCGCCATCTGTGGTCGCACGGGCTCGGCGTGGCCGAGGCCATGGACACCGCCCAGCGCGGGATGGGCCTGGACTGGCCCGTGGCCGCCGAGCTGATCCGCCGGTCGTCCGCCGAGGCCCGGTCGGCCGGCGGCCGGATCGCCTGCGGGGTCGGCACCGACCACCTGACCGGACCCGCCGTCACCCTTGCCGAGGTGACCGCCGCCTACGAGGAACAGCTCGCGGTGGTCGAAGCGGCCGGTTCTCAGGCCGTACTGATGGCCTCCCGGGCGCTGGCGGCGATCGCCAGGGGCCCCGAGGACTATCTGCAGGTCTACGGACACCTGCTGCGGCAGTCCTCCGATCGGGTGATCCTGCACTGGCTCGGCCCGATGTTCGACCCGGCGCTCGCGGGCTACTGGGGCAGCGACGATCTCGACCTGGCCACCGGGACCTTCCTCGACGTGATCGCCGCCCACCCCGACAAGGTGGACGGCGTCAAGATCTCGCTGCTCGACGCCCGGCGCGAGGTGGAGCTGCGCCGCCGGCTCCCCGACGGGGTGCGCTGCTACACCGGCGACGACTTCAACTACCCCGAGCTGATCGCCGGAGACGCGGAGGGCTTCAGCCACGCCCTGCTCGGCGTCTTCGACCCGCTCGCCCCCCTGGCCGCCGCCGCGGTCAGCGCGCTGGACTCCGGGGACACCGCCGGTTTCCGCCGGACCCTGGATCCCACGGTGGAGCTGTCCCGGCACCTGTTCAGTGCGCCGACGCGCTTCTACAAGACCGGTGTCGTCCTGCTCGCCTGGCTGGCCGGCCATCAGCAGCACTTCACCATGGTCGGCGGACTGCAGTCCGCTCGTTCGCTGCCGCACCTGGCGCGGGCGTACGAACTGGCCGACCGCGTGGGGATCCTCCCCGACCCGGAACTCGCCGAGGCCCGGATGCGGCAGCTGCTGACCCTGCACGGAGTGGACGCATGACCGGCACCGCGCCGCACGATCTCACGCGGCTGAGCATCAACCAGGAAACCGTCAAGCAGTGGTCGCTGCCCGAACTGGCCGCGGGATGCGCGGCTGCCGGGATCGGTTCCGTCGGCCTGTGGCGGGCGCCGGTCCAGGAGTACGGCGTGGCACGCGCCGCGCGCCTGATGCGCGACAGCGGGCTCACCGTGACGTCGCTGTGCCGCGGCGGCTTCTTCACCGCGCTGGATCCGGAGCCGCGCGCCAAAGCGTTCGACGACAACCACGCGGCGATCGACGAGGCCGCGGAGCTGGCCACCGGCACCCTGGTGCTGGTCTCCGGCGGTCTGCCGGCCGGCGACCGGGACATCGCCGCGGCCCGGGAGCGGGTCGCCGACGCGCTCGCGGTGCTGGCGCCCTATGCCGCCGAGCGGGGCGTGCGGTTGGCGCTGGAGCCGCTGCACCCGATGTACGCGTCCGACCGGTGCGTGATTTCCACGCTCGGCCAGGCGCTGGACATTGCCGAGCGCTTTCCCGCCGAGCAGGTCGGTGTCGTCGTCGACACCTACCACCTGTGGTGGGACGACCTGGCGCCCGCGCACACCGCCCGGGCGGGTGAGGGCGGCAGGATCGCCTGCTTCCAGCTGGCGGACTGGGTCACGCCGCTGCCAGAAGGGGTGCTGCTGGGCCGGGGCCAGCTCGGCGACGGCTGCATCGACCTGCGCGGATGGCGCCGGCGGGTGGAAGCGGCCGGCTACAGCGGGGCCATCGAGGTCGAGATCTTCAACCCCGCGCTGTGGGCGCGGGAAGGTGCCGAGGTGCTGGCGGAGATCGCCGAGAGGTACGTCCGGTACGCCTGCTGAAAAAATCTTGAGAAATTTGGCGGTCGTAGGACAACCATGATGGCCGGTGGCCTGTCGTACATGGCATCACGGCTCCTGGGAGGGGTTTCGAGGAGCCGTCAGGAAAATGCGCCCGAGGGGGGCTTCGGGGGTAGCAGGGGGAGTGCGAGAGGGGTCCGGCAGCAGCCGGGCCCCTCTCGTGTGCTGTGCGGGCCCGCGTCCGCGACGCGCCTCGTCCCATCCCGTCCCGCGAGGAGTTGTCCACAGGCCGGGAACGCGGTGTCCGCGCCTGCCGGTACCTTCGGAATCAGATCGACTCCGGGGGAGGGCGGCCGGGCATGACGGACAAGGGACTCGCGGTGCTGGAAGGTGTCCTGGAGCGGATCACCTACGCCAACGAGGACAACGGATACACGGTCGCGCGGGTGGACACCGGCCGCGGCGCGGGAGACCTGCTGACGGTCGTCGGCGCGCTGCTCGGCGCCCAGCCCGGCGAGTCCCTGCGGATGCACGGCCGCTGGGGTTCGCACCCGCAATACGGCAAGCAGTTCACGGTGGAGAATTACACGACCGTCCTGCCGGCCACGATCCAGGGCATACGCCGTTATCTGGGCTCGGGCCTGATCAAGGGCATCGGACCGCGGATCGCCGAGCGCATAGTGGACCACTTCGGCACCGGCACCCTGGACGTCATCGAGGGCGAGCCGAAACGCCTGATCGAGGTGCCTGGCCTGGGGCCGAAGCGTACCAAGCTGATCGCTGCCGCCTGGGAGGAGCAGAAGGCGATCAAGGAGGTGATGGTCTTCCTTCAGGGCGTGGGCGTGTCCACGTCCATCGCGGTCCGGATCTACAAGAACTACGGCGACGCGTCGATCTCCGTGGTGAAGAACCAGCCGTACCGCCTGGCGTCGGAGGTGTGGGGCATCGGCTTCCTCACCGCCGACCGGATCGCCCAGGCCGTCGGAATACCGCACGACAGCCCGGAGCGGGTGAAGGCCGGCCTGCAGTACGCGCTGTCGCAGGCGACCGACAACGGCAACTGCTACCTGCCGCAGGAGCGCCTGATCGCCGACGCGGTGAAGCTGCTGCAGGTGGACACCGGCCTGGTGATCGACTGCCTGGGCGAGCTGGCCGAGGAGGAGGGCGTGGTCCGCGAGAGCGTGCCCGCCCCTGACGGGGACGGCGAGCCGGTCACGGCCGTCTATCTGGTGCCCTTCCACCGCGCCGAGATATCACTCGCCGCCCAGGTGGCGCGGTTGCTGCACGGCCCCGAGGAGCGGCTGGCCGCGTTCCGGGACGTGGCCTGGGACAAGGCGCTGGCCTGGCTGGCCGAGCAGACCGGCGCCGACCTCGCCGCCGAGCAGCAGCAGGCCGTCCGGCTGGCGCTGACCGAGAAGGTCGCCGTCCTCACCGGCGGTCCCGGCTGCGGGAAGTCCTTCACGGTGCGCTCGGTCGTCACGCTGGCCCGGGCGAAAAAGGCCAAGGTGGTGCTCGCGGCCCCCACCGGGCGGGCGGCGAAGCGGCTGTCGGAGCTGACCGGCGCCGAGGCGTCCACCGTGCACCGGCTGCTGGAGCTGAAACCCGGCGGGGACGCGGCGTACGACCGGGACCGGCCGCTCGACGCGGACCTGGTGGTGGTCGACGAGGCCTCCATGCTGGACCTGCTGCTGGCGAACAAGCTCGTCAAGGCGGTGCCACCGGGCGCTCACCTGCTGTTCGTGGGGGATGTGGACCAGTTGCCGAGCGTCGGGGCGGGCGAGGTGCTGCGCGACCTGCTGGCGGCGGACAGCCCGGTGCCCGCCGTACGGCTGACCCGGATCTTCCGCCAGGCGCAGCAGTCCGGCGTGGTCACCAACGCGCACCGGATCAATTCCGGGCTGCCCCCGGTCACCCAGGGCCTGCCCGACTTCTTCCTCTTCGCCGAGGAGGATTCAGAAGAGGCGGGCCGCCTCACCGTGGACGTGGTCGCCCGTCGTATCCCGGCCAGATTCGGCCTCGACCCCCGGCGGGACGTCCAGGTGCTCACCCCGATGCACCGCGGCCCGGCCGGCGCGGGCGCGCTCAACGGCCTGCTCCAGCAGGCGGTCACCCCGGCCCGTCCCGACCTGCCCGAGCGCAGATTCGGCGGCCGGACCTTCCGGGTGGGCGACAAGGTCACCCAGATCCGCAACAACTACGACAAGGGTGCCAACGGCGTCTTCAACGGCACCGTGGGCGTGGTCACCGCCCTTGACGCCGTCGAGCAGCGGCTCACCGTGCACACCGACGAGGACGAGGAGATCGGCTACGACTTCGACGAGCTGGACGAGCTGGCCCACGCCTACGCGGTGACCATCCATCGCTCGCAGGGCAGCGAATATCCGGCGGTGGTGATCCCCGTCACCACGGGCGCCTGGATGATGCTGCAGCGCAACCTGCTTTACACGGCTGTGACCAGGGCGAAGCGTCTGGTTGTCCTGGTTGGCTCACGGCGGGCCATCGGGCAGGCGGTGCGTACGGTCTCGGCGGGCCGACGCTTCACAGCTCTCGACCACCGGCTGTCCAGGGGCGCAAAATAGGCACTCGGTGCCACTTTTCGGCCCGATGGCCGACCCCGAGTGCACGCGCGCGTGCCAAATGGGGGACAGTGGACGTAGTCAGGGCACCTCGAAGAAGAGGCAAAACCGTCGGTGAGGGATGACGTGAGCGACAACTCTGTAGTACTGCGGTATGGGGACAGCGAGCACAGTTACCCGGTGGTTGACAGCACGGTCGGCGACAGGGGCTTCGACATCGGCAAGCTGCGCGCCGATACCGGCCTGGTGACGCTGGACAGCGGCTACGGCAACACCGCGGCCTACAAGTCCGCGATCACTTTCCTCGATGGCGAGGAGGGCATCCTCCGCTACCGCGGTTATCCGATCGAGCAGCTCGCCGAGCGCGGCACCTTCCTGGAGACCGCTTATCTGCTGATCAACGGCGAACTGCCCACGGTCGACGAGCTGGCGGAATTCAAGGGCCAGATCACCCAGCACACCCTTCTGCACGAAGACGTCAAACGGTTCTACGACGGCTTTCCGCGCGACGCCCACCCGATGGCGATGCTGTCGTCCGTGGTCAGCGCGCTGTCGACGTTCTACCAGGACAGCCACAACCCGTTCGACCCCGAGCAGCGCCACCTGTCCACGATCCGGCTGCTGGCCAAACTGCCGACGATCGCGGCGTACGCGTACAAGAAGTCCGTCGGGCAGCCGGTGGTCTACCCGCGCAACGACCTCGGCTACGTCGAGAACTTCCTGCGGATGACCTTCTCCGTCCCGGCCGAGGAGTACCAGCTCGACCCGGTCGTGGTCAGCGCGCTGGACAAGCTGTTCATCCTGCACGCGGACCACGAGCAGAACTGTTCGACGTCCACGGTCAGGCTGGTGGGCTCCTCGCAGGCGAACCAGTTCGCCTCGATCTCGGCCGGTATCAGCGCGCTGTGGGGCCCCCTGCACGGCGGGGCCAACCAGTCCGTGCTGGAGATGCTCGAGGGCATCCAGGCCAGCGGCGGCGACGTGGACTCCTTCATCCGCAAGGTGAAGAACAAGGAGGACGGCGTCAAGCTGATGGGCTTCGGCCACCGCGTCTACAAGAACTTCGACCCCCGGGCGAAGATCATCAAGGCGGCGGCGCACGATGTCCTCTCGGCGCTCGGCAAGTCCGACGAACTGCTGGACATCGCCCTCAAGCTGGAGGAGCACGCCCTCAGCGACGACTACTTCGTGTCGCGCAAGCTCTACCCGAACGTGGACTTCTACACCGGCCTGATCTACCGCGCGATGGGCTTCCCGACCAGCATGTTCACCGTGCTGTTCGCGATCGGCCGGCTGCCCGGCTGGATCGCCCAGTGGCACGAGATGATCAAGGAGCCCGGATCCCGGATCGGCCGCCCGCGGCAGATCTACACGGGCGTCGAGATCCGCGACTACGTCTCGGTCGAGGCCCGCTGAACCAGGCGGTCGCCAAGCGCCGCCCGTACGTAAAAGGAAGCGCCCCGCGCTGGATCCCCCCACGGGTCCGGCACGGGGCGCTCCCCGTTCCCCGGAACGGATCCCCCCACGGGTCCGACCGGGCGTCTTTGGCGGCTGCGCCGTTGCCGGGACGAAAACGGCCCGGGAGGGCCGCTCAAGCTCCCCGGGTGTCGCCCCGGCGACGCGTTCCGGACCGTCCCCCAAGACGGTCCGACCTACAGCCCCCCACCGGCTCCGCCGGGAGCGCGGCGCTCAAGACATAAGACCCGCCAACCACTGTAATGGTTACGTTCTCCGCCATGTGATCTACGTCTCTTCGCCAAGGCTGTTTCCGCAGGCTACCCCGCTCGCGGCCGGTTCGGGCGGATCCCGTAGCGTGCTGTCTCTTCTTGAGGGGCGGAGCAGATGGCACAGAGCGCGGCAGCGGTGCGCAACATCGTGGTGACCGGTGGCGGCACGGGCATCGGGAGGGCCGTGTCGGTGCGCTTCGCCGAGGACGGCCACCGGGTGACGATCGTCGGCCGCCGCCGTGAGGTGCTGCATGCCACTGTCGACGAGATCAGGGCCGAGCGCGGGCTGGACATCACCCCGGTGGTCTGCGATCTGGCGGACCCGGACGATGTCGAGGCCGCGCTCTCACAGCTGCCCGAGCGGGTGGACGTGCTGGTGAACAACGCCGGCAGCCGGGAGCTGGCCGTCGGCGCGGGACCGCACGGGGTGCTGGCCCGCTGGCGCGGCGACTTCGAGCGCAATGTGCTCACCGCGGTCCTGATCACCGAATCGCTGCGTGACCGGTTCACCACGGAAAGCGGCAGGGTGGTGACGGTGACCTCGGTGGCCGCCCTGCGCGGCGGCGGCTCGTACGGCGCCTCGAAGGCGGCGCTGCACGCCTGGAACCACTCGCTCGCCGCGCAGCTCGGCCCGCAGGGCGTGACCTGCAACATCGTGGCGCCCGGCACGGTCGCGGGCACCGAGTTCTTCGGTTCGCGGCTCAACGACGCCGAGTTGACCCGGCGGGCGGGCCGCACGCTGGTCGGACGGGTCGGCCGCCCGGCGGACGTCGCCGCCGCGGTGCTCTTCCTCGCCTCGCCAGAAGCGGGCTTCATCACCGGCGAGATCCTCCAGTGCAACGGCGGCGAACTCCTCGGCCGTTGAAACCTCGCCCGGCCAGGTGCATCCCCCGGGCGGCGACCCCGTGCGGGGCCGTACTACCTGAGGAGTAGCCCTGCTGGACCCTCAGGATGACCTTTCCGGTCAATCAGCTGAACCCTCGTGAACCCGCTTGCCGTCCCCGCTTGCCGCTGTCAGCGTTGAGTGCAGGGGAAGGGGAAGAAGGGCGGTGGTATGGACGTTGCACTGAGTGTGTCGTCACTTGACTTCACCTCCGGACTCGCTGAGTACCTCAGAGGTGGGCACGTCATATGGGCGTACGCGCTGCTGGCCGCCACCACGGCCCCGCCGCTCGTGCCCAACTCCGTGCTGCTTGTGACCGGCGGCGTGATGGCCGCCGAAGGCCATCTCAATCTCGCACTGGTGCTGCTCGTGGTCGCCGGCAGCGCGGTGCTCGGCGACTTGGTGATGCACCGGTCGGGCCGGGCGCTCAGCGGCCGGGTGCTGAGCCGTATGCACCGCAGGCCCCGCCGTGAGGCGCTGCTGCGCTGGGCCGCGCAGCGCATACAGCGGCATGGTGTGCCGTTCGTGATCGGGGTGCGGTTCCTGCCGAGCGGCCGGGTGATCGGCGGCCTCGCGGCGGGCATCATGCGTTATCCCGCGCGCCGCTACGCGATCGGTGCGGGCGTGGCCGAGGCGGTGTGGGCCTCGTATTCGGTCGGCGCCGGCTACATCAGCGGCCGGGCCGCGTCGAATTCCTTCTACGCGCTCTCCCTGGGGCTCGGCATCTCCCTGCTGGTCGCCGGACTCGGTATGGCCGCGCAATGGGCGTCACGGGCCAGGGAACGCCGTCAGGGCGCCGGTGGAGCGCGGCCCTCGGCCGTGGTGGCGGCTTCCTTCCTCGGTGAGAGCGGTCCGCCGCTCACGGGACCACCGGCCGCACCGCCCGGCAAGGGCAAGGGCGGCGCATCGAAGATCGGACCGCCCGCAGGGCCGCGGGACGGTCACGACGGTACGTTCAGCTGCTCGTCGGCAGGACGCGAGAAGTAGCTCCGGCCACTGTCTTTCCGGTGTCGCCGGGGCTCGTTGACGCCCCTGCCGACACTGCCGCGTGCGCCGCCGCAGTCTCCGCCTCCCCGATCACGACGGGGCCGGTGCCGATGCAGGGCGCGAGATAGCGGTAGAGCATGCTCTTCATCTCGTGGGCGTACGCGGCGCGCTCCTCGCCCTCGTTCTGCACGACCAGGTCGAGGGCGGCCTTGAACATCGCGAAGGACATCTCGGCGATCAGCGTGCGTTCGAGGGTGGACAGCGACGGCCGGCGCAGCGCCAGAATCCACGACACGCCGTCGAGCAGCGTGGCGTGCAGCGTGTCGTGCTCCTCCGAGACCTTGCCCGGCGTGTCGGGGCCCTTGATCAGGGCGAGGAAGGCGGGGTTGGCGCAGTTGAACTCGATGAACGGATCGGCCACCGCGTCGATGAGGCGGTCGAGCGGCAGCCGCGCGTTCTCCGCGGTGAAGACGCGCCCGTGGGCCTCCTCCATCTCCTTGATCAGCTTGCCGCCCAGCTCGACGGCGATGGCTTCCTTGTTCGGGAAGAACTGGTAGAGCGTGCCCGGTGACACGCCGGCCTCGCGCGCGATGGCGTTGGTGCTGGACGCCGTGTAGCCCAGCGTGCAGAACACGCTGGCGGCAGCCTGGAGCAACTGCGTGATACGCCGCTCGCCGCGGGCCTGGCGCCGCCTCGGCCTTTCGTCCGCCTCGGACACGTGTACTCCCAGGGGGGATTGACAAACGCGAGCGCCCGCTCGCATTCTTGAAACGCGAGCAGTAGTTCGTGTTTGTGATTTTACGCCGTTCTAGGGGGAGGGGACACCTCTGTCATGTCTGATGTCAACCACGCGGGTGCGGCCGGGGGCTGGACGCGGGCCGTGACGGCCAGACCGCGGCTGACGCTGCTGCTGGCCCTGCTCTTCACTGCGTTCGCCGTCGCGGCCGGAAGCGGCGTGGGCGACCGGCTGTCCAGCGGGGGCTTCGAGGCCCCTGACTCCCAGTCCTCGTACGCCACCGCGGCCCTCGCCGAGCACTTCCCCGACTCGCAGCCCAACCTCGTCCTGCTGATCGACACCCGGGGCGCGGACCCGGACAGCCCGGCGGTCGCCGCCCAGGGGCGGCAACTGGCCGGCAGACTCGCTGCGGATCCCGACGTGGCCGGTGTCACCTCCTACTGGGACACCCGTACGCCGGTGCTGCGCGCCAAGGACGGCAGCTCGGCGATGATCACCGCCCGGCTGCGCGGGGACGACGACGCCGTGGCCGCGGAGATCAAGCGCATCGCCCCCGCCTACCGCGGCACGCACGGTCCGGTCCGGGTGACCGTCGGCGGGAATGCCGAGGTCCTGCACCAGATGCAGACCGTCATCCAGCAGGACCTGGTGCGGGCCGAAGTGATCGCCCTGCCGATCACCCTGGTGCTGCTGGTCATGGTCTTCGGCAGCGCCGTCGCCGCAGTGCTGCCGCTGGGCATCGGCATCATCGCGATCCTCGGTACGAGCGCGGTGCTGCGCGGCATCACCGGCTTCACCGACGTGTCGGTCTTCGCGGAGAATCTGACCACCGCACTGGGCCTCGGGCTGGCGATCGACTACGCGCTGTTCATCGTGCGCCGGTTCCGCGAGGAACTGGCCGCCGGCGCGGTACCGCGCCAGGCGGTGGCGACGACACTGCGGACGGCAGGCCGGACCGTGCTGTTCTCGGCACTGACGGTGGCCGCCGCGCTGTCGGCCATGCTGGTCTTCCCGCAGTATTTCCTGCGCTCCTTCGCCTATGCGGGAGTCGCCGTGGTGCTGCTGGCCGCGGGCGCGGCGCTGATCGTGCTGCCCGCCGCCCTCGTCCTGCTCGGCGACCGGGTCAACGCACTGGATCTGCGGAGCCTGCTGCGCCGCCAAAGCCGGTCGGCGGGCCGGCCCGCGGTGGAACCCGGCGCACGCTATGCCGCGCTGGCCCGGCTGGTGATGCGCCGGGCGCCGGCCTTCGCGGTCGGCGCGGTGGCGGCACTCCTGCTGCTCGGACTGCCCTTCCTGCAGGTGCAGTTCGGGATGGCGGACGACCGGCAGCTTCCGGCGGCGGCCGAGTCCCATACGGTGCAGCAGCACCTCCGGCAGGACTACGCGGGCAGTCCGGTCGGCGCGATCACCGTGCTCGCCGAGGGCGCCGACCCCGCCCGGCTGGCCGAATACCGGCGCCAGGTGGCCGCCCTGCCCGGCGTCGTCCGGGTGGAAGGTCCCGTCACCGGCAAGGACGCCGGCGCCGCCTATCTGACGGTGGTGGCCCGCGGCGCATCCGTGGACCCCGGTCCGCAGCGCGTGGTCGGCGAGATCCGCGCGGTGCCGGCCGGCTTCCGCGCCTCGGTCACCGGACAGGCCGCGGTGCTGGTGGACACCAAGCACGCCATAGCGCAGCGCCTGCCCTGGGCGGTCGGCATCGTCGGCCTGGTCACACTGCTGCTGGTGTTCCTGCTGACCGGCAGCGTGGTGGTCCCCGTCCAGGCGGTGCTGCTCAACGCCCTGAGCCTGACCGCGATGTTCGGCGCGGTGGTCTGGGTCTTCCAGGACGGCCACCTGTCCGGGTTGCTGGGCTTCACCGCGACGGGCAGCATCGAGACCACACTGCCCGTGCTGATGTTCTGCGTGGCCTTCGGGCTGTCCATGGACTACGGGGTGTTCCTGCTCTCCCGGATCAAGGAGGAGTTCGACAGGACCGGTGACCATCAGGCGTCCATCGTCTTCGGGCTCCGCCGGACCGGGGGACTGATCACGGCCGCCGCGGTCATCCTGGCCGTGGTGATGGTCGGCGTCGGGATGTCCCGGGTGACCAATACCAAGATGCTGGGACTGGGCATCGCGCTGGCGGTACTGATGGACGCGATGGTGATCCGTACGCTGCTGGTGCCCGCGGTGATGCGGCTGACCGGCAGAGCCACCTGGTGGGCGCCGCCGGTGCTGCGCAGATTCCACGACCGGTTCGGCATATCCGAGGGCGGCGGCCCGCAGGTGTCCGGGACGGCCGTCGCGGCCCCGCGCTCCGGTGAGCGTCGGGACCCCGAGCCGGCGAGCAGGAACTGACGGTCAGTCCGGACCCCGGCGGCCGCGGTTCCCCGGCCGCCGGGCGCTCCACGCCCTGATGGTGTCCGCGTACCAGTAGGGCTTACCGCCTTCCACCAGGTCGGGATGGGGCAAGTGCCCGTGCTTGCGGTAGGAGCGCACGGTGTCGATCTGCACGCGGATGTGCGCCGCGATGTCCGCGTACGACCACAGGGTCCGGTCCGTCATGTCTGTTACCTCCGGGCGCGGGGTGTCTGCCGGTCAGCACACTCGTCCGGCCAACGACGCGCGGGCGCAGGCCACATGGGCTTGTTGATCTTCTGTGACAAAGAACCCGCATAACGGTGACAAATATCGCGAACGGGCAAGTGCGCGGTCGGGCGGTCGAGATGACCGACGGCTCACGGGAGACGCCACGAAGGAGGTGCTGAGCGGGGGCGGTGCCGGCCGTCCCGGCGGGGATGCGGGGTGCGGCCGGCACCGGTACGGCTCGTCGGATCGGTCACGGGCCATCACGGCGGCGATGAGCTGCTCGGTCAGTCGTCGTCGGAACCGCGGATGCGCGCGTGGTGCGGGCGGCGGGCCTGGACGTGTTCGCGTGCCCGGTGCGCCAGCTGCCGGACGGCGTGAGGGGGGCGGCCCAGCATGTCGGCGATCTCGGCGTGCGGGTAGCCGAAGACCTCGTTCAGTACGAACACCGCCCGCTCCAGCGGGGGCAGCGTCTCCATCACCACCAGCAGCGCCGCCGACAGCGAGTCGGGCCGCGTCTCCGGCCAGGCGCTGTCACCTGCGGCGGGCCGGGACCGCTGCTGCGGGTCGTTGACCGCCGGATCCCACAGCCATGGGCCGACGCAGTCCTCCGGCAGTTCGGCGGGGTCGTCGGACATACGTGGCCTCCTCATTGAACGCGCTTGTTCAACTGAGATGGAGGACCACGGTGAGATGTGACATCCGCACCGACCGTTCGGTGCGGGGCGTCAGCTGTCGGCCAGTTCGTCGGTGGCGATCCGCCCGGCGCGTGCCGTACGCAGCAGGAAGTCAGCGATCAGGACCAGCTCGTCGTCGTCGTACTCGGCGCAGATCCCGTCGACCGCGGTGTTCAGCCCGGAGAAGAGATACGTCACCTCGGCCGCGCGCTCCTTGACGACCTGCACCAGGACGGCCCGGCGGTCGGTCGGGTTCGGGGTGCGCACGACCCAGTTGCCGCGCTCCAGCCGGTCGAGGACGCCGGTCAGGGTGGCGGGGTGCATACCGGCGCGTTTGGCAAGGGCAGTCGGACCGATCGGTCCGTACCGGCTGATCAGGTCCAGGCATTCCAGGTCGGCGTCGCGCAGATCGAGCTGCATACCGATCTGGTGGTTCAGCAGCGCCAGCTGGACGCTCAGATCGCGCAGCCCGTCCCTGATCCTGTGGTTCAGTCGCCTCCGCCGCCGTGCCGCCGACGCGGCCGACGTGGCCCCGGGGAGTGTGGAATCCATACGCAAACGATCCTCGCATCGATAGCACGCGGAGAGAGAAAAACTACCCCATGGCTGCGACATGACTGCCGGGCGGCCGTCGTTGTACAGGCCGCCGTACCTGCGGTCCGGCAGAGGTGGCTACGGCGCACACCATCTCACAACCCCATAAGAGACTCGTACGACTTGAACAAACCTCGCCACCCCCGACCGACCAGTGTGGCGGGCGGGAATGGCGAGGCTGTGGGGGTGCTACGTGTATCTCCCCGGACGGGTGGCGGCCCGCGGGCCGCCAGGCGTCGCGCGTCAGCCGGCTGCGATGCCTTCGCCGCCGACCGCGCCGGGCACGGTGACCGATCCGATCCGGGTGAGCGAGCCGTCGTGACCGACGCGGAATTCGTCCACGATGCCCTGGGCGCCGGTCTGCACATAGACGTCGCGGCCGTCGGAGGACGCGGCTGCGTCCACCGTGCCGTCGTGGGTCGGGGTGGTGCCGAGCGAGGTCAGCGGGCCGCGCGGCTCCACCCGGTAGCCGGACAGGGTCGCGCTGCCCGCGTTGGACGCGTAGAGGTGGCCTCCGGTCGAGACCACCCAGCAGGTCGCCATCTGCCCGGTGGCCACCTGGCCGAGCCGGCGCAGGGTGCCGTCACGGTGGACGGCGAAGGTGGCCACCGCGTTCGGCCCCGCCTCGGTGACCTGGAGGCGCCCCGCGCGGTCGAAGGCGAAGCCGAACGGCACCGCGTCGGGGGTCGAGGTGACGACCGGGTGCGCGGCGGGGGCGCCGGACGGCGTGAGCGGGAAGACGTCGATGGTGTTGGCCGCGGCCTTGGTGGTGACGATCAGCTGCGAGCCGTCCGGGGTGAAGCCGACCTGGCCGGGGGTGTGGGTGAATTCCGGTGAGGCGACCGTGAGACGGAGGTCGCGGTGCCTGCCGGGTGCCTGCACCAGCCGCCCGCCGTTCCACACGTAGCCCTGGACCGAGCCGCCGCCGCGGGCGTTCAGGACGTACACCTGGTCGCCGTGCGCGGCCACGCTGACCGGGAAGTCGCCGCCGGAGGGGAGCACCTGGAGGCGCCGCAACCGGTCGCCGCGGACCGCGAAGACGGTGACGGTGTCGCTGCCCGCGTTGACCGCGTAGAGCAGCCGGTGCTCGCGGTCGTAGCCGAGCGAGCCCTGCGAGGCGAGGTGGTCGACGACCGAGCCGTCGAGGACGCCGCCCCGGCCGCCGGTGGCGTAGACCCCGCGGCGGTCGAGCGAACCGTCGGGGTTGCGGTGGTACGCCACGACGGTGTTCGCCGTGGTGTTGTCGCTCTGGACGAAGACGGGGGCGCTGTCCCGGGCGGTGGCGTGCCGGGGGGTGGCCGCGCTCGCGGCGGGAGCCGCGAGTACGGCGGCTGCGGCCACCGCTGCGGCGCCGACGGCGGTGGCGCGGGCGGCACGGCCCGGGCGGGTCTTGCGGACGTTGGACGACGGCATGCTTGATCTCCTCATGCAGGTCAGGAGGGCTCATCGATGGTGCCCGGCATGCCGAGGAAGCCGTCAACTACCGTATAGATCAAAGCAGTTGGCGGCGCAGGGAACTGCTGCCGGGCTGATCGTCACGCTAACTCGCGCATCATGCCACTGTCGGGATGAAACGGGCGTATCGCCTCACTGTCCCGGCTCCGTAAGAAATCCCGGTGCGGCGGGGTGGAGGTATGCCGATTGCGGCGGAGCGGTCCTTACACGGTCGCTACGCGGGCCCCGCTACATTCCAGGCGACCCGCGTTTTCGGTGGTCTTCGGGCGAGGGGCTGGTGCAGCCGACCGGCGGCGGCCGACGCCCCGATGGGTCGTCGGCCGCGTGTGTGCGCCCCCGGCAGGACTCGAACCTGCGGCCAAGTGCTTAGAAGGCACCTGCTCTATCCGCTGAGCTACGGGGGCCGGACAGTGGTCGCGGCTGTCTTCGCCCCTGGCTGGTTCCGTGACCTGTACCGAGGTCAAGGATAGGGCGCCGCGTCCGTGCTGCCGTCTGCTTCACCCGCGTGACACGTTGTGGAGGTTCGGTGAAGCGGTCCGATAATCGCAGGCAGGCGCGGAAGTCGCATCGCTTTTGACGGGTCGCAACACTGCTGTTGTGCACTCGTTATGCCGGTGGCTCATTCTGGCTCCTGAGCCTCATACGACACCGCCGACCAGCGGTTCCGCGGCGTTCTGCAGACCTTCTTGTGACCTTTGCGCGGCCTTTCCGCAGGTGTTGCCGGGTCGTCCCGGGTCGCGCTGCCGAGACCGGACCGCCCGCCACCGGGTGGCCGCTATCCGGGCTGAATGGGGCCAATTACCCAAAATACGCTTCGTAAATGCTCCAATATGGGGCATTCTGCCGACGTGGCGATCTTGGACGTACGGCCAGAGTTGATCGACGCGCTGTCCGCGCTGCGTGACCGCGTCGACGCCGCCTGCTTCCCCTTCCCGCTGCCCGGAGCGGGCCGGGCCCGCCGCACCCGCCAGGAACTGCTGACCCAACTCGACGACTACCTCGTACCCCGGCTCACCGCACCCGAGGCGCCGTTGCTCGCGGTGGTCGGCGGGTCGACAGGAGCGGGCAAGTCGACGCTTGTCAACTCTCTTATCAGCCGTCGTGTCAGCGAATCCGGTGTGCTGCGTCCCACCACCCGCACGCCGGTGCTGGTCTGCCACCCGGAGGACCGCGCCTGGTTCGCCGACCCGCGTGTCCTGCCCGGCCTGACCCGCGCCTGGGCCGTGCGTCAGCGGGTCAGGGGCGACGACGACGCCCCTGACCGCAGCGAGCCCGCCCGGGCCGAACTCCGGCTGGAGTGCGACGACTCCCTCCCGCGCGGCCTGGCCCTCCTCGACGCCCCCGACATCGACTCCCTCGTCACCCGCAATCGTGAACTCGCCGCCGAACTCATCTGCGCGGCCGACATCTGGATCCTGGTCACCACCGCCGCCCGTTACGCCGACGCGCTGCCCTGGCACCTGCTGCGGACCGCCAAGGAATACGACGTCACCCTCGCCACCGTCCTCGACCGAGTCCCCCACCAGATCGCCGACGACGTCAGCAGGCACTACGCCGCGCTGCTGGCCAAGGCGGGCCTCGGCGACGTGCCGCGCTTCACCGTCCCGGAACTGCCCGAGTCGGCGGGCGGCGGGGGCCTGCTGCCGCAGACCACCGTCGCCGGGCTGCGCGAATGGCTCACGCACTGCGCCCAGGACCCCGCGGCCCGCCAGCACGCCGCCCGCCGCACAGCCGCGGGTGTCCTCAACTCGCTGGGCAGCCGGCTGCCCTCCCTGGCCGCCGCGTCCGCGGCCCAGCACGCCGCGGCCCTGCGGCTGGCCCGCGCTGCGGAGGACGCCTACGAACTGGCCGCCGAGCACATCGACGCCGCCGTCCGCGCGGGCGCCATGCTCGCCGGTGAGGCGCTGGCCCACTGGCGGGGCTACCCCGCCTGCGGCGCCGACACCCTCCAGTTCGCTCTCGCCGAGGAACTGGCCGCGCTGCTGCGCACCGAGACCGACGCAGCGGACGAGCGCATCGCCGACATCTGGCAGCGCGACCCGGCGGGCGCCGCGCTGCTCGACGAACCCGCCTACCGCCCGGATCGCGACCGGGTGGCCGTTGCCGCCCGGATCGACAAGGGCGTGCGCCGCTGGCGCCGCGCCGTCACCGATCTCGCCCACGCCCACCTGCGGGCCGCCCGCGACACCGAGCGCCCCACCGCCGACCCGGAGGACGTCGCCGCCCTGCTGACCACCGCGCTGCTCGGCGGCCGGCGCGGGCGCACCGCGGGGGAACGCCTCGCCGAGACCATCGGGGCCCACGCCGCCCTGCGCATGCGCGACGCGGCCCGCGACCGGCTCGCCGACGCCGTCGCCGGACTGCTCGACGGCGAACGCGACCGCAGACTCGCGCCCGTCGACGGCTTCGACGTCACATCCGGGCAGCAGGCCTCGCTGATCTCCGCGCTGTCCCTACTGCAAAAGGAGAGGTGACCCCGGGTGCGCTCGACCACCACCGACCTGCCGGCCGCGACCCCGGAGCCGGGACGAGGCCGCCCCGCCACCGACTTCTCCAGCCCGGACTCGGGCTCCGGGTCCGGGACGCAGCCCGGAGCCGCCACCGGCGGCACGGCGGTCGATCCGCTGGGCGCGCGGGTGGACGCGCTCGGCGAACTGCTCGGCCTGTCCAGGACCCGGATCAACCCCGACGCTCTCGCCGAGACCGGTGAGCTGCTGGAACGCATCGGCGAACGTCGGCGGCTCTCCCTCGAACACACCGTGGTGGCGCTGGCGGGTGCCACTGGCAGCGGCAAGTCGGCCCTCTTCAACGCCCTGGCCGGACTTCCACTGTCCGAGACCGGCACGCGCCGGCCCACCACGGCCCGCCCGGTCGCCTGCGCCTGGCAACCCGAGCGGGCTGCCGGACTGCTGGACCGGCTGGGCGTCGCCCCACAGGACCGCTACACCCTGCGGAGCGCCCGGATCCCCGCGCCGACCGGTGGCACGGGCGGTGGTGACACGGCCGCCGGGAGCGCGGACTTCGGCACCGGCGGATTCCGGGACACCGTCATGGACGCTGCGGGCGGTGCGAATCCGTGGGACGCAGGACCCGCGGGCGGTGACTTCGGAGGGTCCGCCGCCCTTCCGGTCGGCGATGGCAGCTGTCCGGCCGGTTCACGGCTTGACGGCGCCGGTGGTGAGTGCGCCGGAGGCACTCCGGCCGGCGGGACGAGCCTGGACGGGCTGGTGCTGATCGACCTGCCCGACCACGACTCCGCCGCGCCCGGCCACCGTGCGCAGGTGGACCGGCTGCTGCACCTCGTCGATGTTGTCGTCTGGGTGCTCGACCCCGAGAAATACGCCGATGCTGCGCTGCATGAACGCTATCTGCGCCCCCTTTCCGGGCATGCCGATGTGACGGTGCTGGTGCTCAATCAGGTGGACCGGCTGCCGGGGGACTCGGCGGACCTGGTCCTGGACGACCTGCGGAGACTGCTCGACGAGGACGGCCTCGCGGTGGGCGAGCACGGTGAGGCCGGTGCGGTGGTGCTGGCGACCTCCGCGCTCACCGGGCATGGTGTACCCGATCTGCGCGCTGTGCTGGTCCAGATCGTCGCCGAACGCACCGCGGCCGGCCGCCGGCTGGCTGCCGACATGGACCTCACGGCGAGTCGGCTGCGCCCGCTCTATGTGGGAGAGGGCGGCGCCGGGCTCACCGATCCGGCGCGGGAGGAATTCGTCGACCGGCTGGCGGACGCGGTGGGTGCGGCCGGAGCGGGTCAGTCGGCGGAACGGGACTGGGCGGTTGCCGCTCGTGAGGCGTGCGGCACACCGTGGGGGCGGTTGATGGGAGAACGGACCGGCGCGGGTGCCGGTTCCCCCGGATCCCGGGAAACGCCGACTTCACCCGTACGGCGCAGCGGACCGGGGAGCACGGTCGGCTTCGCGGGCCCGGTGGCCTCCCGGCCGCTGGTCGGGGAAGCCGTGCGCGGCCTGGCCGCCGACGCCGCCCGGGGGCTGCCCGTGCCCTGGGCCCAGGCGGTGCGTGACGCGGCCCAGCGCGGTGGCGAGGGCCTGCCCGTGGCGCTTGACGGCGCGGCGAGACGGGCCGAGCCCGGCCCGCCGGAGCGGCCCGGCTGGTGGCCGGCCGCCCATGGCATGCAGTGGCTGCTGATGGCGCTGGCGGTCGCGGGCGCGGTGTGCCTGATCGTGCGCGCGGTCGGTTCGATCGAACTCACCTGGTGGGTGCCGGTGGTGATGATCGCGGCCGGGGGGATCGGCGGCCCGCTGGTCTCGGCGGGCTGCAGGATGGCCGCCCGCGGTCCGGCCCGCCGGTACGGCCAGGCCGCCGAGCGGCGGCTGCGGGACGCCGCCGCCGACTGCGGGAGGGCCCGGGTGCTCGAACCGGTCGCGGCGGAGCTGATGCGCTATCGCGAGGTGCGCGAGCAGTTCGCGGTGGTCGCAGATACCTCTCCGCGCGCGGGGCACGCACGCGATTCCCACTCCGCGCAATCCCATTCTCACTCGTCCGGGTGACGCGGTTATCCACAGGTGCCAGGTTATCCACATATTCAGGATGGTCTTTCCTTGACCGTCCCGATTTGGTGCACGATGTTCTCAGAGCGTCCCACCGCGGGGCGCCGCGGAAAGTGAGGACCGTGCGATGAACGAGACCCTGGTGACCGTCGTAGGAAACGTGGCGACGGAGCCCGAGATGTACACGACCGCCACCGGTGTGGGGGTCACCCGCTTCCGGCTGGCCACCACCGCGCGCCGGTGGGACTCGGAGCGCGGGGCGTGGACGGACAGCGCCACCAGCTTCTACACGGTACGTGCCTGGCGCACGCTTGCGGGGCACGTGAAGGAGTCGGTGGGGCTGGGCGAACCGCTCGTCGTGCAGGGGCGGTTGAAAATCCGCGAGGACGAGCGTGACGGGCGCCGCTTTACGGCCGCGGAGATCGAGGCGGTGGCCGTCGGCCACGATCTGGCGCGCGGCACCACACGGTTCAGTCGGACGTCGGCGCCGCCCGCGACCCTGCCGGAGCCGGCCGCTCCGCCACCGGTCGCCGCGGTGGCGATGTCCTGAATCCGTGCAGTATCCGTATTCAACGGTATTTCCACGGAATAATCGCGCCGGGGACTTGTCGACAATTGCGGAAACATGTGCGCAAGTGGGTAACGATTGGGATGCGAAAAGGGTGGGCGGTAACCCTTTCGGTGCTCCTGGTGCGCGTGGTTCCTAGGATTTCGGCATTGACATACGGGGGCTCGGAGCTGCAGGCGAGGCGACCCTCTTTTCATCGACACGCCTTGCCCGGAGGGGAAATCCATGTTCAACACCTACAGGCGGAGCGCTGCCCGCCTCGCGGCGGCCGGTATTGCCACCGGCCTGCTCGCGGCGGGCGCCGTCGCAGGCGCCGGGAGCGCGGTCGCGGACGACACGACACCGTCGTCGAGCGGTGCGACCGCCGTTCTGAGCGGCATCCAGGGCGATCTCTCGGACCTCGCCACGGTCGCCACCAAGGACGGCAAGACGAACGACCACGAGCCGGCCGGTCTGTTCAAGATGGACCTCGGCGGTGGCAAGAGCTTCTACTCGTACTGCATCGACCTGTTCAACACGACCAAGCCGGACGCCCAGTACCAGGAGGTGCCCTGGAGCGCGACGTCGCTCTACCAGGAGGGCAAGGACCGGGCCAACGCCGGGAAGATCGCGTGGATACTCAACCACTCGTTCCCGCAGGTCGATGACCTCGACGGGCTGGCCAAGACCGCCGGCGCCGGGCCGCTGACCAAGAAGACCGCCGCCGCCGGCACCCAGGTCGCCATCTGGCGTCTCTCGGACGACCCGACCGCGAAGGCGAACGACCCGGCGGCCGAGCAGCTGGCCGACTACCTGTCCCACACGGCCGTCGCGGTCGCCGAGCCGGACGCGTCGCTGACCCTGGACCCGCCCTCGGTCTCGGGCAAGTCCGGTGACCGCATCGGTCCGGTGACCGTGCACACCAACGCGGACTCCGCCGCGGCGGAAATCACTCCCGACACCGCGGGCGTCAAGCTGGTGGACGCCGACGGTAAGACGGTGACCACGGCGAAGGACGGCAGCAAGCTCTACTTCGACATCCCCGCGGGCACCAAGGACGGCAACGCGGCGGTCAAGGTGACCGCCACCACCACGGTGCCGATCGGCCGCGCCTTCATCGGTTTCGGTGCCAACGACGCTGCGAGCCAGACCCAGATCCTGGCCGGCTCCGACACCACCCCGCTGACCGCGCAGGCCACGGTCACGTGGGCGAAGAAGGGCCCGATACCCGCGGTGAGCGCCGCGGTGAACTGCGCCAAGGGCGGCGTCGACGTCACCGCAGCCAACAAGGGCGACGAGGACCTGACCTTCACCCTGGGCGGCAAGGACTACAGCGTCGCCCCGGGCGCGTCGAAGACCGTGACGGTCCCGGTCGCCGAGGATCAGCACTACAAGATCGACATCACCCTGCCCGACAAGTCGGTGAAGTCGTTCGAGGGTGTGCTGGACTGCAAGAGCGCCACGACCGCGCCGACCCCTCCGGCGAACCAGCCGAGCCCGGCCGGAAGCGACCAGAACCTGGCCGCGACCGGTAGCAGCAGCTCCACACCGATGATCGCGGGCATAGCGGTCGCCCTGGTCGTCCTCGGTGGCGGTGCGGTGTTCTTCTTCCGCCGCAAGAAGAGCGCGACCTCCGCGCAGTGATCCACCGGGTCCCGGCGCCCCCACTCCCGGCGCCGGGACCCGTCCGCCCCCATGAGCGGACGCACGGCCCGGTGTTTATCCTCCTGGCCGGGACGTGAAGCGGCCCCTCACCGGCGGTTCCCGTCGGTGAGGGGCCGGCTCAGGAAATCTCCCGGAGCGGCGGTCGCGGGCCATCGCGCACACCCGCTCGACCTGTTCCGCGGGGCCGGCCGATGACGGCAGGCGGCTACCGGGAGCGGGCCGGAGGAGGGGCTGACGTAGCCATTCGCCCGCAGGGGTGGACGTACGGCAAGATGGGGTGTATCTGCCCTCACGCGGCGGAGCCGCACATTGGCCCTTCTCGATCTGCCGGACGGTTTCTCTTGGCTGAGTACATCTACACGATGCGCAAGACGCGCAAGGCGCACGGCGACAAGGTCATCCTCGATGATGTGACGCTGAGCTTCCTGCCGGGCGCGAAGATCGGTGTGGTCGGCCCGAACGGTGCCGGTAAGTCCACCGTGCTCAAGATCATGGCGGGCCTCGAGCATCCGTCGAACGGCGATGCGTTCCTGTCGCCCGGGTTCAGCGTCGGCATGCTCCTGCAGGAGCCGCCGCTGGACGAGTCCAAGACCGTCCTGGAGAACGTGCAGGACGGGGTCGCCGAGATCAAGGCGCAGCTGGACCGGTTCAACGAGATCGCGGAACTGATGGCGACGGACTACTCCGACGCCCTGCTGGACGAGATGGGCAGGCTCCAGGAGAAGCTGGACCACTCGAACGCGTGGGACCTGGACGCACAGCTGGAGCAGGCGATGGACGCGCTGGGCTGCCCGCCCGGTGACTGGCAGGTGACCACGCTGTCCGGTGGCGAGAAGCGCCGGGTGGCGCTGTGCAAGCTGCTGCTCGAAGCGCCCGACCTGCTGCTGCTCGACGAGCCCACCAACCACCTGGACGCCGAGTCCGTGCAGTGGCTGGAGCAGCACCTGGCCAAGTACGCCGGCACCGTCGTCGCCGTCACCCACGACCGGTACTTCCTGGACAACGTGGCGCAGTGGATCCTGGAGCTGGACCGCGGCCGGGCGATCCCGTACGAGGGCAACTACTCGACGTACCTGGAGAACAAGGCGTCGCGGCTCAAGGTCGAGGGCCAGAAGGACGCCAAGCGGGCCAAGCGGCTCAAGGAGGAGCTGGACTGGGTCCGCTCCAACGCCAAGGGGCGGCAGGCCAAGTCCAAGGCACGCCTGGCGCGCTACGAGGAGATGGCGGCCGAGGCCGACAAGATGCGGAAGCTGGACTTCGAGGAGATCCAGATCCCGCCGGGTCCGCGGCTGGGCGCCATCGTGGTCGAGGTCCAGCACCTGTCCAAGGCGTTCGGCGACAAGGTGCTGATCGACGACCTGTCGTTCACCCTCCCGCGCAACGGCATCGTGGGCGTCATCGGCCCCAACGGCGCCGGCAAGACCACGCTGTTCAAGATGCTCCAGGGGCTGGAGGACCCGGACTCCGGTGTCATCAAGGTCGGCGAGACCGTGAAGATCTCCTACGTCGACCAGAACCGGGCCAACATCGACCCGAAGAAGACGCTGTGGGAGGTCGTCTCCGACGGCCTGGACTACATCAACGTCGGCCAGGTCGAGATGCCGTCGCGCGCCTATGTGTCGGCGTTCGGCTTCAAGGGCCCCGACCAGCAGAAGCCGTCGGGAGTGCTGTCCGGCGGTGAGCGCAACCGGCTGAACCTGGCGCTCACCCTCAAGCAGGGCGGCAACCTGCTGCTGCTCGACGAACCGACCAACGACCTCGACGTCGAGACCCTGTCGTCGCTGGAGAACGCGCTGCTGGAATTCCCCGGTGCGGCCGTGGTCGTCTCCCACGACCGGTGGTTCCTCGACCGGGTGGCCACCCACATCCTGGCCTACGAAGGCAACTCGAAGTGGTTCTGGTTCGAGGGCAACTTCGAGTCCTACGAGAAGAACAAGGTCGAGCGGCTCGGAGCCGACGCGGCCAGGCCGCACCGCGCCACGTACAAGAAGCTGACGCGCGGCTGATGGCACGGCACATCTTCCGCTGCCCACTGCGCTGGGCGGACATGGACGCCTTCGGCCATGTCAACAACGTGACCTTCCTGCGGTATCTGGAAGAGGCCAGGATCGACTTCATGTTCCGCCTGGCGCCGGGCGAGGGGAGCGCGTCGTTCACCGGCGGCTCGGTCGTGGCGCGGCACGAGATCGACTATCTGCGGCCGCTGGTCCACCGGCACGAGCCGGTGGACGTCGAGACGTGGGTGACCGACATCTCGGCGGCGTCCATGACGGTCCGCTACGAGGTCAAGGACGAGCAGACGGTCTACGCCCGGGCCTCGACCGTCGTGGTGCCGTACAACCTGGCCGCGGCCAGGCCGCGGCGGATCACGGCCGAGGAGCGGTCCTTCCTGGAGATGTACCGCGACGACGGAGCCGTCGCCGTATGACCGCTGTCCGGCTGGCACTCGGGCAGGAGCGCCAAGAACGCCACGACGGCGGCGGAGGCTGCGACACCGCGGGGGAGGCGGCGGATCTGGCCGCCTTCCTCGGGCGGCTGGTGCGCTGGGACAAGGCGGCCGTGGTGCGGCTGCGGTCCGCGCGCGACGAGCCGGCGCTCGGCGTTTTCGGGCACCCGCCGTTCGGCGGCGTGCTCGCCGTGCGCAGCGTCGCGCTGCACGGCTCCGCCGCGGTGGCCGACGCGGTCGACGCCACGGTGTCGGCCGGGCAACTGCTCGAAGCGGTGTCGGCGGCAGCCGGGGGATTCGAACTGCCGCCGTCCGTCACCGGTCCCGCCTGGGCCGGGCTGCTGCCGCCGCGCGGCGGATGGCGCCGGGAGGCGGAGTTCGACCCGGGGCAGGTCCGCAAGGCGGCGGCCGAGGCTGTAGCGGAATTCCGGGCACGTACCGAGCGGCTGCCGCAGCAGCAGCGGACCCGGGCGGTGCTGGACGCGCTCGCGGAGGAGCTGTGGACGCGGCCTTACCAGGGCACGACGCTGCGCGTGGTCCACGCGGCCCACGCGCTGGGCTTCCTGCGCGGGCACGGCGACGACACCGTCGCGCTGCTGGCGGCGGGACCGTGGACGCGGCTGCGTACCGAATACGGCTCGGTGGCGGTACGGCGCGAGTCGCCCGCGGCGGGGCTGAGCTTCTCGCCCGCCTGACGTTCCGCACGTCTTACCCTGGCCCGGCCTGTCCCCGGGCCCGACTGACCCGCCGGCACGGCCTTCACCCCGGTCCGACGCCCGCGCGTCAGTCCTGCCGCTCGGCCGGATGCTCGTCGGGGCGGACGGTGATGTGGTCCGGCTGGAGTTCCAGCAGGACGCGGCGGCGGATGGCCAGCGCCTCGGCGTAGTCGCGGGGGAGCTGGAGCCGCCCTGCCCGGTCGACGGTGGCGTATTCGCGGGCCACCACCGACTCCTGGCCGTGCTCGTCGATCTCGGTGCGCCGGACCACCTCGGAGGCGGTGCGGCCGTCCCGGATGGCGACCGTGCGGTGCACGGCGTCGGCGACGGACTGGTCGTGGGTGACGACCACGACAGTGGTGCCCAGCTGCTCGTTGGCGGTGCGGAAGGCGCCGAAGACCTGCTCGGCGGTGGCGGAGTCCAGTTCGCCGGTGGGCTCGTCGGCCAGGACGACCGCCGGGTCGTTGGCCAGGGCGACCGCGATGGCGGCCCGCTGCTGCTCGCCGCCCGACATCTGGCCCGGGTGCCGGTCGTGGCAGTGGGAGACGCCGAGGATACCGAGGAGTTCCGTGGCGCGGGCGGCCCGCTGCCGCTTGTGCCGCAGCCCGCCGCGGCCGGACAACTGCATGGGCAGGACGACGTTCTGGGCGGCGGTCAGATACGGCAGCAGATTGCGCGAGGTCTGCTGCCAGATGAAGCCGACGACCTCCCGGCGATAGCGGAGCCGGGACTTGGCGTCCATGGCCAGCAGGTCGTAGCCGCCGACCGAGGCCGCGCCGGCGGTCGGGACGTCGAGCCCGGCCAGGATGTTGAGCAGCGTGGACTTGCCGCTGCCCGACGCCCCGACCAGCGCCATCAGTTCGCCCTTGGCGACGAGCAGGTCGAGGCCCTGCAGGGCCTGCACCTCCACCCCGTCGGCGGTGAAGATCCGCACCAGCCGGTCACAGCTGATCAGCGAGTCCTGGCCGTACGCGGGCCCGTCGCGCCGCTCGGCGACCTGCCGCTCCAGCTCCGCGAGACTGCTCGGAGCGGGTACGGACCCGCCGGCGGGTACGGACCCGCGGCCGGGGCCGCCGGAGGACCCGCTGCCGGAAACGCCCGGGGACCCGCTGCCAGGAGTGCCTGCGCCCGGCCCCTCCGTCGTACCGTGTCCGCTCATGTCGTCCGGTCACCCGCTCTCAACTCGGTGCTTTCGTGGCGTCGCCCGCTCGCCCAGGCCTGGCCGAGCAGCACCGCGCAGGCGAGCAGCAGCAGGCCGGCCGAGGGCAGGGCGAGGGACCAAGGGTCGGCGCGCAGCCCGACACCGGCGCCGGGCGACGGCGCCACCGCGGGCCCGCCGCCGCCGAAGGTGAGGGCGGCCAGGTCGATGCCGGGGCCGAGCAGCGGGATGACGGCGAGGCCGACCAGTACCCCGCCGACCGCCGCGAGCAGCACCTGCGGCAGCATCTCCAGCAGCACCAGGCGCCGGGACTGCCGCCGGGTCATCCCCATCGTGCGCAGCCTGGCCAGCAGCGCGAGCCGGCCGGGCGCCGCGGCCATCAGCGACAGCAGCAGCGCCAGCACGCTGTAACCGGCCCCGGCGGCGACCGCCGCCAGGTAGAGGCCGCGGGCGCCTTTCTGCAACCGGCTGTCGGACAGTGCCGCCCGCTGCTCGCTGCGCAGCAGCACCGCGGCCGGGCTGCTGCCGCGTGCGGTGACCGAGCGCAGCGCGGCGCCGTCGATGTGCTGCCCCGGTGCGGCGGCGGCCAGCAGCAGCGTCGGGCCTCCGTACTGCGGGTACACGGCGAGCCGCGGGTGCTGCGCGTGGAGTTGCCGCCCGGAGACGATGACGAACTCGCCTTCGGCGACCGCGGGGGTGGACCGCAGGGTCGCCACGGAGCGGATGTCGCTGATGCCGACACCGGTCTCGACCGGCTTCCGGCTGCCGCCGAGCAGGGCGGCGATGTTCGGCGAGACGACCGCGGGAAGCGGGCCGTGCGAGCCCGCGGCGACCCGCGCCCCGAGCGCGTCCGCGGGGAAGGCCGGCATCCCCGCAGAACGCGTCATACGGGCGTACGCGGCCGGGTCGTCGACGATCAGCAGCGCGAAATTCAGCGGGATGTCCTGGTTGGCGGCGTGCGGCTCGATCCGGACCGCGGCCACCTCGCCCACGCCCGGCACCTTCGCGACCGCGGCCGGCAGTTTGGCGTCCAGCGGGAAGGAGGAGTCGACGCGGGCGTCCGCGCCGACCGCCATCGCGGCGGCCCGGTCCCTGCCGTGGCTGATGCCGGCCAGCACCGAGCCGCCGAAGGACGCCACCGTCAGCGCCACCAGCAGCGCGAGCAGCGGCAGTTGTCCACCGGAGGAGGCCCGCCCCGCCCTGGCCAGCCCCAGGTGCGTCACCGCGCCCCGCAGCCGCGCCGCCGGACGTGCCAGCCGGCGCAGCGGCAGCGGGTAGAGCCGCAGCAGCACCAGCGCGGCGGCCACCGCGACCAGGACCGGCGCCGCAGCCAGGAAGGGATCGGCGCCGTCGGCCGTACCCCGCCGCCGCAGCGCGGTCACCGCGCCGACCACGAGCACCGTCACCGTCAGTTCCAGCACCAGGCGCCGCCGCGAGGGCCGCAGCGCCACGAGGTCCTCGCGTTCCGCCGGGCGGGGCCGCCGTACGCGCAGCGTGGCCCGCAGCGGCATCGCCAGCGCCCCCGCGGCGGTGACCAGCGCACCCAGCGCCAGCGATGTCGCGTACCGCCCGGTGGGCAGCACCAGCAGCGCGAGCAGCGTGCCGGCGGCCCCCGCGGGCACGGCCGCCGCCGCGGTCTCGGTGACCAGCCGCCGGAAGATGCCGCGCAGCGAGCCGCCGCGGGAGCGCAGCAGCGCGATCTCGCCGCGCCTGCGGTCGGCGGCCAGGCCCGCCGCCATGAGCAGCACCGCCAGGGCCGTGGTGCCCACGCCGACAGCCGCGATGAGCACCAGCGGCTGCGCGGCCGTGCGGTCGGCGGCGAAGGTGCTCAGGACGGTGGTGACCCCGGCGACCGTGTGCAGCGACGGCGACTTGGTGGACGTGGTCAACTGCGTCGCCAGCGGACCATTGCCGAGGGCGGCCAGTTCCGCCTGTAGCGCGGGCACGTCGTGCCCGGTCAGCCGCGCGGCTGCCAGCGGGTGGTGCCAGTACATCGTCGCGCCCGTGCCCAGCAGCGGGATGGAGCGTGCCGCGGTGCGGTCGATCAGCACCGTGAAGTGCCAGTACGTCTCAGGCGGGGAGATCATCAGGTGCGGCGGGAAGCTGACCAGCGGGGCGAGCAGGTCGTCGTCCATGGTCCAGTAGCCGGCCGCCGGGTCGCGCGGCGCCACGATGCCGCTGATCAGGACCGACAGCGGCGTCGCGCCGAACTTCGTCATATGGACGGTCTGGCCGACCTTCAGATGCAGCACCTGCGCGGTCTTCTCGGTCACCACGCCGTCCAGCGCGAGGGCCGCAGGGCCGTCGGACCCGGGCCGGGGCAGCCGGCCCGACACCACCCTGACGTGGTCGGCCAGGCCCGCCTGCGCCACCAGGTCGGCGCCGGGCGCGTGGGAGGAGGTGCGGGGCAGTTCGGGGTCGGGGACCTCGGCCTCGGCGCCGGACCGCACACCCTGTACGACCTCGTCCGTCGCAATACGCAGCGGCGGGCGCAGCAGGGCGCGGAAATCCCGCTCCTCGCGGTCCAGCGTGGCGGGGGCCAGCCTGTCGTCGGCGCCCGGGCCGTCGGAGGTGCGATAGTCGTCGGCCAGCGACAGGCCGCGGTCACGCGGCGCCGCGCCGGAGACGGCCCGCCGCAGCGCGCTGTCCTCGTAGCGGTCGACGGCGCGTGGCAGGGCGGCGGCGAGGAAGGCGGTGACCAGGACGAGCGCGGCCAGCGCGAGGGCGCCCAGCGGGGCGGCGCGCAGCCGCGTCCGCAGCCAGGAGTCGGTGAACGGCATTCAGTCCTCCGCCTGGTGACGCAGGGCCGCCGCCGGTGCGCCGCGCCGCGTCGCGGTCACGACGAGCACGGCCAGCGGGGCGGCGAGCAGTACGGCGAGCAGTTCGGCGAGCCGGCCCGCCGGCAGCTCGACGACCAGCGGCGGGACCGGGCGGGTGGCCTGGCCGGTGAGCACGATCAGCGGGGTGACCAGCCGGGTCAGGAAGGTGCCCAGCGCCAGGCCCACGGCGAGCGAGACCAGCACCAGCAGCGCCTGCTCCGCGGCCAGCATCCGGGTGAGCTTGCGGCGCGGCGCCCCCAGCGCGCGCAGCACCGCGAACTCGGTCCTGCGCTCACGGGCGGCGCCCATCGCGCCGACCGCGAAGCCGACCGCGGCCAGCACGGCCGCCGCGACCACCGCGGCGGGCAGCGCCGACTGCGGCCCGGCGCCGAGCGGGTCGCCCCGCAGGTCCGCCGCCGCCTCGGCGCGGTCGAGCACGGTGTCCACGTCGTCACGGGCGCGCAGCGCGGCCGCGGTACGGGCCGCGGCGCCGGGCGCGGTGCCCAGCCACCACTCGGTGGGCTGCACGGGGGAGGCGTCGTCGCTGGCCGCGAGCACCTGGTTGACGGCCCGCAGGTCCAGCAGCAGCGCCCCCTGCTGGGTCGTGTCGGTGCTGGGCAGCGCGTGCACGGCCGAGCTGATCACGACCGGCGCCGTCACATTGCCGAGCTGCACCTGGACGGTGTCGCCGACCTTCGCGCCGACCGCCCGCAGATAGCCGTCGGTGGCGACGGCTTTGAGCGGCGCGGGCGCGGGGGCGTCGGCGCGGACACGTACCGTGCCGCTGGACTGGGCGAAGGCGTTGGTGTCGGCCGAGAAGGCGCCGGTGCCGTAGCCGAAGGACAGCAGGGCGGGGCCGCCGGCCCGCGCCGCCGTGGCGGTCGGCACGGTCGCGTCCGGGACGTCGCCGAGCGAGGGGTCGTCGAAGCCGGCCGCGGCCCGCCATGCGCCGCCGCCCGGCGTGCGCAGCGGCTCCACCGTGCCGTCGGCCCGGGTGACCTGCGCCGACGACAAAGTGAGCTGCCGCTTCTCGGCACCGGCAGGCACCTCGTAGGACGTCTCGAAGCGCACCAGCCGCAGCGGGCCCGCGGGGGCGCCCTTCCCCGAGGCGGTGGCCAGGTCCAGGGTGAGGGTGTGCGGCCGGCCGTCCGGCGGCAGCTCGCCGAGCGCGAAGTCGTACGGCACCCCCTCGGCGTCGACCACTGCCACGCTGACGTGGTCCGGCTGGTCGTCGGCCCCCGCGGGCCCGCCGTCCGGGCCCGCGGCCGTCAAAGTGGCGCCGAAGGCCACCTGCCGGGCCGTCGCGTCGACGGCGAAGCCCTGGCTCTCGGGCGCGGTACGCAGCGGTGCCAGCAGCGCCGGCAGCGGACGGCCGCCGGTCAGGTCGGACCTGACCCGCATCGCATCGGCGGCCTCCGCGGTGTCCACGACCAGGGCGGTGGCGTACCGCTCGCCGGGCAGCAGCAGGCTCTCGCGGGCGGCGGGCGCCGCGGCCGTGACGCCCCGCACCGAGGTGAAGATGCCCGCCTGGCCGAACGGCGGGGTCGTCATGCCGGTCACCCGCAGGTCGGCGCCCACGGCGAAATCCGCCTGGTCGCGCTGCGAACGGTCCCAGCTCGCGCCCTGCCCGATCGAGAACATGCCCATCGCCACGGCCAGCACCAGCAGCAGGGCCGCCGCCGCGCCGCGCCGGGGCCGGCGGGCCAGCTGCCAGCCGGCGAGGGCCAGGGCGAGGCCGCTGCCACGGGCCGCGCGGCGTTCGCCGAGCCGGGCCGCGGGCGGCAGCAGGCGCAGCACCAGCACGGTGCCGGCCAGCAGGCACAGCGCGGGCGCCGCGACCAGCACGGGGTCGATGCCGAGGCCGCCCGAGGCGTCGGAATTCAGCGCGCCGCCACCCGCCGCCCTGCGCCGCAGCTGCCAGTACGCGACCCCGGCGATCACCAGCAGCCCGACGTCCGCGCCCGCCTGCAAGGCGCCGGGCAGGCCGCCGCGCCGGGTGCGGGCGGCGCCGGCGGTGGAGCGCAGCGCGGGCACGACCACCGCGAGCGCGCAGGCCAGTGCGGCGGCGCCGGCCACCAGCCAGGCGCTGCCGATGCCCGCGCCGTCGAGGGTGACCCCGGTGCGGGCCATCGCGCCGGTGCCCGCGAGCAGCCGGGTGACGGGTCCCGCGAGCAGCGGCGCGATCACCGCCGCGGGCAGCGCGAGCAGCAGCGCCTCACCGGCCGCGAGCCGGGCCACCCGGCCGCGTGAGCCGCCGCGGGCGCGCAGCAGCGCGGTCTCGCCCGCCCTCTCCTCGGCGAGCAGCTGGGCGACCAGCAGCAGCGCGAAGGCGGCGAGGATGATCAGCTGGAAGGCGCCGATGAGCAGGGTCGAGCGGGTCACCAGCAGACTGCGGCGCAGCCCGTCGAGCAGGTCGGGCAGCCCGGTGGTCGCCTGCGCGGGGCCGGTGGCCTTGTCGGCACGCAGCTTCGCGGCGGTGTCCTGGACGGCCGCTTCGAGCGCGTCGATCCGGCCGGTGCGCGCGCCGCCGAAGTCGCCGGTGGCCTGCCAGGACATCTCGTCGCCCGCGACCCGCCCCGAGCCGAAGGTGCCGGGGTCGGTGAGCAGCGGACCGTAGGTGGTGAAGGCGAGGGTGTGGACACCGCGCCCGGCGAGCGGATCGAGCTGCCAGTAGGGCGAGCCGGGATCGGCGGGCCGGTAGACACCGGTGACCCGGATCCGCAGCGGCGGGCCGCCGAGCCGGTCGGCCAGGGTGATGCGCTGCCCCGCGGCAATGTGCAGGGCGCGGGAGACGGTCTCCGGCACCGCCACCTCGACGGTGTCCGCGCCCTTGGCGGCGGCGGCCGGCCAGCTGCCGCCGACGAGTTTCAGCCGCGCCCGGTCGAAGGTGGCCAGCAGCGTCAGGTCGGAGTCCGCGCTCCTGGGCACGCCCGCGGGCCGCAGAGCCGGAGGCAGACCGTAGGAGCCCGACCTGGTGCTGGCGGCGACCTGCGAGGGCAGCCCGCCGAAGACGCCGTCCAGGTCGCCGCGCACCGCCCGGTCGAGCGCGGCCGCGTCCTTGCCGGTCAGGGACGCCTTGACGTCGAAGGTCGACCGGTCGGCGGCCTGGTGCTGGAGGGTGCGGCGCAGGGCGGCGTCGCCTATTGCGCCGGTGTAGGACGCGAGAGTGGCCAGCACGCAGGTGGTCAGCAGCACGGTGAGCAGGGCGGCGGCGAGCAGCAACCGGTGCGCGCGGACGCGCAGCAGTACAAAACCGGTCACCCGTGCCGCCCCCGTCCCCGTTACTGATCGGATGCTCTCAACCGAACGGGTCCGATAGAAACATGTCGAAGATTGTCGCAATGCGATCGTGACCGACCGCGGGGGCGGGCCTGGTCAGCCCGGAGTGTTCACCATCGAGGCCGCGGCATACACCAGGTAGTCCCACAGCTGCCGCTCGTGTCCGGGCGCGAGATCCAGGTCGTCGACCGCCGCGCGCATATGGCGCAGCCAGGCGTCGTGCGCGGCTTTGTCGACCTTGAACGGCGCGTGGCGCATCCGCAGCCGCGGGTGGCCGCGCTGGTCGCTGTAGGTGCGCGGGCCGCCCCAGTACTGCATCAGGAACAGCAGCAGCCGCTCCTCGGCCGGACCGAGGTCCTGCTCCGGATACATCGCCCGCAGATCGGGGTCGTCCGCGACGCCCTCGTAGAAGCGGTGCACGAGCCGGCGGAAGGTGTCCTCGCCGCCGACCAGCTCGTAGAACGTCTGCTGCTCGACCGTGCCGTACGGGATCTCAGTCACCCCTCCATGGTCGCAGACGGCCCGGCCGAGGACCCGGGTCGTAGGACCCCTGCCGCGGGCGCAGGATGGAGGGATGGCAGGGTCGGCTCGTGATCAGCGTTTCCGGGCGGCGGCGGCAGCGCTGCGGCGCCGGATGGTGCGCCGCATCGTCGCGGGCGGCGGGCTCGCCGACCCGGCCTGGCGGGCCGCCTTCGCCGAGGTGCCGCGGCATCTGTTCGTGCCGGTCTACTACCGCGGCGGCTCCGACGACGCCGCCGGCCACGGGCGCTTCGCCGCGGACGACCCCGACATGCGGCGGCGGCTGAGCTGGCTGACCGGGGCCTACGCCGACCAGCCGATCGCCACGCACGTCTCGGGCGGCGAACTGGTCTCCTCCAGCAGCCAGCCGTCGCTGATGGCGCTGATGTGCGAGGCGCTCGATCTGCGCGAGGGCCACCGGGTACTGGAGATCGGGGCGGGCACCGGCTACAACGCGGCGCTGCTGGCGCACCGGCTCGGCGGCACGGGCGCGGTGACCACCGTCGACCTGGACGCGGCGATCACCGCGCCGGCCCGCGAGCACCTGGCCGCCTACGGCACCGCGGCGGCGCTGTCGGTCACCGTCGTCACCGGCGACGGGGCGTTCGGGTGTCCGGCGGGGGCGCCGTACGACCGGGTGATCGCGACCTGCGAGCTGCCGGCCGTGCCGCCGGCCTGGGCCGAGCAGTGCCGGCCCGGGGCGCGGATCCTGGCGCCCTTCGCGACCGGGCTCGTGGTGCTCACCGTCACGGGTCCGGGCCGGGCCGAAGGGCGCTTCCTGTCCACGCCGGCGTATTTCGTGCCGCTGCGGGGCCGGGCGGCCGGCATCCAGCCGCCCGCGGTGGGCGGTGAGTCCTCGCTGCTCGACCGGCATCCGGCGCGTACCCGCTTCGGCCTGACCGTCGAGGGCCGCCGCCAGTGGATCTGGCTCGACCGACCGGACGGTCCCGACACCTGGCCGGTACCGGCCGCGTCATCGTTCTGACCGGCAGGCGGACTCAGACGCGGTGAATGGTGATGGTCGTCCAGGCGCCGACGTGGACGCGGTCGCCCTCGGACAG
Organism: Streptomyces sp. NBC_01477; assembly: GCF_036227245.1. Classification (GTDB taxonomy): domain Bacteria; phylum Actinomycetota; class Actinomycetes; order Streptomycetales; family Streptomycetaceae; genus Actinacidiphila. Next base: position 6,038,255 of record NZ_CP109445.1, read on the forward strand.
CGGGATCGGGGTGTACGCGGGGATCGGGTCCTCGGCGAGGTTGACGGTGGTGCCGTTGGTCGAGTCCTGGTCGACCACCGACCAGGAGCCGTCGGGCTGCTGGACCAGCACCGCGTGCTTGTGGGAGACGCCCGGGTCCTCCGGGGCGCGGGACAGGTCGATGTCGGGCGCCTCGCCCGTGCTGTGCCGCTGCCGTCCGATGGTGATCTGGTGGCCGGTCAGCGGCAGTTCGAACTGGGGGGAGAAGGCGGGGAAGTACAGACCGCTCGCGTCCGGGCCGCTGCGGGCCATGACCGCGGTGAAATACTCCCGGTCCGCGCCGATCACCGCCAGCCACGCGCCGCCCCTGCCGGACGCGGCCGGGGACCCGGAACCCGTGGCCCCGGTGGAGGGTGAAGGCACCGGCGCGGCCGTCTGCGAACTCGGCGGGTCGAGCAGGAAGTCCCCGGAGCCCGAGGTCACCGTGACCGACTCGGACGGCAGCGGCTCAGCGGGCCGGTTGACCCGGGAGGGCCGCGACAGCTGCGAGTCGTAGCGCTGGTACGGCGGCCGGTCCGGCGCGGTCGGGGCGACCGGGGGCGAGGCCGGGACGACGGGAGACGCGTGCGGCGGCACGAAGGTGGTGGCGGAGTGCGTCTGGAAGTTGTAGCGGCACTCCTCGCAGAACAGCGCCATCCCCTCCCGCGGCGTCCCGCACGCCGGGCACAGCTGCGCGGACGCGGCCCCCGGGTCGTAGCCGAAGGCGGGCTGCGGCGAGACCGGCGGCGTGGAGGAGGAGGACGCCGCCGACGACGGGGGACGCGTGCTGTACGACGAGGACGGCGGCGCGGACATCCGCATACCGCAGGTCTCGCACCAGTCGGTGGCCGCGGATTCGTGGCCGTTAGGACAAAGCATCGTGCCGGCTCCCCCTCCGCCCCCCGGGGCGGATCCACAGGTTGTGCGCGAAGCTGCGGTGTGACGCCGCGCGCCGGCGTCCCCCCTGCGCTATTTCTTCACCCGTACGGTCACCTTCGACCGCGTCTCCAGGGTCATCTCGTCGGCGTCCGCGACCCGGGCCTTGAGTCGCACAGTACCGCTCGCCGCGTCGACGACGTCGACCACCTTCGCCAGCAGTTTCGCCGTGTCCTCGTTGCCCGAGGCGCTGGCCAGCTGCACCGCGCGGCCCAGTTTGGCCGTCGCGCCGCCCACGTCACCGGACTTGCGGGCCTCCAGGCCCTGCTGGATGACCTGGGCCAGCTCCGCCTGTCCCGTGTAGTGCGCGACCTGCGGGCTTATCCGGGTGGACTCCGCCAGGTCGTCGGTCCACAGCGCCCGCACCAGGCCCTGCGCCAGCACCTGGGGGGTGCCGTCGGGCTGGGGCAGCACCAGCGACAGCCGGGCGGCCAGCATCTCCTGGCCGATGCCCGCGTTCGGCACCCGCACGCACACGTGGTAGTCGCGGGACTCGTCGCCCCACGACCCGGTCGGGTAGTCGCCGGCCCGCGGCCCCGCCTCGCCGCGGCGGGCCGTCAGGTCCTCCACGGTCGGCGCGACCTGCTTGACGAAGACGATCTCGGCGTCCTGCGGGGTCCACAGCCGCAGGCTGACGTCCGCGACCTCCTTGCCCATGGTCTTCTCCATCATCGCCTGGAAGTCGACGGCCAGGCCGGCCGGATCGGCGACGATGTCCACCGAGCCGAGCAGCGCGGAGGCGATCGCGGTCACCTCCTTGACCTCCCAGTCGGTGCCGACACCGCGCGCGTCACACGTGAAGCGGCCCGCGCACGCGTCGAGCGCGGACCGCAGGTCCTCCGGCTTCTCGTGCTCGTTGCGGCCGTCGGTCAGGAGAATGCCGTGGCGTATTGCCGCGCTGCTCGACGACAGCAGCTTGTCGGCCAGCCGCAGCCAGGTGCCGATCGCGGTGCCGCCGCCCGCGGCGAGCCGGCGCAGCGCCTGCTTGGCCTGGGCGCGGGTGGACGGATCGGCCACCGCCAGGCCGCCGTTGGCCGGGTAGATCTCGCGCGCCACATGGGTGCCGGCGATCACGGCGAAGGAGACGCCGTCGCGAATGGCGTCGATCGCGACCGCCGTCGCATCGCGCGCGTTGCGCATCTTCGTCGGCGGATACTCCATCGACCCCGAGCAGTCGACCATGAGCACCACGCCCGCGTTCGGCGTGGCCCGCGCGCCGGTCGCGGAGCCGGACAGCGGGTGGCCGCCGGTGGTGCCGCCGCCGGTCGAGGTGACCGTCACCACGGCGTTGACCTCGCGGCCGCCCTCCGGCAGGTACTCGTTCTGGTAGACGTCGACCGAGAACTGCGGCACGTTCGGTTTCGAGAGAATGGCCATCGCTTCCTGCACTCCTTAAAGCCCGTTCACAGCCCCGCCCAGCTTGTCCGGAAGCTACGCGGGTGGGAATCCTGCCCGTGGCACGGCGGCCGGGAACGGCAGCACCGCGACCGTTACGTTGTCGTGGCCGCCGCCGTCCAGTGCGACGCCCAGCAAAGTGCGCGCACTGTGCAGCGGGCGGCTGCGTGCGTCGGCCGGGATCGCCTCGGCCATCTCGGCGGCCGACTCGGCGTAGTTCCACAGCCCGTCGGTGCACACCACGATCACCCCGGGGCCCTCCGGCTGGAAGGCGGCCACATGCGGGTCCACCTCGACCGCGTCGGCGCCCAGCCAGCCGGTGATCGCGTGCGCGCGCTCGTCGGCGTGGGCCTCGGCCTCCGTCATCAGGCCCGCCGCGACCATCCTGGCCGCCCACGAGTCGTCCTCGGTCAGCCGGGAGGAGGGCAGCGTACGGTCGTCGGGGACCCAGTACGCGCGGCTGTCGCCGATCCAGCCCACCGTGAAGACCGGTCCGGTCACGACCGCGCTGACGCAGGTGCAGGCCGGGGCGTTGTGGTGCGGGGCGGTGCCCGGCGGCTCCTCCTCCTCGGCGAGCGCGGACACCGCCTCGAAGGCCGACATCAGGGCGCCGCGCATCGCGTCCTCGACCGGGGTGCCGCGCTCCAGGGCGCCGAGCAGCGACTCGCGGCCCGCGGCAGACGCGGCAGCCGAGGCGTCGTCGGGGCGGTAGGCGGTGGACACGCCGTCGCACACCACCGCGGCCACCGCGGCCGTGCCGTCCGGCAGCGAGGCGGTGGCCAGCGCGAAGGCGTCCTCGTTGCGGTGGTGCCGCAGCCCGCGGTCGCTCACCGCGGCCACGCCCTCCAACTCCTGCTCCTGGTGGTCGCGCTGGCGCGGCTGGGCGTGCCCGCAGTGCTCGCAGTAGCCGTCGTCGTCCACTCCGCCGAGGCCGCACGCCACGCACACCGGACCCTCCGCCGCCTGCTTCTCGCGCGGGCCGGCCGGCCGTGAGCCGGGCACCGCGACGCCGAGCGCGAGGGTGGCGCCGTCGTCCGCCGGGACCTGCGCGGGCTTCGGCGGGGCGAGCACGAAGGCGTCGGTCGCCGGCCCGTCCGGGGAGCCGCCGTCCGGGCCGCCCGCGGGGCCGCCCGCGGGGCCGCCCGCGGGGCCGTCGGCGCGGCTGCCGGGCACCGCGGCGGCCGGCGCCGGGGCGGTCAGGTCGAGGCCGCAGTGCCCGCAGTAGCGGTCGTCCGCGTCGAGCGGATCCGCGCAGTTGGGGCAGAGCGGAGGCGTGACGGACTGCGCCGCCCGCGCCGATTCGGGGAGTGGTGGCATCTGGTTACACCCACGTCCTGGGGCGGAAGCGGTTGGCGCGTTCCACCAGTTCGATCCTCGTACTGCCCTGCTGGGCGAGCCTGGCAAGGACCCGGTACGAGCGTTCGAGGCCGAACCGCAGGCCCCGCTCGGTCATGTCGGCGCCCAGTACGGCCGGCGCGCCGGACGCCGACGACGGTACGCCCGCGGGCACCGCCGTGTGCTCCCCGACACGGCCCGCGAGCACCCAGTCGAGCGCGCTGCCCAGTACCTCGGTGGCCAGCTGCTCGCGCCGGTCGGAGTCCAGGCCCTGCCGTTGCAGCGCCTCCACCTGGAGCCCCGCGGCCCGCAGATCGGGCAGCAGCGGCTCGTGCGGCGAGCGGTCCCGCAGCCGGGCCCTGATCGCGGCGACCCGCGCCGCGGTGTAGTGGATGGACGACTCGGGCACCGACTCCAGCGCGGCCACCGCGCCCGCCCGGTCGCCGGACGCCAGCAGCACCCGGGCCAGGCCGAAGGCGGCGCTGACGTAGCTGTGGTCGGTGATCCACACCAGGCGGTAATACTCCGCGGCGTTGTCGAGCTGCCGCAGCACCTCGGCGCACACCGCCAGCGCCAGCTTGGGCGCGGGCTCGCCGGGGAAGGCGTCGTAGACCGCGTCGAAGCTCAGCGCGGCGGTCTCGTGGTCGCCGGTGCACAGCGCCGCCAGGCCGCGGTGCCACACCACCCGCCAGTCCGCGTTGTCGTCCGGGTGGGCGAGCGAGCCCAGCACCTGGTGGGCGCCGTGGCTGTCGCCGAGTTCGAGCCGGGCGCGGACCTCGCGCAGCCGCCGCTCGACCGAGTCGGTCGTCGCCGACCGCAGGGCGGCGACCAGTTCGCCGGGGGCGGCGGCGGAAAGTCCCGCCAGGAAGCCCGCGTTGGGGTCGGCGGGGTCGACATGCGGGACCGGGAGCGCCAGGACGGCCGCGGTGGTGTCGAGCCGGGCGACCACCGGCAGGGAGGGTCCCCAGGCGGGGGCCGTCGCCGCAGGACCGCCCGGCAGCTGTGCGGGGAGCGCGCCCGGCGGCAGTCCCGCGGCGCCTGCCGCGCCTCCCGGGCCGATCGCCCCGCCTTGCGCCGCCGTTCTCGGCCCGGCCTTGTCACGGCGTCTCGCCGCCTTCTCCAGCGCCCGGTCCGCGCCGAGCGCCGAGGTGTCACCGGCGACCGCGCGGACCAGCTCGGTGTCCACCACCCGCAGCTCCGGGCCGAACAGCGTGGACAGGGCGGGCCGCTGCACCCCGCTCTCCAGGGCGACGATCTCCCGCAGCACCCCGAGCAGCTGGTCGGACATCTCCTCGGCGGAGCCGAAGCGCTCGGTGGGGTCGGGGTCGGTGGCCCGCACCAGCAGCCGGTAGAAGGACTCGTAGCGGGTGAAGACGTCGATGTTGCCCGGGTCGGGCAGGCTGTCGACGAAGACGTTGGTGTAGCCCTGGAAGTCGAAGGTCAGCACCGCCAGGGTGCGGGCCACGGTGTACAGGTCGGAGGCGACCGAGGGGCCGACCTCGGCGACCTCGGGCGCCTGGTAGCCGACCGTGCCGTAGATCGCGGACTCGTCGTCGTCCATCCGGCGGACCGCGCCCATGTCGATGAGCTCCAGCCGGTCCTCGGTCTGGATGGCGTTGTCGACCTTGAAGTCGCAGTAGAGCAGATTGCGGCTGTGCAGGTGGCCCAGCGCCTCCAGGGCCTCGATGGCGAAGGCGATGGCCTGCGCGACCGGCAGCGGGGCGCGCCTGCCGTCGGGGGCGCGGCGCTCGTTGGCGATCTCCTTGAGCGACTTGCCGCCGACGTAGGCCATCACGATGTAGCCGTCGAGGGTGCCGGTGCGCTGGTCCAGGTGCTCGACGAAGTTGTAGATCCGCACGATGTTGGGGTGCTCGATCTCGGCCAGGAAGCGCCGCTCGGAGACCGCCGCGGCCAGCGCGTCCTCGTCCCCGGTGTCCAGCAGGCCCTTGAGCACCACCCAGCGGTCCGACACCGCGCGGTCCACGGCCAGGTAGATCCAGCCGAGCCCGCCGTGCGCCAGGCAGCCCACCACGTGGTACTGCCCGTGCACCACGTCGCCGGGCCGCAGCTTGGGCGTGAAGGAGTACGGGTGCCCGCACTTGGTGCAGAAGCCCTCCGTACGCCCCGGCCGGTCGCCGCGGCTGCGGCCCACCGGCGCCCCGCAGTCGCCCTTGCTGCAGTAGCGCTTGCGCTCGGGCACCTCGGGATTGGCCAGGACCGCCGCGGCCGGGTCGGGCCGCGGCACGGTGGGGACGCTGACCAGGCCGGCGCCGAGCTTGCCGCGCCCCGACCCGGCGGAGCCGCTGCGGCTGCTGCGCACCGACACCGAGCGGCCGGAGCCGGCACCCGTCAGCGACTGCGACAGCCGGCCGGACACCGACCGCTTGGAGGCCGAGGAGGACTTCGCGGACCGCGAGGAGGCGGTGGAGGTGGACGTACGCCCGGAGTCGCCGCCAGGAGCCCGCGGCGCGGCAGCGGCGGACGGTACGGAACGGGGCGCGGCCGGCAGCGGCGCGAGACCGCAGGTGCCGCAGTACAGCTCGCCGCCGCCCATGTCCTCCAAGGTCCCGCCGCAACCGGGTCGTTGGCACTTGCTCACAGTGTCCCCCTCAGCCTTTCCCCTGGTGTGCCACCGCCGCCGGACCCCGGTCCGGCGCCATTGCGCAGCCGCCGCCGGCCCCGCCCGTACCGGCTACGACGGTCGTACCGTACGCGACGGTTGCGCGTCGCGTGGGAACGTGCCGGGACGTCCGCGCCCACCCCGGATCACCGCCTGTCCTGCGGCGGGCGCTGCGCACCGGTCTCGGCCACCGCCTGCTGGTAGCGCTGCACGGTCCGCTCGGCCGCGGCCAGGTCGCAGGGCGCGCTCCACAGCAGCCGCCGCGCCTGGTCGTAGCGCTCGATCAGCAGCGGATCCTCGGCCATGCCGAGCCTGGCCACCTTCGCGCGGTAGGCGTCCAGCCGGCCGCGCAGCTCGGCCCGCACCGCCAGGGGCGCGGTCACCGCCGTCAGCGACTCCCTGGCCCGCAGCAGCTCCTCGTCGGCGCGCTCCTCCAGGCTGTCCAGCAGCGGCGAGAGCCGGTGCCATTGCGCGGACCTGGTGAACTGCTCGGCCGCCGCCAGCTGTTCGTGCAGCGCGGACGCCGGGCCGCTGACGGCGGGCACGTCGGAGGCGAGGATCTTCGACAGCACCTCCATCCGGGCGCTGCGCGCCTCGGTCAGGGTGCGGTCCGCGCGGGACAGCACGTCGCGCAGCCGCCCGAGCCGGTGCTCGGCGTCGTCCCTGACGTGCAGCACCGCCTCGACCTCGCGGCGGATGTCGTCCAGTCGCCGCCCGGCCTGCTCGTAGCGCGCGGTGTCGGGGCGGCCGGGGGCGGGTCCGGCCCGCCAGAAGGCCAGCGGGTCGGACACGCTCTGGGCGCGCAGTTCGGTCAGCTCCGCGATGAGCGACTCCAGGTCGTCGCCCGAGGGGTGCGCCCCGGGGCGCACCCCCACCGAGTGCGCGAGCGAGCGCACCCGCTGGGTCTCGGCGGCCAGCAGGTCTATCCGGGCCGGCAGCGCCGACCATACGGAGTCGGCCGCGGCGACGGTCTCCATCGCCTGGTCGTACCACGCGTTCATCCGGGCGAGCAGCCGGTCCAGGCTGAGCTGTTCCGTCAGCCTGGCCGGTCCGGTCAGCGAGCGGGCGGCGTCCGGCACGGCGGCGCCGGTCACGCTGATGCCGTCGCCGCTCAGCAGTTCGGTCAGCCGCCGCAGCTCGGTCTGGGTGGGCCAGCGGCGGCGCGAGCGCAGCTCCCGGGCGGAGTTCAGGGCGTCGGTGTACGCCTCGAAGTGCGTCCACAGCGCGGTGATCGCCGCGTCGGTCTCGGCCCACCGCTCCTTGGTGACGCCGGTCAGCTCCGCACCCTCCAGCAGCCGCCGACCCGAGTGGTCCTGGAGCGAGAGCAGCGAGGACTCGATCGCCTCGTGCTCGGTGGCGAGCCGCGCCAGGGCACGGTCGACGTCCTCCCGTCCCATCACCGGCCCCGATGGTCCAGCGACCGCCATGACGCCCTCTCTTCCCACCTGCCCGGGACCTATTTGTACAACGGCGCGGGCGGCTTGATGCCCGGCAGATCCTGCGCCAGCCAGTGGTTGTACGACGCCGTCCACGAACCGTCGGCGCGATAGGTGTTGAGTACCTGGTTGACCCGCCGCACCAGGTCGGTGTCGGCCAGGTTCATGGCCACACCGTACGGCTCCTCGGTGACGGTCCTGCCCACCAGGTGCACGGTCGGGTCCTGGGCGGCCTGTCCGGCGCCGAGGGCGTTGTCGGTGAAGACCGCGTCGGCGAGGCCGAGTTGCAGCTGCACCAGGCAGTCCAGCTGATTGGCGACCCGCATCACCGTGGCGCCGTGGGCGCCCGCCTTGAGCTTGTCGTCACCCGTCGAACCGGTCGCGGTGCAGACGGTCTTGTTCCTGAGGGAGTCGTTGAAGCCGGTGATCGAGGAATTGTCCGAGGTCAGGATCTGCTGTCCGGCGGTGAAGTAGGCCGTGGAGAAGGCGACGTCCTTGATCCGTTCGCAGTTGATGGTCATCGTGCGGACCACCATGTCGACCGTGCCCTTCTGGATCGCGCTGATCCGGTCGACGGTCGGCACCGTCAGGTACTGCACGGCGTTCTCGTCGCCCAGGATGTCCTTGGCGATCGCCTTGACGATGTCGATGTCGAAACCGGCGAAGTCGCCGGTGGCCGGGTCGCGGAAGCCCCACAGGAAGCTGTTCTGGTCCACGCCGACCCGCAGCTTGCCCCGCGCCTTGATCCGGGCCACCGCGGCGCCCGAGGTGCTGCCCAGCGCCGGGTTGAGGCTGCGCTCCGGCCGGCTGCACGTCCCGGTGTCCTGCGTGGCCGCGTAGTGCGCCCTGGTCACCTGTCCGGGGTCCGCCGCGGCCACGGAGGCCGGGTCGTCCCGCAGCGGCACGAGGGCGCCGAGGACGGCCAGCGCGCAGGCCACCGCCATGCCCGCGACTCCGCCCCAGCCACGCCGGTATCCGCTCACCGTCCGTCTCCCTCCCGCTCGCGCCGCGCCCCTGCGCGATGTCGCGCGCATCCCGGTCACCGGTATTCCGACAGCCGGCGGCCGATGCCCAGCGCCGCGCCCGCCGCGGCCAGCACCGCGAGCACCGCCGCGCCGGCCGGCAGCAGCGACAGGGCGTCGCGGCCGTTGTCCGCGGCGTGCTGGAATTCCTTCTGCTCCTGCACGACCGCCTGCTGGAGGCTCTTGTCGACCGCGTCGAAGCAGGAACCGGTCGTCTGGTCCACCGTCTTGCCGCTGCTGTCCTTGCCGCCGATGACCGCGGCGACGGCCGTGGTGTAGTCGCCGCTGTTGTCGCTGGCCCGCTCCGCGGTGTGCCGGGCCCGCCAGGTCTGCACGCCCTTGACGGCCGCGTCGACCGGGTCGCGGCCCGCCGAGTCGTCGGCCAATTGCAGCGCCTGCGCCAGTTCGCCGCCGACGCCCTTGGGGTCCTTGCCCGCGAGCAGCTCCATGCCGTTGCCGAACTTGTCCTCGTAGTCCTGGCCGGAACCGCGGGCCACCAGCGTCAGGTTCTCGTCGCCGCGGGCCTGGAGCACGCTGATCCGCGCGTTGTTGAGCACCTGCATGGAGCGGGCGCCGTGCGCGTAGGAGTGTTCGAGCTGGTTGCGCGCCAGGGTGTGGCCGGCCACCAGCCACAGCAGCACCACCGCGGACGCGGCGCTGGCGGCGAGCATGCCGTGGTTGAACACCCGGTTGGTATGCCGGTAGTGGCGGCGCTGCGCCCACAGCAGGGCGCCCAGCGCGACCACACCCAGTCCCCAGGAGACGTACGGCAGCGCCTTGGCGTGGCTGTAGTCGTGGCCGAGGCGGTCGGTCTCGATCTGGTAGAGCTGGTCGGCCGCCGACAGCAGACCGCCGTCCTTGCGCATCTGGCTGTTGGCGTACCGCAGGTACGCGCCGCCGACCGGCAGGCCCTGCCGGTTGTTGTTCTGCGCGGACGTGACCAGCTCGATGTACTGCGGCAGCTGCCGGTTGAGCGAGGCTATCTGGGCGCGGGCCTGCGGGGAGCCCTCGCTGTTGGCCGCGGCTTCGGCGATCAGCCGGGCGGCGGTGGTGATGTCGTTCTCGTAGCGCTGCGAGACCTTCGCCGGCTGCTGGCCGCCGACCAGGAAGCCGCCGGTGACGGTGGCGTCGGCGTCGGCGAGCGAGCGGTAGATCTCGGCGGCGGTCGCGCTGAGCGGCGCGCTGTGCTTGACGACGTTGTCCGCCGCGGCCGAACGGTCGGTGACCTGCCACGCGGTGACCGCCCCGAAGGCCACCACCAGCAGCGCGAGCGTGGCGCCGATGATCCGCAGCCGGCCCGGTTCCGTGGTGGCCGAGCCCCGCAGCCGGGCGGCGGACTCCGACCAGGCGCGCCGCCCGCCGGGGCCGGGAGGGCCGGACGGCGGTGCGGGCGCGGTGCCGCGCGGCGCGGGCACTCCCGCGCCCCCGCGCACGTCAGGGACCGCGCTCCCCGTCGGCGTGTGCGTCACATACCCTCCCCCGAGTCCGACTTGCCGCTTGTGCGGAAGTCACCCTGTCAGGCAGCAGTATGGCCGCAGCCGACGCCATACCTCCAGCGATCATGTGAAGTGACCGCTCACTACCCGCCCCCGACTGACCACACGCACCACGTACGGGTTCGGTTCCCGGTGCCGCCGCGGGGATCGCTCCCGGCGGCGGCACACGGGTGACGCACCGCGTTGCCCGGCCCGCCGCCGGGCCGTCCCGGCCGGTCCCGAACGGCCCGGCGACACAAGGGGCGGCGCCGCGGCAGCCGGCGGCGGGCGCTCAGCCGTAGTGCGCCCGCAGTCTGGCGTGCGCCTGCGGCGGTGCGGCCAGCTGGTCGAGGCCCAGCAGGGCCGCGCCCAGCACCGGCGGCGCGGTCACCACCTTGGTCCGCGCCTTGGGCGCGCGGGCGGTGAGCCGTTCCGTCAGGGTGTCCATCAGGTACGGGTTGCGGGCCGTCATCACCCCGCCGCCGAGCACCACATCGGCCTCCTCGTCGAGCAGTTCGAGGCGGCCGAGCGCCACCACGGCCAGGGCCGCGATCTCCTCGGCCTGCCGGGCGAGGATCGTCCTGGCCACCGGGTCACCGGCGTCCGAGGTCGCGAAGAGCACCGGCGTCAGCTCGTACTTCCGCTCGGCCGGCAGCGTCTCCAGGTGCAGCGCCTCGATCAGCGCGTACATCGAGCCGAGCCCGAAGTGCGCCGGCAGCGTACGGGCCAGGGCGGTGGGCCCGCCACGGCCGTCCTCGGCCCTGGCGGCATACCACAGCGCCTCGTCGGCCAGCCCCGAACCGCCGCCCCAGTCCCCGGAGATCTTGCCTATCGCCGGGAATCTGGCGGTGCGTCCGTCCGGCAGCATGCCGACGCAGTTGATGCCCGCGCCGCACACCACCGCCACGCCCCGCGGCTCGTCGACACCGGCCCGCAGGATCGCGAAGGTGTCGTTGGCGACCCGGGTGGTGTGCGCCCAGCCGCGGCCGTGGATGGCCACCTCCAGGCGCTGCTCCTCGACGGGCAGGTCCGCGTTGGCCAGACACGCCGAGGTGTACGCGGCCAGCGGTCTGCGGTCGTCGGGGCCGCCCTGCCGCACGTCGAGCCCCGCGTCCTCCGCCGCCCGTGCGACGATCTCGGCCACCGCCGCCACGGCGGGGCCGACACCGACCACCGGCGGCTGGAAGCCGCCGCCGCGGGCGGCGCCGAGCACCCGTCCGTTGGCGGCGACGAGCGCCACGTCGGTCTTGCTGTTGCCCGCGTCGATGGCGAGCACGCCACCGGGGACGAGCGGCGGCTGGGGGAGCCTCCCCTGCCGAGGGCCCGGGGGGTTGGTCAGGCCCACGCGAAGTGCTCCCGGTTGTGCGCGATGAGACGGTCGGTCAGCTGCTCGGCCAGGTCGTACTGCCCGATCAGCGGATGGGCGAGCAGCGCGGTGAAGACCCGGTCCCTGCCGCCGCGCAGCGCGGCGTCGAGTGCCAGGTCCTCGTAGGCCGTCACATTCGCGATCAGCCCGGCGTAGAGCGGCTCGACCGGCGGCACCGGCAGCGGCTCGGCGCCGTCGCCATTGACCACGGCAGGCACCTCGATGACCGCGTCGTCCGGCAGGAAGGGCAGGGTGCCGTTGTTGTACGCGTTGACGACCTGTACGTCGCCTGCCGCGGGAATGTGCGACGCCCGCAGCAGCGACGAGGCGAGCGCCACCGCCGCCTCCGAGTAGAAGGCGCCGCCGCGCTTGGCCAGCAGCGCCGGCTTCTCGTCCAGCGCCGGGTCGCCGTACATCTCCAGCAGTTCCTTCTCCATCGCGGCGACCTGCGAGGCCCGTGAGGGACTGGTCCGCAGCTCGCGCACCACCTCGTCGTGCGCGTAGTAGTAGCGCAGGTAGTACGACGGGACCACGCCGAGCCGGTCGAGGACCGGGCGCGGCAGGTGCAGGTCCGCGGCAATGGCGTCGCCGTGCTCGGCGAGCAGCTTGGGCAGCACGTCCTCGCCGTCGGGCCCGCCGATCCGCACCCCCCGCTCCCAGGTCAGGTGGTTGAGCCCGACGTGGTCCAGGTGCACCTGCTCGGGCGCCACGCCGAGCTTCTCGGCGAAGCGGCGCTGGAAGCCGATGGCCACATTGCACAGCCCGACACTCTTGTGCCCGGCCTGGAGCAGCGCCCGGGTGACGATGCCCACCGGATTGGTGAAGTCGATGATCCAGGCGTCCGGCGCGGCGCGCCTGACCCGCTCGGCGATGTCCAGCACCACCGGCACCGTACGCATCGCCTTCGCGAGCCCGCCGGCGCCGGTGGTCTCCTGGCCGATGCAGCCGCATTCCAGCGGCCAGGTCTCGTCCTCGTTGCGCGCGGCCTGTCCGCCGACCCGCAGCTGGAGCAGCACCGCGTCCGCGCCCGCCACCCCCGCCTCCAGGTCGGAGGTGGTGACGATCCGGCCGGGGTGGCCCTGCTTGGCGAAGATCCGCCGGGCCAGCCCGCCGACCAGTTCGAGCCGGTGCGCGTCCGGGTCGATCAGCGCCAGCTCCTCGACGGGCAGGCTGTCGCGCAGCCGCGCGAACCCGTCGATCAGCTCCGGGGTGTACGTGGACCCGCCGCCCACGACTGCCAGTTTCATCCCTTGACTCCCGTCAGGGTCACGCCTTCGATGAAGGCCTTTTGCGCGAAGAAGAAGACCACGATCACCGGCGCCATCACGAGGACGGTCGCGGCCATCGTCAGGTTCCAGTTGGTGTGATGGGCCCCCTTGAAGGACTCCAGGCCGTAACTCAGTGTCCAGGCCGCCGGATTGGAACTGGCATAGATCTGCGGGCCGAAGTAGTCGTTCCAGCAGTAGAAGAACTGGAAGAGCGCGACCGCGGCGATGGCCGGCCGGATCATCGGGACGATCACGGTGACCAGGGTGCGCAGTTCGCCGCAGCCGTCCACCCGGGCCGCCTCGGTGTACTCCTTCGGAATGGTCAGCAGGAACTGGCGCAGCAGGAAGATGGTGAAGGCGTCGCCGAAGGCCATCGGGATGATCAGCGGCCACAAGGTGCCGTCCATACCGAGCTGCTTGGTCCAGAACAGGTACATCGGGATGATGACCACCTGTGGCGGCAGCATCATCGTGGAGATGACCAGCACCATGATCAGGTTACGTCCGCGGAAGTGGAATTTGGCCAGCGCGTACGCCACCGGCAGCGAGGACACCACGGTCAGCACGGTGCCGGACACCGCGTAGACCAGGGTGTTGCGCCACCAGGTGAGGAAGCCCGGGGTGTCCCACACGGTGCGGAAGTTGGACCACTGCCAGGTGTGCGGCCACAGATCCCTGGTGAGGGCCTGGTTGTCGCTCATCACCGCGGTGAGGAAGACGAAGACGAACGGCAGCACGAAGAAGGCGGCGGCGGCCAGGCCGAGCGAGTGCACGGCGATCCAGTGCAGCCGCGCCTTGCGGCGGGCGGTGCGCCGGGCGCGCGGGTCGGCGGGACGGCCGGGCGCGGGTGCGGCCGGGGCGGTCAGTGTTGCTTGGGTCATGGGTCAGTCCTCCGCCGACAGGAAGCCGTTGCGCCGCCGCATGAGCAGTGCGGTGAAGGCCATCGCCAGCACGAAGAGCACCAGGGCGATGACGCACGCGGAGCCGTAGTCGAAGCGCTGGAAGCCGCGTTCGTAGACCAGCTGCGGCAGGGTCAGGGTCGACTTGTCCGGGTAGCCGGGCTCGAACTGCTGGCCCGAGTTGCCGATGATCCCGGAGGCGACCTTTCCCGCCACCAGCGGCTGCGTGTAGTACTGCATGGTCTGGATCACCCCGGTGACCACCGCGAACATCACGATCGGCGAGATGTTCGGCAGCGTCACGTACCGGAACCGCGCCCATGCGCCGGCGCCGTCCAGTTCGGCGGCCTCGTACTGCTCCTTGGGCACGTCGAGCAGCGCGGCCATGAAGATGACCATCAGGTCGCCGATGCCCCACACCGCCAGGATGGTCAGCGCGGGCTTGGACCAGTGCGGGTCGGTGAACCAGCCGGGCGTGGCGATGCCGATGTCGCCCAGGATGTGGTTGACCGGCCCGGTGCCCGGGTTGAGCAGGAAGACGAAGGCCATGGTCGCGGCGACCGGCGGGGCCAGATAGGGCAGGTAGAAGGCGGTGCGGAAGAAGCCGGCGCCGGTCTTGATCTTGGTGATCAGCAGGCCCACGCCGAGGCCGAAGACGACCCGCAGCGTGACCATCACCAGCACCAGCCACAGCGTGTTGCGCAGCGCAGGCCAGAACAGCGGGTAGTCCTTGAAGACGTAGGACCAGTTCTTCGTACCGGTCCAGGTCGGCGGATTCACCCCGTTGTAGTGCATGAACGAGAAGTAGACGGTGGACAGCAGCGGGTAGGCGAAGAAGACGCCGAAGCCGATGATCCAGGGCGACAGGAAGGCGAGGTTGCGCAGCGCCGCCTTGCGGCGCCTGGCCCTCAGCAGGGGGTGGACGGTGGCGCTCATCACTTGGCCTGCGCGATGTCCTTGTCGACCTGCGTGTCGACGCCCTGCAGTCCTGCGGTCAGATCCTTGGACTTGCCCGACTCGTAGGCGTAGCCGAAGTCCTGCAGCGTCACCTGGTAGGCGCCGCCGTTGACGCTCGGCGGGGTGGTGGTGCTGTTCGGGTTCTGCGCGATGTCGATGAAGGTCTTGAAGCCCGGGTCCTGGTCGAGCTCGGGCGACTTGAGCGCGGCCAGCGTGGACGGCACATTGTGGATCGCGTTGGCGAAGGAGACGACCGCGTCGGTGTCGGTGGTCATGAACTTCACCAGCTCCCAGGCGGCGTTCTTCTTGGTGCTGGTGTTGGCGATGCCGATGATCGTTCCGGTGGTGTAGCCCTTGCCGTAGCTGCTCGCCTGGTCGTCGGGCACCGGGAAGGGCGCCACGGCGAGGTCGTTCATCCCGGCGTCCTTGGCCATGCCGAGCCGCCACTCGCCGTCGATGCCCATCGCGACCTGGCCGGTCTGCAGCGGGTTCTTGGCGCCGAACTCGTCACCGAAGCCGGAGCGGTACTTCTCCAGCTTGGTGAAGCCGCCGAGCGCCTTGACCATGTCCTGCTGCCAGTCGAACATCTTGGCGAAGCCGGGGTCCTTGGCGATCTGCGACTTGCCCGCGCCGTCGAAGTACTGCACGCCCCACTGGGCCGCGAAGTGGCCGGGGGTGGACTCGTAGCCGTGGAAGTCGGGCATGAAGCCGAGCTGCGAGTAGCTGCCGCCCGAGGACTTGGTGAGCTTGACCGCGTCCTGCTTGAACTCGCTGAGCGTCTTCGGCGGTGCGGTGATGCCGGCCGCGGCGAATTCCTTCGTGTTGTAGTACAGCCCGTACGCGTCGCCCAGCAGCGGCAGCGAACAGCGCTTGCCCTCGAACTGGGTGTATTCGAGCATCGGCTTGGGGAAGGTCGCGGCCGGGTCGATGTTCGACTTCTGCAGGAAGGGCGCGAGGTCGGCGAAGGTGCCGGAGGAGCAGAACTGGCCGACGTTGTCGGTGGTGAAGGAGGACACGACGTCGGGGGCCTTGTCGCCGCCGGCCCGCAGCGACTGGTTGATCTTGTCGTCGGTGATGTTGCCCTGCACCTTGACGTGGATGTTGGGGTGCGCCTTCTCGAATCGGGCGACGTTGTCGTTGATCGCCTTCAGCTCGTTCGGCGCGGACCAGCCGTGCCAGAAGGTGACGGTGACGTCCTTGCTGGCGTCGTCGCTCGCCGAGGTGGTGCTCTGGCCGGTGCACGCGCTCGCGAGCAGGGTTATCGCGGCGCTCGCCGCCACGGCGGCTGCTGCCTTCGTCATACGGGACACTGCTCTTTACCTCCGGGTTTACGAGGGTGGGCGAGGGTGTGCGGTGCCGTCGGGACGGCGGGTGGGGTGCCGTTCCGCTGGGCGGTTCGCTTGGGGGTGACGGGGTGACGGGGTGACGGGTCGGGTGACGCCTGCGGGCGGTGCGGTCAGCGCGAGGTGTCGAACACCTCGTCGCGGGTGGTGGCGAGCGCGCTTTCCAGCGCACCGCTCAGGACGGGGTGCATCTCCACGGTGCCGAGCACCAGCCGGGGCCGGGGCACGGCCAGTTCGGCCAGCTCCGACTGGATGAGGGCACGCAGCGGTTCGCCGCCCGCGATGGCGACGTTCCCGGCCAGGACGATCAGTTCCGGGTCGAGCACGGCCACCACGGAGGCCAGGCCCACCGCCATGCCGGTGGCGCAGCGGGCGAGCAGTTCCGCGTAGGGGCCGGCGCCGTCCTGGCCGCCGTCCCGCTGGAAGGCCGCGGCCTTGTCCAGCACCATGGCGGCGGCGTCCGGGAGGGGGGCGTCGGGGATGTCGAGGCCCAGTTCCCGCGCGTGCCGCAGGACGGCGTTGCAGCCGGCCAGCTCCTGGAAGCCGCCGTTGTTGGTCTTCGTGACGTTGCGGACCAGCGGGGTGCCGGGCACCGGCAGGAAGCCGACCTCGCCGGCGCCGCCGGTCCAGCCGCGGTGCAGCCGGCCGCCTATCATCAGCGCGGCGCCGATGCCCTCCTCGTTCCACAGCAGGACGAAGTCGTCGTGGCCGCGGGCCGCGCCGATCCGCTGCTCGGCGACCGCGGCGAGGTTGACGTCGTTGTCGTACTCCAGCGGCATCGGCAGGGCCGCCGCCAGTTCGTCGAGCAGCGCGGGGGAGTGCCAGCCGGGCAGGTGGCTGGCGTAGCGCAGCCGTCCGGTGCTGGGGTCGAAGGCGCCGGGTGTGCCGATGACCCCGCGGTGCAGGTCGGAGCGGCTGAGCCCGGCGGCCTTCACCGCGCCGTCCAGGGCCTGTACGACCTGCTCGACGGCGCTTCCGGCCCGGCGGTGCGGGGTGGGCAGCCGGAAGGAGCCGACGGTGCGCCCGGTGATGTCGGCGACCGCGGCCCTGATGCGCTCGGTGGTCACGTCGAGGCCCGCGACGTGGGCGGCGGCCGGGTTGACCGAGTAGAGCTGGGCGTTCGGCCCGGGGCGGCCCGCGGTGGTGCCGGTGGCCAGCACCAGCCCGGCCGCCTCAAGACGGGCCAGCAGTTGCGAGGCGGTGGGCTTGGACAGGCCGGTGAGCTTGCCGATCCGGGTCCGGGACAGGGTGCCGTGTTCCAGCAGGAGGTCGAGCGCGGCGCGGTCGTTCATGGCGCGCAATACGCGCGGCGTACCAGGTGTGCCAGCCATGCGCGCCATCCTCCCTCAGTTCACTGTTAGGAAACTTTCCTATTGGCAAAACGAAAGGTAGGCCCGCCATAAGGGGACCGTCAAGGGGTGCACAAGGCCGTGCGGCCAAGTCGTTATCTACCCGTGGGGGGCCGTCCGCAGACGGCCCCCCACGGGGAAGCGGCGATACGCGCCGGGCTCAGTGCTCGCCGGCGGCCGGCGGCGGTACGGACACGGAGCGCTGCGCGGGCGGCGGGCCGTTCTCCTCGGCGCCGTCGGCGACCGGCGCGCCCTCGGCGGCCTCCGCCGCCGGATCGGTCACCGTCGCCGCGGGGCCGCCGCCGGCGATCACGATGCCCTCCCGGTCGAAGGCCCGCTTGATCCGCCAGCGCAGCTCACGCCCGACCGGCGCCGCCTTCCCCGGCATCGTCCTGGCCTGCACCTGGAGCACCACGAAGTCCGAGCCGACCGATTCCAGGCCGAGCATCTGCACCGGCTCCCACAGGAACTCGTCCCACGGGTCTTCCTTGCCCATCTCGTCCGCGGCCTCCACGATCACCGCACGCGCCCGGTCCATGTCCTCGCCGATGCCCACCTGGACGTCCACCACCGCCGTCGCCCAGCCCTGGCTCAGATTGCCGATCCGCTTGACCTCGCCGTTGCGCACGTACCAGATCTCGCCGTTGTCGCCGCGCAGCTTGGTCACCCGCAGGCCCACCTCCACGACCGTGCCCGAGGCCACGCCCGCGTCGATGACGTCGCCGACGCCGTACTGGTCCTCAAGGATCATGAAGACGCCGGACAGGAAGTCCGTCACCAGGTTGCGGGCGCCGAAGCCGATCGCGACCCCGGCCACCCCGGCGCTGGCCAGCAGCGGCGCCAGGTCGATCCGCAGCACCGACAGGACGGTCAGCGCCGCCGTGCCCAGGATGAGGAAGGACGCCACACTCCGCAGTACCGAGCCGATCGCCTCGCTGCGCTGCTTGCGCCGCTCCGCGTTGACCAGCAGCCCGCCGAGCGCGGTGGCGGCCGCGGCCTCCGCGCCCCGGTTCATCCGGTCGATCAGCCGGCTGATGGTGCGCCGCACCACGGTCCGCAGCACGATCGCGATCACCAGGATGAGCACGATCTGAAGTCCGGCGTTCAGCCAGTCGGCCCAGTTGTCGTCCACCCAGCTGCCCGCCTGGGAGGCGGTGTGGGACACGCTGTCGAGCGGTGCGTCGGCGGGGGGCGTCGCGGTGGACACGGGCGGAAACCTCCGGAGTGAACGAAGCCTCCACAGTAACGAAGGACCGATGCTGTTCCGTTGCCCGGTTCGAGGGGCGGAACTCCGCCGGGTGGGGGAGAAAAGGGAAGAGGCGCCTGATGGAGGAGCAGCAGTGTGGTCCAAAACACGCTCGGTCCGTTACCCGGGCATGGTGGCGCGGCGCCCCGCCTTCCGGAGAGACTGAAGACAGATCGTCCCGGCGCGAGCCACGCGCCGCCGGCGTTAAAGGAGGCATCCGTGCCGCATGTCCTGGTCCTGAACGCGTCGTACGAGCCGCTCGGCGTCGTACCGCTCCGCCGCGCGCTCATCCTCGTGCTCAACAACAAGGCCGTATGCCTCGAGGAATCCGGCGCCTATCTGCACAGCGAGACGCAGGCGCTGCCCGCGCCCAGTGTCGTGAAACTCACCAAATTCGTCCGCGTCCCTTTTCGCGGCACCGTTCCGCTGACCCGCAGGGCGCTCTTCGCCCGGGACGGCGGCAGGTGCGCCTACTGCGGGGCCGCCGCCACCAGCGTCGACCATGTCATCCCGCGCAGCCGAGGCGGCCAGCACGCCTGGGAAAACGTGGTCGCGGCCTGCAGACGCTGCAATCACGTCAAAGCCGACCGCCATGTCGCGGAGCTGGGCTGGCGGCTGCGCCACCAACCCGCGCCGCCCTCGGGACTCGCCTGGCGGATCATCGGGACCGGCCACCGGGACCCGCGCTGGCTGCCATATCTGCAACCTTTCGGCGCGGATGACGCCCTGGCCCGGATCGACGGCATATCGGCCTGAGACCCGGGCCTTCGTGCGTCTCGGGGTGCCCCGCCCGCTCGTCGGCGCGGGTCACCCCGTGACCGCGTACGCCTCGATGCCGTAGAGCGAGTAGCCGTACGCGGTCGCCCGGCGCACTCCCTGCACCCGGACGTAGGCGGTGTCGCCCGCGCCGTCCAGCCACACCGCCTCGCGCCCGCCGCCGCCGTCCGCCACGGTGGCCGCGGTGTGCCAGGTCACCCCATCGGCCGAGGTCTGCACCTCGTACCGCGCCGCGTAGGCGTCCTGCCAGTGCAGCACCACCTCGCCGACCCGGGCGGGGGCCGCGAGCCGCACCTGCACCCAGGCCGCGTCGTCCACCGGGGAGGACCAGCGGGTCGCCGGGTCGCCGTCGGCCACCGCCGCGGCCGGGAAGTCCGCGGTCTCGTCGCCCGAGGAGGAGGCCGTACCGCCGGGCACCAGATCGGGTCCACCGGTCGGCAGGTGCGCCCTGACCGTGACCTGGCGCTCCACGGTCCGGCCCGCGACCGTGAAACGCACCGGCACGGTGTAGGTCCCGGGCGCGGTGCCGGCCGGCACCGACACGGTCAGCGGCACCCGTACGGTGCCGCCGCGGCGCAGCGGGAGCGCCGCCGGTGCCCGTACGGCGACCGGGGCGGCGCCCGGCTGCGCGGCCGGTACCGACGTCGCCACCGCCAGGTCCCGGGGCAGCCCGGACGCCACCGACGCCGTCACCTTCACCGCGGGGCCGCCCGCCGCCACGTCCACCTCGGGCGCGTCCAGCGTCACCCGGGGCGCGTCGGCGAACCAGGGCACCACCTCGCACACCCCGCGCCCGTCTGCCAGCCGTACGGCGTCCACCAGCGCTCCGACGTGCAGCTCCGTCCAGTCGCCGCCCAGCACGCCGACCTGCCGCCAGCCGCCGGCCGCGGTGTGCGCCTCGACCGGGACGGGCGCACCCGAGGGCGGCCGGCCCGCGGGGGCCGCCGACGCCACGTCCAGGGCGGCGACGCTGAGCGTGTCCAACTGCCGGGCGCCGCCGAAGTCCACGGTCAGCGGGCCACTGCCGGCCGACGTCGACAGGTCGCCGTCCACCGCAGCCGACGCCCGGTCGGGGCCGGCCGCGGACATGGTGACGGCGCCGCTCACTGCGACGGCGAACTCCCGTACGGTCACCGCGCCCGGCTGGCCCTCGACGGCCCGCAGCCGCACCCGGCGGATCTTCGTGCCGGCGGGGAGCCGCGCCTCGATCACCGGCCGGTCGTGGTATTCACCGATACGCCGCCAGCCGCTGCCGTCGTCCGCCGCCACTTCGAGCACCGCGGCATGCAGGAAGTCGTCGGAGCCGCTGCCGTCGCCCATCGCGACCCGTACCGAGGTGACCTCCTTCGCCGTGCCCAGGTCCACGCCGAAGGCGTCGTCGGGCTTCGGCGGCGCGTCGCTCGACCAGGCGGTGGAGTCCTTGCCGTCGACCATGGCCGCGGGGTCGGTGCCGCGGCCCGACGCCATCGACGTGGTCGCCGTACGGCCGTCCGCGCCGAGCCCCGCCCACGCGTCGGCGTCGTCCAGCGCGCCGGTCAGGAAGTCGTCGAGCACAGGGCCGCCGACCGTCGCCGTGCCGTCGGCGAGCGCCGTACGGTCGCCGTCCAGCGCCTGGCGGGCCCGCCAGGCCGCGGCCCCGTCGCCGCGGGCCTGCGCCGACAGCAGGTCCACCGCCCGCTCACCCGCGGCGCCGTACAGCGACAGCCGGTCCAGCCACGGCCGCACCTCGTCGCCGAAACCGCCGCCCGCCAGAGCGTCGAGGTGGCCGGGCGCTGTGCGCATCACCGTGAAGGCCGCCCGCAGCTGCTTTCCGGCCGCCGCGAGCTGCTGCCCGCCACCAGGCAGCGCGGCACGGAAGGCGGCGATCAGCGGGCGCAGATACGCCGACTCCTCGCCGCCGAGCGCCGACGACGACTCGTTTCCCGCCAGCGCACGCAGCGCGGCCCTGGTCGGCCCGTCAGGACCCGCCAGGTCGTCGATCGCGGCCCGCCAGGACGCCTGCGGGTCGTAGCCGCGCGGATTCCAGGCGAAGTCCGCGGCGGTGAACAGCGCGATTCGCGACGCGGCGGGCTGCTGCATCGCGCTCGCCAGCAGCCCGGCGGACACCGTCGCCACGGCCGGCTGCCGCCCGGTGTAGGGGCCGAGGAAGAGCCGGTCGGCGGCGAAGTCGTTGACCGGGTAGTTGTCCACGGTCAGCAGCGGGTGCCGCAGTGCGGCATTCGCAGCGGCCACCTGGGCGCCGGTGATCCGCTCCGGCACCACGCCGACACCTGTCCACGCCACCGCGACCCGCGGGTCGAGCGCCTTCGCCAGCGCGGTGCGGTAGTCGGTGGCGCCGTCCTGGTAGAACTCGGTCGGCAGCAGCGACAGTTCGGCGGCGCCGCCGTAACGCTTCGCCAGATACACCGCCGCCGCGTTCGTCACCTGCGCCTGCGCCTTTGCCGCGGCCCGCGCGCCCGTGCCGAAGGTGCGGGTGTCAGCGGAGCAGTGCCACTCGCTGTAGCTCACGTCCTGGAACTGGAACTGGAAGGCGCGGATGCCCAGCGCCCACATCGCGTCCAGCTTGCGCTGGAGCGCGTGTTCGTCGGTGGCCGACGAGAAGCACAGGTTCTGGCCGGGGGCCAGCGCCCACGCCAGCGTAACGTGGTCGGCGGCGGCGCGGGCCGCCAGCGCCCGGAAGTCCGCCCGCTGGGCGGCCGGGTAGGGCTCGCGCCACTGCTCCTGGCGGTACGGGTCGTCGCCCGGGGCGTAGAGGAAGCGGTTCTGCTTGGTCCGCGCCATGAAGTCCAGCTGGGCCAGACGCTGGGCCTGCGTCCACGGGACGCCGTAGAAGCTCTCCGCGATGCCGCGGACCGGGGCGGCCGGCCAGTCGCGGATGGTGACGGGCGCGAAGCCGGTGTCCTGGTGGTGGGTGGTCGTCAGCTGACGCAGCGTCTGGGCGGCGTGGAAGAGGCCGTCCGCGCCGGCGCCCTGTAAGGCGACGGTGTCGCCGCTGACGGCGAGGCGGTAGCCGCCGTCGGGGAGGTCGCCGGCCGGCGGGGCGCCGAGGGCCGCGAGGCGGCTGTCGGCGGAGGTGCCGGCGTAGACCGTCAGGCCGGGGGCGGGGCTTGTGCCGGCGTCGGACGGGTTCGCGCGCGTCACGTCGTGGGCGCCCGCGGTGCGGAGGGTCTGCTCGATCACGTCGAGGGCGTACGGGTCGGCCGTCGCGTCGGCGATCAGGGTGACGTGGGGGGTGATGCGGGCGAAGTCGCCCTGGCGGCGGAGGGACTGGGGTTTCGGGTGGACGGTGGGGGTGGTGGCCGTTCGGGGGGCCGGGGTGGAGGGGGCGGTGTCCGCGAAGGTCGTGGGCGTGGGGGGTTGCTGGGCGGAGGCGGGGGTCTGGCTGAGCCAGCTTCCGATGACGGTGGCCGCGAGGGCGACGGCCGAGGTCTTGCGGAGCACGGGGGTCCTCCCTGCGGCTTTGCGCGCGGCGCCGGACGGCGAGCCCATCACTCCTGGGCTCCCTGTGTCAACGGGAGTCCCGTGTTTTCCCACCCGTCCCCGAGGGCTTCGCATGGGGGTGCGCCCATCTCGGGTCGCTCGCCCGTGCAGGTGTTTGGTCGGGTGCGGGTGCGGGTGCGGGTGCGGGTGCCGGTGGTGGGTGGGGTCGGTGCCGCTCCGGGGGTATCTCCTCGGACCGCGCACCCTGGCTCTGTGCGAACGTTCCTGCGGGAGTTGTGCGCAGTCCTGCGGGGACACCCCCGGATCGTCCCCTCCGCCACCATCGGCGTCCGCAGACCCGTGGGCGGTCGAGGCGGGGGGCCGTCCGGGGGCGCCGTCCGCCGCACCCTCCCCGGAGGGCGCCCGATCGACCTGCCCGGGCACGCCGTCGCCCGCGGGCGGCCACCCGGCGACCACCGAGGTTCCGGGAGGGGGCATGCGAGGATGGTCGTCTCACCTGACGAGAAGGAGTGGGCCACCGTGCCTGGTACGAACCTCACGCGCGAGGAGGCGCAGCAGCGGGCCGCTCTGCTGACTGTGGACGGCTATGGGATCGAGCTGGACCTGAGCGGCGCCCAGGAGGGCGGCACGTTCCGGTCGCGGACCACGGTGCGTTTCGACGTCGCCGGGGACGGTGGGGCGAGCTTCATCGACCTGGTGGCGCCCGAGGTGCACGAGGTGGTGCTGAACGGGGTCGCGCTGGACCCGGCCGAGGTGTTCAGGGACTCGCGGATCGCGCTGGACTCGCTGCGCGGCGGGCGCAATGAGCTGCTGGTCGTGGCGGACTGCGCGTACACCAACACCGGTGAGGGCCTCCACCGGTTCGTGGACCCGGTGGACAAGCAGGCGTATCTGTACACGCAGTTCGAGGTGCCGGACGCGCGGCGGGTGTTCGCGAGTTTCGAGCAGCCGGATCTGAAGGGGACGTTCGCCTTCACGGTGAAGGCGCCGCAGGGCTGGACCGTGGTGTCGAACTCGCCGACGCCCGAGCCCTCGGCGGACGGCGTGTGGACGTTCGAGCCGACCCCGCGTATCTCGTCGTACATCACCGCGCTGATCGCCGGTCCCTACACCTCGGTGCACGGCAGCTGGGAGGGCGGCGGGCGCAGTGTGCCGCTGGGTGTCTACTGCCGGCCCTCGCTGGCCGAGCACCTGGACGCGGAGGCGATCTTCGAGGTCACCCGGATGGGCTTCGACTGGTTCCAGGAGAAGTTCGACTACGCGTACCCGTTCGCGAAGTACGACCAGCTCTTCGTGCCGGAGTTCAACGCGGGCGCGATGGAGAACGCCGGTGCGGTGACGATCAGGGACCAGTACGTCTTCCGGTCGAAGGTGACCGACGCGGCGTACGAGACGCGGGCCGAGACGATCCTGCACGAGCTGGCGCACATGTGGTTCGGCGACCTGGTCACCATGGAGTGGTGGAACGACCTGTGGCTGAACGAGTCGTTCGCCACGTACACGTCGATCGCCTGCCAGGCGCACGCCGAGGGCTCGCGCTGGCCGCACTCGTGGACGACGTTCGCCAACTCGATGAAGACCTGGGCCTACCGGCAGGACCAGCTGCCCTCGACGCACCCGATCATGGCGGAGATCAACGACCTGGAGGACGTGCTCGTCAACTTCGACGGGATCACGTACGCCAAGGGCGCCTCGGTGCTCAAGCAGCTGGTCGCGTACGTGGGGATGGACGAGTTCTTCGCCGGTGTGCAGGCGTACTTCAAGCAGCACGCGTGGGGGAACACCCGGCTGGCCGATCTGCTGGGCGCGCTGGAGGAGACCTCGGGCCGCGACCTCAAGGCCTGGTCCAGGGCGTGGCTGGAGACCGCGGGCATCAATGTGCTGCGGCCCGAGATCACGGTGGACGCCGACGGCGCGGTGACCTCCTTCGCGGTCAGGCAGGAGGCGCCCGCGCTGCCCGCGGGGGCCAAGGGCGAGGCGGTGCTGCGGCCGCACCGGATCGCGGTCGGCGCCTACGACCTGCGGGACGGCGTGCTGGTGCGCACCCGGCGGATCGAGCTGGACGTGGAGGGCGAGCTGACCGAGGTGCCCTTCCCCGCCGGCGAGCGCCGCCCCGATGTGGTGCTGCTCAACGACGACGACCTGTCGTACGCCAAGGTGCGGCTCGACGAGGAGTCGCTCGCCGTGGTCCGCGACCATGTGGGCGACTTCACCGAGTCGCTGCCCCGCGCGCTGATCTGGGCGTCGGCCTGGGACATGACGCGGGACGGCGAGCTGGCCGCCCGCGACTATCTGGAGCTGGTGCTGCACGGCATCGCCAAGGAGACCGACATCGGTGTGGTGCAGTCGCTGCACCGCCAGGTGAAGCTGGCCCTCGACCTCTACGCCGACCCGGCGTGGCGGGAGACCGGGCTCGCCCGCTGGACCGGCGCCGCCCAGGAGCACCTGGCGGCGGCAGCCCCCGGCAGCGACCACCAGCTGGCGTGGGCCAGGGCGTTCGCCGTGACCGCCCGCACCCCCGAGCAGCTGGACATCCTCGCCGGTCTGCTGGACGGCACGGTGGAGTACGAGGGCCTGGCCGTCGACACCGAGCTGCGCTGGGCGCTGCTCGGCCGGCTCGCCGCGACCGGCCGCGCGGACGACAAGGCGATCGAGGCGGAACTGGCCCTCGACCCGACGTCGGCGGGCCAGCAGCACGCCGCCGCCGCGAAGGCCGCCCGGCCGACCGAGGCCGCCAAGGCCGAGGTGTGGGCGTCGGTCGTCGAGGCCGACACGCTGCCGAACGCCACGCAGGAGGCCGTCATCGGCGGCTTCGTGCAGACCGACCAGCGCGAGCTGCTCGCGGCGTACAGCGAGCGGTACTTCGCCGCGATCAAGCAGGTGTGGGCCGACCGCACCAACGAGATGGGCCAGCAGATCGTCGTCGGCCTCTTCCCGTCGCTCCAGGTCTCCCAGGCCACGCTGGAGGCCACCGACGCGTGGCTGGCGAGCGCCGACCCCGCGCCGTCGCTGCGCCGGCTGGTCATCGAGGCCCGCGCGGGCGTCGAGCGCGCGCTGCGGGCCCAGGCGGCGGACGCCGCGGCGGGCTGACCGCCCACGGGTCCCGGGCGCCGCGGCCCGGGACCCGTACCGCCGTCCTGCGGCGGAAGTTTTGTATGGGGATGTCCGGAGTGGCGTTCAGCATAGGGATGGTAAATACGGTAAAAATGTGGCCAACCGCTTCCGGCACGTTGGCCACATGTTCACCAGGCACCCCCATCGGCACACAGCGGTTCCTCGGAAGAGTCTCGGGGGGTCCATGACACGGGCCCGTACCGACAGCTCAAGGAGGAATGTGCATGGCCGAGTTGACGCGCCGCAGGGTTCTCGGATCTGCGGCGGGGGTCGTGGGAGGCGCCGCCGCGCTGAGCCTGCTGCCCCCCAGCGTGCAGGCCGCCGTCGCCGCCGGACCGCCGCGGCACGGCTCGCTCCGCGACATCGAACACGTCGTCATGCTGATGCAGGAGAACCGGTCGTTCGACCACTACTTCGGCACGCTGTCCGGCGTGCGCGGCTTCAGCGACCCGCACGCCAAGAAGCTGTCCACCGGCCGCTCGGTCTTCTACCAGCCCGACGCGGTCAACCCCGACGGCTACACGCTGCCCTTCCACCTCGACACCAAGAGCACCAGCGCCCAGGCGATCCCGTCCACCAGCCACGCCTACGCCGTCCAGCACCAGGCCTGGAACAACGGCGCGATGGACCAGTGGCTGCCCGCCCACCGCAAGGCGGACGGCGTCAACGGCCCCTACGTGATGGGCTACTACACCCGCGAGGACATCCCCTTCCAGTTCGCCCTCGCCGAGACCTTCACCATCTGCGACAACTACTTCTGCTCGATGATGGGCCCCACCTGGCCGAACCGGCTGTTCTGGATGACCGGCACGGTCGACCCCGGCGGCACCAAGGGCGGCCCGGTCATCTCCAACGCCGCGCCGACGCCGTACACCTGGACCACCTACGCCGAGCGGCTCCAGGCGGCGGGCGTCGACTGGCGGGTCTACCAGCAGACCGACAACTACGGCACCAACATGCTGTCGCAGTTCCAGCAGTTCCAGGACGCCAAGCCGGGCGACCCGCTGTACGAGCGCGGCATGGCCGCCCAGCCCGAGGGCACCTTCGAGGACGACGCGCGCAACGACCGGCTGCCGGCCGTCTCCTGGATCCTGCCGACCAGCTACCAGTCCGAGCACCCCGCCTACCTGCCGGCCGCGGGCGCGGACTTCGTGGCCTCCAAGCTCGAAGCCATCGCGTCCAACCCCAAGGTGTGGGCGAAGACCGCCTTCATCCTCAACTACGACGAGAACGACGGCCTGTTCGACCACGTCGTGCCGCCGACGCCGAAGGCGGGCACCCCCGACGAATTCGTCCAGGGCCTGCCCATGGGCGGCGGCTTCCGGGTTCCGGCGATCATTGTGTCGCCGTGGACCGTGGGCGGCTGGGTGGCGGGCGAGGCCTTCGACCACACCTCGGTGCTGCAGTTGCTCGAACGCTTCACCGGTGTCGAGGAGCCCAACATCAGCCAGTGGCGCCGCCGTACCTTCGGCGACCTCACCTCGGCCTTCCGCTTCCACGACGAGCGGCGGCGCCCCCCGCGGCTGCCCGACGACACCGCGGCGCAGCTGGCCGAGGCGCAGCTGGAGGTCGCGACCCTGCCCAAGCCGACGCTCCCGGGGGCGGACCAGCCCTTCCCGCACCAGGAGCGCGGCCACCGCCCGCACACGTAGCCGGCCGGCGGGTGCCCCTGCCGTTCAGGCGGTCGTGGCGGTGCGGGGCACCTGCGCGGGTCGCGCGCAGGCGGGCGCGGCGCCGTGCCAGGTGCGGGGCTGCGCCGCAAGGTTCACGGCCTCCGGCGGCAGGACGCGCTCCAGCCGGAGCAGCAGGCCCGCGGCGCTCAGCGCGGTGCCGGTCAGCAGCAGCCAGGGCAGCCGCGCGTCGGCCGCGGCCAGCACGGTGAAGAGCGACGGGGCCAGGACCGAGGCCAGCGACCAGGACAGCTGGTAGGCGGCCATGTAACGGCCGCGCAGCGCCTCGGGCGCCGCCGCGACGGCCAGTGAGCTCGCCGCCGGATTGTGCACGGTCTCGGCGGCCGTGTAGAGGGTGACCAGTCCGAGCAGCAGCCCCGCCGCCGCCCAGCCGGCCTGCGGCCGTACGGTCGCGAGCAGCGCGAGCCCGGCGAAGGCCGCGGCATGGATCACCGCGCCCAGTGCCGCCGCCCGGGTGCGGCGGGCGCCGCGGCGGCGGGTCAGCCGGGCGACATGGACCCCGCCCGCCGCGCACAGCACCGTGTTGACGGTGAAGGCGGCGCCGGTCAGCGACTGGGCGCCGTGCAGCGAGCCCGCGATGAAGAGCGGGAAGAGCACCGGGAGCGCCGAATAGCCCAGGGCGCTGAGGAAGTTGGCGCCGGTCAGGGCGAGGAAGGGGCGGTCGGCGAAGACCACCCGGTAGCCGGCCTTCCCCGGTACGGGCGCCGGCCGCGCGGCCGGGCGCGCGGGCGCCTGCACCCGCCGCATCAGCAGCCATGCGACGCCGAAGCTCGCCGCGTTCAGATAGGCCGCGGCGACGAAACCGCGGTCGCCCGCGAGGGTGACCACCAGTGAGGCGAGCAGTGCCCCGGCGCCGAGCCCCGCATTGCGCAGCGCGCGGGCGGCGGCCTGCAGCCGGTCCCGGTCCGCGCCGGCCGCGACCTCGCCGATCCAGGACTGCTGCACGGCGGGGAAGGCGCGGTCGCCGAAGGCCGTGCCGAGGGCGACGGCGGCGAAGGCGGGCAGCGCCGAGGCGAAGGGGTAGAGCGCGAAGCCGGTGCCGCGCACCCCGTAGAGGACCAGCTGCACCCGCCGGGCGCCGTAGCGGTCCACCGCCGCGCCCGCGAGCGGCAGCGCCGCCATGCCGACCAGCCCGACGGCGGTGAGGACCGCGCCCACCACCGCGAAGGACAGCCCGGTGATGTGGTGGAAGAAGACCAGGCTGAACGGGATGTACATCCCGGAGCCGACCGCGTCCACGGCCATCGCCCCGAGCATGGCCTTCTCGCCGGGCAGGCGGGCGGCGGAAGGGGCGGTGGGGCCGGTGGCCGGCGGTGCGGCGGCGGTACGCGTACGTGACGGCGGCATGTCGGGTCTCCCGCGAGTAGGTCAGCGGTAACTAGCTTAGCGGTAAGTGACTTAATGGCAAGCAAGTTTCTTGCGACTGAGCGGTCCGCGGCCGATACTGGGTGGATGGAAGCGGACGCCGTGGATGCCATCACCGAGCAGTGGGCCGCGCAGCGGCCGGAGCTGGACACCCTTGCCATGGCCGTCTTCGGCCGGGTCTACCGCGTCGCACGGGCGATGGGGGACCGGATGGAGGCGGAGTACCTGCGGTACGGCATCGGGCGGGGGGAGTTCGATGTGCTCGGCACATTGCGGAGGGCGGGGGAGCCCTACACCCTGTCGCCGCGGGAGCTGTCCGCGACGCTGATGCTCACCACCGGCGGGATGACGGGGCGGCTCGACAAGCTGGAGCGCGCCGGGCTCCTGGTACGCGCCCCCGACCCGCACGACCGGCGCGGACTGCGGGTGACGCTCACCGAGCGGGGGATCGCCGTCGTCGACGAGGCGCTGGTCGCCGGACTCGCCGTCCAGCGGGCGGCACTGGCCGCGCTGGACCCGGGGGAGGCGGAGGCGCTGGCCGCGCTATTGCGGCGGCTGCTGGCGGCGTCGCTTTAGGGGTTTCCGGGGGGCCACTTGCGGTGGCGCCGCTGTTTCCCCGGCGCTGTGGTCGCGCGCACGGCTTCGCCCCAGCGCTTCCCCGGGCGGCTGCCTCCTGCGGCGGTGTTCGCACATACAGTGCGGCCGGTCGCGCAGTTCCTCGCGCCCCTGACGCGCTGCACCTTGCGGGGCCTTTTGGAGCAGCGCAGAGCCGCGCAGGGGCGGGGGAGCGTGCCCGGCGCGAAGCGGGCACCGGCTGCGCAGCCGGTGCCCGGGAGACAAAGGGTGTCAGCCCTGCTGCTGCTTGCGGGTCTTGTCCGTGACCATGACGAGGCCGGCGATGACGCCGAAGAGCACCAGCGGGATCGCGACGAAGAGGCCCAGGGTCTGGATGACGCTCAGACCGGAACCCGGGTCGTCACCGTCATCGCGCGTGAGCGCGAACGCCGGGGACGACAGCAGCAGCATCACGGTGGTGGCCGCAGTGACCACGCCGGCGCGCATGACCTTCTTGTTGAGCTTCTTGTCCACGTGGCCAATGTAGTGACCGGCCCCGGCGGTCGCGCGCCCGGGGGTGCTTTAGGGCGCGCCGTCCGGGTGGAGGGCGCGGCGGACCTCGTCGGCGAGCGCGTGCAGGCGCGGGGACGCGGCAAGCTGTTCGAGGGTGAGCGGGGCGCCGTCCGGGCCGGCGACGGGGAGCCGCCAGTTCGGGTACTGGTCCCAGGTGCCCGGGAGATTCTGCGGGCGGCGGTCCCCGACACCGTCGGGGAGCCAGACGCCGACCATCCGGGCGGGCGTCGCAGCCAGGAAGCGGTGGACGGCCCTGACCACGGCCTCCTCGTCGGCCGCGCCCTCGGGGAGCAGGCCGAGCCGGCCCAGCAGGGCGATCCACTCGGCGACCTCAGCGGCGTCCTCGGCCTCCTCCTGCTCCAGGGGACGGGTGAGCAGGCCGAGCCGGTGCCGCAGTTCGACGTGCTCGCCGGTGAGCCGGGCCGCGGTGCTCGGCAGGTCGTGGGTGGTCGCGGTGGCGAGGCAGTCCTCGCGCCAGGCGCTCGGCGGCAGCGGACGGCGGTCGGCGTGCTCGCCCTCGTAATCGCGTTCGAACCACAGCACGGACGTGCCGAGGATGCCGCGGTCGGCGAGCTGCCGGCGTACCCCGGGCTCGACCGTGCCCAGGTCCTCGCCGATGACGACGGCGCCGGCCTCGTACGCCTCCAGGGCCAGCAGCCCGAGCATCGCCTCCGCGTCGTAGCGCACATACGTGCCCTCGGTGGGCGGGCGGCCCTCGGGCACCCACCACAGCCGGAACAGGCCCATCACATGGTCGATCCGCAGCCCGCCCGCGTGCCGCAGCATCCGGGCGATCAGGTCGCGGTAGGGGGCGTAGCCGGTGGCGGCGAGGGCGTCGGGGCGCCAGGGCGGCAGGCCCCAGTCCTGGCCGCGGGCGTTGAAGGCGTCCGGCGGCGCCCCGGTGGACATGCCGCTGGCCAGCACGTCCTGCATCGACCAGGCGTCGGAGCCTGCCGGGTGCACGCCGACCGCGAGGTCGTGCACCACGCCGACCGGCATCCCGGCGTCGCGGGCGGCCCGCTGCGCGACGGCCAGCTGGCTGTCCGTCAGCCAGCTCAGCCAGCAGTGGAAGTCGACCCGGTCGAGGTGCTCGCTGCGGACCCTGGCCACCTGCGGCGAGCGCGGCTCGCGCAGCCCGGCGGGCCACTTGTGCCAGTCGGGGCCGTGCAGTTCGGCCAGCGTCGACCAGGTGGCGTGGTCGTCGAGCGCCTGGCCCTGCGCGGCCAGGAAATCGGCGTAGGCGGCCTGCCTGCCGGGGCTGAGCGGCACCTCCCGCAGCAGCTCCAGCGCCTGCGCCTTCAGCTCCCAGACCGCGTCCCGGTCGATGAGCATGCCCTTGAGCAGCACATTGTCCCGCAGGGCCGCGGCCTTGACCAGCAGCCGCTCGGCCTGCTCGCGGGCGTCCCTGGACAGGTACGCGTATTCGGGGACCTCCTCGATCCGCAGATAGACCGGGTCGGGGAAGCGCCGCGAGGAGGGGCGGTACGGCGACGGGTCGGTGGGGCGGCCGGGGACAGCCGCGTGCAGCGGGTTGATCTGGATGAAGCCGGCGCCCAGCGCCCGCCCCGACCAGGCCGCGAGATCCGCCAGGTCGCCGAGGTCGCCCATGCCCCAGGAACGCCGGGACAGCGTCGAATACAGCTGCGCCATGAAGCCGAACGCCCGGCCGGGCGGCCCGGCCAGCCGTGCGGGCGCCACCACCAGGTCGCCCCTGGCGGTCCTGCCGTCCGGCGCGACCGCCCGCAGGCCGTAACGCCCCGGTTCCTCCGGCACGCCGAGGAGGCGCTCGCCCGCCGTGGTCTCGACGGTGACCTCGGCGCCCTCGGGCGGGCCGGTCAGCGGCTGCCCGGCGCGCAGCACCGTGCAGGGCGCCAGCAGGCGGTGGGAAGCGCGCAGCTCGTACGCGGCCAGCGCGTCCTTCACCGCGCAGGGGGTGGACGCGTCCACGCCCAGGGCGGCGAGCACCGCCACCACCGTCTCCTCCGAGACCTTGACCTCCTGCCCTGGTGCCGGGCGGTACGTCACATCCACGCCGTGCAGCGCCGCCAGCCGTGCCCGGTCCATCAGGCCTCCGTCTTTCTTCCGGTTTCCTCCGGTCGATCCCAGAGCCCTACCCCCTCCGGGGGGTGCCAACCCGGTGCACCCGGTGAGGGTGGGGTTCTCCCCACCATCGGGAGGCCGGTGAACGCCATGGTTCACCCGGTCGGCGCTCCGTAGCGTCGTGGACATGGCTACAACAGGCACATTCGCTGTGGAGCTCCGCTCCCTGACCCGCACCTATGGCCGCGGCGAAGCGGCCGTCCACGCGCTGCGCGGTATCGACCTCGCCCTGCCCCGCGGCAGCTTCACCGCCGTGATGGGGCCCTCGGGCTCGGGGAAGAGCACCTTTCTGCAATGTGCGGCGGGTCTGGATCGGCCGACCCGCGGCGAGGTGCTGCTCGGCGGCGAACCGATCACCGGCCTGAACGAGAACCGGCTGACCAAGCTGCGCCGCAGCCGGATCGGCTTCGTCTTCCAGTCCTTCAACCTGCTGCCCTCGCTGACCGTGCAGCAGAACGTGCTGCTGCCGCTGCGGCTGGCGGGCGAACGCCCCGACCGGCGCCGCGCGCAGGCGCTGCTGGCCGAGGTGGGCCTCGAAGGCCACGGGCGGCGCCGCCCCGGGCAGCTCTCCGGCGGGCAGCAGCAGCGGGTCGCCATCGCCCGCGCGCTGATCACCCGGCCCGAGGTGATCTTCGCCGACGAGCCGACCGGCGCGCTCGACACCGGCACCGCGCGTGACGTCCTCGGCCTGCTGCGACGGGCCGTCGACGCCCTGGACGCCACGGTGGTGATGGTGACGCACGACCCGGTCGCCGCCTCCCGCGCCGACCGGGTCCTCTTCCTGGCCGACGGCCTGCTCGCCGGCGAAGTCCACGCCCCGACCCCGACCGCTGTCGCCGACCGCATGGTCGCGCTGACCGCCCGCGGCCAGGGCGGCGGGCCGCTGGGAGCCGTGGCATGACCGCCGGCGCCGTCCCGGCGGCACCTTCCTGCGTCGCCGCTGAACCGCCGTACCTGGCGGCGCCGCAGACCGGCCCGGCCGTCCCGGCCGCCTTGTCCGTCCCGGCCGAGCCGGCCGTACCGCCGGGCCTGGCCGCGGGTTTCCGCGCTGCCGCGGATGCGGCTGAACGGCCGTGTCCGGTGGCGTCCGTGCCGGCCGACCTGTCCGAGCCGGCTGTTCGGCCGGGCCTGGCCGCGGGTTTCCGCGCTGCCGCGGATGCGGCTGAACGGCCGTGTCCGGTGGCGTCCGTGCCGGCCGACCTGTCCGAGCCGGCTGTTCGGCCGGGCCTGGCCGCGGGTTTCCGCGCCGCCGCGGATGCGGCTCAACGGCCGCACCTGGTGGCGTGCGTGCCGGTCGACCTGTCCGCCGTGTCGAAGCCGGCCGCCCTGTCCGCGGGTTTCCGCGCTGCCGCGGATGCGGCTCAACGGCCGCACCTGGTGGCGTGCGTGCCGGCCGACCTGTCCGCCGTGCCGAAGCCGGCCGCCCTGTCCGCGGGTTTCCACGCCGCCGTGGACCTCGTTGAACCGCCGCTCCTGGTGGCGTCCGTCCCCCTGGGAGGGGGTTTCGTATGAACGGCCTGGCCCGTGCGTCCGTACGGTTTCGGCCCGCGTCGTTCGTCGGGACCTTTGTCGCGCTGCTGTTCGCCGCGGCAATTGTCACGGCGTGCGGCACGCTGCTCCAGACCGGACTGACCGCCCGTGTGGCGCCGGTACGGTACGCCCATGTGCCGGTCGTCGTGGCGCCCGACCCCGACGCGCGGATCACCGTCGGGCACGGCGACGACGCCGACACCGAGGCCGACCCCCTCACCGACACGGCGCGGCTGCCCGCCGCCCTTGCCGCGCGTATTGCCGCGGAGCCGGGCGTGGCCGCCGCCGTACCCGATATCGCCTTCCCTGTGCTGGGCGACCGGCTGCCCGCGCTGACCGGGCGCAACTGGGACGCGCGGGCCATCGACGGAGCCGCCGCCGTCCAGGGGCACGCGCCAGGCGCCGGCGAGGTCGTCCTCGACCCGGGCACCGCGCGGGCCGCGCACACCGGTGTCGGACGCACCGTCACCCTGACCGCGCCCGGCGGCACCGCGTCCTACCGGGTCGCGGGACTGACCGCGCCCGGCGCCGCCACCGCCTACTTCGCCGAGTCCGCCGCGCCCCGGCTGTCCGGCCACCCCGGGCTCGCCGACGCCATCGCCGTCCTGCCCCGCCCCGGTGTCGGCACCGCACAGGCCGCCGAACAGGCGCGGCACGCCGTCGGAGGCGCCGCGGACGTACGCACCGGGGACGGCCGCGGCGCCGCGGAGCAGCCGCGGCTCGCCGGGGCCAAGGAGATGCTCACCGCGATCGGCGGGTCGTTCGGCGGTATCGCCACCGCCACCGCGGTCTTCGTCGTCATGGGGACCGTCGCGCTCGCCATCGGCCAGCGCGGCAGGGAGATCGCGCTGCTGCGCGCGATCGGCGCGACCCCGCGGCAGATCCGCCGCACCGTCGCCACCGAGGCGCTGCTGGTCGCCCCGCTCGCCGGGCTGGCCGGCATCCTGCCCGGCATCGCGCTGGCCCGCTGGTGGCTCGGCCAGCTCGTGCACAAGGACGCGGTGCCGCACGGGGTGACCCTCGCGGTCGGCTGGATCCCGATGGTCGCCGCCACCGGCGCCGGGCTGCTCGCCGCACTGACCGCGGGCCTGCTGGCGGCCAGGCGGCCCTCGAAGGCCCGGCCCAGCGAGGCGCTCGGCGAGGCGGCCGTGGAAAGGCGGCGGCCCGGCGTGATCCGTACGCTGCTCGGCCTCGCGGCCGTCGCGGGCGGCGTCGTCCTGGCCGCGGTCGCCGCGCACACCACCGGCGACGACGCCGCGTCGGTCGCGCTCGGTATCGTCTTCAGCCTCATGGTCGGCGTCGCCTTCCTCGGCCCTGTGGTCGCCTGGCTCGCCTCCGCCGTGCTCGGGCTGCCGCTGCGGGCCGGAGGCGCGCCCGGCGTCCTGGCCGCTGCCAACACCCGCGCCAATGCCCGCAGGCTCGCCTCCGCGATCACCCCGATCGTGCTGGTCACCGCCTTCGCCTGGACGCTGCTGTGCATGCAGGGCTCGATACAGCACGAGTCGTCCCGGCAGGTCAGGGACGGGGTCGTCGCCGACCAGGTGATCGGCTCCGACAGCGCGGGGCTGCCCGCCGGTACGGCCGCGCGTGCCGCCCGGGTCAAGGGCGTGGCCGGCGCGGTCGGCGTCCTGCGCGGCGGCGCCCTCTTCCGCGCCGACGGTTCGCTGAACTCCACGAGTGTGCTCGGCGTCGACGGCGACCCCGGCCGGCTGCCCGGCGTGCTCGCGCTCGGCGTCCGCACCGGCTCGCTCGCCGGGCTCACCGGCGACGGTCGCACGGTCGCCGTCGACACGCTGCTCGCCGGTACGGCCAAGGTGCACGTCGGCGACCGCGTCTCGCTGTGGCTCGGCGACGGTACGGCGCTGCGTCCGACCGTCGTCGCCGTCTACAGCCGCGGGCTCGGCCTCGGCTCCCTGCTGCTGCCGCGGGACGTCGTCGCCCCGCACGCGGCCAGCGCCTTCGACACGGAGGTGCTCGTGCACGACGTCCCCGGGGCGGACGCGGGCGCTGTCCGGCGCGAACTCGGCCGGCTCGCCGTTCCCGGGCTCCAGGTCACCGACCGGGCCGGCTACCGGGCCACGGCCGACCGCGACCTCGAACTCAACGCGTGGGCCAACCGGGTGATGGCCGCGGTCCTCGGCGGATTCGCGGCGGTCGCCGCGGCCAATACGCTGGTCATGACGGTGCTCGACCGGCGCCGCGAGGTCGCGCTGCTGAGGCTCACCGGGACCACCCGGCGGCAGGTGCTGAGGATGCTGCGCGGCGAGGCGCTGCTGGTGGCCGTGGCCGGCCTGGGCATCGGGGGCGGGATCGCGTGGATCACGCTCGTGCCGATCGCTCGCGGCCTGACCGGGGCCGCGCCCTATGTGCCGCTGCCGGTTGCCGTTGGCCTGGCGGGCGGTGCGGTGGCGCTGACGCTGGTCTCGACGGTTGTTCCGGCTCGGGCCGTCCTCCGCCGGTCGCCTGCGGCGAGCACGTAGCGGGGTGCCCCTTGCGCTGGCCTGCCGCCCGCGGCCTGGCGGGGGCTGGGCGCGCGGTTCCGCGCGCCCCTGAGGGGCTGCCGCTTGCGGCCGAAGTCGCACCTTGCGGTGCGTTGTGGTTGGGCGCGCAGTTCCCCGCGTCCCTGGGGTGGTGGCTGTCCGCCCTCGCACGACGGTTCGTTGTGGCTTGTCGCGCAGTTCCTCGCGCCCCTGAATGGCGTGCCCTCTTCCGCAGGGCGAGGGGGAAGCGCCCCAAAGGGGCGCGGGGAACTGCGCGACAAGCCGAGACGGCGCAGCAGACAAGCACGCACCGCAAGGGGCAATCACCCAGGGGCGCGAGGAACTGCGCGACGAGGCACGATGCACCGCAAAGTGCGACGCCACCGGCCGTGGCAGGCGTCGGGACGACCGGGGTACGGGCCGAAGCTCGTACCCCGGGGGACCCGCTAGGGAATCGTCTTGGTGATGATCACGCTCCCCGTGCCCGCCACGGTCCCGCGGGCGTCGAGCAGCTGGACCTGGCCGAAGAGCTGGCGCCCGGCGGGCGCCTCGGCCGCGGCGACGACGGACGCGCTGACCGCCGCGGAGCCACCGTGCGGAAGGTTGACGGCCGCGGACGTGTCGACCGCGACCTGGCCGAGCCCGGCCGAGTAGTAGACGTCCTCGTAGGAGTAGGTCGTGGAGCCCGACGGCACCGAGTAGCCGTCCACCTCGAAGGTGTACGTGCCCGCCGCGGGATCGGTGAGGCTGACCGCCTCCTCCGCGTCACCGTCGGCGGACTGCGCGATGAGCACACCGTCGAGGTAGACGTACAGGTCGAGGTCGGCCTGCGGGTCGGAGGGCGAGCCGATGGAGACGTCGAGCCGGGAGACCCCGGCGCCCAGGGTCAGCTCGGTGGTCTGCGCCTCGCCCTCGGCGATGGTCGGCGTGGCGGTGAGGGCCGAGCCGAGCGGCCCGCCCCGCAGCGAGCCCCCGCTGATGGGGGCGTAGTTGTTGGTGACGGTCCAGCTCACCGGCGCCGGCGTGCCGACCTTGGCCTCGGGCACGGTCTGCACGGCCGGGTCGAAGGCGGCCCCCAGGACCGAGACGTTCAGCACGTAGGGGTTGTCGAGCTGGGGCGAGGTGCGCCGGGCCTCGACCTCGATCTCCCACACGCCCGGCAGCGGGTCGGAGTAGGAGCGCAGGTCGGGGCGGCAGGTGTTGGCCGGGTTGTTGTAGTTCGGGTAGCAGTCGGGGGTCTGGGTGGAGTCCAGCGGCACACCGTAGGGGTGCATCGTGATGAAGCGGGTCTGGCTGCCCGCCAGGAGGCCGCCCATCGAGACCTCGAGGGTGGTCGCGCCGGCCGGGACGGTGAGGAAGTACGAGCGGGTGCTGTCCCGCTGGATCGTCCCGGAGCGGGTGAGGGTGTAGGACGGGCCCGCGACCGGCGTGGAGGCCACGACCGCGGCGGAGATCTGCGTGTCGGTGCCGTGGGTGAGCAGGTCGTCCACGTTCAGCAGCGCGCTGTGCACGCCCGCGGACCGCGGCTTGGCGGTGACCTTCACGGTGACCGGCTTGTTCAGCGGCAGCACCACCAGCGGGCTGGCGACGGAGAAGGTGCCGTCGTTGTGCGCCCAGCTCAGGGTGTGCAGCTGCGCGTAGGCCGGGCCGCTGGTGCGGGTGACGGTCACGTTGTACGTCCGCTGCTGACCGGTCGCCAGGCCGCCTTCGCGGTCGTAGATCCCGGTGCCGTAGCCGGGCGTCTGCAAGTAGCTCGACAGGGCGGTGTCGACCGGCGCCTTGACGGTGTACGTGTCGGCCGTGCCGCCGCGCCGCAGCAGGTCCCAGGCGGGGGCCACGGCGACGAGTCCCGCGCCCTGGTCGACGGTCTGGAAGCCGGGGATGTTCTTGGCGGTGCTGATCAGCGCGGTGCGCAGCTGCGCCGGGGTGACCTTCAGATGCTGCCCCTTGGCGGCGGACAGCAGCAGGGCCGCGGCTCCGGTGGCCTGCGGGGAGGCCATCGAGGTGCCCTGGAGCATGGCGTAGCCGGGCGGGAGCGCGTAGCCGGCCTCGGCGACGGGACCGCCCGCCTCCCAGGTGGGCACGGAGCTGATGGCGGCGCCGGGCGCGGTGATGACGGGGGCGAGGCCGCCGTCCTCGCGCGGGCCGCGGGCGGAGAAGGGCAGCAGCGAGTACGGCACGGTGGTCTGCGAGCCGTAGTTCGCCGCCCAGGTCTCACGGGAGATGGACGCGCCGACGCTGAGGACGTGGTCGGCCAGGCCCGGGTCGCTGATGGTGTTGACGCCGGGGCCGTCGTTGCCCGCGGAGATCACCAGCTGCACCCCGTAGGTGTCGATCAGCTGCTGGTAGAGCAGGTCACGGGCGCTGGCGCCGTCGTTGAGCGCGCCCAGGCCGCCGATGGACATGTTGACGATGTCGACGTGGTGGTTGACGACCAGGTCGGTCATGCCCTCGGTCAGCGCGATGTTGGTGCAGCCGCCGCTCCAGGTGCAGGCCCGGGAGGAGACGATCTTCGCACCGGGCGCGGCGCCGTTCATCTTGCCGCCGAAGAGCCCGTTGGCGGCGGTGAGGCCCGCGACGTGGGTGCCGTGCTCGGCCTCCACGACACCGATGTTGACGAAGTCGGCCTTCTTGCCGACCCAGTCACCGCCGTAGGGGTCCATCGGGACGTCCTTGCGGATCTCGATGGTGAACGGGATCGACTCGGCGATCGGCGTGGCCGGGTTGTCGGTGCCGAAGTGGCCGATCTGGAAAGCGTCCTTGTACGGCTTCATGGCGGCGTCGTCGGTGAAGTCGCCGTTGTTGTTCAGGTCCACCCGCACGGTGCCGGCGGCCGGGTCGTAGAGCACGCCCCACACGTCGGTGGTGTCGCCGTCGCGGTTGAGGTCGCCCTGCATGTCGCCGCCCTTGGTGGCGGCCTCGGCGAAGGTGCTGAAGCGGTAGCTTCCCGCGGGCGCGGTCCAGGTGCGGCCGGACGCGGTGAAGGACGGCCCCGACACGGTGGTGACCATGGCGCGCCAGGTGGCGTCGCCGTCGAGGATCGGGTCGGTCGAGGTGACCCAGTCGACGATCTTCCGCTCGCCCGTGGTGGTCTTCTGCAGCGCCGGGTGGCCGATGTCGACACCGGAGTCGAGGATGCCGATGGTCACGCCGCGCCCGTCGGAGGCGGGGTGGTCCTTGACGAAGTCCACCGCGCCGGTCTCGAAGGACGGCTGGTAGGGGTTCTTGGCGGGGGTGTTCTTGTCGGGCCCCGGGTAGGTGGCGGCCGGCTTGCCCGGGTGGCGCGACGCCGTCGCGGTGGTGTCGGCGGCCGGCGTCGGGTCGTCGAGCTTGACCTCCTGCTTGAGGTCGATGGCGAGCACCGCGGGCAGCTTCTGCGCCGCGCCGAGCGCCGCGTCGGCCTTCGCGGTGGGCACGGTGGCGCGTACGTAGCCGAGCTGGTCGTACGTCTGGCCGACGCTGGCGCCCTGGGCACGCAGCCGGGAGGTGATCTCCGCTGTGCTGCCGGGCTTGCCCGCGATCATGAAGGTGACGTTCTTGTCGCCGTCGGCCTTGGCGTTGGCCAGCAAGGTGGCGTCGGCGGCGCCGAGCTTGTCGGCCGCGTCCTTGCCGGGTTCGCCGGGGGCGTCCGAGCCGGTGGCGGGGGCGGCGGGGGAGGCAGGAGGGGTGGGCGCGGGGTCGGCGACCGCCAGCGCGGGACCTGCGGCCGCCAGCGCGGCCACCAGGCCCGCGGTGAGCGCGAGCCTGGCCGCGCGTCTCTTGCCTGGTATGTGATCGAGTGGCATGGGCATCCCTGTTCGGACCGTCGGGTCGGTGTTCGGAAAACGGAACCGTACGGGTGGTCACCCTGCCGGGAAAAGCAGCTCTTTGTGGTGCGTTGACCTTCTCTTGGTGCTCCGGTGACGTGTTTCCGCCACTGGCAAATCCGCGCAAACGCATGCAAGAGCCGCGGGAACGGGCTCAGTGCGGGGTCACCACGACATAGGCGGCGGGCAGTTGGTCCACCGAGGCCGTCAGCGCCGTCCGCACCACGGTGGCCTGCTGCTCACCGGCGTCCCGCAGCTTGGCCGCGGTGACGTGCACCAGGGTGATGCCCAGCGCTTCGAGCCGCTCGCGCTGCCGTACGCAGCGCGACCACATCTCGTCGTCGCCGAGTGCCGTGGTGAGCGCGTACGTCTCGTCGCCCTCCCCGACGTGAAGGGCGTCGCCGAAGGGGTCGGCGTGGACGTCGTCCGCGGCGGCGTCGCAGGTGGTGACGGCGTCGTCCATTGCCGGGCCGTGGCCCGTGGCCGCGCCGTCGCCGGGCCGCGGCCCGTACCCGTCCGTGCCGCCCGGTGGCCGACCGGACCGCGGGTCGATCGCGAGAGCCACCGCGTGCTCGGGCCAGTAGGCGTCCACCGGGCCAAGCCGCGGCCCGGCGGGCAGCCGCAGGTCGACGTTCCAGACCGGGTCGGGCAACTGGTGGTCGCGCACCATCGCGTAGAGCCGCCGCTCCGCCATGACGCGGTCGGCGCAGCGCAGCGCGCCGACCGCCGCGGCGACCTGCGGTCGCTCCAGCAGCCCGGCACCGGCCAGTTCGCGCAGCACGGGCGCGGCGTCGCAGTGCCCGCCGCGTACGGCCTCGGTCAGCAGCCGCCGTACGGTCTCGGCGTCGTCCAGTCCCGCGACGGCGTCGGCCAGCGCGCGTGGCACCGGGGCGCAGGGCAGCCCGGCCACCTCCAGCGGGCGCGGCAGGTCGCGGCTGCGGTGCACGCACACGTCGCCGACGTCCCGCAGCCGGCGCTGCCGGGGCACCAGGACGTCGATCCGCGGCAGTTCGCGCAGCGGCGGCACCCCGGAGAAGCGGTGCAGGGCGAGCGCGGCCATGCCGGTCACCATCGCCTCCCGGCCGCCGCCGAGCGGACCGTACGCGTGCGGGTCGCGGCCGGCGTAGAGCAGCGCGGCCTGCAACCGCTGCCGGCCGCTGGGCGGTCCCGCGTGCAGCAGATACACCTGCGGGAGCAGTTGCTGCCAGGGGCCGCCCGGGCGGCAGCGCTTGGCGACGGCCGCCGCCGGCACACCGTGGCGGCGCAGCTGATGGAGGGTCAGTACCTTCTGCCTCGCGGGCAGTCGGCGGTTCAGGGCATGCGAGGTGCGCGGGTTCACGTTCATGGGAACGTCGTTCCCGCGGCCGGGCCGGTCACTAACCGTTGTTACCCGCTCGTCGACAAAACAGGACAACGCAGGGCTGAAGCGCGGATGTCCGGGTGCCGGTCAGAGCTTCTTCCCCGCGACGGTGACGAGGGCCGCCCCTTGGACGGGGCGGCCCCGCACCCGTGGTCAGATCCCGGCGCCGGGGCGGGTCGCCAGCGTGTCGCAGGCCTGCGCGCGCAGCGCCCGGGCCAGGTCGTCCCGTGCTTCGAGCACCAGCCGGCGCAGCGCGGGCGC
The DNA here is from genome assembly GCF_036227245.1 of Streptomyces sp. NBC_01477. GTDB lineage: Bacteria > Actinomycetota > Actinomycetes > Streptomycetales > Streptomycetaceae > Actinacidiphila. The sequence goes on from NZ_CP109445.1 coordinate 6,079,973, forward strand.
GGCAGCCGGGTGCGCCTCCAGCCACGCGTCGGTCGCCGCCAGCGTCTCCTGGCGGTCCTGGAGGGCCGGGTAGAGCCCGCTTACGACCGCCATCGCGGTCTCGATCGAGCGGGTCTCCCACAGCTCCTCCAGCGCCGCGAAATACCGCTGCGTGTACGGCGCGAGCAGATCGCGCTGCCCGGCCTGCGCGAAGCCCGCGATGGTCGCCTCCACCAGCGCGTTCGACAGCGCGTCCGAGCCCACCACGTCGGCCCAGGCCGCGGCCTTCACCTCGGCGGAGGGCCGCGCCGCCAGGCAGCGCACCTCGTGCCGGTGGCCCGACGCCGTGTCGTCCCTCGCCCGCTCGGCGGCGATCGCCGCCGCGTCGGCCGCGCCCCGCGCGGTCAGCGCGCCGAGGAAGGTCCAGCGCAGCTCCTGGTCCACCACCAGGCCGTCGATCTTCGCCGAGCCGTCGAGCAGTCCGCGCAGCAGCTGCAGATCGGCGGCCGACGACGCCACCGAGGAGAAGAACCGCGCCCACGCCAGCTGGTGCCCGCTGCCCGGCTCGGCGAGCCGCAGCTCGTGCAGCGCGCCCTGGGCCAGCTCGGCCGCCGCGGCGTCGCGGCGGTCCGCCGCCACATAGTGCGTCAGCGCGGTCCGCGCCTGGACGTGCAGCGACTGCAGCACCCCGATGTCGCTCTCCCGGCCCGCGAAGAGCAGCACCAGGCCCAGATAGTCGCCGGCCGGCATCAGCGCGTCCCTGGTCATGCTCCACACCGCCGACCAGGCCAGCGCCCTGGCCAGCGGGTCGGACAGGTCGCCCAGGTGCGAGCGCAGCGTGTCGAGCGAGGCCGGGTCGAAGCGGATCTTGCAGTACGTCAGGTCGTCGTCGTTGACCAGCACCAGGTCGGGCCGCGGCTGCCCGGCCAGCTCCTCGATCACCGTGACCGGGCCCGCCACATCGGCCTCGGCCCGCGCGTAACGCTCCAGGGCGCCGCCCGGCACGCGCCGGTAGAGGCCCACCGCGACCCGGTGCGGGCGCAGCTGCGGATGAGCCGGGTCGTCCGCGGTCTGGAGCACCGTCAGCGCGGTGATCCGGTCCTCCGCGTCATGGACGACCTGCGGGGTCAGCGAATTGACGCCCGCCGTCTCCAGCCACGCCCGCGACCAGGCCGGCATGTCGCGGCCCGAGGTCTCGGTCAGCACCGACAGCAGGTCGGCCAGCTCGGTGTTGCCGTACGCGTGCCGCTTGAAATACCGCCGGGCCGCCTCCAGGAAGGCGTCCCTGCCGACATAGGCCACCAGCTGCTTGAGCACGGCGGCGCCCTTGGAATAGGTGATGCCGTCGAAGTTGAGCTTGGCGTCCTCCAGGTCGCGGATGTCGGCGACCACCGGGTGCGTGGACGGCAGCTGGTCGGCGCGGTAGGCCCACGCCTTGCGGCGGTTGGCGAAGGTGATCCACCCCTCGGCATATTGCGTCGCCTCCACCTGGGAGAAGGCCGCCATGAAGTCCGCGAAGGACTCCTTGAGCCACAGGTCGTCCCACCAGCGCATCGTCACCAGGTCGCCGAACCACATGTGCGCCATCTCGTGCAGCACGACACTGGCCCGGTGCTCGTACGACGCCCGCGTCACCTTGCCGCGGAAGACGAACTCCTCCCGGAAGGTCACACAGCCCGGGTTCTCCATCGCCCCGATGTTGTACTCCGGCACGAAGGCCTGGTCGTACTTCCCGAACGGATACGGGTAGTCGAAGTTGTCGTGGTAGAAGTCCAGGCCCTGCTTGGTCACGGTGAAGATCTCGTCCGCGTCGAAATGCCGCGCCAGCGAGCGGCGGCACAGCGCGCGCAGCGGGATGTCGAGCGTCACCTTGTCGTCGAAGGCGCGCGCGTAGTGGTCGTGCTCGACGTGGTAGGGGCCGGCGACGACCGCGGTGATGTACGTCGCGATCGGCAGGGTCGGCCGGAAACGGGTGGTCGCGCCGCCGCCGTCGGCCGCGGCGGGCTCACCGTCCTGCTCGGCGTTGGACAGCACCGTCCAGCCCTCGGGGGCGGTCACCTGGAAGGTGAACGGCGCCTTGAGGTCGGGCTGTTCGAAATTCGCGAAGACCCGGCGGGCGTCGGCCGGCTCGTACTGCGTGTACAGGTAGACCTCGCCGTCCTCCGGGTCCTCGAAGCGGTGCAGGCCCTCGCCCGTACGGCTGTAGGCGCAACGCGCGTCGACCACCAGGGTGTTGCGCTCGGCGAGGCCGTCGAGGGCGATCCTGGCGCCGTCGTGGACCGCCGCGGGATCCAGCTCCCGGCCGTTCAGCCGGACCGACGTCACCTCGGACGCGACGAGATCGGCGAAGGACGACACGCCCGGCCGGCTGCACCGGAAGTCGATCACCGTGGTGGACCGGAAGGTGCGTTCCCCGCCGGCGGTCGCGGCACCGACCGCGGACCGTACGTCGAGCGCCACGTCGTAGCGCTCCACCGACAGGACCGCGGCCCGCTCGCGGGCCTCCTCACGGCTCAGGTTCTCGCCGGGCACGGGCGGCTCCTTCGTGTATGACCCCCGGTACGGACACGCAACGCTTCGCATCCTTCCACGGAGGTCGGACACAAGAGCGCCCACCAGCGCATACGGCGGCACGGCGGTCGGGAATGCCGCCGCGCCCCCGCCGCGTTGTGGCGTTCAGGAGTGCCATGCCCAGCCCCACCCGGGGCCGCGTCCGGCAGAGCCCGGACGCCGCCCGCATCCCGCACGAGGAGTACGCAGTGACTGCGACCGAGACCACCAAGACTCCGGCCGACTTCTGGTTCGACCCGCTGTGCCCGTGGGCATGGATGACGTCCCGCTGGATGCTGGAGGTCGAAAAGCTCCGCCCTGTCGAGGTGCGGTGGCACGTCATGAGCCTGGCGGTGCTGAACGAGGACAAGCTCGACACCCTCCCCGAGAACTACGCCACCTTCCTGCGGGAGGCCTGGGGCCCGGTCCGCGTGGTGATCGCCGCCCAGCAGGAGCACGGCGACGAGGTCGTCGGCCCGCTCTACGAGGCCCTCGGCACCCGCTTCCACAACCAGGGCCAGCCCAAGTCCAAGGAGACGATCGTCGCGGCCCTCGAAGAGGTCGGGCTGCCCGCCGGGCTGGCCGACTACGCCGACCGCGACACCTACGACACTGAGCTGCGCGCCTCCCACAAGGAGGGCATCGACAAGGTCGGCCAGGAGGTGGGCACCCCGGTGATCGCCGTCCCCGGCGCCGACGGCTCGCAGGTCGCCTTCTTCGGCCCCGTCGTCACCCCCGCCCCCAAGGGCGAGGCGGCGGCGAAGCTCTGGGACGGCACGCTCCTGGTGGCGTCGGTCCCCGGCTTCTACGAGATCAAGCGCACCCGCACCGCCGGGCCCAGCTTCGAGTAGAGCGGTCGGAGAGCCATGGCACACCTGGGCCTGGTGGCCGTCGTCGTACGCGACTACGACGAGGCCATCACCTACTACACCGGCGCGCTCGGCTTCGAGCTGCGCGAGGACACCCCGCGCGAGGACGGCGGCCGGTGGGTCGTCGTCGCGCCGCCGGGCGCCCGCGAGACCGGCCTGCTGCTCGCCCGCGCCACCACGCCGGGCCAGACCGCCAGGATCGGCGACCAGACCGGCGGGCGGGTCGGACTCTTCCTGAACACCGAGGACTTCGACGGCGACTACAAGCGGATGGTCGCCGCGGGCGTGGTCTTCGAGGAGGAGCCGCGCTACGAGCCGTACGGCGCGGTGGTCGTCTTCCACGACCTGTACGGCAACAGGTGGGACCTCATTCAGCTCGCCTGAATTGGTGAAACCGCACAGTGCGGGTGGCCGGGAAGGGGGGAGGACGTACCCGTCCCGGCCGCCCGTCGCGCGTGACGTGGGTCACGCGACCTGCTCAAACGAGTCCGCGCGCGGGCGCGGGAGTCTCCAAGCGGAAGATCACGGCTTTGTCGGGGTCCGACGATGAAGGGGGATCGGCGGCTGGGTTAGCGTCACAGTGACCCACCGATCACCCCCACCCCGCGGAGAACCGATGAGCACCACAGCTGTCCCCGGCCGGGCCGGAACCGTCCTCGCCGACCTGCTCCCCGCGTCCTCCGCCGGCCGGGCCCGGCTCAGGGACGCCGCCCTGGTCGTCGGCGGCGCCGCGCTCACCGGGCTCGCCGCGCAATTGTCCGTGCCCGTACCCGGCTCCCCGGTCCCGGTCACCGGCCAGACCTTCGCCGCGCTGCTGGTCGGCACGGCGCTCGGCGCGAAGCGCGGGGTCGCGTCGCTCGGCCTGTACGCCGCCGCCGGCGCGGCCGGCCTGCCGTGGTTCGCGGACGGTACGTCCGGCTGGTCCATGCCGAGCTTCGGCTACATCCTCGGGATGCTCGTCGCCTCCGGCGTGGTCGGCTTCCTCGCGCGGCGCGGCGGCGATCGCACGGTGCTGCGGACCGCCGGGGTGATGGTGCTCGGCTCCGCCGTCATCTACGCGGTGGGCGTGCCCTATCTGGCCGCCTCGGCCCACCTTTCGGCCCACCAGGCCCTGACGATGGGCCTTCGGCCCTATCTTCTGGGTGACGCGCTCAAGGCCGCGCTTGCCATGGCGGCGCTTCCCGCCGCCTGGCGCCTCACCAACTCCCCCTCCTAGCCCGTCGCCGGCCGCGGGCCTGCGGGGGCCCTTGCGGCCGGGGGCGCCTTACCGCTGGCTGCGGGCCTGCTGGGGGTGCCCCTTCGGCAAGGGGGTGCCCCCCAGGGGCGCGGGGAACTGCGCGGCCAGCCACGACGCGCCGTTGTGTGCGGACGGGCCGCAGGCCCGAAGGGGCGCGGGGAACTGCGCGGCCAGGCGTCGACGGCCTGCACGTCGCCACCGGCCGAAAGGGTCTCTTCGGTCCGCTCCGGACCACCGGAGGTGGGTGGTTGCTCGCGCCGTTCCCCGCGCCCCTGGGTGGGCACCCCCTGCCGAAGGGGAACCGCCCGACCCGCGCGCCCGGGGGAGGCGTACCCGCCGACGCACGCGGCATCCCGGTCCGCGGCAGCGGAAGGGCACCCCCTGCCGAAGGGGAACCGCCCGACCCGCGCGCCCGGGGGAGGCGTACCCGCCGACGCACGCGGCATCCCGGTCCGCGGCAGCGGAAGGGCACCCCCTGCCGAAGGGGAACCGCCCAGCCCGCGCGCCGGGGCAGGCGTACGCGGCGATACCGCGGGCCCGGGCCGGCGGGGGGCGCCCGGGATGGGAGGATGGGCGCATGCGCGTGTACCTCGGCTCCGACCATGCCGGCTTCGAACTCAAGAACCACCTCGTGGACTGGCTCACAAGCAACGGGCACGAGCCCGTGGACTGCGGCCCGCACATCTACGACGCGGTCGACGACTACCCGCCCTTCTGCCTCCGCGCGGCCGAGCGGACCGCCGCCGACCCCGGCAGCCTCGGCATCGTGATCGGCGGCTCGGGCAACGGCGAGCAGATCGCCGCGAACAAGGTGCGCGGCGTCCGCGCCGCCCTGGCGTGGAGCGAGCAGACCGCCACCCTGGCCCGCGAGCACAACGACGCGAACGTGCTGAGCGTCGGCGGCCGGATGCACACCCAGGAGGAGGCCGTGAAGTTCGTGGAGCTGTTCCTGGCGACGCCGTATTCGCACGCCGAGCGCCACCAGCGGCGTATCGACATGCTCACCGCGTACGAGGCCACCGGCGAGCTTCCACCGGTCCCCGCGCACCACCCGCAGCAGGACTGACCGGGCGATGCCCGAGGGCCACACGATCCACCGGCTGGCCGCCGACCACAGGGAGCGGTTCCGCGGCCGGGCGGTGCGGGCGAGCAGCCCGCAGGGCAAGTTCTCCGACGGCGCCGCGCTGCTGGACGGCCAGGTGATGGACGAGGCGCAGGCGCACGGCAAGCACCTCTTCCTCGGCTTCGGCGGCGCCGGCTGGGTGCACGTCCACCTGGGCCTGATCGGGAAGTTCGGCTTCGGCGACGGCCCGGCGCCGCCGCCGACCGACACCGTACGGCTGCGCATTGCGACGCCGTCGCACTATGCCGACCTGCGCGGCCCGGCCGCCTGCGCGCTGATCACCGAGCCGGAGAAGCGGGCGATACACGACCGGCTCGGCCCCGACCCGCTGCGCCCGGACGACGACCCGGAACGGGTGTACGCCAGGATCGCGCGGTCCCGGATCAGCGTGGCCGCGCTGCTGCTCGACCAGAAGGTGATCGCGGGCGTCGGCAACGTCTACCGCGCGGAGGTCCTCTTCCGGCACGGCGTGGACCCCTTCCTGGCCGGCCGCGATCTGCCGCGGCCGGTGTGGGACGCGATGTGGGCCGACCTGGCGGCGCTGATGCGCGAGGGCGTACGCACCAACCGGATCGACACCGTGCGCCCCGAGCACGAGCCGGACGCGATGGGCCGCCCGCCGCGGGTGGACGACCACGGCGGCGAGGTCTACGTCTACCGCCGCACCGGCCAGCCCTGCCTGGTGTGCGGCACCGGGATCCGCACACAGCCGCTGGACGCCCGCAACCTCTTCTGGTGCCCCCGCTGCCAGGCCTGACCGGCGCGGGGCCGCAGCGGGCGTCCTAGAAGAAGTGCGGCAGCCACGGCTCCAGGTCGGAGCGGAAGGCCGCGGACGCCTCGGCCAGCGCGCCTTGGCGCAGTTCGGTGACCAGTCCCGCGCCGGCCAGCGCCCGCAGGCCGTGGCCGCCGAGATAGGCGGTGCCCAACTCCTTGGCGTCCAGGGCGAGGTCGGCCGGGTCGGTGGTCCGCTCGCAGGCGGCACCCTTGACGTCGGCCGACAGCCGCCAGCGCCCGGCGTTCCACGGGCACACGGCGTCCTGGACGTCGAGCACGACATCGGCCGGCGCCGCGTAGCCGCGCGCCTCAAGGGCGGCGGGCAGGTCCACCAGGCGGACGTACAGGCCGTCGCGCCAGCCGAAGCCGCAGCGGCGGATGTCGGAGACGATCTGCTGGACCGGGTCGTCGACCGGCCGGTTGTGGAAGGTGAGCCGGGCGACCAGGTCGGTGTCGGTGAGGTAGCGCCACAGCGCGGCATAGGTCACCGGATCGAGTGCTTCGACATCGTGCAGCTTGACGCTGCCGTCGGGCACCCCGAAGGTCGTCCCGCCGGCCCTGACCGCGTAGCGGGCGTAACCGCGCACCTCGCCGTCGGTCTCGGCGAGCACGCACAGCCGTTCGCCGTAGCCGCCGCGGTTCCCTGGCGGGTCCAGCAGCGGCAGCTGCTCCCAGCCGGGCTGCCTGGCCAGCATGCCGGGCCTGGTGGGCACCACACGGGCGTAGACGGCCTCGCAGGCGGCGGCGCCCTCGGCCGGGGTGACCAGCCGCATCCGTACCGCGTCGGCGCCCGGCGGCACCGCGACCGTGACCCGGGTGGTGTCGATCCCGCCGTGCATCTGCCGGGTGGCGGCGCCGTAGCCGAAGCGGCCGTAGATCGACGGCTCGGAGGCGGTCAGCACGGCGACGGCGGTACCCCGTTCGTGGAGGTCGCCGAGCTGACGGCGCATCATCGCGCTGAGCACCCCGCGGCGGCGGTGCGTCGGCTGGACGCTGACCATGGTGACGCCCGCGGTGTCGAGCAGGGCGCCGCCCGGCAGGCTCATGCGGAAGTCGAAGGCGCCCGCGGTGCCGACGATGCCGCCGTCCGCCCGGGCGACGATCGCCCGCTCGACGGGCAACAGGCCGCGCCACATCGCTGTTTCCTCGGGGGCGCCGCCCGGCCCGCCGAAGGCCCGCACCAGGCGGAGGCAGAACTCCTCCCAGTCCTCGGCCGCGAGCGCCCGCAGATCGATCGTCACGCGCACTGCCTACCAGGACCCCCGGCGGCAGGCGAACGTATTTTCCCGCCTGCTTTCCGCCCTGTTCCGGCTCACCCGGACAGCTCACAACCCATCCGGCCTGCACGGCAGGGCCATCCGTGGGTAGGGTCGCCGGAACATGGCAAAAGTGGCGGCGGGCGAGGGGCTCGGGCTCAGGTGGCGCAGACGGCTGCACCGGGCCCGGCTCAGCGTGCGCAAGTCCGCCGTCGACTACTTCCGCGGCGGCGCCTCGGACTGGGCCGGCCTCGGCGTGCTGATCGCGGTGATCCCGGTCCTGGCGTACACCTCGGTGGTCACACCGGTGTGGTGCCCGCCGAGCGCCCTGGTGCTGCCGATCCTGGCCGGCGGGCTGCTGCTGCGCCCCTCCAGCCTGCTGCTGGTCTACGCGGCCTCCGCGGTCGCGCTGATCGCGGAGTCGGCCGCCCTCGGCCCCTACCGCGAGGGTCCGGCCCGGGTCACTCCCGGCACGGTGCTCGTGGTGACCGCGGTGGCGCTGGCCGGCCTGGTCATCGCCCAGTTCAGGGCCAGGGTCGGGGTGCCGTGGCGGGGCGGCCACACCATGCTGTTCGACCTCAGGGAAAGAATCCGGGTGCAGAGCAGGCTGCCGCGGCTGCCCGGCGGCTGGCACGCCGAGATGTCGCTGCGGCCGGCCGGCGGCCAGTCCTTCTCCGGCGACTTCGTGGTCGCCACCCGCAGCGCCGGCGGCCGGGTGCTCGAAGCGGTGCTCACCGACGTGTCCGGCAAGGGCATGGACGCCGCCTCGCGCTCGCTGCTGCTGTCCGGCGCCTTCGGCGGCCTGCTCGGCTCGCTGCCGCCGCACGCCTTCCTCACCGCCGCCAACGGCTATCTGCTGCGGCAGAACTGGGAGGAGGGCTTCGCGACCTCCGTGCACCTGGTGCTCGACCTGGAGAGCGGCGACTACGAGCTGCTGTCCGCGGGCCACCCGCCGGGCGTCCAGCTGCACGCCGGCAGCGGGCGGTGGGAGGAGAAGGCCGCGGAGGGACCGCTGCTCGGTGTCTACGACGGGGCCGAATTCCACGGCGTCAAGGGCACGTTGCGGTCCGGCGACGTCCTGATGCTGTTCACCGACGGCCTGGTGGAGACCGCCGAGCGCGACATCGCCGAGGGCATGGACCGGCTGATCGGCGAGGCGGACCGCTTCGTCGCAACCGGATTCCGCGGTTCCGCCTGGCGGTTGATCGAGGCGGTGGCCAAGGACGTGAACGACGACCGCGCGTTGCTCGTAGTGTGCCGCGACTAGCCCTCGGGAATGGGACTATGTGCCGTGTGACGGAAGAACGTTGATCGTCCGTCACCGATGGCACCATGGGTACGGCGAGGCGGGGGCGGCGCGGTCCCCGGACCGGCAAGGAAACCGAAAGAGGAAGTGATCCGCTGTGGTTATCTCCCTGTCCGCCGCACTGCTGCTCGCAGTCATCCTGGTGGTGATGATCCGGGCGAAGTCGATAAAGGTGGGCCCCGCGATCGTCGCCGCCCTCTTCGGCTTCTTCCTCGCCTCCACGAACATGGCGCCGGACATCAACCGGTTCCTCAACTCAGTGGCCGACACCATCAACCAGATAAAGATCTGACGCGGGCGCCGTCCTCGGGGCGGCGTCCAGGATCCGGCGCAGCCCCGCGCCGGCTCCGGCGCCGCCGCCGGCCAGCAGCGCGGCGAGCACCGCGATACGCGCCTGCCCCGGCTTGAGCGTGCCGGTCAGCAGCGCGCCGGCCGCCGCGAGGTCCACCGCGCCGCCACCGGTGTAGAGCGGCGCCACGGCGCCGGCCGCCACCCGGGTACTGACCGCGACCTCCACGCCCGCCGCGACGGCCCTGCGTACGGCGTCGACGACCTCCGGGTTCGCGTTGCCCGCGCCGGTGCCGACCAGCACGATGCCGCGGGCGCCCGCGCCGACCGCCGCGTCGAAGAGCACCGAGTCGCCGTCGCTGTGGTGCATCACGATGTCCACCCGGGGCGCGGTGGTGCCGCGCTCCGGCAGCGGCAGCGCCTCGGGGCGCGGCTGCTGCCGGCCCCAGGTCACCCGGCCGAATTCGACCCGGCCCAGCGGCAGCCCGTCGGGGGCGCCGAAGGCGCGGGCGTCCACGGTGTGCCGCTTGACCGTGCCGCGGGCGGCGAAGACCTGCCCGGCGAAGACGATCACGGAGCCGATGTCGCGGCGCGAGGAGGCCGTCAGCAGCGCGTCGTAGAGATTGCCCGCCGCGTCGCCGTCCGCCGCGTCCAGCGGCTGCTGGGCGCCGGTGAAGACCACCGGGCGCCGGTCGCCGTGGAAGAGGTCGACGAAGAAGGCGGACTCCTCCAGCGTGTCGGTGCCGTGGGTGACGACGACGCCGTCCACCTCGGGGTCGGCGAGCGCGTCGTGCACCGCGTGCAGCAGCCGCAGCTGGTGGTCGGTGGTGAGCCGCGAGCTGTTGACGGTGAAGAGGTCGACCACCCGCACCTCGACGCCGTCGGGCACCGCGCTCGCCTCCAGGACCTCCTGCCCGGCGGCCTCCGCCGCGTAGCCGTCGCCCTGCCATCGGCTGGCGATGGTGCCTCCGGTGCTGATGACCACGACGTGTCGCACGATGCCTCCGCCTCCACTGCTGCCGCTGTGCCGACCGCGCCCGTCGGTGCCGTCGGTGCCGCCGATGACGTGGCGGCATCACCGGGGGCGGTCTTCCTCCTGCAATGATATGCGCGTAGACCCGCCATATGATTGCAAATACCGGCCGGTACACCCCGGAATGTTGGGTGATAATGCTTCGGTGGACGCCATTGACAGAAGCATCTTGCGCGAACTTCAGGCCGACGGCCGGCTGACCAACCAGGAGCTGGCCCAGCGTGTCGGCCTGACCCCCTCCCCGTGCCTGCGCCGGGTGCGCCAGCTGGAGGACGACGGGGTGATCCAGACCTACCGGGCGGTGGTCGACCCGGCCGCCGTCGGACGCGGCTTCGAGGTCTTCGCCTCGGTCGAGGTCCAGCGCGACCGCGACTCGGTCGCCGCCTTCGAGGCCGAGGTCCAGTCCACCACCGACGTCGTGGAGGCCTACCGCCTCTACGGAGCCCCCGGCTGCCTGCTGCGGATCGCGGTGGCCGACTCCGACGCCTACGAGCGGTTCTGGACCGAGAAGCTCATCGCCCTGCCGGGCGTCAGCGACGTCAACTCCCAGATGATCATGCGCCGCATCAAGTCGCCGCAGGGCGTCCCGGTGGACTGAGGACCGGGCGGACCAGGCGGGCCGGGGGACCGAGGCCCGCGTGGACCGGGGACCCGGCGGACCGGGGGCGCGCCCCGGGCGCTCGGGAGCGCGAAAAAGCCCCCGGTCACCGGGACGGGACCCGGGCCGGAGGCCGTGGAGCGGGCGACGGGAATCGAACCCGCGTAGCTAGTTTGGAAGACTAGGGCTCTACCATTGAGCTACGCCCGCAGCGCCTCAGATTCTGGCACACCGCACGCTCGCCGGTCGAACCGGATGAGCGGCGGGGCGCAATACCGGCTGCCCACGGTCGAGGGGGCATGTACTCTACGTGTCGCACCAGCGGGGTGTGGCGCAGCTTGGTAGCGCGTCCGCTTTGGGAGCGGAAGGCCGTCGGTTCGAATCCGGCCACCCCGACCAGTCAGTTCCGCGCGCCCCCGCCCGTCACGGCGGCGCCGGCCGGAGGGCGCTCGTCCGACCCCGCCCGGCGGGGATTGTGGTACCGGTAGGATGGGCCGCTGGCGACCGGGCACGCGGCAAGGCCGAGTGCCGGACGTACGACTCGTACCGAAGGTCCGCCCCCATCAACGTAAAGCCCCAAGGAGACCCAACCGTGAAGAGCGCCGTCGAGACTCTGAACCCGACCCGGGTTCGACTCACTGTCGAGGTGCCCTTCGAGGAGCTCAAGCCCAGCCTCGACGCGGCGTACAAGAAGATCAACGACCAGGTCACGGTGCCGGGCTTCCGCAAGGGCAAGATCCCTGCGCGCGTCATCGACCAGCGGTTCGGCCGTGGCGCGGTCCTCGAAGAGGCCATCAACGACGCGCTGCCGAAGTTCTACACGGAGGCGGTCAGCGAGGGCGAGCTGAACGTGCTCGGGCAGCCCGACGTCGACATCACCGAGTTCAACGACGGCGACGAACTGAAGTTCACCGCCGAGGTGGACATCCGCCCCGCCATCGAGATCCCGGACTACTCCGGCATCGAGGTCACCGTCGACGCCGTCGAGGTCAGCGACGAGGACATCGAGAAGTCGCTGGAGCAGCTGCGCGACCGCTTCGCCTCCACCACCACCGTGGAGCGCCCGGCGGCCGAGGGCGACGTCGTCGTGGTCGACCTGGAGGCCTCGGTGGACGGCGAGGTGCTCGGCGACGGCATCGCCAAGGCCGTCAGCTACACCATCGGCTCCGGCCAGCTGCTCGACGGTATCGACGAGGCCGTCACCGGCCTGTCCGCGGGCGAGTCGGCCACCTTCACCTCCGAGCTCAAGGGCGGCTCCGCCGCCGGCCGGCCCGCCGAGGTCAAGGTCGACGTCTCCGACGTCCAGGCGCGCGAACTGCCCGAGCTGGACGACGACTTCGCCCAGCTGGCGAGCGAGTTCGACACCCTGGAGGAGCTGCGCGCCGACAGCCGCAAGCGCCTGGAGTCGATGAAGCAGTACGACCAGGCCACCGCCGCCCAGGAGAAGGTCCTCGACGCGCTCATCGAGCTGACCGAGGTGCCGATCCCGGAGAAGCTGCTCAAGGACGAGGTCGAGACCAGGACCCACAACCTGGAGCACCACCAGTTCCCGCAGATGGGTCTGGACTGGGACACCTACCTGGAGCGCGAGGGCAAGACCCGCGAGGAGTACGACGCGGATCTGGAGACCCAGGCGGTCAAGGGCATCAAGACCCAGTTCATCCTCGACGAGCTGGTCAACAAGGAGAAGCTGTCGGTCAACCAGGAGGAGCTCACCGAGCACCTCATGCGGCGGGCCGCGACCTCCGGCATGAGCCCCGACCAGTTCGCGCAGGCCGTCGTGGAAGGCGGCCAGGTGCCGATGCTGGTCGGCGAGGTCGCCCGGGGCAAGGCGCTGGCCGTCGTGGTCGAGGCCGCCAAGGTCACCGACACCAACGGTGAGGTCATCGACCTCGCCGACGATGAGGACGAGGCCGCCGACGCCGAGGCCTCCTCCGACGCCGAGGCCGCTGCCGAGGCCTCCTCCGACGCCGGCACCGAGGGCGACGCTCCCGCCGGGGACGACGCCGCCGAGTCCGAGAAGGCCTGACGCCGCGCCACTGCGGGCCGCGCCCCTGCGGGGGTGCGGCCCGGAGTGCATGCGCTGACAGCGAACAGGTGGCCGTACAGGATTGTCGGGCAGCACCCGGGCGTTAGGGTCCGTAAGTAGGAGGGCAGGGGTGCAGCACCAGCAGACGCCGCACCCGGCCCAGACGAAGACCCTGTGACGGCATGTCTACCGTCCGACAACGAGCAGGTGGATACGTGACGACTCCGATGCCTTCCGCCGCCGGCGAGCCGACCCTCGGTGGACTCGGCGACCAGGTCTACAACCGACTGCTCGGCGAGCGAATCATCTTCCTCGGCCAAGCGGTCGACGACGACATCGCCAACAAGATCACCGCGCAGCTGCTGCTGCTGGCCGCAGAGCCGGACAAGGACATCTTCCTTTACATCAACAGCCCCGGCGGCTCGGTGACCGCGGGTATGGCGATCTACGACACGATGCAGTTCATCAAGAACGACGTCGTGACGATCGCCATGGGCATGGCCGCCTCGATGGGCCAGTTCCTGCTCACCGCGGGCACCCCCGGCAAGCGCTTCGCGCTGCCGAACACCCGGATCCTGATGCACCAGCCCTCCGCGGGCCTCGGCGGCTCCGCCACCGACATCAAGATCCAGGCGGAGCAGCTGCTGCACACCAAGCGCCGCATGGCCGAGCTGATCGCCCAGCACTCCGGCCAGACCTTCGAGCAGATCACCAAGGACTCCGACCGGGACCGCTGGTTCTCGGCCGAGGAGGCCCAGGAGTACGGCCTGCTGGACGGGGTCATGCTCTCCGCCGCGCATGTGCCCGGCGGCGGCGGCACCGGTGCGGCCTGAGCCCGGGCGCCCTGCCGAGCCCCTGATCACTCGAAGCTCTTCATCACCAGGACGGTGGACGTGAACCCCATGAACTTCCCCGGCAGCGGCCTGTACGAGCGCACCGAGGCCGAGCGGCCCGGCGTGTTCGGCGCCGAGGCCCGCTACGTCATCCCGCGCTTCGTGGAGCGCACCTCGCAGGGCGTGCGCGAGTACGACCCGTACGCGAAGCTGTTCGAGGAGCGGGTGATCTTCCTCGGCGTGCAGATCGACGACGCGTCGGCCAACGACGTCATGGCGCAGCTGCTGTGCCTGGAGTCGATGGACCCCGACCGGGACATCTCGGTCTACATCAACAGCCCCGGCGGCTCGTTCACCGCGCTCACCGCGATCTACGACACGATGCAGTTCGTGAAGCCGGACATCCAGACCGTCTGCATGGGCCAGGCGGCCTCCGCCGCGGCCGTGCTGCTCGCGGCCGGCAGCCCCGGCAAGCGGATGGCGCTGCCGAACGCCCGGGTGCTGATCCACCAGCCGTACAGCGAGACCGGCCGCGGGCAGGTCTCGGACCTGGAGATCGCGGCCAACGAGATCATCAGGATGCGGCAGCAGCTGGAAGAAATGCTGGCCAAGCACTCCACCACCCCGATCGAGCAGATCAGGGAGGACATCGAACGCGACAAGATCCTGACGGCCGAGGAGTCCCTGGCCTACGGTCTTGTCGACCAGATCGTCTCCACCCGCAAGACCTCTGTGAACGTCTGATCCACCCGGCAGGCGGTGCAGGTCCGCGCGCGGTCCCCCTGGACCCGGATGAGCGAGTACGTCCAAGGGGGACCCACACGGGGGGCGCGGCAAGGTACCGTCGATGAGAGAAGCACCAGGCTCCGTTGAAGGTCGGCGGAACCCAGGCGAAGGGGAAAGACCTCGTGGCACGCATCGGTGACGGCGGAGACCTGCTGAAGTGCTCGTTCTGCGGAAAGAGCCAGAAGCAGGTGAAGAAGCTCATCGCAGGTCCCGGTGTGTACATCTGCGACGAGTGCATCGACCTCTGCAACGAGATCATCGAGGAGGAGCTGGCAGAGTCCTCCGAGGTCCGCTGGGAGGATCTGCCCAAGCCCCGGGAGATCTACGAATTCCTGGAGGGCTACGTCGTCGGGCAGACGCCCGCCAAGAAGGCGCTGTCGGTGGCGGTCTACAACCACTACAAGCGCGTCCAGGCGGGTGAGAACGGCCGGCCCGGCCACGACGACGCGATCGAACTGGCGAAGTCCAACATCCTGCTGCTCGGCCCCACCGGGTCCGGCAAGACCCTGCTGGCGCAGACGCTGGCCCGGATGCTCAATGTGCCGTTCGCCATCGCCGACGCCACCGCGCTCACCGAGGCCGGCTATGTGGGCGAGGACGTCGAGAACATCCTGCTCAAGCTGATCCAGGCGGCGGACTACGACGTCAAGAAGGCCGAGACCGGGATCATCTACATCGACGAGATCGACAAGGTGGCCCGCAAGAGCGAGAACCCGTCGATCACCCGGGACGTCTCGGGCGAGGGCGTGCAGCAGGCGCTGCTGAAGATCCTGGAGGGCACCACCGCGAGTGTGCCGCCGCAGGGCGGCCGCAAGCACCCGCACCAGGAGTTCATCCAGATCGACACCACGAACGTGCTGTTCATCGTGGGCGGTGCCTTCGCCGGTCTTGAGAAGATCATCGAGTCGCGGGCCGGCGCCAAGGGCATCGGCTTCGGCGCGACCATCAGGTCCAAGCGGGAGATCCAGGCCTCCGACCAGTTCCAGGAGATCATGCCCGAGGACCTGGTGAAGTTCGGCATGATCCCGGAGTTCATCGGCCGCCTCCCGGTCATCACCAGCGTGCACAACCTGGACCGCGAGGCGCTGCTGCAGATTCTGGTCGAGCCGCGTAACGCGCTGGTGAAGCAGTACCAGAAGCTGTTCGAACTCGACGGTGTGGAGCTGGAGTTCGAGCGCGGCGCGCTGGAGGCCATCGCCGACCAGGCGATCCTGCGGCAGACCGGCGCACGCGGTCTGCGGGCGATCATGGAGGAGGTGCTGATGTCGGTGATGTACGAGGTGCCGTCCCGCAAGGACGTGGCCCGCGTGGTGATCAGCGCCGAGGTCGTCCACTCCAACGTCAACCCGACCCTGGTGCCGCGCGAGCCGCGCATCGTGGGCAAGGGCGAGCAGAAGAGCGCGTAGCACCGCGGCACGAAAGGGGGCGCCCGGTCCACACCGGGCGCCCCCTTCGTGCTGCGAACGCCGCTTACGTGAGCGGCACCCGGGTGTCCTTGCGGACCTTCGCGAGCAGGTCGGCGGTCGCGTCGGCCGACAGGCTGCTCCCGCTGCCGCCGACCAGGGAGGCCAGGTCGAGCGGGGTGATCGTGCCCACCGTGCTGTAGTCCGCCCACAGGCAGATGGTGACGTTGATCACCTTGCCCTTGTCGTCGCCGTCCTCGGTGTTGGTGATCTTGGCGGTCTGGCACTCCACGACCGCGTCGTCGGCCCCCGAGGGGTGCAGCGTCTGCGCGCCGCCGACCAGTTCGGTCTTGGTGCCCTCGCCGTCGTCGGTGGCGCCCTTGCGCAGGCTGGCCATCATGCCGTCGGCGACCTTCTGCGGGTCCTTGACGGTGCCGTAGGCGCCGCTGAACGACAGCACGGTGCCGGCCAGTTGGGTTCCCTTGATGTAGGCCGCCGTGACCCGCTGCGGGTCGGTCATGCCGAGCGTCTTGAGCGTCGCCAGGTCGTCGTCGTCGAGACCGTCGTCGGCCAGGTCGGAGTCGTCGCTCTTCTTGTAGTCCGTGGCGACGGTGGCCGGGGTGGTCAGCTTGTACTTCTTGCCGTCGTTCTTCGGCCCGCTGCCGCTGTCGCCGCCGCTGGTGAGGAAGAAGACGCCGGCGCCTATCGCGACCAGCGCCACGACGGCGCCGATGATGATGCCGTTGCGCTTGCCGCTGCCGCCGCCCTGCGGGGCACCCGGCGGCTGGCCGTAGCCGTAACCGGGCTGCTGCGGGGGCTGGCCGTACGGCGGCTGGCCGGGCTGGCCCTGCTGCGGGTAGCCGTAACCGGGCTGCGGCTGCTGGCCGTAGTCCGGCTGCTGGTGCGGGGGCTGCCCGTACGGCGGCTGGGCCGGCTGGCCCTGCTGCGGGTAGCCGTAGCCCGGCTCGGGCTGGCCGAAGCCGGGCTGCTGCTGCGGGGGCTGCTGACCGTACGGGTTGGGCGGCTGCTGGCCGCCGTACGGGTTCGGCGGCGGCTGGTTGTTGCTCATCGGTACGAGGGTCCCCTCCGTTGACTTCGTCCGCACATCCTTGCGGACGTCCTGCCCGCTGCTGACCGAGGGGGCGGGAAAAGCCGCAACGGCCCTATAGCGAACGGGACTTCAGGCCGCGAGCGGTACCCGGACGTCCTTGCGCACCCCTTGTGCCAGCTCGGCGGCCTGGTCGTACGGCATCGCGGTGGCGGTGCCGTTCTGGACCTTGCCGAGGTCGAGCGCGACCGTGTAGGCGACGGTGCTGTAGTCGGCCCACAGGCAGATCGTGGTCGGGAAGTCGATGTTCTGGTCCGGGATGTGGTACTTGACCTGCTGGCACTCCATGGCCGCGTCGTCCATGCCGGCCGGCGTGACCTTCTGCGGCTCGCCCACCAGCTCGTGGGTGGTGCCGTCGTCCTCCTTCTTCGCGGCGTCCTTCTTCATCTGCGCGAACATCCCGTCGACCACCTTCTGCGGGTCCTTGACGGTGCCGTAGACGCCGGCGACCTCCAGGACCTGGCCGGTGTCCTGATCCCCGATCAGGTAGTCGGCCTGGGACTTCTTCGCGTCGCTGACGCCGAGGGTCTTCAGCGTGGCCATATCGGTCTCGTCGAAGCCGCCGTCCTCGTCGTCGTCGGTCTTCTTGTAGTCCGTCGCGACCGTCTCCGGCATTGTCAGCTGGTACTTCTTGCCGTCGTTCTTGATCCCGCCGCCGTCGCTGCCCCTGGTGGCGAAGAAGACGCCGGCGCCTATCGCGACCAGGGCGACGACAGCGCCGATGATGATGCCGTTGCGCTTGCCGCTGCCCTGCGGGGCCGCCGGCGGCTCGCCGTAGCCGTAGCCGTACCCGGGCTGCTGGCCGTAGGGCGGCTGCGGCGGCACCTGGCCGTAACCGGGCTGCTGGGGCGGCTGGCCGTACGGCGGCTGGGCGGGCTGGCCCTGCTGCGGGTAGCCGTACCCGGGCTGCGGCGGCTGGCCGTACGCGGGCTGCGCGGGCGGTCCCTGCTGGGGGTAGCCGTAGCCCGGCTGCTGCTGCGGGGGCTGGCCGTACGGCTGCTGGGGCTGCTGGCCGTACGGATCCGGCGGCTGCTGACCGTACGGATTCGGCGGCGGCTGGCTGTTGCTCATGACTTCGGCCCCTCCCATGGATAGCTCGCCCCATCTTCGCCGATCCTTTATGCGGCGCTTACCGCAGGGCGGCAACTGATTCGTAACAGCCCGGCACGCCCCCGTAGAATCGCCTGGTGACCGACAACACTCAGCGCCCCCACGACGGGCCGGACAGCGCCGCCCCCGAACTGCCGACGACCTATGCGCCGGCCGACGTAGAGGGGCCGCTGTACGAGCGCTGGGTGGAGCGGGGCTACTTCGAGGCCGACGCGAAGAGCGACAAGCCGCCGTACACCATCGTCATCCCGCCGCCCAACGTCACCGGCACCCTGCACCTGGGCCACGCCTTCCAGCACACGCTGATGGACGCCCTGACCCGCCGCAAGCGCATGCAGGGCTACGAGGCGCTGTGGCTGCCCGGCATGGACCACGCGGGCATCGCCACCCAGAACAAGGTCGAGCAGCAGCTCGCCGAGGAGGGCAAGTCCCGCCACGACATCGGCCGGGACGAGTTCGTCGAGCGGGTGTGGCGCTGGAAAGAGGAGTACGGCGGGCGCATCCTCGGCCAGATGCGCCGCCTCGGCGACGGCGTCGACTGGTCCCGCGAGCGCTTCACCATGGACGACGGCCTCTCGCAGGCGGTCCAGACGATCTTCAAGAAGCTGTACGACGACGAGCTGATCTACCGCGCCGAGCGGATCATCAACTGGTGTCCGCGCTGCCAGACCGCCATCTCCGACATCGAGGTGGACTACCAGGACGACGCCGGCGAGCTGGTCTCGCTGAAGTACGGCGAGGGCGACGAGACGGTCGTCGTCGCGACCACCCGCGTCGAGACGATGCTCGGCGACACCGCCGTCGCCGTCCACCCGGACGACGCCCGCTACGCGCACCTGGTCGGCAAGCGGATCAAGCTGCCGCTCACCGACCGGACGATCCCCGTCGTCGCGGACGCCCACGTCGACCCGGAGTTCGGCACCGGCGCGGTCAAGGTGACGCCCGCGCACGACCCCAACGACTTCGCCATCGGCCAGCGGCACGGGCTGGAGTCGCTGACCGTCATGGACGAGCGCGCCGTCATCACCGTGCCGGGACCCTTCCAGGGCCTGGACCGGTTCGAGGCGCGTTCCGCGATCGTCGAGGCGCTGCGCGAAGAAGGCCGGATCGTCGCGGAGAAGCGCCCGTACGTCCACTCCGTCGGGCACTGCTCGCGCTGCAAGACCACCATCGAGCCGCGGCTGTCGCTCCAGTGGTGGGTCAAGGTCGGGCCGCTGGCGAAGGCGGCGGGCGACGCGGTCCGCGACGGGCGGGTGAAGATCCACCCGCGCGAGATGGAGAAGCGGTACTTCGACTGGGTCGACAACATGCACGACTGGTGCATCTCGCGCCAGTTGTGGTGGGGCCACCGCATCCCGGTCTGGTACGGGCCGAACGGCGAGCGGGTCTGCGTCGGCCCCGACGAGCAGCCGCCGGCGGGGGAGGGCTGGACGCAGGACTCCGACGTCCTGGACACCTGGTTCTCCTCGGGCCTGTGGCCCTTCTCCACCCTGGGCTGGCCCCAGCGGACCCCGGACCTGGAGAAGTTCTACCCGACCGACGTCCTGCTCACCGGCCACGACATCATCTTCTTCTGGGTCGCCCGGATGATGATGTTCGGCCTGTACGCGATGGACGACGTCCCGCCCTTCCACACCATCGCCCTCACCGGCCTGGTCAGGGACGAGTTCGGCAAGAAGATGTCGAAGTCCAACCCCAACTCGGTCGATCCGCTGACCTGGATGGACGCCTACGGCTCCGACGCCGTGCGCTTCACCCTGGCCACCGGCGCCAACCCCGGCGCCGACGTGCCGATCGGCGAGGACTGGGTCAAGGCGTCGCGCAACTTCGCCAACAAGATCTGGAACGCCACCCGCTTCGCGCTGATGAACGGCGCCACGGTCGACGGTCCGCTGCCCGAGCCGGCAGAGCTGTCGGCCACCGACCGCTGGATCCTGTCCCGGCTGAACGCCACCGTCGCCATGGTCGACGCCTACTACGACGACTACCAGTTCGCGAAGCTCTCCGACACCCTCTACCACTTCGCGTGGGACGAGGTCTTCGACTGGTACGTCGAACTGTCCAAGACCGTCTTCTTCGCGGGCGGCGAGCCCGCCCGCGTCTCGGGCCGGGTCCTCGGCGAGGTCCTCGACGTGCTGCTGCGGCTGCTGCACCCGGTCGTCCCCTTCGTCACCGAGACGCTGTGGACCACGCTCACCGGCGGCGAGTCGCTGGTCGTCGCCGACTGGCCGAAGGACAGCGGCTTCCGCGACCCGGCCGCCGAGGCGGAGATCGCCGAGGTCCAGCGGGTCGTCACCGAGGTCCGCCGCTTCCGCTCCGACCAGGGCCTCCAGCCGGGCCAGAAGGTGCCGGCGCGGCTCACCGTCGCGGGCACCCTGCTGGCGCCGCACGAGGACGCCATCCGGCAGCTGCTGCGGCTGCAGCCCGCGGGCGACGGCTTCCACGCCACTGCGTCGCTGCCGGTCGCGGGCGCCACCGTCGAGCTGGACCTGTCGGGCACCATCGACGTGGCCGCCGAGCGCCGGCGGCTCACCAAGGACCTGGGCCTGGCCGAGAAGGAGAAGTCCGACGCGGGCCGCAAGCTCGGCAACGACGGCTTCCTGGCGAAGGCGCCGGAGAAGGTCGTGGCCGGGATCAGGGCGCGGCTGGCGGCGGCCGAGGCGGACATCGAGCGGATCACCGCCCAGCTCGGCGCGCTCCCGGAGAGCTGACCGGCGGCTGCGTCCCGCAGGCGCGCCGGTTCGGCGCACTGGTGAGCGTGGTGGCCCTGGCCGTGAGGCCGGGGCCGCCTTCCGTAGACTGGACCGCGTGACCGACCTCCCCCCGAACGGCGACGCCGCGGACGATCCGCACCACCCCGACGATGCCGACGACGACCGCCCGACCGGCGCAGGGCCGCGCGAGGTGGACATGGCCGTCATCGAGGCCGGCAGCCGGACGCTTCGCGCCGGCATCAGCCCCGCGGCCGACGACGACGTTCCGTCCCGCCCCGCCGACCCGGCGGTCGACCGCGAGCTGCGGGAGGTCGAGGAGGAACTGCAGGGCCGCTGGCCGGAGACCAAGCTGGAGCCGTCACTCGACCGGATGACCGCGGCGATGGACATCCTGGGCGAACCGCAGCGCACCTATCCGGCGATCCACATCACCGGCACCAACGGCAAGACCAGCACCGCCCGGATGATCGAGCGGCTGCTGCTCGCCTTCGAGCTGCGCACCGGCCGCTACACCAGCCCGCATGTGCAGTCCGTCACCGAGCGGATCAGCCTGGACGGCTCCCCGATCAGCGCCGAGCGCTTCATCGAGACCTACCGCGACCTGCAGCCGTACGTCGGCATGGTCGACGCGGCCCAGCCGTACCGCATGTCGTTCTTCGAGGTGCTCACCGCGATGGCCTACGCGGCCTTCGCGGACGCGCCGGTCGACGTGGCGGTGATCGAGGTCGGCATGGGCGGCAGCTGGGACGCGACCAACGTGGTCGACGGGCAGGTCGCGGTCGTCACCCCGATCGCACTCGACCACACCGACCGGCTCGGCGGCACCCCCGGCGAGATCGCGGTCGAGAAGGCCGGCATCGTCAAGAAGGACGCCACCGTCGTGCTGGGCAGGCAGCCCGCGGACGCCGCGCAGGTGCTGCTGAAGCGGGCCGTCGAGGTGGACGCCACGGTCGCCCGCGAGGGCATGGAATTCGGGGTCACCCGGCGCGAGATCGCCATCGGCGGCCAGCTGCTGACGCTGCGCGGCCTCGGCGGCGAGTACGACCAGGTCTTCCTGCCGCTGCACGGCGAGCACCAGGCGCAGAACGCCGCGGTCGCGCTGGCCGCGGTCGAGGCGTTCTTCGGCATCGGCCGGATGCACCAGCGCACCCTGGACCAGGACACCGTGCGCGCCGCCTTCGCCGCGGTCACCTCGCCCGGCCGCCTGGAGGTCGTCCGCCGCAGCCCCACCGTGGTGCTGGACGCGGCGCACAACCCGGCGGGTGCGCTGGCCACCGCGGCGGCGGTCAGCGAGGTCTTCGACTTCACCCATCTGGTCGGCGTGGTCGGCCCGAGCGGGGACAAGGACGTGCGCGGGCTGCTCGAAGCCTTCGAACCGGTGCTCTCCGAGGTCGTGGTGACCCGCAACTCCACCTCGCGCGCGATGGACGTGGACGAGCTGGCGGCGCTGGCCGTGGAGGTCTACGGCGAGGACCGGGTGCAGGTCGAGCCGCGGCTCGACGACGCCCTGGAGGCGGCGATCACGCTGGCCGAGGACGAAGGCGCGTACGCGGGAGCCGGTGTGCTGGTCACCGGTTCCGTCATCACCGTGGGAGAGGCCCGGCTGCTGCTGGGCCGTAGGTAAGGGGCTGGGTCCATGCGGACGCTCTGTTCGAGCACGCTGATCGGCGAGTTCTTCGTCATCGGCTTCGCCGGGCTGGTCGCGATGAAGAATTCCGACCTGTCCGTGGGTACCGTGTGGACGGTGTCCGGTATCGCGATGGGGCTGTGCATCCTGCTGTGCGCGGTGCTCACCAGGCCGGGGGGGCTCGCCGTCGGCTGGGCACTCCAGCTCGGACTGGTCGTCAGCGGCATCTGGGTCGGTACGATGTTCTTCCTCGGGCTGGTCTTCGCAGGCCTGTGGTGGGCGTCGATCCACTTCGGCCGCAAGGTCGACGAGGCCAAGGCGAGGAACGCGGCTCAAGCGGCCTGAGGCCCGCCTTGTAGGCTCGTCGTACCACCATTCACACGTCTTTCCGTATTCAGCAGGAGCCGCCCCGTGTCTCAGCGCACTCTCGTCCTTCTCAAGCCCGACGCCGTACGCCGTGGCCTGGTCGGCGAGATCCTCGGCCGGATCGAGCGCAAGGCGGGCTGGACGATCCGCGCCATGGAACTGCGTACGCTGGACCGCGGCACCCTGGAGCAGCACTACGCCGAGCACGTCGGACGCCCGTTCTACGAGCCGCTGGTGGAATTCATGGAGTCCGGTCCCTCGGTGGCGCTGGTGGTCGAGGGCGAACGCGTCGTCGAGGGGCTGCGCACGCTGGCCGGGCCGACCGACCCGATTGCCGCAACGCCCGGCTCCATCCGGGGGGATTTCGGGACGATCGTCCGGGAGAACCTGGTGCACGCCTCGGACTCCGAGGAGTCCGCCGAACGCGAGATCAAGCTGTTCTTCCCCGGTCTGGCCTAACACCGCGGCCGGTCAGGGCATATACGACGGTCGATCGGGAACCAAACATCCCGACACGACGTCACCATTACAGAGGTCAGCTGTGTGTTCTGATGACAATGACGTCGGAACCCCGACCCCGCGCCGCACCGGTCGCGACTACGATGGAATCTCTCCGCTCAAGCTC
This sequence comes from Streptomyces sp. NBC_01477, assembly GCF_036227245.1. Classification (GTDB taxonomy): domain Bacteria; phylum Actinomycetota; class Actinomycetes; order Streptomycetales; family Streptomycetaceae; genus Actinacidiphila. The sequence goes on from NZ_CP109445.1 coordinate 6,103,587, forward strand.
GGGAAGGCCTGACGTATCCTCATGGCGAACAACATGTCGTTCATCGGCCGTGACATGGCTGTCGACCTCGGGACCGCCAACACGCTGGTGTACGTCAGGGGCCGCGGGATCGTTCTGAACGAGCCGTCCGTCGTTGCCGTGAACACCAACACCGGCGGCATCCTGGCGGTCGGCGCCGAGGCAAAGAAAATGATCGGCCGCACACCGGGCAATATCGTCGCGGTCCGGCCGCTCAAGGACGGCGTCATCGCCGACTTCGAGATCACCGAGCGCATGCTGCGCTATTTCATCCTCAAAGTGCACAGGCGCCGCTATCTGGCCCGCCCGCGGATGGTCATCTGCGTGCCGTCCGGTATCACCGGGGTCGAGCGCCGTGCCGTGATCGACGCCGCCAACCAGGCCGGGGCGCGGACCGTGCACATCATCGAGGAGCCGATGGCCGCCGCGATCGGCGCCGGGCTCCCCGTGCACGAGGCCACCGGCAACATGGTGGTGGACATCGGCGGCGGCACCACCGAGGTCGCGGTCATCAGCCTCGGCGGCATCGTCACCGCCCAGTCCATCCGGGTGGCCGGCGACGAGCTGGACAACGCGATCATCCAGCACATCAAGAAGGAGTACAGCCTGCTGCTCGGCGAGCGCACCTCCGAGCAGATCAAGCTCACCGTCGGCTCGGCCTTCCCGACCAAGGACGACGAGGAGCACACCGAGATCCGCGGCCGCGACCTGGTCAGCGGCCTGCCCAAGACCGTGGTCATCTCGGCCGCGGAAGTGCGCAAGGCGATCGAGGAACCCGTCAACGCGATCGTGGACGCGGTCAAGACCACGCTGGACAAGTGCCCGCCCGAACTGTCGGGCGACATCATGGACCGCGGTATCGTCCTGGCCGGCGGCGGCGCGCTGCTGCGCGGCCTGGACGAGCGCCTGCGGCACGAGACCGGCATGCCCATCCATATCGCCGAGACCCCGTTGGACTGCGTGGCGCTCGGCGCCGGCAAGTGCGTCGAGGAGTTCGAGGCGCTCCAGCGCGTCCTCGACGCCGCCCCCCGCAGATGACGCGAGGCCTTCGCAGATGACCTCGGCGAGCCGGATCACCCGCGTCATGCGAACCCCAGCACAGTAGCTCCGACCGGCCGCGGCCCCACGGCGGCGGGTCCGATGAGGAAGGCACGGACTGGCGCCCGTGAGGGACACAAAGGAGAGCCGGCTGCTGCTGGTGTTGCTGGTGGTGGTCGCGTTCGCGCTGATCACCGTGGACATCCGGGGCGGTGAGAACTCACCGCTCGACCGGCCGCGGCAGGCCGCGCAATCCGTCTTCGGCCCGGTCGAGAACGCCGTGTCCGGTGTCGTCGACCCGGTGGGCAACGCGGTGGACGCGGTGCGCGACTCGGACGGACGCAGCAGCACCATCAGCCGGCTGGAACACGAGAACGCCGCGCTCAAGCAGCAGCTCGGCAGCAAGGACATCACCCGCAACCGGGCGCAGGAGCTGGACAAGCTGCTGAAGACCGCGGGCGCCGGACAGTACGCCATCAAGGGCGCCCAGGTGATCGCGATAGGAGCGGCCCAGGGCTTCTCCTGGACGGTCACCATCGACGCCGGCAGCCGTGACGGCATCACCCGCGACATGACCGTGCTCAACGGCGACGGGCTGGTCGGCCGGGTCACCACCGTCGGACCCTCGACGGCCACCGTGCTGCTGGCCAACGACCCCGACTTCACCGTCGGCACCCGGCTCGAAGGCTCCATGGAGCTGGGCTTCGCCACCGGCCAGGGCGACCGGCCGATGCGGGTCCAGCTGCTCAACGGCAAGGCCGCCGTGCACAAGGGCGACCGGCTGGTCACCTTCGGCTCCGAGGCCGGCAAGCCGTTCGTGCCCGGGGTGCCGGTGGGCAAGATCGTCGGCGTCGACCCGTCCGGCGGCAACCTCACCAAGACGCTCCTGGTGCAGCCCTTCGTCGGCTTCACCCGGCTGGACGTCGTCGGTGTCGTCGTGGTCGGCCCGCGCACCGATCCGCGGGACAGCGTGCTGCCCGCCAAGCCGACCCCGTCGCCCAAGCCCAAACCGAAGGCGCCGGCCTCGCCGACCGCGCCCGCCTCGCCCGGCAGCACCCCGACCGGCGGCGACCTGCCGCCGGGGACCGCCACCGACACGCCCACCAGCGGCAGGGGCTGACCCATGCGACTCAACCGGATCCTGCTTCCCACCATCCTGGTGGTCTTCGCGATGGTCGCCCAGGTCAGCGTGCTGGCTCGGCTGCACCTGCCGGGCGCGGTGCCCGACCTGCTGCTGCTCACCGTGCTGGGCCTCGCCATCAGCTACGGCCATGTCGCCGGCTGCCTGATCGGCTTCGCGGCGGGCCTGCTCGCCGACCTGGCACCGCCGGCCGACCACGCGGTGGGCCGGTACGCGATGGTGCTGTGCGTCACCGGCTATGTGGCGGGCCTGTTCAAGCCGGAGAACGGCCGGCTGCGTACCGCGGCCGGCCCGATGCTGTGCGTCATCGGCGCGGCCATCGGCACCACCGTGCTCTACGCGGGCGTCGGCAGCCTGGTCGGCGACACCGCGGGCGCCCATGTCGGCCTGGCCAAGCTGGTCTTCACCGCCACCGTCTACGACCTGCTGCTCGCCCCCTTCGTGGTGCCGCTGGTGATGGCGCTGGCCCGCCGCTTCGACCACGACCCGCTGTCCGAGGACGCCACGGGCGGCTACGGCGGCAGCCGCAGCCGGATGAGAACCGGTATCGCCCCGCAGCGCGCCGGGCTCTTCGGCCGGGCCGGAAAGATGGTCAAGGTCAACTCGATGGCCAGGGGAGTCAGGCGATGAGCAGCAACATCCCCGAGACCGGCCGCACCACCCGGGTCACCATCCGGCTGGTCATCCTGCAGATCCTGGTCGTGTCGCTGCTGCTGACCCTCGGCGGACGCCTGTGGTTCCTGCAGATCCGCAACGGCCAGCAGTACGACCAGAAGGCCGCCAACAACCACATCCAGCAGGTCGTCACCCCCGCCGTGCGCGGCTCGATCCTCGACGACCGCGGGGTGCCGCTGGCCGACAACGAGACCAAGCTGGTCGTCTCGGCCAGCCGTACCGACCTGCTCAAGCAGGCCGACGACGGCACCGCCGTACTGACCAGGCTCGCCGGGGTGCTGGGCATGCAGCCGCAGGACGTCATCGACAAGGTCCGGCTGTGCGACGCCAAGACGCCCAAGCCGTGCTGGAACGGTTCTCCCTACCAGCCGATCCCGATCACCGACTCGGCCACCACCCAGCAGGCGCTGCAGATCATGGAGCGCCGCGAGGACTTCCCCGGCGTCACCGCCGAGCCCACCGCCGTACGCCGCTACGCCGCCCCGTACAAGTCGAACGCCGCCCAGGTGCTCGGCTACCTCGGCCCGGTCACCGACGACGAGGTCAGCGCGTCGGAGAAGACCAGGACCCCGCTGCTGCGCTCCGACCAGATCGGCCGCTCGGGCCTGGAGAGCGTCTACGACGAGCAGATGCGCGGCACCGCGGGCGTGACCCGCTACGAGGTGGACAACCTCGGCCGGGTCATCGGCAAGGCCGGCGACACCCCCGCCCAGCCCGGCAGCAACCTGGTCACCAGCATAGACGCGAAGGTCCAGGCGGTCACCGAGAAAGAGCTGAACGACGCGATGGTGGCCGCGCGCAAGACGTACGACACCGTCTCCCACGAGAACTACAAGGCGGACTCCGGGGCCGCGGTCGTGATGGACAACCGCACCGGTCAGATCATCGCCATGGCGAGTCTTCCCACCTACGACCCCAACGAGTGGGTCGGCGGCATCTCGGCGAAGGCGTACGCCTCGCTGATCGACAAGAAGTCCGACTACCCGCTGCTGAACCGGGCCATCCAGGGCCAGTCCGCCCCCGGCTCCACCTTCAAGGTGGTGTCCACCAGCGCCGCCATCAACGCCGGCTACGCGCCGGACGGCAACTACCCCTGCACCTCCTCGATGATGATCGGCGACCGGGAGTTCAAGAACTTCGAGAACGAGAGCTTCGGCGACATCTCGCTCGGCCGCGCCCTCGAGGTCTCCTGCGACACCGTCTTCTACGGCATCGCCTACAACGAGTGGAAGAAGGACGGCGCCACCAACCCCAAGCACCCCAAGGACTGGTTCTTCAAGACCGCCCACCAGTTCGGCCTGGGCGCCAAGACCGGCGTCGACCTGCCCGGTGAGGTCACCGGGCGGGTGCCCGACCGCCAGTGGGCGGCGGAGTACAACGACGAGATGCAGGACTACTGGTGCCGTACCGCCGCGGCCCACAAGAACGACCAGAAGAAGAGCCTGGAAGTCCAGATCTCCGTCGAGAAGTGCGCCGACCACAACGTCATCCGCGCCGGTGACTCGGTCAACTACGCGATCGGCCAGGGCGACACGCTCGTCACCCCGGTGCAGATGGCCCGGGTCTACGCGGCGCTCGCCAACGGCGGCACCCTCTACCAGCCGACCATCGGCAAGGCCGTGGTCAGCGCCGACGGCAAGACCGTCACGCCGATCAAGCCCAAGGTCTCCGGCAAGCTGCCCGACACCAAGGCCACCTTGAAGTACATCGACAAGGCGCTGGCCGGCGTCGTCACCGAGGGCACCGCCGACTGGAAGTTCGGCGGCTGGCCGCAGGACCGGATCCCGCTGCACGCCAAGACCGGTACCGCCGAGGTCGAGGGCAAGCAGACCACGTCCTGGTTCGACACCTACACCAAGGACTACACGATCGTCATGACGATCTCCCAGGGCGGCACCGGCTCCGGTGCCTCCGGCGAGGCCGTACGGCGGATCTACGAGGCGATGTACGGCATCAAGAAGGACACCGCCACGATCGACCCGAAGAAGGGGATCATGCCGCAGCCGGTCACCACGCTGCCGAAGATCTCCGCCGACGGTGTCGCCTCCGCCGCGTCGTACACCCTCCCGTCGTCCGACGAGCTGTTCGCGCCCTCGGGCCCGCGCACCGCGGGCGGCGCCGCCCCGGCGCTCGCCGCGCTCGCCCCGGGACGGCCCGAGAAGCTGCTGCTGGGCAGGCGGTACTGGTCATGAGCGCCCACGGCTACACCTCCGTCCCCCGCTACACCCCGGAGCGGTCGACCCTCGGCAAGCTCTTCGCGCGCGACTCGGTCGTACGCCGGATGGACTGGCTGCTGCTCTTCGCGGCCCTGCTGCTGTGCGCCATCGGCACCCTGCTGGTCTACTCCGCGACCCGCAACCGCACCAGCCTCACCCACGGCGACCAGTACTACTTCCTGCTGCGGCACCTGATGAACGCCGGCATCGGCGCCGGTTTCGGCATCGGCGCGGTCGTCATCGGCCACCGCCGGATGCGGGATGTGGTGCCCTTCTACTACGCGCTGGCGATCCTCGGCATCCTCGCCGTCCTCAGCCCGCTCGGCTCCACCGTCAACGGCGCCCACTCCTGGATCGTCATCGGCGGCGGCTTCTCGCTCCAGCCCTCGGAATTCGTCAAGGTCGCGATCATCCTCGGGATGGCGGTGGTGCTGTCCGCCCGGGTCGACGCGGGCGACCGCGAGCACCCCGACCACCGGACCGTGCTCCAGTCCCTCGGCATCGCCGTGCTGCCGATCGGCATCATCATGCTGATGCCGGACCTCGGCTCGGTGATGGTGCTCGGCGCGATCGTGCTGGGCGTGCTCCTCGCCTCCGGCGCGTCCAACCGGTGGGTCTTCGGGCTGATCGCCTCCGGCATCGGCGGCGCGCTGCTGGTCTGGCAGCTCGGCATCCTCGACAAATACCAGATCGACCGCTTCGCCGCCTTCGCCAACCCGGCGCTCGACCCCTCCGGCGTCGGCTACAACACCAGCCAGGCGCGGATCGCCATCGGCTCGGGCGGTCTGCTCGGCAAGGGCCTCTTCCACGGCAGCCAGACCACCGGCCAGTTCGTGCCCGAGCAGCAGACGGACTTCGTCTTCTCCGTCGCGGGCGAGGAGCTGGGCTTCGTCGGCGCGGCCTTCATCATCCTGCTGATCGGCGTCATCCTCTGGCGCGGCTGCGCCATCGCACGCGGCGCGACCGACCTCTACGGGACGATCGTGGCGGCGGGTATCGTGGCGTGGTTCGCCTTCCAGGCGTTCGAGAACATCGGCATGACGCTGGGCATCATGCCGGTCGCGGGTATCCCACTGCCCTTTGTGTCGTACGGGGGGTCCTCCATGTTCGCGAACTGCGTGGCCATAGGGCTCCTCCAATCGGTCAAGATGCAGCGCCCGATGTCGGCGTGAGCCCCTCCGGGGGCGGCCGTACGCCGGGCGCCCCCGGCCGCGGGCGGATCCGGGCCTGCGGCCGTACGCCGGGCGCCCCCGGCTGCGGGGCTGCGGCCGTATGCCGGGTGCCCCGGTCGCGGGCGGACCGGGAGCTGGGGGCATCCGGGTACCCTTGAGGGTCATCCACCCCCCGGGCCACCGGCCCGGGGCGCTCACCGCCAGCTGATGAAAGTCGCCGAGATGCCTGTCGAGTCGGTCTTCCCGCGCTTGGAAGCACTTCTCCCGCACGTCCAGAAGCCGATCCAGTACGTGGGCGGGGAGCTGAACTCCACCGTCAAGGAGTGGGACGCCACCGATGTGCGGTGGGCGCTGATGTACCCGGACGCGTACGAGGTCGGGCTGCCCAACCAGGGCGTCATGATCCTCTACGAGGTGCTCAACGAGCGCGAGGGCGTGCTCGCCGAGCGCACGTACAGCGTGTGGCCCGACCTTGAGGCGCTGATGCGCGAGCACGGGGTGCCGCAGTTCACCGTCGACGCGCACCGCCCCGTCCGCGCCTTCGACGTCTTCGGCCTCAGCTTCTCCACCGAGCTGGGCTACACCAACATGCTGACCGCGCTCGACCTGTCCGGTATCCCGCTGCGCGCGGCCGACCGCACCCTGGACGACCCGATCGTGCTGGCCGGCGGCCACGCCGCCTTCAATCCCGAGCCGATCGCGGACTTCATCGACGCGGCCGTCATCGGCGACGGCGAGCAGGCCGTCCTGGAGATGACCGAGGTCATCCGCGGCTGGAAGGCCGAGGGGCGCCCCGGCGGCCGTGACGAGGTGCTGCTGCGGCTGGCGAAGACCGGCGGGGTCTACGTACCGCGCTTCTACGACGTCGAGTACCTGCCGGACGGCCGGATCGCCCGGGTCGTGCCCAACCGCAGCGGTGTGCCGTGGCGGGTGTCCAAGCACACCGTGATGGACCTGGACGAGTGGCCGTACCCCAAGCAGCCGCTGGTGCCGCTCGCGGAGACCGTGCACGAGCGGATGTCGGTGGAGATCTTCCGCGGCTGCACCCGCGGCTGCCGCTTCTGCCAGGCCGGCATGATCACCCGCCCGGTGCGCGAGCGCTCCATCACCGGTATCGGCGAGATGGTCGAGGCGGGCCTGAAGGCCACCGGCTTCGAGGAGGTCGGCCTGCTGTCGCTGTCGTCCGCCGACCACAGCGAGATCGCCGACATCGCCAAGGGCCTGGCCGACCGGTACGAAGAGGACAAGATCGGCCTGTCGCTGCCGTCCACCCGGGTCGACGCCTTCAACATCGACCTGGCCGACGAGCTGACCCGCAACGGCCGCCGCTCCGGTCTGACCTTCGCACCCGAGGGCGGCTCGGAGCGGATCCGCAAGGTCATCAACAAGATGGTCTCGGAAGAGGACCTGATCCGTACCGTCGCCACCGCCTACGGCAACGGCTGGCGCCAGGTGAAGCTGTACTTCATGTGCGGGCTGCCCACCGAGACCGACGAGGACGTGCTCCAGATCGCCGACATGGCGAAGAAGGTCATCGCCAAGGGCCGCGAGGTCACCGGCCAGAACGACATCCGCTGCACCGTCTCCATCGGCGGCTTCGTGCCCAAGCCGCACACGCCCTTCCAGTGGGCCCCGCAGCTCGGCGTGGAGGAGACCGACGCGCGCCTGGAGAAGCTCCGCGACGCGATCCGCGGCGACCGCAAGTACAGCCGCAACATCGGCTTCCGCTACCACGACGGCAAGCCCGGCATCATCGAGGGCCTGCTCTCCCGCGGCGACCGCCGCGTCGGCGCCGTGATCCGCGCGGTCTACGAGGACGGCGGCCGTTTCGACGGCTGGCGCGAGCACTTCTCCTACGACCGCTGGCTGCACGCCTGCCGCACGGTGCTCCCCGAGGCCGGCCTCGACCTGGCCTGGTACACCACCCGCGAACGCACCGCCGAGGAAGTCCTCCCCTGGGACCACCTCGACTCGGGCCTGGACAAGGACTGGCTCTGGGAGGACTGGCAGGACGCCCTCGACGAAACCGAGGTCGAGGACTGCCGCTGGACCCCCTGCTTCGACTGCGGCGTCTGCCCCCAACTCGACCTCGACATCCAGGTCGGCCCAACAGGCAGGAAGCTCCTCCCCCTGACGGTCACCACCGCCGGCGCCAAGCCGTAAGGCCCCGGCCAGGACCGCCCGAGCCGATCTCCGCCCCGACAGCCGCCGAGGCGGCGGAAGCCCTCTTCCGCCTCGGCGCCACCGCGATGAGCCCGCCTGCGAGCCAGGCGGGCGGACCAGTGGTGAGGCCGGGGGGCGATCGCCCGGCCGCCTGGTGGTTCACCGCTGTGACGAGTGCGGGACCGACCGGGTCTGCCCGCATGCGGGTGTGGAGGAAGGGGTCCCGTCCGGGGAGGGGCGTGTCGATAATGGGGCGGGCGGGGCCCGACCCGGGTCGTGCGCTGGTGCGGGAGGACATTGATGGCTTACTCCTACGATCCTGAACTCCTGCCGTGGGCGGCGCAGTTGCCGGCGTCGGACTACGGGGACGTCGCCGCGGTGCGGGCCGAGTTGGCGGCGCTGATCGGGCAGTTGCCGGTGTACCGGCCGGCCGTCGCGGTGGAGGTGGCGGACCGCAGCGTCGGCGGGCCCGCCGGGGGGCCCGATGTGGGGGTGCGGGTCTATCGGCCGCGCGGCGGCGGGGAGTTGGCGCCGGGGCTGCTGTACATGCACTACGGCGGGCTGATCAGCGGGGACCTGGACACCAACCACTCGGCGGTGCTGCGCATCGCCGAGCAGGCAGGGGTCGTGGTCATATCGGTGGACTACCGGCTCGCGCCCGAGCATCCGTATCCCGCCGGGCTGCACGACTGCTACGCCGTACTCGAATGGGTGGCGGAGCACGGCGCGGAATGGGGCGTGGACACCAGCAGGCTCGGGGTGGCCGGGGACAGCGCGGGCGGGGTGCTGGCCGCCGGGCTGGCCCTGCTGGCCCGCGACCGCGGGGTGCGGCTGCGGATGCAGTGCCTGAGCTTTCCCGAGCTGGACGACCGGCTGGAGACCCCCTCCGCCCTCGCCTTCGTCGACACGCCGGTGCTGGACCGGGCCAGCGCGCTGCTGAGCTGGCACCACTACCTCGGCGGCAAGGACGCCTCGGAGCGCACCGACGTGTCGCCCTACGCGGCCCCGGGCCGGGCCGAGGACCTGGCGGGGCTGCCCGCCACCTTCATCTCGGCGTGCGAGTTCGACCCGTTGCGCGACGAGGACCTCGGCTACGCCCGCCGGCTCATCGCGGCGGGCGTGCCGACCGAACTGCACCACTACCCCGGCACCTTCCACGCGTGCACCGGGATCACCGCGGCCGCGGTCTCCGAGCGGATGGTGCGCGACCAGATCGACGCGATCCGCCGGGTCCTGCACGGCTGACGGCGGTCCCGCGGCGGCCGGCCGCCGACGTCACCCTCCGCGTACCGAAGGGACCCGCGCGGCGGCCGGCCGCCGGCGTCGACCCCCCGGCGTACCGAAGAGGCCTGCGCGGCGGCCGGCCGCCGGCGTCGACCCCCGGCGTCGACCCCCCGCGTACCGAAGGGACCCGCACGGCGGCCGGCCGCCAGACGTCACCCCTCGCGTGCCGCCGAGCTCGCCGCCTCCACCGCGGCGATGAACTTCGCCACCTGCGGCGGCAGTTCGGCGCCCCGGTGCCACGCGAGGCAGACCGGTGTGGGCGGCAGGTCGGGGACCGGGATGACCCGGACGACCGGCGGCGCCATGTCGGCCAGCGAGACCACCGACAGGTGCACCGCGTCGGTGCTGACCACCAGCGCCATCATCTCCGCGATGGTGTTCACCCGGTGGCGCCGGCGGATCTCGCGGCCCTGCGGGGTGCGGCGCGGCACGATCTCGTCCCACAGGTACTCGGGGAAGGCGCCGGGGCGTTCGAAGGCGTCGTACGCGGCGACCTCCTCGACGGAGACGCTCTCGCGGTCCGCGAGCGGATGGCTCGCGCTCACCACGAGGGCGCGGGACTCCCAGTCCAGCACCTCACTGGTGGCGAGGTCGTCCTCCCGCGGGCCGAACTTGACCACCAGGACGTCGAATTCGCCGCTGCGCAGCGTCGAGAAGGGGTCGGTGAGGTCGTAGGGCGCGAGCACCGCCTGGTCCTCGCTGAGCCCCGCGGCGGCGAGGAGGTCGAGGGCCGTCTGCGGGGAGCTGGGGTAGCCGAGGCGGATCGGGCGGTCCGCCGAAGGAGTGGTGGTCGACTCAGGCATGGTGGGCTTCCTCGGTGAGAGCGGCGTAGGCACGCAACTGGTCGGGACGGCTCGGCGTGTTGGCGATCCGCAGCGCCGCGAAGGGGCCGGCCAGTCCCGAAAGCCGGGGGGCCTGGCGGACGGTGAGCTGGTCGCCGGGTCCGACGACTCCGTCGAGTACGGCTTCGACCAGCAGGTGGTTGAGGTGGACCAGGCAGTCGGCGACGGTCACCCCGGCGGTGGCCACGTACAGCTCACGGCGGACCGGGGCGCGTCCGGCCGGGTCCCGGTCGGCCAGGACCCGCACCACCGCAGGCGGCCGGGTGGGCAGTTCCGCCGACCCGTCGAAGAGCTTGAGCAGCCGGCGCAGGGTGCTGCTGTCCCCGACGGGCGCCGGGTCCTGCCAGGCCGCGGAACCGTCGTCGGCGACATGCCCGAAGGTGAACCGGTCCCTGAGGTTGTCCGGATTCCCGGCCAGGAAGACGGTACGGGTGAAGTCCTGGCGCCACGCGACGGCCGCCGCCGGGTCCACGCGGCCGGCGAAGGCGCAGGTGGCACGTACCCAGGTCGGCAGGTCGAAGCCGCGCAGCACGCAGATCGCCGAGACCTTGGCATCCTGCGCCGCCAGAAGGATCTCCTGCTGCGCGGCGAGCAGCCCGTCGGGGGTCCGCAGGTCGAGCCGTGCGGCCAGCTCCGGCCGTGCGGCGCGGATGCGCTGCGCGACCTCCGCGCGGAGCATGTCCTGGGAGATGGTCACAGGTAGACCGCCGTCAGCAGGCCGTGGGTGGGCGCCGGGCGGCGTTTGGCGAGCAGGCTGGACGTCAGCCGGTAGGGGTTGACGTACAGGTGGTCGCCGCGGTGCCGGGCCATGACCTCCGGCAGCGGCGCCGGATCGGTGTCCCGGCCGCCGGACAGCAGCCGGGCGGCGCGCGTCAGGCTCTGCCGCAGCACGTCGTGGCCGAAGGACTGCTGCTGGCCCGGCCCGAGCACGGCGATGAAGTACAGCCGCATCCCGAGCCGCAGCACCTCCTCGTCGTACTCCGCCGCGGCGCCGCCCAGCAGGGCCGCGGCGGTGTGGCCGTGCCAGTCGCCGTGCCGCGCGGAGCGGATCTGCCCGTCGATCGGCACCCGGCCGAGCGTGACCCGGCGGACGGTCGCGCCGAAGGCGGACAAGGTGCGCTCCAGCAGCAGGTAGTCCGGTTCCAGCTCCCGGTCGTAGAGCAGCACGATCTCGTCGAACTGCGGTGCCAGCGGCACCAGTTCCCTGAGCGCGCAGGCCAGGTAGTTGGGCCGGCTCTGCGCGTCCACGATCTGCCGCAGCGGCAGCCCGTGCCGGGTGGCGTCCAGGAAGACCGGGCCGCCGTAGGAGCGCAGGTCCAGGCACATGCCCAGCGACCCGAGGCGGTCCACGACCTCTTCCAGACCGAGGCCGGGCGGCTGGTGGGCGAGCAGCCCGGGGTCGTGCATGCCGAGCTGCTTGTAGTGCGCTGCCCACAGTTCGAGCACCCGGGCACTCGCCGGGTGGACCCAGCCGTGCAGCTCGACCGCGTCGGCGTACGGCCGCAGCGCGGCGGCGTCGGCCCGCCGCCCCTCGGTCCGGAATCCGACGTACATCTCCCCGATCCGCTCCTCGGAGAGACCGGAGTAGTCGGCGTCCCCGACGGTGCGGTCGAGGTACTCCCAGAAGCCCAGGGTCTGCTCGGTGCGGTGGTAGGTGGTGGGGCTGTAGCGGTAGGTGACATCGGCCAGTTGCGCGGTGGCCCGGTACATCACGTCGGTCCACAGCAGCCCCTTGAGGTGGCTCGGGGTGAGGGGCTTGGAGGGGGTGACCGTGATCGGGGCCAGCAGCACCCGGCGGCCGAGCGATGGGGGGGACAGGGCTTCGGCCTCCGCGGGGCGGCTGCCGTCGCGCACGGAGGCCGGCGGGGAAACGGAGGCCGGCGGGAGAACGGAAGCCGCCGGGGGACCGGGAGACGCTGGAAGACCGGGAGCCGCCGGGAGAACGGAGGCCGCCTGGAGAGTCGACACCGCTACGCTCCTTTCGCCGCCTCGATGATGCGGACGAACTCGTCCCGGCCGGGCACCCGCGGCAGCAGGGCCGGGTCGATCGGCGGCGCCTGGCCCACCCGGGCCAGGAACTTCTCGTCGGCGAAGGCCGCGGCGGGGGTGGTCAGGCCCATGATCACCCGGGTGACCGAACGCCAGACCAGCCCGTCGGTGAGCGCCGCGTCCCGCACCATCTCGGCGCGGGTCCGAGTCCCGTCCGGCGTGGGCTGCGGCGCGGGGGCCGGGCCCGCGCCGATCGCGGCCTTCCACCGGGCGGTGCGCTCCTTGTCCTCCTGGGCCGCGAAGTGGTACCAGGGCGTGAACAGCCGCTCGGCGATTCCGGCGGCGGCCCGGCCCAGGTCCTGGTCCACCGGGGCGCCCTCCAGCAGGTCGACCAGCTGGAAGGCGTGCTCCAGGGCCAGCGACATCCCGCGCCCGTACAGCGGGTTGGTGACGCAGGCGGCGTCGCCGACCGCGAACAGGCCCGCCACCGGCCGCTGCCCGCCGGTGGCCGAGCCGCGCAGCACGTTCGGCGGGCAGGCGATCACATTGACGCCGGTGAGCGGCTCGCTGACGCCGGGGGCGAGCCAGGCGCCGATGCCGGGGGTGGCCCGGGTGACGGCGGTGAAGGCGTCGGGCCCGCGCAGGCCGGCCGTTGCCTGGTCGCCCGGGGGCACCATGACCGCGACGGCGAAGGTGTGGTTGTCGGCCGGGTGCAGCGCGGCGGCGTAGTGGTCCCACACCCCGCCGGTCGCGTTGCCGCGGTTGAGCGGCCCGGGCCGCTCGGTGCCGCGCAGCCGGTACTGGCGGCTGTAACCGGTGATGGCGCACGGCTCGACCAGGTCGTCGGCCGGCGGTATCCCGGCCGCGGCCAGCCAGTCGCGCGATTCGGTACGCCGTCCCGTGGCGTCGACCACGACCGCGGCCGGCAGCACCTCGCCGTTGTCGGTGCGCACCCCGCGCACCTGCTCCGACGACGGGTCGAGCACCAGGGCGCGCACCGTCGTGCCGTGGTCGATACGGACCCGCGGCAGATCGCGTACGGTCCGGTACAGCAGCAGCTCAAGGACGCTGCGCCGGCAGGCCAGGGCCACCAGGTCGTCGTCGCCGACCTCCCGGGCCCGGTCCTGGACCGGTGCGGGCAGCGCCGCGATGAGGTCGAGCAATTCCGCGCCGGCCTCCAGGGCCGTGCTCAGCAGCTGCGGGGCCCGGCGGCGCAGCACCCGTACGCCGACCGAGGTCAGGGTGTGCGAGTGGACCGCCTGCGGCACGGTCGGCCGGTGCCAGTCCCGTACGGCCTCTTCGACCGGTCCCTCGGGCGGCGGGGCGGCGCGCTCCAGCACCCGGACGTCGTAACCCGCGCCGCTGAGGGCGAGCGCGGTGGCCAGGCCGGCGATGCTCCCGCCGACGACTATTGCGTCCGCCATCTCAGCTCTTCCTCCCGTGGACGAAGAACACCCGGCGCACCCCGGTCTCGGCGCGGTCCGGCACCGGGTCGGGCCACCTGCCGAACTCGGCCGCCGGGTCGCCCGGCTGCAACGCCTCCACGGTGAAGCCGTGCGCGTCGAAGAGCGCTTCCGGCTCGTCGGTGCCGAACAGCCACGGACAGCCCCAGCCGGCGAACACGTCGAGCAGGCCGCGCATGTTCGGCAGGGTCAGCGCGGCCGAGTTGACGATGTCCGCGGCGATCCTGCTGCCCGGCGCCATGATCGCCGCGACCCGGTCGAGGATGCGGTGCGCGTCGTCGCCGGGGATGTAGTAGAGCAGACCCTCCAGCAGCCAGGTGGACCGCTGCTCAGGGTCGTAGCCGGCCGCCACCAGCTTGCTCTCCCAGTCCGGCGAGGTCAGGTCGACGGCGACCGAGCGGTGGTCGACCCGCGGGGGTATCCCGTTCAGCCGGGCTTCCTTGTAGGCCAGCACCGCGGGCCGGTCCACCTCGAAGTAGCGCAGGCCGGCGGGCCAGTCGAAGCGGTAGGCGCGCGAGTCCATGCCGGCCGGCGCCAGCACGATCTGGTGCATGTCCGCCTCCTGCGCCGCCTGCTGGAGCAGGTCGTCGAAGAGCCGGGTGCGGATGGCGTTGTAGTCGGGGGTGCTCGGCAGGGTGCGCGCGGCGTTCTTGGGGAACGTGGCCTCGCGGATCTCGGCGAGCAGTTCGGGGCCCGCGTCGCCGGCCAGCCGGGCCGCGTAGGGGTCGTTGTAGAGCCGGTCCTCGCGGCCGGTCTCGGCCGCGCGTAAGGCCGCGGTCAGCAGCGCGGTCCGCTCGACGGCATCCAGTGTCTCGGTCATGCCTGTCCTCCCTTGCCGACCTGCGCGGTGCCGGTCAGCCGTTGCCAGAGTGCGAGGTCCTGTCGGAACAGCCGGTCCTTGACCTGGGTGGGCCGGATGCCGGAGGCGACGCCGGTGTGCCAGTCGCGCAGGAAGGCGTCGCTGTCGAGGCGCCGCAGGGCCACCGGGCCCAGCAGTCCGGTGGTACGTGCCGCCTGGTAGGTCGGGGCCTCGTGGCCGATGGCGGTGTCCAGCAGGGTGCCGAAGTGCTCGGTCTCCTGCTCGCTCCACCCGCCGGGGGCCGCGACGGCGAATTCGTAGTGCGCGGCGGCGGCGTCGGCCTGCTCCACCCGGCAGGCGGCGTTGCGGACGTCGAGCCCGGTGGCCCGGGCGGTCGCGGCCAGCGCGCGGATGACGTGCGTGTCGCGCAGCCGCTCGCCGACGGCGTCCGAGCGGGTGCTGCGGCCCCCGTACTCGACCCTGGGCACTCCGCCGACCCGGTCCACCACCCGTACGACGTCGCCCACCGCGTAGCGGTACAGGCCGCCGATGTGGCTGAAGATCACGTGGTAGTCGCGGCCCGGTTCCAGCTCGTCGAGTGTCAGGGTCGTCGAGTCGGGCCGTACGTCCTCCTCGGCGTCGAGGAATTCGTAGACCGAGGCGGTGACGACCAGGGAGCCGGCCGACCCGTGCCGGTCGAAGGCCACGCCGACGGGACCCTCGGACGCGGCGACGGGCGCGGGCAGGCCTGCCACGCCCGGGCCGAACTCGGCGAGCAGCCGCGGCATGTAGAGCGTGGCCATCCCCGTCGTCCAGCAGAACAGCGCCCGCATACGGGGCCACACATGGGACGGGCGCACCGTCCCGAAGTGCTCGGCCAGCCGCTCAAGCGTGGCGGCCCGCTCGGGGTTGGGGCTGCCGTACGGGACCCCGCCGAGCGTGCCGTCGCGGATCTCCTTCACCAGCCGGGGCCACCACAGGTTCAGCTGGTAGGGCACGGCGGCGACCATCGCCGGGTTGATGCCGATGACGCAGCGCACATCGCTCTCCACCGCGAGGCGCAGCCGCAGATAGGTCTTCTCCAGGTGGTCGTTCTGCTCGACCGGCACCGGAAGGGTGCCCCAGTGCGCGAAGGTGCCGGGCTCGGCGGACAGCGGCTCGCCGAACTTGCTGCCGAAGTCGACCTGGCTGGCGCCGACATGGGGGTGTCCCGAGGCGGTGGTCGGGGGCGCGGGCCGCGGGTCGTGCTTGAGGTTCAGCACCGCGTCCGGCCGGCCGAGCACATCGGGGAAGTGCTCGATCAGCGGCGCCCAGGCCGCGTAGTAGAACGGGAAGAAGGTCCGCTGCATGAAGCGCGGGGTGACCGGTATCTTTTTGTGGTCACCGGTGGTGCCGCTGCTGGTGAAGTAGACCGCCGGGTCGTCCGCGCTGAGCAGATTGCTCTCGCCCGCCGCCATCCGGTCGATCCAGGGGGCCAGCGCCGCGTAGTCGTTGATCGGCACCGCCTTGCGGAAGTCGTCCAGCGAGCGGATCGAGCCGAAGGAGTGGGCGCGGCCGTATTCGGTGCCGGCGTTGAAGTCCAGTAATTCGGTCAGGACCCGCTGCTGGTGGACGCTGGCGTCCGCGAGCGCGGCCCGCAGACTCTCCCGCTCGCCGAAGACCCGGTCCCGGTAGCGCTGTACGCGGGCCGGGTCGTCCCAGGTGTCACCAGATGACATGGCTCATCGCCTCTCGTATCTTCTGTGCGGTCCGCGAGATCTGTTCCTGCTCCTCGATGACGGTCACCGGAAGCTGCCTGACCTCTTCCCACATGACGGTGCGCAGGTCGGACTGGAATTTCTCGAAGGAGGTCTGCTCGGGCTGCTCGCCGTAGAACTCCAGGGAGTTGGCCTGCGCGCCCTGGCCGCAGCGCCGCCAGGCCGTCGCCGCCGACACTTCGAGGAAGATCACCCGGCGCGGCTGGGGGAAGGTGCGCCACCAGTCGAACATCGGGTGGCTGTCGACTCCGGCCAGCCGGCACTTGGCGAGGATCTTGTAGTAGTACGAGTCGACCAGGGCCGGCGTCCCGGGCGGGCCGCGCTCGATGCTGTCGCGCAGGTGGAGCGCCGCGGTCTGCAGCAGGGTGACCATGAAGTCGGTGGAGTAGTCGCGGTGCAGGCCGGGAAGCACATCGCCGACCAGATTGCGGCGTAATCGGCCGATCAGGGAGTGGCCCGGCCCGAGGAACCCGTCATCGAGGGAGACGATCGGCCAGGCGGGCGCGTGCTCGGCGAGTTCCGTCAGCGCCGAGGACTTGCCGGCGTAGTCGGGGCCGAGCAGTACGACGAAGGGGGGCGTGGTGCGCGGAGCGCCGGACGCCGTGCGGCGGGGTGGGGGAGCTGTCGCGTCCCGGGTCATCGGCGGTTCCCGTTGCCGGGACAGTGGCCGCTGAGGGTGTGGGGAGTGGGGCGGTGGGCGCCCATGGACGGCGGTGCGGGTGGGAGCGGCGGCCGTGGACACCCTCGCCGGGCCGCGTGGGTCACCGGCGCAGGTCCAGCCGACGGTAACTTTATCGAGCCCGATTCTGCCGGAGTCGGCATGAATCTTTCCCCCGTACGAAGTGTGGCCCCTTCGTCCCGCAGGCATCACGGGCCGTGCAAGGCGCATGGTCTTCCCGTCGCGCTGCACACTAGTACGTCCCACGAACTTGATCAAGGCTTGACATGTATGTCGTAATCTTGATCTTTTACGGTCCTTCGGCGGTCAGATCGGCGGGCTGACACGGCTTCCAGGGCGCGATCCCGGCGGGACGGCGGCCCGGCTGCGGCGTCGGACGGCCACCGGAGGCCGCGGCTGCGGGCGACGCGTGGCTGCTCGCGGCGGCGGGAAGTGGCTGGTCAGGTGAGGTGCGGCGAGGTGGCGGGCCGTAGGGGTGCGGCGGTGGCCGCGGCGGCCGGGGGCCGACGGTCGGTCCGGCGGGGCCGCGGCGGCGGACGGCGCGGGCGGCGGCGGCCGGGCGCCGGGGATCCGGGCGATATTCAGCCGAATCCGGGCCGCGCGGCGCCGCGAAAATCACAGAGCGGCATATTCCACTCGATACCGGAATTCGCTTTCGCCGTGCTTCCACCCGCTATCCGCGTACGGCCCCGGCCTGCCCCCCGTCCGGCCTACGCGTCGGCCCGCGCCGGGTCAGGGCGAGGACGGCTGGGCCAGCGCGTTCATGAGCTGGCGCATCGTCGGAACGAGGTCCTTGCTGAAGGCGGCGGTGTCCGCGACGGGCAGCCGCGCCGGGCTGCCGTCGGGGTTGACGGGCTCCTTGCCGCGGCCGGTGTCCCACTCGTTGGTGCCGGTCACGGTCAGCGAGAAGACGGCGCCGCCGTGCCGTACGAACAGCGACTGGCGGTACTGCCCGACGGTGAGGTTCGCGCGGTCGCCGAGGCCTTCGGGGTGCGTGGTCCGCGTCTTGCCGTCCAGGTGGACCAGGACGCTGCTGCCGTCGCTCCCGTCGGACGGCGCGGGCGGTTCGGTACGGCTGCGCGCGTCGAACTCGGCCGCCGGGTCGGTCTTCTTGTGCAGGTCCACGGTGACGCTGATGGTGTACGTCGTCGTCCAGCCGCTGCCGTCCGTCCCCGTCCCTATGAGCGCGCAGCCGACATGGTCGAGCGCCGTGCTCCTGGTGACCGTCGGGAACCCCTGGCCGAAGGACGACGAGCCCAGGTCGCCGGCGAGCGGCTGGAGATCGTGGTTGCTGCAGGTGCTGTCGCCGATACGGTAGCCGTGCAGGTCGGGCGCCGATGTGCGCCCGTAGCCGGTGGCTTGCAGCACCCCGGCCCAGACCGCCGAGGTCACGACGACCGCAACGGCCGCCCATGTCCACGGCTTCGCCGTGAACCGCCCCAGCAGCGGCGGCCGGTCGGTGTCGCTGACCAGGTCCACGGCCGCCGCGGGTTCCTCCTGGCCTTCCATCTCCGGCTCGCTGATCATGCCGACCCACCCCCATGTCACGGCGTCCGCCTCACCCTATGGTGGCGCCGCGCGGCGGCGATCAGCGCGCGGTGAGGGCGGGTTCGGCGCCGAGCGAGACGAACGAGCTCGCGAACACCCGCCGCTTCCACGGCGTCACCGTGCAGCCGCTGTCCTGGCGCCGCCGACTGCCAGGGCCGCCGGGCCTGGTGCCGGGCTACGCGGTCCGCACCCCCGCGGAGATCGCCGACGGGGTCGCCGTACGGGGCCGGCTGCTGCGCTGGGACCCAGGACAGGCCTATGCCACGAAAGGGTCCGCCAGGCCGGCCGGTCCGTCGAGCAGCCGGTCGGCGGCGCGCAGGCCGTGCCAGGCCGCGGTCGTGCCGAACTGCGCCGAGAAGCGGATCACGGCCCGCACATCGGCGGGCGTCGCGCCGATCGCGAGCGCCTTGGAGACGTGGGCCGCGAACGTGTCATTGAGCACGCCGTGCAGGACGTCCGAGGTCAGGGAGCCGAAGGCCCGCTCACGGTCGGTCAACTGCCGCGTGCCGGTGTGCAAATGGCGTTGCAGCTCGGTGTAGTCGCCCTGGAACAGCAGTAATTCGCACAGCGCGTCGCCGGACACGCCATGGGTGAGGCCCATCGTGCCCTGCGACTCGCACGGCATGCCCAGCGTCTGCCGGCAGATGTCGGCGACGGCATACAGCGCGACCTTCTCGCGGTCGGACAACTCCGGGAACCCGTCCCAGCCCTGGTGGTAGGTGACGGTGTCCACCGGTGCCTCTGCGGGCATGTCCACGCGGTGATCCATGGGGCGCCTCCACGTATTGCCCGGCCGAACGGCCGTAGGGCTACGACTGTAGTCCTACGAGTTGTGCCCATACAATCGGATTCATGGATGGGACCACTCCGCCCCGGAGAGGCGCCCGGAGCCGCAACAACCCCCGTGGCCAGGGTGAGCGACTGCGGACCGACATCATTACGACGGCGACCGCCATGCTGGACGTCCTGGCCGACGACCAGGCGCTGTCGCTGCGGGCGGTGGCCCGCGAGGTCGGCATCGCCGCCACATCCGTCTACCTGCACTTCGCCGATCGCGACGCCCTCGTCCTGGCCACGCTCGAACGGTGCCACAGCGATCTCATGCGGGCCATCGAGGGCGCGGAGACGTCCGCGGGCTGCCCCGCGGAAGCGCTCCGCGCGAGGACGCTGCTGCTGGGCAACTGGGCGCAGCAGCACACCGGGCTCTACAAGGTGCTGTACGAGAGCACCATCAACCAGCGGGTCGAGATGCGCTTCAAGCAGGACTTCAAGGACAGCTGCGTGAGCGCGGTCCAGCGCTGCGTCGACGCGGGGCTCGCTCCGCGGGGGGACGCGACGGCGATGGCCCTCGACCTCATGGCCGCCGTGCACGGGAGCGTGTCGATGCGGATCAACCGGTGCGATACGCCGTGGCCGCCGTTCGCCGAGCAGCTCGACCGGTTCCTGACCGGTCTCGTGGGGCTTTCCGCCCCGGGGTGACGCCCGTTGCTCGGGCGCGCCGCGCTCCTGGCCGGGCCTGTGCCTGCACGACGGTGGGTTGTGGCTGGGCGCGCGGTTCCCCGCGGCCCCGAAGGGGTGCCCTCCGGGGAGGGGTGGCGGCCGGCACCCGGGGGGTGGGGGAGGGGGGTGGTCGGTTAGGTTCTGGCCATGGGTTATCAGGGGGAGGCCCGGCGTCCGGCGCCGGAACAGCCGGGCGCCGACGGGTGCTTGACGGTCGCGATACGGCTCCCCGTACGCGTCGTCGCGTTCGCCGTCGTCCTGCCGCTGCGGCTGCTGTGGGACCTGCTGGGCGCGATCGGCCGCGCGTGCCGCACCGCCCTGCTGTGGGTGTGGCGGCGCGTGCTGGCACCGCCCCTGGCGTTCGTGTGGCGCTACCTGGTCGTCCGGCCGCTGGTCGCCCTCTACCGCTTCGTCCTCGTGCCGCTCGCCGTCGCGCTGGACTTCCTGTGGCGCCACCTGGTGGTGCGGCCGCTGGACGCGCTCTGGCGGCACGTCCTCGTGCCGGGCGTGCGCGTGCTGATCGTCATACCCGCGCTCTGGGCGTGGCGGACGCTGGTCGTCCCGGCGGCGCGCGCGGTCGCGATCGCGCTCGCCTTCGTGGTGCGGTACGCGCTGGTCGTGCCGGTCGCCTTCCTGGTGCGGTACGTACTGGTCGTGCCGGCGGCTTTCCTGGTGCGCTATCTGCTCGTGGTGCCGGGGATCTTCGCCTGGCACTGGATCGTGGTGCCGGCGGCGCGTGCGGCCGGGATCGCGCTGGCCTTCGCGGTGCGGTACGTACTGGTGGTGCCGGCGGTCTTCGTGGTGCGGTACCTGCTGGTCGTGCCCTTGGCCTTCATGGCGCGCTATCTGGTGGCGGTGCCGGTGGCCTTCGTCTGGCGCCGGATCGTCGTGCCGGTGGCCCGGGAGACCGGGGTGGCGCTGGTCTTCGCCTGGCGGGGGACGGCGTATGTGTCGCGGGCGGTCGGCCGCGCCCTGGCCTGGGCCGGCCGGGTGCTGATCGCCGCACCGGTGGCGTGGGTCTGGCGCTCGGTCGTCGGCCCGGCGCTGCGGTGGTCCCGGCACGCGATCTGGCGGCCGGCCGTGGAAGCCGTCGCCGAGGTCCGGCGGGCCGTACGCAGGGCCTTCGCCGTCGCCCCCGCGCACCGCCCGCCGCCCGTACCGCCGCGCCGCAGGCCGGTGCCGTACCAGCCGCCCGCCGTCGCGCCGCCGGCCACCGCACCGGCCGCGTACGAGCGGCCCGCCCCGGTGCCGTCAGCCGAGCGGCGGGCCGACCCGCGCAAGGACTTCGGGCGCCGCGAGGACGGGCGCACGCCGCCGTCGCACCGCTGAGAGCCGGATCGCGGGGGGTTGTCCACAGATGGGCGGGCGTGCGGCCGCGGGGCCGTGCGGCGCGGCGTAACCTTGGAGCGGACGACGTACACCCGACACGCACGTAGGGACTGAACGACACTGGGCAAGCGACAGCCCGAAGGCCCGCCGCCCGCACCGACGGTGCAGCGCATCCGTTTGCGCTACACCAAGCGAGGCCGCCTCCGGTTCACCAGCCACCGCGATTTCCAGCGCGCCTTCGAGCGGGCACTGCGCCGCGCCGAGGTGCCGATGGCGTATTCGGCGGGCTTCACGCCGCACCCGAAGGTGTCGTACGCCAACGCGGCGCCCACCGGCGTCGGCAGCGAGGCGGAGTATCTGGAGATCGGCCTGGCGCAGTTCCGCGACCCGGAGCTGCTGCGGGCGCTGCTGGACGAGTCGCTGCCGGCCGGGCTCGACGTGATCGAGGCGGTCGAGGCCCGCACCTCAGGGCTGGCCGAACGCCTCCAGGCGTCGGTCTGGCAGCTCAGGCTCGACGGTGTCGAGCCCGACGAGGCCCGGCGGGCGGTCGCGGCGTTCCTGGCTGCGGACACCGTGGAAGTACAGCGCAGCACCAAGAACGGCATCCGTACGTTCGACTGCCGGGCCGCGGTCACGCGGTTCGAGGTGATCGAGGGTCCGGACGACTTGGACACGACGCGCCAGGGTGCCGATAGGCCGCAGGACCGCGCCTGTGCGATACTGCGGCTGGTTGTACGACACCTGACACCTGCCGTACGACCCGACGACGTACTGTCCGGCCTCCATGCGACGGCCGACCTCGCGCCGCCGGTCCCCGCAGCGGTGACCAGGCTGGCGCAGGGGCCGCTCGACGAGGACACCGGTACGGTCACCGACCCGCTCGCGCCAGATCGCGACGCCGTGGCGGTGCCGGCCGGTTCCGCGTAGCCACGTCGTCACGCGCGTCGCCGACGCACCAGGGAGCCACCCGGGTCCGGCGCCGCTGACCACATGAGACTTTCGTCGGCCCCCGCACGGGCGGCCGACGAGCGACACAGCAGCTCCCGTGCGGCGCCCGCGCCCCGGAGGGCGGCCCCGCGATCCAAGCGGCCTGCCCCCTCCGACCTGGACGCGGCGCCCGGGAGCACGACGGGAGCAATGCCCGAATGCCCGACCAGACCGATCCTCAGCCCACCACGGACAACACCCCGGCGGAAGCCGCTCCGGCCCGCCGCCGGCGCGCCGCCTCCCGCCCCGCCGGCCCCCCGGCAGGCGACGGCGACTCCGCCGCGGCGGCCGACGCGACCGAGGCCGTCCCGGCCCGGCGCCGTACGCGCAAGACCGCGGCCGCCGAGCCCGTCGCCACCGACTCCGGTGACGCCGCCGAGGCGCCCGCACCCGCGCGCCGCCGCGCGACCAGGAAGACGGCCGCCAGCACGGAGGAGCCCGCCGCGGAGGCCGCGCCCTCCGCGGACGCCGCCCCGGCCCGCCCGCGCCGCCGGGCGACCCGTACGGCCACCGCCCCCGCCGAAGCCACCGAGGCCGTGACACCCATCGCCGAGACCCCCGCCGAGCCCGCCGCGGGCGACGAGCCCGCGGGCGACGCTGCTCCCGCACGCCCCCGGCGCCGCGCCACGCGCAAGGCGACGGCCCCGGCCGCCGCGCCTGCCGCCGAGCAGGAGCCCGTCGAGCCCGCCCAGCCCGCCGCCGCGTCCGTCGTCGCCGACGAGGACCCCGTCGTGTCGGACGCGGCCCCGCCGCGTGCCCGGCGCCGCGCCACGCGCAAGGCGACCGCCCCGGCGGGCGCGCCTGCCGCCGCGGAGGAGTCCGCCGAGGCGGCGGTGCCCGAGCCCGCCCCCGTGACCGCTGCCGCTGACGAAGAGCCCGCCGTGTCGGACGCGGCCCCGCCGCGTGCCCGGCGCCGCGCGACCCGCAAGGCGGCGGCTCCGGCTGCCGCGCCCGAGGCGACGGCGGAGCCCGCAGCGCCGGCTCCCGCGTCCGTTGCCGCCGATGAAGAGCCCGTCGTGTCGGACGCGGCCCCGCCGCGTGCCCGGCGCCGCGCCACGCGCAAGGAGGCGGCCCCGGCCGCCGCTCCCGAGGTCACCGAGGAGCCCGCAGCAAGCGCCGGGCCCGCCGCCTCGGACGAGGCCCCGGCCCGTACCCGCCGCCGTGCGGCACGCGATGCCGCGGCGCCCGAGGCCCCCGCCGAGGAGGCCGCGCCCGCAGGGCGGGGCGCCCGGCGGACGCGGAAGAAGGCGGCGCCCGCCGCGACCTTCTCCGCCCCCAGCGGCGACGGTTCGCGACGCTTGAAGCCGGGCGCGCTGGCGCCCCAGCAGGACACCGCGGGCGGCGCGGCCCCGGCCGAGCCGGCGACCGCGTACACCGGCAAGGCGCTCCGCGACGGCGACGGCTGGGCCGTCGAGGTCGACGACGCCTACGAGATCCGCGGCTACGGCGCGACGCCCGAGGACGCCGCCGCGCAGGCCGTGATCGCGCTGGCCGACGCCTTCGGCATCCCGGCGCAGACCGTGACGCTCGACGTACGCACCGAGGAAGCGCCCTCGCGCGGCCGGCGCCGGGCGGCGCAGCCGCCGACCGCGGTCTTCCAGCCGCCTGTCTTCGTCGCGCCCACCGCCGCGCCCGCCCCGGTCGAGGAGGCCGAGGCCGAGCCGGAGCCCGAGCCCGAGGCGGACGAGCACGAGGGCGCCGGCCCGCGCCGTCGCCGCCGCCGCAGGGGCGGCGCCGCGGCCGAGGCCGAGCCCGAGACCACGCAGAGCCCCGCGACCCCCGAGGTCGCGGAGAGCGCCGACAACGAAGCCGACGACAGCGACGAGGACGGCGACAGCGACTCCGACGGCGAGGACCGCCCCTCGTCCCGCCGCCGCCGTCGCGGTGGACGGCGCCGCCGCCGCGGCGAGTCCGCCGAGCACGACGACGCCGCCTCCGGCGAGGACGAGGACGACGAGGAGCCGCAGGACGGCGACGAGGCCGAGTCCGCGGACGAGCACGACGACGACCACGCGCAGGGCGGGTCCGGCAGCACCAGCAGCCGCCGGCGCCGCCGCCGTCGCCGCCGCGGTGGCGACACCGGCGCGGACGACTCGCACGGCAACGACGTGGACGACCCGGAGCGTACGGTCGTCAAGGTCCGCGAGCCGCGGCAGGCACCAGAACCGCTGGGCACCGGCGCCGACCAGGTGCAGTCCATCAAGGGCTCCACCCGCCTGGAGGCCAAGAAGCAGCGCCGCCGCGAAGGCCGCGAGCAGGGCCGCCGCCGGGTGCCGATCATCACCGAGGCCGAGTTCCTGGCCCGCCGCGAGGCGGTCGAGCGCGTCATGGTGGTGCGGCAGAACGGCGAGCGCACCCAGATCGGCGTGCTGGAGGACAACGTCCTCGTCGAGCACTACGTCAACAAGGAGCAGGCCACCAGCTACGTCGGCAACGTCTACCTGGGCAAGGTCCAGAACGTGCTGCCGTCGATGGAGGCCGCCTTCGTGGACATCGGCAAGGGCCGCAACGCGGTGCTCTACGCCGGTGAGGTCAACTTCGAGGCGCTCGGCCTGTCCGGCGGCCCGCGCCGGATCGAGTCCGCGCTCAAGTCCGGCCAGCCGGTGCTGGTCCAGGTCACCAAGGACCCGATCGGCCACAAGGGCGCCCGGCTCACCAGCCAGGTCTCCCTGCCGGGCCGCTACCTGGTCTACGTGCCCGAGGGCTCGATGACCGGCATCAGCCGCAAGCTGCCCGACACCGAGCGGGCCCGGCTCAAGACGATCCTCAAGAAGATCGTCCCCGAGGACGCCGGCGTCATCGTCCGCACCGCCGCGGAAGGCGCGAGCGAGGACGAGCTGCGCCGCGACGTCGAACGCCTCCAGGCGCAGTGGGACGACATCCAGCGCAAGGCGAAGAACGGCGGCGGCTCCAACGCGCCGACGCTCCTCTACGGCGAGCCGGACATGACCGTCCGGGTGGTCAGGGACATCTTCAACGAGGACTTCTCGAAGGTCATCGTCAGCGGCGACGAGGCGTGGGGCACCATCCACGACTACGTCACCCATGTCGCGCCCGACCTGGCCGACCGGTTGTCCCGCTGGACGTCGGAGGTGGACGTCTTCGCGACGTACCGCATCGACGAGCAGCTGCTCAAGGCGCTGGACCGCAAGGTGTGGCTGCCGTCCGGCGGTTCGCTGGTGATCGACAAGACCGAGGCGATGGTCGTGGTCGACGTCAACACCGGCAAGTTCACCGGGCAGGGCGGCAACCTGGAGGAGACCGTCACCCGCAACAACCTGGAGGCGGCCGAGGAGATCGTCCGCCAGCTGCGGCTGCGGGACCTCGGCGGCATCGTGGTGGTCGACTTCATCGACATGGTCCTGGAGTCCAACCGGGACCTGGTCATGCGGCGGCTGCTGGAATGCCTGGGCCGGGACCGCACCAAGCACCAGGTGGCCGAGGTCACCTCACTCGGCCTGGTCCAGATGACCCGCAAGCGGGTCGGACAGGGCCTGCTGGAGTCCTTCTCCGAGACCTGCGTCCACTGCAACGGGCGCGGTGTCATCGTCCACATGGACCAGGCGACCACCACCGGCGGGGGCGGCGGCAAGCGCAAGCGGCGCGGCGGCAAGGCCGGCAACGGCGCCGAGGGCCACGAGCACGAGCACGCCACCGGGGTGGAGATCGAGGCCGAGGCCGACGAGGCCGATGAGCTGCCCGAGCTCGAACCGATCG
The DNA here is from genome assembly GCF_036227245.1 of Streptomyces sp. NBC_01477. Taxonomy (GTDB): domain Bacteria; phylum Actinomycetota; class Actinomycetes; order Streptomycetales; family Streptomycetaceae; genus Actinacidiphila. Next base: position 6,129,904 of record NZ_CP109445.1, read on the forward strand.
AGGTCGGCGAGTCCGACCTGGTCCCCGCGGTCGGCGACCCCGAGGAGGAGTGGTTCGGCAGCGCCGCGGAGGCGGAGGCCGCCGCGAACCCGTCCCGTGGCCGCAGCCGGCGGCGGGGCGCGCGCAAGGCGACCGCGCCGGCCGGAGCGCCCGCCGCGGCGGCGGGCGAGACCGAGCAGGCCTTCGTCGTCGTCCCGGTGAGCGAACCGGACGTCGAGCCGGTCGACGCGCTGCCCGAGCCCGAGGTCTCCACGGAGCCGCCGGCCCGTACGCGGCGGCGCGCCACCCGCAAGGCCACGGCTCCCGCGGGTTCGCCCGCGACGGGTGAGGACACGGCCGTCGTGGTCGTCGCGGCGGAGGCGCCGGCCGCTCCGGTCGACGCGCTGCCCGAGCCCGAGGTCTCCACGGAGCCGCCGGCCCGTACGCGCCGGCGGGCCACCCGCAAGGTGGCCGCCCCTGCGGGTTCGCCCGCGGCGGGCGAGGACATCGTGGTGGCCGCGGCCCCCGCGGTCCCCGCCGAGCCGGAGCCCGTGCCCTCTGCCGAGGAGGAGCAGGCCGAGCCGAAGAAGCGGGCGGCGGCCCGCAAGGCGCCCGCCAAGAAGGTCGCCGCCAAGAAGACGGCGAAGAAGGCTGCCGCCAAGAAGACGACGGCGAAGAAGGCTGCGGTCAAGAAGACCCCGGCGAAGAAGGCTTCGAGCCCCGCGGAGTAGTCACCTCCGCCCCGTGCGCGCCCCCTGGCCCCCCCGGGCCCGGGGGCGCGCCCCGTCGGCGGGTACGCCCCCCCGGGCGCGGCTGGGGGTCCCTCTGCGGCAGTGGGTGCCCCTCCCCGGGCGCCGGGGTTCTGAGGGTGCCCCTTCGGCTGGGGGTGCCCACCAGGGGCGCGGGGAACTGCGCGCCCAGCCACGACGGTGGCGCGCTGTCCGCGCGGCAGGACGACATGCCCCCATCCCGGGGCACGGGGTGCTGCGGTTCCCCTTCGGTAGGGGTGTCACTCCGCTGGCGGAGGGTCCGCCGGTGTCCCTTCGGCTGGGGGTGCCCACCAGGGGCGCGGGGAACTGCGCGCCCAGCCTCCACCGGCCGGTGGTCCGGATGCGACAGCGACAGCCCCTTTCGGCCGGTGGCGACGTGCAGCTTGTCGACGCCTGGTCGCGCAGTTCCCCGCGCCCCTGGGGTGGTGCGGTTCGTTCGCACATGACGGTGGATGGTGGGTTGCTCGCGCAGTTCCCCGCGCCCCTGGTGGGCACCCCCTGCGGCGAAGGCGCCCCGGCCCCGCGCCAGCCGGTAGGGCGCCGACCGCCGCACCCGTACCCTCAGCCCGCGCAGCGGAAAGGCGCCGACCGCCGCACCCGTACCCCCAGCCCGCGCCAGCGGAAAGGCACCGATCGACGCAGCAGTCCCCCCAGCCCGCGCAGCGGAAAGGCACCCACCGACGCAGCCGTACCCCCGGCCTCGCGGCAGGGGAGGGCGCCCCCCGGCGCAGGGGAAAGCCCGCCCGCGGCGGCGGGGAGGAGAGGGGGAGCCGGGGGGATTTGACCGGGCCGGAGGCACTACGTAAAGTTGAGCTTCGGCGTTTCTGCGCCCATCTCCTGAGCACATTCCTCCCGGTCAGCCGGGAGAGGCCCCCGGTTCCGACAACGGGACGGCTGGCATCAGGGGTCCGAATCGAGCAGAGAGTGAGTTCAGCGTGTACGCGATCGTGCGTAGCGGTGGCCGCCAGCACAAGGTGGCCATCGGCGACATCGTCGAGGTCGACAAGATTCCCACCGGCAAGGTCGGCGACGCAGTCGAGCTTTCGACGCTGCTCGTGGTGGACGGCGAAGCCGTCACCAGCGACCCGTGGGTGCTGGCCGGGATCAAGGTCGAGGCCGAGATCGTCGACCACCACAAGGGCCAGAAGATCGACATTCTGCGCTACAAGAACAAGACCGGCTACCGCCGTCGCCAGGGTCACCGCCAGCAGTACACGGCGCTGAAGATCACTGGCATCCCCGCCGCGGCTGCGAAGTAAGGGACTGAGGAGAGATGGCACACAAGAAGGGCGCATCGTCCACCCGGAACGGTCGCGACTCCAACGCTCAGCGGCTCGGCGTGAAGCGCTTCGGCGGCCAGGTCGTCAACGCCGGTGAGATCATCGTCCGCCAGCGCGGCACCCACTTCCACCCCGGCTCCGGCGTCGGCATCGGCAAGGACGACACGCTGTTCGCGCTGTCCGCCGGCGCGGTCGAGTTCGGTACGAAGCGCGGTCGCCGCGTCGTGAACATCGTTCCGGCCGCCTGAAAGGCACGCTGAGGACTTTCCGAGGGCGGACCCGCTTCCCGGCATCAGGGAAGCGGGGCCGCCCTCGGCGTGTTATGCCAGCGCGTGAACACGCGCGAAGCCGTACGTATCTGGAGGAAACGCCATGACCACCTTCGTGGACCGCGTCGAGCTGCATGTCGCCGCGGGTAACGGGGGCCATGGCTGCGCCTCCGTGCACCGGGAGAAGTTCAAGCCGCTGGGCGGCCCCGACGGCGGCAACGGCGGCCGGGGCGGCGATGTGACCCTGGTGGTCGACCAGGACATCACCACGCTGCTCGACTACCACCACAGCCCGCACCGCAAGGCCACCAACGGCAAGCCGGGGGAGGGCGGCAACCGGTCGGGCAAGGACGGTACGGACCTGGTGCTGCCGGTGCCCGACGGCACCGTCGTGATGGACAAGCACGGCAATGTGCTGGCCGACCTGGTCGGCCAGGGCACCACGTATGTCGCGGGCCAGGGCGGGCGCGGCGGCCTCGGCAATGCGGCGCTGGCCTCGGCCCGCCGCAAGGCGCCGGGTTTCGCGCTGCTCGGCGAGCCGGGCATCGCGCGGGACGTGGTGCTGGAGCTGAAGACCGTCGCGGACGTGGCGCTGGTGGGTTACCCCAGCGCCGGCAAGTCCTCGCTGATCTCGGTGCTGTCCGCGGCGAAGCCGAAGATCGCGGACTATCCGTTCACCACACTGGTGCCGAACCTCGGTGTGGTCACCGCGGGCTCGACCGTCTACACGATCGCGGACGTGCCCGGGCTGATCCCCGGCGCCAGCGAGGGGCGCGGCCTGGGCCTTGAGTTCCTGCGGCACGTGGAGCGCTGCTCGGTGCTGGTGCACGTGCTGGACACCGCGACGCTGGAGTCCGAGCGCGACCCGGCGACCGACCTGGACGTCATCGAGGCGGAGCTGCGGGCGTACGGCGCCGGTCTTGAGGACCGGCCGCGGATCGTCGTGCTCAACAAGATCGACGTGCCCGACGGGCGCGACCTGGCCGAGATCATCAGGCCCGACCTGGAGTCCCGCGGCTACCAGGTCTTCGAGGTCTCCGCGGTCTCCCACGAGGGCCTCAAAGAGCTGTCCTACGCCCTCGCGAAGATCGTCGCCGACACGCGTGCCGCCCAGCCCGCCCAGGAGTCCACCCGGGTCGTCATCCGCCCGCAGGCCGTCGACGACGCGGGCTTCACGGTCACCGCGGAGGAGGACGACCTCTTCCGGGTCCGCGGCGAGAAGCCGGAGCGGTGGGTCCGGCAGACCGACTTCGCCAACGACGAGGCCGTGGGCTACCTCGCCGACCGCCTCAACCGCCTCGGCGTCGAGGCCGAACTCCTCAAGGCCGGCGCCAAGCCGGGCGACGGCGTCGCCATCGGCGGCGACGACGACGCGGTCGTCTTCGACTGGGAGCCCACCATGGCCGCCGGCGCCGAAATGCTCGGCCGCCGCGGCGAGGATCACCGCTTTGACGCTCCCCGCGCGGCGGTCACCCGTCGCCGCGACAAGCAGGCCGAGCGGGACGAGGCGGAAGAGGAATACCGGGGCTTCGACCCCTTCGAGTGAGGACCACCCGCCCGGACCCGTCCCCGGACGGAGTCCGGGCAGCCGTCCGAAGCTGGTGAGGCCCCCTGGGGCCGAGACAGACCGCGCCGGCCCCGCCCTGGACTACAGGGCGGGGTCGTACGCCGTGGCCGGCGGGGTGTCCTTGGTCAGGATGCGGCGGGAGAGCACGTACGTGAAGGGGATCGCCGCGGCCGCGGCCACGAGCGGGGCGATCTTGTCGTTCATGCCCGCCCACTCCACGAACGCGTAGACGCCGATGCTGGTCACCACATAGTTCGTGACATTGGTCAGCGGGAACAGGAAGAACTTCTTCCATGTCGGCCGGGTGCGATAAGTGAAGTACGTGTTCAGGAAGAACGACCCGATCATGCTCAGCACGAACGCCACCGAATACGCCGCGAAATACGGCATCAGCGGATGCAGCGCCAGGTAGAAGCCGTAGAAGGTCGCGGTGTTGACCCCGCCGACCAGGGCGAAGCGGACGATCTGCAGCAGCTGGGGCGACAGCCTGGGCACGGAGCCGCTCACCGGATCTCCGACCAGTCCTGCTGGGCGGCCCGCTGCCGCACCTCACCGGCCGGGGCACCGGCCTGATCACCGACCCGGAAGGTCCGCGGCGCGTTCGTCTCCTTGACCAGGAAGTGCGGGCGGCGCTTGGTCTCGTAGTAGATACGGCCGATGTACTCGCCTATCAACCCCAGCATCATCATCTGCAGCCCGCCGAGCCCGGTGATCGCCACGAGCAGCGTGACGTAACCGGGTGCGGTCGGGCCCTCGATGATCGCCTGCGCGGTGATCACCGCCGCGTAGACCGCCGCCAGCCCGGCGAGCCCGAGCCCGGCGTAGATCGCCAGCCGCAGCGGCCGGTTGTTGAACGAGATCAGCCCGTCCATGCCGTAGTTGACCAGCGCCCCGAAGCGCCACTTCGTCTCGCCGGCCTCACGGGCCGCGTTGCGGTAGTCGAAGGTGACGGTGTCGAAGCCGATCCAGGAGAAGAGGCCCTTGGAGAAGCGGTTGTACTCCGGCATCGACAGCAGCGCGTCCACCGCGGGGCGGGACAGCAGCCGGAAGTCGCCGACGCCGTCGGTGAGTTCGACGTCAACCCACTTGTTGATCATGCGGTAGTAGAGCCGGCTGACGGCGCTGCGCATCTTCTTGTCGCCCTCGCGGGTGCGCCGGGCGATCACCTGGTCGTGGCCCAGGTCGTGCAGCTCCAGCATCCGGGCGATCAGCTCCGGCGGGTGCTGGAGGTCCGCGTCCATGACGACGACCGCGTCACCCGTGGCCTCCCGCAGCCCGGCCAGCATGCCGGACTCCTTGCCGAAATTCCGGCTGAACGACACATAGCGGGTGCTGCCCGGGTGGTTCTTGGCGATGCCGCGGAGCCGTTCGAGGGTCGCGTCCTTGCTGCCGTCATCGACGTAGCACAGCTCGTAGTCGATGGCGAGTGTGTCCAGGGTCTCCCGGATCCGCTGGTCGAAGAGGTCGATCACGGCCTCTTCGTTGTAGCAGGGAACAACGATCGACAGTCGCATGGAGATCACTTTCCGCGCCGCATGTAGGTGGGGGGATGTGGCGGCACCCTCCGCCGCACGCTCTGCGGTCAGCCTAGGGCGCGAAATCTTGGACTTCGAGGTTTTGCGTGCGTCGGTCGGGAGTGTTCAGTGCGGAGCCCCGATGGGTACAGTGGGCGTTCACCCAAGTGACAGCTTACTAAAGCGACAAATAGTATCTTGGACTTGATGGTGATCACTATGGTCAGCCCGAAAGCGGCGACCTGTGACATCCCGCAGCCCGTCCGTTCAGGTAGAAGCGAGGACCCACCGATGGGACGCGTCAGCGTCGTCGTGATTTCCTACAATGACGTTGACCATGTCTCCACCGCGGTGGAGTCGGCCCTTGCGCAGGGCGACCAGGTCGGTGAGGTGATCGTCGTCGACGACGGCTCGACCGACGGCACCGCGCAGGTGCTCGACGCGCTCGACGGCGACCCGCGGGTGCGGGTGATCCACCGGACCACCAACAGCGGTGGCTGCGGCACCCCCCGCAACGACGGCATCGCCGCCGCGACCCTGCCCTATCTGCTGTTCCTGGACAGCGACGACGTCCTGCGGCCGGGCGCGGCGGACGCGCTGCTCGCCGCCGCCGACCGGCACGGCGCGGACGTCGCCGCGGGCCGGGCGGTCCGCCGGGAGCTGCCGGAGGGCCGCGAGACCGTCTGGCAGCCGGAGATCTACGACCCCGCGGCCGGCGCGAAGATGCCCGGCACCGTCGTACGCGGCATCGCCGAGCACCCGGAGATCCTCAAGGACACCCTGTCGGTCAACAAGCTGTACCGCACGGCCTTCCTGCGCGACCGCTCGCTGATCTTCCCCGACGGCGCCTTCCACTACGAGGACTTCGTCTTCACCGCCCGGGTGTACGCGGCCCGGCCCCGTATCGCCTACATCGACACCCCGGTCTACACCTGGAACGTACGGCGGCACGCGGCCACCCAGTCCATCTCGCTGCGCCGCGCCGACATCACCAACTGGCGGCAGCGCATCGCCGCGCACCGGGAGGCCTTCCACACCTTCAGGGACGCCTCGGCCTCCGAGCTGGCACTCGCCGCCCAGGCGAAGTTCCTGGACTACGACCTGCCGATGTACGTACGCGAACTCCCGCAGCGCTCACCGCGGTACGTCGCCGACTGGTGGCGGGCCACCCGTGACTACGTCAGCAGCTTCGAACGCGAGGCGGTCGCGATGGCCTCGGTGCCGTCCCGCTGGATCGTGCGCGCCCTGCTCGCACCGGGCGCCGACCGGCCCGAGCCGGGTGTCGGCGGGCTGGGGCGGCTGGTGGAGCTGGCGGGACGCCCGCCGCGGCTCGTACCGCCGTACGGCGACACCGCGCCGCCTGAGCTGGCCGAGCTGGAGCCCCGCGACCTGCCGATCGTGGTGGACGCCATGGTGCAGACCGGCACCACCGCCCGGCTCACCCTGCGGGTGCACGACCTGTACGGGCGGCTGGCCGCGCTGCACCCGGTGGCGCTGCGGGTGGAGCTGGTCGAGCGGGGCGAGCCCGGCGCCCCGACCACCATGGAGACCCCGCTGGTGGGGGAGGACGGCACGTGGTCGGCCGCGGTACGGCTGCGTACCGCCGACCTGGCCCGCGGCGGACGGCTCGCCGTCTGGCACATCCGCGCGGAGGTCCGCTACGCGGGGACGTCGCAGCGCACCCCGGTCGAGGTGCGGGCCGCGGACGGCCAGATCGCGGGCCGCGGTGTGGTCCTGCGCCGCACCGGCCAGGTGCTGCTGGTGCAGACGCACATCACCGGCGGCAGGACGCTGATCCTGCGGGTCGCGGACGGCATGGAGGGCGCCCGCCGGGTCCTCGGCGCCAGGCTGCGCCGCCTCCGCCGCTCCCGCTGACGCCGGGGGGTCTCCCGCCGGCCAGGCCCAGGGCTGACGCGGCGGCCTCCCGCCGCCACACCCGAGGCTGGCGGTGCGTCTGCCGCCCGCCGCACACGAAAGCGGGGTGCCGCTGTGATCAGCGGCACCCCACCGGTGCGTTCGGGCGACTGGCGCGCCGTCAGACGGGGGTCGGCGCGGGCGGGCGCTCCTCCTCGGTGACGCGCGCGGGCGGCACCGGCTTCCGCTTCGGCTTCGTGGTGTCAGGACCCATGCCCACCTTGGACCGCACGGTGAGCAGGGGCAGGAAGAAGAAGCCGAGGAACATCGGCGCCACCATGTAGCGGAACAGCGGGGCGGGGTTGGCCGCCAGCACGCACAGCTGGAGGCCGATCGTGATGGCCGTCAGCCCCAGCAGACCGCGCTGGCGGCGCTTGCGCACCATCAGGATCGCGATGGCGTAGCTCGCGTAGCACCACACCGCGCCGCGGAAGAACAGCCAGTCCAGCTGCGGCGTCTTGGAGGCCTTGAAGGCGAACAGCGCGCCCGTGTGCAGGGTCGTCGACAGCGGGCGCATCTTGAGGATGGGCCGGTACTTGCTGTGCTTGACCTCGGGATTCCAGTCCGCCCAGCCGAAGAGGTTCTCCGGGGTCTCCGGGGTGGAGATCAGGGTGTAGCCGATCTTGTCCGCGGGGCCGGGCCAGATCGCCCAGGCGATGTGCGAACGGCAGAGCCGGGCGCCGATGAGCACGTCGGGCGTGCGCTTGGCGACCTCGCTCCAGATGTCGAGCAGCTGGGTGTTCAGCCGTGCCGCTTCCGGGCGGTTCATGGGCTTGGCCATGGCCGGGTCGGCGGAGTAGCACGTGGCGGCGGCGCCGCCCCAGTGGCTGAGCGGCGCGACCTGCTTCATGATCGACAGGTCGTGCCGGGAGAAGGTCTGCGGGACCTTGCCGTAGGCCACGGCGATGTCCGCGTACTGCATCGCGTAGACCTGGTCCTTGGTGGGCGTCTGGATGCCCACGGCCGGGTAGACGACCGTCTGGAGGACCGCGGAGATCACCACGGGGACGATCGTCGCGGCGAGCACCCAGCGGCGCACCTTGGGCAGCGTGAACAGCAGCACCGGGGCCGCGAACAGCATGACGAGCAGCCCGTTGGTACGGAAGACGCCCATGCACAGGCAGCCCAGGAAGAGCAGCCCCAGCTCCCGGTAGAAGAGCCGGTCACGGTCCTGGGAGCGCCCGCGCAGCCGACGGGCGATCAGCCGGCCGGTCGCGGCGAAGGCGAGCAGCGCCCCGATGGTGTAGGGCACGTCCTTCCACACGAAGACCACGAAGCTGCCGGTCGACGGCAGCAGCACCGCGAGGGCGGCGGCCGGCAGGCTCCAGCGGGCCCGCACCCCGAAGTCGCGGAGCATCACGCACGTGTAGGCGATCGTGGCGGACATCGCGATCGTCTGGAGCAGGGTCAGCGCCCACAGATCGCCCGTGGTGTTGAGGGAGACCCAGACCATCGAGTCGTAGACCACCGAGTGGTTCGACATCCAGTGGTCCGTCGTGACATGCCACACATAGGCGATGGAGTCGTAGCTCATCGCGCCCGGGTAGAACGCCGCCCACCACAGCAGCAGCACCACCTGCGGGATGACGTAGGCAGCGATGGGCAGCCGCCGGTGCGGCGGGACTTTCGCTATGAGATCGCGCGCCTGTGAGGTGTAGGGAATTTTCAACGGGACTCCGCAATGGATGGGCTGGAAGACGGAGCGGAGGCGAGCTGGACCATACGGTCGATGACGCGATCCGCAGCGTGCCCGTCATCGAGGTCGCAGAAGAGGTCCTGGAACGCCTGATATGCGCCGGCATATTGATCCGCAGTGCTGTCGATATTGCGAAGTGCCGCGATCAATTCGTCGGAAGTGTGGATCAGCGGCCCGGGTGCCTTCTCCTCGAAGTCGAAATAGAAACCGCGCAGCCGGTCCCGGTAGTGCTCCAGGTCGTAGGTGAAGAAGAGCATCGGCCGGCCGGTGTTCGCGAAGTCGAACATCAGGGACGAGTAGTCGGTGATCAGGATGTCCGAGATGAGGAACAGCTCGCCGATCTCGGGATAGTCGGAGACGTCCCACACGAAGCCGTTGCCCGCGCCGGGGACCGAGTCCACGATGTTCGCGTGCTTGCGGACCAGCAGGACGTGGTCGTCGCCGAGGGTGCGGGCCGCCTCTTCGAGGTCGATCCGCATGTCGAACTTGTAGTTCCCGGCCCGGTAGAACTGGTCGTCACGCCAGGTCGGCGCGTACAGCACGACCCGCTTGCCCTCGGGCAGCCCGATGGCTTCGCGGACCGCCCGCGCCCGCTCCTCCTGGTCCGGCGCGCGCAGCAGGTCGTTGCGCGGGTAGCCCGATTCCAGGATCTCCCCGTCGTAGGCGAAGGCCCGCTTCATGATCGGTGTGCTGAAGCGGTTCGGGGAGACCAGGAAACTCCAGTGCGGGGTCTCCTCCGACACCTTCGCCAGGTACTGGCGGTCGGCGAACTGCACGCTGTCGATGTCGTGCGCGATCCGCTTGAGCGGGGTGCCGTGCCAGGTCTGGACGATCACCTGGCCCTCGCGGCGGTTGATCCAGTGCGGCAGGTGCGAGTTGAAGACGACGTAGCGGCTCTCGCCGAGCGCGGCGTACCACTCCTTGCTCCAGCAGCGCAGCGCGGTGGCGCCGGGCGGCACGTCGGCCTGGCCGTCCTGGACGACCCACAGGTGCTCCAGGTCGCTGCCCCGGCGGACCAGCTCCTCGTAGACAGCCCGCGGGGAGTCGGAATACTGCCGGCCGTTGAAGCTGGCGTACATCACCTGGTTCTTGAGCGGCGCGGTCCTCGCGCCCTCGTAGACCTCGGTACGCAGCTGCCGCTGCCGGTAGCGCCCGGCCTCCTCGTCGTTGAGGTCGGTGTCGGAGCCGACGCACAGCCGGTCGAAGTAGCGGCTGCCGACGGTGTAGCCGCGGCCGTTGGCCACCAGGGCGATCGGCAGGTCGGGCCGCACTCCTGCGGTGATGCGCACCGGGTAGCTGTCGTGGCTGCCCTCCTCGCGCAGGAAGACGTACCACTGGCCGGTGCGCAGCGGCCGGGGGCCGCTCAGCGTGCTCGCCGGCACGGGCCGGAACTCGGCGCGGAAGCGGTCGCCCGTCACGGTGACCGGGTAGACGTGCTCCTCGGCCTGCCGGCTGTGCCGCAGCACCAGGCTCAGCGGGCGCTCCGGTACGCAGGGCAGGGTGCCCTCCACCAGCAGGGTGTCCTGCGCCGACCGGGTGACCGTGTCGGCCAGGCCCTGGACCGGCTGCGTGCGCAGCACCAGGGCGCCGGCCGGGCTGCCGGTGACGTAGACGGCCCGGTCGCCCCAGGCGAGTTCGTCCTGCCCGCCGATCGGGTACTGCCGGGCCGGGGTCTGCTCGCCGCCGGCCACCGCGATCGGGTAGGACGCGCCGCCGGGCGCCGCCAGCTCCAGCGTCCAGGTCTCGGTGCGGTCGGGGTTGGCCGAGTCGCGGCCGGGGACGTCGAGCGACGCGGCGCCGACGGTCGCGGTGAAGGTGCGGCTGCCGTCGCCCTGCGTGTGCAGCACGACGGGCACGTCGAAGGAGTCGCCGGTGGAGCCCTGGGTGACGCGCAGCACGGATCCGTCCGTCACGTCCTCGCCGCTGAGCGTGCCCTCGATCCGGATCTCCCGGCCGGTGACGTCATGGCCGGTGAGCCGGGCCCGTACCTGCTCCACCCGGATGTACAGGTGATCGTCGGAGATGTACGGCACCACCCGCACATCGGGGGCGACCCAGTGGGCGGCGGGGCTCTCGGCGCTCTCCGACAGGCCGGCCTTGATGCGGCTGCGGCGGGCCAGGCCCTGTTCCACCGCGCCCACGGTCAGCCGCCAGGTGCCCTCCTGCCAGGCCCCGCGGTGCTTGAGCTTGTCCGGGTCCAGGGTGAAGGTGAACCCCGACCAGTCGTAGCCGTGCAGCGACTGCCAGGACGACACCGTGGCGTCGGGCGCGTGGGTGCGGCGCATCCGGGCGACGACGCTGCGCCGGCTGCCCGCCTCGCGCAGCAGCGCCATCCGCAGCGACCCGCCGGGCCGCTGCACCTCCAGGTTGCGGATGTAGGCGTAGCCGCTGACGTGCAGCCTGCCCTGCTGCCACTCGACGGTCGCGGCCCGCGCCCGCATGGCCAGCTCCTGGTTCAGCCGCAGCACCTCGCGCGGCACGGGGACCTGGCGGTCGTGCAGCTGGGGATAGTCGGCGAAGTGCCGCAGGCCGCTGCGGGCCACCGGGATCGCCTTGCCGAAGTCCCGCTCGTACTGGACGAGTTCCAGTATGTCGTCGATGAGGCCTTCGGTGATGAAGTGGCACTTCAGCCGCATCGGCACCGGCAGGGCCGTCAGCACCTCGGGGTCGACCCGGCTGAGGAAGTCCTTGCTGCCGGTCATGAACTCGTGGCGGAACTCCTCGCCGGCCTCGCTGAGGACGTTCCAGAACAGCGGCAGCTCGTCGGTGATCGCGGCCTCGTCGTACCAGCGCTTGTAGCCGCGGTACTTCGCGCCCGGCTGGGCGGCCAGGAAGCGGCTCACCGAGTCGAAGGAGGTGATGCGGTCGCGCACCGACTTCGGCTCGGTCCGCTTCTGCGTGATCGAGGGGGCTCCCGCGGTCCGCTGCCGCCACAGGTAGATCGGCTCGTTGAGGACGTCGACGGCCTTCGCCCGGAAGTGGGCGGGAATCGTGACGGGCGCGTCCTCGTAAAGGATTCCGACCGGGAAGGAGAATTCGTGCTCGTCCCAGAACGTCCGGCGGAATACCTTGTTCCAGGCGGTGCGGTCGTAGAGGAGCCCCTTGTCGCGGGAGATATGTGTGCGCTCACGCGGCTTGTTCAGCCGCTTCGCGTGCAGGGTGGAAGGGGACGTCTCGCCCGCGACCAGGATGTCCACGTTGCCGGAGACGAAATCGGATCCGGTCTTGTCGAGACTTGTTATGCACCGCTGATACGCGTTGGACACCACGACGTCGTCGCTGTCGACGAACGCCAGGAATTCGCTGCCGTCACTGATGTGCCGTACGCCGGTGTTCCTGGCCGCGCCCAGGCCGGCGTTCCGCTGTTCCACCACACGGATGCGGGATTCCTTGGCCGCCCACTTGTGTGCGATCTCCAGGCTGCTGTCGGTGGAACCGTCGTCCACGACGACGGCCTCCCAGTCCGTGAACGTCTGGTCGGCGAGTGACTGAAGGCATTCGTCGAGGAACAACTCCACGTTGTAGACAGGGACTACCACCGAGAGACGCGGAGTCATCAGTGCGTTGCCTTTCTTTGCATGTGCCGAGGGCGGCACATTTCACGGCCGAGGCGGCGCCGGACGGTCCGACAATGATACGACCGGTGGCACGGCCTCCTGGCCGAGGAAGAACCTTCGTACCACGCGTTCGGCCGCGAAACCGTCGTCGAACTCACAGAACCGGGCCCGGAACCGCGCCCGTTCCTGTGCGTGCTCCTCGGTGTCCCACCCGCCCGACCTGAACAGGCCGACGAGCTCGTCCTCGGTGCTGACGACCGGCCCCGGCGGCTGCTTGTGGATGTCGAAATACGTCCCCCGCGTCGTCCGGTAGAGATCCCAGTCATTGGCATAGACGACGATCGGGCGGTCGAGGTTGGCATAGTCGAACATCGCCGACGAATAATCCGTGAGCAGGCAGTCCGCCGCCAGGTAGAGCTGCTCCACGTCGGAGTGGCCGCTGACGTCGACCAGCCGGGCCTTGCCGGTCGCGCCGGCCGCCGCGCTGTCGTCCTTGTAGTAGTAGTGGCCGCGGGCCAGCACCACATGGCCGGCCGGCAGCCGCTCGACGAACTGCTCCAGGTCTATCGGGAAGTGCAGCTGACCCAGGTAGTCGCGGTGGGTCGGCGCGTAGAGGATCACGGTGGCGCCCTCGGGCAGGTCCAGCGCGCGCCGGGCCTCGGTCACGGCCGCCCGGTCCGCGGTGACGAGCACGTCGTTGCGCGGGTAGCCGAGCTCCAGCGGCTCGTAGGACGCCGGATAGCTGCGGTCCCAGATCTTGGTGGTGTAGCTGTTCGCGGTGAGGCTGTAGTCCCACTTGTCGACCCGGCGCATCAGGTCGGTCAGCTCCATCGCGCCGAGCGCGGTCGGATACTCCGCCAGGTCGATGCCCATCCGCTTGAGCGGGGTGCCGTGGTGCGTCTGCAGGTGCACCTGGCCCGGCCGCTTGACCCAGCTGTTGCCGAAGTTCACGTTGTTGACGAGATACTTCGCCCGCGCCATCGCCCTCCAGTACGCGAAGGATCCCGGGTGCACCCGGGCCGTACCGCGCGGCAGCGTCGCCCGCACACCGGACTTGAGCACCCAGACGGTACGGACGTCCGGCGCGAGTTCGAGCAGCTTGCGGTGCACCGCGGCCGGGTTGCAGGCGTAGCCGGTGTTCCAGTAGGCCGCGAAGACCGCCAGGTCGTCCCGGACCGGCAGCATCCGCTGGAGCCGGTAGTACGTGCGCAGGACCGACGTCCGCAGTGGCCGCTTCAGCGGCGCCGCCGTCTTCTTGGCCCGCCGCAGCAGCCGCCGGGCGGGTGCCTTGGCGGCCCGCTTGCCGGCCGCGGGCGCCGCCGCGGCGGCCTGCGGCCCGCCGGCCGGCAGGTGGGCGGCCAGCGACTGCGCGCTGCGGGTGCGGAATTCCGCCAGGTCGCCGGCCGGCAGGCGGCCGGGCGACTTCTCCACCGTGCGGTAGTGGTTGCGCATCAGTTCGTGCAGCCGAGGCCGCCACGCGTCGAACCGCGGATTGGCGTCGATGAAGCCGAAGGTCCGCTCGTACTGGTCGATGACGTCGAAGTGCTTGCGGCTCGTGCTGTGCAGGATGCTGCCCTGCCGCCGCTGCCGGTAGTGCACGCACACCCGGTCGAGCAGCGCGATGCTCTCCGCGGCGATGAGCACCGGGTACGTCCAGGGGGTGTCCTCGTAGTAGCCCGGCGGGAACTCCAGGCCCCAGCGCTCGATGAAGTCCCGCCGGTAGGCCTTGTTCCAGGCGACCTGGAGCAGGGCCAGCAGGTCGGGGTGCTCCTCCAGCGTCACCACGGGCTTGGCGGCGCCGGACAGCACGTCCGCGCGCTTGTTGCGTACCGTGCGGCCGTCCCAGGTGGTCCGGGCGTAGTCGAAGACCAGCAGCTCGGGGTCGCCGGTGTCCTTGAGCCGCCGGTCGATCGCCGCGAGCGAGCCGGGCAGCACCGTGTCGTCGCTGTCGATGAACAGCAGGTAGCTGCCGGAGGCCTTGGCCATTCCGGCGTTCCTGGCCCGGCCGAGGCCGACGTTCTCCGGCAGCCGCAGCGAGACGACCCGCGGGTCGGCCGCCGCATACTCGTCCATGATCTCCCCGGAGGCGTCGGGGGAGCAGTCGTCGACCGCGATGATCTCGAAGTCCTCGAACGACTGCTGGAGCAGTGAGTCCAGACAGTCCCGCACGTACGCCTCGACGCCGTGGGCAGGGACAATGATGCTGAACCGCGGCGCGTGGGGCTGAGAGGGCATTGAGCGTGATCCCTAGCGTTCCAGGAGGATTTCCGATGGGACGGGCAGGCCGGCGGTGGCGGGCAGGTGTACCGCCGGGGCGACCGGGGTGAACGGTGGGCCGGAGCGAAAGAGACTACTCCTGCCCGGCGGCCGGCTGCTTGCGGCCCCCGGCGAAGGCGTGCGTCAGCAGCGTCCTGAACGCGCCGAACTGACGGGCGCGCAGCGCGCCGGGCACCATGCTCAGGGCGTGCAGCCGCATGGACACGTGCCGTCTGGCGGCCCGCGCCGCCTTGTGCCAGCCGTGCTCGTCCAGCACGTCCGCCACACCGAGGAAGTAGCGGCGCGCCTCGCCGAAGCGGGCGCCCGACATCGCCTCGTGCGAGGACAGGCTGCTGGTGTGCCTGCGGTAGCGGAAGCAGACGGTGGGGTCGACGGCCAGCTGCTCGCCGCGCTGCACCAGGTCGATGACCAGCGCCAGGTCCTGGATGACCGACAGGTCCTCGCGGAAGTTGATCTTCTTGACGATGTCGGACCGCCAGCACACCGAGGGGAAGTACAGCCAGTTCCCGCTGAGCAGGTTGGTGGCCAGCGGCTCGCCTTCGAGGACGCGGGCCCTGGTCGCGTCCGGCGCGTACAGCCGCCGCTTCACCTCGTCGACCAGGGTCTTCACCGGCTCGCCGCGCTCGTCGATGACCTGCACACCCGGCTGGTACATCGCGGCGTCCGGCGCCGCGGCGGCCATCGAGCGGATCGTGGCGACGTAGTCGGGCAGCATCAGGTCGTCGCTGCCCATCATGACGAAGTGGGCGTGCTCGACCAGGTCCACGCACTTGCGGAAGTTGCGGGTGATGCCGAGGTTGCGCTCATTGCGCTGGTAGCGCACCCGCTCGTCGCCCAGGCTTGCGAACCACTCGGCGACGCCGGGCTCGCGGCCGTCGTCCACGACGGTCAGCCGCCAGTCCTTGTCGGACTGGTCGAGGATGCTCTGTACCGCCAGCTGCAGCAGCCCGGTGTCCCCGTAGTGCGGCAGCATGATGTCGATCGTGTCCATGTGCGGTGCCTTACCGTCCCGTCGTGACGGACGGCTGCTGCATGTCGACCTTGCGGCCCAGCGCGACCACCAGGA
The DNA here is from genome assembly GCF_036227245.1 of Streptomyces sp. NBC_01477. Classification (GTDB taxonomy): domain Bacteria; phylum Actinomycetota; class Actinomycetes; order Streptomycetales; family Streptomycetaceae; genus Actinacidiphila. The sequence goes on from NZ_CP109445.1 coordinate 6,145,793, forward strand.
TCAGGCCGATCCGCAGCAGGTACATCATGGCGCGCAGCGGTGACTGGCTCGGTGTCCCCGCTATTCGCTCGCGCATGGCGACCGGGACCTGCCGGACCGTGTAGCCGGCCCGTATCGCCGACACCGTGCTCTCCACCGTGTCGCCCAGGTACTCCATCGGATACGTGCGCGCGAACTGGCTCAGCAGGTCGCGGTTGCAGGCGCGGAAGCCGGAGGTCACATCGGTCAGCCTGGTGTGGGCCATCCGGGACAGCACGGCGGCCAGCACCTTCATCGCCCACTTGCGCGGGCCGCGCACCGAGTAGTCGCCCTCGCCCGCGAACCGGGCGCCGATGACCAGGTCGGCGTGCTCCAGCTCCTTGAGCAGCTGCGGGACGCACCGCGGGTCGTGCTGGCCGTCGGCGTCCACCTGGATGGCCACGTCGTAGTTGTGGTCGGCGGCGTACCGGTAGCCCAGCCGCATCGCGCCGCCGACGCCCAGGTTGTACGGCAGCCGCAGCACCCGCGCGCCCGCGCCCAGTGCCACCCGTGACGTCTCGTCGGGTGAGCCGTCGTCCACGACGACGGTGTCGGCGCCCGGCAGGGTCGCCCTGACTTCCTTGATCACCCCTGCCACGCCCTCGGCCTCCATCCAGGCCGGCAGGATGATCAGCACGCGCTTGCCGTCGATCACGACGCCGCTCCGGTCTCGCTCGGGTTGGGGGCGGACGGGGGCGCCGTCGCGGCGGCGGCCGTCACCGGTGGGCGGGGAGTGTCGTCCGGCTGCTTGGACGCGCCCCGGATGAGGGCGATCTCCTCGGCCAGCGTGCGGGTCTCCTCCTCCAGGTGGCCGACTTCCCAGCTGAGCTGGAGGCAGACCATGAAGAGGAAGACGACGCTCAGGAAGAGGATGAAGCTCACACCGGACCGGACGCCGACGGTCTCGGCCACCGAGTCCAGACCCCGGGGAAAGAATCCCAGCGGAATGATGAGAACGCCGGTCACCATCCACAGCGCGGCGTATTTCTCCTTGAGCTTCCGCCGGCGCAGCATCTCGGCGATGATCAGAACCAGCACGACCCCCGTCAAGGAGGTGAGGATCCACAACTTCATGCCTAGACACTCCAGGGACTCGCGTGATCGTGCACCGAGGTCTGTTCTTCGCATCGGCCGTTCGCGCGCTCACCGATGGTGATCGTCCACGCTCCTGGCGCCGGGAACGTATGAACACCGGCCTGGGCTTAAACTACAAGTGAACAGTCGGTTATCTTACACGGCCACGCAAACCGACAGCCATGCAGGCGGCCACGACGACGGCCCCTACGGCGTAGGCGATCTCGACCCGGCTGCGCAATGCCATCGGGCTGACGGTGACTCCGATCAGCACCGCGGTTCCGATCACCCAGGAAATCAGCTGCTTGCGGGCACCCCCGCTGGTGAGCAGGGCCTGGCCCAGCACCATGGCGATCATGTAGGCGGTGGTGCCGAAGGCCAGCCACCCGAAGTCCGCGGCGGTCAGGATGTCGGGCGCGCTGAAGAGCGCGGGCAGCAGGGCGGGGCCGATGGCGACCGCGCACAGACCGCCCGCGGCCCCCAGTGATCCGGTGACCAGCACCGCCCGGAGCAGTAGCCGAGAGTAACCGCGGTGGTCGCCCTCGGCCGCGGCCGTCGACAGCCCGCGCAGCAGCGAGACCTGGAAGGCGCCGAAGACGAACAGCGGCACCCGGGCCAGTACGAGCGCGGCCAGCAGCGCCGTGACCAGCTCGGTGTCGTCCGTGGAGATGACCTTGGTGCTGATGACCGCGATATTCACCAGCAGTTGGGCCAGAAGAGTGGAAGCCACCAGCATGCCGAGCCGCTGGCTCATCTCCCGCCAGGGGGCCGGCGTCCCCGGCCGCGCCTCGGTCAGCGCCGGGCGGACGGTGGCGGCGACCGAGATCAGCGGCGCCACGGTGAGGATCATCGCGAAGGCGAAGGTCGAGTGGACCCCGGCGACCGCGAGGCCGACCGAGAAGACGATACGGAGCATGCCGTCGAGCCCGAGCTGCAGCCCGTAGGTCCTGAACAGCCCCAGGCCCGCCAGCACCCCGCGGGTGACATGGGCGCAGGACAGCGCGGCGAAGGCCCCGGCGAGGCTGAACACCAGTGAGATGTCGCCGTCGAAGAGCAGGTCGGCGATCGGCCGGGCCAGCAGCGCCAGCGGCAGCAGGGTGGCGCACAGCAGCGAGCCGGACAGCGCCGCCCCGCGCAGCAGCGCGGGGCGGGCCCCGTCGCCGGCGACCTTGCGGGCGGCGACCACCCGGGTGATCTCCTGCTCGACGGGGAAGAACAGCCCGAGGCCGATGGAGAAGACCACCGTCCACAGCACGGAGAAGGCCGCGGTCGCGTCCGAGTCGCCGTTGAGCGCGTGGTTCGCCGCGGACAGGTGGACGTAGCTGGCCAGGCCGAGCACCGCCGTGCCGCCGCCGACCAGGGCGGTGCCCTGGGGGAGCGCGGTGGAGATACGGGCGCTGAGCGTCGTCGTCATCGGGCGGCCCGCGGCGCGGCCAGGGCGGCGCTGAGGCCGGGTATCGCGGCGGCCAGGTCCGTGTGCCAGTCGGGCATCGGGTCGAGCCCCGCCGCGGCCCAGCGGTCGTGGCCGAGCACGCTGTACGAGGGGCGGCGGGCCGGGCGTACGAAGCGCTCCGAGGTGGTGGGGCGCACCCGCTCCGGGTCCAGGCCGTGCAGGGCGAACGCGGCGCGGGCCAGGCCGAACCAGGTCGTACTGCCCGACGCGGTGCCGTGGTAGACGCCCGCGGGCGCCCGGCCGGCCAGCGCGGCCTCGCCGAGTGCCAGCAGGCGTACCGCCAGCGAGCGCGTCCAGGTCGGCTGCCCGAGCTGGTCGTCCACCACGTCGAGGGTCTCCCGCTGTTCTGCGAGGGTCAGCATGGTGGTGACGAAGTTGCGGCCGTGCGCCCCGTACAGCCACGCGGTGCGGACCACGTAGCCGCGCTCCGGCAGCAGGTCGAGCACCGCCCGCTCGCCGGCCAGCTTGCCGCGGCCGTAGGCGTTGAGCGGTGCGGTGGGGGCGTCCTCGGCGTACGGCCGGTCGGCGTCGCCGGGGAAGACGTAGTCGGTGGACGGCTGGAGCAGCGGCAGGCCGTGCCGGGCGCAGGCCTCGGCGAGCCGGCGGACACCGTCGCCGTTGACGCGGGTGGCGGCGGCCTCGTCGGCCTCGGCGCCGTCCACGTCCGTCCAGGCGGCGGCGTTGACCACGATGTCGTGGCCGGCGACCGCCGCGTCGGCCGCGGCCGCGTCGGTGATGTCGAGGTCAGCGCGGGTCAGGGCGGTCGGGTCGGCGCCCGGCGCCCGGCCGAGCACATCGATCAGATCCCGGCCGAGCATGCCGCCCGCTCCGGTGACCAGCCAGCGTGTCATGCCGACAGTTCCGCCTTTTCCTTGAGGGGCTCCCACCACTGGCGGTTGTCCCGGTACCAGGCGACGGTGTCGGCCAGGCCCTCGTCGAAGCCGGTAAGGGGCTCGTACCCCAGTTCCTCGCGGATCTTGTCGATGCTCAGCGAATAGCGCAGGTCGTGGCCCTTGCGGTCCTCGACGTGCTCGACCTGGTCCCAGCCGGCCCCGAAGGCCGCGAGCAGCCGCTCGGTCAGCTCACGGTTGGTCACCTCGGTGCCGCCGCCGATGTTGTAGACCTCGCCGGACCGGCCCTTGTGCAGCACCAGGTCGATGCCGCGGCAGTGGTCGGAGACGTGCAGCCAGTCCCGTATGTTGCGGCCGTCGCCGTACAGCGGCACCTTGCGGCCGTCCAGCAGATTGGTGACGAACAGCGGGATCATCTTCTCGGGGAAGTGGTAGCGCCCGTAGTTGTTCGAACACCGGGTGACGGTCACATCGAGGCCGTGGGTGCGGTGGTAGGCCAGCGCCATCAGGTCGGAGGCCGCCTTGGAGGCGGAGTACGGCGAGTTGGGGGCCAGCGGCCACTGCTCGGTCCAGCTGCCCTCGGTGATCGAGCCGTAGACCTCGTCGGTCGACACATGGGCGAACCGGCCGACCTTGTGCCGCAGTGCCGCGTCGAGCAGCACCTGGGTGCCGAGCACGTTGGTGGTCACGAAGGGTGACGCGTCGGCGATCGAGCGGTCGACGTGCGACTCGGCGGCGAAGTGCACGACCGCGTCCTGGCCCGCCATCACCGCGTCCACCACCGACCGGTCACGGATGTCGCCGTGGACGAAGGTGTAGCCCTCGTGGCCGGCGACCGGGGCGAGGTTCGCCTCGTTGCCCGAGTACGTGAGGTTGTCCAGAACGGTGACCCGGGTGCCAGGACCGGACGGCAGCTCGCCGAGGAGCGTGGCCCGGACGAACTGGGAACCGATGAATCCGGCACCGCCGGTGACGAGAATTCTCATGGGAGCATCATCTTAAGACATGGTTACGCGCCGGTGGCCGCTCGGGGGGTGCCCGGTGGCCGTGGCTATCATGAACGCCATGCGTGGAATCCTGCTCGCCGGCGGCACCGGGTCTCGTTTGTGGCCGATCACCAAGGCCGTCTCGAAGCAGCTCATGCCGGTCTTCGACAAACCGATGGTCTATTACCCGCTGTCCACTCTCATTATGGCGGGCATCAAGGACATCCTGGTCATCACGACGCCGGACGACCGGGCGCAGTTCGAGCGGCTGCTCGGCGACGGCTCCCAGTTCGGTCTGGACATCCGGTTCGCCGCCCAGGAGAAGCCCGCCGGTATCGCCGAGGCATTCATCATCGGCGCGGAATTCATCGGTGACGACTCCGTCGCCCTCATCCTCGGCGACAACATCTTCCACGGCACCGGCCTGGGCACCCAGTTGCGCAGCTACCGGGAGCCGGACGGCGGCGTCGTCTTCGCGTACGCCGTCTCCAACCCCTCCGACTACGGAGTGGTGGAGTTCGACGCGGACGGCGTGGCGCGGTCCATCGAGGAGAAGCCGGCGAAGCCGCGGTCCCGCTACGCGGTGCCCGGTCTGTACTTCTACGACCGGGAGGTCGTGCCGATAGCCCGCCGGCTGACCCCCAGCGCCCGCGGGGAGCTGGAGATCTCGCACGTCAACCAGGAGTACCTGGAGCGCGGCAGGCTCAAGGTGTCCGTCCTGGACCGCGGCACGGTCTGGCTCGACACCGGCACCTTCCACTCCCTGGTCCAGGCCTCCGAGTACGTCCGGGTGGTCGAGGAGCGGCAGGGCTTCAAGATCGGCTGCGTCGAGGAGGCCGCCTGGCGCGCCGGGCTGCTGGACGACGCGGCGCTGCGGGCGCTCGCCGAGCCGCTGTGCAAGAGCGGCTACGGCGACTATCTGCTGGAGATCCTGGAGCACCCGCAGCACTGACCGGCCGCACCGACCGGCCGCGGGCCGCCCCGGTGCTCAGCGGCCGGCGGCCCGCAGCTCCCGCTGGAAGTCCTCGCACGCCTCGAACGACGGCAGCAGGCCGGCGTCCGCGGCCTCCCGCAGGGTCGGGGCCTCGCGGTCCTTGTCGGACAGCAGCGGCTCGACGCCGGCCGGCCACCCGATGGCCAGCTCAGGGTCGAGCGGGTTGATCCCGTGCTCACGGGTGGGCGCGTAGCCCTCCGAGCACAGGTAGACCACGGTCGCCTCGTCGGTGAGCGCCATGAAGGCGTGCCCCAGGCCCTCGGACAGGAAGATCGAGGTGTGGTCCTGGTCGTCCAGCCGGACGCCCTCCCACTGCCCGAAGGTCGGCGAGCCCACCCGGATGTCCACCACCACGTCGAGCACCGCGCCCCGCACGCACTTGACGTACTTGGCCTGGCTCGGCGGGACGTCGGCGAAGTGGATGCCGCGCAGGGTGCCGCGCGCCGAGACCGAGCAGTTGGCCTGCGCCAGCGCGAGCGGCCGGCCGGTGGCCGCGGTGAAGTCGGCCTCGCGGAACCACTCGTGGAAGCTGCCGCGGCTGTCCGGAAAGACCTTCGGTTCGTGCACCCAGGCCCCGGAGATGCCGAGCTGCCTCATTCGATCACGTCCTCGCGTTGTCGCTGTGCCGCCGCGATCCTACCGGCGGCGCGCGGGCGGCCGGCGCCGCTGCACCGGCCGCCGGGCCGCTGTGCAGGGTCGATAGGCTGCGGACATGACGTGGATGATTACCGGCGGCGCGGGTTATATCGGTTCCCATGTCGCCGCGGCGCTCGTCGCCGGCGGACACCGGGTGGTCGTCCTGGACGACCTGAGCACCGGTGATCCCGCGCGGCTGCCCGCCGGTGTGCCGCTGGTGCGCGGCAGCATCCTGGACCGGGCGGTGCTCGACCGGGCGCTGCGCGGGCACGAGGTGCGCGGCATCGTGCACATCGCGGCGAAGAAGCAGGTCGGGGAGTCCGTCGCCCGTCCGCTGTGGTACTACCGGGAGAACGTCGAGGGCCTGCGGACCGTACTGGAGGCCGCCGTCGAGGCGCGGGTGCGCAGCTTCGTGTTCTCCTCGTCCGCCGCCGTCTACGGCATGCCCGACGTGGACCTGGTCACCGAGCGGACCCCGTGCGAGCCGATGAGCCCGTACGGCGAGACCAAGCTCGCCGGGGAGTGGCTGGTCGCCGCGGCCGGGCGGGCGCACGGGATGTCCACCGCGTCGCTGCGCTACTTCAACGTCGCCGGCGCCGCCTCCCCCGGACTGGGCGACCCGGGGGTCTTCAACCTGGTGCCGATGGTCTTCGACCGGCTCTCGCGCGGGCTGCCCCCGCTGGTCTTCGGCGACGACTACCCGACGCCCGACGGCACCTGCGTGCGCGACTACGTCCACGTCGAGGACGTCGCGTCCGCGCATGTCGCCGCCGCCCGCCGGCTCACCGAGGACGGCGACGCCCACCTGGTGCTGAACATCGGCAGCGGCGAGGGCGTCTCGGTGGCCGAGATGGTCGGCATCATCCAGGAGGTTTCGGGCCACACTGGGACCGCCCCCGACGTGGTCGCCCGTCGCCCCGGCGACCCGGCCAGGGTCGTCGCGTCCGCGGAGTCGATCGGCAAGGAACTGGGCTGGTCGGCCGCCCACGGCGTACGCGAGATGGTCACCTCGGCCTGGGCGGGCTGGCAGCTGCGGCACCCGTAGCCGCGGGCACACGAGGCAGCGCACCCCGGCGCTCAGGTCGCCGCGGCGCACCATCCGACACGAGGGACGGACGTACGTGACGACGGCGGCACGGCAGGACGTGGTGGAGGCCCGCAGAGTCGTGGTCAAGGTCGGCTCCTCGTCGCTGACCACCGCGGCCGGCGGCCTGGACGCCGACCGGGTGGACGCCCTGGTCGACGTGCTGGCCAAGGCGCGCGAGGACCGGGAGATCGTGCTGGTCTCCTCCGGCGCCATCGCCGCCGGGCTGGCCCCGCTCGGGCTGGACCGCAGGCCGCGCGACCTGGCGCGGCAGCAGGCCTCGGCCAGCGTCGGGCAGGGCCTGCTGATGGCCCGCTACACCGCCTCCTTCGCGCGGTACGGCATCCGGGTCGGCCAGGTGCTGCTGACCTCGGACGACGTCAGCCGGCGGGCCCACTACCGCAACGCCTACCGCACCCTGGACCAGCTGCTGGCGATGGGCGCGGTGCCGGTGGTCAACGAGAACGACACCGTCGCCACCGACGAGATCCGCTTCGGCGACAACGACCGGCTCGCCGCCCTGGTCGCCCACCTGGTGCGCGCCGACCTGCTGGTGCTGCTCTCCGACGTCGACGGCCTCTACGACGGCGACCCGCGCACCCCGGGCACCAGCCTGATCGCCGAGGTCACCGGCCCGGCCGACCTGGCGGGCGTCTCCATCGGCAGCGCGGGCCGGGCCGGGGTCGGCACCGGCGGGATGGTGACCAAGGTGGAGGCCGCCGCCATCGCCACGGGCGCGGGCGTCCCCGTCGTGCTGACCTCGGCGGTGCACGCCGCCGACGCGCTGGCCGGCCGCCCGACCGGCACCCACTTCCACCGCACCGGCAAGCGCTCCGCCGACCGGCTGCTGTGGCTGGCGCACGCGTCCACCCCGCGCGGCTCCCTGCGGCTGGACGCCGGCGCGGTCAGCGCGGTCACCCAGCGGCACAGCTCGCTGCTGCCCGCCGGGCTGACCGGGGTGGAGGGCGACTTCGCCGCGGGCGACCCGGTCGACCTGAGGGACGAGTCGGGCCGTGCGGTGGCCCGCGGCCTGGTCAACTACGACGCCCGCGAACTGCCCAGGCTGCTCGGCCGCTCCACCCGGGACCTCGCGGCGGAGCTGGGACCTGCCTACGAGCGGGAGGTCGTGCACCGCGACGACCTGGTACTGCTGAGGCAGCAGGGGCTGCCGGGCTGACCTCGTCGGGGGCTTCTTGCGGAAAACACCCCCGCCGCTTGCCCGAGCCTGGTCAACTTTGATGAGGATGCGATGCGCAGGTACGTCCCTGCCACCGTCATGTCCGCGCCCACCGCCACGGGCCGGCCGGCGGCAGTGACCGCGACCCACAGGGGAGGCCGCCGGTGAAACGAGGGCGCCCAGGGCCATTGACCAGGAATTCGCCGGAGCGCGCGCTGGTCAGCGTCGACTCCGCGGCACCGGAGGACGCGGTCGTGCCGCAGCAGGGGCGGCCGCAGGACCGCACTCCCGCCCGGCTGTGGCATGTCACGCTCAGCGTCGCCGGGCCGCTCACGCCGCTTCCCGAGCTGCGCCGCGGCCTCGAACAGCTGGCCAACGACCACCCCTTCCTGCTGACCAGCCGCTACGCCCCCGACCACGCGGAGATCCGCTACTGGGAGGAGGCCAGGGACGTGCACGACGCCGCCGCGATCGCGCTGCGGCTGTGGGGCGAGCACCGCTCGACCGCCGGGCTGCCGCCCTGGGAGACCGTCGGCCTCGAAGTGATCGACCGGGAGACCTACCACCAGCGGCTCGCCGAGGGCTACGGCCCTGCGCCCGCGGTCCCGGTGGGCGTGCACCCCTTCTGACCGGGCGCACCGCGTACGCCGTCCGCCGACCGGGCACCCCCGGCGGCGGACCGCGCCCGTTCAGTACGCTGCACCCATGGACCTGCTCTCGCCGCTGCCGAAGTCCCCCGTGATGCTCGCGGCGTACCGCGCCAAGGCCGCCGCCGCGGACCTGGCCCCGCTGCCGCGGGCCGCGAAGGACGACGCCCTGCTGGCCATCGCCGACGCGCTGATCGTCCGCACCCAGGAGATCGTCGCCGCGAACGCCGAGGACATCGCCCGCGCCGAGGAGGCCGGCACCAGCCCGGCGATCATCGACCGGCTCACCCTCACCCGGGAGCGGATCGCCGCCATCGCCGCCGACGTCCGCCATGTCGCGGGCCTGCCCGACCCGGTCGGCGAGGTGCTGCGCGGCTCCACCCTCCCCAACGGCCTCGACCTGCGCCAGGTCCGGGTCCCGCTGGGCGTGGTCGGCATCATCTACGAGGCCAGGCCCAACGTCACCGTCGACGCCGCCGCGCTGTGCCTGAAATCGGGCAACGCGGTCCTGCTGCGCGGCTCGTCGTCCGCCTACGCCTCCAACACCGCTCTGGTCACCGTCCTGCGCGACGCGGTCGGCGGCGCGGGCCTGCCCGCCGACGCCGTGCAGCTCGTCCCCGGCGAGAGCCGGGAGTCGGTCACCGAGCTGATGCGCGCCCGCGGCATGGTCGACGTGCTCATCCCGCGCGGCGGCGCCTCGCTGATCCGTACCGTCGTCGAGGGCTCCACCGTCCCGGTGATCGAGACCGGTACCGGGAATTGCCACGTCTACGTCGACGCCGAGGCCGATCTCGACATGGCCGTGGAGATCCTGGTCAATTCCAAGGCCCAGCGGCCCAGCGTCTGCAACGCCGCCGAGACCCTGCTCGTGCACCGCGACATCGCCGACCGCTTCCTGCCCCGCGCCCTGGCCGCGCTGGCCGCCGCCGGGGTCACCGTGCACGGCGACCCGCAGGTGGTGGCCGCGGCCGAGGCACTGGCCGCCGACGGCGGCAAGGCCACCGTGGTGCCGGTCACCGCGGAGGACTGGGAGACCGAGTACCTGTCGTACGACATCGCCGCCGGGGTGGTGGACTCGCTGGAGGCCGCCGTCGCGCACATCCGGCTGTGGTCCTCCGGCCACACCGAGGCGATCGTGACCACCTCGCAGCCCGCCGCCCGCCGCTTCACCCAGCTGGTCGACGCGGCCGCGGTGATGGTGAACGCCTCGACGCGCTTCACCGACGGAGGCCAGTTCGGCTTCGGCGCCGAGATCGGCATCTCCACCCAGAAACTGCACGCCCGCGGCCCGATGGGGCTGCCCGAGCTGACCTCCACCAAGTACATCGTCACCGGCGACGGGCACATCCGCTGACCTGCGGCGGTCCGAGCCGGGTCGATACTGGGCCATCCGGGTGCACAGCCGGTCCACAGGCGACCGGGATTCCCCTGCCCAAAGGGCCAACTTCCGCATTACTCTGGACAGATGCCGGACGATGACGAATTCGCCTCCGTAGTCCTCGACGAAGAATTCGTACGGTCTGCTCTGTTCCACGAGCCCACGGCCCGGGAACGGATGCTCGCCGTCGCCGAAGGTCCCGCGCTACCGCCCGGCTGGCCCGGGCGGCGCACCAACCCGCGCTCCGCCGTCCCCGAACTGGGCGGCGACGCGGAATTCCCCGATTCCGACCCGCTCTATGCCGCCGGGCACCCCTACCGCGGCAGCAACACCCGCTGGCACCGTCCGGTCGCCTGGGCGCTGGCCGTGGTCATGGGCATCGGCGTGGTCGCCCTCACCTTCGCCGCGGTCTACCGCGGCGCGGGCGGCGGCATCCGGCAGCCCGCCGACCCCCCGCCGTCCAGCGGCAGCCCGGTCGGCGGCCAGACCATCCCGCCCGTCGCCAGAACCCCGGTGCCCTGATCTCATGTCAACTCGACGGGCATCGGGGCGTTTATTCCCGCGCCCGCGGACTTAACCTTGTGATATGAGCGGGCCTGGAGACCCTCCTGAGGGCACGCCCGAGGGCGCCTCAGGAGGCGGTGAGGACGAGTACCGATCCGTCGTATTCGACGAATCGTTCGTGAAGGCTGCCCGGATCCAGGAGTATTCGGCGCGGGAGCGGCAGGACGACGCCGCCCGCCCGGTCAGGATCCGCCATGTGCTGCCCCGCGGCCTGGCCCGCCAGGCGGTGGCGCTGATCTCGCTCATCGTGCTGGCCTTCGGCTTCGCGATCTACATGGGGGTACGCCACCCGTACAAGGCCCGCGAGGCCGGCTCCGGCGAGCAGCTGCGCGTCACGGTGATCCCGCTGGTGCCCGGCGGCACCGTCCCGGCCGTCTCGCCGACCGCGCCTTTCGCCGGGACCGCGGCGGCCGGTTACGGGCGGGGCGCCGGCGGACTGAAGCTGCTGCCGGCGGACATGCACCGGATCGGCGGATACGCCGAGAGTGAGGTCAGGGCCGGCTACGAGACGGCCAGGGAATTCCTCACCGACTCCGCCATCGACGCGCAGACCGTCACCGGCGGCGATGTGCGCGGGGTGCTCGACCTGCTCGACCCCAGCCAGATCGACCAGTTCGAGAGCAGCCTCAGCGCCCCGGCCGCAGACGGCACCCACGAGGCCACCGGCTGGCTGGTGCGCTTCGACCCCGACCCCGGGATGCGGGTGGAGCTGGTCGACGGGGACGGCGTACGGGTGGACGGCACCTTCTCGGCGGCCGAGACCGGCGACAACCGGCTGGAGATCACCGCCGACCACACCTACGTCTACGCGATCCGCGGCTCGTCCGACGCCACAGGACCCGTATCGCTGTTCACCGTACGGCGGCAGCTGCGCTTCCAGTTCGACCACGACGAGCTGCGGCGGCACCGCGTCGAGGTGGTGCAGGCCGACATCGCGGCGGGACCGCTGGCCTGCGCGGCCGAGGTGCAGAGCTACTTCCGGCCGATACTGGCCGGCCACTCCGCGCCCGGCGCGGTCAGCAGCGCCGACCCCTACGACCACGCCCGCCCGCCCGGCGCCGTCTGCGCGCCGCTCACCGGCGCCGCGCTGACACCCACGGACACGCCGACGCCCGGGGCGACGCCCCGGGCGACCGGCACGAACACGGCGGCCACCCGTACGGCGGCCACTCATTCGGCGGCCGTGGCGAACACCGCGGCCACCGCTCCTACCGCAGCGGGCTCTCCGGCTGATCGTCGTCGTCCGGTGTCGAGTCCTCCGCTGACCCCGCGGGCCGCTCCGCGGTCGCCTGCGACGTACCGGACCCCGTGAAGCGGTCCCTGAGCTTGCCGCCGACGTCGCCCGCGCCATTGGTGATGTCGCGGATCAGGCCCATCAGCGGGTCCTTGCTCTTCTTCACCGTGTCGGCGTAGTGGTTCGCCGACTCGCGGAAGGCGTCGGAGACCGAGGCGTCCTTGTCGGTGGTCCGCCGCGGGTAGTGCCCGTCCATCAGCCGCTGGTAGTCCCGGGTGGACGCCCAGCGGCGCAGCTCGGCGGCCCGCACCGTGGTGAACGGGTGGCTGCGCGGCAGCACATTGAGGATCTTGAGTACCGAGTCGCGCAGATCGCCCGCCGCCTCGTACTCGTCGGCCTGCTTGAGGAAGGCGTCCACATTCATCTCGTGCAGATGATTGCCGCCGGCGATCTTCATCAGGCCGCGCATCGACGCCTGGAGGTCCTGGCCGACCAGCAGCCCGGCCCGGTCGGCGGACAGCTCCGACTTGCGGAACCACTCGCGCAGCGCGGTGATGATCGCCAGGATCGCCAGATTGCCCAGCGGGATCCACGCCACCCGCAGCGCCAGGCTGGTCAGGAAGAGCAGTATCGTCCGGTAGACCGAGTGGCCTGACAGCGCGTGGCCGACCTCGTGGCCTATGACCGCCCGCATCTCCTCCTCGTCCAGCAGCTCGACGAGACCGGTGGTGACCACGATGACCGGCGCGTCCATGCCGATGCACATGGCATTGGGCTGCGGGTCCATCGTGACGTACATCGACGGGACCTTCTCCAGGTCCAGGATGTAACAGGCGTCCCGCAGCATCGCGTTGAGATGCGCGAACTGCTCGTCGCTGACCCGGACCGAGTCCGACAGGAACAGCAGCCGCAGGCTGCGCTCGGGCAGCAGTCCGCTGAGCGCCTTGAAGACCGTGTCGAACCCGGTGAGCTTGCGCAGCGCCACCAGCGCGGACCTGTCCGCGGGGTGCTCGTAGGCACGTGAGGAGATGTCAGGGAACCGCTTGCGGTTGCGTCCAGGCAGCTTTTCCGTGCTCACGCGCTCGTCGTTCGGTCCGTTCGACTCGGACATACTGGCCCAACCCCCTGGTAGCCCACCGGTACATAGTCTGGACGCGCGGAGCCTGCGCGAAGTTCCCGCGGGGCCGCCCGTACGATGTGCCGAGAGTCTTCCCGCCCGTCCCCGACTTCGCAAAGGGTCTCGCTGATCATGTCGCCCCTCGCAGCCTCCGCCCTGACCACCCTCGCCGAGGAGTCCGGCGGCAACCACCACAGCCTCAGCCCGTACCTGACCGGCTTCGGCGCCCTCGGCGCCCTGCTGCTTCTGCTGTGGCTGGTCACCCGCTTCAACCGGGACTGACCGTCGCCATGCCGGACAGCAAGCACCGCATCGGTGTGATGGGCGGTACGTTCGATCCCATCCACCACGGGCACCTGGTGGCCGCGAGCGAGGTGGCGAGCCTCTTCCACCTCGACGAGGTGGTCTTCGTGCCCACCGGGCACCCCTGGCAGAAGAGCGACCAGCAGGTGTCGGCGGCCGAGGACCGGTATCTGATGACGGTGATCGCCACCGCGTCGAATCCGACGTTCTCGGTCAGCCGCAGCGACATCGACCGCGCGGGCAAGACTTATACCATCGACACACTCCGCGACCTGCGGGCCGAGCACCCGGCGGCCGAGCTGTTCTTCATCACCGGAGCGGACGCGCTGTCGCAGATCTTCTCCTGGCGGGACGCCGAGGAGCTGTTCTCGCTCGCACATTTCATCGGGGTCACACGTCCTGGGCATACGCTGTCGGACCCGGGCTTTCCCGAGGGCGGAGTGTCGCTGGTCGAGGTCCCGGCGCTGGCGATCTCCTCGACGGACTGCCGCCAGCGGGTGGCCAAGGGGGATCCGGTCTGGTACTTGGTTCCGGACGGGGTGGTGCGCTACATCGACAAGCGCGCGCTCTACCGGGACGCTACCGGGTAGCAGGCGCCGCGAAACGAAGCACGTGAAGGGGTTCCTCGTGAACGACGCAAACCCCCGTTGGCAATATGCCGAGGGCGGACCCGACGACGAGAGGGACCCCTACCCGCAGGACCCCTATTACCAGCAGCAGTCCTACGGTTACGACCAGTACGGCAATCCCCGCCCGCAGCCCCCGCAGACCCCCCAGGTACCGCAGCAGCCCGGCTACCAGGACCCGTACCAGACCTACGGCGGCTCCCCGCCCCCGCCCGGCCAGCAGCAGGGCTGGATCCCCCAGCAGCCCCAGCAGCCGTACTACGGGCAGCAGCCCTACGACACGGGCCGGCAGCCGCAGGCGTACGACACGAACGGGCAGCCGCTCTACGACACCGGCCAGCAGCCCCGCTACGACACGGGCCAGCAGCAGCCGGTGTACGACACCGGTCAGCAGCCCCCGTACGACACCGGCCAGCAGCAGCCCGTCTACGACACCGGCCAGCACACCGCGTACCAGACGGGGCAGCACGCGGTCTACGAGACGGGCCGGCAGCCGGTCTACGACACCGGCCAGCAGCAGCCGGTGCACGACACCGGTCAGCAGCCCGTGTACGAGACCGGGCAGCACGCCGCGTACGAGACGGGGCAGCAGCCCGCGTACGAGACCGGCCAGCAGCCCGTGTACGAGACCGGGCAGATGTCCGTGCAGACCGAGGACCTGACCAAGCCGGCCGGCGGGCGCGCCGGGTACCAGACCGAGATGTTCGCCTTCGTCGACGAGGAGTCCGAGCAGTCGGAAGAGGTCATCGACTGGCTCAAGTTCTCCGAATCGCGCACCGAGCGCCGCGAGGAGGCCAAGCGGCGCGGCCGCAACCGCACGGCCGGTCTTGCCGTGCTGCTGGTGCTGGCGCTGCTCGGCGGCGCCGGGTATCTGTGGCAGGCGGGCAAGCTGCCGGGGCTCGGCAAGTCCACGGCGACGCAGGCCGCGGCCGGCGGACCGCAGAAGCGCGACGTCATAGTCGTGCACCTGGTCCCGGTGAACGGCGGCCCCAGCGACACCGCGCTGCTGGTGGACAACACCACCAAGGGCCGCGGCACCACCGTCCTGCTGCCCAACACGCTCTCGGTGACCGGGGACGACGGCACCGCGACCACGCTGGACAAGTCCGTCGGCGACGGCGTCGGCCCCACCAGGGACTCGCTGAACACCCTGCTCGGCGCCGACATCAAGGGCAGCTGGCGGCTGGACAGCCCGTATCTGGAGCTGCTGGTCGACGCGATCGGCGACGTCTACGTCGACACCGACACCGCGGTCAAGGGCACCGGCAAGGACAGCGGCAGGACGCTGGTCCAGGCGGGCAAGCAGCAGGAGCTGACCGGCGAGGCGGCCGTCGCCTACGCCACCTACCGCGCCGCGGGCGAACCGCAGACCAAGCAGCTCGGCCGCTTCGGGCAGGTCATGCAGGCGGTGCTCAAGAAGATGCCGAGCGACGCCGCGGGCGCGACCAGGACCGTGCAGTCGCTCGGCCAGATCCTCGACCCGTCGCTCACCGACAAGCAGCTCGGCGCGTCCCTCGCGCAGCTCGCCGACCTGGCGAAGACCGGCGCGTACGACACCACGCTGCTGCCGGTGCAGCCGAACGGCACGCTCAGCACGCAGGCCACCGACACCGTGGTCAAGAACGTGCTCGGCGGCACCGTCAAGCAGTCCGACGGCACCACCCAGCCGCGGGTCCTGATCAGCGACGCGACCGGGAACGCCAAGGCGGCCCCGATGGCGCAGGCCGCGATCGTCAACGGCGGCACCTACACCTATGTCTCCGGCGGCAAGGCCGGCGCGACCAAGTCCACGTCCGAGGTGCTCTACGGCGACCCGGCGCGGCTCACCGCGGCCAAGGACGTCGCCGCCACGCTCGGCCTGCCGCCGACCGCGGTCAAGAAGGGCACGGTGCCCTCGAACGCCGACATCGCGGTGACGCTCGGCAAGGACTACAAACTGCCGCCGCAGTGACCGGCGGCCCGCGCCGCCGGTGACGCCGGACCGCTGATCGGAAAACCGGTCGGGGGCTGTCGGAGGGTCGTGAGACCCTTGAAGCAGTCCAGCCCCCGACCGGAAAGCCGTTTCTGTGACCGCCACTGACCGTTCCATCGAGCTGACCCGCGCCGCCGCACAGGCCGCCGCCGACAAGCTCGCGCACGACATCATCGCCTACGACGTCAGCGACGTGCTGTCCATCACCGACGCCTTCCTGGTCGCGTCGGCGCCGAACGACCGGCAGGTCAAGGCGATCGTCGACGCCATCGAGGAGACGCTCCTCAAGGACCTGGACATCAAGCCGGTCCGCCGCGAGGGCGAGCGGGACGGCCGCTGGGTGCTGCTCGACTACATCGACATCGTCGTCCACGTGCAGCACTCCGAGGAGCGGGTCTTCTACGCCCTGGAGCGGCTGTGGAAGGACTGCCCGGAGATCGCCCTGCCCGAGGACGCCGTCGCCACCCGGGGCAAGGGCAAGGCGCACGCCGCGGCCACCGCGGCGGCGGACGACGACGGGAAGCTGAGCTGAACGGGCAGGCGAGCGGCAGGGGCCGCCGGATCGTCCTGTGGCGGCACGGCCAGACCGGCTGGAATCTGGAGCAGCGCTTCCAGGGCAACACCGATATCGAGCTGACCGACACCGGTGTCGCCCAGGCCCGCCGCTCCGCCCGGCTGCTGGCCGCGCTGGCGCCCGACGCCATCATCTCCTCGGACCTGAGCCGGGCCGCCGCGACCGCCGCCGAGCTGGCCGCGCTCACCGGCCTGCCCGTCACGTACGACAAGGGCCTCCAGGAGACGTACGCCGGGCGCTGGCAGGGGTTGACCCACGAGGAGATCCTCGGCCAGTTCGGTGAGCAGTACGCCGCCTGGAAGCGCGGTGAGCCGGTCCGCAGGGGCGGCGGCGAACTGGAGACCGAGGTCGCCGACCGGGCCGCTCCCGTGGTGCTGGCCGCCGCGGACGAACTGGCCGACGGCGGCGTGCTGGTCGTGGTCAGCCACGGCGGCACGATCCGTACGACCATCGGCCGGCTGCTCGGCCTCGACCCGCTCACCTGGGAGTCGCTGGGCGGGCTGTCCAACTGCTGCTGGTCGGTCCTCGGCGAGGGGGCGCGCGGCTGGCGGCTGACCGAGCACAATGCCGGCACCCTCCCGGAGCCGGTGCTCGGCGACGACGCGTAGCCGCCCGCGGCGGTTGCCCGGCGGCGGCGCTCGGCCGCCCGTGGCGGTTGTTCGGCGATGACGCTCGGCCGCGGCGGGGGGTGCCGTCCCGCGCGTGGGGCGGGCGTCCGGCCGATTTCGTTTCCGGTCCACCGACCGGCTATGCTTCTTCACGTCGTCAGGGGAGACCCCGACGGACGCGGGGCTGTAGCTCAGTTGGTAGAGCGCTTGCATGGCATGCAAGAGGTCCGGGGTTCAATTCCCCGTAGCTCCACAAGGTCGAGGGCGGAGTGTGCTCGCGGAAAGCGCGAGCCACTCCGCCCTCGTCGTTTCTGCTCGGCTTCGCCTCGCCCGGCGGGGGCTTCGCCATCCGCACCCCCTGTGACGTCTTCCGGGCCGGACGCCAGGGTCGGGAGTACCCGGGGGCAGGTCCTGCGCTCGTCCGGGGGCGGGGCGGGCGGCGTTACGGGTGGCGGTCGCAGCTCGCGGCTCTGGTGGCGGCGTCGCGTTCGGCCACGAGGACCGACAGCGGGCGGCCGTGGTCGGCGCAGCCGACGATCGGGTCGTCGATCCGCCTGAGCTGCTCGATCCGCAGCCGGTCGTCCTCGGTGACCGGGGTGTAGACCACGAAGCGGTGCTCGGCCATCCCGTCGATGCTCAGTGACATCGAGGTCATGTTGATCACGCCGATCCCGTCGTGCCTGAACGCCTTGACCCGCTTGCCCGGCGCCGCCACATTGCCGCTCGCCCACAGCTGCGCGAAGGCCGGGCTCTCCTTGATCAGCAGCGCGACGAACGACTCCCACGCGGGCTCACCGACGTGCCGCCCGTAGCTCCTGCGCACCTGGCCGACCATCCACGGCAGCTCCTCCGCGCTGTTGACGAAGGTCAGGCAGCACTCGGGCACCGTGAAGAGCTTGTAGAGCACATTGCGCTCCCAGCGCTCCACGACGGAGGTCATCGGCCACAGCGTGCGGTAAGTGGCATTCGTGGCCCGGACGTCGTAGCGCGCGTTGTAGATCGCGGCCGGCAGCGGGTCGAGCGAGTCCAGGATGCCCTGCGACTCCACGCCGACGATCTCCGCGTCGGAGTCCGGCTCGCTCACGAACGGGATGCCGGCCAGCCGGTACAGGTGCTCGCGCTCGGTGACGTCGAGCTGGAGCACCCGGGCCACCGCGTCCAGCACCTGGACGCTGGCGTTGATCGGGCGCCCCTGTTCGAGCCAGGTGTACCAGGTGACGCCGACCCCGGCGAGCTGCGCGACCTCCTCGCGCCGCAGCCCGGGGGTGCGGCGCCGCAGGCCCGGCGGCATGCCGACGTCCTCCGGGGTGATCCTCGCCCGGCGGCTGCGCAGGAAGGCCGCCAGTTCGGTGCGGCGCGCGGCCCTGGTGTGCCGGGCGGCGCCGGGCGGCCGGTCGGGAGCGGGGGAAGCGGGGGGCTCGGGGGAAGCGGGGAGCTCGGGGGAAAGGGACCGGGTACGGGGCGACACCGGTGAACGGGGCATACGGCCATACTTACCCCCGCGTGCTGCCGCTGCCAGGTGCTGGCAGTACCAGGATCACCGGGCTCTCGTTACCGGTACCGCGCGGCGCCCACGCTCGACGCATGACGCATCCCGTGATGAACGGCGCGCCCGCACCGGCCGCCCCCCGTACCACCGCCGCCGTCACCGATTCCGGTGGCAGGAACACCGGCAGGAGCACCGGCAGGGCAGGACCCCGCTCGGGACTGCTGCTCGCCACCATCCTCATGGGCCAGTTCATGGCCCTGCTCGACGTCTTCATCGTCAATGTCGCCGCCCCGACCATCCGCACCGACCTGCACGCCTCGGGCGCCTCGCTCCAGCTGATCATCGCCGGCTACACCATCGCGTACGCGGTGCTGCTGATCACCGGGGCGCGGCTCGGCGACCTGCTGGGGCACCGGCGGCTCTTCGTGGCCGGGCTCGCGGTCTTCACCGTCGCCTCGCTGGCCTGCGGTCTCGCCCAGGACACCGGCGAGCTGATCGGCTTCCGCCTCGTCCAGGGCGCCGGCTCCGCGCTGATGATCCCGCAGGTGCTCAGCCTGCTCCAGCTCACCTTCAGCGGTGAGGCCAGGACCCGGGCGATGAGCGTCTACTCGGCCGTGCTGTCGTCGGGCGCCGCGCTCGGCCAGTCGCTGGGCGGCGTCCTGGTCAGCGCCGACCTGTTCGGCGCCGGGTGGCGGCCGGTCTTCCTGGTCAATGTGCCGATCGGCGCGGCGATGCTGGTGATCGCCCCGAGGGTGCTGCCCGGGGACGGGCGGCGCGACCCCGAGCGGCGGCGCGGCCTCGACCTGCCCGGCCTGACCGTGCTGGCCGCGGCGGTGACGCTGCTCACCGTGCCGCTGGTGCTGGGCCAGGAGGAGGGCTGGCCAGTGTGGGGCTGGGTCTGCCTGGCGCTCAGCGTGCCGCTGTTCGGCCTGTTCGTGGTGCTGGAGTCGCGGCTCGCCCGGCGCGGCGGCGCCCCGCTGGTGTCCGGGCGGGTGCTGCGGGCGCCGGGCATGCTGCGGGCGGTGCTCGTGATCATGACGACGATGGCGGTCAACGCGGGCTTCCTCTTCGCGGTCGCCCTGCACCTCCAGTCCGGCCTCGGCTTCGGCGCGCTGCGTACCGGACTGACCTTCGCGGTCGCCGCGGTCACCTTCGGCGGTGTCGGCCTCACCTGGCGCCGGCTGCCGGTGTCCTGGCGGCCCTGGCTGCCGGCCGCGGGCCTGCTCATCGCGGCCGGCTCCTTCGCCGGCCTCGGCCTGGCGCTGCGCGGCGGCGGGGACGGCGGGGCCGCGCTCTACGTCTGCCTGCTGACCCTCGGCGGCGGCCTCGGCCTCGGGTTCAGCCCGGCCTTCACCCTGGCGCTGTTCGCGGTCGCCCCGCAGGACGCGGCCGACGCCAGCGGGCTGCTGGCCACCGTGACCCAGCTCGGCCAGCTGATCGGCGTGGCCGCCCTCGGCACGCTCTTCCTCAACCGGCTCGACCTGCCGGGCGTCCACCCCTCGGCCCACGCCTTCGCCGTCACCGCAGTCGCCCTGACCGCGGTGTGCGCGGCGGGAGCGGCCGTGGCGCTGGGGCGGGGCCGCCGCAGGGCCTGAGCGGTGCCGCGCGGGCCGGGCGCGTACGGGCGCCCGGCCCGTCTTACGCTCCCGGTGCGTCCTGCGCGCCGAGCGCCGGGTAGTCGGTGTAGCCGCGCTCGTCGCCGCCGTAGTAGGTGGCCCGGTCCGGGGCGTTGAAGGGACCGCCCGCGCGCAGCCGCTCGGGCAGGTCGGGGTTGGCGAGGAAGAGGGCGCCGTAGGAGACCAGGTCGGCGGTGCCGTCCTCGATCAGGGCCAGCTCCTCGGGTCCCGAAGGGCGTCCCGCCGTGCGGGCGTTGAGGATCAGCGCCCCCGCGAAACGCTTGCGCAGCTCCAGGGTCAGCGACCGCTCGCCGGTCTCCATGATGTGCAGATAGCCGGGGCCGACCGGTTCCAGGGCCGCCAGCAGCGCGGTGTACGCCGGCTCGGGGTCCGGCTCGTCGATGTCGCCCAGCGCATTGCCGGGCGAGATCCGCAGCCCCGTGCGCTCCGCGCCGATCGCGTCCGCGACCGCCGTGACCAGCTCCGCCGCGAAGCGCGCGCGGCGCTCGGGGGAGCCGCCCCAGCCGTCGGTGCGCAGGTTGGAATTCGGCGCCAGGAACTGGTGCGCCAGATAGCCGTTGGCGGCATGGACCTCGACCCCGTCGAAACCGGCCGCGACGGCGTTCCGCGCCGCCGCCGCGTGGTCCTCGACGGTGCGCAGGATCTCGTCCTCCGTCAGCTCCTGCGGCTCCTCGAAGTCCTGCGGCCCCTGGGCGGTGTAGACGCTGCCCTTGGGACGTACCGCCGACGCGCTCACGGGCCGCAGCCCGTCCGGCAGCAGCGAGCGGTGCCCGATCCGGCCGGTGTGCATGAGCTGGACGAAGATCCGGCCGCCGGCCTCGTGCACCGCGTCCGTCACCCGCCGCCACCCGGCCAGCTGCTCGGCGCTGTGCAGGCCCGGCGTGTCCGGGTAGCCCTGGCCCACCACCGACGGCTGCGTCCCCTCGGTGACGATCAGTCCCGCCGACGCCCGCTGGGCGTAGTACGCCGCCGTGCTCGCGGTCGGGCTCAGCCCCGGGCCGTACGCCCGGCTGCGCGTCATCGGCGCCATCACGATCCGGTTCCGCAACCGGTTCCCGCCCAGCTCAATCGGGTCGAACGCGGTGGTCACAGCGGTCTCCACCTCTCTCGTCCACTCGGCCGCAGCCACCGTAACCCGCCAACCGGCCGCGGATTGTTGACACTTCATGAACTTCCCCGGCCGCCGCGCTCGGCGTCCGGGGCCGATCGCGCGCACCTGCGGCTCCCCGCGCGGACCGCCCGGGCACCTTCGGGGGCGCCCCAAACGATTTGCGGCCCGCACCCCGACAGCGTGTAAAGTAACCCCAGGTCGCCGGGCTTCCCGGCACCGTAGCGGGGCTGTAGCTCAGTTGGTAGAGCGCTTGCATGGCATGCAAGAGGTCCGGGGTTCAATTCCCCGTAGCTCCACAAGGTCGAGGGCGGAGTGTGCTCGCGGAAAGCGCGAGCCACTCCGCCCTTTGTCGTTTCTGCTCGGCTCCGCCTCGCCCGGCAGGGGCTTCGCCACCCGCACCCCCGCGAGGGCGTGCCGGTTGGACGCCAGGGTTGTGCGTGCCCGGGGGCGGGCCGATGTGGGGGAGGCCGGGGTGTGCTCGGCTTCCCCTCGTGCAGCCCGTGAGCTGTCCGGGGTGGGCGTACCCGGGGGCAGGCGGCCCTCGGTCAGGGCACGTGGTGGTGGGCGCCCTCGGAGCCGGCCGAGGGTGTGGCGGGTCCCGCGCTGGGCGGGCCCGACGTGGTGTCCGCCGGCGCCCGCGGCGTATTGCGCGGCCGCCGGTCCTCCGCCCGGCCCGATCCGCCCGTCGAGCGCCGACTCGGCCGCCTCCGTAGCGCGTAGCGGCAGGCGCCCCGTACCGCCGTACACGTCGGCGGTACGGGGCGGTGGCGAGCAGCGCCAGGTCGTCAGCTCAGCGTCATGCGGCCGCGCGTACGGCCGCCCTCCGGCGGGGGAGAAGGGCGCCGAGGGCGGTCAGCGCGGTCAGGACCGCGGCTGCGGCGGGGAAGGCGGGGGCGGCGCCGTAGCGGGAGATCAGGAACCCGGCGGCGGCGGAGCCCAGGGCGCCGCCGAGGTTCGCGGCGGTGTTGATCCAGGCGCTCGCCTCGGTGCGGAAACCAGCCGGGACCAGGGCGTCGACCTGGAGGTAGGCGGTGATCAGCAGGGTGTCGGAGCAGGCGCCGGCGAGCAGCAGGCCGAGGGCGACGGCGGGCAGCGCGGACACCGCGGCGGGCAGGGCGTAGCAGGCGGCGGCGAGGGCGCCCAGGGTCAGCAGGCGCCGGTGCGGCGCCGCACGCCACTGGACGCGGCCGTAGGCGAGGCCGCCGATGGCGCCGCCGGTCGCGCACAGGGCCATCAACGGACCCGCGACGGCCGCGCCCCTGGCCGCGACGATGCCGACCTCGGCGAGCGCCAGGGCGCAGCCGCTGCCGAGGACCACCACCAGCAGCGCGGCGAAGCCCGGTGCGGCGGGCGGACCGAGGCGGGTGCGCGTACCGGCCGGCGGCGGCGCGGACGGGGACTCGCCGAGGACGGCCGTGAAGGCGGTGAAGCCCGTGACGGCGAGGACCGCGGTGGCCGCCAGGGACAGTGAGGCGGAGGTGGCGGCGGTCAGCAGGCCGCCGAGGACCGGCCCGACGGCGAAGACGGTGGACTCGGTGACGGCGTCCAGGCTCAGCGCGGACTGCCGCTGGGCCTCGCTGTCGGCCAGTTCGCCCCAGCGGGTCCGCATCAGCGGTCCCACCGGGGGCGGGAAGACGCCGGCCAGGACGGCGAGCGTCACCGCGAGCCCGGCGTCCATGCCGAGCGCGGACCCGGCGGCGAGGCAGCCGAGCAGGGTGCCGTAGAGGGCGGTCAGCACGGGCAGCGCGGCACGGCGCCGTTCGACGAGCCGGGACCTGTACGGGCCGAGGACCGCCGCGGTCAGGCCGAACAGACCGGCGGCCGTACCGGCGGCGGCGTAGGAACCGGTGCCCTCGCGTACGGCGAGCAGCAGCGGAAGGGACAGCAGGCCGTACGACAGCCGGGCGAGGGTGGCCGCGGCGAAGAGGGCCCGGGCGTGCGGCAGTGCGAGGACAGCGCGATAGGACGCGCTGCCCCTGGCGGGGCGGGGCATGGGGGAACTCCGGAGTCGGCGTTGGCGTGAACGACCGTGGCCCGCGCGAGGGCGCGGGCGGCGGGTCGGTCAGTGGGGTCCGGAGTTCATGGGCGGGAGCCTACGCGGTGCGTGCGCCGGAGGCTTGGGAATATGCGGTGGCCGCCGTCCCCGTCGGGTCAGGCCCACGCCTGGTGGCGGGTCAGCCGCTGCTGCATCGTCGCGTACGGCGTCGCCGGGGGCGGTGTGCGGCCGGCCCGGGCGTCGGTGGCGACCGCCACGGCCGCGTCGATCGCGGCGCGGTAGGGGAGCGAGCCGGTGCTCACCCGGCGGACGCCGAGGCCGGCCAGCTCGTGCAGGGTGAGGCCCGGGACCAGCAGGACGTTGACCGGTACCGGGGTGCGGGCGGTCAGGGCGCGCAGGTCGTCGGGAGCGGCGGCGCCGGGGAAGAAGATTCCGTCGGCGCCGGCCTCCACGTAGGCCAGCGCGCGGGCCAGCGAGGACTCGACGCCGGCGTCCTGGCCGAGCCAGTAGGTGTCGACCCTGGCGTTGACGAAGAGGCCGGGCGCCCGGCGCTTGACCGCGGCGACCTTCGCCGCGTGCAGGGCGGGGTCGATGAGCCGGCCGGCCGAGCGGTCCTCCAGGTTGACGCCGTCCGCCCCGAGCCCGGCCGCGTAGTCGGCGACCTGCTCGGGGTCCTCGGCGTAACCGTCCTCGATGTCGGCGGTCACGTGCACGGGGATGCCGGCAAGCCGCCGGACCAGCGCGCGGGTCGCGTCTGCGCGCGGCTTCGGCGAGCCGGAGGGGACGCAGCGCGGGCGCGGGCAGGGAGCAGCGTCACGCCGGGTGGCACCCCTGGGGTCGGGGCGCGGGCAGGGGTACGGGTGCGAGCGTCCGGCGCGAGGTCCTACGCGCCCTGCGCGTCGATCCGGTTCTGCAGGGCCCGGGCGGCGGGCGACCCGGCCGAGACGAGCCGGAGCAGCTCGATCGCGGCGGATACGTCGACCTGTGCGCCCGCCGCGTCGAGGGCGTCGTAGAACTCGTCCTCGATCCGCCGTACCGCGTCGTTCGCGGCCCAACCCTCCGCCGTGAGGGCGAGGGTGATCCGGCGTCGGTCGTCGGGCGCCGGGCCGCGTTCCACAAGGCCCGCTGTGACGAGGCGGTCGGCGAGCCGGCTGGGATTCGTACCGCTGTCGCAGACCAGCATGTCGCCGAGGCCGGTGAGGGCGAGCGGGCCGTGGTCGGCGAGGATCCGCAGCGCCTCGGACTGAGCCGGCGTCAGGCCGATGCCGGCCAGCCGGGCGGTGAGCCGCCGGTTGCCCTCGCGCTGCGCGGCGAGCACGAGGTAACGCAGCAGCTCCGCCTGCCTCATGGGGCCGCCCTGACGCGCCTCGCCCATGGGAGCCGCCCTCCGGTTCGCGGTATGTGTCCCAACACGTATGTCGTGACGCATGGACGGTGATACGTACCCGAGGTCTTGTCAAGTGACACGCGGAATGCCCGACCCGGCCGGGACTACGCCCTCTGTTCGGGTAAGTCTCGCGCTGCTAGCGTCGGTTCGCCCGATGATCGGGGACGGGCGGAGTGGATCGTTCCTTGACCTGCTCTTGGTGAGTTCATGCCCCTGGCATGAACTGATGAGCGAAAGAGTATCGCTCTGCGGTGCGGCGTGTACGCATAGCGGCGACACCGCAGAGTGCGACCAACGCGACTAACGCGACAACTCGCTTCGCATGGGGGTTTCATGAGATTTGAGCGCAAAAGGACGCGCGTGGGACTGGTGGCTGCCGCAGCGCTGCCACTGGTCGCCAGCGCGCTCGCGCTTGGCACCCAGTCCGCGTCGGCCGATCAGTCCGCCGGACGTCAACTCCTGTCCGGCACCAAGCCGCAGTGGGCCACGGCCCAGGCGGACAAGGGCGCGACGGCCGATTCCGCCAAGGTGACCGTCCGGGTGTACCTGGCCGGCAAGGACGCCAAGGGGCTCGCGGCCTACGCGAAGTCCGTGTCGGACCCGAACTCGGCCGACTACGGGCGCTACCTGACGCCCGCCCAGACGCAGGCCGCTTACGGCGCCACCAAGGCGCAGGTGGCCGAGGTCACCGCGTGGCTGAAGTCCTCGGGCCTGAAGGTGACCGGCTCCAACCAGCACTACCTCACCGTCACCGGTGATGTGGCGTCTGCCGAGAAGGCCTTCGGCACCCAGCTGCACAACTACACCAAGTCGGGCCACACCTACCGTGCCCCGACCGGCAACGCCACCGCCCCCGCCTCGCTCAAGGGCGCGGTGCTCACCGTCACGGGCCTGGACACGGCACCCAAGAAGTCCAGCCACGACGATGAACTGCCGCCGCCGGACGCGGTGTTCAAGAACTCCGGGCCGTTCTCGACGTACTACGGCTCGAAGACCGACAAGAAGCTCCCGGACGCGTACGGCGGCAAGGCGCCGTACGCGATCCAGGGCTACACCGGTGACCAGCTGCGTGCCGCCTACGGCGCGGGCAAGTACACCGGCAAGGGCGTACGGGTGGCCATCACCGACGCCTACGCGTCGCCGTACATCGCGGAGGACGCCGCGCGGTACGCCAAGGACACCGGCGGCCAGAAGTACAAGAAGGGCCAGCTCACCCAGGTCCTGCCGACCGACTACAACAGCACCGAGGAATGCGGTGCCGGTGGCTGGTACGGCGAGGAGACGCTGGACGTCGAGGCGGTGCACGCGGTCGCCCCCGACGCGGACATCGTCTACGTCGGCGGAGCCTCCTGCTTCGACAACGACCTGCTCGACGCCCTGAACAAGGTCGTCGACAACCACCTGGCCGACATCGTCTCCAACTCGTGGGGCGACGTCGAGGCCAACGAGACGCCGGACATCGCGGCGGCCTACGACCAGGTCTTCCAGCAGGGCGCTGTCGAGGGCATCGGCTTCTACTTCTCCTCCGGCGACGCGGGCGACAATGTCGCGTCCACCGGTGTGAAGCAGGCCGACACCCCCGGAAACTCCCCCTGGGCCACCTCCGTCGGCGGTACCTCGCTGGCGGTCGGCAAGAACGACAAGTACCAGTGGGAGACCGGCTGGGGCACCAAGCGCGCCCCGCTGTCCGCCGACGGAAAGACCTGGACCGGCTTCCCCGGCCCGTACACCTCCGGCGCGGGCGGCGGCACCAGCAAGCTCTACGACCAGCCGTTCTACCAGCGCGGTGTGGTCCCGGACTCGCTGGCGCTCGCCAACGGCGGCACCGTCAAGCAGCGTGTCGAGCCTGACATCGCGGCGGTCGCCGACCCGAACACCGGCTTCCTGGTCGGCCAGACCCAGTCGTACCCCGACGGGTCGCTGCAGTACAGCACGTACCGCATCGGCGGCACGTCGCTGGCCGCACCGGTCATCGCCGGCGTCCAGGCGCTGGCCCAGCAGGCCAGGCACGGCATCGCGATCGGCTTCGCGAACCCGCTGATCTACGACAAGTACGGGACGTCGGTCTACCACGACGTCACGGACCACCCGCTGGGTCAGGGCCAGGGCCTCGCCGTGGTCCGTGTGGACTTCGCGAACGCGTTCGACGCCTCGGAGGGCACCATCGTGTCCCTGCGGACGCTCGGCGCGGACGCGTCGCTGCACGCCACGGTCGGTTACGACGACGTCACCGGGGTGGGCACGCCCGCCAAGGGCTACGTCACCTCGTCGCTGCCGAAGAAGAAGTAGCTGCTCAGGGCGCGCACCGGTACCACGCGCGCCCATGGGCTCCGGATGAGGCGTACGGCCCCCGCACCGTCTTCGGTGCGGGGGCCGTACCCGCTGCGGTAACCTGACGGCATGCGAGCCACGAGCCTCCTGCTTAGCGAGCCGCGCTGACCACGAACGACGTCGGTGCGGCACCCCTCCTGCGTGAGGGGCTTTTTTGTTTGTACCGCAGGCAGGACCACAGGCAGAGACGGACCGCAGCAGCCGTCATGACATCGATGGAGTACCGAGGACGATGAGCGACACCACCCCGGCCGCCGAGACGGCTGCGCCGCACCGCTACACCGCGCACCTGGCCGCCGACATCGAGCGCCGCTGGCAGGACTTCTGGGAGGCGGACGGTACTTTCGCCGCGGCCAATCCTTTTGGTGATCTGGATTCGGATCCGGAGTTGGCGGCGCGGCCGAAGAGGTTTGTGATGGACATGTTTCCGTATCCGTCGGGTGCGGGGTTGCATGTGGGTCATCCGCTGGGTTATATCGCGACGGATGTGTATGCGCGTCATCAGCGGATGACGGGGCACAATGTGCTGCATACGCTGGGTTTCGATGCGTTCGGTCTGCCGGCGGAGCAGTATGCGGTGCAGACGGGTACGCATCCGCGGTTGTCGACCGAGGCGAATATCGTCACGATGACGGCGCAGTTGCGGCGGTTGGGTCTGGGGCATGACCGGCGTCGTTCGTTCTCGACGATCGATCCTGCGTATTACCGGTGGACGCAGTGGATTTTTCTGCAGATCTACAATTCGTGGTACGACGAGGCTGCTGGTCGGGCGCGTCCGATCGGGGAGCTGGTGGCGCAGTTCGCGGATGGTTCGCGGGTGACGCCGGACGGGCGGGCGTGGTCGGAGCTGGGTGGTGCGGAGCGGGCTGAGGTGCTGGGCGGGTACCGGTTGGCGTATTCGGCGCAGTCGCCGGTGAACTGGTGTCCGGGGCTGGGGACGGTGCTGGCCAATGAGGAGGTCACTGCGGAGGGGCGTTCGGAGCGGGGTAATTTCCCGGTTTTCAAGGCGAATCTGCGGCAGTGGATGATGCGGATCACGGCGTATGCGGACCGGTTGCTGTCGGATCTGGATGTCCTGGACTGGCCCGAGGCGATCAAGTTGCAGCAGCGGAACTGGATCGGCCGCAGTGAGGGTGCCCGCGTTGATTTCCCTGTGCGGGGTGCGGGTCCGGATGGTGCCGGTCCGGGTTCGGGTTCGGGTGGTGCCGGGGAGGCCATTACTGTTTTTACGACGCGTCAGGACACGTTGTTCGGGGCGACGTACTTGGTGCTGGCGCCGGAGCATGAGCTGGTGGATGTGGTGGTGCCGGCGGTGTGGCCGCGGGGTACCAGTGCGGTGTGGACGGGTGGGCATGCCACGCCGGTGGAGGCGGTGGCGGCGTACCGGAAGCAGGCGGCGGCGAAGTCGGATGTGGAGCGGCAGGCCGATGCGCGGGAGAAGACCGGTGTGTTCACCGGTGTGTTCGCGGTGAATCCGGTCAGTGGCGAGGATGTTCCGGTGTTCGTGGCGGACTATGTGCTGATGGGTTACGGCACGGGGGCGATCATGGCCGTGCCCGCGCACGACAGCCGGGATTTTGCTTTCGCGCGTGCTTTCGGGCTGCCGATGCGGTGTGTCGTGGAGCCGACCGACGGCCGCGGCGCCGACCCGGCCGCCTGGGAGGGTGCGTTCTCCTCGTCGGAGTCGACGATCGTGAATTCGGCGGGTGAGGGGATTTCGCTGGACGGGCTGGGGGTGGCCGAGGCGAAGGCCGCGGTCACCGGGTGGCTGGCCGGGCGGGGGGCGGGGCGGGGCACGGTGAACTACCGGCTGCGGGACTGGCTGTTCAGCCGGCAGCGGTACTGGGGTGAGCCGTTCCCGATCGTCTACGACGAGGACGGTGTGCCGCACGCGCTGCCCGACGAGATGCTGCCGGTCGAGCTGCCCGAGGTCGACGACTACAGTCCGCGCACGTTCGATCCGGACGACGCCGACACCAGTCCGGAGACCCCGCTGTCGCGCAACGCGGACTGGGTCACCGTCGATCTGGACCTGGGCGAGGGGGTGCGCACCTACCGGCGTGAGACCAACACGATGCCGAACTGGGCCGGGTCGTGCTGGTACGAGCTGCGCTACCTCGACCCCCACAACACCCGCGAACCGGTCGACCCGGGGATCGAGTCGTACTGGATGGGCCCGCGCGAGGGCCTGCCGGCGGGCGGGGTGGACCTGTACGTCGGGGGCGCCGAGCACGCGGTGCTGCATCTGCTGTACGCCCGGTTCTGGCACAAGGTCCTGCACGACCTGGGCCACGTCTCCTCCGTCGAGCCGTTCCACAAGCTGTTCAACCAGGGCATGATCCAGGCCTACGTCTACCGCGACGCACGCCGTATCGCGGTGCCCGCCGCCGAGGTCGAGGAACGCGACGGCACGTACTGGTACGCCGGCGAGCAGGTCACCCGCCTGCTGGGCAAAATGGGCAAGTCCCTGAAGAACGCCGTCACCCCCGACGAGATCTGCGCCGAATACGGCGCCGACACCCTGCGCCTGTACGAGATGGCCATGGGCCCCCTGGACGTCTCCCGCCCCTGGGACACCCGCGCCGTCATCGGCCAGTACCGCCTCCTGCAACGCATCTGGCGCAACATCGTCGACGAGGCCACCGGCCAGACCACCGTCACCGACACCGAACCCGACCAGACCACCCTGCGCGCCCTGCACAAAGCCATCCACGGCGTCACCGCAGACATGGCCGAACTGCGCTTCAACACCGCCATCGCCAAGATCACCGAACTCAACAACCACCTGACCAAATCCACCGGCCCCGTGCCACGCACCATCGCCGAACAACTCGTCCTGCTCATCGCACCACTGGCACCGCACATCGCCGAGGAATTGTGGTCGAAGCTGGGCCACGACACCTCGCTGGCCCACGCCGACTTCCCCGTCGCCGACCCGGCACTGGCCCAGGACCCCGCGGTGACCTGCGTCGTCCAGATCAAGGGCAAGGTCAAAGCCCGGCTGGAAGTCTCGCCAGCCATCCCGGACGCCGAGCTGGAGGCCCTGGCACTGGCCGACCCCGCCGTGGTCGCGGCCCTGGCGGGTGCGCCGGTCCGCAAGGTGATCGTGCGGGCGCCGAAACTGGTCAACATCGTGGTCTGAGCGCGTCCGCGCCCGTGCCCTAGGGGCAGGCTTGGGGGATTCACCTGATTCCGCCGGCCTGCCCCTTGCCGTTACGGTGGAAGGAGCACGGCACCGCATTCGGGTCGAATGTCTGGTCGCACTCAGGATTCTCGGGACTCTCAGGAGGAGCCGCCTGTGGAAACCGCCGGCATCGTCGTCCTGCTCTTCGTGCTGATTTTCGTGGCGCTGGCCACGGTCGCGTCGGTACGTACCGTGCGCGCGGTCAAGCGCTCAGTAACCCGTGGCACGGCCCAGGCCCGCAGGGCCGTCGAGGACGTCCAGCTCAAGGCCCGCCGCTATACGACGCCGGGCCTCGGGGGAGAGGTCGCCCAGTTGCGGATCGACCTGCGCACGGCCATCGACAGCACCTTCGCCGCCCTGGACGCGCACCACCCCGAGGACACCGCCCTCGCCGAGGCCGCCTCCCTGATGGCCCGCCTCAACGAGCACGCCCGCGCCCTGGACGGTGAGCTGAAACTCCTCGAACGCGAGCCCGACAAGTCCCGCGTCGCGGCCCGCCTCCCCGAACTCTCCACCCGCGTCCACCACGTGACCCACTCCGCGGACTCCCTGCGCTGGGCGGCCCAGGACCGCGCCCACCACGCCACCACGGACGATCTGGCCGGCCTGACCGACCAGATCGCAATCGAGTCCGCCGCCCTCCGCCACTGGACCCCCACCCAACCCCCCAAACTCCCGGCCCCCGGCGAATAGCACCCCCCGAGCACACCGAGCCTGTCCGGCGTGTGAGGACTGGCCGTGCGGAGCACGCGCGGGGTGGTGGACGCCGAGGTCCAGCAAATTCAGCCTGTCCGGCGTTTGAGGACGCGCGGGGTGGTGGACGCCGAGGTCCAGCAAGCTCAGCCCGTCCGGCGTTTGAGGACGCGCGGGGTGGTGGACGCCGAGGTCCAGCAAATTCAGCCTGTCCGGCGTTTGAGGACTAGCCCCGCCGGCAATGAGGCGCACCGCCCGGCCCAAACTGTCGCCCCGACCTGGCCCCGGGTAATGTCCCGGGCATGCCCCCGCACGTTGCCATCGTCACGGACTCCACGGCCTACCTCGGCAGCGACGCCCTGATCCGCCACCACATCACCATCGTGCCCCTCACCGTGGTGATCGGCGACGAGGCCCTGGTAGAGGGCACTGAAATCTCCGCCCCCACCGTCGCCCGCGCCCT
Source organism: Streptomyces sp. NBC_01477 (assembly GCF_036227245.1). Classification (GTDB taxonomy): domain Bacteria; phylum Actinomycetota; class Actinomycetes; order Streptomycetales; family Streptomycetaceae; genus Actinacidiphila. The sequence continues at coordinate 6,177,380 of NZ_CP109445.1, forward strand.
CCAGCGCCGCCACCCGGTCACCACCTCCCGCCCCGCCCCGCCCGAATTCGCCGCCGCCTACGAAGCCGCCGCCGCGTCCGGCGCGTCGGCGATCGTCTCGCTCCACCTGTCCGCCGACTTCTCCGGCACTTACGACGCGGCGACGGTCGCCGCGAAGGACGCCCCGGTCCCGGTGCGCGTCGTGGACACCGGCATGGTCGCGATGGCCCTGGGCTTCACCGTCCTGGCAGCCGCGGAAACCGCGGAAGCGGGCGGCACCGCCGACGAGGTGGTCGCCGCCGCCGAGAAACGCGCGGCGGACACCTCCGCGTACTTCTACGTCGACACGCTCGACTACCTGCGCAGGGGCGGCCGGATCGGCGCCGCCCAGGCCCTGTTCGGGTCGGCCCTCGCGGTGAAACCGCTGCTGCGGCTCGTCGACGGGCGGATCGAACTGCTGGAGAAGGTCCGCACCGCCTCGAAGGCGATCACCCGCCTTGAGGAGATCGTGGTCGAGCAGGCGGGCACCCGCAGAGTGGCCCTCGCGGTCCACCACCTCGCCTCGGCGGAACGCGCCGCGGCCCTCGCCGACCGGCTGCGCGAACGCGTACCCGGCCTCGATGACCTGGTCGTGAGCGAGGTGGGCGCGGTGATCGGCGCGCACGCAGGACCCGGGCTGCTGGGTGTGGTGATCTCGCCGCACTGACCGACTTCGTCCTCAGGCCGGGAGTTATCCACAGGCTGCGGACCAAGATCATCGCGGGGTGGGCGGGCCGGTCCACGATGATCGGTATGAACGCGAATGCAACGAAGCCCCTGGGCCGGCCCGCGGCCCCGCTCACCGTCATCCGTCCGCGCCGCAGGGCCGCCGCGGCGCAGGCCAGGTCCGCGCTCACCCGTGAGCGCGCCTCCGCGATCTTCGGCAGCCCGTCCCCGCTGCCGCCTCCGGCGCCACCGCCACCTGAACCCCCGCCTCCACCTCCACCGGCACCCCCGCCTCCACCTCCGCCACCGCCGTCGAGCGGCCGGCTCGGCGAACTGCGGACCTGGCTGCTGCTGCGCTGCGGCCTGGACTTCCGCACGGTGCTGGCGCTGGCGGTCGTCCTGCTGGTGGCCGCGGGACTGGCAGTCCAGCATTACGTGTCGGGCCGCCCGCACGCGGTCCGTGTCCCCCCTGCGGTGCCGGTCACCGCCCCGCGCCCCACCCCTGCTGCCAGGCCGGCTCTGACGATCGACATCGCCGGCAAGGTCGCGCGCCCGGGTCTGCGGCAACTCCCCGCCGGCTCCCGTGTCGCCGACGCCCTGACCGCGGCCGGCGGCCCCCTCCCGGGCACGGACACCACGGCCCTCAACCTCGCCCGTCCCCTCACGGACGGCGAACAGCTCCTGGTCGGCCTGACCCCACCCCCCGCCGCCACGTCATCCACCACCGACCAGCCCCCGGGCGCCCCCCTCAGCCTCAACTCGGCCACGGCTCCCCAACTCGACGCCCTCCCCGGCGTCGGCCCGGTCCTGGCCCAACACATCCTCGACTTCCGCACCCAGCACGGCGCCTTCACCAGCCTCCAGCAACTCCGCCAAGTCCCCGGCATCGGCGACCACAAATTCACCACCCTCAAACCCCTGGTCCACCCATGACCCCCACCGACCTGCCCCCGGCCACGTCCACGAATGTCCCCGCCCCCAACTCCAGTGCGCAGGAAGTATCCCGACGGCGGATGCGCCCCGGCACGGGTACGGGGACCGGCGCGCCCAGCGCCGACGCACGGGAAGGGCCCCCACCGGGGGAGGCGCCCGGCAGGGTCGCGGGGAACTGCGCGAGCAACCCAAGTGCACCGCGAGTGTCCCCACGGCGGGTGCGGCCCCACATGGGTGCGGGGACCGGCGCGCCTAGCCCCGACGTGCCGGAACTTTCCCCACTGGGGGAGGTGCCCGGCACGGGTGCGGGGACCGGCGCGCCCAGCGCCGACGCACGGGAAGTGCTCCCACCGGGGGAGGCGCCCGGCAGGACCGCGGGGAACTGCGCGAGCAACCCAAGTGCACCGCGAGTGTCCCTACGGCGGGTGCGGCCCGACAGGGGCGCGAGGAACGGCGCGCCCAGCGCCAACGCGCCGCAACCGTTCCTACGCCAGGTGCCACCCGGCAGAAGTGCGGGGAACGGCGCACCCAGCGTCAACGCATCGTCACCTGAGAACCCGACCGAGGCCGCCCCGCAGGCCCCGCCCACCCCCGCCCGCGCCAGCGTCCACGCAGAGGCCGCGTCCCCGCTGGGCGCATCGGACCCCCACCAGGACGGCCCGCCGGACCTCCGGCTCGTTCCGCCCGCCCTGGCGGCCTGGGCAGCCGCCGCCCTGACGCCAACGGTCGGCGTCACGGCCATGCTCGCGACCGTGGCGGTCCTGGCGACCCTCGCCGTGACCCTGGCAGCAGCAGCGGTAGCCCGCAGGGCAAGAGCAAGGCCGAGCCCGGCCCTTCCGGCGAGCACCCAGCCTGCCCCGGCAGGCAGCAGTCCGCCCCACCTGGCGCGCAGCCAGGCCGCCCCGACAGCCAAACCGCCCCGCCCCACGGGCGGACGGGCCCGGGCCAAGCCCTGGACCCGCCTCCCGGGCAAAAGGGCAAGGGCCAAGCCCCCTACCCTCACCACCACCGCAGCGGCCACGCTCCTGGCCGTCGCCACGGCAACCGCCGTCGCGACGCTGGCGGACGCCGACCGCCACCGCGGCCCCATCCCGCACCTGGCGAAGGCAATGGCGACGGCCACGGCCACGGCCACAAACAGGGCACCGACAGCGGTCGCGACGGAACTGCGGGTCACCGCGGACCCGTTCGCGACCCATCCCCCGACCCCGGCCTCGCCCCGCACCGTGGTGGTGAGCGCGGAAGCCGTCCGGGTCGGCGCGACCAGGACCCGCACCCCCGTCGTGCTGATGGCCGACCGCGACCAAGCGGCATGGCTGCGGCTGCTGCCGTCCACGACCGTGGCGGTCAGGGTCCGCGTGACCCCGGCGACCCGCGCGGGCGACCCCGCCGCAGCCGTGCTGCACGCGACGGGGCCGCCGCGGATTTTGGCCCCGCCCAGCGCACCGCAACGCCTCGCGGCCCGGTTGCGGGCGGGCCTGCGCGCGGCGAGCGCCGGATTGCCCCCCGACGCCCGCGCGCTGCTCCCGGGGCTGGTGATCGGCGACACGAGCGGACTGCCGCCGGAGTTGAAGGACGCCTTCCGGGCGACGGACCTGGCACATTTGACCGCCGTGTCAGGGGCGAACCTGACGATCGTCCTGCTCCTGCTGATCGGCCCGCCGGCCCGGGCGATCCGGGCCGAGCGCCGCGGCCTGGCGGCAGCACTGGGCATCCCGCTGCGCCTGACAGCAGTGCTGGGCGTGGCGCTGACCGCCGCCTTCGTACTGGTCAGCCGCCCGAGCCCGAGCGTGCTGCGGGCTGCCGCGTGCGGGCTGATCACGCTGCTGGCGATCGGCACGGGCCGCCGCCGTTCGCTGCTGCCAGCCCTGTGCGGAGCCGTCCTGCTGCTGGTGCTGCACGATCCGCCCGTCGCGCGGTCGTACGGCTTCGCGCTGTCCGTCCTGGCCACCGGCTCGCTGCTGACGCTGGCCCCGCGCTGGAGCGCGGGCCTGCGTGCCCGCGGGGTGCCCCCGCGACTGGCCGAGGCGCTGGCGGCGGCGGGTGCGGCGCAGGCGGTCTGCGGGCCGTTGATCGTCGTGCTGTCGGCGCGGCTCAGCCTGGTCGCGGTGCCGTGCAATCTGCTGGCGGAACCGGCGGTGGCGCCGGCGACGGTGCTGGGGTTCTGCGCGCTGGCGGTGGCACCGTTCGGCGCACCCGCCGCGGCGGCCCTGGCGTGGGTCGCGGGCTGGCCGACCCGGTGGATCGTGACCGTCGCACGGCATGGCGCGGCCTTGCCGGGGGCGGAGGTCGGGTGGCCCGGCGGCTGGCCGGGCGCGGCGCTGCTGGCCGTGCTGACGGTCGCGCTGGCGGTGGGCGGCAGGGCGCTGGCCGGGCGGCCCTGGCCCGCCGCGGCGGGAGCGCTGCTCCTGCTCCTCGCGCTGGTGCGCCCGTTGCCGCTGCCGGGTCTCGTGACGGCGTGGCCGCCGGGCGACTGGCGGTTCGCGGTGTGCGACGTCGGGCAGGGCGACGCGCTGGCCCTGTCGGCGGGGCCGGGCAGTGCCGTCGTGGTGGATACCGGGCCGGCCCCGGGCCTGGTCGACCGCTGCCTGCGCGATCTGCGGGTCACCACGGTCCCGCTGCTGGTCCTGACCCATTTCCACGCCGACCACGCGGACGGGCTCCCCGGTGTGCTGCACGGGCGCAGCGTCGGCGCGATCGAGACGACGGTGCTGGACGAGCCGGCCGCGGAGGCCGCCCGGGTGCGCAGGGAGGCCGCGGCGGCGGGGGTGCCGATACTGCGGGCGAGCGCGGGGGAGCAGCGCAGCGTGGGTCCGCTGGCCTGGCGCGTGCTGTGGCCGCCGCCGACGGCCGACGCGCTCCCGGGCGAGGACCCGAACGACGCGAGCGTGGCGCTGCTGGTCCGCACCGGCGGCCTGACACTGCTGCTCGCGGGGGACCTGGGTCCGGCGGCCCAGCAGGAGGTGCTGGACGCCTCGCCCGACCTGCCGCGGGTCGATGTGCTCAAGGTCGCGCACCACGGCAGCGGTTATCAGGACCCGCTGCTGCTGGCCCGTACGAGGCCGCGCCTGGCGCTGATCTCGGTGGGCGCGCACAACCGCTACGGCCACCCCGCGGCCCGTACGGTCGCCGCGCTGCGGGCGCTGGGTGCGACGGTGCTGCGGACCGACACCGACGGGCCGATCGCGGTCGCGGGCGACGGCCCGGCGGGACTGCGGACAGTGCTGGCGGGCGCGGCATGACCCGAGCGCCTCCGCCCAGGTCCCCTTCTAAAGGTCTGCTTCTAAAGGAAGCGTTCTAAAGAAACGCTTGTAAAGGAATCTTTAGATAGCTAGCGTGACCACCATGACGGAGAAGCCATCGGAACACCAGGTCCACCTCACCGACCCGCGCGCCCTGCGCGCCTACGCCCATCCCACCCGGATGGCGCTGGTCGGCCTGCTCCGCCTGGAGGGGCCGTTCACCGCGACCACGGCCGCGGAGCTGACCGGGGAATCCGTCGCCAGCTGCTCGTACCACCTGCGGATACTGGCCAAGTACGGCCTGGTCGAGGAGGCCGACCCGGGTGGGCCGGGCCGGGAGAAGCCGTGGCGGGCCACCGCCGCGTTCACCGACTGGCCCAGCTACTCGGAGGACCCCGCGGTCGCCTCCGCGACCGAGGCGCTGAACGCCGCGGTCGCCGAGAACCACTTCCACCGCATGATCAGGGCTCTGGAGACCCGGCACACCCTGCCCGCGCAGTGGCAGCAGGCCGAGCGCCACTCCGACGCGGTCCTCTACCTCACCCCGGAAGAGCTGACCGCGCTGGGCGAGCGGGTCGACGCGATGGTCACCGAGTTCACCGACCGCACCTACGACTCGGCGCTGCGGCCGGAGGGCGCCCGCCGTATCGCCTACGTCCAGGTCGCCTATGTCGCCCCCGAACCGATCGCGGACAAGGCCCCCGGCCCGGCCGCGAACCCGGACCGCCCGCGGGACTCGGCATGAGCACGCCCACCGTCTTCCGGACGCTCGCCGCCCGCGCCCCGGCGCTGCTGCGCGAACGGCAGTTCCGCCGCTACTGGACCGGGCAGACCGTCTCGCTCTTCGGCGACGAGGTCAGCTACCTCGCGGTCCCACTGGCCGCCGTCCTCGTGCTGCACGTCGGCGCCACCGCCATGGGCTGGCTGCGTTTCGCCGGGCTGCTGCCCGCGCTGCTGTTCTCGCTGCCCGCCGGGGCCTGGGCCGACCGGCGCGGACGGCGCAGGCAGACCATGATCGCCGCGGACCTGGCCCGCGCGGCGCTGATGGCCTCGCTGCCCCTCGCCTACGCCTTCGGTGTGCTCACGTTCGCCCAGCTCTGCGTCGTCGTCTTCGCGGTCGGCACGCTCGCGGTCGCCTTCGACGTGTGCAATGCCACGCTGTTCGTGTCGCTGGTCACCCCCGAGCAATATGTGGCGGGCAACTCCCTCACCAGCGGCAGCCGCGCCTTCGCCTTCGTCGCCGGGCCCAGCGCCGGCGGCCTGCTGGTCCAACTGCTCGCCGCGCCCCTCGCGCTGCTCGCCGACGCCGTGTCCTATCTGGCCTCGGCCTGGCAACTGGCCCGAATAGCCCCCGTCGAGCCGCCCGCCTCCGAAGGCGGCAAGGGCCAGCTGACGGCCGGCCTGCGCTTCATCGCCCGTTCCCCGCTGCTGCGGGCGGTGCTCGGCTGCGTCGCGACCATCAGCCTGTTCACCTTCGCCTTCAACACCCTCGTGGTCCTCTACGCGGTCGGTGAACTCGGCCTCGACGCAGGGTTACTGGGCCTGGTCATCGGTGCCGGGGCGGTCGGCAGCCTGCTCGGCGCGGTGATAAGCGGAAGGATCGTACGGGCGATCGGCGTCGGCCCGGCCCTCGCCATCGGCGCGGTCGCCTTCCCCGGCCCGCTCATCCTCGTCCCGCTGGCCGGCGGCCCGACCCCGCTGATCCTGGCCGCCTTCTTCGTCTCGGAATTCGCCGCGGGCCTCGGCGTGATGCTGCTGGACATCGCCGCCGGCTCCCTCCAGGCCGCCGTCATCCCCAACGCGCTGCGCGCCCGCGTCACCGGCGCCTTCCGCACCGTCAACTACGGCGTCCGCCCCCTCGGCGCCCTGGCCGGCGGCTTCCTCGGCTCCGCGATCGGCCTCAGGGCCGCCCTGTGGACCGCCGCCCTCGCCGCCACTCTCGGCGTCCTCTGGCTCCTGCCGTCGCCCGTGCTCCGCACCCGCGACCTCCCCACCACGAACTGACGGCCCCCCTCACAGGCCCGCGAGGGCACACAGCCCCGCGACAGCGGCGCGGAAACCACGAAGGACCGGCGGAGTGGAGGAAGCGGTGACGAGGACCCGGCTCATACCGGTGCGGCGGCGCGCCCGGCCCACCCCGGAGGCCGACCCCGCCCGCAGATTCCGCCTGGTGTGGGCGGCGGTCACGATCTCCTCCCTGGGCGACGGCACACGGTTCGTGGCGCTGCCGCTGCTCGCGACCAGCCTGACCGCCGACCCGCGGCAGGTCGCCGCGGTGTCGCTGGCCGAGCAACTGCCCTGGCTGCTGCTCGGCCTGACCGCCGGCGCCCTGGCCGACCGGCTGGACCGGCGCCGGCTGCTGTGGGCGGTGGACGCGGCCCGCGCGGTGCTGGTCGGGGCGCTGGCCATGGTGGTGGCCGTCGGCGCGGCGACGGTACCGTTGCTCGTCGTCGCCGGATTCCTGCTGGGCTGCGGGCAGATCCTCTACAACGGCGCCTGGTCCGGAATGGTCCCGGCCCTCGTGGAGCCGTCCGGGCTCAGCAGGGCCAACGCCCGTCTGCAGGCGACCGCGCAGATCAGCGACACCCTGCTGGGCACCCCGCTGGGCGCGGTGCTCTTCGGGATCGGGGCGACGCTGCCCTTCGTGGTGGACGCGGGGTCGTTCGCGGTGGCGGCGGCCCTCGTGGCGCTGATAGCCGGCGACTTCCGGCCGCGTAAGGCGGAGCCGACCGAAGGGCTTCCTCGCAAGCTGCGCCATGACGTGGCCGAGGGCATCCGCTGGCTGTGGCGGCACCGCAGACTGCGGCGGCTCTGCCTGGTGACGGGCGCCGCCAACGCCGTCGGCACCGGCCTGGTCGCGATCCTGGTGCTCTACGCCGGGCGGCTGCTCGGCCTCGACGGGCTCGGCTTCGCGCTGCTGGTGGCGTCGTACGCGGTCGGCGGTGTGCTCGGGGCGACCGTCACTCCCCGGCTGACCTCCCGGTTCGGGCCGGCCAGGGTGCTGCGGCTGGCCACTCCCGCCGCCGCGCTCACCGTCGTGGGCGCGGGCTTCGCCACCTCGGGCGCGGTCGCGGGTCTGTGCGTGGCCGGTTACGGCGCCGCGAGCCTGGTCTGGAGCGTCGCCATGGTGACGCTGCGCCAGACCCTCGTGCCCACCGAGCTGCTGGGCAGGGTGACCATGGCCTACCAGATGGTCGCCGGCGGCTCTGGCGCCCTCGGAGCGGTCGCCGCGGGCTTCACGGCCCACCTCGCGGGCCTGCGCGCCCCCTTCTTCATCGGGGGCGCCCTGCTCCTCGCGGCCACCGCTGTCCCGACCGGCAGCACGCCCCCACCCCGCACACCGTGAAGGGCCGGCTATTCGAGCCAGCCGTCGTACGCCCCCGCGAGCGCGTCGAGCGCGGCCGGATCGAGCCCCGCCGCGGGGTCCTCGACGACCACCAGCCACTGCGCGTCCTCCGCGTCGTCCTCACCGGCGAGGGCGTCGCGCACCAGCCGCGGTTCCTCCGCGAGGGAGAAGCGGCCGGCCAGTTCGGCGGCGACCTCCTCGGCGGCGTCGCGGTCGGGAAGCACGAGGACATGGCGTACGTCGGTCACCGGTACATTGTGCCGCCGACACCAGGCGCCGCCGCCGGGGCATCGCCCCCCGGACGGCCCCGGCCCGCCCGGCCCGCCCGCCCCGGTCCATCCGCCGACCGGTCAGCCCCTGCCCCCTGGCCCATCCGCCCCCCCGTGCTCCCAACCCGTCCGCCCCGGTCCTGGATGTCACACGCGCGTGGGATGCTGGGCCGCGATGGCAAGGAAGACCGCTCAAGACGACCCGCTCGCTCCGCTCACGCTTGCCGTGGGGCAGGAGGACCTGCTGCTCGACCGTGCCGTGCGCGAGGTGGTGGTGGCCGCGCGGGCGATGGACGCCGACACCGATGTGCGGGATCTGGCGCCCGAGGCGTTGCAGCCGGGGACACTGGCCGAGCTGACCAGCCCGTCGCTCTTCGCCGAGCGCAAGGTCGTCGTCGTGCGCAATGCGCAGGATCTGTCCGCCGACACGGTCAAGGACGTCAAGGCGTATCTGGCCGCGCCGGTGGAGGAGATCACCCTGGTGCTGCTGCACGCCGGCGGCCCCAAGGGCAAGGCGCTGCTGGACGCGGCACGCAAGGCGGCGGCCCGCGAGGTGGCGTGCCCGAAGATGACCAAGCCCGCCGACCGGCTCGCCTTCGTACGCGCCGAATTCCGTACGCTCGGCCGGTCGGTGACGCCCGAGGCGGCGCAGGCGCTGGTCGACTCGATCGGCAGCGACCTGCGGGAGCTGGCGAGCGCGTGCACCCAGCTGGTCGCGGACACCGAGGGCACGGTCGACGTGGAGGTGGTCGCCCGCTACTACACCGGCCGCGCCGAGGCCACCGGCTTCGAGGTGGCCGACCTCGCGGTGACCGGACGGGCGGCCGAGGCGCTGGAGCGGCTGCGCTGGGCGCTGTCGGTCGGGCAGCCGCTGCCGGGTATCACCTTCGCGCTGGCGTCCGGGGTCCGCGCCATCGGCAAGCTCGCGTCCGCCCCGCGCGGCGCCAACCCGGGGCAGCTGGCCCGGGATCTGGGCATGCCTCCGTGGAAGATCGACCGGGTGCGGCAGCAGATCCGCGGCTGGAGCGCGGACGGCGTCTCGGTCGCTCTGCGGGCGGTCGCGGAGGCCGACGCGGCCGTCAAGGGCGGCGCCGCCGACCCCGCGTACGCGCTGGAGAAGGCGGTGGTCATCATCGCCCGTGCCGCCCGCACCGGTTCCTGACCTACTTGAGTTCGGGCAGCGTCGCCTTCGTGGCGTCCTTGACCCACTGCGTCGCCTGGCTGATCGTCGCGGTCGCCCCTGAATCGTCGTTGAGCGACGAGGCGTAGGCGTCCCAGGACAGCGAGAAGGTCATCCATCCGTCGCGCACCTCGAGCATCACCTCGCGGCTGCCGCTCTCGCTGCCCGACGACGTGGTGATGGTGTCCTGGGTGATCAGGAACGCCTCGTCGCCGAAGCCGTCGACCGCTGTGACGGTGTACTTCTCCGACGAGATCGTGCCGTGGTCGGTGTAGCTCCGCCAGCGGTCGGCGAATTCCGGCTGCGGATCGCTCTTGCGGTGCAGGTCGGCCTGGAGCGTCACGTAGGCGTCGGAATAGGTGGAGGCGTCCTTCTTCAGGCTCTCGCTGCAGTACATCTCCGCGACGGTGGGGCGGTCGCTGACGTACGAGCTGGGGTCGTCGTCCGGCTTGGGGTATTCGCTGGTGAAGGCGCTCAGGTCCGCGGTGTCGCACAGGTTCTTCTTCACCGTGTAGCCGCGCAGGTCGGCCTTGTCGGAGTCCTTGCCGAGCAGCACCACCCCGCCGCCCCACAGCGCGGACGCCACGGCCGCGCCGACCACGGCCCACAGCACCGCCTTGCCGGCGCCGCCCCGCCCGCCGGGTGCGGCCCCCGGGGCGCCGGGCTGCTGCGGGGGACCGTAGTACGACGGCTGCGGCGGACCGTAGGGACCGGCCGGGGCGCCGGCCGAGGTCTGGGCGTACGGATTGTGCTGCGGCGGCACGGGCGCCCCGTAACCGCCGCCGGTCGGCGGCCGGCCGGGTATCTGCCCGGGTGGGGGCACGGCTCCCTGGGGGTTCTGGTACGGATATGCGCCCGGCTGGTCAGGCGGTGGCGGCGTCGACATAGTGTGAGGATATCGACACTGTCAGAAACGTACTGCCCGTCCGGGAATCCCGGACGGGCAGCAGAGGCGTTTCGGTGCACCGCGGGCACGTGGCGAACGTCCGCGTGCGGTGCGGGCCTTGAGCGGTGCGGGTCCGGGCGGTAGAGGGGCCGCTGATTCCGGTTGTCCGCCGTGCCGCGGACCCTGGTGCGCGCAAACCGCGCGGGGTCGTGCAGGCCGTGCAAATTGTACGGGCGGTACGGGCGGTACTCGTGGTACGGGTCGTACAGGGCGTACCGGCCGTACGGGTCGGGCAGAAGCCGCTGCGAAGGGTGATCAGCCCTGGAGCGCGGCGACCGACTGCGCGATGGCCGACTTCTTGTTTGCGGCCTGGTTCTTGTGGATGACGCCCTTGCTCACGGCCTTGTCGAGCTTCTTGGACGCGGTGCGCGCGGCGGCCTCGGCCTTGGCGGCGTCACCGGCGGCGACGGCCTCGCGGGTGCGACGGACCGCGGTCTTGAGCTCGGACTTGACCGCCTTGTTGCGCAGGCGCGCCTTCTCGTTGGTCTTGTTGCGCTTGATCTGGGACTTGATGTTCGCCACGAAAGAGCCTTCTCAGGTTCGTTTACCGAAAGGATCAGCGCCCCGGTCCAGCGGTACACGACCGGTGGGGTCACGAGGCGCAGCGCCCCAGGCTACCAGCAGCGCGCTGTCGCTCCCAAACCGCCCGGGGGCCGCCGGCCATGGGACTATGGAGGCTACGTATCGATCCGACCAGCCAGCAGAGACCGAGTCCCGCGCCGAGCGCGGCGGCAAGAGTCTCAAGAAAATGGACCCTGCGTGCCCGCGACTCCTTCTTCCGTGCCGGCCCATGCGCCGGAGCCGAGCCGTACCGACCCGGCGCTGATCCGCAACTTCTGCATCATCGCGCACATCGACCACGGCAAGTCGACGCTCGCCGACCGGATGCTCCAGCTCACCGGGGTCGTCGACGCGCGGCAGATGCGTGCTCAGTACCTCGACCGGATGGACATCGAGCGTGAGCGCGGCATCACCATCAAGTCGCAGGCCGTGCGGCTGCCCTGGCAGCCCTCGGACGGCCCCGCCGGGACGCACATCCTGAACATGATCGACACCCCCGGCCACGTCGACTTCACCTACGAGGTGTCCCGCTCGCTCGCCGCCTGCGAGGGCACGGTCCTGCTGGTGGACGCGGCGCAGGGCATCGAGGCGCAGACGCTGGCGAATCTCTATCTCGCGATGGAGAACGACCTCACCATCATCCCGGTGCTGAACAAGATCGACCTGCCCGCCGCGCAGCCGGAGAAATTCTCCGAGGAGCTGGCGAACCTGATCGGCTGCGACCCCGCCGACGTGCTGCGGGTCTCGGCGAAGACCGGCGTCGGGGTGGACGCGCTGCTCGACCGGGTGGTCAGGGACGTCCCCGCCCCGGTCGGCGTGGCGCAGGCGCCCGCCCGCGCGATGATCTTCGACTCGGTCTACGACTCCTACCGCGGTGTGGTCACCTACGTGCGGGTCATCGACGGGCAGCTGACCAAGCGCGAGCGGATCCGGATGATGTCCACCGGCGCCACCCACGAACTGCTGGAGATCGGCACCAACTCGCCGGAGATGCTGCCCGCCGACGGGCTCGGCGTCGGCGAGGTCGGCTATCTGATCACCGGTGTGAAGGACGTACGGCAGTCCAAGGTCGGTGACACCATCACCACCCACACCGCGGGTGCCACCGAGGCGCTGGGCGGCTACAAGGACCCCAAGCCGATGGTCTTCTCGGGCCTGTACCCGCTGGACGGCTCGGACTACCCGGAGCTGCGCGAGGCCCTGGACAAGCTCCAGCTCAATGACGCGGCACTGGTCTACGAGCCGGAGACGTCCGCGGCGCTGGGCTTCGGCTTCCGCGTCGGCTTCCTCGGCCTGCTGCACCTGGACGTGGTCCGCGAGCGCCTGGAGCGGGAGTTCGGCCTCGACCTGATCGCGACGGCGCCCAACGTCGTCTACCGGGTCCTGATGGAGGACGGCGCCGAGCACGTCGTCACCAATCCGAGTGAATTCCCCGAGGGCAAGCTCTCCGAGGTCTACGAGCCGGTGGTACGGGCCACGGTGCTGGCCCCGACCGAGTTCATCGGCGCGATCATGGAGCTGTGCCAGAACCGGCGCGGCTCGCTGCTGGGCATGGACTACCTGTCGGAAGACCGGGTGGAGATCCGCTACACCCTGCCGCTGGCCGAGATCGTCTTCGACTTCTTCGACAACCTCAAGTCCAAGACCCGCGGCTATGCGTCGCTGGACTACGAGCCCACCGGCGAGCAGAGCGCCGACCTGGTCAAGGTCGACATCCTGCTGCACGGCGACAAGGTGGACGCCTTCTCGGCGATCACCCACCGGGAGAAGGCGTACGCGTACGGCGTCCGGCTGGTCGCCAAGCTGCGCGAGCTGATCCCGCGGCAGAATTTCGAGGTGCCGATCCAGGCCGCCATCGGCGCCCGGGTGATCGCCCGCGAGACGGTGCGCGCCATCCGCAAGGACGTCCTCGCCAAGTGCTACGGCGGTGACATCTCCCGGAAGCGCAAGCTGCTGGAGAAGCAGAAGGAGGGCAAGAAGCGGATGAAGATGGTCGGCAGCGTGGAAGTGCCGCAGGAGGCCTTCATCGCGGTGCTGTCCACCGATTCCGACGGCGAGTCCAAGGCGAAGAAGTAGCCGGCGGCCGGCGCGGGCGCACGGCACAGGTGCGGTGCGCCCGTCCGCCGGCGGGCGGGCGCGCGACGGGGTGCGTCCCGGGCGCGGGCCCCGGGGGGTGGTCGCGACGCGCTGGTCACACCCCCTTACGCGCCGGGCGTCGGCCCTCTAGGCTGATCCGACGGATAGGTTACTGGTGAGTTAAGAACGCCCGCGCGTGCCCGGAGGTTGCGGTGACCGACACACAGACGTTGCTAGAGAATCGGCCGCCCTCCGTGGCGACGCTCTTCCTGGACCGAGTGGCGGCCACGCCGGACGCGGAGGCGTACCGCTACCCGGTGCCGCCGGAGAGCGGCGAGGGCCCCGACGGCTGGAAGTCGCTCACCTGGGGCGAGGCCGCCCGCCGGGTGTACGCGATCGCGGCCGGTCTGATGGAGCTGGGGGTACGCCCCGAGGAGCGGGTCGCCATCGCCGCCAACACCCGGGTCGAGTGGATCTTCGCCGACCTCGGGGTGCTGTGCGCGGGGGCTGCCACCACCACCGTCTACCCGAGCACCAATGCCGAGGAGACCGCTTTCATCCTCGCCGACTCCGGCAGCCGCGTCCTGATCGCGGAGAACGCCGCGCAGCTCGACAAGGCCAGGGAGCGCAGGGCCGAACTGCCCGAGCTGGCCCATGTGGTCGTGATCGACGCGGAGGGCGCCCTCGACGAGGCGGGCGACGGCTGGGTGCTGTCGCTGGCCGAGCTGGAGAAGCGCGGCGAGGCCTATCTGGCCCAGCACCCCGCGGCCGTCACCGAAGCGGTCGCGGCGATCACCAAGGACCAGCTCGCCACGCTGATCTACACCTCGGGCACCACGGGACGCCCCAAGGGTGTCCGCCTGCCGCACGACTGCTGGTCGTACATGGCGCGGGCCATCCAGGCGATCGACATGCTGGAGCCCGAGGACGTGCAGTACCTGTGGCTGCCGCTCGCGCACGTCTTCGGCAAGGTGCTGACCGCCGGGCAGATCTCCGTCGGGCACATCACGGCCGTCGACGGCCGGGTGGACAAGATCATCGAGAACCTGCCGGTCGTGCAGCCGACGTACATGGCCGCGGTCCCGCGCATCTTCGAGAAGGTCTACAACGGCGTCGCAGGGCGCGCCCGCGCGGGCGGCGCCGCCAAGTACAAGATCTTCCTGTGGGCCGCGGAAGTCGCCCGCGACTATGCCAAGGCCACCCAGAACAGCATGCGGCTCACCGGTACGCCCTCGGCTCCGGTGGGTCTGCGGGTGAAGCACGCGCTGGCCGACAAGCTCGTCTACGGCAAGCTGCGGGAGGCCTTCGGCGGCCGGCTGCGGGCCTGCGTGTCGGGCTCCGCCGCGCTGGCCCCGGACATCGGCTACTTCTTCGCCGGCGCCGGCATCCACATCCTGGAGGGCTACGGCCTCACCGAGTCCAGCGCCGCCAGCTTCGTCAACCCGGGTGAGAACTACCGCACCGGCACGGTCGGCAAGGCCCTGCCGGGCCTGGAGGTCCGCGTCGCCGAGGACGGCGAGGTCCTGCTGCGCGGCCCGGGCATCATGCAGGGCTACCACGGGCTGCCCGACAAGACCGCGGAAGTCCTCGAATCCGACGGGTGGTTCCACACCGGGGACATCGGGGAACTGTCCCCCGACGGCTACCTGAAGATCACCGACCGCAAGAAGGACCTGATCAAGACCTCGGGCGGCAAGTACATCGCTCCCGCCGAGGTCGAGGGGCAGTTCAAGGCGGTGTGCCCCTTCGTCAGCAACATCCTGGTCGTCGGCGGCGGGCGCAACTTCTGCACCGCGCTGCTGGCGCTCGACGAGCCGACCATCCTCGGCTGGGCCGACGAGCACGGGCTCGGCGGCCGCTCCTACGCGGAGGTCGTCGCCTCGGAGGAGGTGCAGGCCCTCATCGAGGGATACGTGCAGCGGCTCAACGAGGGGCTCCAGCGCTGGCAGCAGATCCGCCGGTTCCGGCTGCTGCCGCGTGACCTCGACGTCGAGCACGGTGATCTGACGCCGAGTCTGAAGCTGAAGCGGCCGGTCGTCGAGCGGGAGTTCGCCCCGCTGATCGAGGAGATGTACGCGGGCGCGCGCGAAGCCTGAGACCCGGCTATGGCCGGTCCTTCACCCCCGGGGAGCGGGGAGTGGCGGAATGATACGGGGTTGGCGGCTGGTGCGGGTGGGGTCGGAGGAAAGGGACCCGCCCGGGGGTAACGGAGCGGCACGCGGCAGTGTCACCCTGTCACGATGGACCCGTGAGGCTCCCCCGTTCTCGCCGCCGGAGCGAGACCCGTGACGTGGCCTCGGACAAGTCCGAGGCCACGTCGCAGACGAGTCTGCCGGGCGATCAGCAGGCCGCCGGCGCGGCCCGCCGCTTCCTGCGAACCGCTCTGGCGCAGTGGTCGGACAGCGGCCTGCCCGAGGCGGCCCGCCTCGGCGAGCGCCTGCTGGACGACAGCACACTGCTGGTGAGCGAGCTGGTGACCAATGCCGTGGTCCACGCCGGCACCACCGTGGAGCTGGTGTGCCGGCTCGACACCCGGGAGTCGCCGCCCGGCCTCGTCGTCGAGGTGTCGGACCACCACCCGACGCGGGCGCTCCGCGACGACAGCGGCGTCCTGGACGAGTCGGACGTCCCCGACGACAGCCGCGAGGGCGGCCGGGGGCTCCAACTGGTGGCGGCGCTGTCCGACGCCTGGGGCATCAGCTACCGCCGCGACCGCAAGACCGTGTGGTGCCGCTTCGACCTGCCGGCCGGGGACGGCGCCACCCCGCTGCTGAGCCTGCGCGGCGAACCGCCCGCGGAACTGATCGCGCCCGTACCGCCGCAGGCCGACCGCGCCAATGACCAGGAGTGGGCCGGCCGGGGCGCGCTGTCCTTCCTCGCCGAGGCGTCCGACCTGCTGGCGGGCCAGCTGGACGAGGACAATGTGGCGTCGCTCGCCGCCCAGTTACTGGTGCCGCGAATCGCGGACTGGTGCGCGGTGTGGGTGTATCCGGCGGGAGCCGGCGCCCGGCTGCCGAGCGTCTGGCACGTCGAGGAGCGGCGGATCGACGGGCTGCGGTCCGTACTGGAGAAGTCGCCGCCCGCCGCGGACAAGCGGCCGGGGGCGCGGCACATTGCGTGGCCCGCGACGCCGGGCGACACGGTGGGCGGCGGCGCCCTCGCGGTGCCGCTGCTGGTGACCGGGCGCTGCCAGGGCACGCTGCTGCTGGGCCGGGCGGGGCCGCTCGGGCTGCCCGACGAGGTGACGGGCCTGGTCGAGGACTTCGCCCGCCGGGTGGCCCTGGCCATGGGCGCGGCGCGGCAGTACGCGCGGCAGGCGATGATCAGTACGGTGCTCCAGCGCGGTCTGCTGCCGCCCGCGGTCGGGCGCATCCCCGGCATCGACCACGCCGTGGTCTACGAGCCGCTGGCCGGGGACTGGGTCGGCGGCGACTTCTACGACCTCTTCCCGGCCGGGGACGGCCGCTGGTGCTTCGCGCTGGGCGACGTGTGCGGCAACGGCCCCGAGGCCGCCTCGCTGGCCGGCGTCGCCCGCCCGGTGCTGCGGCTGCTGGCCCGCGAGGGCTACGGCGTCTGCGACGTGCTCGACCGGCTCAACAAGGCGCTCGCCGACGAGGCGGCGGCGGCACTGACCGGCGGGACCGCGGCCTGGGAGGGCGGCCAGGCCCGCTTCCTGTCGCTGCTGTACGGCGAGATCACGCCGTACGCGCCGGAGCGCGGCGCCCACTGCACCCTGGCCTCCGCGGGCCACCCGCTGCCGCTGGTGCTCGGCAGCGACGGCCGGGTCCGGGAGGCGGCCTCCCCGCAGATCCTGCTGGGCATCTCCGAGACGGCGCAGTACACGAGCGAGTCCTTCGACCTGTCGTCCGGCGACAGCCTGCTGTGCGTCACCGACGGCGTCACCGAGCGGCGCCGCGGACAGCGCCAGTTCGACGACGACGACGGACTGGCCACGGTCTTCGGGGACTGCACGGGCCTGGGCGCGGCCGGCATCGCCGAGCGCATCCGGCACGCGGTGCACGCGTACGACAGCGCGCCGCCCGCGGACGATCTGGCGGTGCTCGTTCTCCAGGCCCGCTGATGTGCCGGATACTGGGAGAATGCCTTCCGTACTGCCCGACGGCGAACCCGTGCCCGAGGACGGCGCCCTGCCGCCGCAGGCGCTGTCCGGGGCCGCGGGACGGCCGCTCGGCTTCTACCTCCACGTGCCCTACTGCGCCACCCGCTGCGGCTACTGCGACTTCAACACCTACACCGCGAGCGAGCTGCGCGGCTCCGGCGGCGCGCTCGCGTCCCGCGACAACTACGCCGACGTCCTCATCGACGAGATCCGGCTGGCCAGGAAGGTGCTCGGGGACGACCCGCGGCAGGCCGGGACGGTCTTCGTCGGCGGCGGCACCCCGACCCTGCTGCCCGCCGCCGACCTGGTCAGGATGCTCGCCGCGATCCGCGACGAGTTCGGGCTCGCGGCGGACGCGGAGATCACCACGGAGGCCAATCCGGAGTCCGTCGGCCCGGCGTATCTGGCGGAGCTGCGCGAGGGCGGCTTCACCCGGATGTCCTTCGGCATGCAGAGCGCCCGGCAGCATGTGCTGCGGATTCTGGACCGCACCCATACCCCGGGGCGGCCCGAGGCATGCGTCGCCGAAGCCCGGGACGCGGGCTTCGAGCATGTCAACCTCGACCTGATCTACGGCACCCCCGGCGAGTCCGACGACGACTGGCGCGCCTCGCTCGACGCGGCAATAGGCGCAGGCCCCGACCATGTGTCGGCCTACGCGCTGATCGTCGAGGAGGGGACGCAGCTGGCCCGGCGGATCCGCCGCGGCGAGGTGCCGATGACCGACGACGACGAGCACGCCGACCGCTACCTGATCGCGGACGAGCGGCTGTCCGCGGCCGGGTTCGCCTGGTACGAGGTCTCCAACTGGGCCACCACCCACGCGGGCAGGTGCCGCCACAATGAGCTGTACTGGACCGGCGCCGACTGGTGGGGCGCGGGACCCGGCGCCCACAGCCACGTCGGCGGGGTGCGGTGGTGGAACGTGAAGCACCCCGGCGCCTATGCGCAGGCCCTCGCCGAATCCCGCAGCCCGGGCGCGGGCCGGGAAGTCCTCGCCGACGAGGACCGCAGGGTCGAGCGGATCCTGCTGGAGCTGCGGCTGTCCGCGGGCTGCCCGCTGGACCTGCTGACCGGCGCCGGCGCCGGGAACGCGGCCCGCGCGGTGAGCGACGGCCTGCTGGAGCCCGCCCCTTACACCGCCGGGCGCGCCGTCCTCACCCGGCGCGGGCGGCTGCTCGCCGACGCGGTGGTCCGCGGCCTCACCGACTGAGCCGGGCGCGGCCCGGGCCTCACGGCCCGATACGGCCGGGGTGCGTATCGTGCCCGCCGGGAGGGTGTGTCAGAGGACGGCGAGCCGGTCCACCAGCAGGTCCACCCTCCGCCCGGCTTCCGCCGGGGGCAGCCGTCCCGCCCGGGTCAGGTCCGCCAGCCCGTGCAGGGCCGCCCAGAACACCTCGGTGAACAGCCCCGGGTGGACGCCGTCCCCCGCGACCTCGCCCAGGCTCTCCAGCAACGCGGCGAAGGCGTCCTTGAGGGGTTCCGGGGTGTCCTCGGCCGCGAACGCCAGGCCGCCGTCGAGCTGGAATATGGCGTCGTAGACCGCCGGGTTGCGCACGGCGAAGTCGAGGTAGGTGCGGGCGAGGGCGGTGACCCGGGTGCGGGAGCCGTCCGCGGCGGAGGCCGCGGCACGCACCGCCGCGGCCAGTTCGGTGGCGCCTTCGAGGGCGACGGCGCCGATGATCTCGCGCTTGCCGCGGAAGTGGCTGTAGAGGACGGGCTGGCTGTACTCGATGCGCTCGGCGAGCCGGCGGGTGGTGACCGCGTCCCAGCCCTGCTGCTCGGCGAGTTCGCGGGCTGTCGCCACGATGAGGCGTTCGCGCTCCGCCCGCTCGCGTTCCTTGCGTTCCTGTACCGACATGACGCGATCCTAGCATCGCTAGACAGACGAGCGGCAGTAGTATTAGCGTTGCCTCAACAGCTAGCAGCGCTAGATCCCTGGAGGGGTCGTCATGCTCAACGCACTCGAGGTCTTCACCACTGTGGTCGTCGGCGTGATGGTGGGAGTGGAATTCTCCGTTCTCTTCGTCATCAACCCGATACTCAACGCCCTCCCCGAGGACAGCGGCCAGCTCGGCCACGCCCATGGGGGCCGGATGCTCGGCGCCGTGATGCCGTTCTGGTACATCGGCTCGCTCGTCCTGTCCGCGGCATGGGCCGTCGCCGGACGGCACCACCACGGCACCGGCCTCGTCGTCACCGCCGGCGCGCTGCTGATCCTCAGCGTGATCATGTCGCTCCTGCTGCTCGTCCCGATCAACAACCGGAACAAGGCGTGGACCCCCGAGAACCGGCCCGAGGACTGGAAGGAGCAGCTGAACCGCTGGCTCCGCTTCCACTACGTCCGCGTCGCCGTCATCATCGCCGCCTTCACCCTGCTGGTCGCCGCCCTCGCCTGACCCCGCGACCCGGTATGCGCCCTACGGCGCCGTCACGAAGTCGATCAGGTGCTCCACCGAGCCCAGCAGCTCGGGCCGGAGGTCCTTGTACGTCCGCACCGACGCCAGGATCCGCTGCCATGCCTCGCCCGTGGACATGTCCCAGCCCAGGGCCCGGCACACCCCGGTCTTCCAGTCCTGGCCGCGCGGCACCCGCGGCCACTCCCGGATACCGACCGAGGCGGGCTTGACCGCCTCCCACACGTCGATGAACGGGTGCCCGACCACGAGGACGTCCTCGCCGGTCACGGACGCGGCAATACGCGACTCCTTCGAGCCCGGCACCAGATGGTCGACCAGTACGCCGAGACGGGCGTCGGGGGCCGGGCCGAAGTCCGCCACGATCGCGGGCAGGTCGTCGACGCCCTCCAGATACTCCACGACCACCCCCTCGACCCGCAGGTCGTGGCCCCACACCCGTTCGACCAGTTCGGCGTCGTGCCGGCCCTCGACGTAGATCCGCCCGGCCCGCGCCACCCGCGCCTTCGCGCCCGGCACCGCGACGGACCCGGACGCGGACAGCAGCGGCCCCCGGGGCGCGGGCGCGGCCCGCGGGCGTACCAGCGTCACCGTGCGGCCGTCGATGAGGAAGCCGCGGGGAACCATCGGGAAGACCCGGTGCCTGCCGAACCGGTCCTCCAGGGTGACCGTCAGCCCCTCCGCGGTCTTCTCGCAGCGCACCACCGCCCCGCAGAAGCCCGTCGCGGCCTCCTCGACCACCAGGTCGGGCTCCGCCGCCACCTCGGGCGCCGGGGCGCTCTTCTTCCACGGCGGGGTCAGATCGGGGTCGTAACTCCTGCTGCGCATGGGGGCGATCGTAACCAGCAGGGCCGGGCGGAACCTAGGAAGGCGCGGTCCCGAAGCGCTCCGCCAGCGCGTCCCGCTGGGCCCGCAGGAAACGCGCGTCGACCACCGCCCCGTGCCCGGGCACATAGCGGCCCGTCTCGCCGCCGAGGGCGAGCAGCGCGTCCAGCGTGCCGGGCCAGTGGGCCGGGTCCGCGTCGTCGCCCGCCTGGGGCTCGCCCGACTCCTCGACCAGGTCGCCGCAGAAGACCACCGTCGGGTCGCTCGGTCCGGCGCCCGGTACCACGACCACCAGGTCGTGCCCGGTGTGCCCGGTGCCGGCGTGCACCAGCCGCACCGGCCGTTCGCCCAGGTCGACCGCGGTCTCACCGGTCACCTGCCGGGTCGGGAGCACCAGCGCCCCGGCCGCCCGCTCGGCCTCGGCCGGGTCGGTGCCGAAACGTACCGCGTCCGCCAGCAGCGTCTCCCGCTCCCGGCGCAGATAACCGTCGAGCCCGCGCTCCCCGAAGACCTCGGCGCCCGGGAAGGCGGCCGTACCGAAGACGTGGTCGAAGTGACCGTGCGTGAGGACGATGTGCGTGACCGTACGCCCGGTCAGCGCCTCGACCTGCCCGCGCAGCTCCTCGCCCTCCCGCAGAGTCGAGGCGGTGTCCACCAGCAGCACACCGTCGGAGCCGACCACCAGTCCGATCGTCACATCGAGGTGGGGCATCCTGCGCCGTGCGACGCCGGGAGCCAGCTGCTCCCAGACAGAACCGCCCGAACCCGGACCCTCCGTGCTCTCCACTGATTCCACGGGGGCGACGCTATCGCCGCCGCGCCGCAGACCGCCGCCACCTCCGCGTGCCCGGTGTGCCGCACCCTTGCCGAGCCCTTGCTGCCTCGCCGTACACTTGCTGCGGGAAAGCTGGCACTCGAAACGGCGGAGTGCCAGGCCACGAACGTCACGGCTGGAGGTGCGCGAATGCTGAGCGAACGCAGACTCGAAGTCCTGCGTGCCATCGTTCAGGACTACGTCGGCACCGAGGAGCCGGTCGGTTCCAAGGCGCTCACCGAACGTCACCGGCTCGGCGTGTCCCCCGCCACCGTGCGCAACGACATGGCGGTGCTGGAGGACGAGGGCTACATCGCCCAGCCGCACACCAGCGCGGGCCGTATCCCGACCGACAAGGGATACCGGCTCTTCGTGGACAAGATGGCCGGCGTCAAGCCGCTGTCGTCCGCCGAGCGCCGGGCGATCCAGAACTTCCTCGACGGCGCGGTCGACCTCGACGACGTCGTCGCCAGGACCGTACGGCTGCTCGCGCAGCTCACCCGGCAGGTCGCCGTCGTGCAGTATCCCTCGCTGACCCGGTCCTCGGTGCGCCACGTGGAGCTGCTGGCGCTCGCGCCCGCCCGCATCATGCTGGTGCTCATCACCGACACCGGGCGGGTCGAGCAGCGGCTGATCGACTGCCAGGCGCCGGTCGGCGATACGGTGCTGGCCGATCTGCGCGCCCGGCTCAACAGCCGGGTCGTCGGCCGCCGGTTCGCCGATGTGCCGCCGCTGGTGCAGGATCTGCCGGAGAGTTTCGACCACGACGACCGCCCCGCGGTCGCCGGAGTGCTCGCCACCTTGCTGGAGACCCTGGTGGAGCAGACGGAAGAGCGCATCATGCTGGGCGGCGCGGCCAACCTGACCAGGTTCAACCACGACTTCCCGCTGACGATCAGGCCGGTACTCGAAGCACTGGAGGAACAGATGGTCCTCCTCAAACTGCTCGGCGAGGCCAAGGACTCCACCATGACCGTCCGAATCGGTCATGAGAATTTTCACGAGGGCCTCAACTCCACCTCGGTGGTGGCCGTCGGCTACGGTTCGGGCGACGAGGCAGTCGCCAAACTCGGCGTGGTCGGACCGACCCGCATGGACTACCCCGGAACGATGGGAGCGGTACGCGCAGTGGCACGTTACGTCGGACAGATCCTGGCGGAGTCGTAAGTGGCCACGGACTACTACGCCGTACTAGGCGTGCGCCGCGACGCAGGTCCGGACGAGATCAAGAAGGCATTCCGCCGTCTCGCCCGGGAACTGCACCCTGACGTCAATCCCGACCCCAAGACCCAGGAGCGGTTCAAGGAGATCAACGCCGCTTACGAGGTGCTCTCCGACCCGCAGAAGAAGCAGGTCTACGACCTCGGCGGCGATCCGCTGTCCGCCGCCGGCGGCGGCGCGGGAGCGGGCTTCGGGCAGGGCTTCGGGAACTTCAGCGACATCATGGACGCCTTCTTCGGGCAGTCGCAGCAGCGCGGACCGCGCTCGCGCACCCGGCGCGGGCAGGACGCCATGATCCGGCTGGAGATCGACCTCGAAGAGGCGGCCTTCGGCACGACCAAGGACATCCAGGTCGACACCGCGGTCACCTGCGGGACCTGCAACGGTGAAGGGGCCGCGCCCGGCACCGCAGCGCAGACCTGCGACATGTGCCGCGGTCGCGGCGAGGTGTCCCAGGTCACCCGCTCCTTCCTCGGCCAGGTCATGACGTCCAGGCCCTGCCCGCAGTGCCAGGGCTTCGGCACCGTCGTGCCCACGCCGTGCCCGGAGTGCGCCGGTGACGGGCGGGTCAGGTCCCGCCGTACGCTCACCGTCAAGATCCCCGCGGGCGTCGACAACGGCACCCGTATCCAGCTCGCGGGCGAGGGCGAGGTCGGCCCCGGCGGCGGCCCGGCAGGCGACCTCTACGTCGAGATCCGCGAAGTCCCGCACCTGGTCTTCCAGCGCCGCGGCGACGACCTGCACTGCACCGTCACCATCCCGATGACGGCGGCGGCGCTCGGCACGAAGTGCCCGCTGGAGACGCTCGACGGTTTGGAGGAGATCGACATCCGGCCGGGTACGCAGTCCGGCCAGTCGATCCCGCTGCACCAGCGCGGCATCACCCACCTGCGCGGCGGCGGTCGCGGCGACCTCGTCGTCCACGTCGAGGTCGTGACCCCGCACAAGCTCGACGCGGACCAGGAGGACCTGATGCGGCGCCTCGCCAAGCTCCGCGGTGAGGAGCGCCCCACGGGCCAGTTCGCGCCGGGGCAGCAGGGCCTCTTCTCCCGCCTGAAGGACGCCTTCAACGGCCGTTGACGGTCCGCCGGTTCCTGCGGTTCCCCCGCGTCGGTGAGTGCCACCTCGCTGGCGCGGGCCGAGGGCGCCTACTGCGTCGGTGGGCGCCCTTCCGCTGCCGCGGGGCTCGGGCTTTTGCTGCGTAAGGCGGCGCCTTACCAGGGGCGCGGGACTGCGCGGCCAGCCACGACGCGCCGTCGTGTGCGGACGGACCGCAGCACCCCAGGGGCGCGGGGAACTGCGCCACCGGCTCCCACCGGGGCGCGGGTCGTCACCGGCCCGGAGGGGCTGTTCGGTCCGCTCCGGACCACCGGCCGGTGGTGGGTTGCGCGCGCCGTTCCCCGCGCCCCAGGGTGGGCCACCCCCTGCCGCTCAGAACCCCCGGCCCCGCGGCAGCGGAGGGCCCCCTGCCGGAGGGGAACCGCGGGACGGCCGGCGGGCGGGGGAGGGGAACCCTTGCGGGCAGGGGGTCGCGGGGCCGCCGCGGCCGGGGGCGCTGTGAAGCCGCGCGGCACGCGCATGGCAGGCTAGCCCCATGTCCGCGCCCAGCCTGACGTCGTTCTCGGCGTACCCGATCGTGCAGGCCCCGATGGCCGGCGGCGCAGCCAACCCCCGGCTGGCGACGGCGGTGGCGGCGGCCGGCGGCCTGGGCTTCCTCGCGGCCGGGTACAAGACGCCCGAGGCGATGTACGAGGAGATCCGGCAGCTCCGCGACCAGAGCACGCACCCTTTCGGGGTGAATCTGTTCATGCCGCAGCCCGGGGCCACCGACCCTTCCGCGGTCGCGGTCTACGCCGAGCAGCTCGCGGGCGAGGAATCCTGGTACGGCACCCCCCTCGGCGACCCGGACGCCGGCACGGACGACGCCTACGACGCCAAGGTCGCGGTCCTGCTGGAGGACCCCGTACCGATGGTGAGCTTCACCTTCGGCTGCCCGTCGCAGAAGGTGCTCG
This sequence comes from Streptomyces sp. NBC_01477, assembly GCF_036227245.1. Classification (GTDB taxonomy): domain Bacteria; phylum Actinomycetota; class Actinomycetes; order Streptomycetales; family Streptomycetaceae; genus Actinacidiphila. Next base: position 6,202,026 of record NZ_CP109445.1, read on the forward strand.
AATCCTTCCGCAAGGCCGGCACGTACACGGTGGTCACCGCCACCTCGGTGGCCGAGGCGCTGGCCGCGCAATGGGCGGGCGCCGACGCGGTGTGCGTCCAGGGCGTGGAGGCCGGCGGCCACCAGGGCACCCACCGGGACGATCCGCAGCTGCGCTGCGCCGGCACGGGCCTGCTCGCGCTGCTGACGCAGGTACGCGAGGCCGTGCAGCTGCCGCTGATCGCGGCGGGCGGCATGATGCGCGGCGGGCAGATCGCCGCGGTGCTCGCGGCCGGCGCGGACGCGGCGCAGCTCGGCACGGCGTTCCTGGTCTGCCCCGAGTCCGGGGCGCATCCGCTGCACAAGCGGGCGGTCACCGACCCGGTCTTCGCCCGTACCGAGCTGACCCGGGCGTTCACCGGACGCCCGGCCCGCGCGCTGGTCAACCGCTTCGTCCGCGAGCACGGCCCGTACGCGCCGCCCGGCTACCCCCAGATCCACCACCTGACCGCGCCCCTGCGCAAGGCCGCCGCCGCGGAGGGCGACCCGCAGGGCATGGCGCTGTGGGCCGGGCAGGGGCACCGGCTGGCCCGCGAGGCCTCCGCGGGACACCTGATGGAACTGCTGATCGCGGAACTGCGCACCGCCCGGGAGGCCGGCGCATGACGGCACCGGTCTTCCTGGTCGAGCCGGCGGCGCTGGACGGCTCGCCGTCCCGGATCACCCTGGACGGCCCCGAGGGGCGCCACGCGGTGTCCGTACGGCGCCTGCAGCCCGGCGAGGAGGTCGTCCTGACCGACGGGGCCGGGCGGGGCGCGTACGGCGTCGTCGCGGCGGCCCGCGGCAAGGACGAACTCGACGTCGACGTCCACGGCGTCCGGGTGGAGGAGGAGCCCTCGCCCCGGATCACCGTCGTCCAGGCGCTGCCCAAGGGCGACCGGGGCGAACTCGCCGTCGAGACGATGACGGAGGCCGGGGTCGACGCGGTGGTGCCGTGGGCGGCGGCCAGGTGCGTGACGCAGTGGCGGGGGGAGCGCGGCGCCAAATCGCTGGCGAAGTGGCGCGCCACGGCCAGGGAGGCTGCCAAGCAGGCGCGGCGCCTGCGGTTTCCCACGGTCGGGGAGCTGATGACGACGCGGCAGGTCGCCGCGATGCTCGCTTCCGCGGAATTCGCGGGGGTCCTGCACGAGGAGGGCGCCGCCGCGCTCGCGGTGGCGGAGCTGCCGGCCGCCGGGCCGCTGGTCCTCGTGGTCGGACCCGAGGGCGGGGTGTCGCCCGATGAGCTGGCGGCGTTCGCCGCGGCCGGGGCCGGGGCGTACCGGCTGGGGCCGACGGTGCTGCGTACTTCCACGGCCGGGGTCGCCGCGACCGCCCTCCTCCTCACCCGCACCCACCGCTGGTCCTGAACCCCGAGCCAGCACGTGGGCGCCGGGGTGAGCGCGTACCGCAAGTGGCATCCACCCAGGGGTGCGGGGACCCGCGCGACCAGCCACGACGGCGCGGCAGGCGACCGGCCACCGGCCGTGGCACCCCGTAAGGGCACGAGCCCACCCCGCGACCCGCCGGGCTCAGCGGGGGCGACAACGCAGCCGGCCAGGCAGGGTTCAGGCCTCGCCCAGGAACCGGGCAAACGCAGAATTCACCTCATCCGCGTGCGTCCACGCAATATTGTGCGGCCCCCCGGCAATCTCCACGAAGCGGCAGTCCGCCACCAGCGCCGACAGCCGCCGCCCGGTCGCGGCGATCGGCAGGATCCGGTCCTCCGTCCCCTGCACCACCAAAGTCGGCACGTCATTGCGCGGAACATCGCGGCGGAAATCCGTCAGCCACGCGGACACGCAGGCCAGCGTCGCAATGGGCGACGCGCCCGCCGCGACGTTCCACTGCGCCTGCCAGGCCTGCTGGCTGATCCGCGCGCCGCCCAGCTTGTCGACGTTGTTGAAGTCGTCGAGGAAGGCCTTCAGGAAGGCCGGCCGGTCGGCGACGATCGCGTCCTTGATGCCGTCGAAGACGGCCTGGTCGACGCCGTCGGGGTTGTCGTCGGTGCGCAGCAGGAACGGCGGGATCGGTCCGAAGAGCGCCGCTTTGGCGACCCGGTCGGAGCCGTGGCTGCCGAGGTAGCGGGTGACTTCGCCGGTGCCCATGGAGAAGCCGGCCAGGACCGCGTCGCGCAGGTCGAGCGTGTCCATCAGGACCTTGAGGTCGGCGGCGAAGGTGTCGTAGTCGTAGCCCGCCGAGGGCCGGCTCGACCTGCCGAAGCCGCGCCGGTCGTAGGTGATGACGCGGTGGCCCGCCTTGAGCAGGGCGGGGATCTGGCGTTCCCAGGAGGCTCCGTCGAGGGGGAATCCGTGGATGAGGACGACCGGCTGCCCCTCGCCGTGGTCCTCGTAGTACAGCTCGACGGTGGTCGTGTTCTCGCTGCCGACCGTGATGCGGCCCATGAAAACCTCCGTATGGAATACGCGGCGCCGAAGACCGCACGCGGTAGGCGAAGCGCGTCATGCGAACCGCGGGCGGACCCCTCCACCGCAACGCGTAGCCGCGGTGATCGCATCTTGCGCGGCCCACTGGGTGAGACGCCGCCCGCGCAGTGAGACGCGGCGCGGCGCCACGCGGCCGTAGCAAACACCGCCGGGGTCCCGTAAGAGTGCGATTCGGCCCTTTGGCGGATGGACCGGCGGGCGCGCGGGCAGGACCGTTGGGTGATGGGAAAGACCAGGAGGAACTGGGCGGTTGGGACACTGCTGGCAGCGTCGGCGGTGGCTCTCGCGGGGTGCGTCCCCGCGGACGGGCTCGCCGGCAGCGCGGTGTCGGTGACGACGGATCAGCTGGCCACGAACGCGCTGGAACAGGACGACGTCGAGGTGCAGTGGCTGTCGTGCAGCGCGTCGACGGGCCAGGCGCTGGCCTCGGTGGACTGCGTCGGGCGTACGGTCGGCCAGCGGAAGATCTCGGTGCGGGGCGAGGTGACGCAGCAGCTGGACAACGCCTGCGTGCGCGGCCATCTGACCGCGACGGTCGGCACGCGCCGGATGTTCGACGTGCACGGGCTCGGGAACTGCGGAAAGCGGTCTCCGACGACGAGTTGATCGAAGTTAGGGTGGCCTGGTGACACACCCGACACCGAACCAGCCGAGCGCGAACCGCAAGGCGGCGCAGCCCTCGTACCTCAGGCACCCGCACCCGCACGGCGGGGTGATCGCCTTCACCGCGGAGGACGACGTTTGGGTCGCGCCGCTGGACGGCGGGCGGGCCTGGCGGGTGAGCGCGGACAACATGCCGGTCGGCCGGCCGAGAGTGGCGCCGGGCGGCGATGTCGTCGCCTGGACGTCGACCAGGGACGGGGCGCCCGAGGTGCATGTCGCGCCGCTGGACGGCGGCCCGTCGCGCCGGCTGACGTACTGGGGCGACGCGCGCACCGCGGTCCGCGGCTGGACGCCGGACGGGGACCTGGTGGCGACCACCGCGCACGGCCAGGCGTCCTCGCGCCGCACCTGGGCGCGTACGGTCCCGCTGGACGGCGGCCCGGGCGTCACGCTGCCGTACGGACCGGCCGGCGACCTGGCGTACGGCCCCGGCGGCGCGGTGCTGCTGCTGTCGGTGCCGATGGGGCGCGAGGCGGCGCACTGGAAGCGCTACCGCGGCGGCACCGTGGGCAAGCTGTGGCTCGACCCGGACGGCAGCGGGGAATTCAGCCGGGTCCACGCCGGTCTCGACGGGAATGCCGAGTCCCCGATGTGGGTGGGCGACCGGATCGCCTTCCTGTCCGACCACGAGGGCGTCGGCGCGCTCTACTCCAGCCTCCCCGACGGTACGGACCTGCGCCGGCACAGCGCGCTGGACGGTTTCTACGCCCGGCAGGCGGGTACGGACGGCGTCCGGGTCGCCTGGACCGCCGGCGGGCAGCTGTATGTGCTGGACGACCTCGCGGACGCCGAGCCGCGCCCGCTGGAGATCGCGCTCGGCGGCCAGCGCACCGACCTCCAGCCGCACCCGGTGCGCGCCGCCCATTACGTCGGCGACGCCCGCCCCGACCACACAGGGCGCGGCAGCGCGGTCGAGATCCGCGGCACCACCCACTGGATCACCCACCGCGGCGGCCCGGCCCGTGCGCTGGCCGCGCAGCCCGGGGTGCGCACCCGGCACCCGCGGGTCTTCGCGCCCGGCGGCGCGGACGGCGAGCAGCACGTGGTGTGGGTGACCGACGCGGACGGCGGCGAGGACGCCCTCGAGGTGGCCCCGGCGGTGGGCGTGCCGGCCGGCACCGCGCCGCGGCGGCTGGCCGCGGGGCGGCTCGGCAGGGTGCTGGAGATCGAGGTGTCGCCCGACGGGCACCGCATCGCGGTCGCCTCGCACGACGGCAGGGTGCTGCTGGTGGAGACGCAGACCGGCGAGGTCCGCGAGGTCGCCGCCAGCGACGCGGGGGACGCCTCGGGGCTCGCCTTCTCGCCGGACTCCGCCTGGCTGGCCTGGTCGGCGCCCGGCCCCGGCGCGCTGCGGCAGCTGAAACTGGCCGCCACCGCCGACCTGGCGGTCATCGACGCGACCCCGCTGCGCTTCAACGACTACGCGCCCGCCTTCACCGCGGACGGCCGCCATCTGGCGTTCCTGTCCGAGCGGGCCTTCGACCCGGTCTACGACGCCCACGTCTTCGACCTGTCCTTCACCAACGCCTGCCGCCCGTACCTGATCACGCTGGCCGCGACCACCCCGTCGCCCTTCGGGCCGCAGCGGCACGGCAGGCCGTACGAGCCGGACGACGACGAGCCGGACAGCGGCGGCAAGGGCGAGGAGGACAAGAACCGCGACAAGGGCGACGGCGACACAAAGAGCGACGGCCCGCGCACTCCCGCCACCCGGGTGGACACCGAGGGCCTGGCCGACCGGATCGTGCCCTTCCCGGTCGAGGCGAGCCGTTACTCGGGGCTGCGCGCGGCCAAGGGCGGTGTGCTGTGGCTGCGCCACCCGCTGGTCGGCACCCTCGGCTCGGCCCTTGCCACGCCCGAGGCGCAGCCGCCCGGCACCCTGCTGGAGCGCTACGACCTTGCGCAGCTGCGGATGGAGGAGATCGCCGAGGACGCCGACGACTTCGCGGTCACCGGCGACGGCACGAAGGTGCTGATGAGCGGCGGCGGGCGGCTGCGGGTGGTGGCCGCGGACAGCAAGGCCGACCCGGACGACGAGTCGGGCGGCTCGGTCACCGTGGACCTGTCGCGGATCCGGCTGACCGTGCACCCGCAGGACGAGTGGCGGCAGATGTTCGCCGAGACCCACCGGCTGGCCAGGGACAATTTCTGGCGCCCCGACATGGGCGGCCTGGACTGGGACGGCGTCGCCGAGCGCTACCGCCCGCTGCTCGACCGGATCGCCACCCACGACGACCTGGTCGACCTGCTGTGGGAGCTGCACGGCGAGCTGGGCACCTCGCACGCCTACGTCAGCCCGCCCGGCGGCTACCGCGACCCGCTGCACCGGCAGGGGCTGCTCGGCGCGGACATCTCCCGCGCCGACGACGGGCGCTGGCGGGTCGACCGGGTGGTGCCCGGCGAGTCCTCCGACCCGCAGGCCCGCTCGCCGCTGTCGGCGCCCGGCGTGGCCGTACGGGCGGGGGACGTGCTGCTCGCGGTCGACGGCCGCCCGGTGGACCCGGTGGCGGGTCCCGGGCCGCTGCTGGTCGGCACGGCGGGCAAGCCGGTCGAGCTGTCGGTGACCGCGGAGTCGGGGGGGCCTGTCCGGCACGTGGTGGCGGTGCCGCTCGGCGACGAGGAGGCGCTGCGCTACCACGACTGGGTCGCGGACCGCAGGGCCCATGTGCACCGGGTGTCGGGCGGCCGGGTCGGCTATCTGCACGTGCCCGACATGGTCGCCGCCGGCTGGGCGCAGCTGCACCGCGACCTGCGGGTCGAGGTGGCGCGGGAGGGCCTGGTGGTGGACCTGCGGGAGAATCGCGGCGGCCACACCTCGCAGCTGGTGATCGAGAAGCTGGCCCGCCGGATCGTCGGCTGGGACCTGCCGCGCGGCGGCCACCCGGTCAGCTATCCGCAGGACGCCCCGCGCGGCCCGGTCGTGGCGGTGGCCGACGAGTTCTCCGGCTCCGACGGCGACGTGGTGAACGCGGCGATCCGCGCCCTGGGCATCGGCCCGGTCGTCGGCACCCGCACCTGGGGCGGCGTGATCGGCATCGACAGCCGCTACCAGCTGGTCGACGGCACCGGTGTCACCCAGCCCAAGTACGCCTTCTGGCTGGAGGGCTACGGCTGGGACGTGGAGAATCACGGCGTCGACCCGGACGTGGAGGTGGTCCGCGCCCCGCAGCACTGGGCCGCGGGCGAGGACCCTCAGCTGGACAGGGCGATCTCGCTGGCGCTGGCCACGCTGGAGACCTCCCCGGCCAAGGAGCCGCCATCGCTGCCGCCCCTGCCGGCGTCCTGACGCGGCCGGTCAGATCCGGGGCGATCCGGGCCGGCCTGGGCCGGGTTCGGCCCCGGCCCGTCGTGATAGGCGCCGTCGGCGAACAGCAGGGCCGGTCCCGGGGCGCTGCCGTGGTCCGTCACGGCGCCGAGCAGCAGCAGGTGGTCGCCGGCGGACATGACCTCGGCGCGGCGGCAGAGCAGGACGGCGACCGCGCCGGGCAGCAGCGGCAGGCCGTGCGGTCCGGTGTGCAGCGGCAGGCCGCTGAAACGGTCGCCCGGGCGGGTGAAGCGGGCGGCCAGGTCGCGCTGCCCGGCCGCCAGGACGTTCACCGCGAAGTGCCCGGCGCCGGTGAAGGCGGCGCGGCTGGCGGAGGCCGAGTTCAGGCACCACAGGACCAGCGGCGGTTCCAGGGAGACCGAGGCGAAGGAGTTGACGGTCACCCCGGCCGGCCTGCCGCGGTGCCGCGTGGTGACGACCGCGACCCCGGTGGCGTAGCGGCCGAGGACGTCGCGCAGCGCCCGCTGCCCGACCGCGCCGGGCAGCGGGAAGTATGCCGGGCCGGCCGCCCCGTGCACGGCCGGCTCGGCGGTGGTCACGCCACGCCCGTCTTCACGCGACAGGTCTTCAGCGCGGCGGCGACGTCCTCGTCCCCCGGGGTCAGGGCCGCGGCGACCTCCAGGTCGGCGAGCGCGCTGTGCCACTCCTCGCGGGCCTGGTGCAGGAAAGCCCGGTTGTAGCGCAGGGCCGGGTCGTCGGGGGCCAGGTCCACGGCACGGGACAGGTCGTCCAGCGCGTCGTCCTGCCGGCCGCGCTCGTAGCGGACCGTGGCGCGCCCGGACAGCGCGGTCACCAGCGCCGGGTCGGCCGCCACCGCCCGGTCGTAGGCCTCCTCGGCCGCCGCGAGGTCCTCCTGCTCGGCGTGCACCTGGCCGAGGACGACGTGCAGGTAGGCGTTGTCGGGGTCGAGCAGCAGCCCGGTCTCCGCGTCGAGCCGGGCGGCGTCCAGGCGGCCCTCGTCCAGGTGCAGCCCCGCCCTGTTGACGTAGGCGTCCACGAAGTCCGGCTCCAGGTCGATGACATAGCCGAAGTCGGCCAGCGCGCCCGCCGTGTCGCCCTCGGACAGCCGCAGGTCGCCGCGGTTGTAGCAGATCTCGGGGAAGGGCGGGGACAGCCGCATCGCGCGCTCGTAGTCGGCCAGGGCGTCGTCGGTGCGGCCGAGGCGCCGCAGGATATTGCCGCGCTCCAGGTAGTGCTCGGCGTGGTTGGGGTCCTGGTCGATGACCACGGCGTAGTCGGCCAGCGCCTCGTCCAGGCGGCCCAGGCCCAGGTAGACCCGGGCCCGGTTGTTCTTGAGCACCGACCGGTGCAGCCGGTGCTCGTCGGGGTTCAGCTGCCGGTCGAGGTCGTCGACGCATTCGGTGACCAGCCGCAGCGCTTCCGCGGGGTCACCGAGATTCACCTCGACCAGGGCGCGGCCGTTTTTGTAGAAAGCGCTCTGGAATGCGCGTTCGACCCGGTCGGGCAGGAGTGAAGCGGTGGCGACAGCGCCGTTCAGCAGGGCTTTCGCTTTCTTCTCGTCACGGTCGGCCGGGTCATTGTGGCGGGTGTAGAGCATTGCCGTGGAATAGGCGCACGCCATGTGTACGGCCGGGTCGGTGGACAGCAGCCTGGCCCGGTCGTAGATTTCCTCGGCCTCCCGGGTCCTGGACAATATGGAGAGGGCGAGTCCCTGCTTCACGGCGAACTTCCACCACAAGGTGTCGTCCTGGACGCCGTCGAGCAGTGCGAAAGCCCGGCTGCCGTATTCGACGACCGCGTCGTAGTAGCCGTTCACCAGGCAGTGGTCCGCGGCGGCCAGCAGCACGGGAAGGGCGGCGCCGGCGGGGTCCGTGCCGCGCTCCAGGTGGTAGGGGATCGCGCCGAGGCCGTGCGAGAAGTCGCCGCCCTGCCGGAGCTCGGCGGCCCGCCGGTCGTGCAGCGCGGCCCTTTCCGCGGGTTCCAGCGCGTCGTAGGCGGCCCGCGCGGCCGGCCCCTCGGCCAGGCACTCGCCGCTGACGTACGACCAGGCGTCCACGGCCCCTTCCGCTGACGCCCCGGCGGCCTCCGCGGCCGTCACCAGGGCGCGGGCGTCGAGCACCGACCGCAGCCGCTCGTCCAGCGCGCCGTCGCCGTCGCCGCCGGAGCAGATCACGACGGTGAGGCGGGCCGGGTCCACCCGCCGCACCAGGGCGGCGAGGAATTCGATGTCCGTGGCCTCGGCGTGCTCGGCGCTCTCCACCACCAGGGTGCGCGGCCCGTCCGCGGGAAGGGTGTCGCGGACCAGTTCGGCCAGCCCGTTGGCGATCCGCTTGGTCCGCAGCCGGGCGTAGTAGCGGGTGCGCTCGGCGGGCAGCGCCATCGAGGTCAGCGTCTCCCGCGAGTTGGGCACCTGGTCGCTCAGCTCGGGCGCCACGGACAGCACTTCGATGTCGTAGCGGGCCACGGGGGCCGGGTCGCGCCGCAGCACCTCCGGCACCAGGGCGCGGACCACCGCGTTGGCCGCGGTGTACGGGCCGCGCAGCCGGCGGTGCGCGTCGACGGGCGGCAGCAGCCCGGACGGCAGGAGCGCGGGCGGCAGCGCGAGCGAGCGTACGGCGGCGGCCCTGCTCTGCCGTGTGCCTCCGTGCACCCAGTGGTGGCGGGGTTCTGCCTGGTCCATGGGGTGGTCTCCTTCCGCGGCCCGGGTCGCGAGCCTGCGGCCGGTGCCGTCGATCGTGGGGTTGCGTGGTGCGGGGGCACGCGAGGGCGTGGCAAGGCGACGGGCGGGACCGTCGGGCGGGCGGGCCGGCCGGGTCGGCGGCGCGGTGCGGCGGCCCCGGAAGGGTCAGGCGGTCTGCGCGGGCGACGCCGCGGGCGCGGCGGCGGTCCTGGTCCTGCGCCGCCAACTGCGGGCGGCCAGATAGCCGGCCAGGAACAGTTCGCCGAAATTGAGGATCAGGAAGACGACCACATCGGTGACATTGGCCGGCGACAGGTTCGCGTGGAGTTTGTGCACCGCCATTCGCGTCACCTTGATGCCGGTCGGAATGACGGCGGTCAGCAGCGTGGTGGTCAAAAAGGCGTAGCCGGCGACCATCAGCCAGGAATACCAGCGGGCGACCTCGCGGTCCCGGTCGGTCCAGCCGGACTCCTCCACCGCCCGCTCGGGCCGCCGGATCAGCCGGACGAAGCGGTTGCGGAGCTGCTGGCGGGCCACGGTCTGGAGGTCGTTGCAGCCCAGTACGGTGATCGCCAGGTAGTACAGGTCGGTGCGCAGGAAGAAGTAGAACTGCCAGGCCAGCCGCAGCACCACGGCGAAGGCCATGGACAGCAGCAGCCGGTAGACCACTCCCGCGGCCCCGGTGGAGCCGTGCAGTCCCGCCGCCCCGAGGGTCAGGCCGCAGATCACCAGGACGTCCAGCAGCATGCCGGCCAGCATCGGCAGGTAGCGCTTGCGGCGGGGCACCGCCACCAGTCCGTCCAGCGCGGTCACGAAGACGACGTAATAGAAGCGGCGGCCGATCGACAGGGTGGAGTGCAGGCCGAGCCGGCGGCCCGCGAGGGCGTGGAAGGCCTCGTGCGCGAGGATCCACGGCACCTGGCCCAGCACGATGCCGAGGGTGAGCACCACCAGCGAGGAGTGGGTGAAGAACAGGTGCTGATAGCGCGGCACCAGGGCGGGGGTGCGGATCGCGGCGGCCACCGCGGCGGCCACCAGCAGGCCGTAGGCGACCCAGGCGGCGGGTGAGAAGACCGCGCGCCCCAGGCGCTGCCAGCGCACCGGGCCGGCCGCCTCCGCCGCCTCCTCGCCGTCCTTGACCAGCAGTTCCAGCTCCTCCAGGACTTCCAGGAATTCCGCGACGTCCACCTGCTCGCCGTACGTCTCGGTGTACCAGCGGGCGGCGGTGTTGGGGGAGTCGCCGGCCTCCAGCCTCCGCAGCAGGGCGGCGCCGTCGACCGGGAAGAGCCCGTAGGAGTCGATGTCGGCGCGGCCGACGGTGACTTCGTCGCCCTCCTCCAGATAGGTCAGCGGGTGCAGCCGCACCGGCCGGTCGAGATCCGGGGAAACCGTTGCCATATCTGCCTCACTGGTACGGGTCGCGGGCTGCTGCGGGGGGCGTGCGGTCGCGCTGTACGGACGTGGGACGTGGGGCTGTACGGGGACGCGGGGCCGTGCGGGCCGGGCCGTACGGGCTCGGCCCGGGCCGTCCCCTGTGCGGGGCGGCCCGGGCCGGTGACTCAGCTGGCGCCGCAGCAATAGGCCGAGGCGGCGGCCGAGGTCAGACGGACGGTGCCGGCCTTGCGAACGGTGATCTTCTTCATGGCGAACTCCTTCTCTCAGGGCGGTGCACTTCGCCGTCCGACAATTCGGCGGCGGCCCGGGATTACCCGGGCGTCTGGGAAAGAAAAGGGAATGCGCTGGCCATTGGATGATGGTGCGTTCGCCGGTCCCTTTCGGAAACGGCATCCTTCGCTCCGTCTCCGGCCCCGACAGATTTGCATGGAACACGGAAGCGTGTCAACGGGTGAACGGAACGTACACGGACCTCTTCGGCTCAAGATCAATACGCATTGGGGAAAGCCGCGTAATGCGTTCCGTGATGATCCGGGATCCGTGGACGGAAGGCCGGAGCCGGTGTCATAGTCGGCGCACAGTCCCGGAATGCGGGGGAGTCGTACACGGGGAAGGTGTCTCACGTGGTTGTGTTTAGTGGGAACAATGTTTTAGCGGTGTCGCATGGGGTTTGATCTCGCTCAGCGATTGGTGACCGACGAATTGTGGGAGCTGGTCGAGTCGCTGCTTCCGGTCTTCAGCTGCCGCCGCCAGGGTGGCGGCACGGCGCCGCTGGATGAGCGCAAGGTCTTCACCGCGGTCGTCTACGTGCTGATGGCCGAGTGTCCATGGCGGCAGCTGCCGCCCCCCTTCGATGTCTCACCCGCCACCGCCCACCGCCGTTTCGCCGCCTGGACCAGGGCGGATCTGTGGCGGCTGCTCCAGGACAGAGCCGAGGACCCGCGCTCGTCCTTCCGCGAGGAGCGCTGGGTCGCCGCAATTGTGGCGGCGGCGCACAAACGGTGCATGTCCCAGGTCGCCACATGAGACGCCCTGGCATGAACACATATGTCCGGTACGCCGCCGGGCCGCCCGCGGGCCGCCGCGGCTCACCCGGCCGTCCGGCACCCCGGCTCACCGCCGCCCCGGCGGTCACCTTCCGTCACTGCCACGGCACGTCGGGCCGCGGATCTTCCGCCCGGCGCGGGCCGGTACGATGCGAAGCCCCGTACGCCCCCGAGAAGGGAGCCCCGCCATGGCGGGAGAGCCCCAGGCCGACTGCCTGTTCTGCAAGATCGTCGCGGGCGAGATCCCCGCGACCGTCGTCCGCGAGACCGCGACCACGCTGGCCTTCCGGGACATCAACCCGCAGGCGCCGACCCACGTCCTGGTCATCCCCCGGGTGCACTACCCGGACGCCGCCGCGCTGGCGGCCGGCGACCCCGGCGCGACCGCGGACGTGCTGAGGGAGGCCGGCGAGGTGGCGGCCCAGGAGAAGGTCGACGGCACCGGCTACCGGATCGTCTTCAACACCGGCCCCGGCGCCGGCCAGACCGTCTTCCACGCCCACGCCCATGTGCTGGGCGGCCGCGACCTCCAGCGGCTGGTCTGAGGCGGCCCCGCCGCCGCCCACCGATGTCCGCACGCGAACTCGTCGTCCTCGGCACCGCGAGCCAGGTGCCGACCCGGCAGCGCAACCACAACGGCTATGTACTGCGCTGGGACGGCGAGGGGATCCTCTTCGACCCCGGCGAGGGCAGCCAGCGCCAGATGCTGCACGCCGGGGTCGCCGCGCACGACCTCACCAGGATCTGCGTCACACATTTCCACGGCGACCATTCCCTCGGCCTTGCCGGGGTGATCCAGCGGATCAACCTCGACCGGGTGCCGCACCCGGTCACCGCCCACTACCCGGCGAGCGGGCAGCGCTACTTCGACCGGCTCCGTCACGCCACCGCCTACCGCGAGACCGTCTCCCTGCGCGAGCAGCCGGTCACCGGCGACGGGGTGCTGGCCGTGACGGAGGACTTCACCCTGGAGGCGCGCCGGCTGTCGCACCCGGTCGAGTCGTACGGCTACCGGCTCACCGAACCCGACCGGCGCCGGATGCTGCCCGCCCTGCTGGCCGAGCACGGCATCGCGGGACCCGATGTCGGCCGCCTCCAGCGCGAGGGCGTACTGAACGGCGTCACCCTTGCCGAGGTGAGCGAGCCGCGCCGGGGCCAGCGCTTCGCCTTCGTCATGGACACCCGGCTCTGCGACGCGGTGCCGGAACTGGCCGACGGCTGCGACCTGCTGGTGATCGAGTCGACCTTCCAGGACCAGGACGCGGCACTTGCCGAGGAGTACGGCCATCTGACCGCGGGCCAGGCCGCGGCGGCGGCCCGCGACGCGGGCGTACGCCACCTGGTGCTGACGCACTTCTCGCAGCGCTACCAGGACCCCGCGGGCTTCGAGGAGCAGGCCAGGGCCGCGGGCTTCACCGGCGGCCTGACCATTGCCGCGGATCTGACGCGGGTCCCGGTGCCCGGCCGCCGCTGAGCCCGGGACCCCGACGGGTGCTGCCTCGCGGTTACGGCAGGAAGTACATCGGGTTCGGCAGCTTGAAGGACTTGTCCGCGTAACCGCCGGACAGGTCGCTGTACTGGTCGCCGAAGTTGCCGATGATGTCGTAGCCCAGCGACTCGATGTGCGCCCGGGTGCCGGACTTGTACTCGATGGTCGTACAGGTCGAGCCGCAGCTCAGGTACGCCGGCGGGTTCGCGCTGTTCTTCAGGTAGAGGTGCGAGGTGTCGGGCGCGGCCTTGTAGCCGACCGCGTTCAGGTTGCGTACGGTGTCGGCGCGCTGGGCCTCCGGGCGGCCGGTGATCCAGAAGACCGTGACGCCCTGGCCGGCCGCCCAGTTGGCGAGGCTGTCCATGCCGAAGACGGCCGGCATGTTCTTGGTGTCCAGGTAGGCCTGGTTGCTGGCCGGGGTGTAGTTGAAGCCCACCTCGAGTTCGTAGTTGTACGTCAGCACGCTGGTGTCGTCGACGTCCAGCACGATCGCGGGCTTCTTGCCGTGGCTGTCGTGCTTGCCGTGGCCGTGCTGGAGCGCGTGCGCGAGGTCGGACTTGGCCTTGGCCTCGATGCCGGCCAGCTGGTGGGCGTAGCTGCTGTCCGCCGACGCGAAGTGCTCGCCCGACGCGTCGACGGTGTCGCCGTAGTAGGCCTTGATGTCGTTGACCACGTTGGTGAGGTTGGGGATCTGCTTGTCGCTGCGCGGCACCGAGTTGTCCGCGGTGGCGGCGCCGACGCCGTAGAAGGTGGCGCCCAGGGTGGCCGCGGCGGCGGCCAGTGCCAGCGAGCGGCGGGACAGACGGGCACGGGACATGACGGTGCTCCTTCAACGCTGGTTGGTGCGGCGAAAGTTAGACCCCCCGATCCGGGCAGGTCAAGCAAGGTCTACGCGCGTATCGTCACATCGCAGGTCAGAAGGTGTTTCCCTGGCGTTTCGCGAGAGTTCGCCGAAACGTCACCCGATGGACGGATGGTACGGGACGGACAGGTGGGGCCAACGCGGCTACCAGCCGACCGCGTCGAGGATTCTGGAGGCCGCCGCGGGCGAATCCACCAGCGGATGCAGCGCCAGCGCCCGCAGCGCGGCCCGCCGCGAGCCCGTCGCCGCCGCCTCGATCGCCGCCCGCTCCACCGCCTTGACGCCCAGCATCAGCCCCGCCTGGTGCTCGTCCGGCGCCGCCGCCGGCACCGGACGCGCCCCGAACGCCCCCACCTCGCACGGCACTTCCACCACCGCGTCGGCGTCGAGGAACGGCAGCGCCCCGCCGGAGGGCACATTGAGGATCAGTACGGTCCGCTCGTCCCGCGCGATCGCCCGCATCAGCGCGAGCGCCACCCGGTCGTAGCCGCCGCCGTCCAGGTCGTGCGGGTCGCGCTGCCAACCGCCGCTCGCCGCCCTGCTGTCGGCGCCGTACGTCTCCTCCCGCTCCCGCCTGGCGCCCTCCCACAGCTCGTACGCCCGGGACGGCTCCTGGTCCGCCGCCGCGAAGAACGCGCCCTGCTGCCCGTCGAGGTATTCCCCCCGGGTGCTGTCCGCGGCCCTGACCGCGGCCAGCGTCTCGCGGCGGAAGTAGTAGTAGTGCAGGTACTCGTTCGGCAGCGAGCCGAGCGCCGCCAGCCACTCCGCGCCGAACAGCCGCCCCTCCTCGAAGGTGCCCAGCGCCGCCGGGTCCGCCAGCAGGCCCGGCAGCAGGTCGCGCCCCGCCACGGTCAGCCGGCGCAGCCAGCCGAGGTGGTTCAGGCCCACGTAGTCGTAGCCGAAGTCCGGCGCGTCCGGGTCGGCGCCCGCCGCCCGCGCCGCCCGCCGCACCAGGCCCACCGGCGAGTCGCAGATGCCGATCACCCGCGGCCCCAGCACCCGCGACATCGCCTCGGTCACCATGCCCGCCGGATTGGTGAAGTTGATCACCCAGGCGGACGGCGCCAGCGCCCGTACCCGCTCGGCGATCTCCACCGCGACCGGCAGTGTCCGCAGCCCGTAGAGGACGCCGCCCGCGCCCACCGTCTCCTGCCCGAGCACCCCCTCGGCCAGCGGCAGCCGCTCGTCGCGCACCCGGCCCGCAGTACCGCCGACCCGGATCGCCGAGAAGACGAAGTCCGCGCCCCGCACCGCGTCGTCCAGGCCGTCCGCGAGCCGCACCGCGGGGCCGCTCGCGCCCGACTGCGCCAGCACCGCCGCCATCACCCGCAGCCGCCGCGGGTCCTGGTCGTGCAGCACCACCTCGGTGATCGCGGGGTCGCCGGCCAGCGCCCGGTGCACCAGCGGCACCCGGAAGCCGCCGCCACCGAGAATCGTGAGCTTCACCCGTACTCCGTCCCGAGATTCCTCGTCACTGTCAGTGCCGTCGTGCACAGTGTGTTCCATGGACGACCAGCCCGTTCTCGACCCGCTCGGCGCGGTGCGCGCCGCGGGGGACCCGGCGACCGATGTCTATCTCACCGGCACCGTGTTCCTCGACATCATCTTCACCGGTCTCGACAGCGCGCCCGTGCGCGGCACCGAGTCCTGGGCCCGCGGCATGGGTTCGAGCCCCGGCGGGGTGGCGAACATGGCGACGGCGCTCGCCCGGCTCGGCCTGCACACCACCTTGGCGGCGGCCTTCGGCGACGACATGTACGGCGACTACTGCTGGGAGAGCCTCGCGGCCGGCGAGGGCATCGACCTCGGCCCCTCCCGCCGCATCCCCGGCTGGCACTCCCCGGTCACCGTGTCGATGGCCTACGACGAGGAGCGCACCATGGTCAGCCACGGCCACCGGGCGCCGCCGCCCGAGGAGGCCGTGCACGCCTGCCCGCCGCCCGCCCGGGCCGCCGTCGCCTCGCTCGGCCAGCGCGACCGGGCCTCCGACGAGGAGCCCGCGCCCGACCCCGACCGCGAGTGGATCGCCCAGGCCGCGGCGAACGGCACGCAGGTCTTCGCCGACGTCGGCTGGGACGACACCGGCCGCTGGGACCCGGCCGACCTCGAAGGGCTCCGGCACTGCGCCGCCTTCCTGCCCAATGCGGAGGAGGCCATGCGGTACACCCGCACCGCCACCCCGGCCGCCGCCGCCCGCAGGCTCGCCGAGCTGGTCCCGCTGGCCGTGGTCACCCTCGGAGCGGAGGGCGCGGTCGCCGTGGACTCCGGCAGCGGCGAGACCGCCGAGGTGCCCGCCCTGATCGTGGACGCCCTGGACCCGACGGGGGCCGGGGACGTCTTCGTGGCCGGCTTCGTCACCGGCACCCTGGCCGGCTGGCCGCTCACCGACCGGCTCGCCTTCGGCTCGCTGTGCGCGGCGCTGTCCGTCCAGGAATTCGGCGGCTCGCTGTCCGCGCCCGGCTGGACCGAGGTCGCCGCGTGGTGGACGCGGGCCAAGGCCGAGCCGGGCACCCCGGCGGAGGCGCTGCGCCGGTACGCCTTCCTGGACGCGCTGATCCCGCCGGCCCCCCGCCGCTGGCCGCTGCCCCGGGCGGTGCCCACGATCGGCTTCCGCCGGGCGTGACGGGCGCGCGTACGGCTGGCGCCGGCGGCGTCGACAACCGCAAATCCCCTCGGCGGCCGACGGCCCACGTCGTAGGCTTGGTAACCCAGAACCCGATCGGGGTCCTCGATCAGCAGAAAGCGGGATGAGCAGGCCTTAGCGCCGGCCCATGACTCAGACACCGACAAAGCAGCAGCCGCAGCCGCCGCAGGCGCGCGCCCACTTCGTCGTACCGGCCAAGCACCCCATGGTGACCGTCCTGGGCTCAGGCGACGCTCTGCTCCGCGTGATCGAGCAGGCGTTCCCGGCCGTCGACATCCATGTACGGGGCAATGAGATCAGCGCGGTCGGCGACGCCGACGAGGTCGCGCTGGTCCAGCGGCTCTTCGACGAGATGATGCTGGTGCTGCGCACCGGCCAGCCCATGACCGAGGACGCCGTCGAGCGCTCCATCGCCATGCTGCGGGCCAACGGCAGCGCCGCCGACCAGGACGCCGAGACACCCGCCCAGGTGCTCACGCAGAACATCCTGTCCAGCCGCGGCCGCACGATCCGCCCCAAGACGCTCAACCAGAAGCGCTACGTGGACGCGATCGACCGCCACACCATCGTCTTCGGCATCGGCCCGGCCGGTACGGGCAAGACCTACCTGGCAATGGCCAAGGCCGTGCAGGCCCTGCAGTCCAAGCAGGTCAACCGCATCATCCTGACCCGCCCCGCGGTCGAGGCCGGCGAACGCCTCGGCTTCCTGCCCGGCACCCTGTACGAGAAGATCGACCCGTATCTGCGCCCGCTCTACGACGCCCTGCACGACATGCTCGACCCGGACTCGATCCCCCGCCTGATGGCGGCCGGCACCATCGAGGTAGCGCCCCTCGCATATATGCGTGGTCGCACGCTTAACGACGCCTTCATCATCCTGGACGAGGCGCAGAACACCAGCGCCGAGCAGATGAAGATGTTCCTGACCAGGCTCGGGTTCGACTCCAAGATCGTCATCACCGGTGACGTCACCCAGGTGGACCTGCCGCGCGGCACCAAGAGCGGACTGCGGCAGGTGCAGGACATCCTCGCCGATGTCGAGGACGTCCACTTCTCCCGGCTCACCAGCACCGACGTGGTGCGCCATAAGCTGGTCGGACGCATCGTGGACGCCTACGAGCGGTACGACAGCGCGGTCGCCGAAGAAGAAGCCGGCGGCAGCGGCGGCAGCGGTGCACCCAACGGCACCGGCGCCGCCAAAGCCGCAGGCGTCCATCGCGGCAGCAGCGCCAACAGCGCACGGACCAAGAGAAAGTAACCGACCACATCATCATGGCGATCGACGTCAACAACGAGTCCGGCTGGGAGATCGACGAGCAGGCGGTCCTCGACGCCGCCCGCTACGCGCTCCAGCGCATGCGCATCCATCCGCTGTCCGAGCTGTCGGTGATCGTCGTGGACGCCGACGCCATGGAGCAGCTGCACGTGCAGTGGATGGACCTGCCGGGCCCCACCGATGTCATGTCCTTCCCGATGGACGAGCTGCGTCCCGGCAAGGAGGACGAGGAGCCCGCGCAGGGCCTGCTCGGTGACATCGTGCTGTGCCCCGAGGTCGCCAAGCGGCAGGGGGAGGAGGCGCCGACCGGCCACTCCATGGACGAGGAGCTGCAACTGCTCACCGTGCACGGCGTCCTCCACCTGCTCGGGTACGACCACGAGGAGGCGGACGAGAAGGCCGAGATGTTCGGCCTCCAGAAGGCCATCCTGGACGGATGGCGGGCCGAACGCGGCATCGAGGGGCCCTCGCCCGCGCCCACCACCCACTGACGGCGGCGCGCACCGCATGATCGTCTCCGCAGTCCTGCTTGTCATCGTGGCCTGGCTGGCCGCGTGCGCCGAGGCCGGCATCGCCAGGACCTCCCGCTTCCGTGCCGAGGACGCGCTGCGCTCGGGGCGCAAGGGCGCCGCGAACCTGCTGGCGGTCGCGTCCGACCCGACCCGCTACCTCAATGTCGCCCTGCTGGTCAGGGTCGCCTGCGAGACCTCGGCCGCCGTGCTGATCACCGTGGTCTGCACCCGGAATTTCGACCGTACGTGGCAGGTGCTGCTCGTCGCGATCGGCGTGATGGTCCTGGTGTCGTACGTCGCCGTGGGCGTCTCGCCGCGCACCATCGGCCGCCAGCACCCGATGAACACGGCGACGGCCGCCTCGTACGTCCTGCTGCCGCTGGCCCGGGTGATGGGTCCGGTCCCCGGGCTGCTGATCCTGCTCGGCAACGCGCTGACGCCGGGGAAGGGCTTCAAGCGCGGCCCGTTCGCGAGCGAGGCGGAGCTGCGGGCGATGGTGGACCTCGCCGAGTCCGAGTCGCTGATCGAGGACGACGAGCGCCGGATGGTGCACTCGGTCTTCGAGCTGGGCGACACCATCGTCCGCGAGGTGATGGTGCCGCGGCCCGAGCTGGTGATGATCGAGCGCTTCAAGACGATCCGCCAGGCCACCACGCTGGCGCTGCGCAGCGGCTTCTCGCGCATCCCGGTGACGGGCGAGAGCGAGGACGACGTCGTCGGCTTCGTCTACCTCAAGGACCTGGCCCGCCGCACCCACATCAACCGGGAGGCGGAGAGCGACCTGGTCTCCACGCTGATCCGGCCCGCCGCCTTCGTGCCCGACACCAAGAACGCCGGGGACCTGCTGCGGGAGATGCAGCGCGACCGCAACCATGTCGCGGTCGTGGTGGACGAATACGGCGGCACCGCGGGCATCGTCACCATCGAGGACATCCTGGAGGAGATCGTCGGCGAGATCACCGACGAGTACGACCGGGAGACCCCGCCGGTGGAGGAGCTGGGCGACGACCGCTACCGGGTCACCGCCCGCCTCGACATCGGCGACCTCGGGGAGCTGTACGGGGTTCTCCTGGACGACGACGACGTCGAGACGGTCGGCGGCCTGCTGGCCAAGTCGCTCGGCCGGGTGCCGATCCCGGGCGCGACGGCCGTGGTGCCGCTGCCCGAGGACGGTTCGGGCGAACGCCCCACGGTGGCGCTGCGGTTGACCGCCGAGACGCAGGCGGGCCGCCGCAACCGGATCGGCACGGTGCTGGTCGAGCCGCTGGACGCGGCGGAGGCGGCGCCGCACGAGGGGCCCTCCCCGGCGGAGGACGAGGTATGAGCAGGGCTTCTGGTTCGCAGCAGAAGCAGTCCTTGGACTTCTGATCGCGTCGGCGCCAGGCTGGAAGGCGTAAGACCCGAAGCGAAACCGAGGGAGCCCGACCATGACCGACACCCGTGAACGCGCCCGGCACCCCGAGGACATCGCCCGCCTGCTGGTCGCCCGCGTCAATGCCCGCGACCTCGACGGCATCCTCGAACTCTTCGAACCCGACGCCGTCGTCGCCTACCCCGCCGACCGCCCCTCGCAGGGCGCCGCCGCCCTGCGCGAGCTGTACGCGGGGCTGCTCGCCGCCAAGCCGGTCTTCGAGGTCGAGGACCCGCTGCCGACCCTGGTCAGCGGCGACCTGGCCCTCACCTCGACCGCCCCGAAGGACGGCACCGGCGGCCGCGTCCAGGTCGCCCGCCGCCAGCCGGACGGTACGTGGCTGCGCGTGATCGACCGCCCGGAGTCGTGACGCGGGCCGCCCCGGAGCCCCTTGAACACCCCGCTACTACGTACGCTGCGTCAGCGTACGTACGCGAAGTGTGGACGGTACTGGCGATCTGCTGTGACGCTGGTCTCACGTGAATGAGGCACGATCCGTGCCCCCGTGAGAGAGGTGGCCGGGATGGTCGATGGGACGAACGGTACGGGGGGTACGGGCGGCGAGCCCGAAACCTCCGACAGTCTGCGGACGTTCGGCGCGGTGGTGCACGCGCTGCGCGAGCACAAGGGGATCAGCCTGCACGGGCTGCCGCAGCGGCATGATCTGGATCTCGACGTTCCACTGCCGGCCGATCAACTCCAGCAGGTGATCCAGCAGTTCCCGGGTGACCTCCTCACCGCCCGTGTGCCGTTCGAGCACCGGCTCGGCCCGCTCGACGAAGTCCTCGTCGGGCATTCGGCGGCCCTGCTGGAGCGCATGCGAGGAGCGCTATGAGCACGTCCGACCTGGTCTGGTTCAAGAGCAGCTACAGCAGCGGCAGCGAAGGCGACTGCGTCGAAGTCGCCGTCTCCTGGCAGAAGTCCAGCTACAGCGGCTCCCAGGGCGACAGCTGCGTCGAGGTCGCCGCCTGCCCGGGCACGATCCACGTCCGCGACTCCAAGGACCCCCACGGCCCCCACCTCGCCTTCACCCCGACCGAGTGGTCGTCCTTCCTCGACTACGCCGCCACCCGCCGCTGACCGTCCCCCCGGCCCACCCATGGCCGATTCCGGCCTCCCGTCAGATCCGAACACGCCGAGTAGTATGAGCGGGTACTTTCTGTGACGCAGGGAGGAACGGGAGCGGCCATGGCCGAGCGTTGGGAAGCGGACCCCTCGGCGTCGTTCGTGTGCCGCCTGGGCAAGTCGGCCGCCGCGACAGGTAACTCGGACGGTGAAGAGGACTGCCCGGACATCTGGCGGTTGAGCAACGGTGATGTCGCCGTGATCGGACGTGACCTCACCTCGGCGTATGCGACCCGGCTCCCGGAGGGCGTCGCTCTCGGCTCCGGCGAGCGCCTGGTCGTCATCCCCGGCAACATGCTCAGCGCGGCGAAGGCGGACATCCCCGATGAGTGAGCTGCGCGCCCCCGCGCTCCGGGCGGAGGACGGCGAGAGGCTCGCGCTTCCCGACTACCGTCGCGACTTCCGGGCCCGCCGTGCGGTGATCCGTGACGGCGAGTCGTGGAAGCTCGAACGGCTCCAGCACTTCGAGGAGGCGAACCCTCGCCGCGACGCCCTCCGCCGGGGCGACTGGTCCGAGGCGCTGCGTCTTTTCGAGGCGGAACGCACCTCGGTACGCGAGGCCGCGCAGGACGACGAGAAGCACGGTCACAGTTTCCGCCGGCTGCGCGTGATCGAGGAGCCGCTGACGCCGTACGTGCAATGGGAGCTGCACTGGCTGCACCTGCGTGCGGAGTGCGGCTACAGCACGCGGGTGATGCCCGCCGAGGTGATCGCCGCCTCGGAAGCCGCCGGCCACGTGCCCGAGGTGGTGATCCTGGATGAAAAGGTCCTCTACCAGGTCCTGTACACCGACACCGGTGTGACGCGGGCGGCGATCCGGTTCACCGACCCCGCCGTGGTCGCCCCGTGGGCGACCTTCATCCGGGATGCGTACACCGCAGCCGAGGACATCACCGCGTACTTCCCCCGCGCCCTCCTCCGTCTTCCCCCGCCTCCCGCGGCCTGAGAAGGAGCGGCCGATCAGTACGCCGGAGCACGACGGACGTCCCGGCAGTTCGCGAAACGACCTCTCCGGGACATCGCGCGATGTCGTCCAGGCGGGAAGCGTCAGCGGCGGCATCCACTTCCATCCCCCGCAGCCCGCCGAGCGGCCCGGCCCGACGCCGCGGCAGCTTCCCGCCGATGTGCGCGGCTTCGTCAACCGGGCCGCTGAACTCGGTCAGTTGAACGCGATCCTGCCCGGTCCTGACGGCGCCGGGACCGTGGTGTCCGTGCACGTGGTGGCAGGTACGGCGGGTGCCGGCAAGACCTCGCTGGTGCTGCGCTGGGCCCACTCGGTCAAGGACCGCTTCCCGGACGGCCAGCTCTTCGTCAACCTGCGCGGGTACGACCCCGGAGAGCCGGTCGCCGCGCAGCACGCCTTGCGCCATTTTCTGCGCGCACTCGGCGTACCCGGCTCCAAAGTGCCGCAGGACGTGGAATCCGCCGCCGCGCTCTACCGTTCGCTCTTCGCGGACCGCCGGATGCTCGTCCTCCTCGACAACGCGGCGACAGCCGGCCAGGTCCGCCCGCTCCTCCCGGGCAGCGGCAACAGCCTTGTCGTGGTGACCAGCCGCAGCCGCCTGTCGGGTCTCGCCGTCCGCGACGGAGCACGCAGGCTGACCCTCGGCACCCTCCCAGAATCCGAGGCCGTCGCCCTGCTCCGCGCCGTCACCAGCGGCTATCGACCCGAGGACGATCTGGAAAAGCTCACAGAACTCGCCCGGCTCTGCGCCCGGTTGCCGCTCGCGCTGCGGATAGCGGCGGAACGCGCCGCGAGTCACCCGCATCTGCGGATCGACGACCTCATCGCCGATCTGCGTGACGAGTCGGTGCTCTGGGACGCGCTGAGCACGGGCAGCGACGACGAGGCCGAGGCTGTGCGCACCGTCTTCGCATGGTCCTATCGCAGCCTTTCCGAGCCTGCCGCCCGGCTGTTCCGGCTGCTCGGGCTGCACCCGGGCCCCGAGTTCGGGCCGCACGCGGCTGCGGCGCTCGCCGACCATGCGCCGGCCCGTGTCCGGCAGCTCCTCGACGACCTCGTCGGCGCCCATCTGCTGGAGCAGACCGCACCGGACCGCTTCCAATTCCACGACCTGCTCCGCGCGTACGCCACCGACCAGGCCCGCGCCGAGGAACCTGCCGCGCAGCGCGGCGCCGCCCTTCGCCGCGTCCTGGGCTGGTATCTGCACACCGCCGACAGAGCCCAGAACCGGATCAGGCCGGCGGAGCCGCACGTACCCCTGGACGAACCACCGACCACGCCGCCGCCCCTGGCCTTCCCCGACTACGACAGTGCCGTCGACTGGTCGGAACGCGAACAGGGGAACTTCCGGGGCTTGGTCGACGCAGCCGCCTCGGCGGGCTTCGACAGCCTCGCATGGCAGCTGGCCGAGGCGCTGTGGGCCGCGCTGCCGCCGTCGGCCTCGTATGCGGAGTGGCTCGACACCGGCCACGCGGGTCTGGCCGCCGCCGTCCGCTGTCAGGAGACCGCGGCCCGGATCCGGCTGCTCAGCGATCTGGGCATCGGCCTGCGGCTGCTCAACCGGCTGGACGAGGCGCTGGGCCGGCACCGGGAGGCCCTGTCGCTCGCGCGGACCGCGGGGAGCCGTGTCGAGGAGGCCCGGTCGCTGAACCTCATGGGGCTGATCGAGCTGCGGACCCGGAGCCTCGGCCCCGCCGAGCAGCACTTCGCCGAGGCAGGTGCGGTCTTCCGCGAGCAGGACGACCGGCGCCGGACGGCGATGGCGCTGTCCAACCTGGCCAGGACCCGCCTGGAGGCCGGCCGGCCGGAGGAAGCCGCCGCTGCTGTCCACGAGGCGCTGTCCGCCCACCGCGCTGCGGGAAATCGGCAGAGCATCGGCAACGCCCTGAACATCGCCGCCGAGGTCCACCTTGAGCGCGGCGACATCGACGCGGCCCGGGCGGCGATCGACGAAGCCCTGGACATCGCCCTCGGCCTGCGCAACCACCGCCTGGAGGGGTACTGGCTCCTCACTCTCGGCAGTGTCCAGCGGGCCACCGGTCAGTACGGGGCCGCGCTGACCTCCTACCAGCGCTCGGCCGCGCTCCACCGGCGCCTCGGTGACCGCAGCCGTGAGGCGCTGGCCTGGCGCGGCGCGGGACAGACGTACGTACAGCTGGATCGGCATGCCGAGGCGGTCGACTTCCACCGCAGGGCCGTCGCTCTTCACCGGGAGGCCGGCGACACCTGGCAGCGGGCACGGGAGCTGGACTGTCTGGCGGCGGCCCTGGCACCCGCCGATCCGGCGACGGCGCACGCGCTCCGGACGGAAGTCCTCGGCTGCCTCGCCGCGTACACCGATCCGCGAGCCGCGGGCATGCGGGACCGGGTGCGGCGGCAACTGGACGTGGCGGAGTGACCGGCGGCGCCGGTGGCGGGTGCGGCGGGGGAGGCGGGCCCGGCGGTGCGCCTATGATCGCGCGTATGAGTGATCAGCAGCCGGCCACCGACCTGCCGGACCCGGAAGACCGCAAGCTCGTCACGCTGGCCCGGTCCGCCAGGGCGCGGGGCGGGGTGCCCGAGGGGGCCGCCGTGCGGGACGAGACCGGCAGGACGTACGTGGCCGGCACCGTCGCGCTGGAGTCGCTGCGGCTGAGCGCGCTCCAGACCGCCGTCGCGATGGCGGTGGCCAGCGGCGCGGAGTCGCTGGAGGCCGCCGCGGTGGTCACCGCCGCCGACGCCGCGGACGACGCCGGCCGCGCCGCGGTCCGCGACCTCGGCGGCGCCGCCGTCCCGGTGATCGTGGCGGGCCCCGACGGGTCCGTACGCGGCACCCTCAGCGCGGGCTGACCCGGGCCACCCGCGCGTCGGCCGGGCCGGCCGCCCCGGGGGCTACAGCGCGTCCGGGCCGCGTTCACCGGTCCTGACGCGGACCGCCGTCTCCACCGGCACCGCCCACACCTTGCCGTCGCCGATCTTGCCGGTGCGGGCGGCGGCCACCAGCGCTTCGATGACCGCGTCGGCGTCCGCGTCCTCGACCAGGACCTCGATGCGGGCCTTGGGGACCAGGTCGACGCGGTATTCGGCGCCGCGGTAGACCTCGGTGTGGCCGCGCTGCCTGCCGTAGCCGCTCGCCTCGGTGACCGTCATGCCGTGCACCCCCCTCTCCTGCAGGGCCGTTTTCACGTCGTCCAGCTTGTACGGCTTGATGACGGCGGTGACCAGCTTCATCCCAGTGGGCTCCTGTCGTGGGCGGCCTGCGCGCCGGCGTGTACGGCGGCGCCGTGGGACATGCCGTGCGTGAGTACGCCGTGATCGTAAGCGGTCTCCGCGTGCACGGTGAGGTCCAGGCCGGTCCTTTCGTGCTCCTCGCTCGCCCGGAAGCCCATCAGCCGGTCGATGGCCCGGCCCAGCCCGTACGTCACGGCGAAGGCGTACGCCCCGACCGCCGCGACCGCGACGGCCTGCCTGCCCAGCTGCGCGAGGCCGCCGCCGTAGAACAGGCCCTCGGGGCCGCCGGTCATCGACTCGGTGGCGAGCAGCCCGATCAGCAGGGTGCCGACGATGCCGCCGACCAGGTGAACGCCGACCACGTCCAGCGAATCGTCCACGCCCCAGCGGAATTTCCAGCTCACCGCGTACGAGCACAGCACGCCCGCGGCGAGCCCGACCACGGCGGCGCCGGGTACGTCCACGCTGCCGCACGACGGGGTGATCGCGACCAGGCCGGCGATCGAACCGGACGCGGCGCCCAGCGTCGTGGCGTGCCCGTCCCTGCGCTTCTCGACCAGCAGCCAGCCCAGCAGGCCCGCGCAGCCCGCGGTCTGGGTGTTGAGGAAGGCGGCGCCGGCCATCCCGTCGGCGCCCAGCGCGGACCCGGCGTTGAAGCCGAACCAGCCGAACCACAGCAGACCCGCGCCCAGCAGCACCAGCGGCAGATTGTGCGGCCGCATCGAGTCCTTGCGGAAGCCGAGCCGCGGCCCGAGCACGATCGCCAGCGCAAGACCCGAGGCGCCCGAGCACACCTCGACGACCGTGCCGCCCGCGTAGTCCAGCGCGTGCAGTTTCGCCGCGATCCAGCCGCCGTCGGCGAAGACCCAGTGCGCCACGGGGACGTATACGGCCAGCGTCCACACCACCACGAAGACCACCCACGCCCCGAACCGTGCCCGGTCCGCCACCGCCCCGCTGATCAGGGCCGCGGTGATCACCGCGAAGGTCAGCTGGAAGGTCGCGAAGAGCAGGGTGGGGACATGGCCGTGCATCGAGGTGGGGCCGATGCCGTGCATGCCCAGGTGCCCGAAGTCTCCGATCAGGCCGAGCCCGCCGGCGTCGTGGCCGAAGGCGAGGGTGTAGCCGGCGATCAGCCACACCATCGTGACCAGCGCGATCGACACGAAGCTCATCATGAGCATGTTGAGCACGCTCTTGCTGCGGACCATGCCGCCATAGAAGAGCGCGAGGCCCGGCGTCATCAGCAGTACCAGCGCGGTGGCGGCCAGCAGCCAGGCGGTGTCGGCGGCGTTCACAGCCGTCTGGTCGGCGGACAGCAGCAGCACGAGGGGGTCCCCTTCCACGGGCGGGTAGGGGAAGCGTCACGGGCTCGCGTTACCGTACGTGGGCGAGCAGGTTTCCGCGGTGTTTCGTGTTGCGCGGGCGTTTCGGCACCCTCACCGGGGGGCCCGGCGGCCGCCGTGAAACCTGCCGTCCTCGTCCACCCCCGCCATCGGGGAGAATGAGGCCCATGAGCGCTCGTACCCCCTCCGCCGCCGGCCCCGCACACCGGTCCGGCTTCGCCTGCTTCGTCGGTCGTCCCAACGCCGGCAAGTCCACTCTTACGAACGCTCTGGTCGGCCAGAAGGTGGCGATCACCTCCAGCCGGCCGCAGACGACCCGGCACACCGTGCGCGGCATCGTGCACCGGCCGGACGCCCAGCTCGTGCTGGTCGACACCCCCGGGCTGCACAAGCCGCGCACCCTGCTCGGCGAGCGGCTCAACGACGTGGTGCGCAGCACCTGGGCCGAGGTCGACGTGATCGGCTTCTGCCTGCCCGCCGACCAGAAGCTCGGCCCCGGCGACACCTTCATCGCGCGCGAGCTGGCCGGGGTCCGCAGGACGCCGAAGGTCGCGGTGGTCACCAAGACCGACCTGGTCGACTCCAAGGCCCTCGCGCACCAGCTGCTCGCCGTCGACAAGCTCGGCCGCGACCTCGGCTTCGAATGGGCCGAGATCGTGCCGGTCTCCGCGGTCGCGGGCGAACAGGTCGGCCTGCTCGCCGACCTGCTCATTCCGCTGCTCCCGGAGGGTCCCGCCCTCTACCCCGAGGGCGACCTGACCGACGAGCCCGAGCAGATCATGGTCGCCGAGCTGATCCGCGAGGCCGCGCTGGAAGGCGTGCGCGACGAGCTGCCGCACTCCATCGCGGTGGTGGTCGAGGAGATGCTGCCCCGCGAGGGCCGCTCCGCCGACCGCCCGCTGCTCGACATCCACGCCAACCTGTACATCGAGCGCCCCAGCCAGAAGGGCATCATCATCGGCCCCAAGGGCGCCCGCCTGAAGGAGGTCGGCGTCAAGTCCCGCCAGCAGATCGAGGCGCTGCTCGGCACCCCGGTCTTCCTGGACCTGCACGTGAAGGTGGCCAAGGACTGGCAGCGCGACCCGAAGCAGCTCCGCAAGCTCGGCTTCTGACTTCCCGGCGTTCCGCGCCGCCGGGCCGTCCTCCGGCGTTCGGGGCCGGCAGGCGAGGAGCGGCAGGCCGAGGTGCTGGCGGCGATGCGGCGGACCGCGTCGGTGGAGTCGGCGGAGTACGGCACGGTCGGGCGCGACCTCGGCGACCCGGCGGAAGGCTTCAGCCACGCCTACTGCGTCGGGGTGGCGGATCTCGACGCGCTGGAGCGGTACCTGTACGACCCGGTCCACCTCGCGGGCGACGACGACATCCTGCCGTACGTCACCCGGCTGTCCGCGGTCCGCTTCACCGACGACCCCGACCCGGCGGTCGGCGCGGGCATGGCGGCGCTGGTCCAGGCGAAGCTGGCGGCGTACCCGGAGTGGGCGCGGCAGCTCGACGAGGCCGCGCGGAGGTAGCGGGCGGGGGGCCTGCGCCGGCGCCCCCGGGGCGGTCGGGGTTCAGGCCCGCGTGCCCGGGCGCCCTGTCCTGGCCGGGTCGAGATAGGGGCTCGGGCCCTTCAGGGTGCGGTGGATCGGGGCCGTCTCCGTCCGGCGCAGGCCCGGCAGCGCGGCCACCGGCCCGGTCAGGTAGCGGTACAGCGCCCGGGGGTCCCGGCACAGCACGGACGCGTAGACGTTCGCCGTCCCCGTGATCGCGGCGGCGAACGCCACCTCCGCGTGCCCGGCCAGCGCCTGCCCCGCCTCGGCGAGGGCGGCCGGCTCGACCTCCAGCCACAGCGAGGCCCGCATCTCGGGCGCGAGCGCCCCGGTCCCGAAGTCGAGGTCGTAGTAGAGCGCCCCGGACGCGCGCAGCTCGGCCATCCGCCGCCGTACGGTCGTCGGGGACCAGCCGGTGAGCCCGGCGAGTTCCGCGGCGGGGGTGCGCCCGTCGTGGGCGAGCGCGTCGAGCAGCCGCCGGTCGGCGTCGCTGAGCTGGACCGGGTCGCCGTCCGCCTCGACGGCGGGCGGGCGCAGGGCGCGCAGCTGCTCGGGGTCCAGCGGCCCGGTCCTGCTGACCGGGCTGAGGTCGTGGCCGAAGAAGACGTGCAGCAGCGCGTGCGCCGTCACCTGCACCACCCGCGGGGTCCGCGGCAGCTTCTGGAGCAGCAGCGCGTCGGGGTCCGTGCCGGGGCTGGACGCGTGGGTGAGGCAGAAGATCTCGGTGCCGCCCGACAGCAGGCTCACCCAGCGGGTGTCGGTGCGCCGGGCCAGCGCCTCGCCGACCGACGCGGCGGCGTCGGGGGTGCAGCAGACCCGTACGAACCACGGGGTGAGCCCGACCCGCAGCGGATCGGTCAGCCCGAGCACCCGCAGCCCGGCGGACGTCCGCAGCCGGGCGTAGCGGCGGGCGACCGTCTGGTCGGAGACGCCCAGCACCTCGCCGACCCGCCGGAAGGGCGCCCGGCCGTCGAGTTGCAGCGCCTGCACGACCTGCTGGTCCAGCAGGTCGAGAACGCGCAGCGGCGCCCATGTGGTGTCGGATCCCATGCCGACATCGTAGGCGGAGTCGGATTCCACCGCCGGAGCGGCCATGGCTGTGGCGTATGACCGCGGTCACGCAGCCTGAGAGCGTCAACCCCGCTCCACCGCACCACCGAACGGAGTACACCTCCATGCGCAAATGGCTGCCCCTCGTGACGATCTGCCTGGGCGCTTTCATCCTCCTGGTCGACGTCACCATCGTGAACGTCGCCCTGCCGAGCATGGCGTCCGACCTCGACGCACCCTTCTCCGCCCTGCAATGGGTGATGGACGGCTACGCCCTCGCCCTCGCCGCGCTGCTGATGGTCGCCGGCTCGCTCGGCGACCTCTTCGGGCACCGCCGGCTCTACGTCGCCGGGCTCGGCGTCTTCGCGGCGGCCTCGCTGGGTGCCGCGCTGTCGCCGAACTCCGCCGTGCTGATCGCCGCGCGCGCCGTGCAGGGCGTCGGCGGGGCCGCGATGTTCGCCACCTCGGCCGCGCTGGTCGCCGCGACCTACCACGGCCGCGACCGCGGGGTCGCCTTCGGCGTGTGGGGCGCGGTCAACGGCGCCGCCGCCGCGGCGGGGCCGATCCTCGGCGGCCTGCTCACCCAGGGCTTCGGCTGGCAGGCCATCTTCCTGGTCAACCTGCCGGTGGCCGCCATCGCGATCGTGATCGCCCTGCGGGCACTGCCGGCCGCCGGGCAGCGCGGTACGGGCCGGCTCGACCTGCCGGGCGCCACCACCTTCACGCTGGCCGCCGCCGCCCTGACCTACGCCCTGATCCGCGGCGGCGACGACGGCTGGACCGACGCGCTGACCCTCACCGCCTTCGCGGTGGCCGCGGTCGCCGCGGTCGCCTTCGTCCTGGTCGAGGCCCGTTCCGACCACCCGATGCTCGACCTGGCACTGCTGCGCCGCCCCGGCTTCAGCGGCCTGCTCGGCGGCGCGCTGCTCTACCAGGCCGCGGCGTTCAGCGGCCTGGTCTACCTCTCCCTCTGGCTGCAGAACGTCCTCGGCCTCAGCCCGATCCGCGGCGGCCTGGCCCTGACGCCGATGGCCGGCACCGCCTTCGTCGTCGCCGCGATCGCCGGGCGGCACATGCACCGCTTCCCCGCACGGGTGCCGATCGGCGGCGGCCTGTTCATCATCGGCGCGGGCTGCGCGCTGCTGGCGCTGACCGTCCACGCCTCCTCCGGCCAGTCCTCGGTCATCGCCGGGCTCGCGGTGATCGGCGTCGGCGTCGGCCTGACCACCCCCGTCCTGGTCTCCGCGGCCGTCGACGCGGTCCCGCCGCACCGCGCGGGCATGGCGGGCGGCGCGGTGAACACCGCACGTCAGCTCGGTATGACCATCGGTATCGCCCTCTTCGGCGCGGTCTTCACCGCCCGGCTGCGCGACGTCGCCTCGCACGGCGGCACCCCGCACGCGGCGTACGCCTCCGCGCTCGACCGCATCTCCCTCTACGGGGCTGCCGCGGGTCTCGCGGGCGCGATCGCCGTCTTCGCCCTGGTCCGCCAGGGCCGCGCCGCGGACCCCGCCCCGGCGGCCGGCAAGCCCGCCCCCGCCCCGGCCCCCGCGACCCGCTGACCGCCCCTGTCCCAAGGGGCAGCCGCCCCCGGAGCGCTTCCGCCCCGCTTCTCCGTTTCTGCCCCGTTTTCACGGTGACCGGGGTCACATAAACCGCTCACATAAAGCACCCCCTCTTTTACTCCGTGTGAGAGAGGGGGTGCCCCTTTGTGATCCCCTCGATAGGGCGCAGGTCACATACTAAGCCGCTTAGTGAGCCGTCGGCCCGGCATTGCACAGGGAATCCACACCTCGGGCGCCCGCTACGAATGCGAGGCGTAGGCGGGGTCTTTGACCTCCCGTTCCGCCCCCTCTAACAATTCAGGGGTCCCGCTACGGAAGAGGTAATCCCCTAATGCAGCTCCCCACGATCCCGAAGAAGCTCCCCTCGTTCGCGAAGTTCAACCGGATGTCGAAGAAGCACAAGATCACGGCAGCCGGCGCAGTAGCCGCAGCCGCGGTCGTGCTGACGGTCACCGGGCTGGAAGCGACCGCAGGAGCCGGCTCGGCGACCGCGGCGGGCGACCCGACCGGGTTCTCCGTCTCCACCGGTACGCACGTCAAGGACCTTGGCGAGCAGTCCGGTATGGCGTCGCAGCGCACTCTGCACGACACCGCGCAGAAGAAGGCACAGCAGAAGACCGACCTGGCCGCGGCCTCGAAGAAGGCCGTGGACACCAAGAAGAAGGCCGCCGACACGGCAGCGGAGAAGAAGGCCGCGGCCGACCGGTCCACGACGAAGGCCGCAGCCAACCGCTCCACCCACCGTGCCGCCGTGGCCGCGCCCAAGAAGACGCACACCGTCACGCCCAAGAAGGCGCAGACCGTCACGCCGAAGAAGGCGCACACCGCGACCACGAAGAAGGCCGTCACCAAGACGTACGCGAACAACCTGGACGGCTGGATCCGCGAGTCGCTCGACATCATGCACTCGAAGGGAATTCCCGGCACCTACGAGGGAATCCACCGCAACGTCATCCGCGAGTCCAGCGGTAACCCGAAGGCGATCAACCTGTGGGACATCAACGCCCGCAACGGCATTCCCTCGAAGGGTCTGCTCCAGGTGATCAACCCGACCTTCGACCGCTACCACGTGTCCGGCACCTCGTCGAACATCTACGACCCGGTCGCCAACATCACCGCCGCCTGCAATTACGCGGCCGACCGCTACGGTTCGATGGACAACGTGAATTCCGCGTACTGATCGCCACCGCCCCAGGGTGAACGAAAGGGCGGCGGGGCCTCCAAGGCCCCGCCGCCCTTCGGCGTTCCCCTCTCCCGATGGGCCGCCCTGCCGTGCCCTCCCGCGCCCTACGCGCCCTCGCCCAGCACCGCCGTGATCAGCTCCCGCTGCGCCGGCGACAGGTCGGGGTCCGCGCACTGGACGACGGCGGCGTCGACACTGATCGTGTACGAGTAGCCGTCGGGGACCGGTTCGCGCTCGGTGAGGGACGGGGTCAGGGCGGCGAGGGCCAGAGCGGCGAGGTGGCCCGCGTCGGGGCGGTCCGCGGTGTCCAGGGCGCCATGCCTGGTGAGGCCGGCGAAGCCGCCGGAGCGGGTCACCTCGATACGCATCGGCTGCTCACGCCTCCTGCGGCTGGCTGGGCTGCTGCCGGGGGAGTCCGGCGGCGGGCGCCGGGGTGACGCCGACCTGGGTCCATCCGTCGCGCACCGCCTGGCTCTGCGCGCCCTCACCGTAGCGGGCCACGGCCGCCGCGACGGTGACCGCGGCGAAGTCCGCGAACTGCGCCTGCGAGGAGAGCTTGCCCCCGGTGAGGGTGTCGTACCAGATCTGGCCCGCCTGCTCCCAGGCGTGGCCGCCGATCGCGGTGGCGGCCAGGTAGAAGGCCCGGTTGGGGATGCCGGAATTGAGGTGGACGCCGCCGTTGTCCTGCGTGGTGTCGATGTAGCCGGACATCGAAGCGGGCTGCGGGTCCTTGCCCAGCTGCGGGTCGTCGTAGGCGGTGCCCGGGTCCTTCATCGAGCGCAGTGCCTTGCCGTTGACCCCGGGGGCGAGCAGGCCCGCGCCGATCAGCCAGTCGGCCTGGTCGGCGGTCTGGCCGAGGGCGAACTGCTTGATCAGGCTGCCGAAGACGTCGGAGACCGACTCGTTGAGCGCGCCGGACTGGCCCTGGTAGTCCAGGTTGGCGCTGTACTGGGTGACGCCGTGCGTCAGCTCGTGGCCGATGACGTCCAGCGGGATGGTGAAGTCCAGGAAGATCCGGCCGTCGCCGTCCCCGAAGACCATCGCCTCGCCGTTCCAGAAGGCGTTGTTGTAGCCCTTGAGGTAGTGCACCGACGCGTTCAGCGGCAGGCCCGCGTTGTCGATCGAGTGCCGGCCGTAGGCCTTCAGATACGTCTCGAAGGTCGCGCCGAGCGCGTCGTAGGCCCGGTTGACGCTGGCGTCCGAGGTCGGCTCCGCGCCCTCGGCGCGGACCTTGTGGCCGGGCAGCGTGTCGTGGTGCTTGGCGTCGTAGATCGTGCGGCGCGGCTTGTCGGACGCGGCGGCGGCCACGACAGCGGCGGCGGTGGGGCCGAGGACGGTGTTCAGGTGCCGCCTGGTGCGCTCGCGGGCGTCGTGCTCCAGGGTGTGGCGGGCCGCCGCGGCCAGCGCCAGGTCTTCGGCTCTGGCCAGCCGGTCCAGGACGTGCGGCGGGATGATCGTACAGAAAACGGGGGTCGAGGCAGAGGAGTCCATGTACGGAATGTGGCACCATGCGCACAATGCGTCACCGTGTTCGCCGTGGAATTGACGAGAACGAGCGAAGGGCGGGGACGTTGGTGGACGAAACCGTCCATCTTGCATGCTGAGAGGAAGTACATACCGGCTACGTGATTCCGCCGGGCTCGGTTATGGTCGTTGCCATCATGCGTTTCGGGCTGCTCCTTCTTAGCTGCCGCGGCGAGGGCCTGTAGTCGTAGGCCGACCCCCTCCCCGCGGAGTTTTGGCGTTTTCGCCGTCGGCCGTTCCACGAACGGATCCCGAGGAGCCAGAGCCCCCCATGACCAGCCCCAACAGCGTCGGCCGTGCCACGCCCATCACCGCCGCGACGGTCGCCCAGCGCGCCACCGCGATGCCGATCCACAAGTACGGCCGGTACGAGCAGGTGGACCTGGCCGACCGCACGTGGCCCGACGCCCGGATCACCAAGGCGCCGCGCTGGCTGTCCACCGACCTGAGGGACGGCAACCAGGCGCTGATCGACCCCATGTCGCCGGCCCGCAAGCGCGAGATGTTCGACCTGCTGGTACGGATGGGCTACAAGGAGATCGAGGTCGGCTTCCCGGCCTCCGGCCAGACCGACTTCGACTTCGTGCGCTCCATCATCGAGCAGGGCGCGATCCCGCAGGACGTGACGATCTCCGTCCTGACGCAGGCCCGCGAGGAGCTGATCGAGCGCACCGTCGAGTCACTGCGCGGCGCCCCCCGGGCCACCGTGCACCTCTACAACGCCACCGCCCCGGTCTTCCGCCGGGTCGTCTTCCGCGGCAGCCGCGAACAGGTGCGGCAGATCGCGGTGGACGGCACCCGGCTGGTGATGGAGTACGCCGACAAGCTGCTGGGCGACGAGACGGCCTTCGGCTACCAGTACAGCCCGGAGATCTTCACCGACACCGAGCTGGACTTCGCGCTGGAGGTCTGCGAGGGCGTGATGGACGTCTGGCAGCCCGAGGAGGGCCGCGAGATCATCCTCAACCTGCCCGCGACCGTCGAGCGCTCCACCCCGTCCACGTACGCCGACCGCTTCGAGTGGATGTCGCGGCACCTGTCGCGGCGCGAGTACGTCTGCCTGTCGGTGCACCCGCACAACGACCGCGGTACGGCGGTGGCCGCCGCCGAGCTGGCGCTGATGGCCGGCGCGGACCGGGCCGAGGGCTGCCTGTTCGGGCAGGGCGAGCGCACCGGCAACGTGGACCTGGTCACGCTGGGCATGAACCTGTTCAGCCAGGGCGTCGACCCGCAGATCGACTTCTCGCAGATCGACGAGATCCGGCGCACCGCCGAATACTGCAACCAGATGGAGGTCCACCCGCGCCACCCCTACGCGGGCGACCTGGTCTACACATCCTTCTCCGGCTCCCACCAGGACGCCATCAAGAAGGGCTTCGAGGCGATGGCGGCGACCGCCGAAGCCGCCGGCAAGACCGTGGACGAGATCGAGTGGGCGGTGCCGTACCTGCCCATCGACCCCAAGGACGTCGGCCGCTCGTACGAGGCCGTGATCCGGGTCAACTCGCAGTCCGGCAAGGGCGGCGTCGCCTATGTGCTCAAGAACGGGCACAAGCTGGACCTGCCGCGCCGGATGCAGATCGAGTTCTCGAAGATCATCCAGACCAGGACCGACGCCGAGGGCGGCGAGGTCACCCCGGCGCAGATCTGGTCGGCCTTCCAGGACGAGTACCTGCCGACCCCGGACAACGCCTGGGGCCGGATCGTGCTGCGCTCGGCGCAGGCGTCAACTTCGAGTGACGGCACGGCCGCTCTCACGGTGGAAGCCGTCCTGGACGGCGCCGAGACGACGCTCAACGGCACCGGCAACGGCCCGATCTCGGCCTTCTTCGACGCGCTGGCGAAGGCCGGCGTGGACGCCAGGCTGCTGGACTACAGCGAGCACACCCTGAGCGAGGGCGCCTCGGCGCAGGCCGCCTCCTACATCGAGTGCGCGATCGGCGGCCGGGTCCTGTGGGGCATCGGCATCGACCCCAACACCACCCGCGCGGCGCTCCAGGCGGTCGTCTCCGCGGTCAATCGCGCCGAGCGCTGACCGGGGCAAACCGGTACGAAGCACCTCACGCGTACGGGGGCGGCAGGGAATTGCCCCCGTACGCGGTACTGACTGCGCCTCGCTGATGTGGCTAACATCACGGCGTACGGCACCGTTGCCGGGGCGTCTTCGCGCGCGTACGGGCCGATGCGGGTACGTACCGGGACGAAGACGGCCGGAGGGTGCAGCGTGATGAAGCTGGGGCTGTGGATCTGGGGTGTGCGAACGTCCTGGCACACCGAGGACGACGGCGAGTTCTTCTGCCCTGACTGCGGCGGCGACCGCAGCTACCACCGCAGAACGGGCACCCGCCGGCTCACCGTGCTCAATGTGCCGCTGCTCAACCGCGGTACGGCCGGCTCGGTGATCGAATGCGCGGCATGCCACCGGCAGTACGCCGCCCAGGTGCTGCTCTGCCCGACCACCACCCGCTTCTCCGCGATGCTGCGGGACGCCGTCCACACGATCGCGCTCGCCGTGCTCACCGCGGGCGGCTCCACCGGGCGCCCGGCCCGCGAGGCCGCCGTCGAGGCGGTGCGCTCGGCCGGCTTCAGCGACTGTACGGAGGACCAGCTGCTCGGGCTGCTCGCCGCGATCG
This sequence comes from Streptomyces sp. NBC_01477, assembly GCF_036227245.1. Classification (GTDB taxonomy): domain Bacteria; phylum Actinomycetota; class Actinomycetes; order Streptomycetales; family Streptomycetaceae; genus Actinacidiphila. The sequence continues at coordinate 6,237,883 of NZ_CP109445.1, forward strand.
TCGCCGACGAGGGGCGGTACGCGGCGTCGCAGGAGCTGGGGCACCACTCCTTCGCGGACTGCGTGGACGGGTGCGGCAGCTGGCTGTCGATCGAGCTGCACGAGGCGCTCGAACCGCTCGCCGATCATCTCGCGCAGCAAGGGCGGGAGCGGGTGCTGCTCCAGGGCGCGCGGATCGCTCTCGCGGACGGGCCCTATCTGCCGGCCGAGCGCGAGGTCCTTGAGGCGGTCGGCCGCTGCCTCTCGCTCCACACGGACGACATCGACCGCCTTCTCGCGGCGGCGGCCGCGACCACCACGTAACGCCGGGGGCGCCCTACCCGAGCCGCCGCGGTTCCGGCGGTCCCCCTCCGGCCGGGGGTACGCCTCCCCCGGGCGCGGGGGTTCCGCGGCTCCCTTGCGGTCAGGGGTACGCCTCCCCCGGGCGCGGGGGTTCCGCGGCTCCCTTGCGGTCAGGGGTACGCCTCCCCCGGGCGCGGGGGTTCCGCGGCTCCCTTGCGGCAGGGGGTGCCCCCCAGGGGCGCGGGGAACTGCGCGCTCAGCCCCCACCGGGGCGCGGGTCGTCACCGGCCCGGAGGGGCTGTTCGGTTCGATCCGGACCACCGGCCGGTGGTGGGTTGCTCGCGCCGTTCCTCGCGCCCCTGCGGGGCACGACCCGCCGTGCGGACAGCGCGCCCCCGGTGGGGGCTGGGCGCGCCGTTCCCCGCGCCCCAGGGTCACCCCCTGCCGCAAGGGGAGCCGCCAGAACCCCCGCGCCCGGGGGAAGCGTGCCCGCCGACGCAAGCGCACCCCAGGCCCGCGCCAGCGGAGGGGCACCCCCTGCCGCAAGGGGAGCCGAGACCCCCGAGGCCGGGGAGGGGCGACCCCTGGCGTGAGGGGAAGCTCGGAACCACGTCACCCCCGGAGGGTGCGGCCGGGAAGATGGGGGGCGTGTTGAGCAGCCTCGCGCACGGCCGCGCCCCGGCCGCCACCCCGACGACAAGCGTCTCGTACACCGACGTGGCTTTCGCGGCAGCGATCTTCCTCGGGCAGGCGGCCCTGGCCCTCGCCCTGCCCGAGGCGGCCCGGAGCCACCGCCCCGACGCGCTCGGCTGGATCCTGCTGGCGGCCGGCGCCGCCCTCCTGACCTGGCGGCGCCACGCGCCGATGTGGTGCCTGGTCGGCACGGTCACGGTCGTGGCGCCCTACCACTACATGGAGAACATCCAGGAAGCCCCCCTGCTGGCCAGCATGATCGCGCTGTATTCGGTTGCGGTCGCCGGACCCCCGGCCAGGACGTTCCTGGTCGTGCCGACCGTGGTGGGCACGATGGCCACCGTCATGGCGGCCATCGGCAGGCCCGCCGGCGCCCCGATGCTCCAGGGCGCCGGCTGGGTCGTGGCGGTCGCGGTGGCCGGCGAGGTCGTACGGATGCACCGCAACTACATCGCTGCGATCATGGAGCGCGCCGAGCGGGCCGAGCGGACCCGCGAGGAGGAGGCGGCGCGGCGGGTCGCGGAGGAGCGGCTGCGGATCGCCCGCGACCTGCACGACCTGCTGGCGCACAGCATCACCCTGATCGGTGTGCAGACGTCCGTGGCCGCCCACATCCTGCTCGCCGACCCGGACCGGCTCGACCGGACCGCGGTGGCCGGCGCGCTGGACAACATCGCCGACACCTGCCGCGAGGCGCGTTCCGAGCTGCGCACCACCTTGCGGGTGCTGCGCGCCGACAGCGACGGGCCGCTGCCCGGCCTCGCCGGCATCCCGTCGCTGACGAAGGCGGCCGAGGCGGCGGGCGCCGACGTCTCGCTGACCCTGGACCCGGGCAGGGACGCGGTGCCGGCCGCGGTGGGCGCGGCGGCGTACCGGATCATCCAGGAGTCGCTGACCAACGCGGTACGCCACGCGGGCGCCCCCGCCCCCCGGGTGCGGGTGGCGGTCAGGCACCGGGACGCCGCCCTGCACGTGTGCGTCGAGGACGACGGCCCCGAGCCGGTGAAGCCGCCCGCCGCGGACCGCCCCGAGGGCTTCGGGATCGTCGGGATGCGGGAGCGGGCCAGAAGCGTCGGCGGCACCTTCGCCGCAGGACCCAGGATCGACGGCACGGCGGGCTTCTCGGTCACCGCCGTCCTGCCCTGCCCGGCCGACCGGGCAGAGCCCGCAGAGACCTACTGAGCGCCGACCACCAGGGAGACCCCAGATGACCCCACCCGAGCCGATCCGGGTGCTGCTCGCCGACGACCAGACGCTGGTGCGCGCCGCCTTCGCGATGCTGGTCGAGTCAGCCCGCGACATGGAGGTGGTCGGCCAGGCGGCCAACGGCCTGGAGGCGGTCGAGCAGGCCCGCACCGCGCGGGCCGACGTCATCGTGATGGACATCCGCATGCCGGAGCTGGACGGCATAGAGGCCACCCGGCGGATCGCCGCGGACGACGACCTCGCCGGGGCGCGGATCCTGGTGCTGACCACCTATGACGACGACGAGCACGTGGTGGCGGCGCTGCGGGCGGGCGCGTCCGGGTTCATGGTCAAGGACACCAGGCCCGCGGAACTGCTGGACGCGATCCGTACGGTCGCGGCCGGCGACTCGCTGCTGTCGCCGGGGCCGACCGCCCGGCTGATCGCCCGGGTGCTGCGGCTGCCGGACCGCCCGCCGGCCGCCGCCCCCGGCGCGGACCGGCTGGCGGGCCTGTCGGACCGCGAGCGCGAGGTGCTGACGCTGGTCGCCCGCGGCCTGAACAACACGGAGGCCGGCGAGGCGCTGAGCCTGAGCCCGCTCACCGCCAAGACCCACGTCAGCCGGATCATGGGCAAGCTCGGCGTCCGCGACCGCGCCCAACTGGTCATCGCCGCCTACGAGTCGGGACTGGTGGCGCCCGGCGCCGAACGCTGAGGCCCGCGGGAGCCGCCGGGCTCGCGGCATGGGCGAGAATGGCCGCATGAGTCTGTTCCGCGACGACGGCATCGTGCTGCGCACCCAGAAGCTGGGTGAGGCGGACCGGATCATCACCCTGCTCACCAGACGGCACGGCAGGGTCCGTGCGGTGGCCAGGGGGGTACGCCGGACGAAGTCGAAATTCGGCGCCCGCCTTGAGCCCTTCACGCACGTCGACGTGCAGTTCTTCGCCCGCGGCGGCGAGCTGATCGGCCGCGGCCTGCCGCTGTGCACCCAGAGCGAGACGATCGCCCCCTACGGCAGCGCGATCGTCGCCGACTACGACCGCTACACCGCGGGCACCGCGATGCTGGAGACCGCCGAGCGCTTCACCGACCACGAGGGCGAGCCGGCGGTGCAGCAGTATCTGCTGCTGGTCGGTGCCCTGCGGACGCTCGCGGCCGGCGACCACGACCCGCGGCTGGTCCTCGACGCCTTCCTGCTGCGCTCGCTGGCGGTCAACGGCTACGCGCCCAGCTTCGACGACTGCGCCAGATGCGGGATGGCCGGGCCGAACCGGTTCTTCTCGGTCGGAGCGGGCGGAGTCGTCTGCGGCGAGTGCCGGGTGCCGGGAAGCGTCGTACCCTCACGGGAGTCACTGGAACTCCTCGGCGCGCTGCTCGGCGGCGACTGGGAGACCGCCGACGCCTGCGAGCAGCGGCACTGCCGCGAGGGCAGCGGGCTGGTGGCGGCCTATCTCCAGTGGCACCTGGAGCGCGGCCTGCGCTCCCTGCGGTTCGTCGAGAAGTAGCGGTGAGCAGCCAGTAGTGGCGGACAGTAGTCAGAAGCAGTCGACAGACAGTCGGGAATCAGGAGAAGTACGACCATGGCACGTCGCGGGATTCTGGGCCTGAACCGGACCTCGTACCGCACGCCCGACCCGCACCCCTCGGGCGCCCGGCCGCCCAAGCTCCCCTCGGAGCTGGTGCCCAAGCACGTCGCCGTGATCATGGACGGCAACGGCCGCTGGGCCAAGGAGCGCGGGCTGCCGCGTACCGAGGGCCACAAGGTCGGCGAGGGAGTCGTCCTGGACGTGCTCAAGGGCTGCCTGGAGATCGGCGTCAAGAATCTGTCGCTCTACGCCTTCTCCACCGAGAACTGGAAGCGCTCGCCCGAGGAGGTGCGCTTCCTGATGAACTTCAACCGGGACGTCATCCGCCGGCGCCGGGACGAGATGGACGAGCTGGGCATCCGCATCCGGTGGGTCGGGCGGATGCCGAAGATGTGGAAATCGGTGGTCCAGGAGCTCCAGGTGGCCCAGGAGCAGACCGTCGGGAACGACGCGATGACGCTGTACTTCTGCGTCAACTACGGCGGGCGCGCGGAGATCGCGGACGCCGCGCAGGCGCTGGCCCGCGATGTGGCCGCGGGCCGGCTCGACCCGTCGAAGGTCAACGAGAAGACCTTCGCCAAATACCTGTACTACCCCGACATGCCGGACGTCGATCTCTTCCTGCGCCCGAGCGGGGAGCAGCGCACCTCCAACTACCTGCTCTGGCAGAGCAGTTACGCGGAGCTGGTCTTCCAGGACGTACTGTGGCCGGACTTCGACCGGCGCGACCTGTGGCGGGCCTGCCACGAATTCGCCCGCCGCGACCGCCGCTTCGGCGGCGCCCTGCCCAACAGCGACGGCACCGAGGGCTGACCCGCGCCCCCGCGAGGGGGCGCGGCGGGCGTCAGGTCCTGGCCGCCACGCAGTCGGCGCAGGTGCCGAAGATCTCCATCGTGTGCGCCACCTCCACGAAGCCGTTCTCCGTGGCGACGGCCTCGGCCCAGCGCTCGACGGCGGGGCCCTCGACCTCGACGGCCTTGCCGCAGACGCGGCAGACCAGGTGGTGGTGGTGGCCGCCGCCCGAGCAGCGGCGGTAGACGGACTCGCCCTCACCGGTGCGCAGCACGTCGATCTCACCGGCGTCGGCGAGGGACTGAAGCGTGCGGTAGACGGTGGTCAGGCCGACCGAGTCGCCGCGGTGCTTGAGGATGTCGTGCAGATCCTGCGCGCTGCGGAACTCGTCGACCTCCCGCAGCGCCGCGGCGACCGCGGCCCGCTGCCGGGTGGCGCGGCCCGCGACGGGCGGCCCGGCTGACCCGGGGGGCTTCATCGTGGTCACCGGTGCCTCCTCATGACGGCCTGCGCGCCCTGACGCCCCCATTGTGCCAGCCCGCCGCCCGCAGTCGGCCTGCCGCCGCGGTGAAGAGCAGGAAGACGGCCATCGAGGCGAGCACGATGCTGGACCCTGGCGGCACATCGACGTAGTACGAGAAGACGGTGCCGGACAGGGCGACGGTCACCCCGATGGCGACGGACACCGCCAGTGTCCAGGCGAAACCGCGGGTGACCTGCTGGGCGGCGGCGACCGGGATCACCATCAGCGCGCTGACCAGCAGCAGCCCGACCGCCCGCATCGCGACCGTCACGGTGACCGCCGCGGTCACCGCGAGCAGCAGATTCAGCGCCCGTACCGGCAGCCCGCTGACGTGGGCGAATTCCTCGTCCTGGCAGATGGCGAAAAGCTGCCGCCGCAGACCGAGCACGACGAGCAGGACGAACGCGGCCAGGGCGATCATCGGCGGGATGTCCTGCGGGGAGACCGTGCTGATGGAGCCGAACAGATACGTCGTGAGGTTGGCGTTGGAGCCGTTCGGCGCCAGGTAGATGATCATCACACCGCCGGACATGCCGCCGTAGAAGAGCATGGCGAGCGCGATGTCGCCGCGGGCCCTGCCGTAGGAGCGGATCAGCTCCATGGCGACGGCGCCGGCCACCGAGACCGCCACCGCCGTCCAGACCGGGCTGACCTGGAGCAGGAAGCCGAGGGCGACACCGGTGAGGGCGACATGGCCGATGCCGTCGCCCATGATCGCCTGCCGGCGCTGGACCAGGAAGATGCCGACGGCGGGCGCGGTGACGCCGACCAGCAGCGCGGCGAGCAGGGCGCGCTGCATGAAGGCGTAGGTCAGGAGGTCCATCGGTCGAGGTGTCCCTTCACCGGTACGGCCGCCGGGTCGGCGTGCGGGTGGACGTGGTCGCGTCCGGGAAGGCCGGGCGCGGCGGGCGGCGGCGGCCCCTCGCCCGCGACCCGGCCGTCCCGCAGCAGCACCGCCCGGTCGATCAGCGGCGCCAGCGGACCCAGCTCGTGCAGTACCAGCAGGACGGTCGCGCCGGCCGCGACCTGGGTGCGTACGGTCTGCGCGAGGACGTCCTGCGCGGCCAGGTCGACGCCCGCCATCGGCTCGTCCATGATCAGCAGGTCCGGCTCGGTGGCGAGCGCGCGGGCGATCAGCACCCGCTGGTGCTGGCCGCCGGACAGCGCGTCCACCGCGTCCGAGGCGCGGTCCGCCATGCCGACCAGGTCCAGCGCGCGGGCGACCGCGGCCCGGTCGGCCCGGCCCGGCGGGCGCAGCCGGGTCCTGGCCAGCCGCCCGGCGGCGACCACTTCCCGTACGGTCGCGGGCACCCCGCCGGCCGCGGTGGTGCGCTGCGGCACATAGCCGATCCTGGCCCACTGGCGGAAGCGCTCGCCGGGGGTGCCGAACAGCTCCCAGGTGCCCGCGGACAGCCGTACCCGGCCGACCACCGCGCGTACCGCGGTCGACTTGCCCGAGCCGTTCGCGCCGAGCAGCGCCACCACCTCGCCGCGGCCGACGGTCAGATCGACGCCGTGCAGCACCTGCCGGGCGCCGAGTGCGGCCGAGGCCCCGCGCAGGCTCACCACCGTGTCCCTCCCCATCAGCGGGGCACGCCGAGCGCGGTTTTCAGGGCCTGGAGATTGGCGCGCTGGACAGCGAAGTAGTCGGTGCCGCGCGACATGGGGGTGATGCCCTCGATCGGGTCGAGCACGTCGGTGCGCAGGCGCAGGTCGCCCGCCACGGTCCTTGCGGTCTTGTCGCTGACCAGCGTCTCGAAGAAGACCGTGGTCACGTGCTCGCGCCCGGCCAGGTCGAGCAGCGCCTTCATCCGGCCCGCGCTCGGCTCGCTCTCCGGGTCGATGCCGTTGATGGCCTCCTCGACCAGGCCGTAGCGCTCGGCGAGGTAGCCGAAGGCGGCGTGGGTGGTGATAAAGGTGTCGGTGGCGCGGTTCTTCAGGCCGTCGCGGAACTCGGTGTCGAGCGCGCCGAGCCGGGCGACCAGCGTGTCGGTGTTCTTCGCGTACGCGGCCGAGTGCGCCGGGTCCGCCTGGGCCAGGGCCTTGCCGACGCCCTTGGCGACCTCGGCGTAGCGGACCGGGTCGAGCCAGATGTGCGGGTCGGAGCCGGCGTCCTCCTCGCTCCCGCCGCCGGTGCCGTTGTCGCCGGTGGTGTGGCGGCGGCCGTCGACCTCGGTGCCGTGGTCCTCAAGGCGGGTCAGGGCGGCGGCGTCCACGGTGTTCTTGACACCGGACTGCCCGATGGCGTCGTCCACAGCGGGCTGCAGTCCGTGCAGGGAGATGATCACATCGGCCTGCTGGAGCGCGGCGATCTGCCGCGGCGCCAGCTCCAGGTCGTGCGGTTCGACGCCCGGCTTGGTCAGGTCGGTGACCTGCACATCGCTGCCGCCGATCCGGGTGGCGAGGAATTCCAGCGGATAGAAGGACGCGGTGACCCTGAGCTTCCCGCCGCCCTTGCCGTCGCCTCCGGTCGCGGCGGCGGAGGACCCGGAGCAGGCGGTGAGCGCGGGGAGGGCGAGGGCGGCGGCGACGAGGGCGGTGGCCGGTATGAGCCGGCGACTGTTGTTCATGACAGTCATTTTCAACTTGGATGGAAACGATTGTCAATTGCGTTGTAGGGTCCGTTTCGTCCTTGCAGCCCGCTGAACGGATTTGATATACGCCCCGCCCACGCCGGTAATCTGGGACAACTGACCCCTTCGTCGTACTGAAGAGAGCACCGTGGCCGCCGACAAGATCGACACCATCGTCAGCCTGAGCAAGCGCCGTGGCTTCGTTTTCCCGAGCAGTGAGATCTACGGCGGCTCGAAGGCCGCCTGGGACTACGGGCCGCTGGGCGTCGAGCTGAAGGAGAACATCAAGCGCCAGTGGTGGCGCTCGATGGTGACCTCCCGTGAGGACGTGGTGGGCCTCGACTCGTCGGTGATCCTCGCCCCCGAGGTGTGGGCCGCCTCCGGGCACCTCGCGACGTTCTCCGACCCGCTCACCGAGTGCACCTCCTGCCACAAGCGCTACCGCGCCGACCACCTGGAGGAGGCGTACGAGGCCAAGCACGGCCGGCCGCCGGCCAACGGGCTGGCCGACATCAACTGCCCGCACTGCGGCACCAAGGGCGCCTTCACCGAGCCCAAGCAGTTCTCCGGCATGCTCCAGACGCACCTCGGCCCCACCCAGGACGCCGGCTCGGTGGCGTACCTGCGGCCCGAGACCGCCCAGGGCATCTTCGTCAACTTCGCCCAGGTGCAGACCACCTCGCGGCGCAAGCCGCCGTTCGGCATCGCCCAGATGGGCAAGTCGTTCCGCAACGAGATCACCCCGGGCAACTTCATCTTCCGCACCCGCGAGTTCGAGCAGATGGAGATGGAGTTCTTCGTCAAGCCCGGCGAGGACGAGAAGTGGCACGAGTACTGGATGCAGGAGCGCTGGAACTGGTACACGGGCCTCGGCATCCAGGAGCAGAACATCCGCTGGTACGAGCACGCCAAGGAGAAGCTGTCGCACTACTCGAAGCGCACCACCGACATCGAGTACCGCTTCAACTTCGGCGGCCAGGAGTTCAGTGAGCTGGAGGGCGTCGCGAACCGTACCGACTTCGACCTCTCCGCCCACTCCAAGGGCTCCGGCCAGGACCTCTCCTACTTCGACCAGGAGGCCGGCGAGCGCTGGTTCCCGTACGTGATCGAGCCGGCGGCCGGTGTGAACCGGGCGATGCTGGCGTTCATGCTCGACGCGTACAACGAGGACGAGGCGCCCAACGCCAAGGGCGTCATGGAGAAGCGGACCGTCATGCGGCTCGACCCGCGGCTGGCCCCGGTCAAGGTCGCGGTCCTCCCGCTGTCCCGCAATCCCGAGCTGTCCCCGAAGGCGAAGGGCCTGGCCACCGCGCTGCGGGCGAACTGGAACATCGAGTTCGACGACGCCGGTGCGATCGGCCGGCGCTACCGGCGGCAGGACGAGATCGGCACCCCGTTCTGCGTGACCGTGGACTTCGACACGCTCACCGACAACGCGGTGACCGTGCGGGAGCGCGACACCATGGTTCAGGAGCGGGTCTCGCTCGACCAGGTCGAGCAGTACCTGGGCAGCCGCCTGCTGGGCTGCTGACCGGCTTCTCCCCGCGGACGCCCGGCCGGCTGGACCCCAGCCGGCCGGGCGTTCCGCGCTTCCGTCGCCCGCAGCGCGCTCAGCGCCACCAGTGCGCAGGTGGCGGCGAGCGGCAGTTCGGCGAGCACGGCCATCGCCGCGGCGAGCAGCAGGGCGGCGCCCTGGGAGGTCGCCAGGTCGAGCGAGGCGTCCAGGAGCAGCAGGGCCGCGGTCGCCGTGGCGGTCGGCGGCAGGGCGCGGTGCGGCAGCGCGCGCAGGGCGAGGACGCCGGAGGCCATGAGGCCGACCGCCTCCAGCGAGTCGATGGTGAGCCAGCCCGCCGTCCAGCGGGGGGCGCCGCCGCTGGCCAGTATCACCAGCCACGGCACGAGCAGCAGCCCGCACGCCACGAGGGCCGCCGGCGGTGCGCTCCTCCTCGGTGACCGCACCTCGCTGACGGACATCCCGCCCCTCCCTCCCGCGCGCGGATCCCACGACCTGCCGAGCGGGGCACCGACGCCGTCAGGCGGGCGCTCCCGCCCGCTCCCGTGCGTGAACCCCACCCCTTCCACGGCTACCCCCGATCCCGCTCTTTCCCACCCGCCCCGCGCAACGGGTCCCGCTACACCACGGCCCGGGGCAGCCGCGTGCTCAGCGCGACCGTCGCCGCCACCGCCACGAGCTGCGCGAGCAGCGCCCAGACGAGCGCGTCGCGGAAACCCACCGACGTGGACAGCGTCAGGAAGAGCGTGCCCAGAGTCGCGACGCCCAGCGCGAGGCTGGACTGCTGCGTGGTCGCCATCGCCCCACTGCCCACCCCCGCCTGCGCCGCGGGCACTTCGCTGAGGACGATGCGGAAGACCACCGGCAGCACAAGGCCCTGGCCGAAGCCGATCACCGCCATGGCGGGCGCGAGGACCAGGACGCCGATGTGCGGCCAGCCCAGGAAGAAGGTCGCGGCCAGCGCCACCAGCCCCGCCGCCTGGATCAGCGAACCGGCGGTGACCGTACGGCGGCCGTGGCGGGCCACCATCCGCGGGCCGAGCAGCGACGCCGCGAAGAAGGCCGCGCACAGCGGTGCCAGCGCCGCACCCGCGGCCAGCGCCCCGAAGTGCAGACCGTCCTGCATGGCCACCGCGAGCACGAACATGAAGCCGCCGAAGCCCAGGCAGAGCGGCACGATCAGCAGCAGCCCGCTGCGTACGCTGTGGACGCGGACCAGCGAGGGCGGCAGCAGCGGATCGCCGCCGGTGCGCTCGCCGTGCCGCTCGACGGCCACGAACGCCGCGGCGGCGAAGGGGGACAGGGCCAGCAGCGCCCACGACCACAGCGGCCAGCCGGCCGCCCGGCCCTCGGTGAGCGGCAGCAGCAGGGTGATCAGGGCCAGCGCCAGCAGCGCCGTGCCGGCCCGGTCGACGCGCGCGGGGTTCGCGGAGCGGGTCTCCGGCACGGACCTCAGCGCCAGCGCGAACGCCACCGCCGCCACCGGCACGTTCACCAGGAAGATCGCCCGCCAGCCGCTGCCGGCGATGTCCGCGGAGACCAGGACGCCGCCGAGCACCTGCCCGACGACACTGGCGATGCCCGCGGTGGCGCCGTAGTAGCTCAGCGCCTTGCCGCGGCTGCTGCCGGAGGTCGCGGCCTGGATGGTGGCCAGCGCCTGCGGGAGCAGCAGCGCGGAGGCCGCGCCCTGGGCGGCCCTGGCCGCCACCAGGGTCCAGGCGGTGGGCGCGACGCCGCAGGCCAGCGAGGTCGCCGCGAAGAGGCCGAGCCCCCACAGGAAGAGGGTGCGGCGGCCGAACATGTCGCCGAGCCGGCCGCCGAGCACCAGCAGCACGGCATAGGCGACGCCGTAGCCCGCGACCACCATCTCCAGCACCGCGGGTCCCGCGTCGAGGTCGCGGTCGATCGTGGGCAGGGCCACGTTGACGATGAAGAAGTCCACCATCGGCAGCGCCGCGCCGAGCAGCACGGTCAGCAGGCCGAGCGCGCTCAGCGCCGGCGCGGCGGGCGGGACCGAGGGCGAGGGCGAAGGCGGGAGCGGGGAGCGGGAAGGCGCCGCGATGCGGGTCACGCGGGGCAGCACCTGGGCCCGGGAGGGAAGTGTCTGGTTCATTCGCTCGTTCACCCGGTCCACACTGGACCTCTCCCCAAGGGGGTACCAGAGAGCGTTTATCCAGGTATACCGAGCACCTGGCAACTGGTTGCCGAATCCGGCATCCTGGGAATATGACCGCTCAGAGCGCACCCGCGACCGACGACGCCGACAGCGCCGTGAGCCGCCGTCAGGAGCTGGCGTCCTTCCTGCGCAGCCGCCGCGAGCGGATCGCGCCCGAGCAGGTCGGGCTGCCGCCGGGCCGCAGGCGGCGCACCCCTGGGCTGCGCCGCGAGGAGGTCGCACAGCTCGCCGCGGTCGGCGTCACCTGGTACACCTGGCTCGAACAGGCCAGGGACATCCAGGTGTCGGGCCAGGTCGCCGACGCCATCGCCCGCGCCCTGATGCTGGACCAGAACGAGCGCCGGCACCTCTTCACCCTGGCCGGCACCGCCGACCCGCACCCGCATCTGGACTGCCCGGGCATGTCCCCGGCGGTCCGCGGCATGATCGACCAGCTGGAACCGCTGCCCGCCGCGGTCTTCAACAGCCGCTACGACATCATCGCGTACAACCGCACCTACGGGCGGCTGGTGACCGACCTGGACGCGATGCCGGTCGAGGACCGCAATGTGATGTGGCTGGCCTTCACCGACCCGCTGTGGCGGGAGCGGATGCTCGACCGGGAGCAGAACACCCGGCTGATGGCGGCGAAATTCCGCTCCTCGATGGCCGAGCACCTCGCGGAGCCCGCGTGGAAGGAGATGCTCCGGCGGCTCCAGCAGAATTCGGCCGAATTCCGCCAGGCCTGGGAGCGGCACGAGGTGCTGCGGCCCGGCAGCCATGTGAAGCGCTACCTCAATCCCGAAGTCGGCCTGCTGGCCTTCGACTTCACGCATCTGTGGCTCGGCCCGCAGGACGGCCCTCGGCTGACGGTGTATTCGCCGGTGGACGAGGTGACCGAGGAGCGCCTCGGCCGGCTGCACCGGATCGTGCTGGCGGAGCGGGCGCCGGTCGCGGTCTGATAACCGCGGCCACGGCTTAAAATCGCCGGATGACACCCACCCGCGCGAGGGGCTCCGGCCTGCGCGAGCTGACCCGCAGAACGGTCCGTGCCCAGATCGCCGAACGGGCGACCGCGCTGTTCATCGCCCAGGGCTTCGAGGAGACCACGGTCGAGCAGATCGCGACCGAGGTCGGCATGTCCGCACGCAGCGTCTTCCGCTACTTCGACACCAAGGAGGACATGGTCGTCGGGAGCATGCTGGAGTCCGGCGTCCGGCTCGCCGACGCGTTAGCCGCCCGGCCGGCGACCGAGGACCCGTGGCGGGCACTGCGGGGTGCGCTCGATGTGCTGCTGGACGCGATCGCGGCGGACCGCGAGGGCTCGCTGGCCATGGCGCGGATGTTCGCCAGTACGCCGGCGCTGCGGGCGGCCAGGCGGCAGAAGCACGCCCAGTGGCGGGAGTTGCTGGTGCCCGGGGTGCTGGCCAGGCTGGACGGCGGCCCGGAGGAGACCCGCGGATTGCGGGCGGCGGCCATCACCACGGCGGTGCTCGGCTGTGTGGAGGTGTCGGTCACCCGGTGGTCCGAGGCGGGCGGCACGGGCAGGCTCGACGCGCTGCTCGACACGGCCATCCTGGCGGTGCGGGAGTGAGCCGCGCGGGAAGCCGTGCGGAAGCGGGCGTCCCGGTCCCGGGGCGGGCGGTCGGCTGTAGGGAAGCGGTCAGCCGTGGGGGAGCGCGGCGAGTGCCGCGGTGATCCGGTCGAGCGCCGCCAGATCCGCCGCCGAGAGCCCCAGCAGGGCGGGCGGCGGGGTGCCGAGGATCGCGTTCGCGCGGGCGGCCGTCGCCAGACCCGCCGGGGTCGCCGACACGATCTTGGAGCGCCGGTCGGTGGGATGCTGCGTACGCTCCACCAGGCCGCGCTTTTCCAGGTCGTCCACCACGAGGGTCAGATAGGGGCGGTCCGAGGCCAGCTCGGTGGCCAGGTCGCCCATCCGGTAGGGCCGGGCGGCGATCCTGCGCAGCGCCTTGACCCGGAAGAAGCTCATGCCGATGGCTTCGGCGACCTCCTTGCGGCGCTCGTTGCGCTCCAGCACCACGGCCCGCAGATTGCGCCACACCCGCTCGGCCGTCTCCCGGGCGGCGTCGGAGCCCGGGACCCCGGCGGCGTCCGGGACGCCGGGGGAGCCCGCGGCCTGCTCGCCGTGCGCGGCGGCCCCGCTCCTGGGCGGAGTACCCGGCCCATGCGCGGCCTCGGTCCCGGCCCCGATCCCGTGCACCCTCCCCGGCCCGCGCTCGGGGCCGGCCGTGTTCCGCTGTGCCGTCGTCACACCTTCACCGCCTTCCGGTTGTCCTCCGCCTCGGGCGCCAGCAGCCCTGCCGTACGCTCCGCCGTGGCCCTGGCCCACCGGCCGGTGGTGAGCGTACCCAGCACCAGCACCGAGGCACCACAGCCCGCGATGATCCACCAGGCGCCCTCGTGCAGCCCGGCGGCCAGCGCCGCGCCCAGGACCGCGACGCCCAGCGACTGGCCGACCTGGCGGCTGGTCGAGGCGACCGCCGCCGCCACTCCGGCCTGCGCACGCGGCATGCCGGACACGGCGGTGTTGGTGATCGGCGCGTTGATCAGGCCGAAGCCGATGCCGAACAGGACGTAGGAGGTGAAGAGCAGCACATTGGACGACTGGGCGTCGAGCGCCGCGAGCATCACACCGCTGGCCGTCATCGCCGCGCCCGCGAGGATCAGCGGGATCCTCGGGCCCCGGGTGCCGACGAGCCGGCCCGACAGCGGCGCGAAGACCAGCGCCATCGCGGCCATCGGCAGCATGTACAGGCCCGCGTCGAGTGCCGACAGGCCGCGCTGGTCCTGGAGGTAGAGCGTGTTCAGGAAGAGGAAGCCGCCGAGCGCTGCGAAGCCGCTGACCGCTATGAGGGTGGCACCGCTGAAGGGCACGCTGCGGAAGAACCGGGTGTCGATCAGCGGGTCCACCCGCCGGGTCTCGTACGCCGCCAGGCCCGCCGCACTCGCCGCGGCCACCACGAAGCAGCCGATGATCAGCGGTGAGCTCCAGCCCGCGTTCGTGCCCTCGATGATGCCGTACGTCAGGGTGCCGAGCAGCGCCATGACCAGGAGCTGGCCGACCGGGTCCACCCGGCGGGCCCGCGGGGCGCGCGACTCGGGGACGAAGCGGTGGGTCAGCAGCAGCGCGGCGAGCCCGATCGGCAGGTTGATCCAGAAGATCGCCCGCCAGCCCACCGACTGCACCAGGGCGCCGCCCAGGATCGGGCCTGCCGCCATGCTGATGCCGATGACCCCGCCCCACACCCCGATCGCGCGGGCCCGCTCACGCGGCTCGGAGAAGGTGTTGGTGATGATCGACATCGCCACCGGGTTGAGCATCGAACCGCCGACCGCCTGCACCATGCGGAAGGCGATCAGCCACCCCAGCCCCGGCGCGAGGCTGCACAGCGCGGACCCGGCGGTGAAGAGCACCAGGCCGGTCTGGAAGACCTTCTTGCGGCCGATCCGGTCCGCCGTCGATCCGGACAGCAGCAGCAGTGAGGCGATGACCAGCAGATACGCGTCGATCGTCCACTGGAGTCCGGAGACGGGGGCGTGGAAGTCCCGTTGCAGCGACGGGAGCGCGACGTTCAGGATCGTGTTGTCCAGGCTGACGATCAGCAGGCTCATGCAGCAGATCGCCAGGATGAGATTGCGGCGCTTCGCGGTCGGTTCCGGCATGGATGGTGGATCCAATGATTGTGTGAGTAGAACGATTATTATTCTACAACGATCGCGCCGGTCCGTCCGCTCGGCCGGACGGCTTCCGGGGGCACCGCGGGCGTGCGGGACAATGGACGGCATGACCGCTGACGCCACCCTGGCCCCGCCCGCGCCCGGCGCCCTCCGGATCGGCCCGCACACCGCGTGGCCGCCTGTCGTGCTCGCGCCGATGGCCGGTATCACCAACGCGCCCTTCCGCACGCTGTGCCGGGAGTTCAGCGGTGGCAAGGGGCTGTTCGTCAGCGAGATGATCACCACCCGCGCCCTGGTCGAGCGCAACGACAAGACGATGCAGCTCATCCACTTCGACGCCACCGAGACGCCGCGCTCCCTCCAGCTCTACGGCGTCGACCCGGTGACCGTCGGCAAGGCCGTGCGGATGATCGCCGACGAGGACCTGGCCGACCACATCGACCTCAACTTCGGCTGCCCGGTGCCCAAGGTCACCCGGAAGGGCGGCGGCTCCGCGCTGCCGTACAAGCGCAATCTGCTGCGGTCGATCCTGCGCGAGGCGGTCGGCAACGCGGGGGACCTGCCGGTCACCATCAAGATGCGCAAAGGTATCGACGACGATCATCTGACGTATCTGGACGCCGGACGGATCGCGGTCGAGGAGGGCGTCACAGCGGTCGCCCTGCACGGCCGCACCGCCGCCCAGCACTACGGCGGGACCGCCGACTGGGACGCCATCGCCCGGCTCAAGGAGCATGTGCCGGAGATTCCGGTGCTCGGCAACGGCGACATCTGGTGCGCGCAGGACGCGCTGCGGATGATGCGGGCCACCGGCTGCGACGGGGTCGTCGTCGGCCGCGGATGCCTCGGCCGGCCGTGGCTCTTCGGTGACCTCGTCGCCGCCTTCGAGTCGCCCGGGCTCGCCCCGGCCGCGCCCGACTTCGGCCGGGTCGCCGCGGTCATGCGGCGGCACGCGGAATTGCTCGGGCTCTGGCTCGGCGACGAGACCCGCGGGGTGGTCGACTTCCGCAAGCACGTGCCCTGGTACACGAAGGGCTTCGCGGTCGGGTCCGATCTGCGGCGCGCCCTTGCGACGGCCTCGACCCTGGCGGAGCTGGACGAGCACCTCGGGGCTCTTGACCAGGCGCAGCCGTGGCCCGCCCACGCGGATGGTCCGCGGGGGCGGACCGCTGCCGGCAAGCGGGTCGTCCTGCCGGACGGGTGGCTGAACGATCCCTTCGACTGCGCCGCGGTGTCGGCTGACGCCGAGTCCGACACGTCTGGCGGCTGACGCCGCCCCGGGTACGCGATTCGGTAAGGCGGCGCCTTACCAGTGGCGCGGGGAGCCGCGCGGCCGGCCACGATGCACCGTCGTGTGCGGACGCCCCCGCGGGGGCGCGTGGAACTGCGCGCTCAGCCCCCACCGGGGCGCGGGTCGTCACCGACCCGAAGGGTCTCCTCGGTCCGCTCCGGACCACCGGCCGGTGGTGGGTTGCTCGCGCAGTTCCCCGCGCCCCTGATGGGCACCCCCGTGCCGGAGGGAGCCGCGCAAGCCACCGCGCCCCTGGTGGGGCACCCCCTTGCCGGAGGGAGCCGCGCGAGCCACCGCACCCCTGGGCGGGCACCCCTTGCGGCACGGGCGCCGCAATACCCCGCGCCCTGATGGGGCACCCCCGTGCCGGAGGGAGCCGCGCAAGCCACCGCACCCCTGGTGGGGCACCCCCGTGCCGGAGGGGTGCCGTCGGAACCGCCGTGACCTCGGGTGGGCGACCCCTGCCGCGGGGGGAACCGCCGGAGACCCCGCCCCCGGGGGAAGCGCGCTCGCCGACGCAGCGGCACCCTCAGCCGCAGAGGGCGCCCCAGGCGAAACGCGTACGTCCGGGAGGTGAGACGCACGGCGTGATTCGTACCACATCTGATACGCCTTGCGCTCAAAAGAGCGCCCGTGTGAGCACCCCACCTCTCGAATGCACGGCACTCAGTGCCACCGCCAACCGTGCAGAGGGTCACGCCAACCGTCACTCACCGTAGAGACCGCAACCCCGGAAGCTCGCGCAGCGACACGCTGGCTTCGGTTCGTGAACGCACGCCGAAGCCCCGGCGGTGAGCCGGATACTTTCGAAGTATCGGCAGACGGGCGGTTAAAACCGTGTGTCGTGCTGATGGACGCACTGCGGAGCCTTGGAGATGGGTACGCTCCCCGCCGTCAGGGCAACCCGGTCGCGAGGAGTCGAGGCCCAGTGTCGGCACGGCAGCAACAGCAGAAATTCGTCTACGACTTCACTGAGGGCAACAAAGACCTCAAGGATCTGCTCGGCGGGAAGGGTGCGAACCTCGCCGAGATGACCAACCTCGGGCTTCCGGTCCCTCCCGGATTCACCATCACCACCGAGGCGTGCAAGGTGTATCTGGAGTCCGGCGCGGAGCCCGCCGCGCTGCGCGACGAGGTGAGTGCGCACCTCGACGCGCTGGAGCAGCGCATGGGCAAGCGGCTCGGGCAGCCCGACGATCCGCTGCTGGTGTCGGTGCGGTCCGGCGCCAAGTTCTCGATGCCCGGGATGATGGACACCGTCCTGAACATCGGCCTGTCCGACGCCTCGGTGGACGGCCTCGCGGCCCAGGCCGACAACGAGCGGTTCGCCTGGGACTCCTACCGCCGCCTCGTGCAGATGTTCGGCAAGACCGTGATGGGCGTCGAGGGCGACCTCTTCGAGGAGGCGCTGGAGGCGGCCAAGCAGGCCAAGGGCGCCGACAGCGACCTCGGCCTGGACGCGGCCGACCTGCGGCAACTGGTCGAGGACTTCAAGCGCATCGTCGTCAAGGAGACCGGCCGGGACTTCCCGCAGGAGCCGCGCGAGCAGATGGACCTCGCGATCCGCGCGGTGTTCGACTCGTGGAACACCGAGCGGGCCACGCTGTACCGCCGCCAGGAGCGTATCCCCGGCGACCTGGGCACCGCCGTCAACGTGTGCTCGATGGTCTTCGGCAACCTCGGCCCCGACTCCGGTACGGGCGTGGCCTTCACGCGCGACCCGGCCAGCGGCGCGCAGGGCACGTACGGCGACTACCTCCAGAACGCGCAGGGCGAGGACGTCGTCGCCGGCATCCGCAATACCGTGCCGCTCGCCGACCTCGCGGGCATCGACAAGGCGTCGTACGAGCAGCTGATGGCGATCATGGAGACGCTGGAGACGCACTACCGGGACCTGTGCGACATCGAGTTCACCATCGAGCGCGGGCACCTGTGGATGCTCCAGACCCGGGTGGGCAAGCGGACCGCGGCGGCGGCCTTCCGTATCGCGACGCAGTTGGTCGACCAGGGCCTGATCACCGAGGCCGAGGCCCTCCAGCGGGTCACCGGGGCGCAGCTCAGCCAGCTGATGTTCCCGCGGTTCGACGACACGGTCGCGGACAGCGCCTCGGTCACGCGGATCGGCTGGGGCATCGCGGCCTCGCCGGGCGCCGCGGTCGGCAAGGCGGTCTTCGACTCGTACACGGCGGTGAAGTGGTCGCGCTCGGGTGAGCAGGTCATCCTGATCCGCCGGGAGACCAACCCCGACGACCTCAACGGCATGATCGCCGCCGAGGGCATCCTCACCTCGCGCGGCGGCAAGACCTCGCACGCGGCCGTCGTCGCCCGCGGCATGGGCAAGACCTGCGTGTGCGGGGCGGAGGAGCTGGAGGTCGACACCAAGCGGCGCCGGCTCACCGCACCCGGCGGCGTGGTGATAGAGGAGGGCGACCTCATCTCGATCGACGGCTCCACCGGCAAGATCTACCTCGGCGAGGTACCGGTCGTACCGTCGCCGGTCGTCGAGTATTTCGAGGGCCGGATGCACGCGGGCGCCGACGAGGCGGACGGCCTGGTGCAGGCCGTGCACCGGGTGATGGCGTACGCCGACCGGGTCAGGAAGCTGCGGGTGCGGGCCAACGCCGACAATGCCGAGGACGCCGCGCGCGCCCGCCGGTTCGGGGCGCAGGGCATCGGCCTGTGCCGTACCGAGCACATGTTCCTCGGCGAGCGGCGCGAGATGGTCGAGCGGCTGATCCTGGCCGACACCGACACCGAGCGGGACGAGGCGCTGGGCGCGCTGCTGCCGTTGCAGCGGGCCGACTTCATCGAGCTGTTCGAGGCGATGGACGGCCTGCCGGTGACCGTACGGCTGCTGGACCCGCCGCTGCACGAATTCCTGCCGGACATCACCGAGCTGTCGGTACGGGTCGCGCTCGCCGAGTCCCGCAAGGACGCCAACGAGAACGACCTGCGGCTGCTGCAGGCGGTGCACAAGCTCCACGAGCAGAACCCGATGCTGGGCCTGCGCGGGGTGCGGCTCGGCCTGGTCATCCCGGGGCTGTTCGCGATGCAGGTACGCGCCATCGCCGAGGCCGCCGCCCACCGCAAGGCGGCGAAGGGCGACCCGCGGGCCGAGATCATGATCCCGCTGGTCGGCACCGTCCAGGAGCTGGAGATCGTCCGGGACGAGGCCGACCGGGTCGTCGCCGACGTCGAGGCGACGACCGGCACCCGGTTGAAGCTGGCCATCGGCACGATGATCGAACTGCCGCGCGCCGCCCTGACCGCGGGCCAGATCGCCGAGGCCGCCGAATTCTTCTCCTTCGGCACCAACGACCTCACCCAGACCGTCTGGGGCTTCTCCCGCGACGACGTCGAGGCGTCCTTCTTCACCGCCTACCTGGAGAAGGGCATCTTCGGCGTGTCCCCCTTCGAGACCATCGACAAGGACGGGGTCGGCGCCCTGATCCGCAGCGCGGTGGCCGCGGGCCGCGCCACCCGCCCCGACCTCAAGCTCGGCATCTGCGGCGAGCACGGCGGCGACCCGGAGTCCGTCCACTTCTTCCACGAGGTCGGCCTGGACTACGTCTCCTGCTCGCCCTTCCGCATCCCCGTCGCCCGACTGGAGGCCGGCCGCGCGGCCGCCGGCCCCCACTGACCCCCCGACCGGGCCGGCCCGGTCCACCGCCGGCGGCCCTTTGCCCTGGGGGCCGAACCCTCACCGACCGGTGGACCGTCCCCGGCCCTTCCCCGCCGGGGGCGGCGCTTCGTGCGGAAGCGCCGCCCCCGGCTTCCTCACGTGCGGGGCCGGCCCGGTGGCGGTAGGAGAGGTCAGTGCGCCGGGGCCGCCAGCAGCCGGGTGCGCAGGGGCTCGGCGGTGATCGTGTCGGCGAACCGCCAGGAGTAGTCGAGGACCTCCTCCGCCTGGAGCGCCGAGACGTCGGCGGTCGTGCGGAACAGGAACCGGAAGTCGAAGTGCTGGTGGTCCGGCTCGTCCTTGGCGGGGTTGGCCGCGATGGGGTGCACGTCGATGTGCAGGGGAACCGGGCCGACAGGGGTGACCAGGTCCGGGTGGATGCCGGTCTCCTCGGCCAGCTCGCGCAGGGCGGCGAGCATCAGCGTGCTGTCCTCGTCCTCCAGGTGTCCGCCGGGGAACAGCCACTTCCCCAGGGCTTTGTGCTCGACCAGCAGCACGCGGCAGTCGGGGCGCAGCAGCAGGGCTCCGGCGGTGACGTGGCCCCGGAATTCCCTGCGCCCGACGATGTGGCCGCCCGCCTCGTCGAGCACCTGGAACAGGCCGGACAGGGAGTTCTTGTCCTCGGGGTGCCGGCCCAGGTAGGCGTTCAGCGTGTCGTGGATGTGCTGCTCGGTGATGGTCACGGGTTCCCTCAGCGGTTGAAGTAGGCCAGCCAGGTGTCGGCGATGGCGGCCCGGTCGGTTGCGGACACCTCGTGCATACCGGGGTCGAGGCCACCGCGGGTGAGCATGCGGATCGCGGCGAGGATCTCGGCCTGCACGAGGAAGATGAACGGCCCGACGCTGGCGCCGTGCAGGAAGTTGACGGCGTTGCCGCCGTTGAGCAGATAGAAGTAGTGGCCCGTGGTCTGGTAGCGGGTGATGTGGTCGCCGACCCGGTTGCGCTGGTAGACGGCGGGCAGGGCGGCCAGGTCGAGTTCGTCCTCGCTGCTGGTGACCGTGGCGACGTAGGCCCCGTTGCGGAGCGTGGAGAAGTCCTCGCTGCGCAAGGAGATCGCCCCGGTGGCGCACAGGACCAGGCCCGCGTCGTGCAGGGCCTTGTCCCGGTCGCGGGCGACGGCGAAGCCCTGGCTGAGGGCCTGGGCGCGGCGGATGGGGTCGATGTCGTGCACGGTGACCTGGACGCCCTTGGCGTGCAGCAGACGGGCGATGCTGGAGCCGAGCTTGCCGAAGCCGATGACCAGCGCGGGCCGGCCGTGCAGGATGTCCCCTCGTCCGCGCATGAGCGCCTCGGTGGAGAAGACCACGGACTGGCCGACGAGGAAGTCCTCGGGATCCTTCAGCGGGGAGCGGGCCACCGACACCACAGGGCAGTTGCGTTCGTCCAGCTCCGCATACCGCTTGTGGCCGTTCTCGGTGTCCTCGACCACACCGAGGATCGTCCCGGAAAAGCGCTCCTGGAGGGCGTTCAGGGTCGGGGCGAAGTAGCCGCCGACATCAAGCAGGACAAGTCGCTCGCCCGCCGCACGGCTCTCGACGTACTCGACGGTCCGGTCCGGGTCGGCGAACAGCTCGCGGGTGAGCGGGTCGCACTGCACGATGGCCTCCACCTCGCGCTGGGCGACGGGAGCGATGGACTTCGGCTTGGGGAGCACAGCCCGCAGGCGGGACGCGGTGCCGACCGCGGACGAAGCTCGGGCGCTCGGGGAGGAGGTGCGTGACGAGGAACGAGGAAGGCGGATCTTCAGGGCGGAAGCGCTCTGTGATCTTGCTGAAGTAGGTGTCCAAGCGGGCGCGTTCAAACGACTCCACGGGTTCACCTCTCTGAAGGGATGCGGTGCTGACGGTCCTGGCGCGGTACGGGGACGGTGCGCTGCTCGTCCGAGTCGGCCGTCCCGAAGACGGCGTCCGTTGCTCAGTGAACGACGGCCGCGCCCTGTGCAGGAGGAAAAATGGCTCCGGTACGCAGTCGCGCCCACCGGAAATTTCCGGTTGTTCGCTACTACCGTCGCGTTCCGGATGGCTACTTTGGGTCAGTGGAGCCGAACCGGGACCTCGTCAGCGCCTTCAACGAGGCGGGCTTCACCCAGGCCGAGTTGGCCGACGCGGTGAACGCCTACTCAGCCGAGCACGGTCATGAGGGCACCGTCAGCGACCGGACTGTCCGGCACTGGCTGACCGGAAGAACTTGCTGGCCCCACCCACGTCAACGGGAGGCGTTGGGGGCAGTGTTCGGTTGCACCGTCGAGGAGTTGGGATTCCGTCCTCCGGCGAGGCCGAGCGCTTCCACCACACCCTCGGAGCCACCCGTGAGGCGACGTGACTTCATCACCGCAGCCACCGGTTCGGCGGCGGCCGTCGTCCATTGTCCGAGATCGGGCCGGCGACCCGGCGGAGGCAGAAGCCGCCTCGCATCGGGCACTGTCGGCGATTCCAGGACGATTCCGTAGGAATCGGGCAATGGCGACCATGCGGCTGGCGCTGTCGCAGCTCCACCAACGTGACGTCGACCAGGCTTGCGACACTGCCGCTTCCGTCTTCACCCTCATGGCCGGAAGCCCTATCACCGGCAGGACGAGGTCGCTTCTCGGTGACTACTACCGTGACTTGATCACTCTGGCGCCAATGGCCCCGATCACGCGAGAGTGGGCCGACCGCTACCGACTCGAATGGACGCGTGCATGATGACCGCCATCCTCGACGTGCGTCACTACACCCACGACGATCTGGCGCAGATCCGGCAGACGATCCTCAACATCCATGCCGACGCCTACGCGGACAACATGACCGAGTTCGATGAGCGCTTCCCCTGGTTCGTGGACCACTGGGGCGGCAACCCCGGCTTCGCCTGCGTCATCGCGTACGACGGGGACCAGGCGATCGGCTTCGCCTACGGCGCTCCGGCGGCCCCGGAGCGCGAGTGGTGGCGTGAGCACCTCGACCCGGCCCCGGAGAAGCACCGCACGTTCTCCTACTCCGAGCTGGCCGTCCACCCGGACTGGCGGAAGAAGGGCGTCGCGGACCGCCTCTCCCGCGCACTGATGGACGGCCGGGACGAGGACCTCGCCGTCCTGCTGGTGGACGTGGACCACCCCCGAGTCCAGGCGCTGTACGAGTCCTGGGGGTACCGGAAGGTGGGCGAGCGCCAGCCGTTCCCCGACTCCCCGGTGTACGCGGTGATGATCGTGGAGTTGCCGCTTCCCTGAGGGAGGCTGATCCCTGTTGATGCCTCACCTGCCGCCGCGACGTGGCCCTCGATGCTTCAGTGCGGGATGCCCGCGATGATCTCGCCTGCGCCCTGCCGGAGGAGTTCGGCGGCGACCCGGGTGCCCAGTGCGGTGGGGTCGTTGCCGGTGCCGCCCAGCAGGTGGGTGTGGACGAAGGCCGAGCCGTCGGGGGCGAAGACCATGCCGCGCAGGGAGAGCTGGCGGTCCGGGGCGGTGACGCAGTGGCCGGCGATGGGGCTGTTGCAGTGGCCCCGCAGGTCGTGGAGCATCGCGCGCTCGGCGGTGACCTCGGTCATGGTCCTCTCGTGGTTGAGCCGGGTCAGCAGCCCGGTCATCGGGCCGTCGTCGTGGCGGCACTCCAGGCCGAGGGCTCCGGCACCCACGGCGGGGAGGAGGTCGTGGACGGTGAAGACCTGCCGGCCGCGGTGGGACAGCGCCAGCCGCTCCAGGCCCGAGGTCGCCAGGATCATCGCGTCCAGCGGGGTGTCGTTCTGCTTCCTGGCGTCGAGCTTGGCGATCCGGGTGCCGACAGCGCCGCGCACGCGTACGACGTCGAGGTCCGGGCGCAGCCGGTTGAGCTGGGCCTTGCGGCGTACGGCCGAGGTGGCCACGGTGGCGCCCGCCGGGAGGTCGTCGAGGGTGCGCATGGCGGAGCCCTCGGGGAAGAGGAGGACGTCCCGCACGTCGTCCCGGGGCAGGTAGGCGGCGAAGACCAGGCCCTGGGGGAGGGCGACATCGCCGGGGACGTCCTTCACGCAGTGGACGGCCAGGTCCACCTCGCCGCGCTGGAGCATGGCGTCGATCTGCTTGACGAACAGCCCCTTGCCGCCGAGTTGGGCCAGGTCGCCCTGCCACCGGTCAGCCTCGGTGGTGACGGGGGCCAGCTCGACCCGGAGGCCCGGCTGCTCCTTGCGCAGGAGGCCGGCCACCAGGTTGGCCTGCGCCAGCGCCATCGGTGAGCTGCGGGTGCCGATCCGCACGGTCCGGTCGGCCGGGAAGGTGTTCATGGGGCAGGAGTCCTCTCGTTCCGCGTCTCACGGTAGAGGGTCCGCCCGGCAGCCCGCGCCGCCCCCGCGCGCGGCCGGTCAGGGGCCGGCAGCGTGCGGGGGCGTGGCGGAGGACCCCGCCGCCGGTACGGGGGCGCCCGGCGGCGGGGGGTTCGAGGGGGCGTCAGTTCTGCATTTGCGTCCGCCAGAAACGCGTGATGCTCTCGCGGAAATGGGTGTGCCCCGGGTGCTTGGCCGAGTGCTTGATCGCCCACGCCTGCCCGTCCGCGACGTCCTCGGACGCCGGGGACCGCGAGCCGCCGCCGTCCGGCGCGTCGAGCGTCGAGCACGTCGTGCACTCGAACTCGTACAGCGGTTCCTGGGGTGCGCCCGCGGCCCGATCGCGGGTGATCAGCCAGTTGACGTGCCGAATCATCGTGCGTCCTGCGGCCTCAGCAGCCCTTGGGCACGCATGCGGTCGGCGAGCACGTCGGAGGCCGTCGCGGGCCTGACGCGGTCCGGGCCGGCGTCCCACTCCAGCCCGCCGCGGGCGGGCCGGAGGGCGTAACGTCCGCGGTCGCAGGCCATCACCCGGGCCAGAATGCCGCGGCGGCCGGTGTCCACGACCAGGTCGCCCACCGCCGGCGGTCTGCCATCCGCGGGTCGGGGGTCTGTACTCTCGTTCATGTCGTCGCCCCTTCCGGCGCCGAACACCCCCCGGACCGTGGCGCGGTCGCGGGGCTCTCTACTGCACGCGCCCGCGTACATCGGCGCGCGGGGGCGGGTGCTGCCCATGACGGTAGGGATGCTTCGTTCACCAGCGCGACCGATGTTCACCGATGTTCATCACGACGCTGTGACAAGTGACGATGCGTCGATGCGGCCTTGACCGGGAGTCGCGGCAGGGGCAACGGTGGCGTACACCCGTGAACACCCCCTGACGTCGGAGGCAGCAATGGCATTACGGTTCGTCGGCATCGACCCCACCACCGGAACCGGTGAGAGCCCGACGGTCTGGGTCGACCAGGAGAAGGGGGAGCTGGTGCTCCAGGGCTGGAAGCCCGACGAGGACACGCTCGCCGAGTGCGGCGCCTTCGAGGCTCCCGGGCACGCCGTCGGCATCCCGGAGACCGAGGCCGTGATCCGTATCCCCGCCAGAATGGTCGACATGGTCAGGGAGGCGTGCGATGTCCTCGATCGTGCCCACCTTTGACGAGCTGCTGGGCACCGCCGCGCACTCCGCCGTGCATCTGGAGATGCGCGACGCCTACGGGGTGAACAGCGAGGCGGCCGACTTCGCCCGCTGGAGAGCCACCGGCGAGCGCGACACCGACCCGGACTCGGCCTACTGGAGACCCTGGGCGGAGCTGGTGCGGCGCACCGTCGCCCGCGGCGTCGTCGTCCGCCGGGCGCGGATCGTCAGCGAGCCGGTCAGCGACTACATCCGCTACGAGTACGCGGGAACCGTCGTCAACCTCGGCGCGGGCGAGCAGGTGCGGTGGCTGCCGCGCCGGCAGGCATCGGACATCCCGCTGCCGGGTAACGACTTCTGGCTGGTCGACAGCGCCGTCGTCCGGTGGAACCACTTCGCGGGGGACGGCGTGTCCGGCGGCGGGGAGATGAGCACCGACCCGACGGTGGCCAAGCTGTGCGCCGACGCCTTCGAGCTGGTGTGGTCCCGGGCGGTCCCGCACGACCAGTACACGATCCGCTAGCCGAGAGGCCACATCGTACGATGCCCGTATCGCCGTCGTCCGCGGCCCAGACCGCCCGCGAGGTCGTCGCCAGGCGCCTGCGCGACCTTCGCGCGGACGCCGGGATCACCGGCACCGAGCTGGCCAGGCGGTGCGGCTGGACGCACCCCAAGGTCAGCCGGATCGAGAACGCCCGCACCCCGCCGACCCCCCGCGACATCCGCCTGTGGTGCGAGGCGTGCGGCGCGGGCGACCAGGCACCCGACGTCATCGCGCAGGCGCGTACCGCCGAGTCGCTGTACGCCGACTGGCGCCGCCGCGTCCGCACCGGGCTGCGGCAGCTCCAGGACAGCTACGTCGAGCTGTACCGGGCCACGAGCCTCTTCCGCGTCTACTCGCCGACCCTGGTGCCCGGCCTGCTCCAGACCGAGGGGTACGCCCGCGCGCTCCTGTCCGCGAACGCCCGGCTCCTGGCCATACCGGACGACTCCGCCGAGGCCGCGCTCGCCCGGCTGCGGCGCTCGCAGATCATCCACGAGCCGGGGCGCCGCTTCGTCCTGCTCATCGAGGAAGGCGTCCTGCGCTACCAGCTCGGCGACCACAATGCGATGGCGGCGCAGCTCGGCCACCTGCTGACGGCCGGCGCGCTCCCGGCGGTGTCGCTCGGCGTCATCCCCGGCGCCACGCGTGAGCGCGTCGTGTGGCCGCAGGAGGTCTTCCACATCTACGACGAGGCGCTGGTGTCGGTGGAGTTGCTCTCGGCCCGCGTCAAGGTGACCCAGCCCACCGAAATCGCCCTGTACACCGCCGCGTTCGAGCAGCTGCGGTCCATGGCGGTCTACGGCGCCGATGCGCGGGCGCTGATCGTCCGGGCGATCGAGTCGCTGAGCTGACCGCGGCCGGCGGCGGGCACGGGTCCGCCACGGCGGTCAGGGCGTGGACAGGGCGGCGCGGGGGACAGGGCGGCCCCGGTGCCGGCCCGGTTGCGGGCCGAGCACCGGGACCTCGCCCGCGCCTGCCGGCCTGCGCCCGCGGCCGGCCGCCGCGCAGACGCCGGACGGCGAGCTGCTCAGGCAGCTCGCCGTCCTCACCGACGCCATGGAGGAGCGCTTCGTGTACGAGGAGCGGCGTTCTGCTCCCGGCGCTCCGCGCTCCGTGGCCTTACGGCGTCGCGCTCGCCTTGCCCGAGGCGGAACCCGACGGTGTCGGGGTCGCCGTGGCCGGCGGTCCGAAGGTCACGTTGACGGTGGTGAAGCCCAGGGAGGTCAGCAGCCCCTGGAGCATCGTGCGGGTGTTGGTCTCGGCGCGGCCGGCCAGCTCGGTCTGCTTGGCCGCGTCCTGGATCTTCTGTGCGGCCAGCTCGCTGAGCTTCTGCATGTTGCCGGTGTCACTGCCGAAGAAGTCGCCGACCCGGTCGAAGAAGCCGCGCTCCTGGGAGACGACGTAGGAGTGCTGGGTGTCCAGCGA
The DNA here is from genome assembly GCF_036227245.1 of Streptomyces sp. NBC_01477. Taxonomy (GTDB): domain Bacteria; phylum Actinomycetota; class Actinomycetes; order Streptomycetales; family Streptomycetaceae; genus Actinacidiphila. The sequence continues at coordinate 6,265,229 of NZ_CP109445.1, forward strand.
GGTCCGCTCAAGGGCCGCGTGCGGCAGCCGCACCGACGCCGTCTTGCGGTCGTCGGAGACCGTCACCGCGTTTTCCTTGACCGAGCCGAGGTCGACATAGGCGTCGACGCTGCCGGCCCCGACGTAGAGCGTGCGCTTGCCGTGCACGATGTCGGGCAGGTACTTGGCGTCCTTGTCGAGGTCCACCACGACCTCGAAGTTGCCGCTCGCGCCTTCGAAGCGGTTCATGTCCTGGATCGACTTCAGGAGCACGGGACCGCTGCGGTCCTTCGTCGTCTCGGCGAACGGGTTCGGCAGCCCGGGCAAGAGGTTCGCCTTGCCGAGCAGGACGAACAGCAGTCCCAGCACGACGATCCCGATTCCCGTCTTCGCCCACCAGGGCATCCGGCTGACTGCGAATTGCTGCGTGGCCATGACACACCTCCTCCCTGGACCGGTTACCCGGGATCGCGGCGGGCATGGCTGGTATTCCGCTGGACACGCCGCCGGGCGGGCTGACCTGACGGGATGTGACCCGGGGAGCCCCCGCCGGGCCCTGCCGGGGGAGGGGCGGCAGCGGCGGTCCGGCCGGATCGGGTCCCGCCGGGTCGTGGGTCCGAATATTTCGGCCGTGTAACCGAATCTTTTGGGTCTCCGTGACGGCGATCTACGAGGTCGTGGCGCGGACGGACCCCGCCCGGCCGGGCTACGATCGCTGCCATGAGTGCCACGATTCCCCAGCCTTCGCACGATGACCAGTCGGGAACCACCGGCGAGGGCGCGGCGACGCTCGCCGAGATCGCCCGGGCCGCCGGAGTCTCGGCTCCGACTGTTTCGAAAGTGCTCAACGGTCGCGGTGACGTGGCCCCGGCCACCCGCAGCCGGGTCGAGGACCTGCTGCGCCGGCACGGCTACCAGCGCCGCCGCGGCAGCATGCAGCCCGCCCCGCTGCTCGACCTCGTCTTCCACGAGCTGGACAGCTCCTGGGCGATGGAGGTGATCAGGGGCGTCGAGCGGGTGGCCGGGCAGGAAGGCCTGAGCGTGGTGCTGTCGGAGTCCGCGGGCCGGCTCAGCCCGGGCCAGACCTGGGTGGACGGGGTGCTCGCCCGCCGGCCGACCGGCGTGATCCTCGTGCTGTCCGGGCTCGACCCGGCGCAGCGGGCGCAGTTGATCAGCCGCGACATCCCCTTCGTGGTGCTCGACCCGGCCGGCGACCCCGGCGAGGACGTGCCCGCGATCGGCGCGACCAACTGGCAGGGCGGTCTGGCCGCCACCCGCCATCTGCTCGACCTCGGCCACACCAGGATCGGCGTGCTCGGCGGCCCGGCCGGGATGATGTGCAGCCGGGCCAGGATCGACGGCTACCGCGCCGCGCTGGAGACGGCGGGAGTGCGCTACGACCCCGGCCTGGTGGTCGCGGGCACCTTCCACCACGAGACCGGCTACACAGCGGGCCTGGAACTGCTGCGCAGGCCCGACCGCCCCACCGCGGTCTTCACCGGCAACGACCTCCAGGCGCTCGGCCTGTACGAGGCGGCCCGCGAGCTGGGCCTGTCGATCCCGCGCGACGTCAGCGTGGTCGGCTTCGACGACCTGCCGCTCGCCACCTGGATCAGCCCGCCGCTGACCACCGTGCGGCAGCCGCTGACGGAGATGGCGGAGGCGGCGGCCCGCCTCGTGCTGGACCTGAGCCGCGGCCGCGAGCCGAGCACCCTGCGGGTGGACCTGGCGACCCGGCTGGTGGAGCGCAGCAGTACGGCTGCGCCGGCCGGTGCGTAGCACGCCGCCGCGCGGGTCGGGGGCCGAGGCCGGGGGCCGATCCCCGGCCCGGCCCGCCGCGTGCGCTGCCCGTGCCCGGGTTCCGTGGCCGACCGCGCCTGGCGCGGGCGGCGTTCAGGCCGCCGGCGGGCGGATGCGTACCGGATAGCTGGCCACCGTCACCGCGTCGTCGTCCAGGCAGCGCCCGTCGGCCAGGTCGAAACGCTGCTTGAGTAGCGGCGAGGCGACGTAGGGCCGGTCACCGACCGAGCCGAGCAGGCCGTGGCACAGCACGCCCGCGCCGGTGAAGGGGTCCACGTTGCCGATCGCGTAGAGCCGCCCGGCCCGGTCGCGGAAGAGCGCAGCCTGGCGTCCGTCGGGCAGCAGCGCGGCCACCCCGCGGCCGGGCAGCAGCTCACCGGCCGCGCACACCGCGAACCAGTCCTCGCCGGTGAGCAGTTCGACCGTCCCGCCGAGCGGCGGGGCCGGGGGAGGAGGCGTGCCGTCGCTCACGCGGTCACCGTTTCCGACAGGGCCAGCAGGACCGGCTCGGGCTTGATCTGGCCGCGCTCGGGGACGAAGCGGACCGTGGGGTCCGGGGTGTTCGGCGCGTTGACGAAGGACACGAAACGGCTCAGCCGCTCCGGGTCGCCGAGGGTGTCCGCCCACTCGTCGCGGTATCCCGCGACATGCGCGGCCATCAGGGCCTCCAACTCCTCGCAGATCCCCAGCGAGTCGTGGACGACGACGTCGCGTACGTGATCGAGGCCGCCAGGAACGCGCTGGAGCCACACACTGGTGCGCTCCAGCGGCTCGGCGGTGCGGATGTAGAACATCAGGAAGCGGTCGATGAGCCGCACCAGTTCGGCGTCGGACAGGTCCTTGGCCAGCAGGTCGGCGTGCCGGGGGGTGGCGCCGCCGTTGCCGCCGACGTGCAGATTCCAGCCGTTCGCGGTCGCGATCACCCCGAAGTCCTTGCTCTGCGCCTCCGCGCACTCGCGCGCGCAGCCGGACACCGCCGACTTGAGCTTGTGCGGCGAGCGCAGCCCCCGGTAGCGCAGCTCCAGGTCGATCGCCATCCTGACGCTGTCCTGCACGCCGTAGCGGCACCAGGTCTGCCCCACACAGGACTTCACCGTCCGCAGCGCCTTGCCGTAGGCGTGGCCCGACTCGAAGCCGGCGTCCACCAACCGGGTCCAGATCGACGGCAGTTGCTCCACCCGGGCGCCGAACAGGTCGATCCGCTGGCCGCCGGTGATCTTCGTGTAGAGGCCGAAGTCGCGGGCCACCTCGCCGATGACGATCAGCTTCTCGGGGGTGATCTCACCGCCGGGGATGCGCGGCACGACCGAATAGGAGCCGTTCTTCTGCATGTTGGCCAGAAAGTGGTCGTTGGTGTCCTGCAACGCGGCCTGCTCGCCGTCCAGTACGTGCACGCTCGCGCCGACCGTGGCGGCGAGCGAGGCCAGGACCGAGGCGACGGCCGGCTTGCAGATCTCGCAGCCGTCGCCGCCGCGCGCGCTCTCCCGGCCGTGGGCGTCCAGCAGTTCGCGGTAGGAGGAGATCCGCAGCGCGAGCACCATCTCGTACAGCTCGGCCCTGCTCTGCGCGAAGTGCGGGCACAGGCCCCGGTCCACCTCGACGCCGTTCGCCGCCAGCTCCGCGGTCACCAGCTGACCCAGCACCTTGGCGCAACTGCCGCAGCCGGAACCCGCCTTGGTGCGCTTCTTCACCTCGGCGGCGCTGCCGCAGCCGTGGTCGGTGACCGCGCCGCGGATCACGCCCTTGGCCACGTTGTGGCAGCTGCAGATCACCGCCTCGTCGGGCAGCGCCGCCGGGCCGAGCGCGACCGGCGCGCCCGCGCCGGCCGGCAGCACCAGGTGCTCGGGCGCCACCGGCGGCACCGAGCCCGTCAACGGCCGCAGCACACCGTACGATTCGACGTCGCCGACCAGGACGCCGCCCAGCAGGGTGCCGTCGGCGCCGACCACCAGCTTGCGGTAGATCCCCGAGCGGGCGTCGGAGTAGCGGATGTCCAGGCTGCCGCCGGTGGCGCCGTGCGCGTCGCCGAAGCTCGCCACGTCCACCCCGAGCAGCTTGAGCCTGGTGGACAGGTCGGCGCCGGTGAAGGCCGCGGGGGAGCCCGCGAGGGTCCGCGCGGCGGTCTCGGCCATCTCGTTGCCCGGCGCGACCAGGCCGTAGACCCGGCCGTCGGCGGCGAGCGCGCACTCGCCGATCGCGAAGACCGCCGGGTCCCGCGTACGGCACTGCTCGTCCACCACGATCCCGCCGCGCTCGCCGACCGGCAGCCCGCAGGCCCGCGCCAGGTCGTCGCGCGGCCGTACGCCGGCCGAGAAGACCACCATGCCGGCGGGCAGCACCGAACCGTCCGACAGTGCCATCCCGGTGACCCGGCCGTCGCCGCCGACCGTGATCTCCCGGGTGCCGACACCGGTGCGCACGCGCACGCCGAGGCCCTCGACACCGCGCCGCAGCGCTTCGCCGCCGCCCTCGTCCACCTGCGCCGGCATCAGCCGCGGCGCGAACTCCACCACGTGCGTGTCCAGGCCGAGCCCCCTGAGCGCGCCCGCCGCCTCAAGCCCCAGCAGCCCGCCGCCGACCACGGCACCGCTCGTCACGCCCCGCGCGTACGCCTCGATCGCCAGCAGGTCCTCGATGGTGCGGTAGACGAAGCAGCCCGCCGCGTCCCTGCCCGGCACCGGCGGCACGAACGGGTACGAGCCGGTGGCCAGCACCAGCGTGTCGTAGCCCACCACCAGCCCGGAGCGGGCGGTCACCGTACGGGCGGCGCGGTCCACCGCGACCGCCGGGTCGCCCACGTACAGCTCGATCCCGTGCCGGGCCATGAAGCCGGCCTCGACCATCGACAGGTCCTCGGGACTGGCGTTCTCGGAGAAGTACGAGGTCAGGTGCACCCGGTCGTATGCCGGGCGCGGCTCCTCGCACAGCACGACCACCCGCGCGCGCCGGGTCACCCCGTGGTCGGCGAGGGCTTCGAGGAAGCGCTGCCCGACCATCCCGTGGCCGACGAGCACGATGGTGCGGTCCGTGCGGTCCGTGCGGTCCGTGCGGTCCGTGGCGGTGCGGTCCGTGCGGTCCCTGGTGGCGGGGTCTGCGGTGGTGCGGCTCGCAGCCGTGGTCACAGCCATGCTCAGAAACCTCCGTCGTCGGCCGTGGCAGGAGCCTGCGCCGCGGCTGTTTCCCACCCGCATCCCCGCCGTTACCCGAAGGGAACGGTGCGCTCATCCCCGGCAGCGCCGGAATGTGAGCCGGGTCGCGGCAGCTGACCGGATCGTTCCGTACCGGGACACGATCGTGTCTGGTGGCGCGGGCGCGGACCGAGCAGGATCGCTGGTATGACACCGACCACGGACACCTCCGCCACCGCCCTGCTCGTCATCGACGTCCAGGAGTCCTTCCGGCAGCGGGAGAGCTGGCAGGCCGCCTCCGACCCCGACGTCGCCGACAAGGTCGGCCTGCTGGTCGACCACGCCAGACTGCACGGCCACCTGGTGGTGTGGGTGCTGCACGCGGAAGCCGGCTCCGCCACCGTCTTCGACCCGGCGCTCGGCCACGTCCGGCCGATCGACGGCCTCACGCCCGCGGCCGGCGAACCGGTGCTCACCAAGACCTCGCACAACGCCTTCACCACCACCAACCTCCAGCAGATCCTCACCGAGCACGGCATCCGCGGCCTGATCACCTGCGGCATCCGCACCGAGCAGTGCGTCGAGACCACCACCCGGCTCGGCTCCGACCTCGGCTACGACGTCACCTTCGTCAGCGACGCCACCGCCACCGAGCCCATCGCGCACCGCGACGCGCCAGCGGACCGCCCGCTCGCCGAGGTGCTGGCCGACCCGCGTACGCTGCTGCCCGCCGAGATCATCGCCCGTACCGAATACGCGCTGGCGGGTCGCTTCGCCACCGTCACCACCGTCAAGGAGCTGACCGGATCGTGACCCGGGTGGTCTTCCTGCTCGTCCCGCGACTGCACCTGCTCGACCTCGCCGGGCCGGCCCAGGTGTTCTCCACCGCGGCCGACCACGGCCTCGGCCACACCCTGCGCTACGTGGCCGAGCAGGAGGACGTACCCACCGCCCAGGGCATCACCCTGCGCGCCGAGAGGGCGCTGCCCGCACTCGGCGCCGACGACCTGGTCGTCGTACCCGGCTGGCGCTCGCACACCCTGCGCGACACCGGGCCGCTGGCCCCGGCCACCCTCGACTGGCTGCGCGCCCACCACGCGGCGGGCGGCACCGTCGCCAGCGTCTGCGCCGGGGCCGACGCGCTGGGCCGCGCCGGCCTGCTCGACGGCCGCCGCTGCACCACCCACCACGACGTCCAGGACGAACTGGCCCGCCGCTACCCCCGGGCCACCGTCGTACGCGACGTCCTCTACGTCGTCGACGGCCGGGTCGTCACCTCCGCGGGCATCGCCAGCGGCATCGACCTCGCGCTGCACCTGGTCGCCGTCCGGCACGGGCCGGGCGCCGCGGCGCGCGTCGCCCGCCAGATGGTCGTCTACGCCCGCCGCAACGGCGACGAGCAGCAGGCCAGCGCCATGCTCCGGCACCGCGGCCACGTCAGCGACGCCGTCCACCGCGCCCAGGACCTCATCGACGCCCGTTACGGCGACCGCCTCGCCCTCGCCGACCTCGCCACCGCGATGGGCCTGAGCGAACGCACCCTCACCCGCCGCTTCACCGCGGCGACCGGGCTCACCCCGCTGCGCTACCAGCAGGAACTGCGGATCGAGCGGGCCGAGCACCTGATCGGCCACGGCACGACCGTGGAGTCCGCCGCGCGGGCGGTCGGCTTCCAGGACGCACGGATGCTGCGCAGGCTGCGGGCCCGCACGGGGAGCCCGGCGGGCTGACGCCGCGGGTGCGCACCCGGGAGCCCGGCGGCCTGAAAGTGGGAGAGCGCGCTCCGGGCCGGCGGGCGGCCGGCGGTGCCACCCTGGACGGATGGAGATCCGTGACCCGGGCGACGTGCCCGGGACGCCCCCGCCCCGCGGCCCGTACCACCGGCAGCCGCGGGCGCACTGGCAGCAGCCCACGTACACCCTGCCGGTGTCCGTGCCGGGGGACGCCGTCATGATCCGCACCGACGAGATCGCGGTCTGGATCGGCGGGGTCCGGGCGTACCCGAACGGCTTCGACTTCGTCCTGCGGGCGGTCCGCGGCCCGAACTGGCCCGACGCGCCCGAGAGCACCGACGCCTCGCTGCTGCGGCTGGAGGTCGCCTTCGGCAACGGCAGCAGCGTGGTCAAGCACCCCGGACCGCCGGTGCCCGCCAGCGTGGTGCGGACCGGCCCCGACGGGATCACCCTGCTGCTGCTCGCCGGCAACGGCGGCCCCGAACTGTGGGAGTCCCGCTACTGGGTGCACCCGCTGCCGCCGGACGGCCCGGTCACGCTGACCGGCGGCTGGCCGGAGCCCGGCACCCCCGGCGGCAGCGTCGAATTCGACGGCACCGCCATCCGCGCGGCAGCCGCCGAGGCCGTACGGCTGTGGCCCGACGAGGAGTTCGACATCCCCGGCGGCGCGGCCTGGTCGACGTCTAGCGGCTGACGGCCACCGTCGGCTCGTGCCGCACGGGGAAGTTGACCGAGTTCGCGATGAAGCACAGCCGGTGCGCGTCCGTGTGCAGCGCGGCGGCTTTCTCCGCCATGGCCGCGTCGGCGACCTCGACCGCCGGGCGCAGCACCGCCTCGGTGAAGTGGCCGCCGCCGTCCGGGGTCTGCGTCATCGTGCCGGCGGCCTGGTCGGTATAGCCGGTCACCGTCACGCCGTTCACCGCGCACAGGTGCAGATACGCCAGCAGGTGGCACTGCGACAGCGCGGCGAGCAGCAGCAGTTCGGGATTCCAGCGGCTCGCGTCCCCCCGGAAGGCCGGGTCCGACGACCCGAGCAGCACCGGGACGCCGGGCGCGGACACCTCGTGGGCGCGCTCGTAGGAGCGATAACTGTCCGTGCCCGAGCCGAGGTTGCCGGTCCACACCAGGTCGGTGCGGTAACTGTGCACATTCGCTGACGCCATGGTGGCGGGTCCTTTCAGCCGCAGGTGTCGAGTACGTGCCGCCGGGCGATGCCGGCGGCGTCCGCCGCTCTGCCCTCGGTGATCGCGGCCAGCAGCTCACGGTGCTGGCCGTTCACCTGCGCCGGGCGGTGCGGCGGGTCGAGAGAGGCGCGCGTGGAGACCACGATCTGGTCCCAGAGCCGGTCCAGGGCGGCCTGCGCCGGGGCGTTCGCGGCGAGGGCCGTGACGCGCTGGTGGAAGCGGCGGTTGTACGCGACCGCCTCGGCGAAGCGGCCCTCCGAGGTGGCCTCCTCGGTCAGGGCCGCGTCCGCCGCGAGCGCGGTCAGCTCGGCCGGGGCGATCAGGCCTGCGGCCTGGCGTTCCGCGGCCAGTTCCGCGGTCAGCGCTTCCAGTGCCGCCCGCACCCGGTAGGTGTCCCGCAGCGCGGCCGGGTCCAGCGCCGCGACCACGACGCCGCGGCCGTCCGCGCTGGTCACCAGGCCGTCCGCGATGAGGCTGCGCAGGGCTTCTCTGACGGGTGTCCGGCTCATCGCCAGCGTGCCGGCGACCTCTGTCTCGGTCAGCCGGTCCCCGGGCGCGTATGCGCCCGCCACGATCATTTCGCGCAGCCGCGCGTGGGCTGCATCTGTTTGCTGCACGCCGTCAGCGTACGGGCTGTATGCATTGCATGCAACGCATACGAGGCGGCGCCTCTCCTGCCGCCCGGCCGCCTTGTGCCGCTCCCCCCGGGCGCCCCGGGCGACTGCCCCGTGCGGTGCGTGGCCTGCCTGCGGCGCTTTGGGGCGGTGGCTGTCCGTCTCCCCACGACGGTTCGTGGTGGCTTGTCGCGCAGTTCCCCGCGCTCCTGGGGGTTGCCGCTTGCGGTGCGTGTTCGCCTGCGGCGCCGTCGTGGTTGCGCGCGCGGTTCACCGCGCCCCGGTGGGGCACGGTTCCTCTTGCGCAGAGGGCAGGTCACCCAGGGGCGCGGGGAACCGCGCGGGCAACCGCAGTGCGGCGGCACTGTGCACGCAACAGGACGGGGCAGCTCTCAGGGGCGCGGGGAACCGCGCGGCCAGCCGAGACGCACCGCAACTGTGCAGGCCACCGCAAGTGGCAACCACCCCCAAGCCCGGCGCCGGCGGAAAAGCGGTGGCACCGCAAGGGGAAAGGGGGCGAGGCCCGCGGCAGGGCGCGGGTCAGGGGGTCGGAGCCAGCGCAGCGGCTATGTGGGGGTCCCGGGGGCCGAGGAAGCGGGGGGAGGGGCGGACGGCGGCGTCCACCGCCGCCTTGCCCGCCGCCAAGAGCTCGCGGGCACCACCCGCGTACCACGTCGCATCGTGGCGCTCATCGACGCCGACACCATAGACGTCGAGCCCGGCGGCTTCGCACAAGGCGACGGCCCGCCGTATGTGGAAGCCCTGGCTGACCAGTACGGCCCGCCGCACCCCGAACACGCGCTTCGCGCGACTGCACGAGTCCCACGTGTCGAACCCGGCGTCGTCGACGACCACCTGCCCGGAGGGCACCCCGTGGGCCACGAGATACGTCCGCATCGCGCCGGGCTCGTCGTACGACGTACGGCTGTTGTCCCCGGTGACGAGCAGCACCCGCACCTTGCCCGCCCGGTACAGCCCGGCGGCCGCGTCGAGGCGGTGCGCGAGGTAGGGCGAAGGCCGCCCGTTGTCGAGGCCCGCGCCGAAGACGACGGCGACCGGTGCCGCCGGCACATCGGCCAGGTCCCGCACCCGCCCGCCGCCGGCGACCTGCACCCACACCGCGGGCAGCAGCCCGACCGTGCAGAGCGCCGCGACGGCCTGCACCGTACGCCGCCACCCGGTGCGGGTCCGCGGCAGCCGCAGTCCGCGCATGCCGTACCCCCCTCGCTCTCGTCACGGTGATCGACGCGCCGAACCGCCCCGCGGTTGCGGCCGCACCGGGCACAGTGGTGACAGCCCGCACCGCCGACCGCACCGCCGACCCCGGAGGCCACCGTGACCGACCGCCGTCTGCCGTTCTTCGTCTACGGCACACTGCTGCCCGGCGAGCGCAACCACCGGCTGCTGGCCGGGCGGACCCGTTCCTGGACCCCCGCGGTGCTGCCAGCCACGCTGCTCTTCCTCGGCCCCGGCTATCCCTTCGCTGTGGCGGACCCGGCCGGGGCCGCCCAGGTGCGCGGCGAGGTCGTGGAGATAGCCGAGGACCTGTACGACGCCGTGCGCGCCGACCTGGACCGCCTGGAGACCTACGCGCCCGGCGACCCGGCGAACCGCTACGAGCGGGTGAGCCGGGCGGTGCGCGGCGAGCGCGGGGAGACCGAGGTCTGGGTCTACGTGGCGGGCCCGGTCATCATCCGGGACCTGCTGCCGACGGCCGACCGTATCCGCGACGGGGACTGGCGGCGCCGCGACAGCCTCACCGCGGACGGCGCCGACGTGTGATGCCGGGGCAAACATCCGTGACCCCTGTGCAATGGCGTCGCAATGCCGCGCGTGCACTATTGACGTATGACGTCCCTTTCGCCCGTACGCGGCCATTTCCGCCCCACCCTGGTGGCCGTCGCACACGGCAGCCGCGACCCCCGCGCACTGCCCGCGGTCCGCGCGCTGCTGGAGCGGGTCCGGGCGGCGCGGCCAGGCGTCGACGTGCGCCTCGGCCATGTGGAGCTGAACGAGCCGCTGCTCGCCGACACCCTTGCCGCGCTTCGCGGTGGCCGGGGCCGTGGCGAAGTCGTCCTCGTCCCGCTGCTGCTGAGCCGCGGCCACCACGTCAAGCACGACCTGCCCGCGGCACTGGCGGCGGCGCCCTGGCTGCACGGCACGGTCGCCGCCCCGCTCGGCCCGCACCCGCTCCTGACCGACGTCCTCCACGCCCGCCTCCAGGAGGCCGGATGGCCCGCCCCTGACACGGAGCCGGCCGCCCCCGGAACCCGGGCCGCGCAGACCCCGCTGACGCCCGCCGCCGTGGTCGCGGGTCAGGCGCTGTCGGCCGGGGCGAGCGCCGAGGTGGGCCAGACCGCGCCGTCGTCCATGACCGCGCCCACGCAGGTGCGGCCCGCCACCGCGGCCACCCGCTTCCACCACCCCGGCACGGCAGACCCGCGGCCCGCCGCTGTCGTCCTCGCCGCCGCCGGGTCGCGGGATGCCGACTCCGGGCGTGACACCGTCCGCGCCGCCGCCCTGCTCGCCGGGCGCCTCGGCGTGCCCGTCGTGCCCGCGTACGCCTCCGCCGCCGCGCCCAGCGTGCCCGACGCGGTCGACGGACTCGCCGCCCTCGGCATCGACCCGCGGCGTATCGCGGTCGCCTCGTACTTCACCGCGCCCGGGCGGTTCGCCGGGCAGACGGCCGCCGCCGCGCCCTGGATCGCCGCGGCGCCGCTCGGGCCGCACGAGGCGATGGCCCGGCTCGTACTGCACCGCTACGACGAGGCCGCCCGCGCCCTGCGGACGTCCGCCGCGCCGCCGCGGCCGTTCGCCCGCGCGAGCTGAACCGGCAGGCGGCGGACACCCCGCAGCCACCCGCGCCGGTTACGGTCGGGGCTATGGACAGCGACGACGCGCGACTGGAGAGCTACGAGCGCCACGGACCCTACGGAGCCGCGGACACCGACCGCTACGTTCCCGAACCGGACAAACGGCCCGGGCGTACGGCCTTCCAGCGCGACCGGGCGCGCGTGCTGCACTCCGCCGCATTGCGACGCCTCGCGGGCAAGACGCAGGTGGTCGATCCCGGCGTCAGCGACGCCGCGGTGCCCGACACCAGTCCGCGGACCCGGCTGACGCACTCGCTGGAGTGCGCACAGGTCGGCCGCGAACTGGGCGCGGCGCTCGGCTGCGACCCCGACCTGGTCGAGACCGCGTGCCTCGCGCATGACCTCGGGCACCCGCCCTTCGGGCACAACGGCGAAATCGTGCTGGCCGAATTCGCCGCGGACTGCGGCGGCTTCGAGGGCAACGCGCAGAGCCTGCGGCTGCTCACCAGGATCGAGCCCAAGCGTTTCGCGTCCGCGGACGTCAGCGTCGGGCTCAACCTCACCCGGGCGGCGCTCGACGCCGCCACCAAATACCCCTGGCCGCGCGGCGGCGCCCCGGACGCGCCCGGCAGCCCCAAATTCGGGGTCTACGAGGACGACCTCCCCGTCTTCCGCTGGGCGCGGCAAGGCGCGCCCGAAGGCCGTAAATGCTTCGAGGCACAGGTCATGGACTGGTCCGACGACGTGGCCTACTCCGCGCACGACCTCGAGGACGGCCTCCAGGCCGGCCACATCGACCCCCGCGCCCTGACCTCGGCCCCCGAGCGGGCCGAGGTCTTCGGCTGCGCCGCCGCCCGCTACGCCCCCGCGGACGCCGGCCCCGACGAACTCGCCGCCGCGCTCGACCGGCTCCTGGCCCAGCCGTGGTGGCCGGACCGATACGACGGCACCGCCCAGGACCAGGCCCGCCTCAAGGACGCGGCGTCCCAGCTCATCGGCCGCTTCTGCCTTGCCGCCGAGGGCGCGACGCGGGAGCGGTACGGCACGGCCCGGCTCACGCGGTACGGGGCGGAGCTGGTCGTACCGCGCGAGCAGCGGCTCGAATGCGCCGTCCTCAAGGCCGTCGCCGACTGCTACGTCATGCAGCGGGCCGCGCAGGCGCGGCGGCGCGCCGAGCAGCGGGTCGTCATCGCGGAACTGGCGGCGGCACTGCTGGCCCGCGCCCCCTCGGGGCTGGATCCGCAGTTCGCGGCGATCTTCGCTGCCGCGGCGGATGAGCAAGGGCGGCGGCGCGCCATCGTGGACCAGATCGCCTCATTGACGGACACTGCCGCGACGGGGCTGCACGCACGCCTTACGCGGTGACGTATGGCCCCGGGGCGGCCCGCCCGGCCGATACCGGGGCCTTCTCCCGGTGGGGGCCGGTCGCGCGGTTCCCCGCGCCCCTGGGGGCTGCCCCCTGCCGTGGCGTGTTCCCCGCCGCCCCCGCGGGCGTGCCGCCGGCGGCACGCGTGTCCGGTGTGCCGGACGGGAAGGGTCACAGGAGGGAGTTCGGCGCGGCGCCCTTCCGGACGGCCCCGGCGTAAGGGACGCTCGCGTATAACGAACGACCGGCAGGGGAGGCGCACAGTGGTGGACGCACACCAGACCTTCGTGATCGTCGGAGCGGGACTCGCCGGGGCGAAGGCCGCGGAGACCCTTCGCTCCGAGGGTTTCACGGGCCGGGTGATACTGATCGGGGACGAGCGCGACCACCCGTACGAACGGCCCCCCCTGTCCAAGGGGTATCTGACCGGCGGCGCGGAGCGCGACTCCGTCTTCGTGCAGCAGCCCGGCTGGTACGCCGAGCACGACGTGGAACTGCACCTGGGCCAGCCCGTGGTGCACCTCGACAAGAAGGCCCGCACGATCACCCTCGGCGACGGCACGGCGCTGATCTACGACAAGCTGCTGCTGGCGACCGGCTCGGAGCCGCGCCGGCTGGACATCCCGGGCACGGACCTGGCCGGGGTGCACCATCTGCGGCGGCTCGCGCACTCCGACCGGCTCAAGCAGGTGCTGACCAGCCTCGGCCGGGAGAACGGGCACCTGGTGATCGCCGGAGCGGGCTGGATCGGCCTGGAGGTGGCCGCCGCGGCCCGCGGGTACGGCGCCGAGGTGACCGTCGTGCATCCGGACCCGACCCCGCTGTACGGCGTGCTCGGGCCCGAACTGGGCGCCGTCTTCACCGACCTGCACGCCGAGCACGGCGTCCGCTTCCACTTCGGCGCCCGGCTGACCGAGATCGTCGGGCAGGACGGCATGGTGCTGGCCGCGCTCACCGACGACGGCCAGGAGCACCCGGCCCACGACGTGCTCGCCGCGATCGGCGCGGCCCCGCGTACCGCGCTCGCCGAGGTCGCGGACCTGGACCTGGCCGGCCGGGAGGAGGGCGGCGGCGTCGCGGTGGACGCGTCGCTGCGCACCTCGGACCCCGACATCTTCGCGGCGGGCGACGTCGCCAACGCCGAGCACCCGCTGCTGGGGCGGCGGCTGCGGGTCGAGCACTGGGCGAACGCTTTGAACGGCGGACCGGCGGCGGCCCGCGCCATGCTCGGCCGACCGGTGTCGTACGACCGGATCCCGTACTTCTTCTCCGACCAGTACGACCTGGGCATGGAGTATTCCGGCTACGCGCCCCCCGGCTCGTACGACCAGGTGGTCTGCCGCGGCGACGTCGGAAAGCGGGAGTTCGTCGCCTTCTGGCTGCGCGAGGGCCGGGTGCTGGCGGGTATGAACGTCAACGTGTGGGATGTCACCGACCAGATCCAGCAGCTGATCCGCTCGGGCCGCCGGGTCGACCCCGACGCGCTGTCGGACCCGGCGGTCCCGCTAACCTCGTTCCTGGACTGACCAGGAAGGACACCCCGCCATGCCCGTCTCGCGCACCGCTGTCGTACCCGTCGAGGAGATCTTCGCCCTGCGGTGGGCGGTGCTGCGGACCGGGCTGCCGCGGGAGACGGCCGTCTACCCGGAGGACGTGCGGCCCGGCACCTTCCACATAGCCGCCTACGACGAGTCCGGCGCCGTCCAGGGCTGCGGCACCTTCTTCCCCGACCCCCTGCCGGGTGAAGCGGCGCCCGCGTACCGCTTCCGCGGCATGGGCAGCGCGCCCGAGGTGCGCGGCCGGGGCTTCGGCGCCGCCGCGCTGACCGCGGGGCTGCGCGAGTGCGCGGCCCGCGGCGCCGGGCTGGTGTGGTGCAACGGGCGCACGTCTGCCACCGGCTTCTACCAGCACCTGGGATTCACGCTCACCGGCGAGGAATTCACCGTCGAGCCCAGCGGTCCGCACTACGTCTTCGTGACGAAGGACCTGGACCGTCAGTGACGCGGACGTCGGAAGCTGTCCGAGCCGAGCCGTAGACTTCACGCGTGGCAGGCAGGATCAGGGACGACGACGTGAAGGCGGTACGCGACGCCGTTCCGATCGATGCCGTCGTCGCCGAGTATCTCCAGCTCAAGAACGCGGGCGGCGGCAATCTGAAGGGCCTGTGCCCCTTCCACGACGAGAAGTCGCCGTCCTTCCAGGTCAGCCCGTCCAAGGGGCTCTACCACTGCTTCGGCTGCGGTGAGGGCGGCGACACCCTGGCCTTCGTGATGAAGGTCGACCACCTGTCCTTCACCGAGGCCGTCGAGCGGCTGGCCGGCCAGGCCGGGATCACCCTGCGGTACGAGGAGGGCGGGCATGTCCCCGGCCGCCAGCAGGGCGAGCGGATCCGGCTGGTCGAGGCACACCGGGCCGCCGCCGCCTTCTACGTCGAGCAACTGGGCGGCGCCGAGGCCGAGATCGGGCGCAAGTTCCTCGCCGCGCGCGGTTTCGACCAGGCCGCCGCCGAGCACTTCGGGGTCGGTTACTCCCCTGCCGGGTGGGACCACCTGGTGCGGTTCCTGCGGGGCAAGGGCTTCTCCGACAAGGAGATGATCACCGCGGGTCTGGCGCTGGAGAGCCGCAGGGGCGGGGCGATCGACCGCTTCCGCGGGCGGCTGATCTGGCCGATCCGGGACATCACCGGCGAGGTGATCGGCTTCGGCGCCCGCAAGCTGCGCGACGACGACCAGGGGCCGAAGTATTTGAACACCTCCGAGACCCCGCTCTACCGCAAGTCCCAGGTGCTGTACGGCATCGACCTGGCCAAGAAGGAGATCGCCAGGACCGGGCGCGCGGTGGTGGTGGAGGGCTACACCGATGTGATGGCCTGCCATCTGGCCGGGGTCACCACCGCGATCGCGACCTGCGGCACGTCCTTCGGCGGCGACCACATCAAGATCCTGCGCCGGCTGCTGATGGACAACGCCGCCTCCGAGGTGGTCTTCACCTTCGACGGCGACGAGGCCGGGCAGAAGGCGGCGCTGCGGGCCTTCGAGGACGACCAGAAGTTCGCCGCCGAGACG
This sequence comes from Streptomyces sp. NBC_01477, assembly GCF_036227245.1. Taxonomy (GTDB): domain Bacteria; phylum Actinomycetota; class Actinomycetes; order Streptomycetales; family Streptomycetaceae; genus Actinacidiphila. Next base: position 6,280,911 of record NZ_CP109445.1, read on the forward strand.
TCGATCGCGGTCACCCCCGGCGGCATGGACCCGTGCGACCTGCGGCTCGCCGAGGGCGACGCGGCGGTGCAGCGGCTGATCGACGGGCGCACCCCGCTGTTCGCGTTCGCGCTGCGCTCGATCGTGTCGCGCTACAACCTGGACACCGACGAGGGCCGGGTCGCGGCGGTCGACGCGGCCGTACCCGTCGTCGCGGCGATCAAGAACCAGGCGCTGCGCGACCGTTACGCGATCCGGCTGGTCGGCATGGCGGGCATCGGCAGCCAGGCCGAGGAGCAGTCGATGATCCGCCGGGTGCGGGCGATGTCCCGGGCCAGGGCGGCCGGCGGCGGCAGCACCTCGGGCCGCCCCGACTACGCCAGGCGCCCCGACCCGGGCTCCGAGCGCCGTCCCGCCGGCGCCCCGGCGCAGAACGTGCCGCGCGGGCCCCGGCTCGACCTGCGCAGCCCCGCCCACCGGGTGGAGCGCGAACTGCTGAAACTGGCCCTGCAGTATCCGGCGCTGGTCTCCCCGGCCTTCGACGCCTACGGCGAGGACGAATTCACCGGCCCGCCCTATGTGGAGGTGCGCCGGGTGATCGCCGCGGTCGGCGGGGTGGAGCAGGCCGACGCGGAATATCTGACCCGGGTGCGCGAGGCCGCGCCCGACGACACCGTACGGATGATGGTGACCGAGCTGGCGGTCGAGCCGGTGATGCACAAGGCGCCGGAGTTCTACGCGGGCGAGGTGCTGGTCCGGGTGCGGATGCTGGCCGTCGAGCGCCGGGTCGCCCAGGTGCACGCCACGCAGGCCCGGCTGACCGCCCAGGGCGTCCCGCCGGACGCGCCCGAGGTCACCGCGGCGCTCGGCGAGCTGTGGGCGCTCCAGCAGTACGGCCAGCGGCTGCGCGAGCAGGGCGCTGCGGCGCTCTGACCACCCGCGTACGGTGCGCCGCGAGCTCAGGGGTGAACGTATCGGAGCGAACGCGAAGCGTAACGAAAACAGAAAAGCAGTCGCACGACCCTCGTGGCATCACCCCAGTGTGGGCCACACTGGGTGACGGCCCAGAGCCCGCATCGGCTCCCTCCCGAGCCTTCTCCGAGCCCTCTCAGAGCCCAATGTCGCGCTCACCGCGGAGGTCGCTTCCGTGCAGACCCATACGCAAACGCAGGCGCACATCCCGATCCCGGTCCCGGCCGCCCGCCCGGCCCTCGTACCGGTCGCGCCGGACCCCGAGCCGGCGGAGCACGCCCGGGTGCCGGAGCAGCGGGCGCAGTCGGAGCCGTCAGGCGGCGGCCCCGAGGAGCCGGTGCCCCTCGATCCGGTCGATCCGCTGCCGGCGGAGCCGCCGGCCCCCCGCCGCCCGCGCGCCGATCCGTCCGGCCCGTCCGCCGACCTCTTCCGGCAGTATCTGCGCGAGATCGGCCGTATCCCGCTGCTGACCGCCGCGCAGGAGGTGGAACTGGCCCGGCAGGTCGAGGCCGGGCTCTTCGCCGAGGAGAGGCTGACCGCCTTCCCCGACCTCGACTCGCAGCTCGCCGTCGACCTCGACTGCGTCGTGGTGCAGGGCCGGATGGCCAAGCGCCGTCTCATCGAGGCCAACCTGCGGCTGGTCGTGTCGGTGGCGAAACGTTACATCGGACGCGGCCTGACCATGCTCGACCTGGTCCAGGAGGGCAACCTCGGGCTGATCAGAGCGGTCGAGAAGTTCGACTACGCCCGCGGCTACAAGTTCTCCACCTACGCCACCTGGTGGATCCGCCAGGCCATGTCCCGCGCGCTGGCCGACCAGGCCCGTACGATCCGGGTCCCGGTCCATGTCGTCGAACTCATCAACCGCGTCGTCCGGGTCCAGCGCCGCCTGCTCCAGGAACGCGGCCGCGAGCCGAGCGCCGCCGAGGTCGCCGCCCAGCTCGACATCACCCAGGAGCGGGTCTGCGAAGTCCTCCGCCTCGCCCAGGAACCCGTCTCGCTGCACGCCCCGGTCGGCGAGGAGGACGACGTGGCGCTCGGCGACCTCATCGAGGACGGCGACGCCGCCTCCCCGGTGGAGTCCGCCGCCTTCCTGCTGCTGCGCGAACACCTCGAAGCGGTCCTGTCGACGCTGGGCGAACGCGAACGCAAGGTCGTCCAGCTCCGCTACGGCCTCGCCGACGGCCGCCCCCGCACCCTGGAGGAGATCGGCCGGATCTTCGGCGTCACCCGCGAACGCATCCGCCAGATCGAGTCCAAGACCCTCAACAAACTCCGCGACCACGCCCTCGCCGACCAGCTCCGCGGCTACCTCGAATAGCCCGCACTCCGACCGGGGCCGCCCGTCAGGGGGCCAGGACGATCCAGGTGCGGCCGGGGTGGAGGGGGAGCGTACGGCCCTGGAAGGTGTACGTGGTGCCGGAGGCGGGGGACGGGCGGTCCCATGCGGCCGCGTAGGAGCGGCCGTTGCGCAGGATCAGGGCCGAACCGTGGCCGACGGTCTGGCTGTAGGGGACGTAGCCGGTGCGGCTGTGGTAGTCGGACTCCTTGACCTGCACGTGCTGGACGATGACGTTGTCGGCGGTCCAGGGGGACGTCTTGCCGTCCATGGCGACGCGGTACTGGGTGCCGTTCCAGGTGAAGGAGAAGCGGGCGGCGGGCATCCTGGCCGAGGCGGTGGTGGCCGCGGTGCCGCCGGCCGGGGTGGCGGCCTCGAAGCGCAGCCCGATGTCCTTGGCGGTGCCGCCCTTGGCCGCGGGCTTCGCCGGGCGCAGGTACTCGTTGTGCGGCGCGGACCGGTCGTGGCTGCGGTAGAAGTCCTTCGTGCCGGTGACCGCGGTCAGCTCCGTACTCTTCTTGAGCACCGGCAGCAGCATGCTCTGGGCGCCGGAGAAGGCCAGCGCCGGGTGGTCGTACTCGGCCAGCAGCTGCGGATCCGTCTCCCGCGCGCTGCGCACGGGGCCGACGGCCGCCGGCAGGTGCTTGCTGTCGAAGACGGCCATCAGGCGGGACAGCCCGCCCTCGACCTCGATGGCGTAGACGAGCGCCGCGTCATTGAGCCCGGTCTGCGGCCGGGCGGCGGGCACATTGTCGATCTTCACCGCGAGCACGTGCCCCGCGGCGCCCGGCTCCCCGGTCAGATACGACCGGGCCGGGGCACTGGTCCGCGCCGCCCCGCCCCCGCCGTCCGCGCCCGTACACCCGGCGACCAGCACCAGCGCGACCGCCGCCGCGCCCACGGCACCCGTACCCAGCGCTCGCCCTCTGCCCATCGCTGCTCCCCGCGTGCGGTCGACCTCATCCCATAGTGCGCCCGCACGCCCCGGAAGTCCTGCCGCGGACCGGCCGGGCCGCGATTTCTAGTCGACCTCCGCCACCGCCTGCGCGAACTGCGCCGCATAGAGCCGGGCATAGGCGCCGCCCGCCGCCAGCAGCTCCTCGTGCGTGCCTTGTTCCACGATCGCGCCGGACTCCATGACCAGGATGACGTCGGCGTCGCGGATCGTGGACAGCCGGTGGGCGATCACGAAGCTCGTCCTGCCGTGGCTGAGTTTGGCCATCGCCCGCTGGATCAGCACCTCGGTACGGGTGTCGACCGAGCTGGTCGCCTCGTCCAGGACCAGGATCACCGGGTCGGACAGGAACGCCCGCGCGATGGTGATCAGCTGCTTCTCGCCCGCGCTGACGCCGGTGCCCTCGTCGTCGATGACGGTGTCGTAGCCGTCGGGCAGGGTGCGGATGAAGCGGTCGGCGTGCGCGGCCCTGGCCGCCGCCTCGATGTCCTCGCGGGTCGCCTCCTCACTGCCGTAGCCGATGTTCTCCGCGATCGTGCCGCCGAAGAGCCAGGTGTCCTGGAGCACCATCCCTATCGAGGAGCGCAGCTCCTCCCGGGACATCGCCGAGACGTCGGTGCCGTCCAGGGTGATCCGGCCGCCGGACACCTCGTAGAAGCGCATCAGCAGATTGACCAGGGTGGTCTTGCCCGCGCCGGTCGGGCCGACGATGGCGACCGTGTGCCCGGGCTCCACCGCCAGCGACAGGCCGTCGATCAGCGGCTTGTCCACCTCGTAGCGGAAGGACACCTCCTCCAGCGCGACCCGGCCGGTCAGCTCGGCGGGACGGACCGGGGCCTCCGGGTCCTGCGACTGCTCCTCGGCGTCGAGCAGTTCGAAGACCCGCTCGGCCGAGGCGACCCCGGACTGGATCAGGTTCGCCATGCTCGCGACCTGCGTCAGCGGCTGGCTGAACTGCCGCGAATACTGCACGAAGGCCTGGACGTCGCCGATGGACAGCGAGCCCGACGCGACCCGCAGACCGCCGACCACGGCGACCAGGACGTAGTTCAGGTTGCCGATGAACATCATCATCGGCTGGATCGTGCCGGAGATGAACTGCGCCTTGAAGCCGGTGCCGTAGAGCGCCTCGTTCTCCTGCCGGAAGATCTCCGCCGACTCCTCGGCGCGGCCGAAGACCTTGACCAGGGAGTGGCCGGTGTACATCTCCTCGATGTGCGCGTTCAGCCGGCCGGTGGTCTTCCACTGCTGCACGAACTGCGGCTGCGCCCGCTTGCCGACCCGGGTCGCCACCAGCAGCGTCACCGGGACGGTGACCAGCGCCACGAGGGCCAGCAGCCAGGAGATCCAGAACATCATCGCCAGCACACCGACGATCGTCAGCAGCGAGTTGATCAGCTGGCCCATGGTCTGCTGCATGGACTGGCCGATGTTGTCGATGTCGTTGGTGGCCCGGCTGAGCACCTCGCCGCGCGGCTGCTGGTCGAAGTACGACAGCGGCAGCCGGGACAGCTTTGCCTCGATGTCCCGGCGCAGCCGGTACACCGTGCGGTTGATGACCGTGGTCGCGACCCGCATCTGGACCACGCTGAAGAGCGCCGCCACCACGTACACCCCGAGCGCCAGCAGCAGCACGCCGCCGATCGCACCGAAGTCCATGCCCTTGCCCGGGGTGAAGTCGATGCCCGACAGCATGTCGGCGACCCCGCCCTTGCCGTGCGCCCGCAGCGAGTCGAGCGCCTGGTCCTTGGTGGTGCCCGACAGCTGCCGGCCGATGACCCCGGCGAAGATCAGGTCGGTCGCGTGGCCCAGGATGCGCGGCCCGGTCACGGCGAGCGCGACGCTCACCGTGCCGACGCCGAGCACGCAGTAGAGCAGGAAGCGGTCGGGGCGCATCAGGCCGATGAGGCGCTTGAGCGAGCCCTTGAAGTCCATCGAGCGCTCGATCGGGCCGCCGCTCATGAAGCGGGCGGGGCCGGCCATGGGGGCCGGGCCGCGGCGCGCCACGGCCATCTGCTTGCCGCCGGGGCCGCCCGGTCCGCCGGGTCCTGCCGGTCCGCCGGACCCGGACGGTCCGCCCGGTCCGCCTCCGTTGGCGGACGGTCCGCCCGGTCCCGCCGGTCCGCCCTTGCCTCCCTGGCCGCTCATGCCGCGGCCTCCTGCTCGGTCAGCTGGGACAACACGATCTCCCGGTAGGTCTCATTTCCGGCCATCAGCTCCGTGTGGGTGCCGGTGCCGACGACCCGGCCCTCGTCCAGGACGACGATCCGGTCGGCATCGCGGATCGTGGACACCCGCTGGGCCACGATCACCACCGTCGCGTCCGCGGTCTCCGCCGACAGCGCCCGGCGCAGCGCCGCGTCCGTGGCGTAGTCGAGCGCGGAGAAGGAGTCGTCGAACAGGTAGATCTCCGGGCGCCGCACCAGCGCCCGCGCGATGGCGAGCCGCTGCCGCTGGCCGCCGGACACGTTGCTGCCGCCCTGCGCGATCGGCGCGTCGAGGCCGCCGTCCAGCCGCTCCACGAAACCCCTGGCCTGCGCCACCTCCAGCGCGTGCCACAGCTCGTCGTCGGTCGCGTCCGGCTTGCCGTACCGCAGGTTGGACGCCACCGTCCCGGAGAAGAGGTACGGCTTCTGCGGTACGAGGCCGACCGTCCGCGCCAGCAGCGCCGGTTCGATCTCCGCCACGTCCTCGCCGTCGACCAGTACCCGGCCGCCGGTGGTGTCGTACAGCCGCGGGATCAGGCCGAGCAGGGTGGACTTGCCGCTGCCCGTGGAGCCGATCACCGCGGTCGTCTCGCCCGGCCTGGCGATCAGGTCCACGCCCCGCAGCACCGCGGCCTCGGCGCCGGGGTAGGCGAAGTCCACGTTGAACAGTTCGAGTTCGCCGTGCCGCCGCAGCGTGGTGACGGGCGCCGTGGGCGGTACGACGCTGGAGGGGGTGCCCAGCACCTCCTCGATGCGCTCGGCGCACACCTCGGCGCGCGGCACCATCATGAACATGAAGGTGGCCATCATCACCGACATCAGGATCTGCATCAGATAGCTGAGGAAGGCGGTCAGCGCGCCGATCTGCATACCGCCGCTGTCGATCCGGTGGGCGCCGAACCACAGCACGGCGACGCTGGAGACGTTCACGATCGCCATCACGGTCGGGAACATCAGCGCCAGCAGCCGGCCGGTGGCCAGCGACACCTCGGTGACCTCGTCGTTGGCCCGGCCGAAGCGCCGCTGCTCGTAGTCGTCCTTGACGAAGGCCCTGATCACCCGGATGCCGGTGATCTGCTCGCGCAGCACCCGGTTCACGGTGTCGACCCGCTTCTGCATGGTGCGGAAGAGCGGGCGCAGCTTGCGGATGATCAGACTGACCGCGACGGCCAGCACCGGCACCACGCCCAGCAGCAGCGACGACAGCGGCACGTCCTGGCCGAGCGCCATGATGATGCCGCCGACGCACATGATCGGCGCCGAGACCATCATCGTGAACGTCATCAGCACCAGCATCTGCACCTGCTGGACGTCGTTGGTGGTGCGGGTGATCAGCGAGGGGGCGCCGAACTGCCCGACCTCGCGGGCCGAGAAGCTCTGCACCTGGTCGAAGACGGACCTGCGGATGTCCCGGCCGACCGCCATCGCGGTGCGGGCGCCGTAGTAGGTCGCACCGATCGCGCACACGACCTGCACGACCGTCACGCCGACCATGATGGCGCCGGTGCTCAGGATGTAGCCGGAGTCACCCTTCACCACACCGTTGTCGATGATGTCGGCGTTCAGGGTGGGCAGGAAGAGGGCCGCGATGGTCTGGACGAGCTGGAGCGCGACCAACAGGCCGATGGGGCGCTTGTACGGTCCCAGGTGGGACCGCAGGAGTCGGATCAGCACACTGACTACCTCGGGTCGGTCGGCTCGGGCTCGGGGCTCGGGTGGGGACGGTGCGGCAAGGTGCGTCCCGCGCCGTTGGCGCAGGACGCGGTATCGGTCTTTTTAACCGCTAGGACGCGGGCGCACCGCTCAGGGTTGACCGGTGGAGTCCGGTACGGCCGGGCACGTCACCGCCGCCGCCCGGCTCGGCCCGGTCCGACCACGACCGGCGCGCAACACTATCCTCGGGCATCCCAGCGCCGCACATGATTAAAGCGAGGCAAAGGCTCCCGGATGGGTGTGCTCGCGCACCGCGATGTACTGCTGGCGCACCGCCGAGCCGACCGCCGTACCGCCGCCGCCGTTGCCGCCCGTACCGCCGTTCCCGCCGGGGCCGCCCGTGCCGCCGGGATGGCCCGCGTCGTCGGCTGGCGCGCCATCGGCCGGGTCGAGCAGCCGGAAGGCGGGCTGCGGCCAGTGCGGGGGCTCGGTCTGCGACTGCGAGCCGAGCACCGCGCCCAGCGACCAGGCCGCCTGCCGGGCCGCGCCGATGGCCGCGTACTCCGCCGCCGGCGGCACCACGACCAGGGTGCCGAAGAGGGCCGGCGCCAGCGCCTGCACCGCGGGCAGCTCGGCCGCCGCGCCCAGCAGGAAGACCCGGCGCACCTCCACGCCCTTGTTGCGCAAAACGTCCAGCGCGTCGGCCAGCCCGCACAGCATGCCCTCGAAGGCCGCCCGCGCCAGGTGCTCGCGCTTCATCGAGTCCCGCCGCAGCCCGGCCAGGGTGCCCGCGGTGTGCGGCAGGTCGGGGGTCCGCTCGCCCTCCAGATACGGCAGCAGCACCAGCCCGTACGCCCCCGGCGTCGACTGGAGCGCCAGCTCGGACAGCCCCGGCAGGTCGGTGCCCAGCAGCTCGGCGGTGCCGCGCAGGGTGCGTACCGCGTTCCGTACCTGGACCACCGGGAGGTGGCGGCCGGTCGCGTCGGCGAAGGCGGTGACCGTGGCGGTCGGGTCCTTGAGGGCTTCGTGGTGCACCGCGAAGACGGTGCCGGCCGCGCCGAGCGAGACCACCGCGTCGCCCGGGCCGAGGCCCAGGCCCAGGGCCGCGGCCATGTTGTCGCCGGTGCCGGCCGAGATCAGCAGGCCCTCGGGCGTCTGGCCCGCGGGCTCCGCGGGGGACAGCACCTCGGGCAGCGCCACCTGGTGGCCGAGGGCCAGCTCGACCAGGTCCTTGCGGTATTCGCCGGTGGCCGCCGACCAGTAGCCGGTGCCGGACGCGTCGCCGCGGTCGGTGGTGCGGCGGGCCGGCTGGCCCAGCAGCTGCCACACCAGCCAGTCGTGCGGCAGCAGCACCTCCGCGATGCGCTTGGCCGTGGCCGGTTCGTGCTGGGCCAGCCAGCGCAGCTTCGCCACCGGATACGCCGCCTGCGGCTGCGCGCCCACCGCCTCGGCCCAGGCCGCGGCCCCGCCCAGCTCCTGCGTCAGGTCCGCGGCCTGCACCTGCGCCCGCTTGTCCCCGCGCAGCAGCGCCGGGCGTACGGTCACACCGCCCGCGTCCAGCGCGAGCAGCCCGTGCTGCTGCCCGGAGATCCCGATCGCCTGCACACCTTCGAGCACCCCGCCCTTCGCCGCCTCGCCCAGCGACAGCAGCCACGCCTGCGGGTCGATCTCGGTCGGCTTCTCACCGTCCGGCACCTGGTGGGGTGCGTACCCCTGCCGCAGGACCTCACCGGTGTCGGAATCGCATACGACGACGGTGGTACCCGCGGTGGAGTTGTCTATACCGGCCACTTTGCCCATACGGCCGATGATGCCGTACCCGGCGCCCCTCGCGCCTCACGGTTCGGCGTCAGGTGCGTCAGGTGTTCGAGCCGGGGGGCGGGGCCGGGGCCTCCGGTGCTGGAGCCGGGGGTTGGGGCCTGGCGCTCCGAGGCCGGGGCCGGGCTCTGGGGCCGGGGGTCCGGGCCGGGTGTTCCGAGGCCGGGGCCGGGCGCTCCGGCCTCGGAGCCGGGTGCGAGCCAGGTGCGAGCCGGGCGTGAGTCAGGTGTTGGAGGTGCCCCAGTCGTCGTCCGGCGCGTTGCCGTTGCGCAGCGACCGCACCCGCTCGGCCAGCGCGTCCGGCAGCCGCGGCCCGACCTTCGCCGACACCGTGTCCGCGGCCTTCACCGCCGCGGTCCTGCTCTGCTGCGCGGCACTCTCCGCGGCATTGCGCACCGCCGGGTTCCGCGCGAGCTGCTGCCCGGCCTTCACCAGCTGGTCGTACCGCTCACGGCCGGCCCGCGCGCCCACCACGAAGCCGAACGCGGCTCCCACGATGAACGTCAGCTTGTAGCGCATGGCTCCACCCTTTCTCGTCGCACCGCGCGTGTGCTCCGCGCCTACCCTCGGCGCCCGGATGACAACCCAGGCGCCAATGGTTGGCGGAGCACCCCCCCACTTGCGCTAATGTATGTGTCGCACCGAGTGCGCGCCTTCCGGGACCATCCCGGTGGGTGCATTCGGTGCACGCAGAGCGATCCCCTGTAGCTCAATTGGCAGAGCAGCCGGCTGTTAACCGGCAGGTTACTGGTTCGAGTCCAGTCGGGGGAGCTCGGTCCCCTGTAGCTCAATTGGCAGAGCAGCCGGCTGTTAACCGGCAGGTTACTGGTTCGAGTCCAGTCGGGGGAGCGCCGGATCAGGACCCCGTTGGGGTCCTTTTTCATACCCGCGGGAACCACGCGGCCGCCTCCGCGAGTCCACCTGATGACGCGTCTGTGACCCACGAGGGCGACAGATCGTATGAGCAGCTATGCTGCGGCAGACGGCGCGCACGCCACGCCGTACGGGGCGGTAGCTCAGCCGGTTAGAGCAGCGGACTCATAATCCGCCGGTCGTGGGTTCGAGTCCCACCCGCCCCACCGAGGCCCTCCTCGGGCATATGCCGGTTGACCTGCACGCATTGCTCGAGGTCCGGCTTAGCGAGGGGGAAGAGGTTCTCCTTCTTTATGACGGGTGAGCCCGAGGTGAGCCCGGGAGTTCGTGAAGCCGCGGGGCCGGCGGTCCGTGGGACCAGGCGCGCGGCCTTCTCAGCCACCCGCCGGTCCAGCTCCGGCAGCAGGCTGGTGTAGGTGTCGGACGTCAGTTGGATCGAGGCGTGCCGAAGCGTCTCTTTGATCGTGTGGGTGTCCGCGCCGCTCGCGTGCATCAGGGTGGCTGCCGGATGCCGGAGATCCCGGAAGCTGATCGGCGGTAGGCCGGCAGCCCTGACAATGCGGCGGAAGGCGTCGGACACCTTCTCCGGGTGGAGCCAGCTCCCGTCCTCGGCGGTGAAGGCTTTGCCGGTGTCCTGCCAGCCCTCGCCCCATGCCCGGCGTTCCCGGGCCTGCCGGAGGCGGTGAGCGCGGAGAACCGCCACGGTGATGCTGTCGAGGTGAATGGTGGCCGCACTGCCGTCCGTCTTCGGCTGGGACTCGTAGGGCGTCCAGCCGTCCTGGACGATCGTCTTGCTGACAGTCAGCTCGCCGTGCTCCAGATCGATGTCGGCCCAGTCCTGGCCGACGGCCTCACCGCGTCGGAGCCCACGAAGGGCCACGAGGTGGAACAGTGCGTACAGCCTGTCGCTCTCGGCCTCGTCCAGGAAGCGGCCCAAAAGCTCCGGCGTCCACACCATGACCGACGACGGCCTCTCGCCGCTGGTTTTCCAACGCCTGACGCGCTCTGGGGTCCATAGCAAAGCCTTGGGGCGTTTCCCCGAGTCCAGTTCGATTCCTCCTGCCGCGGGGTTGTAGCTGATGAGGCGTTGCGTGACAGCGAAGTTCAGCGCGGCGCGCAGGGTGGGTCTGCCGCACGATCGGGTGACGTCTGAACTGGCTGGTGGGGCGACGAGCCCCCGTTCCGTACGCCGGTGTTCGTCATGACCCACCACGAGCGTCCGTCGATCACGCTCTCGGACACCACCTTCCACTTCGTCGGCGGCGACCCGGCGTCGGTCCTGAACAGGCCAGGGAGGCGGTACAGGGTCTGGACGTCCGGCTCTGCGGCGGCACCAGCACCGTCCGGCAGTTCCTCGACGCCGGGCTCGCCGACACGCTCCATATCGCGGTCGCGCCGGTGGAGCTCGGCACCGGCGTCCGGCTGTGGGAGTCCTCGGACGAGCTGCTCGACGCGTTCCACCGCGAGGTGGTGCCCAGCCCGAGCGGCGTCACGCACCACCTGTTCTGGCGGCGGTAGCCCGCGGCGCGGTGCCCGCCCGGGGCCCGCGACCGCGGGCCGCGGGCGGGCACCGCGGACCCGGCGGGCGCTACCCCCCGGCGGGCACCCTGGCCAGCAGCGCCTTCTTGTCCGGCTTGCCGCTCGGGGCGATCGGTACGGAGTCGAGCAGGGTGACCGTGGCGGGCGCCGCGCCCTCGCCCAGTGCGGCGCGTACGGCGGCGCGCAGGTCGTCGGCGGCGGGCGCGCGGCCGACGACCGGGACGACGAAGGCGTGCGCGGCCTCGCCGGTGCGCTCGTCGGGCGCGCCCACCACGTACGCCTGGTCGACGTCGGGGTGGGCGGCCAGTGCCGCCTCGATCGTGCCCGCATAGTGCAGGATCGCGTTGACGAAGATCACCTCGCGGGCGCGCCCGACCAGCCGCAGGAAGCCGTCGCCGCCGAGGGCGCCGAGGTCCCGGGTCCTGATCCAGCCGTCCCTGACCACCTCGCGGGTCTCCTCCTCGTCGTGCCAGTAGCCGGACATGGCCCCGGCCGAGCGCACCCAGATCTCGCCCGCTGTGCCGGCCGGGACCGGCTGTCCCAGCGGGTCGCGGACGCTGATCCCGACACCGGGCATCGGACGGCCGACGGAGTCGAGCACCCGGTCGCGGTGCTCGGCCAGATCCTCGGGGCCGAGCAGGCTGAGCATGCCGGTCTCGGTCTGCCCGTAGCCCTCGTGGACCACCGGGCCGAGCCGGTCGACGGCCTCGGCCAGCCGATGCGGCGGCAGCGGCGACCCGGCGACGAGCAGCGCCCGCATGCTGGAGGTGTCGACCTGCTCGGTGCGGAGGGTGTCGATGACCTGGTAGAGCTTCGCCACCGTGCACAGGCAGGCGGTGACACGGTGCCGTTCCCAGGAGTGAGGGAAGGCCACCGGCTCGTCCGGGATCACCGCAGTGCCGCCGCCGAGCAGGCACAGCGCGAGATGCTCCAGCATCACGGCGCTGGTCAGCGTGCCGAAGACCAGGAACCGGCCGTAGCGCTCGGCGAGCCTGCGGGTCGGCCCGCTCCACCGGGCGGGCTGCCAGGCCCAGTGGTCGCTCAGGGCGCGGTAGGTCTGGGCGGAGCCCTTGGGGTTGCCGGTGCTGCCGCTGGTCAGGCAGATCAGGCCGATGTCGTCGGGCCGGCCGCGGGCCACCAGGGCCTCGTCGGGCCCGGCGGCGTCGCCGCGGCTGCCGCCTGCGGGGGGCGTACCGCCGGCCAGCAGGTCCAGGTCGAGGACGGTCGCGCCGGCTGCGCCGGCGGCCGCGGTGAGGTCGGGCTTCGCGGTGGTGGCGTCGGCGATCACCGCGTGGACGTCCTGCGCGAGCGCGTGCCGCAACTGGGGCGGCGTCAGGCCGGGGCGCAGGCCCGTGACCCGGCAGCCGAGCAGGTGGGCGGCGATCTGCGCGGCGAATCCCGCCGGGGTGACCGCCGTGGTGACGGCGACTCCGCGGCCGGCGCCGACCCCGGCTGCCCGCAGACCGCCGACGCAGTTCCGTATCAGGTCCAGCACCTCGGCGCGGGTCACGGGCTGCGACCGGAACTCGAAGGCGGGGGTCGCGGGATCGCGTCCGAAGGCGTCCACGAGGGGCTGCGGAAACACCGGATCTGCCGGTCTGCTCATGGTTTTCTCCGATCCGGACATATGGTCACCAGGTCGAATTCCAGCCACTCGCAAACGGTTCCGCGCGTGCGCACAGTATCCGCACAGCGTTCGGCCGCCGCCGCCCGGCGCATTGTCACGATGCTGCCCGGTGATCGGCCGGGCCCGTTCCGGAAGTTATCCATCCGATCTGAATCCCAACCTCGCAATGCGGTGTGACATGGATCACATTTTGGCCCTCTGGATATCTCTTTTAACCCTCAACTAGGGTGGCCGCATCCTCATCAGATACCGGGAGGGCATGTGTCCGGAGAAGAGCGGATCGACTACCTGGTAGTAGGCGGAGGGCCGGCCGGAATCCAGGCGGCCTATTTCCTGGAACGCGCAGGCCGCGACTATCTGCTGGTCGAGGCAGGCGAGGCCCCCGGCACCTTCTTCACGAAATTCCCCCGGCATCGGACGATGATTTCCATCAACAAGGTGCACACCGGCTGGGACGACCCCGAGCTGAAACTGCGCACCGACTGGAACTCGCTGCTCTCCGAGGACAACCACCCGCTCTTCACCGCCGTCACGCCCCGCTACTTCCCGCAGGCGGACGACTTCGTCCGCTACCTCGGCGACTTCGCCAGGACGCACCGGGTGCGCACCCGCAGCAACACGCGTATCACTCGCATCGCCCGGCTGCCCGCGGGAGACGGTTCCCCTCGCGGGGATTTCGAGGCGACGACCGAGGACGGCACAGTCCTGCGGGCCGGGCGGCTGATCATGGCGACCGGCGTCTCCCGGCCCTACGTGCCGCCGATCGACGGCGCCGAGCTGGCCGAGCGGTACGACGAGGTGTCCGTCGACCCGGCCGACTTCACCGGCAAGCGGGTGCTGATCATCGGCCGGGGAAATTCCGCATTCGAGACCGCGGACAACCTTGTCGAAACGGCGGCGGTGATTCATGTGGCCGGTCCCGGATCGCTCAAGCTGGCCTGGCAGACGCATTTCGTCGGCCATCTCAGAGCGGTGAACAACAACTTCCTCGACACGTACCAGCTCAAATCGCAGAACGCACTCCTCGACGGTGAGATCGTGCGGATCACCAGGGACGAGGCCGACGGCGGCTATCGGGTCGCCGTCAAATTCCTGCGGGTCGAAGAAGTGGTGAAGGAAATCCGCTACGACCGGGTCATCCTTGCCACCGGATTCCGCTTCGACGCCTCGGTATTCGCCGAGGAGTGCCGTCCAGAGCTGACGATCAAGGACAGGTTCCCGGCGCAGACCGACGCCTGGGAGTCGGTCAACGTCCCCGATGTCTACTTCGCCGGCACCATCACCCAGGTCCGCGACTTCAAGAAGTCGACCAGCGGATTCATCCACGGCTTCCGCTACGCCGTGCGCGCGCTGCACCGCATCCTGGAGCAGCGCTACCACGGCACCCCCTGGCCGCGCCGCGACCTCGACGGCGCGCCGGAGGCCGTCGCCGACGCCGTCATGGAGCGGATCAACCGTACCTCCGCGCTGTGGCAGATGTTCGGGTTCCTCTGCGACGCCGTGGTGGTGAGCGCCACCGGCGCGACCGGCTACTACGAGGAGGTGCCCGTCGACCACCTCCACCAGGTGGCCGGAGACGGGGTCTTCGGCGCCGCCGACCGCTACCTCACCATCACCCTCGAATACGGCGAGGACCACGACAAGCTCAACCCGTTCGACATCTCGGCCGGCCGGCTCTCCCAGCAGACGGCCACCGGGCTCGACGGGCGCTATCTGCACCCGGTGGTGCGGGTGTTCCAGGACGGCAAGCCGGTCGCCGAGCACCACCTGACGGAGAACCTGGAGAACGAGTGGGACAGCGCGGACATCCACCGCGCCCCGCTCGTCCGCTTCCTGGCCGAGCAGCTGGCACCCGGCAGCCCCGCGCCCGGCACCTCCGAGTCCGGGCCCGCCGGCACCCGGCCCGCGCCCGGCACCTCCCGGCCCCCCGCGCCGCGGCAGGCCGCGCCCGAGCACCCGGACTCCCCGGAAGACGCAGCCGCGGACCCGTCGTGACCGGCGGCGAGCCCGCCCTCCCCGCCGTGCTCGCCGAGCTGCGGGAGAAGGCCAGGGCCCGGCTCGACCCGGTGCACTGGGACTTCTACGAGGGCGGCGCGGGCACGGAGACCGCCCTGACCGAGAACGCCAGGGCCTTCTGCCGACTGGCCCTGCTGCCGCGCGTGCTGCGCGGCACGGGTCCCGCCGACACCCGCGTCACGCTGCCCGGCGCCCGCGCGCTGACGCCCGTCGTGGTCGCGCCCACCGCGTTCCACACCCTCGCCCACCCGGACGGCGAGCGCGCCACCGCCCGCGCGGCCGCCGCCGCGGGCGCGGTGCTGATCACCTCGATGGCCGCCACCACGGCGGTGGCCGAGGTGACGGCGGCGGCCAGGTCCGTACGCGAGGACGCGGCCGTGTGGTTCCAGCTCTACCTCCAGCCCGACCCCGCGACGACGGACGCCCTGGTCCGGCGGGCCGAACGGGCCGGCTGCACCGCGCTGGTGGTCACCGTCGACTCCCCCGTCTTCGGCCGCAGGACGCGCGACGACCGCAACGGCTTCCACGACCTGCCCGCGGGCCACCGCACGGAGAACATGCTCGACCTGCCCGGCGCGCCGCCCGGCGGCAGCCGGGACATCGCGATGTCGCCCGCGCTGTCCTGGGACGACCTGCGCAGGCTGCGCGACCGGCACGGACTGCCGGTCCTGCTCAAGGGGGTGCTGCACCCCGAGGACGCGCGGCTGGCCGTCGAGGAGGGGATGGCGGGCGTGATCGTGTCCAACCACGGCGGCCGCCAGCTCGACGCGGCACCCGCGGCCGTGGAGGCGCTGCCGCGGGTGGCCGACGCGGTGGCGGGCCGGATACCCGTCCTGCTCGACGGCGGGGTGCGCGCCGGCTGCGACGTGGTGACGGCGCTGGCGCTCGGCGCGACCGCCGTCGCCGTCGGGCGGCCCGTGCTGTGGGGGCTGGCCGCGGAAGGCGAGGACGGTGTGGCGCGGGTGCTGGCCGAACTGCGCGACGACACCTCCCATGTGCTGACCCTGTGCGGCGCCGCGGACTGCGCGGGGCCCACCCGGGACCAGGTGGTCGCCCGCGGCCCGCGGGGGGTGGCCGGATGCTGAGGAAGACCGGCGCTGCTGCGCTCGCGCTGTCCACCCCGTACTGGCTGCCCAAGGCCCTGATCGCGCTGCGGGTCCGGGTATTCGCCCGGGTCAACGGGTCCGAGGGCGTCGTGGTGCCCAACGCCGACGTCGGCCCCGAGCACTTCGCCGCGTTGTACGCGCATCCGGCGGCGAACGGCCGCAGCAAGGGTGCAGGCCTGTCCGACCTGTTCTGGTACTGGCTCTCGCCGGGGCCCGAGGTCCACCAGGAGCACCTGGAGCCGGGGCCCCGCTACGACGCCGTGGCCCGGACCACCGCCGCGATCCTGGCCGGGACCAGCGCGGACCTGTCGGCCGCGGCGGCCCGCTGCGCCGCGCACGTGCTCGACGAGGCCGTCCCCGGCCGGGTCGCCCTGGTCCGGCTGCGCGACCTGATGATGCCGGTGTGGGCGGACTTCTTCCACGGCCTGGTCTTCCGCGAGTCATGCCCGCCGCACATCCGGCGGCTGATCGTGGACAACGCCGAAGACGTCGTCAACTCCCTGAAGAACACCCGGCTGCGTCACATGCGCCGCCGCGACCGGCTCACCCGCTACCTGCTGGGCCGCCTCGCGGCGGGCGAGGTGCCGCACCGGCTGCCCGCCGAACTCGCCACCCCGCTGGACCGCGCCCACTACCTGCAGGGCACCTTCTTCAACACCGCCGTCGTGCAGATGTCGGAGGCGATGGCGCACCTGCTGCTGGTGCTCGCCGAACACCCGGACGTACAGCGGCGGCTCGCCGCGCACCCGGACGACGACCACGACCTGGGCAACGTCATGAACGAGACGCTGCGGCTGTTCCCGCTGTTCGGCATCGCGCACCGGATCACCAGTGCCGACATCGACCTCGGCGAGGGGGTGCGCTACCCGGCGGGCACCGTCCTGTGCTTCGACTACCCCGCCTACCACGCCACCGGCCACACCGCCCCCGAGGTCTTCGACCCCGGCAGGTGGGACCGGATCTCGCTCAAGGACGCGCACCACATTCCCTTCGGGGTGGCCGCGAACCGGCCCTGCCCGGCCTGGCGGCTCTCCCCGCTGGTCATGAGGGCGGTGACCCGGGAGGTGCTGGCCCGCTTCACCCTGCATTCCGCGGTCTCCCACACCCGCTCCATCCCGCACCGGGCGCCCTGCCTGCTGGTCGCCCGCGAGCGGACGGCGCCACGCCGGCTGGTGGTCCCCGCGCTGGCCTTCCTGCGGCTGCGGGACCGCTGGGAGGACGTCGGCCGCAGCCTGCTGCAACTCGCCCTCGGCAGCTGGATGGTGGCGGACGCGCGGCGGCTGCGTATGACGCAGGCGTGGTTCGCCGCCCACGACACGCAGGGCCGCCCGCTCGACGACGGCCCGGCGGCAGGCGAGGGCAACGCGGCCGTGCCGGCGCCCGGTTGTCCGTACCACCACGGCTGATCCCGCCCCAGCTCCCCCCACCGCCGCATGCCGAAGGGTTGCCTGCCATGTCCGCGACCGAACTGGGCACCGCTTTCCTGCTCGCCGTCGTCGTCATCCTGGTGGTCTGCCGGGGTGTCACCCTGCTGCTGCGGCCTGTCGGCCAGCCGCCGGTCGTCGCCGAGATGATCGCGGGGGTGCTGCTCGGCCCGTCCGTCCTCGGGCTGCTGCTGCCCTCGGTCGAACACCACCTCTTCCCGGCCCCGTTGCGGCCGGTGCTCTACGTGGCCGGGCAGCTCGGCCTGGTGCTGTTCATGTTCCAGTCGGGGTACGAGTTCCGGCTGGACCGGATGAAGGCGGTGGCCCGGCCCGCCGCGATGGTCTCCCTCGCGGGCATCGTGACTCCGCTGCTGCTCGGCGTCGGGCTCACCTGGGCGGTGCGCGACTCCGTGGACACCTCGCCGCCCGGTGTCCCGCTCCATGTGACTGTCCTCTTCGTCGGGGTCACCCTGTCGATCACCGCCTTCCCGATGCTCGCCAGGATCATCATCGAACGCGGCCTCACCGGCACCGTGTTCGGCACCATCTCGCTGGCCGCGGGCGCGCTCGACGACGTGGCGGCCTGGATCATGCTGGCCGGGGTGGTGAGCCTGGCGCGCGGCACCTCCTCGGCCCTGGTGCTGGCCACCGCGGGCGCCGCGGGGCTGGTGGCGGTCCTCGCCGTCCTGGTCAGGTTCCGCGCCCCGGTCCTGCGTGCGACCGAACGGCTGACCACCGAGCAGCTGCTGCTGGTGACCCTGATCGCGCTGTGCGCTGCCGCCTGGTACACCGACAGGATCGGCCTGTACGCGGTTTTCGGAGCCTTCAGCCTGGGCGCCGCGTATCCGCGCTCGCCCCGCATCGACCGGACGATCGAGAGCACCGCCCCGCTGAGCGGGATGCTGCTGCTGCCGCTGTTCTTCACCTACTCCGGCCTGAACACCGACACCGGCCTGCTGACCGATCCCTCACTGCTGCTGTTCGCGGCGGGCTGCACGCTGGTGGCCGTGGTGGGCAAGTTCGGCGCGTGCTGGCTGGCGGCGCGGCTGGGCGGGCAGCCGCAGGGGGTCGCGCTGCGGATCGGCACGCTGATGAACGCCCGCGGGCTGATGCAGCTCATCGCCATCAACGTCGGGCTGGCGGACGGGATCGTGTCACCCTCGATGTTCACCGTGCTCGTCGTGGTGGCGGTGGTGACCACTGTGATGGCCACCCCGCTGCTCGCGGTGTGGGACCGGCGGGACGGGGGCGTGCCCGCCGCGCAGGCCGATCCGGTCGTGGCCCGGGAGCAGGACGCGGCCGCGGTGGCGGGCATCGGCGGACCGCCGGCCGCCGACGGCGCGTGACCCGCCCCGGCCCGCCGGGCGGCGGCCTGCCCGGGTGTCGCGTGACACCCGCCCCGCGGCGTGAGGGCATGGGCGGATGGAGCTTTGTGAGCTGCGCGCGTTCGTCGTGGTCGTGGAGGAGGGCGGGCTGTCCGCCGCGGCCCGGCGGCTGCGCGTCAGCCAGTCCGCGCTGTCGCAGACGATCGGCGGCCTGGAGCGCAGGATCGGCGTGAAGCTGCTCGTCCGGGCGAGTACGGGCGTCACGACGACGGACGTGGGGCCACCCTGCTCGCCGAGGCTCTCGCGGTGCGGGTCTGTACGGTGACCAGTGGCATGGCCAATCGCGGCGGCGGCCGGTGCGATTCGACAACGTTCGCAGGTGGAAGGCCCAGGAGGGAGACGAATGATCCGCGCTTGTGGAATGGCTATAACCCACAGACGGGTCCGAGCCCAGCTGCCCACCCCGGGGCACCTCATCTCCACAAAACCCGGGGCTTGACAGTGCGCGGGCTTTGGCGGAGTGGTCCTCCCAGCGGTCGCCGCGGCTTTCGTCACGCCGCGTGCTGCGGAAGTCCTCATAGCCCCCACCGGGGTCGCAACTTGCGGGCGGTCAACACAATTAGGCCGTCGCCCTGGGGCCTCATCACCCCAGCCATGGGTCGCAGGATCGCGGTCGGGGTGTTCACCAGCACCGGGCACGGCTCAGTCAGCAGGCGCCTCCAGCCGGGATACGCCCTTGGCGAGCCCGGTGTGAGCCCGGACGCCGCTGGACCCGGTGGGATCGATGCTGGCGCGGCGGACGGGCTTACCCTCCGACCTGCACGGGCGGGACCGGTGAGGATCACTCGCCATCCTCCGGCACGGAATCCGGGTGACTCATAATCCGCCGGTCGTGGGTTCGAGTCCCACCCGCCCCACCGAGGCCCGCTAGAGCATGGGCGCTGACCTGCATGTTTGTGCCCGAGTCCGGGCTAGGCGTGAGATGCGCTGCCCTTCGGCAATGCCACGTGAGCCCGGGTGAGCCCGAAGGTGCATCGACCTCCGTCCGGGCAACCTGTGTGCGCCAGGGGCATTGCCGGATACACAAGCTCCCGGAAGCTGATCGGCGCTGGGTCGACGCCTTGGCTCTCGGGCGGATGCCATCGGGAACCCCATCGGAGCGCAGCCTGATTCCGGCCTCGGCGCCAGCCCCGTTTTCTCGTCCGGCAGCATTTGTCCGGTGCCCGGCGGGGCGTGCAGGCCACTGTCACGTAGTTCAGCCGCCGAGGTGGAGCAGGCCGCGGCCGGACTGGACGGCCGATCGCTCGGAGCGCCGCCGCCTGATGGCCCGTCATGGATCGTCTCTCGATGGCTCGGAGTGCCCGCGGCAGCTCTTGAGGCGCTCTTGACGCGTGTATTGCCTGTGCCTCAGGATCCGGCTGTTCCGCGTGAGCGGTGGGGGGCAGGGGTGGGGGCTTTGTACGTGCGTGTGCTGCGGCATGCCTGAGGTCGCTTTGTGGTGGCCGGGGTTGTAGGAATGACACCCTCGTCGTCGGCCAGCCCGCCTCCTCCACCCGGTACGTCGGCGGCAGCGGCATCTCGGGCAAGGCATACACCAGCAAGGTCACCACTTACGACAGCCTCAACCGGCCGACCGCCACCGAACTGGACCTGCCTGCCGACGATCCCCTGGTGACCTCTGGCGCAGTCACCTCCGCGCTGGCGGTTTCCACCGCGTACAACATCGACGGCGCCCAGCAGTTCGTCAAAACCCCGGCAGCCGGCGGACTTCCCTCCGAACAGGTCGAAACGCGCTACAACAGCTTTGGCTTGCCGGCAACGCTGCAGGGCACCTCCGGGTACGTCAACGGATCCAGCTACTCGCCTCTTGGGCAGGTCTCCCAGTTGGACCTGGCGACATCCCCAGCGGCGGGCATCAAGCACATGTTCGTGGCCAACACCTACCAGGACGGCACCGACCGTCTGGAACAGACCAAGGTCACCGACGACACCCACCCCTACGAGCTCCAAGAGCTCAACTACGACTACGACGACGCGGGCAACGTCACCGACATCCTCGACCCCGCCACCCTCGGTGGCACCGGTAAAGCCGACAACCAGTGCTTCACCTACGACGGTTACGACCGCATGACCGAAGCCTGGACCCCGGCCACCGCCAACTGCTCCGCCAGCAACCGCACCGCGGCCAGCCTCGGTGGTGCAAGCCCCTACTGGACCTCCTACACCTACACGGCCGGCGGCCTGCGCTCCACCCAGACCGACCACACCACAGCAGGCAGCACCCTTGCGACCTACTGCTACAACGACGCCGCCCACGTCCACGGCCTGACCGCAGTCATCCCCGCGGCTACCTGCACCGGCGCACCCACCCAGTACACCTACGACGCCACCGGCAACACCCAGACCCGGCCCAAGGGCACCGCCACCGAGAGCCTCGGCTGGAACACCGAGAACCGACTCGCCAGCGTCAAGGTCCCCAGCGGGACCACCACCGACACCACGAACTACCTCTACGACGCCGACGGCGCCCTCCTCATCCGAAGCGACGACAGCGGCGAGACCGTCCTCTATCTCGACGGCGTCACCGAGGTACACCTCAAGAAGACCGGTACCACCACCGCCTACTGGGCTCAGCGCACCTACACCCTGTCCGGCATGCCGGTAGCGGTACGTACGAACCAGCCCGGACAGCCAACCCTGTCCTGGACGACAAGCGACCAGCACGGCACCGGTTCGCTCGCGGTAACCGCGACCGGCACGGACCAGACCGCCACCAAGCGCTACACCACCCCTTTCGGCGCACCACGCACCGGCGGTACGGGCACCTGGCCGGACGACAAGGGCTTCCTCGGCAAACCACAGGACAACACGACCGGCCTCACCTATGTGGGAGCCCGCCCCTACGACACCGCGACCGGCCGCTTCATCTCCGTCGACCCCGTCCTCAACACCAGCGACGACCAATCCCTCAACGGCTATGCCTATGCCGACAACAATCCCGCCACCAACAGCGACCCCACCGGACTGCTCTGCGTGCGCGGTGACTGCAACGCACCGGGAGCCGGCCTCAATGGCGGAAACGGCCCCGCGCCGGGCGACGACCTCTACGACGAAAACGTCGACTACTGCAACAAGCACGACTGCGATCACGACGGCGACCCCGACGCCACGAACGGCCCGACCCAGGACATCGTCGGAGACCCACTGCCGCCCCTTCCCGCCAACAACCGCGCCACATTCCTGTGGATGTACAACCTCCAGCTGCAAGTGTCCATCAAGTACCACATGCATCCCCACATGGAGTCTCAGAAGTGGGCTGCGGCCATGCAGGCGTGCGATTCCACGGACGCTTGCACGGCCGGCGAGAGCAGGGCCTACATGTGGGCCTTCCTCGTAGCTCTCGCACACGAGGACCCAAGCATTGTCATGGGCTCGGCGCGGTCAATGGGTGGAGGCTTCGGAGAATTCTCCGGTTTCTCGGTCCTTGGTTCAGAAAAAGACGTGGCCATATTTGAAGGCAGATTCTGTCGTCACAGTTTCGTGGCGAATACCGACGTGGAGCTGGCCGACGGACAAACCAAGGACATTGAAGACGTCGAGGTCGGCGACAAGGTCATCACGACCGATCCTGATACAGGGAAAACGGCTGTTCGTCTAGTGATAGCTACCATCATCACCGATGACGACATGAACTTCACCGACCTGACGGTGGAGTCGGATGGCACGTCTGCTTCCATCGTCGCCACGGACACGCACCCCTTCTGGGTGATCAACGAAGGTCGCTGGGTCAACGCGGGCGACCTGGCGCCCGGTATGCGACTCCGTGACGACAAGGGGCACGCGGTCCCCGTTCTGGCCGCGCGTCACTTCCGCCAGCAACAACGCACCTACGACCTCACCGTCGACGACTTCCACACGTACTATGTGCTGGTCGGCGCAACGCCGGTCCTCGTTCATAATTTGGGCGGACCTTCCTCTCCGGGCAAGGGTGACGAGGGGACTCGTCGCCTGATCGGGGACCTTGAAGCGAAGGGATACATAATTCGCGGAACGGAAATCAGCGCAACCGCTGCGAACGGAGTGAATGTGCGCTTCGACGTAGTCGCCGAAAAGAATGGTGCGCTTCATTTCTACGACGCCAAAAACGGCCCCAAGGCTGATTTCTCGAAGAATCAGGGCCGAAGGGGAGGATATGCTTCCATTGAATCAGGTGGTGGTACCTTCTACGGGAAGAATGCTGCTGATGCGCGGCTTTCTGGAAGCTTCGGGCCCACTGACGTTGAAATCGGCGGATATGGTGGCTACCCTTACACCGGTCGATGCCGCTGAAGGTTGGGAGACGTGTGAGGATGCCATCTTTGAAGAGTGAGGCGTCCACTGCCTGTGGGTCCGCCCTGCGTACGCTCGGGTTCGTCAGGCGGAAGGGGGCTCTTGTGCAGGAACGCGGCAACGGAGTGAGTGGCTGGGTCGGCCTGAACATGGCCACGCGAGGGCTTCCCGATTTTGTGGAGGTCAACCCGGTCGTCGGCGTCTGTTTCGCGGAATACGGGGAGATCTCCCGTGCTCTGATGGGCGATGTTCCGCCTGGGCCGGTTCCCGTGGTTTCGCGGCCGCTCGGCTATCTCATGCCCGAGAATTCCTTTCGGGTGTGGCGGTTCACGCAAGGTGAGGACCCGGACTTGCAAGCGCGGTCGATTGCTGATGCGGTAAGGGTCTACGGTGAGACTTTCATCGACGCATACGGTGACTGGGGCAGGTTCTCCCGTGAGATCGAGTCGGCGGGACTGCTGGCGGACCATGAAAGGAAAAAGGTTCTGCCGATCATCTTCGCGATGAACGGTGATACCGAGCAGGCATTGGAGATCGTGGCGGAGGAACAGTCCAGGGTCCTTGGCCTCGATGACATGTACGCGCGGTCGTACCGGGACTTTGCGGGCAAATTCTTCGACAGGTTCGGATCTGCTTCCGTCTGACCGCTGGCGTGCTCGATCACCACGAAGACGAAGAGCCGCGCCCCGGACGGCGTGACGGTCTTTGGGAAGTCGCAGGCCAGCACGGCGTTGCAGGGGCGCAGGCTCCGCCGGTGAGTGAAGGCCGGCGGACCGGCCGGACCACCTCCGCTCGCGCGGAGAGCACCGGTGGTTGTGCGGGCGCACACGTTCATCCCCCCGAATCTCCGCGCGAGCGGAGATGATTCGGGGGCGGGGGGCAAGGGCGGACGCCAAGGCCTGCTCCGTAGAGTGCCTTCCGCCTTCTTGTTGGCTTCCGCCCTTCGAGCCGGATCTGTCCCTGTCGTTCAGCCGTGCCCCACCGGTTCCAGGGAGCCCGTTGCGGTGCACCGGGTGTGAGCCCGGTGCGAGCCCGGACGCTTCTGGACGCGGTGGGACCGCTCACTGCCGGTCGGACCGACCCCCCCTCCGACCTGCACGGACGGGACCAGTGAGGATCACTCGTCATCCTCCGGCACGGAATCCGGGCGACTCATAATCCGCCGGTCGTGGGTTCGAGTCCCACCCGCCCCACCATGCGCCTCGGTCGGCATGCCTGTGGTGACCTGCGCAGGGGTCCCGAGGCGGCTCACGCGGAGACTCCCGTACTCGTCCGGGTGATCATTTGCCGCCCCCTGCATGCCCGAAGGGTCCGCGATCATGGTCCGCACTGGTCCCGGGCCCTGGCGTCTAGGCCGGCTCGAAGCAGAGGGTGTCGGCGGGGGCGAGGGTCATGACGACGCTCGACCCTTCGTGCAGCACCCCGTCCAGGGTCACCAGCACCTTCTCGGGCTTGACCTCGATGAAGGCGATACGGCCGTAGACCGCGACGCCTTCCTTGCTCTCGTAGGCGAACGTCGATCCCACCAAATCGAGATCCAGGTCGCGGGCCGCTACCCGTACTACGTCGTCGGCAAGGTTCATGTCGATCTCCCGGTGATGAGCTGTGCGAACGGGTGAGGCCCGGATCGGCCCGGACTCTTGGGCCAAGGGGTACGCACCACTGGGTACCCCTTGATCCGCTTCGCGAACGGTGAAGGCCCGCACCAAGTCACGCCTGGGGGGCGTTGCTCCAGAGCGGGCCGGTCTCCTGGCGACGCCCGGTCTCAGCCTGGGCTCCGCCGGCGGCGTACCCGCCGCCGTACCGGCAGGCGGGGTGGAAGCCGCCCTGGCAGATCGGGCAGGCGCAGTCGGCGAAGGCGAAGGCGAACGCGGGAGACGACGGCATCGCCCCGCCGGAGACCGCGGACCGCGGACCGCGGAGCCGGCCTCCCCGACGACGCCGGGGAATTCACGCCCCACCGCACCCACCCGCGGTGCCATACTCGCGGCGTGTCCGGCGACGCGGCAGCGGCGGCCAGCCCCGGCGGGCGGACGCCGGGGGCGCTCCAGTGGCGTGACCTCAGCATGGACCGGCGGCGCAGCTTCGAGCGCGGGACGGGCGGGCCGCGGGCACTCGCCGAGGCCGTCAACGCCGCCCGGGCCGCCCGCGCGGCCGCCGAGGGCGACGCTCCGGCCGCGCGGGCGATGACCGCGATGCTGGCCTCCCACCTCCAGGCATGGTGGCAGCTGACCGGCGAGTACCAGGCCCTGCTGGACGCCGTGGCCCTGGGCCGGGAGGCCGCCGCGGGACCGGGCCCGGGCGAACTCGACGCCCACCGCAATCTGTGCGGAGCCCTGGTCCAGCTGTTCGGGCGGGGCGGCGGCGACGGCCTGCTCACCGAGGCGATGGAGCACGGATGGCGGGCCGTCGCACTCGCCGAGGCACTCGCCGACGCCGACGGACGGCCGCTCGCCGCCTGCGTCGCCAACCTGACCTCCGCGCTCTTCTGGACGTACCAGTACACCCAGGACCGGCAGCCGCTCGACGAGGCGATCCGGCTCGCCGAGCACGCCCTCGACGCGCTCGCGCCGGACGAGCCCGACCGGCCCGTGCTGCGGAACAACCTGTCCAACCTGCTGCGCGCCAGGCACGGCCTGACCGCCGACCGCGCCGACCTCGACCGCGCGTACGAGCACGCCGTGGCCGCCGCCGGCAGCGGGGATCTCGTCCACCTCGCGAGCGCAGCGGCGGTCGGCCTGTACCGCTACCGGAGTTCCGGCGATCTCGCCGACGTCGAGACGGCGCGGGAGCTGTGCCGCCGCGCCCTCGCCGCCGCGCCGCCCGGCGACCCCCGCCGCGCAGCCCTCCACAACATGGCCTGCGCCGCATTGCAGCACCTGGCCGGGCGCCGCGGCGACCCCGAACTCGCCCGGCAGGCCGCGGACGCCGCCAGGGCCGCGGTCGGGGCGACCCCCGCAGCCGGCCACGACCGCCCCGGCCATCTGCGCAACCTGGCGGGCGCGCTGCAACTACAGGCCCGCCTGAGCCGCGACACCGCCCCGCTCGCCGAGGCCGTCCCCGTCATCGAGGCGGCCCTTGACGCCCTCGGCCCCGACCACCCCGACCGGGCCGACTGCCGCGGCGCCCTGGGCGAGGCGCTGCTCGCCCTCTACGCCGGTACCGGCGACGAGCGACTGGTCGACGCCGCCGTGGAGTCCGCCCGGGCGGCCCTCGACGAGACCCGCAGGCACCCCGAACTGCGCGGGACAATGCTGGTGACCCTCAGCTCCGCGCTGCGCACCCGGCACTCCGTCCACCGCGCGCGCCCCGACCTCGACGAAGCGATCACCACCGCCCGCGAGGCCGCCCGCCGCCTCGGCCCCACGACCTTCGCCACCGGCGCCTGGGACGCGGTGTCCGCCGCCTACGGCGCGCTCACCACGCTGCCCGAACTCACCCCCGCGCAGCGGCTCGACGCCCTCCGCGCGCAGACCGACGCCGCCCGCCGGGCAGCCGACCTCACCCCGTCCGGCGACGCGTTGCATCCGCACCGCACCGGCATGCTCGGCTGGATCCTGCTGCGCCTGGCCGCCCACGACGGCTCCGCCGGCACCGAGGCCCTCGACCGGGCCCGCGGCTCGCTCGCCGCCCTGCCGCCCGGCACCGCGGCCCACGCCTCCGCCGCGCTGGCCTGCGGCAGCGCCCTCCACCACGCCGTCCGCACCGGGCACGCCGACCCCGGACCCGCGCTGGCCGAGGCCGAGCAGCTGCTCCTCGGCGGTCTCGGCACCGAGGCCGCCACCGCCTCCGACCGCCTCGGCTGCGCCCGCGAACTCGCCCGCCTGCGGATGACCACCGGCCGGCCGGGCGCGGCGCTGGCGGCCGTCACGCGGGCCGTCGACCTGCTGCCCGCCACCGTCCCCGGCGAACTCGCCCGGGGCGGCAGGGAACGCGGCCTGGAGGTGCACGGCGGCCTGTCCGCGGAGGTGGTGGCGATCGCCGTCGCCGCGGGCCGCCCCGACCGGGCCGTCGCCCTGCTGGAACGGGCGCGCGGCGTCCTGCTGACCGAGGAGCTGGCCGGACGGCGTGCGCGGGGAGGCCGCCCGGCCCGGCCTGCGCCGCACCCGGCGGATCGGCCCGCCGGTGCCGCGGCCGGTGCCGCGACCGTGCCCCCCGAGAGCGCCGCCGCCGGGGTGGCCGTCGCGCGGCGGGCCGTGGCGGACGCAGAACAGCGCCGGCGGGACTGGTCGGCACAGGTGCGCCGCTCGGCCGGGGCCGGGCGCGAACGGCCCCGCGGCGACGGGGCGGTGGTGGTCACCGCCGGAGCGGCGGGCGGGCACGCGCTGATCATCCGGCGGAACCGGGTGCGAGCGGTGGAGCTGCCGCTGCTGCGCGAGGCGGAGGCCGTGGGGCACGCGCTGCGGCTGAGCGGCGAACCCACGCAGCGCGAACTCCTCGACACGCTCGGCTGGTTGTGGGAGGCGGCCACAGAACCGGTGCTGCGCGAGCTCGCCCCGCGCCCCGGCGCGCGGGTCTGGTGGTGCCCGACCGGGCCGCTCGCCGCGCTGCCGCTGCATGCCGCCGGACGCGACGGCGACGGGGTGATGGACCGGGTGGTGTCCTCGTACACACCGACCGTGCGGATGCTGGAGCACGCCAGGGCCGGGCTGCGGCGCGCCGAACGGTCGGGCGCGGCCCGGGCGGTGGTGGTCGCGGTGCCCGACGAGCCGGGCGCCGAGGTGCTGCCGCAGGTGCGGGCCGAGGCCGAGGCCATCGCGCGGCTGCTGCCGGGAACCCGGGTGCTGCTCGGCGGGCAGGCCGGGTACGAGGCGGTGGCGGCGGCGCTGCCGGAGGGCGGTGTGGCGCACTTCGCCTGCCACGCGTTCAGCGACCCGGCGGTGCCCGCGGCCAGCGGCATCGCGCTCGCCTCCGGCGGCGGCCGGCCCGCGCTCACCCTGGCCGACCTGTCCGCACTCGACCTGCCCGCAGCGCAGTTGGCGTACCTGTCGGCGTGCGAGACCGGCCGGACCCGGCTGGGCCTGGCCGACGAGGCGGTGCACCTGGCGGCGGGCTTCCAGCTGGCCGGCTACCCGCAGGTGATCGCCACGCTGTGGACGGTCAGCGACCGGATCGCCGCCCGGATCGCCCGCGAGGTCTACCAGGGCTCGGTACGCGACGGGCGCCTGTCGGCCCGCCGTGTCCCCGGGGCGCTGCACGAGGCGGTGCAGCGGGTACGGCAGCGCTGGCCGCGGGCGCCCGAGCTGTGGGCGGGCCACCAGCACTACGGGGCCTGAGCACTTCGGAAGCACACCGGAAGCGTGCGGGGGCTCGGCCGGGAAGCGGACGGCGGGCCACCGTGGCGGCATGACGGATCTCCCGCTGAAAGCCCTGTTGGAAAGCGCGAAGTCGCAGCTCCAGCAGGCACGCAACCAACCCCGGGACGCCTCGGTGCAGTCCCGGATCGTGCTCGCCTACGGCCTCGAACTGCTCGCCCGGCTCCTCGACGGCGTCCAGAGCGGCCTGGAGGACGGCGAACTGGTCGAGGTCGCCCTCGTCTACGACACCCTCGCCACCGAGACGGCACGGCTGTTCACGCTCGCCGTGCCCGAGGCCTTCCGCGCCCTGGTCGAGCTGTGCGACGACACACGGGCGCGCCGCCTGCTCGCCGGGCAGCCCGCCGCCTCCCCCGACGTACTGGACCTGCTGCGCCGCCGGCTGATCTGGCTCACCGTCACCTACGAGTGGCCCGCCGCCGGCCCGCGCCGGCGGGTGGTGGAGATCGTCCACCGCACCCCGCAGGGCGCACTGCTCTCCTGCGACGTGGCGCAGGCCGTGTCGTGGCAGGACCTGCCCGACCGGGTCCGCTCCCGGCTGCTGGCCGGCACCGGGCAGGCCGTGCGCTACCAGCTCTACCCGGACTCCGCCCGGACCGGCGCGGTCGAAGAGAAAGGGAAACCGCGATGATGCCTCTCGTCCTGGTGCTCGCCCCCATGGTCGGCACCGCCCTGGCCGCCCTGGCCGTGTACTTCTGGCCGACCCTGATGAGCTGGGCCCGGGAGCACCTGCTGCCCTGGGTGGACCGGGTGCTGCCCGGGCTGGCCGCCGACGTGCGGCTGGCCTTCCAGAACCTCGACAAGATCTCCGTGGACCTGCGCCGGGCCGTACGCGGCGCCTGGCACCGGCTGCGCCGGGTGCTGCTCAGCGAGGTCGCCACCTTCGTCCAGCTCGCCGACGACCAGTGGGCGGTGCGGATCACCTCCTACCTGCGCAACGTCGAGGACGCCGAGAAGCCGGTGGTGAAGATCGTCAGCGAGCAGCCGGTCAGCTACGACGACCTCCCCGACAACATCCGGGCCCAGGTGCTGACCGGCGGGCTGAAGAAGACCAGCCTCGACATCGTCGAGGGGCGCGACCAGCTGCTGAGCGAGGTCGACTGATGGACACCGACGTACAGGTACCGGCCGAGATGGGACGGGAGACACAGATGATCATGCTGGCGGCCCTGCTGCTGATCCTGGTCGGCGGCAGCTACGGCTGGCGGCTGCTGCGGCGGCCCCCCGCCGCCCCCGACACCGCTGCCGCGCACCGGGAGATCGGGGCGATCGTCCTGCTGGCCTACGGCCCGGACTGGGCCAAGCGCTTCGGGGTGGACGTCCAGCGGCTGGAGGCGGCGCTGCTGGACGGCGCCGACCCGGAGCTGCTCCGGCGCGTGGACAGCGAGATCGGGCCGGTCGACCTGCGCTTCCACCGGGCCGCGAAGGGCTCCGAGGTCACCTTCACCGCGGAGTTCGACGGTCCGCGCGGCCACGCCACGGCCACCGCCGACCTGCCCTGGGACGACGTCCCGCAGCCGGTGCGGGCCGACCTGCTGCGCGGCAGCGCGTCGGTGCTGCGCACCTGGCGGGCCGTCAGGTGATCCACATCGTGCTGGCGCTGGTCGCAGCACTGGCCGGCGCCGCCGCGGTGGTCACCTTCTGGGGCGCGGTCAAGGACGCGGTCGGCGCGTGGCTGCGCGAGCGGGGCCTGGCGAAGAGCGCCCTGATGAGCGCCGTGGTGGTGCTCGACAAGCTCGCCGTCGGCGTCCGGCGCCGGGTCAGGCTGCGCACCGCGCAGGGCCTGTGCGTGATCCTCGACCAGGAGTTGGGGATCGAGGACATCGACGACCCGAGGATCCGCGCCATGGCCGAGAAGCAGCAGCACACCGAGATCGACATCCTCAACGACCTGTAGGAGCCAGCCATGGACGACTGGGCCGAGATCCCCGTCGGGCGCGCCGCCGCCGGCGACCCGCCCGCGGCGAGCACCACCGCCCCTGCCACCGACCCCGCTTCCGACCCTTCTTCCGCCACCGGGGCCGCCCCGGTGTTCGCCTCCCGCAAGCCCCGCCGCTCCCTGGACGACCTGGTGGTCTCCGCCGAGGTACGCGAGCGCGTCGAGCTGGCGCTGCGCCAGCTCGACCACCACGAGGTGCTCTACCACGAGTGGAACCTGAGCCGGATCGACCCCGACAGGACCGGAACGGCCGTCAACTTCTACGGCCCGCCCGGCACCGGCAAGTCGCTGGCCGCAGAAGCCGTCGCGCACCACCGCGGCGTCCCGCTGATCGACGTCAGCTACGCCGAGATCGAGTCCAAGTACGTCGGCGACACCCCGAAGAACATCGTCGCCTGCTTCCGCGAGGCCCAGCGCGAGCAGGCGGTACTGGTCTTCAACGAGGCGGACTCCATCCTGGGCAGCCGGCTCAGCAACGTCACCCAGAGCTCCGACCACAGCGTCAACGTGTCGCGGGCCGTGATGCTCTCCCAACTCGACCAGTTCGACGGGCTGGTGGTCTTCACCACCAACTTCCCGCGTAATTACGACGCGGCGTTCGTCCGCCGCATCCTGGTGCACGTACGGTTCGACCTGCCGGACGAGCCGACGCTCCGCCGGCTGTGGGCCGCGCTGGTGCCCGACGAGGTGCCGCGCGGCGAGCCGCTGGACCTCGACCGGCTCGCCGCGGCCTGCGCGGGACTGGCCGGCGGCGACCTGGTCAACGCCGTCAAGGCGGGCGCAGGCCGGGCGGTGGTGCGCACCGGCGCTGACCGGGTCCTGCGCACCGAGGACCTGCTGGCCGAACTCGCCGTACTGCGGCAGGCCAAGGCGGAGGTCGGCAAACCGGCCGACGGCGGGCCGCGGGTGGTGTCCGTGGAGCACCTGGAGCGGATGCCCGAGCAGGGCTGAACCCGGCGTGAGCTCGCGGCCCGGTCCCGAAGCGCGCACGGCCGGCGCGCGACGGGCCGGTCCGCCCGGCCGCCCGGCGACGGGCCGGCCCGCGACGTCAGCCGGAGGCCTCGCGGCGCAGCGCGCCCAGTGCCGCGAAGTCCCCGGCGGTCAGCCAGTCCTGGTTGCCGGTGTCGACCGGGCAGCCGGCCAGCCGCAGCCGGCTCGCGATCTTGGCCCGGCACTCGGGAGCGCCGGTCAGACGCACATAGCTGCGCCCGCCCAGGTCGGTCACCGGCCGCTGCTCCCCGGCCAGCAGGATCAGTGTCCTGTGGGGGTGGACGGCCAGCGCCATGCCCAGTTCGAGCAGCACGTTGGGCCTCGGCTGGAGGGCCGGGCGCAGCTCGGCGTCCGACTCGCCGCCCAGCTCCGGGTGCAGGCTCACGACGTCGTCGGGGGTGAGCAGCACCACCACCGCCTGGGCCAGCGGGATCGTCCGGGCCACCGTGTCGCCCAGATAGGGGGCGCACTGCCCGGTGCTCGCGACCAGCTCCTCCCACTCCTGCGGGCGCAGTCCCAGCGCGCGCAGGAAGGCGAACAGCGCCTGGCGGGCCGGCTCGTCACGGCCGTGCACCACGAAGACGTCGCGCGAGTGGTCGGCGGCCGGCGCCGGGGGCCCCTGCACCGGGGGTCCGGACACGCTCGGTACCGGAGGCGAGGGCGGGGGGACCCACTCGGCCAGCCTGGCGGCCCGGTCGGCGGAGATGTCCAGGTAGGCGAGTTCGTCGTCGAGCCGCTGGAGCAGCGCGCGCGCCACGTCGGCGTCCTCGGCGAACGGACTCGCCCCGGTGAGCAGCCCGTCCAGGTCGAGGGCCCGGCCGAGGTTGTCGGCGGCGATCTCCACGGTCTGCCGCAGCTCGCGCAGGTCGCCGTGGAGCAGCAGCGCCTCCAGGCGGCGCAGCCGCAGCAGTTCGGCGAGGGCCGCGTCGTCCGCGCCGAGGCGGCGCAGCTCGGCGGCCAGCCCGTCCAGCGCGCCGCGTACGGCTCGGGTGCCGCCGTCGCGCCGCCACACCCGCAGTTGGTAGCGGAGCTTGGCGGCGTGCAGCAGGTAGCGGGCGAGCGGCGGGATCCGGGTGTCGCCGCGCGACCACACCCAGGCGCTGGCGGGGGCGTCGGCGTCCGGGGTCAGGGCGAGCAGGAAGCGCCGCTCGGCGCGGCCGTCGTCACCGTCGCCGAATTCCCACAGGGCGAGCGGCCCGGCCACCGGCAGGCCCGGCCCGAGCGGCCCGCCGCCGGGCAGCAGCGCGCCCAGCCGGTCACCGAGCGAGGCCGCCGCCGTACGGACCTCAGGTCCCGCGTCCACCCGGGCCAGATGGATCAGCGCCCTGCCCAGCGTGTACGGGGCCCAGCGGCCGGTCAGCGCCTGCCAGTCGCGCTGGACCTGAGCCCACCAGTCCGGATCGGGGCCCGGGCGGTGCGGGGCCAGCACCACCGACAGGTTCCACACGTCGTGGTGGCGGCGGAGCACCGCCTGGCAGTCCGCGCCGCGCCGCTCCTGGGCGGCGACGGCGATCTCCCCGTCGGACGGGAGCGCGTCAGGGGTGGGCGGCAGCACCTGGGGCAGGTCGGTGCCGGGGACCGGGTCGGCCATGCCGAAGGCGGTGCGGCAGCCGTGCC
This sequence comes from Streptomyces sp. NBC_01477, assembly GCF_036227245.1. Classification (GTDB taxonomy): domain Bacteria; phylum Actinomycetota; class Actinomycetes; order Streptomycetales; family Streptomycetaceae; genus Actinacidiphila. Next base: position 6,313,934 of record NZ_CP109445.1, read on the forward strand.
AGATGTCGGTGAGCGCCCGGAAGGCGGCCTCCGCGTCGGGGCCGTCGGTCGGGGCGTACAGGTGGGCGACCAGCTGCTGGTCCAGCAGCCCGGTCACCGCGGGTCGTCCTCCGGGGCGGGCCGCGGTCCTGCCGGGGCGCCGCCGAGGGCGTGCACCAAGTGGTTGGCGCGCTCGCGGACGGCCGGCGGGGGCGGCTCGGTCGGGGTGCCGCCGATCCGGGTGATCCGGACCGGGCCGGCCAGCTCCAGTTCGCCCACCGCCGCGTCCAGCGCTTCGGCGTCCCGGCCCGCCGCCGCCTCGGCCGCGGCCGCCAGTACCTCGGCCACCCGGTCCCAGCGGGCCGGGGCGAGCCGCCAGTCGGCCAGCACGCCCAGCAGTTCCAGGGCGTCCGCCCGGACGGTGTCGAACGACCCGGTGCTCACGCCGGACCCGCCCCGAAGTCGTCCAGCGCCTCGACGAAGCGGACCACGTCCAGCAGACGCATCCGGTCGAGCACGGCCGGCGGGATCACGATCCGCAGCTCCGGAGCCACCACCGCGACCCGGCAGGCGCGGGCGAAACTGTCGACGAGCATCATGACGATCTCCTCGGGGTTCAGACCGTGGACCCGCGCCAAACCGGAGCCGACCAGCGGCGCGGCGACCGGCCGCAGCAGCCCGTACATCGCCACGGAGGCCCATAACTGGTCGAGACTGTAACGCAGTTGGTCCGGCGTCGAACGGGCGACGAGATCGTTGCCCTGGCGGCTGTAGGCCACCGCGAAGGCCCGCCGGCCCTGTGCGTTCAGCGCCACCACGGTGCCGATCGGATAGCGGGCCCGCTTGCCGTGCGGCTTGTCGCGCGGGCTCTCCCGGGCGACCGGCTCCACCCCGCGCAGTCCCTGCCGCAGCATCTGGTCCAGCCCGGCCCGGTCGCCGCCGAGCACCCGCTCAAGCAGCTGGCCCTGCACACTGCGGCTGCTGATCACCAGGTCCCGGTCGGTGGAGGTGTCGAAGGTGTCCGTGAACCCGGCGACCAGGTTGGCGTTCTCCTCGTCGAACAGGTCGCCGCGCTTGACCACCACCGAGACCCGCAGCCCGGCGAACTCCCGGCGCAGCACCTCGTTGCCGTGCCTGGCCCGGATCCGCTCCCGCAGCCCGAGCAGCGCCGCGGCCGCGGCCGGATCGTCGGGGAAGTCCGCTGCCAGCGACTCGGCGATCGGCAGCGCCCGCTCCGGATGCCCCAACTCGGTCTCCAGGCGCAGCAGGTCGCGCCTGGCCAGCTCGTGCAGCGCGGTGAGCCGGCGTACCAGGTGGGCGGCGAAGGGCGCGGCGGCGACCTCGGGCAGCGGCCGCCCCCGCCACAGCGGCAGCGCCCGGTGCAGCAGCGCCGCCGCGGTGGTGGGCGCCGTCCGCCCGGCCTGCCGCACCGCGGCCTCGAACTCGGTGCAGTCCACCTGCGCGGGGGCCAGCACCAGCCGGTACGCCGACACAGCCGCCGCCGCGGCCGGAACTCCGTCCGCCACCACCGTCTCGGTGCGGATCACCGACTCCGGGTCGTCCTTCCCGCCGCCCAGCACCCGCCGCAACTCGTGCACCCGCTGCTGGACCTGGGTGCGCTGCCCGCGGCCGATCCGGCCGCCCGGTGGCTCGCCCCACACGTCGCGGTAGAGCACCGGCAGCGGCACGCTGCCGCCCTCCGCCGCCACCAGCCGCAGCAGCAGGCGCAGGGTCAGCGGGGGGAGGGCGACGGCCGAGCCGTCGACGGCGAGGGTGGTGGGGCCGAGGACATCGAGGCGCACAGCTGGCACATGGATCTCCGGAAGAACGGGCCTGGAGTCGTCGCCCACGGCAGGAAGCGGCGCCGGGTCGGCTGACATACCGACTGATTGGCGGATCATTATTTCATAGCGAAGTGTTGTATTCCTCCGGAACGGCCGGATATCCGTGCGGCCGGGAGCGCCCCGGACGCCGGCCCGGCACACCGCCCGCTCGACGGCTCCGGCCCGCTGCCCTGGCCTGGCCCTCGGCCCCCGATCCGAGCTCCGCGCGGCCCGCGCCGAGCCGACGCACACGTCCGCCACCCGGTGGCCGGGCCGACAGGTATGGACCGCATGCCGGCGGCGGACATGGCACCCTGCGTGATGCTGTGGTGATGCCCGCAGACGAGGGAAGGTAACGGAATGGATTCCGCAGAGCTGATCGAGCAGGCCGTGAACGTGGTGGTGGCGTCCTTAGCGGCGCCGCCTTCGGCAGGCCCGGACCGTGGACGGGCCGTCACCGAAGCGGACCGTGGACGGGCCGTCACCGACGTCGTGAGCGGTCTGCTGGAGGCAAGCGCCCCGGGCCGGCAGGTGCTGGCCGCGGTGTCCGCCGATCCGGGTGACGCCGATGCCGTGGCGGCTCTGACCCGGGTACTGACGGAGCGGGTCGAGGAGTCGGGCGCCGCCGCGGCTCTCGCCGCCGCCCTCGACGAAGAGGTGCCCGCGCCACCTGCGTCACCCGGTCAGCCCCCGGGGACGTCGGTGGGCGGGAGCGTGCACATTTCCATCGGCGGAGACGCCAAGAAGAGCCCGATATCCATCGGGCCGATGACGTTCGAGCGCTCCACGTCCGGGCGGCTGGCGATGGTGGCGGTGCTGGTACTGCTCATCGGGGCCTTCGCGTTCGTCGGCGACAAGGGCCGTGCCCTGTGGAACGACTCCTCGCCGCACGCCGATTCGGCTGACGGTCCCGTGTCGTCGGCCGACCCCCGCCATTCCGCGGACCCGTCGGACCGCGGTGCGTCCGTGCCGCGGGGCAACCCGCCCGCTGACGCCGTACGCCGTGAAACCCCCCTGAACCAGGCCGAGTCGCTCAAGGCGGTCCTGCCGCCCCTGACCGGCCTCCCGGCGGGCTGGACGGAGGTCTCGGCGCCGAGCGTCGGCGCCTCGACCCTGAACGACGGCTCCACCTTCACCGCGACGTCGGAGTACACCGGGGTCTACGAGATGGACACGTTCCTGTACGCCTACTCCTATCCGACGTCGGCGCAGGCCGGGGCGGCACTGGGCCGGCAGAAGAAGCAGGCCGTGGACGACGAGGACAAGACGCTGACGATGCCCGCCATCGGCGACGAGTCCTTCGCGTGGTCAGTCGACTACGGCAACCACACGAGGAATTGCATCCTGGTCCGGACGGCGACCGTCCTGACCGCCGACTGCGGGAACGACGACGTGGACGACTTCTTCAAACCCAACGAGATCAACGCGTTGCAGTCGCTGGCGCAACTGCTGTCGGACCGGGCCGACGCGGCACAGACCGTGTGACGGACCGACCGGCAGCCTGGACGGCGGCGACGTCGGAGCCCTGAGCGCAGGGCGCGCGGCATGACCCGCGGTCGGAGCCGACCCGGCTGTGGAGGACGCCGATCCGCCGCCCCGCCTGCCGACGGCTGCTCCGTACCCATAGGGTGCACCAATGTCTCTGAGATCGCGCAAAGTGCTCATCTCCACGGCGAGGATGCTCGCTGTCGACGTCTTCCTCATCGCCAGTTGGCGTTGGGGGCGGCACGCAACCTGGAGCAGCATCACGCCCTGGGCGATCGGCCTCCTCCTCCTCACCGCCGCGACCGCGGCCTACGGGTGGTGGTGGTACAGCGATCCCCAGCGCCTGGAGAAGGCGCGCGCACTCCGCGAGGAGCGCGCCGCCCGTCGCCTGCTCAAATGACCCGGGCGCGCCGTCTGCTGCGCGGCCACCACCCGCACCCCTTGACCTGCGGCCAGGTCAGCGCGGAGCTGAGCGAGCTGCGCCGTCCGTGCCGCTGTCACCAAGGCCGACCTGCCGCTGCCCGACCTCGCGCTCCCGGGCGGCGCCGACAGGCGGGTGCGGCCCGCCGCGAGATGGGTGCGGGGACGGGGACCCGGCGGTTGTCCCGCCCGGACACCGGTGGCAGCCGGTCGCCGCGTCCTGCGATCCGGCGGGGCCGGTCTTCGCCTCGGTCGCCTGTACGGATTGTGAGAGGCTGCCAGCGAGACGACAGGACCGGTCGGAGGAGGCGCGGGAGATCATGGTGAGCGCCGGGCAGGCTTCTCCGGGCGAGCTGCCCGATCTCCTCGGGGCAGCGGTGTGCGTGGTCGACGAGCGCGGGGTGATCGCCCGGGTGAACGGCTGCGCGGAACGGCTGCTGGGCAGGAAGTCCGCTGACCTGGTCGGCCGGGACGCCCACGATCTGCTGCACCGGGACCGGCACGGCCGGCCGCTGGACAGGGCTCAGTGCCGGATGGTGCAGGCGTTCCTGGCCCGCCGCCCCCAGGCCGGTGCCGGATTCTTCGAGCAGGGCGACGGGGCGCTGGTCGAGCTGTCCTGGCTGGTCGCCCCGTACGCCGAGCCCAGCGCCGATGCGCACACGGCGGTGGTCTTCACCGACCGGCCCCGCGCCGCGGACGACGCCGACTTCCCGCGCGAGCCCGGCTCCGCGCTGCCGGAACTGGAGCGGCTGGCGCTGCTGGCCGAGACGACCACCCAGCTGACGTCCACCCTCGACAGCGACGAGGCGCTGAACCGCCTGATCCGGCTGGCCGTCCCCCGCATCGCCGACTGGGCGGTGGTCGATCTGATCACCGAGAGCGACGAAGTCGAGCGGGCCATCGTGATGCACCACGAGGACGGGGTGTACGCCAACCGGGAGGATCTGGAGGGCCCGATGCCGCCGGTGCCGGCCGATTCGCCGATGCCGCTGTCGCGCGCGCTGCGGGGCGCGGCCTCCACGCTGGTGACGCCGCAGACGTACCAGGGGCCGCCGGACTCCGGCATCGCCCTCGAACAGGCCAGGCTGTTCGAGGCGACGGGCATGCACTCGGCCGCCATCGCCCCGATAAAGGGCCTGCGGGACGTCCTCGGCGCGCTGACCCTCGGACGGTCGAAGCAGCGCGGTCCGCTGACTCCGGCGGACCTGTCGCTCCTGGAGGACCTCACCCGCCGCACCGGGCTGGCCCTGGACAACGCCCGGCTCTACCAGCGCCAGCGCAAGGTCGCCGAGACCATGCAGCGCCACCTGCTGCCCCAGCTCCCCGCGGTGCCGGGGCTGCAGATGGCCGCGCGCTATCTTCCCGCGCCGGACGAATCGCAGGTCGGCGGCGACTGGTACGACGCCTTCACCCTGACCGACGACATCACCGCCCTGGCGATCGGCGACGTGGTCGGGCACGACCTGGACGCCGCCGCGGGCATGGCGCAGATCCGCAGCATGCTCCGCGCGTACGCCTGGAGCCACCACGAGCCGCCCAGCGCGATCGTGCGGCGGCTGGACGCCTCGACGCGCCTGGCCGGGGTGCCGATGGTGACGCTGGTCTTCGGAGTCCTGCAGCAGACGGACGGTGACCCGTGGCGGCTGACGTGGACCAACGCCGGCCATCCGCCGCCGCTTCTCGTCTCGCACGACGGACAGGCCCGTTTCCTCACCGAAGGACACAGCCTGCTCCTGGGCACCGGTGTGACGCCGGTACGCCCCGACGCGTGCCTCACGCTGCCGTCCCGCTCGACGCTGATCCTCTACACCGACGGCCTGGTCGAGAGCCGCGACCGCTCCATCGACGACGGCCTCGAACGGCTCCGCAAGCACGCCGCTTCCCTGGCCCACCGCCCGCTGCCGGCGTTCACCGACCTGCTGCTGGAGCGGACCCGGCCCACGAACGAGGAGAACGACGACGACGTCGCCATTCTCACCCTGCGCATCCCCTGATCCCTCGGCACCGTCCGCCGTCGCGCGGGACCGCCCGGCGCGCCCTTTGCCGTACGGAGCCGCGAGCCCTCGGCCGCACCTGGGTGGTGCGTCACGTCTGACACCTCGTCGCTGGGTTCCGTGCGAGGCGGGCTGTGTGCCGCCGCTCTGCGCCGGCGGTGGTCGGTCCGGCCGCGCCCCTGGACAGCCGGCCGTTTCCCCGGACAGCCCTCCTACAGGTGGCGGGCAGGACGCCGCGTCCGTGTTCGGCCCACGGGCCGGCCGTCGGTGCTACAAGTGCGCCGGCACGTACTTCGGGCTCGGGCCGTACGCGTTCGGATGGGGATCCCCCTCGATGCAGGTGAGGACGAGCATCACGATCGGGCCGACCAGCGGGATGATGGCGAGCAGCAGGAACCAGCCTGACCTGCCCGTGTCGTGAATCCGCCGGACGGTGAGCGCGACGGCCGGGACCACGACGCCGGCGATCGAGCCGCCGCGTACGGCCGGGAAGGTCCACCGGATGGCCGGGCCGCGCTGCCGGCTTCCGTCAGGCCGGGGAGCCCGAGGTGAGCCGGGTCGGTGGGTGTCGGGGCGTCGCGCCGGGTGTGCGCCCGCGCACGCTTCGCCCTCCCGTGCGCCCGGGTACGGCGATCACCGGATGCCCGCGACCGCGCGCACACCCGTAGCGTCGGTTCCCCGACCCGAGGAGCCACGATGCGATTACGGCCCGCACGCACCATCGCCACCCTTGCCGCCACGGCGGCCCTCGCCACCGCGGGTGTCACCGCGGCGGCCCCGGCCGACGCCGACACCGGGACGACGATCAACTGTACGCAGTACCTGATCCCGACCTGGAGCGGCTGCGACGCACCGGTCGGCACCGGCGCCCCGTACGTCATCACCGCCCACACCTACTGGGTCGTGAACTTCCTCGGCCCCTGGTACATCTTCTCCGACGTGACGAAGACCTGCGCGAACCTCGTCCAGTACGACGCCACCACCTGGAAGCTCGACGCCACCTCCGGCTGCACCCCGGCCAGCCCCTGACCTCGTGCGCCACGCCGGCGGCGGCCACCGACAGGCCGGCCGCCGCGGGTGCGGTCCGGTGGACGCCCCTACCGCGGGCTCAGGCGCGGCGGTTGAAGACGGCCGGGTCGGGGCCGAGGCGGGTGCCGGTGTCGAGGGCCGTGATGGCGTGGACCTCCTCGGGGGTGAGGGTGAGGTCGAGGACGTCGATGTTCTCCGCGATACGGGCGGGGGTCACGGACCTGGGGATCACCACGTTGCCGAGCTGGAGGTGCCAGCGCAGGACGATCTGGGCCGGTGACTTGCCGTACTTCTCGGCGAGCGAGGTGAGGACGGGCTCGCCGAGCAGCGCTCCGCCCTGGGCCAGCGGGCTCCACGCCTCGGTGGCGATGGACCGCTCGGCGGCGAGCGCGCGCATCCGGCGCTGGGGGAGGTACGGGTGCAGCTCGATCTGGTTGAGGGCCGGTACGACGCCGGTCTCCGCCAGCAGACGGTCCAAGGTCGCGGCGGTGAAGTTCGAGACGCCGATCGCCCTGGCACGGCCCTCGGCGTAGATCCGCTCCAGGGCCTTGTACGACGTGACGTACAGGTCGTGCTCGGGGGCGGGCCAGTGGATCAGGTAGAGGTCGAGGTAGTCCGTGCCCAGGAGCCGGAGGCTCGTGTCGAAGGCGCGGAGCGTGGATTCGTACCCCTGGTCGGCGTTCCACAGCTTGGTCGTGAGGAACACCTCCCGGCGGGGGATCGCGCTGTCGCGGACCGCGCGGCCCACGCCGGCCTCGTTGCGGTAGGCGCGGGCGGTGTCGATATGGCGGTACCCGGCGTGCAGGGCGTGCGTGACGGCGGTGTACGCCTGTTCGTCCGTCAGCGGCCAGACCCCGAAGCCGACCTGCGGAATCGACGTGCCGTTGTTGAGGGTGAGGCGCTGCATGCGCTGGCCTTCCGTTCACGCGGGGTCGTACGGTCCGGGCGGTCACAGTCCGCCGCCCGCCCACGGTCCGGGCGCCTGCGGCCCAGGTGCTCACAGCCCGCGCGCTCACGGTCCTGGCGGCCGATCCGCCGTGAACCGGATCGCCTCCACCGGGCACAGCAGCGCCGCGTCATCGGCGGCGCCGTCCGCGGGCGGCGCGTCGGGCCGGGCGCGGGAGCGGGTGTCGTCGGCCGGTTCGAAGTGCCGCGGAGCCGTGGCGAGGCAGATGCCGGAGCCGATGCACACCTCGGGGTCGACGCGGACCCGTCGCGCGCCCTCCGGAGCGGGCGGCACCTCCCCTCGCGCTGCCGCGCCGAGGCCCTGCTCCCGGGACACGGCCGGATCACCAGGCCACGGGCAGAGTGCGGGGCGCCCGGGTGCCGAGTCCCGTCTTCCACGACGGCGGCGCCGCCGAACGCAGCGCGGGAAAGCGACGGGTGAGACCGGCGAGGGCCTCCTGGAGCTGGACGCGCGCGACCGGGGCCCCGACGCAATGGTGTACGCCGTGCCCGAAGGCCAGATGAGGGTTGCGCTCGCGGTCGAAGTCGACCAGGCCCGGGTGCTCGAAGACCGACTCGTCATGGTTGGCCGAGGAGTTGACCGCCATCACCGCCTCGCCCTCGGCGATCGTGACGCCGCCGATGTCGACCGCCTCGGTGGCGACCCGCAGATTCGCCTGGACGTTGGTCTGCGCGTAGCGCAGCAACTCCTCAACGGCCCTGGGGATCAGGGCCGGTTCGTCGCGCAGCCGCCCGTACCGCGCGGGATCCTCCAGCAGCAGGTGGACCGACCCCGCGAGCCGGTCGGCCGTGGTGCCGTAGCCCCCGGTGAACAACACCAGGCCGAAGGAGACGAGTTCGCCCTGGCTGAGCCGGTCGCCCTCGTCGCGTGCGGCGATGAGGGCGCTCAGGACGTCGTCGGCGGGATGGCGGCGCTTGGCCGTGACGAGGCCGGCGAGGTAGCCGGTCATCTCGCCGACCGCGGCGGTGACTTCGGTGTCGCTGTTCGCGGTGAGGCTGCGCAGGGTGTCGCACCAGGCGTCGAGCCGGCCGCCGTCCTGCCGCGGCACACCGAGCAGGTCGCAGATGACGGCCAGCGGCAACGGGCGCGCGAACAGCGGGACGAGGTCGGCCGGAGGGCTCTGCGCGGCGAGCCCGTCGAGGAGTTCGTCGACGGTACGGGCCACATTCCGGCGGATCTCCTCGGCGCGGCGGGCGGTGAAGGCCGCGGCGACCAGCTTGCGCAGCCGGGTGTGTTCCGGCGGGTCCGCGGCCAGGACCGAGTCCGGCAGGGTCGGTACCCGCGCGATTCGCGGTCCCGTGCCCCGGGTGGCGCGGGTACGGCTGAAGCGCGGGTCCGCCAGTACGGTGCGTACGTCCGCGTAGCGGGTGACCAGCCAGGCGAGGTCCCCGCTGGGCAGCCGGATCCTCGCGCAGGGCGCGTCGCGGCGCAGGGCGGCGAACTCCCGCAGCGGGCCGAGGCCGTCGTGGTGGGGGAGGGGGAATTCCCCGGTGCGGACGGGGGGACCGGGAAGCGGACCAGGGCCTGCGTCTGTCACGGCTGCTCCGGGATGCTGGTCGGGGTTGCGCCCGGTGTCGGCGGACGCGCGGGAAGAAGTCCGGCGGGACGGCCGGGAAGGGGCCGGCGGAAAGGGACGGTCGGCGTCACCGGTGCTCGTACACGGAGACGTGATACGTGCTGCTCCGGCTGAACGCCTCCCCCGCCCACGAGCCCAGGCGCTGCCGCGGCCGGAGCCCGGCCCGCTCGGCCATGAGGTCCAGCTCGCCCGGCGACACGTAGTGGAAGCGCACCCGCAGATGGCGGGTCCGGTCCGCCTCGTGGATGAGGTAGTGGGACTGGTACGTGCTGGTGGACGGGTCGATGCTGCGGTGGCACAGGATGAGGTGCTCGTCGGTCTCGGAGACGACCTCGGGCACGCCCGAAGCCGCCGCGACGGCGAGGGCCTCGGGCACGTGCGCGTCCAGGACGAACACACCGCCCGGCGCCAGGCGGGCGGCCGCGGCGGTCAGGCAGCGCTGCTGGGCCTCGCGGCCCGGAAGCTCGAAGAAGGTGCCCCCGACGCAGTAGAGGAGGGAGAACATCCCGGCGGCCGGCACCTCGGCGAAGTCGCCCGGGGTGACCCGGACCCGCTCTCCGCCGGGCTTGGAACGCAGCCGTGCCGCCATCGCCTCCGACGCCTCGACACCGTGGACGTCGAAGCCGCGCCCGGTCAGCGGCAGTGCGACTCGTCCGGTGCCGATGCCGAGTTCGAGCACGGGCCCGGTACCGGCGAGGGCCGCGAGGGTGTCCACGGTCGCGCCGGTGACGCCGGGTTTGCCGAACCACCGGTCGTAGTCGGCAGCGTGGGTGTCGGCGTAGTGGACGCCGGCCGCGCCGGAACCGCGCACGGCCCCGCCCAGGGGTTCGTCCCCGCCGTCAGCGGCATCCGGACGCGGCTTCGTCGCCACGGTGGGCGCGGGGGGTTCGTGGAGGGTGGACATGGGCGGGACCTCCTCGGCCTGCGGCCGGACCGGTCGGGCGTGGACAGCGGCAGGGGGTCGGTGGCGGCGGGTGGCGGGCCGGTCGGTGGGGGCTGGCGGATGTCGGCGGGGCGGCTGCACCGGCAGGCAGGCGGGCGGGGCGCCGCCGGTCAGCCGAAGGGGTGGGGGCCGGGCGCGGCGGGCAGGCCCCGTTCGTCGTCAGGGCCGGTCGGCAGGGCGCGGGCGCCGGGGGCCACGACCCGTACCACCGCGGAACCGAGCGTGCGGGCCGGCCCGTAGGTGGTGTCCACCAGGACCAGGTCCCGGCCGGTGTGCGCGGCCAGCGCGGCGGTGCCGGAGCGGGCCGGTACGCGGTCCGACACGAGGCGCGGGCCGTCGCCCGTACGCGCACGGCCGTCCGGCCCGGGTCCTCCGGGGCGGCCCGGCACCTGCGCCGGATCCGGCCCGCCGGACGGCGCCCGCGCGGTCCACAGGCGGAGACTGTCCTGCCGGTGGTACGCCCACAGCGCGTGCTTGACGGCGGAGTTCGGGGCGTTTCTGCCCCGCCAGCGCTCCCAGGTCTCCACGGCCACCCGGGTGTGCATGCTCCAGCGCACCATCAGCGCCTCGTAGGCGGCCTTCTCCACCAGCGGGGCGACCTCCCCGTCGTCCGGACCGCAGCGCGCGCCGAAGGACTGCCGGTTCCGGTCCGGCGCGTGCAGGCACACCGCCACGCAGCGGGACCCGGCCGGCGCCGGGAGGTCGAGCGCGGTCGCCGTCGCCCCGATGCCGGCCAGGAGACGCGCCAGCGGATCCGGCAGGCCGGGCGCCGCGACCACCTCGGGCGCGGCGGACAGGCCGTACCAGCTCCGGCGTACGAGGTCGCGTTCCAGGATCTCCCACGCGGCGTGCTGGGCGGCGGCCTCCGGGTCGGGATGCGCGGCGATCCCGGTGGACCCGGCGCGGGGTCCCGGGTCGCAGCCGGCCGGCGCCCGGTGGTGCAGGAAGACGGCGCCGGCGGGTACGTGGATGTCGGCGCCGGTGTGCAGGGAACGGCCGAGGACCCACAGGCGGCGCGTGGTACGCGACTCCTCCGGTCCGCCCGCCGCGCCCGCCGGTTCGAGGTCGGCGGGGTCCACGGCGGGTATCCCCTTGCGGCGCAGCTCCCCGTGGGTCGCCACGACCGCGGCCCGCGACTCGGCGGCGCGGCCCGCGAGGATGTTGCCCACGCGTTCGAGGAGTTCGCCGCGCGCGCTCGCCACGACGTGCGCGGTGCTGTGCCCTGCGGCGCTTCCCACGATCAGCGGCCGGCCGCCCGCGGCGCTGACGGGATCGAACTGCGGCGAGCGTGCCGCGACCCGCGCGAAGACGATCTCCGGCCAGGGCGCGTACGGGGTGAACACCTGCGGATTCCACCGTGACCCGGACATCAGGAGGCGTGCACCCGGACCACCTCGGCGGCGCCCTCCAGGACCGCCTCCCCGTGGCCGGTGAGTGTGCCGCGGTGCGCCGCCATCGTTTGTACGGCGTCGGCCGCGGACCGGGCGAGCCGGTCGTGCCGGGCCCGTACGGCCGCGGGCGGCTCGGCGTCCCCCGCCAGCAGGCGGCGGTAGAGCAGGACGCTGCGGGCCAGGACCACCATCTGCTGGAAGAGCCCGGTGAGCGGCCGGGGGTCGACGCGCAGCGGGGTGGCGACCAGCGGACCCTGGCCCTGCGCCGGGCGCAGGAAGGGCTCGGCGGCGACGGACGCGGCATTGCACCGGGTGTGCGTGCCCTCGTGGACGAGCGCCTCGGCCAGCCGGACCGCGCCGGGCAGGCCGTCCGGGCCGGGCCGCAGCCGGTCGCGCCGGACGAACACGGCGCCGTGGACGGTGAAATCGGTGAAGCCGTCGATCGCGGGGCCGTCCAGCAGGACGATCTGCCGCAGGACGACCCGCAGTTCGGCGTGCGCGCCGGGCCACGCGTCGGCGAGCAGCGCGACCGCCTCGCGGAATGTCGCCGTGTCCGGTGCCCGCCATGCGGCAACGGTGGAGCCGGGCGGTCCGCCGGTGTCGTCGCCGGCCTTCGGCAGCGACTTCAGCGCGCGGGCGACGCTGCGTTCGAGGTGCGGGAGCGGGCCGGCGAGATCGGCCGGCCAGGGCAGTCCCGACGCCGGGGCGGTCGCGATGCCCGACCGGGCCTGGGCGAGGGTGCCGGCGAGGCGGGCGAGGCGCTCCGGGGAGGGCGGTCCGGCCCGCAGCGCCTGCTGGGCGGTGTGCGCGGCCTCGATGACCGCGGGGTGCGCGGCTTCCGCCGGGGAGACCGTCAGCCCGGCGGATTCCAGGGCGGTCCGGGCCGTGCGCGCCAGCGAGGAGCGTTCCTCGGCGCTTCCGCGTGCGTCGGGCTGCACTTGCACCGTGAATACCTCCGAGTCGCTGGTGGGGGACGGGCGGCGGGCCCGGAGGCGCCGCCGCCCGCGGTGGCCTGCCGTCAGCTGGGTACGTCGACCATCAGCGCCAGCTCGGGCAGTTCTTCCTCGGGGACCTGCTCGATCTCTTCCTGCATGTCGATCTCCCTTCGGTAGCCGGCTCCCCCCGGCAACGACGGGGGAGTCATGGCGGCCGTAACGGTAGGCACGGGACGGATGTGATCACAAGGCGCACCGGGTTCGTCACCCGGCGAAAACGTCGCGTCCCGGCCATATGGAATGTGCCACGCTGCCGGGGGCAGCCCTGTTCCCGTGGCCCGGGGGCCGGGCCATCCGCCCCGACCTGCTGTTCCCGCGCGTCCGGCCGGGGGCGCCGCGCCCGCCGGAGCCCCCGGCCCGCGCCGGCCGGTCCGCGGGCGGCTGTGCGCCGCGCCCGGTGTCAACCGGTGCTGTCGGCCAGTGTCGTGTCCGGAAAGCGTGAAGCGCGGTCCCGTCGCGCCGTTCGCGCCGGAGGCTCCCGCGCGGCAACCGGGCCGCGGGCGGGCACCGGGTAGCGGAACAGGCCGAAACGTCCCTCTTGGAACGGGTACGCCCGCGGACGATGATGACCCTCGGCCGGGCCGATGACGACGCGGCCGCGCCCGCCGCCCGCGCCGGCGGCCCGCCGCCGCGGACATCACCCGCCACCGCCCGCCCGTCCCACCACGAGGAGACACCCGTGGATCCCACGGCCATCACGTTCCGTCAGCAGTCAGCGACCGCGTGCCACCGCCCGGCCTCCCGCCCGGACGGACGGAAGTAGGCCGGCATGCGCATCGCGTACATGCACGGCGGCAGCATCCCGTCCTTCTTCGCCAACGGCGTCCACGTCATGCGGATGTGCGACGCCTTCACCGAGGCCGGACACGACGTCACCCTCTACTCGATGCCCGGCTCCTACACCGACCAGGACCCGTACGACTACTACGGAGTCCGCCACCGCTTCCCGATCCGCCTCGTCCCCTGCCCGGACTACACGCCGGCCGGGTACTGGAAGCGGGCGGAGGACGTGCGGGAGCTGGTGGTCCGCGGACCCCTGCCCGACCTCGTCTACGGACGCGACCCGTACGCCCTCGCCGCCGTCTGCGACCTGGTCCCCTTCGTCTACGAACTCCACCAGCTGCGCCGGGACGTGGCACCGGCCAGCACCGAGGAGGACCTGCTGGGCAGCCACCTGCTGGCCCGCGCCGTGGTGATCACCCAGGCCCTGGCCCGCGACCTGGCGGAGAAGCACAAGAGCCTGGGCGCCCTGCCGATCCTGGTGGCACCCGACTGCGCGGACCTGCCGGAGCCGGGCGCGACGGCGGCGCCACCACGGCTGCCGGGCCGCCAGGACGTACCGCGGGTCGGCTACGTCGGCCACCTCTACGACGGGCGCGGCATCGGCCTCGTCCTCGACCTCGCGGACCGCTTCCCCGGACTCGACTTCCACCTCGTCGGCGGCACCGAGGAGGACAGGACCCGCTGGGCGCAGGCCTGCCGGTCGCCGCACGTGTACTTCCACGGGCACCGGCCGCCGTCGGAACTGCCCGGCTACTACGCCCGGTTCGACATCGTCCTCGCCCCCTACGAGAGCAAGGTCTACACCTGGGGCCGGCTCGACGAGACCGGGCGGTGGGCGTCACCGATGAAGGTGTTCGAGTACATGGCGCACGGCCTCCCGATGATCGCCTCCGACCTGCCGGTGTTGCGCGAAGTCCTCCAGGACCGGGTCAACTGCCTGCTGCGGCCCCCCGACGACCCGGCCGGCTGGGGCGAAGCCCTCGCTGAACTGGTCGCGGACGGGTCCCTGCGCCGCAGCCTCGGCGAGGAGGGGCGGCGGCAGGTCCTGGAGCGCTACACCTGGGACCGCCGGGCCGAGGCCGTCCTCGCGGGCCTCGGCCTCCCGGGGACCGCGGGTACGGCATGACGGCGGCCCCCGGGGGAGCGGCCCGGCCCGCCGCCGCACCGGTGGTGGACGGATACCCGGCCCGGCCGAGCGTGCGGGCCGGGGAGGTGCTGCGGTTCCACGTCTCGACCCGGGCGGACCGCTTCCGGGCCGACTTCTACCGCTGCGGCGCCCGCCCGCGCCTGATGGGCAGCACCGAGCAGCCGGGACGTTACGCGCCGCCGGGCCGCCACGACGAGGACTGGCGGTGGCCCGGCTACGACTTCCCGGTGCCGGGGGAGTGGCCCTCGGGCGTGTACATCGCGGTGTTCGGCCCCGCGGCAGACGCGCCGCCCGCCGCACCGGCGACCGCCCCGCCCCCGGCCGGCGCCGAGGAACTCGACGCCCGCCACTCCCGGATGCTGTTCGTGGTGACGGCCCGCGAACCCGCCGGGACCGCCCGCATCCTCTACAAGGTGCCCGTCTCCACCTACCACGCGTACAACCGGAGCGGCGGCGCGAGCCTGTACGGCGCGCTGCCGTACGACGAGCCGTACCGCACCGTCACCCTGCGGCGCCCCGGCGGCGGGATCGGCGGGCCGGTGAAGGGCCGGCCGGACGCCCACGACCCGCGGACGCCCCGGCAGACCTTCGCGCACTGGGACGCCCCCTTCATCTCCTGGCTGGAGGCCGCGGGCTTCACCGCCGACTACTGCACCGACCTCGACCTGCACGACACGGCGCTCGCGGCCGACGGCTACCGGCTGCTGCTCTCGGCCGGGCACGACGAATACTGGAGCGCGGGCACCCGCCGGCACACCACCGCCTTCCGCGACCAGGGCGGCAACCTCGCCGTCTTCGGGGCCAACACGTGCTGGTGGCGGATCACGCCGACCGCCGACGGCACGGCCGTCAGCTGCGCCAAATACCCGCCGGGCATTCCCCAGGGCGCCGATACGGACCTGATGCGGGGCGCCCCCGACCACTGGTGGGAGACCGAGCCCGAGAACGCCCTCATCGGCGTGAGCTACCGCAACGGCGGCGGCCACTGGGACGGCCCCCGCGCACCCCTCGGCTACACCGTCCAGCACGCCGGGCACCCGGTCTTCGCCGGTACAGGACTGCGCGACGGCGACGTCCTCGGAGCCGAACACGCCCTCGTGGGCTACGAATGCGACGGCGCCGCCCACCGCCGCGCCGCCGACGGAACGGCGGTCGCCACCGGGGCGGACGGCACACCCGCCGCCTTCACGATCCTGGGCGTGGCCGACCTCCCCACCGCCCCGGACTCCGGCTGGAACGCCGCCGCCCGGGAGGACGCCGACCCGGCCAGGGCCGCGACCCTCGGGCTCTACACCAGCGGCGGCACCGTCTTCAACGCGGCCACCACCGACTGGGCACGCCTGCTGGCCCTCGACCCTCGGATACGCGCCATCACCCGCAACGTGATCTCCCTGCTCTCCTGAGACCCGGCGCCGCGGCGCCGGACGCGACCCTGCGCACCGCCCCGGCCAGGTACGCGGCCCCGCCCCCGGGCGGGCGGCGCGCCCACCGCACCGGGCACCCTCCCCGGCCGCGGGCCGGGGCGGGCTTCGCGCTGCGCCGATGCCGCCGCCGCACCGGCTTTCCGGGGCGGGCGGAATGTCCGAAGGACCGCTGGCGGCCCCCTGCCGTTGCGGACACAGTGATGTGCGCCGATGCAACAGGGGCGAATCGCCCGGAGGGGACCACCTATGCCTTTACCGCCCCGCCCGAGCGGCCGGAGCAGCCCGCCGGGAAGGTCCGCGAACGCACCCGCCACGGACCGCCCGCCGCCCGCCGCGCCCCGCCGGTCCGCCGCCGCCCGCCCATCCGCCGAGGACCGCCCGTCCGACCCCCGGCCGGACCCGTCGCCCCGCGCGCCCGGCCCCGCCCGCGCGGTCGTCGTCGGCCAGGGCTACGTCGGCCTGTCCCTGGCGGTGCTGGCGGCCGAGGCCGGGTACGCGGTCGTCGGATACGAGGTGGACAAGGAGCGGGTCACCCGGCTCGCCGCCGGCGACTCGTACATCGAGGACGTCGCCTCGCGGCGGCTCCGCCCGCTGCTGGCCTCCGGGGCCTACCGGGCGAGCCGGGACCCGGCCGACTGCGCGGGCTTCGACATCGCGGTCATCACCGTGCCCACCCCGCTGCACGAGGGGCTGCCCGACCTGTCGCACGTCGTCGAGTCGACCCGGATGCTGGGCGGCTTCCTGCGGCCGGGAGCCGTCGTCGTCCTGGAGTCGACCAGCTATCCCGGCACCACGGAGGACCTCGTCGCGCCGCTCCTGGAGCAGGTCTCGGGACTGGTCGCCGGCCGGGACTTCCACCTCGGGTTCAGCCCGGAGCGGATCGACCCCGGCAACACCCGCTGGCGCCTGGAGAACACCCCCAAGGTGGTCTCCGGGGTGAACGCGGCCTCGCTGGCCCGGATCGAGGCCTTCTACGGCGCGGTCGTTGAGACGACGGTGCCGGTCAGCAGCTGCCGCACCGCCGAGCTGAGCAAGCTGCTGGAGAACACCTTCCGCCATGTGAACATCGCCCTGGTCAACGAACTCGCCATGTTCGCCCACGAACGCGGGATCGACGTGTGGGAGGCGATCGACGCCGCCGCCACGAAGCCGCACGGCTTCCTGCGGTTCCTCCCCGGCCCGGGGGTCGGCGGCCACTGCCTGCCGATCGACCCGTCCTACCTGTCCTGGTGGGCCTCGGGCACGGCCGGCCGCGCCTTCCGCTTCGTCGAACTCGCCAACGACGTCAACAGCCATATGCCCGACTACGTGGTGCGGCGGCTCGCCGAAGCGCTCACCCGGCGCGGGAAGACCGTCGGCGGCGCCCGCGTCCTGCTGCTGGGGCTGTCCTACAAGGCCAACACCAGCGACGCCCGTGAGACGCCCGCCGCCCGTATCGCCGAACTCCTCCTGGCGCGGGGGGCGGACGTGAGCGCCGCGGACCCGCACGTCGCCCACTCGGTGCCCCCGGCCTCCGGCGTGCTGGACCGGGTCCGCAGGGTGGCCGCCAGCAGCGGGGAGCTGTCGGCCGCCGACGCGGTGGTCCTGCTCGCCGACCACGACACCTTCGACTACGGCCTGATCGCCGCGTCCGCCGCCTACGTACTGGACTGCCGCCACCGGCTCGGCGGCGACAACATCGACGTTCTGTGAATCCTCCGAACGGGAGTGGTGGGCGTGAAGATCGTGATCACCGGGGGCGCCGGCTTCATCGGCGGCAACCTCGCGCACTTCCTGGCCCAGCGGCCCGAGGTGGCCGAAGTCCGCGTCGTGGACGACCTGTCCACCGGGTCCAAGGACAACCTCGCCGGGCTCGACGCGGACTTCACCGAGGGCAGCGTCCTCGACGGCGCCCTCCTGGACCGGGTCTTCGCGGGCGCCGACACGATCGTGCACCTGGCGGCCCTGCCCTCGGTGCCCCGGTCGGTGCGCGACCCGCTCGCCAGCCACCACGCGAACGCCACCGGCACGCTCCGCGTCCTGGAGGCGGCCCGGCGGGCCGGCGGTGCCCAGGTGATCGCGGCGTCCTCGTCCTCGGTCTACGGCGGGAACCCGCGGCTGCCCAAGCACGAGGGCCTGCGCCCCCTCCCGCTCAGCCCGTACGCGGTGAGCAAGCTGGCCGCCGAGGCGTACCTGGGCGCCTACCACCACTGCTACGGGCTGCCGGTGCTGCCGTTCCGCTTCTTCAACGTCTACGGTCCCGGGCAGCCCGCGGGGCACGCCTACGCCGCCGTGGTGCCCGCCTGGATCAGCGAGGTGACGGCCGGCCGGCCGGTCCCGGTGCACGGCGACGGCCACCAGACGCGCGACTTCACCTACGTCGGGACCGTGTGCCGCGTCCTCACCCGGGCGGCGCTGCGCCGGGTCGTCTCCGCCGAGCCGGTGAACCTCGCCTACGGCACCCGCACCTCGCTGCTGGAGCTGGCCGCGGAGCTGGAGGCCGTACTCGGCACGCCGGTGGACCTCCGGCACGGGCCGCCCCGCCCCGGCGACGTCCGGCACTCCCACGCGGACAACGCCCGGCTGCGCTCGCTCTTCCCCGAGGTCGAGCCGGTCCCGCTGCGCGAGGGCCTGCGGCGGACCGCCGAGTGGCTCCGGCACCCGGCGCCCCGGCCGGGCGGGGCGTAGCGGCATGCGACTCGCCTACCTGCACCCCGGAAGCGTCCCCTCGCTGTACGCCAACAGCGTCCACGCCATGCGCATGTGCGACGCCTTCACCGAGGCCGGCCACGAGGTCACCCTCTACACCGCACCCGGCACGTACACCGTCGACGATCCGCACGCCTACTACGGGGTCCGCCACCGCTTCGCCGTCCGTACGGTGCCGAGCCCGGACTACACCCCGGCCGGCTACCGGGTGCGCGCCGGGCGGGTGCGCGACCTGCTCACGCGCGCCGCCCCCGACGTGGTCTACGGCCACGACCTGTACGGCCTCACCGCCGCGGCCGGCGTCGCACCGCTGGTGTACGAGACCCACCGGCTGCGGGACGACCCCGTCACCCTCGCCATCGAGCGGCGCCTGCTCCGCGAGCCGTCGCTCGCGCGGATCGTCGTGATCACCGAGGCGCTCGCGCGCGACTACCGCCACACCTACGGCCGTCCCGGCCTTCCGCGGATCCTCGTCGCGCCGGAAGGCGCCGACCCGCCCGAGGCCACCGCCGGGCCGGAGGACCCGCCGCGCCTGCCGGGGCGCCCGGACGCGCCCCGGATCGGCTACGTCGGACACCTCTACGAAGGCCGCGGCATCGATCTCGTCCTCGACCTCGCAGGCCGGCTCCCCGCTCTGGACTTCCATCTGATCGGCGGCACCCCGGAGGACCTCGCCCGCTGGAGCGACCCCCGCCCTCCCGCCAACGCGTACTTCCACGGGCACCGCCCGCCCGGCGCCGTCGCCGCGTACTATCCGCTCTTCGACGTCGTGCTGGCGCCCTACCAGGCGAAGATCTACACCGCCGGCGGCCACTGCGAGACCGGCCGCTGGGCCTCGCCGATGAAGCTCTTCGAGTACATGGTCCAGGGCCGGGCCGTCGTCGCCTCCGACCTTCCCGTCCTGCGGGAGATCCTGCACGACCGGGTCAACTGCCTGCTGCGGCCGGCCGGTGAACCCGCGGCATGGGCCGGCGCCGTCACCGAACTCCTCGCCGACGACGGCCTGCGGCGCGCCCTCGGCGACGAGGCCCGCCGCCAGGTCCTGCACCGCCACACCTGGCGGCACCGGGCCGGCCGCGTCCTCGCCGGCCTCGACCCCGCAAGCGGCTGAGCACGCCGGAACCGGCGGCGTCAGCGGCCCTGGCGGGAGACGTTGAGGCGGCCCGAGCCGTTGTGGGGTTCGAGGTCGACCTGGACCCGGTGGGTGGTGCCCTTGTCGACCGAGCCGCCCAGTTCGGCGGTCACCACGCCGATGCGCAGGCCGCCGCCCGCGGTGCCCGCGCGGTGGACCTGGACGGTGAATTCGAGGCTGACCTTGTCGACCGTGAAGCCGATCTGCTCGTCCTCGGCGGCTGCCCTGGCCTGTTCGAGCTCGCCGCGTATCTGCTGGATGACCTCGGCCAGGCCGACGAAGGACGGCGGTTCCACGGCGGCTGCCCCCAGGGGTGATCCACGGATAAGGGGACAAGTGTAGGTCTTTCGGCGGGACATGACGCTGTGTCAGGCGTATGGTGCACGGCATGGAGGCCGACGGGGGAATCGGTATCGGGTCCTCCCTGGCGACCCCGCCCTGGGCGGTGCGCCTTCGGCGGGCCAATGGCAAGATCGCGGGCAGTGGAATTCTGCTGAGCCCTGACCGGGTCCTGACCTGCGCGCATGTGGTGGGGCGGGACGAAGAGGTCACCGCGGAATTCGTCGGCGCGACGGGATTACAGGTGCCGAGGGTGGCCGCCAGGGTCACCGGGGGCGCCTACCGGCCGGAGAAGCGCGACGCCGACGGTGACCCCAGCGGCGATGTGGCGCTGCTCGAACTCGACCGGCCGCGCCCCGCCGCCGAGGCGACCACGCTGCACCGGGTGTCCGCGCCGGGCCGCGAGGTGCGGATGTACGGCTTCCCCGCCGCGTACAACGGCGGCCTGTGGCTGCCCGCCACCATCGTCGGCGGCTGCGGCCGGGACGGGCAGGTGCAGCTCCGGCCGCCGAGCCCCGCGGAATTGGCCAGGCCGGGATTCAGCGGCGGCGGGGTGGTGGACCTGGCCACCGACCGGGTCATCGGCATGGTGCTGGCCAGCGCGCCGGAAGAGGGCGGCGGCTACAGCTTCATGAGCCCGGCGGAGACCGTCGTGCAGCACCTGCCCGAGGTCGGCGAGTGGACCGTCGGACAGACCGCGGTCGACGAGGAACTGCGCTCGCCGGAGACCGGCGACGACCGGTCGCTGCTCGACGAGCCGTTCGCCGAGCGGCTGGCGCGGTGGCTGCGCGGCGACGCCCGGATACGCGGCGACGGCGCCGCCCGGCAGGTCAAGATCAGCCTGGTGCCCGACGCCGACCCGGCACGCGCGGCCACCTTGCGGCGGGCGATCACCCTGGCCGACCGGGAGTTGCGCAGCCGGGTCTCCACCGGGCGCGTGTCGCTCGACGCGCCGGGGACCGTGCCCGCGGCCGGCGGCCTGGACCTGGCCCTCCAGGTGAGCGGGCGCGGCACCGACGAGGTCGCCGAGCGGATCGCCCGCCGGATGGGCCTGTGGCAGCGTCTCGACCTGCCGGTCGCCGAGCGCATAGCGGCGGCCCGGGTGACCATCACCCTCGTGGTGGTCGGCGTCGATGCCGCCGCCGACCCGGCGTCGCTGCTCGACCTGCTCGCGCTGCTGGTCGCCAGGGGCAGCCGGGTGCTGCTGGTCTTCCGCACCGCGGGCGCCCATTTCGCGCGTGCCCGGGAGGAGTTGCTGCTGCGCCCCGCCCAGGAGCGCCGGGTGCGGCTGGGCGAACGGCTGCTGCGGATCACCGGGGCGCCGGCCCGCGAACTCGACGGCCTGATGGCCCGGGTGTGCGGCGCCGAGGACTTGACCGACCGGGCCGTCGACGCGCTGATCCACGTGATGGCCGCCCGCGCCGAACTGACAGGCGGCCAGGGCGCCTTCGCCGGCCCGCCCGACGAGGCCCCGGACCTGGCGGGTTACGAGCGCATGGCGGCCCGCGCCGAGCAGCGGCTGCCGGCCGCCATCGCCGCGCTGCGCGAACTGCGGGTCCGCCGGGACGAGTTGCGCGGACTGCTCGGCCCGTACCGCAGGCTGCACGAGGAGGGCGCCGCCCGCGGCGAGAACCTGGAGGCGGACGACCTCTACCTCACCGCCCACCGGCTGCTGTACGAACGGCCCTGCCGCGTACCGGCGGCCGAGGCGGCGGTACGCCGCTTCCTGGACCTGGTGGACCGGCCGGGCCAGCCGCCGCCGGACGGTCCGGGCCACCCGCGGGCCGCCGAAGGCCCGGCCCGTGTCCCCGTCGCGGATGTCGGGGACCGCCACGAAGGGGGTACGCCGTCATGACCGCGACCGGCACACCGTGCCCGCACCGCCCCTGCGCGGGCACCATCACCGCCACCGGCTACTGCGGCACCTGCCGCCGCCACCCCTCCACCGCGCCCGGCGCCCCCGCCCCGTCGTCCGCCGACGTCCCAGGGCCGCGCGCCGCCCCCGCTGACGCCGCGGCCGACCCGCAGGCCGCGTCCCGCCCGTCCGACCCCGCCGGCGCCCTGGACCGCGACGGCCTGGTCCAACTGCCCAGCGTCCCGCGCCCCGCCGACAAGGACGTCGTCCGCTCGGTGGCCCGCCGCCCCGAGGGCGGCCGCCGCTGCGGTGTGCCGGACTGCCCCGGCACCATCGGGCTGTCCTACGACGACGAGCCCGCCCCGGACGAGGGCTACTGCCCGGTCTGCGGTACGCGTTACTCCTTCCGCCCGCAGCTCGGCCCGGGCGACGTGGTCGCGGGGCAGTACAAGGTGCTGGGGTATCTCTCGCCCGGCGGCACCGGCTGGGTCTACCTCGCGGAGGACCTCGACCTGCCGGGCCACCGGGTCGTGCTCAAGACGCAGATCAACACCCAGGACGCGGCGGCCCGCCGCAAGGCCGTCGAGGAACGCCGCTCGCTGACCACCCTGCACCACCCGGACATCGTCGGGATCATCGCCTCCAAGCAGCACCAGGTCGAGGGCGACACCGGCCCCACCGACTACATCGTCATGGAATACGTCGCGGGCCGGCCGCTCGACCAGCTGCTGCTGGCCTCCGACGAGGAGCTGACCCGGCTGTTCGGCGGCCCCTTCGCGCTCGACCACGTCGTCACCTACGGCTGCAGGATCCTCGGCGCCCTGGAGTATCTGCACGGCCAGCGGCTGCTCTACTGCGACATGAAGCCGGACAACGTCATCCACTACGGCCAGCAGATCAAGGTCATCGACCTCGGCGCGGTCCGCCGCATCGACGACCGGACCAGCGCCCTGGTCTACACCCCGCGGTTCGCCCCGCAGAAGCGGGAGCGCGACGAGCGCGGCTTCCAGGTCGACACCGACCTCTTCACCGTCGGCCGCACGCTGGCGGCGCTCGCGGCCCGCGCGCAGGAGCCCGCCGGGCTCGCCGCCCGCTCCTTCGACCGGCTGATCGGCCGGGCCACCCACGACGAGCCCGCCGCCCGCTTCACCTCCGCCGCGCAGATGTCCCGCCAGCTGTGGGAGGTGCTGCGCGAGCACCGGGCGCTGGCCCGCGGCGAGCGCTACCCGGAGAAGTCCACCCGCTTCGAGCCGACCGCCGTCGTCTTCGGCGCCGCCCTCGGCACGGTCCCCGCGCTCTCCCACTGGACGCTGCGGCCCGAGGGCGCGGCCCCGCCCGACCTGGCCACCGGCGCGCCCAGCCCGCAGGAGACCGCCCGCGCGCTGCCGGGGCCGGTCGCCGACCCGGACGACCCGGCGGCGGTACTGCTCGGCGACCTGGCGGGCGACGCGCCCGACCGCACGGCGGAACGCCTGCGCGACGACCCCGCCCTGCGGACCGTCGAGGTCGCGCTGTGGCTGTGCCGGTCGTATCTGCTGGCCGGCGAGCCGGGCGAGGCGGGGGAGCCGGCCCGCGAGGCGGCCGGGCACTGGCTCGGCGAGGCCGTCCGGCTGATGGGACCCGACGTCGCCGGCTACGACTGGCGTCCGCCGTGGCACCGCGGGCTGCTGCATCTGATGCGCGGCCGGGTCAAGGAGGCGCAGGGCGAATTCGCCGCCGTCTACGCGACGGTGCCGGGCGAGTGGGCGCCGAAGCTGGCGCTGGGCTACTGCTCGGAATTCCTGCGCGGCCGGACGGCGGCGACGGCGCCGAGGACGGACAGCACGGCGACGGCCGGCGCGGCGGGGACGGCCGCGGAGGCGGCGGCCGAGGCGCGGGAGGCCGAAGCGGAGGCCGAGGCCTACTACCGGGCCGTCTGGGAGCGGGACCGCTCGCACACCAGCGCGGCCTTCGGACTGGCCAGGCTGCGGCTGCTGCACGGCGACCGGGTGGACGCGGTCCGGGTGCTCGACCAGGTGCCGACGATCTCCCGCAACTACGACGTGGCCCGGATCGCGGCGCTGCGGGTCCTCACCGGGCGGGTCGCCGGCACCGCCCCCTCGCGCGCCGACCTCGCGCGGGCCGCCGGCCGGCTGGCGGAACTGCCGCACGACGACGCCAGGGACCGGCTGACCGCCGAGATCCGCGAGAACGTGCTGGCGGGGTATCCGGCCCCGGCCCGCCCCGCGCCCTGGCGCAGCCGGCTCGCACTCGCCCTGACCCCCGGCCGCGGCACGGAAGGGCCGGACGGCGGCCGGGAACCCCCGGGCGGCCCCGGAACGCCCGGTGCCGGTCACGCACCCGCGCACGGCACCGGCTTCCCGCCGCTGCCGCCCGGCGAGCTGTTCGAGGGCGCCGCCGACCGGCGGGCACTGGCCCGGCTGCTGCACGGGTCGCTGCGCACCCTGGCCGGCCAGGCACCGGCCGCAGAACGCGCGGAACTGCTCGACCGCGCCTACGCCGTACGCCCGGAGAGCCGGTTCTGACCGCCCCCCCGACGCGCACCCGAGGACCACCGAGGACCACCCGCACGACGGCAGCCACAGCTCAGCGGTGAGGAGTCACGAGCACCATGGACACCACGATCGGCCTCGCGGTCAGCCAGCAGAAGTACCTCCCCGCGGGCGCGGGCGAGAAGGACCTGCACGCCATCGTGACCGTCGAGGTCAGCGGCGCGGAGGGCGCGGCGCCCGGCCCCGCGCTCGCCGAGGTCCTGGTGATCGACTGCTCCAGCTCGATGGAGCGCCCGGAGGAGAAGTTCAGGGCGGCCAAGAACGCCGCCGTCGCCGCGTTGCAGCTGCTCCCGGACGGCACGCCCTTCGCCGTCGTCGCGGGCACCCACCGCGCCGTCACCGCCTATCCGCCGGACGGCGAACGGGCGATGGCGGTCGCCGGCGCCGCCACCCGGGCCGCGGCCGAGGCGGCCGTGCACGGCCTGGTCGCGGCCGGCGGCACGTGCGTGGGCAGCTGGCTCGACCTGTCCGGGCGGCTGCTCGGCGGGCAGCCGGCGCCGATCCGGCATGTGCTGATGCTCACCGACGGGCGCAACGAGCACGACCACTTCCGGCCGCTCGCCGACGTCCTGGCCGCCGTCGCGGGGCAGTTCGTCTGCGACGCCTGGGGCATCGGCGAGGACTGGGACGCCCGGCTGCTGCTCCAGGTGGCCGGCGCCCTGCACGGCGGCGCCGACGCCGTACGCGAGGAGTCCGCGCTCGTCGGGGCGTACGAGCAGCTGGTGCGCGGCCTGCTCGCCAAGGCGGTGCCGGAACTGACCCTCACCGTAGGGACCCTGCCCGGCAGCCGGCTGCGGTACGTCCGGCAGACCTTCCCCACCGAGGCACCCCTGACGGCGCAGGCCGCGGAGCCCGGCACCTACCTCACCCGGGCCTGGGGCAACGAGCTGCGGCGCTACCACGTCTGCGTCACCGTCGATCCCGAAGGCCAGCTGCACGGCGAGGAGTTGCTGGCCGCCGAGATCGGCGTACGCACCCCCGTCGGCGCCCCGGTCCCGCCGCCGGACCCGGTGCCGCTGGTGGTGCACTGGACCGACGACCCGGTGCTGTCCGGGGTGACCGACGAGCAGGTGCTGCACTTCCAGCTCTACGAACAACTGGGCCAGGCGGTGGCGGACGCGGCGGACGCCTACCAGCGCAGAGCGCCGGACCGGGCCGCGGAACACCTCGGCAGGGCCGTCGGACTCGCCCACCGGGCCGGCGCCCGGCGCCAACTGGCGGAGCTGCGGCGGCTGGTGGAGATCCACGACGCCGCCGCGGGCCAGGTGTCGCTGCGCCGGGACATCAAGCCGGTGGACTTCCAGCACCTCATCACCGCCAGCAGCCACAGCACCTACGGACCCGAGCCCGGCGGCCCGGCGCCCGACCCGGGGACGCAGCCCGGCGCGGTCCTGGCGCCCTGCCCGGCGTGCGGCCGGCGCGTCCCGGTCAAGGCCCGCTTCTGCCCGCGCTGCGGCCGGACCCTGGGGGAGTCGTGAGCGAACGGACGGCCCCGGCCCGGCCCGCCGCGGCGCCGGAGCCGAGCGGCACCCTCCGCGAACTGACCCGGCGCAGGCTGCTGTTGCTGGTACTGGTCGCCCTGACGACCGCGTCGCTCTTCCACGCCTACCGCGGGGTGCACGCCGACGCGGTGCCCCTGCGGTCGGCCGGCGCCCCCGGTGTGCTGGCCGTGGACACCGCGATGGACGCGCTGGCCCGGGCCCAGCAGGGCGTCGAGCGCGGCGAGGGCACCACGGGCGACTTCCACACCCGGCTCTCGGTGGCCAACCAGAGTCTCGCGCGCGCCGCCGCCGCCGACGTCACCGGGCTCACCGGCCGCCAGACCCTCCAGACGGTGACCGGGCTGATCACCACCTACTCGGGCTGGATCGAGGACGCCGCGGGCCAGCCCACCGCCGCCCAGGCGCAGGCCACCGCCGCTCAGGCCCCGCCCGCCTCCGCAGGCCCGGGCCGCAGCCCCGCCGCCAGGTCCGGCGCGCTGCGTACCGCCTACCTGGACTACGCCCGCAGCGTGCTCGGCACCACCGCCACCGGTCCCGCCGCGGACGCCACCGTGCTGGGCCGGCTCAGGGACCTGCAAGCCGCGCAGCAGAGGGCGGTGCGCGGGCAGACCGACTTCGGGCCGCGGCTGTGGCTGGAGTGGACCCTCGCCCTCGCCCTGGCCGTGGCGCTGCTCGTGCTGCTCACCGAGACGCACCGCTTCCTGGCCGGGCGCTTCCGGCGGCGGTGGAATCCGGCGGTCGCCGGCGCCGCGCTGCTGCTGGTCGCCGGCGCCGCCGTCCTCGTCGTCTTCACCGCGCTGACGCACTCCGAGATGGCCGGCTCCCGTGCGGTGCTGTCCGGTTCACTGACCGGCGACGCGATACCCAGGGCCGGGGCCAGGGTCTCCGGCCGGCTGGCGGGCACCGGCTTCCGGGCGGCGGCGGCCGACTGGATCCTCGTGGGCGGCCTGCTGCTGGCGGGACTCGTCCTCCAGGCCCTGCAACCGCGGATCAACGAGTACCGGGTCAGGGTCATCGCCCTGCGGTGGCCGCGGCCCCGCACGCTCGGGGTGCTCGGGCTGTCCCTCGCGCTGCTGGCCGGCGCGGGCGTGGTCGCCGTCCGGGCCGCCGGCTGGAACGGCTCGGTCACCCTGCTGGCCAACTGGACGGGTACGGAGCAGGACCAGTTCCAGCAGAAGGTCATCGACCGGTTCGAGGACGAATACCGCATTCATGTGGTGTACCAGGGCAGTTCGGCCGAGAGCGAGGTGCTGGCCGCCGACGTCGAATCCGGTACGCCGCCGGACGTCGCCGTCCTGCCGGGCCCCGGCGAACTCGCCGGATACGCGGCCAGGGGCATGCTCACCCCGCTCGACGACCTGGTGCGCCCGGCCGACTTCGCCTCGGCCTGGGTCACCCCGGTCAAGGGCCACACCTACTGGCTGCCGATCAAGACCGACCTCAAGAGCATGGTGTGGCACCCCCGGGCGCTGGACACCGGCGCCGTGGAGCAGGCCGCCAAGAGCCCCGCCTCGTGGTGCCTGGGCATGGGCGCCGACGCCACGTCGGGCTGGCCGGGCTCGGACTGGATCGAGGACATCCTGCTCCAGCAGACCGACCCGGCCACGTACAGCAAGTGGGTGGCGGGCAGCCTGCCGTGGACCGATGACAGGGTCCGCCGGGCCTGGACGACCTGGGGGGACCTGGTCGGGGCGGGCCGGGCCGCCGCCGGAAGCGCCCTGGGGAGGAGCTTCGGGGACGCCGCCGACGGTGTGCTCCAGAAGCCGCCGGCCTGCCGGCTGGAGCACCAGTCGTCCTTCGCCCGCGGCAGCGGAGCCTGGACGAAGACCGGGGCCGCGTACGTCCCCTCCGCCGACGTCATCCCGGGCGCCGCGGCCGGCAGCAACCGCTGGGAGGTCTCCGGCGACCTCGCCGCCCTCCTGCACAGCACCCCGCAGTCCCGAAAGCTCATCGGCTACCTCGCCTCCGACGAGGCCCAACGCGCCTGGGCCAGTACGCAGTCCGGCTTCTCCGTCGAGCACACCGTGCTGGCCGACCCGCGGACCGACCCCAACGAGCGGCAGATCGTCCGCACCCTGCGCGACCCGAAGGCGGTCCGCTGCTACGACGCCTCCGACGCGATGCCGCCGACCCTGCGCGACGCCTTCGCCCGCGCCGTCCTGCGCTTCCTCGCCGACCCCGCGACCCTCACCGAGCAGCTCGGCTCCCTCGACAGGACCAGCCGCAGCGCCGGCAAGGTCCCGCTCACCTCGGTCTGCTCCTCGGGCTGACCGGGGAGCCTGCCGGGAAGTGGACCGCCGGGCCGGCCGGGGTGGGCGGGCGGCCCGGCCTCAGCCGAAGAGCTGGCGGCCCCAGTCCTGCCCTGCCGCCAGTCCCGGCGGCGCGACGAAGACACCGCTGCCGATGTGCTGGATGTACTCGTTGAGCGAGTCGTGCGCGCCCAGCACCCGCTGGAGGGTGACGAAGCGGTCCGGGCTGTTCATGAACGCGATGAAGAACAGCCCGCCCAGCAGGTCGCCGGTCTCCGCGTCGATGCCGTCGGTGTAGGAGTAGCCGCGCCGCAGGATGCGCAGGCCCTTGTTGTGCTCGGGCGAGGCCAGCCGGATGTGCGCGCGGTCCGGGATGACGTACTCCCCGCCGGACTTCGCGGCGAAGTCCGGGGTGTCGAACTCGCTGTGGCCGGTCAGCGGGGCACCGCTGGTCTTGTAGCGGCCGAAGACGTCCTGCTGGTCGCCGAGCCGGTCGCGGTCCCACTGCTCCATCCGCATCCGGATCTTGCGGCTCACCAGGTACGCGCCGCCGCGCACCCAGCGCTGCGGCTCCTCGGCGCCGATCCAGACGTGCTGCCCCATCACGGCCTCGTCGCGGGCGTCGATGTTGCGGGTGCCGTCCTTGAAGCCCATCAGGTTGCGCGGGGTGGCCTGCTGCGGGGAGGTGGACGAGGTGCGCCCGAAGCCCAGTTCCATCCAGCGCGGCAGGACGGTGCCGAAGCCGAGCCTGCGCAGGTTGCGTACCGCGTGGAAGGCGACCTGGGGGTCGTCGGCGCAGGCCTGGACGCACAGGTCGCCGCCGGTGACCGCCGGGTCCAGGTTCTCGCCCGGCAGTTGCGGCAGCGTCCGCAGCGCGCTCGGGCGGCGGGCGGCGAGGCCGAAGCGGTCGTCGAAGAGCGCGGGCCCGTAGCCGATGGTGATCGTGAGCCGGCCCGGGGTCAGGTCGGCCGCCTCGCCGGTGTCGTCCGGCGGGGTGTTGAGGTCGCCCTCGTCCCCCGGCACCGGGTGGCCCAGGGTCATCGCCTCGGCCGCGGCCGTCCAGGTGGTGAGCAGCGCGGCCAGGTCGGCGCGGGTCGCGGCCGGCGCCACGTCGAAGGTCGCGAAGCACAGCCGGTCCTGGGACGGGGTGGCGATGCCCGCCTGGTGGCCGCCGCGGAAGTCGACGGTGGCGGCCGTGGCGCCCGCGGCCCCGCTGCCGCTGCCGGAGTCGCTGTCGCGGTGGGCCAGCGCGGTGCCGCCCGCTCCGAGGGCGGCACCGGCGACCGCCGCCCCCGCCCCGACCGCCCCGAGCAGCCGTCGCCTGCTGACGGCGGCCGGCGCGGGGCCTTGTCCGCGCGGCGCCTGGTCCGGGGTGATGTCAGGAGTGCCGTCCTCGACGGAGTCGCGGTCCGGGTCCTGTGCGGGGTCGTGGGCGGCGGTCATGGGTCAGGCGATCTTTCCGGCGATCTTGGACACCGACTCGGCGTAGGCGTCGACGGCCTGGGCCAGGACGCGGCGCTGGTCCGCGGTGACCTTGCTGTAGTCGACGTAGCCGCTGTCCTCGTAACCGGGCGTGGCCGCGTACGCCTTGAGCGCGTCGGCGGTCGCCTGGTAGCGCTGGGCGACGGTCGTGGCGAGCGCCGGGTCCTTCGCCGTGAGCGCCGGCAGGAGCACGCCGACCGCCTTGTTCGCGCCGGCCAGGTTGCCGTCGAAGTCGAGCAGGTCGATGTGCGAGTAGCGCTCCTCCTCACCGGTGATCTTGGAGGACTGGATCTCGTTGACCAGGTCGGTGGCGCCGTTGGCGATCGCGGCCGGCTGGTATTCCACGGTCTGCACCTTGGTGTACAGCTCGTGCACATCGGCGCTCAACTGGTCGGCGAGCGCGCCGAGTCCGGCGGTGGAGTTCTTCGTCCACAGCTCCTGCTCGATGCGGTGGAAGCCGGTGAAGTCGGCGGGGCTCGGCGCGTCGTCGATCCGGCCGTCGATGCGGCCGTCGATGTCGCCCCAGACCTCGGCGGTGGACTCGATGCGCTCGTAGTGGACGCGCGCCTTGCCGTAGAGCGTCTTGGCCTGGTCGGTCTTGCCGGCCTTGACCGCTGCGGTGAACGCGTCGGTGCCGGTGACCAGTTCCTTGACCTCGCCGGTGACCCAGGTCGCGTACTGCTGGGTGGCGGTGACCAGCTGGGGGTCGTCCTTCCAGGTCTTCTTCGCGGCGCCGGTGACCTTGAAGTCGGTCTTCTCGGTCTTCGCGCCCGGGCAGTAGACCTGGTAGGTGCCGGCGTCCAGGGTGAGGGTGAAGTCGCCGGACAGGCCGGGCGTCAGGTTCTCCTTCTCGCCCAGGATCTTGCCGCCGTCCAGCAGTTCGGCCTCGGTGACCTTCGCGGAGCCCTTGTTGCTGACGTCGAACTTCACCGTGCCCGCGGGCGCGGTGGCCGGGGTCGGCGCGCAGCCCTTGTCGCTGATGCCGATGGTGACGGTCGAGGACTTGGCACCGGCGTTCTTGGCGTCGGCCGGCGCGGAGCCCTTCGAGTCGTCCTTGTCGCCGCCGCAGGCGGTCAGCAGCAGGCCCGCGGTGATCACGGTGGCCGCGCAGGCCAGTGTGCGGCGGTGGGTGGCTCGGGGGTTCACGGTCAGCTCCTGTTGGGGTGTGCGTACGTAGGGGACGGGCGGGGACGGCGCGCTGCGGGTCAGTCGGTGGCGGGCTGCGGGAGGCGGGCCTTGCGCGGGCGGGCCGGCCACAGCACGACGGCGGCCATCGGGACGGCGTAGACCAGCCAGCCGGTGACCATCGTCCAGTCGGGGTACGGCTGGATGCCGAGTACGCCGGTGACCACGGAGGAGGCCGGGGTGCCGGGGCGCACCAGCCAGGACAGGTCGAAGGCCCGGGTGCCCTGCTCCAGCCAGCCGCCCTCGGCGGCGGTCATCAGCGCGGTGGCCACCAGGCCGGCCGCGACCAGCACCAGGACGACGCCGGTGGCCCGGAAGAAGCGGGAGAGGTTGAGCTTCACACCGCCGCGGTAGATGCCGTAGCCGACCACGGCGGCCAGGAGGATGCCGAGCCCGGCTCCGGTGCCGCCGTAGGCCGGGTTGTCGCTCTCGTTGAAGGTGGCCAGCAGGAAGACCGCGGTCTCGAAGCCCTCGCGCAGCACGGCCAGGAAGGCCATCAGCACCAGCGCCGACGCGGAGCCCTCGGACAGCGCGCGGCCGGCCGCGCCCTCCAGGTCCTTGCGCAGGTCGCGGGAGTGGCGCTTCATCCACAGCACCATGTAGCTGACCATCAGCACGGCGATGACGCCGACCACCGTCTCCAGCTGCTCCTGCTGCTTCTGCGGCAGGTCGCTGGAGTAGACCTGGAGCGCGATGGCGACCGCGACGCAGATCGCCACCGCGATGGCGACCCCGAGCCACACCTTCTTCAGCGCGTCCCGGCGGCCCTGCTGGCCGAGAAAGGAGGCGATGATGCCCACGATGAGGGCAGCCTCCAGACCTTCGCGGAAGCCGATGACGAACGTGGGCAGCATGGGGGTCCTTCGGACGCGGGAGTGGCCGTGAGGTGCGGTCGTGGCCGGGGTCGTGGGGCGTGGTGCGGTGCTGTCGTGAGGCCGTGATCGTAAGGTAAGGCAGTCCTTATCCAGGTTAGGGCAGCCTTATTACAGGGCGTGCACCGGGGTGCCGTCAAGGTCCCCACCTGCGTCGATTTGGGGTGCGAGGGAATTTCCTGGCAAAGCAACGGCAATCGGCAGGTCGGGTTTCCCCCGCGTCACAGGCGTCCCATAGGGTCCGTTGCGCCATGGACTACTGCCACACGTGCCGCCGGCACCTCAACGGCGCCTACTCCTGCCCGGGGTGCGGCACGGCCGCCGACCAGCTGATGACGCCGCAGGTCGGCGAGACCGCGCAACTGCCCCTGATCAGCGAGGACGACGCCGCCGGTGATCCACCGCGGTCCGGCGGCGGGCGGGCGGCGGCCCGCGGCAGGCGGCGCCGCCAGGCCCGCGGGCGGCACCAGCGGACCGCCGTCTACGGGGTCGGACTGGTGGCGGTGGCCGGCGCGATGGCGATGTTCTCGATGGCCGCGCTGTCCGGCGGCGCCTCCGGCGGTACGGAACCCGCAGAGCCGCCCGTGACCGATGTCACGCACGCGCCGGCCGGCACCGCCGCGCCGGACGCCACCGGCGCCGTCGGCGGATCCGCCGGGCCGCGCACGAGCGGCGCCCCCGCGGGCGGCCCGCACCCCGCGCGGAGCCCGACCGCCACCCCGGGCACCCCCGCGGGCGCGACGCCGACCCGGCCCGCCACCACGGCCCCGCCCACGGCCACCGCGAGCGCGCCGGCCACTCCCGGCAGCGCCCCGCCGAGCGCGACGCCGGAGCCGACCCGCACACCGCCCCCGCCGCCCTCGCCGACGTGCAGGCGGGTGCTGTGGTGGTGCCAGTAGGGCGGCGCGGCCACCGGCCCCAATGCGGCCCCCGATCCCGGTGATCCATGGTTAATTGAGTGCCTGGATCTTTGCCGCGGTGACCCTGTGGCGGAAGGAGACGGATCGCCTCATGTCCACGAGTACGCCCACCGGCCGTGCCTGGCAGCTGGCCGCCAGGCCGCACGGCTGGCCCACGCCGGCGGACTTCGCGCTGGTCGAGACCCCGAACCCCGAGCCGGAGCCGGGCCAGATCCTGGTGCGCAACCTCTTCCTGTCCGTCGACCCCTATATGCGCGGCCGGATGAACGACGTGAAGTCGTACGCCCCGCCCTACGAGCTGGACCGGCCCATGCTCGGCGGCGCGGTCGGCCGGGTGGTGGCCTCCGCGGCGGACGGCGTCGCGGTCGGCGACCATGTGCTGCACGGGCTCGGCTGGCGTGAGTACGCGCTGGTGGACGCCGCGCAGGCGGCCGTCGTCGACCCGGCGCAGGCCCCGCTGCCGGCCTACCTCGGAGTGCTCGGCATGACCGGGCTGACCGCCTACGCGGGCCTGCTGCGGGCCGCCGAATTCACCGCGGGCGAGACGGTCTTCGTCTCCGGCGCGGCCGGCGCGGTCGGCAACCAGGTGGGCCAGATCGCCAGGCTCAAGGGGGCCGCCCGGGTGATCGGCAGCGCCGGCACCGACGAGAAGTGCGCGCTGCTGGTGGACGAGTACGGCTTCGACGCCGCCTTCAACTACAAGAACGGCCCGGTGGCCGCCCAGTTGAAGGACGCGGCGCCGGACGGCATCGACGTCTACTTCGACAACGTCGGCGGCGAGCACCTGGAGGCGGCGATCTCCGCGCTGCGGGTGCACGGGCGGGCCGCGCTGTGCGGGGCCATCTCCGCCTACAACGACATCGAGCCCGCGCCCGGGCCCCGCAATCTCGGCCTGCTGGTCGGCCGGCGGATCACGCTGCGCGGCTTCCTGGTGCGCGACCACCAGGACCTCAAGCCGGACTTCGTCCGCGACGTGGGGGGCTGGCTGCGGGACGGGAAGCTGCGCTACCGCGAGACCGTCGTCACCGGAATCGACCAGGCCGTGGCGGCGTTCCTCGGAATGCTGCGCGGAGAGAACACCGGGAAGACGGTTGTCGCCCTCCCGGAATGACCAGCCGCCGGGGTCGAGCACGCCCCCGGCTTCACCCGAATGCCGCAGGCGCGACGACCTGCCGCCGAGGAGGACCCTTTCATGGCCATCCAGTTCGTAGACGTCCTGTACACCGCCGTCGCCACCGCAGAGAACGGTCGCGACGGGCGGGTCGCCACGGACGACGGCAAGCTCGATGTCATCGTCAACCCGCCCGTGGAGCTGGGCGGCACCGGCGCGGGGACCAACCCCGAGCAGCTGTTCGCCGCCGGTTACAGCGCCTGTTTCCAGAGCGCGCTCTCGGTGATCGCCCGGATGGCGAAGACCGACATCTCCGGCTCCCGGGTGACCACGAAGGTCGGCCTGGGTAAGACCGAAGGCGAGGCCTACGGGATCACCGTCGCGATCGAGGTCTCGATCCCCGGCCTCGACGCGGACGCCGCGGCGGCGCTGGTGGAGCGGGCGCACGAGGTGTGCCCGTACTCCAACGCGACCCGCGGCAATGTGGCGGTCACCCTGTCCGTCGTCTGACCCCGACGCCCCGCGCCGGCCGCCCGGGCTACCGCGGGCCGGCCGGCGGCGGGGTCAGCAGGGCCAGGAAGTCGCGGAATGCGGACGGCATGTCGACGGCCTCCGGGTCCAGCAGCCACTGGATCTGGAGGCCGTCCATCACGGCGGCGAGCAGCGCCGCCGCCCGCTCGGGCGTCAGACCGCCGGGCAGGCTCTCCCCGTACGCCGCCCGCAGCGCGTCGGCGCCGCCCGCGCGGACCCGGGCGTACCGCTCACGGAAGTGCTCCTGCGCCGGATGGCCGTCGGTCACGCTGTCGCCGACCAGCACCGTGAAGGCCTGGACGATGCCCGGCCGGGTCGCGTTGTACTCGACCAGCTCGGCGACGATGTCCAGCGGCCACTCCCGGCCGCGCAGCGCCGCCGACGCCGTGTCCCACTGGTCGCGGGCGTCGAGCACCGCGACCAGCAGTGCCTCCTTGGTGGGGAAGTGGTGCATCAGCCCCTGCTGGGTGAGCCCCACCCGCTCCGCGACCGCGGCGAGCGTGGCACCGCGATAGCCGCGCTCCCCGATCACCTCGGTCGCCGCCTGGATGATCTCGGCCCGCCGTTCACCGCGATCACTTCTGGTCCTCGGCACAACCACCCCTGTAAGATCACGGATTGGCAACTATGCCTACCGTACGGCAGGCAGTCGGGCGTCTCCGGTCCAGCATGGAGCGATGACGGTCGAAACGGGAGACGCCGAGCGCGAGCGGGCCGTGGAGGCCGCGCTGCGGACACTCGGCCTCGATGACAAGGCACGGCTGCTGGCCGGGCACGACATGTGGTCGCTGCCCGCGCTCCCGGCCATCGGGCTCGGCTCGCTGGTGATGTCGGACGGACCCATCGGCGTACGCGGCAGGCGCTGGACGGCCGACGACCCGTCGGTCGCACTGCCCAGCCCCACCGCGCTCGCCGCCACCTGGGACCCCGAACTCGCCCGCAGGGCAGGCCGGTTGCTGGCCCAGGAGGCGAACCGCAAGGGCGTGCACGTGCTGCTGGCGCCGACGGTCAACCTGCACCGCAGCCCGCTGGGCGGGCGGCACTTCGAGGCGTACAGCGAGGACCCGCTGCTCACCGGGGCGATCGGCACCGGCTATGTGCTCGGCGTGCAGGACGGCGGAGTCGGCGTCACCGTCAAGCACTTCGTCGGCAACGAGGCGGAGACCGACCGCTTCACCGTCGACAACCGCATCGCCGCGCGCCCGTTGCGCGAGCTGTATCTCGCGCCCTTCGAGGCGATCGTCACCGGCGCCCGCCCGTGGGGCGTCATGGCGGCGTACAACGCGGTGAACGGCGTGACCATGACCGAGCACGCCGACCTCATCGGCGGTGTGCTGCGCGGCGAGTGGGGCTTCGACGGGGTCGTCGTCTCCGACTGGCTGGCCGCCCGCTCCACCGTGGGTGCGATCCGCGGCGGCCTCGACCTGGCGATGCCCGGGCCGCACACCGTCTACGGCGAGGCACTGGCCGCCGCCGTCAGGGCCGGCGAGGTCGAGGAGGAGCTGGTCGAGGCCGCCGCGCGCCGGGTGCTGCGGCTGGCCGCCCGGGTCGGGCTGCTGGCCGGCGCGCCCGCCGCCGTCGCACCGGCCGACCGGCCCGCGGCGGTCGACGGGGACGCGCTCGCCCGGGAGATCGCGGGCCGCGGCTGCGTACTGCTGCGCAACGCGATACGCGACGAGGCCCCGGTCCTGCCGCTGGACGCCGCAGCCGTGCACGGCGGCGTCGCACTGATCGGCGCCGCGGCGCGCGAACCGCGCATCCTGGGCGGCGGATCCGCGCAGGTCTTCCCCGGGCACGTGGTCCCGCTGCTCGACGCGTTGCGGGACGCGCTGCCCGCAGGCGTACGGCTCGGATACGCGCTCGGCGCCGACCCCAGCGAGGAACTGGCGCCCGCCGCGGCCGGGTTCGCGCTGCGGGCGGTGGCCCGAGCCGCGGACGGGCACGAACTCGGCTCGGAGGCACTGCCGTCGGGGCAGCTCCAGTGGTTCGGCGAGCTGCCGCCCGGCGTCGACTACGACGAGCTGCACTCCGTCGAGGTGTGCGGCACCTTCACCCCCGCGGTCGACGGCGACCACCGCTTCGGCACCCGCGGCACCGGCGCCTTCACCCTCACCGTCGCGGGCCGCACCCTCTACGACGGCCCGCAGTTCGACCCGCACAGCGACCCCTTCGAGGCCTTCTTCGGTACGCCGACGCAGCGCGGCACGGTACGCCTCGCGGCGGGCGAGCCGGTGCCGGTGAGCCTGCTGCACCTGCCGCCCAAGGCCGTGGAACTGCCCGTCCAGGCGGTCGGGTTCAGCCTGCTGCACGGCGGACCCGAGCGGGATGAGGAGGAGTTGCTGACCGAGGCCGTCGCGGCGGCGCGGGCCGCGTACACCGCGGTCGTGGTGGTCGGCACCACCGAGCGCGTCGAGTCCGAGGGCTTCGACCGGCGGGACCTGCGGCTGCCGGGGCGGCAGGACGAACTCGTCGCCCGGGTCGCCGCGGCCAACCCGCGGACCGTGGTCATCGTCAACTCCGGCGCCCCGGTGGAGCTTCCGTGGCGCGACGAGGTCGCGGCGGTGCTCGTGTGCTGGTTCCCCGGCCAGGAGGGCGGCGCCGCCCTCGCGGACATCCTGCTCGGCGTGACCGAGCCGGGCGGGCGGCTCCCCACGACCTGGCCGGTCCGGCTCGCCGACGCGCCCGTCACCGAGGTGACGCCTCGCGCGGGCGTACTGGCCTACGACGAAGGGGTCCTCGTCGGCTACCGGGCCTGGCGGCGCCCCGGCGTCCCCGCCCCGGCGTATCCCTTCGGGCACGGGCTCGGCTACACCTCGTGGGCGTACGAGGAGCTGAGCGCCCTGCCCGGGTCCGGCGAGGCGGAGCTGGCCTCGGTGACGGTCCGGGTCCGCAATGTCGGCCGCCGGGCCGGACGGGAGGTCGTCCAGCTCTACCTGACCGGGTCCGAGGCCGGTGCGCCCGCCGTCCTGGCCGGCTTCGCGTCGGTGTCGGCGGGGCCGGGGGAAGTGGCCGAGGCCGTCGTCCCGCTGGCGCGGCGGGCCGTCTCGACGTGGTCCGACGGCGCGTGGCGGCTGGCGCCGGGGCCGTATGACCTGGCGGTCGGGCCTTTGACGGTACGCATTCCCTAGCCGGGTGCTCCGGGGGGTCCCCGTGCCCTGCCTCTCCGGGCGGGTCCCGGGACCTTCCCCCCGGGCGGGTGGCCGGTCGCGCGGTTCCCCGCGCCCCTGGGCGGGTGCCTCTTGCAGTGGGCTTTGCACCTTGCGGTGCGGTCGTGGTTGCGCGCGCAGTTCCCTGCGCCCCTGAGGGGCTGCCCCGTCCTGTTGCCTTCGCGCTTGCGGTGCGCTGTGGCTGGGGGCTCGGTTCCCCGCGCCCCCAGGGGGCTGCCTCCTGCGGTGGCGTTGCGCCTTCGCCGCCGTCGTGGCCGGTCGCGCGGTTCCCCGCGCCCCTTCGGGGCTCGGCCTCTGGAGCAGAGG
The DNA here is from genome assembly GCF_036227245.1 of Streptomyces sp. NBC_01477. Taxonomy (GTDB): domain Bacteria; phylum Actinomycetota; class Actinomycetes; order Streptomycetales; family Streptomycetaceae; genus Actinacidiphila. The sequence goes on from NZ_CP109445.1 coordinate 6,351,781, forward strand.
GCAAGCTCTTCAGGGGTGCGGGGAACCGCGCGCGGGTGTGGAGTCCGTGACCGTGCTCAGACCGAGGCGAGTTCCGCGGCCGGGGCGGGGGCGTCCTCCGCGGGGAGGGGGCGGGCTGCCGGGGGGAGGAAGAAGCCGAGGAGGAAGGCCACCGCGATCAGCCCCCCGGTGCACAGCGCCGTCGTGGACGCGGCGTCCAGCGCCGAGGAGACGTGCGCGGCGGTGCCGCCGGCCGAGTCGCCGAGGATGTTGAAGAAGACCGTGCCCAGCGCCGCGATGCCCAGCGTCATCCCGAGCTGCTGCACGGCTTGCAGCGTCCCCGAGGCGGAGCCGATCTCGTGGGGCTCGACACCGCCGAGGATGATGTCGAAGAGCGGCACGAAGATCATGCCCATCCCGGCGCCGCCGACCACCAGCGGAGCGGCCAGCTGCCAGGCCGTCAGGTCCGCGCCCGCGGTCTGGAAGACCGCGTAGAGGCCCAGGACACCGGCGCCCATCAGGGCCAGGCCGATGTGCAGCACCTTGCGGCCGAGCGTGCCCATGAAGACCGCACCGCCGGCCGAGCCGAAGAGCGCGCCCACCGCCCAGGGCGCGGTGGCCAGCGCCGAGTGCAGCGCGGTGTAGCCGAGGCCGACCTGGAGGAAGACCCCGAGGGTGAGGATCATGCCGCCCATCGAGGCGGTGAAGGCGATGGCGAAGGCGACCCCGGAGACGTAGGAGCGCTTGCGGAAGACGCTCGGCTCGACCAGCGGGCTGAGCCCGGCGCGGCTGCGGCGGACCTGGTGCAGGGCGAAGACGCCGAGGACCGGCAGCGAGGCGGCGAGCATCACCAGCGTCCAGGCGGGCCAGCCCAGTTCGCGGCCCTGGACCAGCGGGAAGACCAGCAGGAAGGCGCCCGCGCCGGCCAGCAGCACACCGAGCGAGTCGAGCCGTACACCGCGTGCGGCGGGCTTGATGTCCGGCAGGAACTTCCAGCCCACGGCGAGCGCGGCCAGTCCGATCGGCAGGTTGATGCCGAAGATCATCCGCCAGCCGCTGCCGAAGAGGTCCGCGTGGATGAGCACTCCCGCGACCACCGGGCCGAGCACCGCCGACAGGCCCATCATCGGTCCGAAGATGCCCCAGGCCTTCTTCACTTCCCGCGGCGAGAAGATCTCCCGCGGTATGCCGAAGCACTGCGGGATCATGACCGCGCCGAAGGCGCCCTGCACGAGCCGGGCGCCGATGAGCATCGACGGGCTCTGGGCCGTCGCGCAGATCATCGAGCCGACCACGAAACCGGCCATCCCGGTGAGCAGCACCCGCTTGCGGCCGAACATGTCGCCGAGCCGCCCGCCGACGAGCAGCGCGACCGCCATCGCCAGGGTGTAGCTCGCGGCGATCCACTGGAGGTCGGCGTAGGAGCCGCCCAGCGACGTACGGATCGAGGGCGCTGCGACGTTCGCGATCGTCGAGTCCAGCAGGTCCATGACACTGGCGGCCAGCACCGCGGTGTAGCCGAGCCAGCGGCCGGGGAGGCCGACGGGGGAGTCGGCGGCGTCGGGAGCGAGATCCTTCGTGGTGTCCATGAGGAAGACGCTATGCGGGCATGCGGTCAGCTTCTGTCCGCATGGGGACCGCCGCCGGTGGCCGGTTCTCCCCGGGTCTACTCCTGCGGACGGAAGGCCACCGCGGCCAGCAGCGCGGCGAGGTGCTGCTCACCCTTCTCGTTCGGGTGAAACCAGTCCCAGGTGCTCAGCTCGTCGGTGCCGAAGCGGTAGCCGAAGACCGCGCCCCCGTCGTAACGGCAGCGCGCGTACTGTCCGCAGACCTGTCCCAGCACCCCGTTGTAGGCGATCACCCGGTCGCGGACCGCGGTGCGCCTGGCCTTCGCGGCGGCGCTCTGCGAGTCGGCGTCACCGAGCATCGACGGGCACAGGCCGAGCTTCCAGATCTGCTTGCCCAGCACATTGGAACGGCCCACCGACCACAGCCGCTCCAGGTCGGGGATGCTGGCGACCAGGACCTGGGTGTTCGGCAGCGTCGTGTGCAGATACGCCAGGGTGGCCTTGAAGGCGGTGCGGAAGGCCGCGACCGACGTCATCGTGCCGGGCCGCGACGTACAGGCGTCGTTCGCGCCGATCAGCACCGTCACCATCGCCGGCCGGTGCGCCGCGGCCGCCCGCGCCTGGTCGGGCAGCTCGGCGATCTTGGCGCCGCTGTCGGCGACGTTCCAGCTGCGGGTGGCGGGCGCGGTCGCGGTCAGCCGCTGGGCGATGCTGGCGACCGAGCTGCGCGAGCCGGTCGCCCAGGACACCTCGGGGCAGTCGGACAGCGGCTTGCAGGCGTCGAAGCCGCGGGTGACGGAGTCGCCGAGCGCGGCCAGCGAGACTGGGTGGACATTCCACGGGCGGGCCGGCGGGGCGGGCGCCGCCTCGCGTGCGGAATGCGAGGTGTGTGCGGTGGGCGACCCCGACGTGGACGCCCGCCCACCGCCGGGTGAGCCGCCCGAGGAGCATCCGCCCAGCAGAACGGCGGCCACGGCCAGTGCCAGGCCGCTTCGCGGCAGCGATCGCATACAGGACTTCCCTCCGACGTGTGGGCGACATCAGGTAACAGCCCGACGGTACGTCACGCTCTCAGAGACGCCGCACGGTAGCTTTTTCCCTGACACCCGGATCGATGTGACGGGAGGTCGGGCACGACCGGGCGTCAAACCATCAGTTGTTGTCCTGTTTGCCGCGAATAGTGCAGAATGTCTCATGTTGCCCCGGGAGCAGCCGGTTCGGGTGTTGAGGCCGCTGGGGAAGGCGAACCTCGTCCCACACTGGAGGTACCGGTGACGACACGTGGTGTTCTGTACGTCCACGCCGCACCGCGCGCGCTCTGCCCGCATGTCGAATGGGCCGTCGCGGGCGTCCTCGGCGTACGCGTCAGCCTGGACTGGATCCGCCAGCCGGCCGCGCCGGGCACGTGGCGTGCCGAATTCTCCTGGCAGGGCCAGCCAGGCACCGCCTCCAAACTGGCGTCCGCGCTGCGCGGCTGGCACCTGCTGCGCTTCGAGGTCACCGCTGAGCCCTGCGCCAGCGCCGAGGGCGAGCGCTACAGCGCCACGCCCGAGCTGGGCATCTTCCACGCGGTCATCGGCATGCACGGCGACATCCTGATCCCCGAGGACCGGCTGCGCGCCGCCATGCAGCGGGCCCGCAGCGGCGAGGCCGACCTGGAGGACGAGCTGTCGCGGCTGCTGGGCAAACCGTGGGACGACGAGCTGGAGCCGTTCCGCTACGCCGGTGAGGGCGCGCCGGTCCGCTGGCTGCACCAGGTCGTCTGACCCGCGCTCAGCCGGCCGCCCCGGGCCGCCCCTTGCCGGGCCCGAACGGTCCGCTCGGGTCCGCTCCGGTCCTGCGGTCCGCTTCCGGTTCGGCCCGCAACCCGATTGGTCCCTCCCCGCCGCCACCCCCGCGGCATAGCCTGCGGTCATGTCCGACTCACTCACCGTCGCGGTCCTCGGCACCGGCCTCATGGGCGCCGGGATGGCCCGCAACCTGTCCGCCGCCGGCCACGACGTCCGCGCCTGGAACCGCACCCTGTCCCGCGCACAGCCGCTGGCCGCCGACGGCGTCCGGGTCGTCGCCGACCCCGCGGAGGCCGTACGCGACGCCGACGCCGTCCTCACCATGCTGCTCGACGGTCCCGCCACCGAGGCGGCCGTCAGCGGCGCCGCCGCGGGCTTCAGACCCGGCGCGCTCTGGCTGCAGACCGGCACCGTCGGGCCCGAGGCGCAGGCCGCGCTCGCCGCCCGCGCCGCCGACCACGGCCTGGTCTTCTTCGACTCGCCCGTCCTCGGTACGCGCTCGGTCGCCGACGCGGGCGAGCTGACCGTACTGGCCGCGGGCCCCGAGGACGCCCGGCCGGTCGCGGCCGCGGTCTTCGACGCGATCGGCAGCGGTACCGTCTGGCTGCCGGGACCCGCGGCGGACGGCCCGGCCAGCCGGCTCAAGCTGGTGCTCAACAACTGGGTGCTGGCCCTGACCGCCGCCACCGGCGAGACACTGGCCCTGGCCAAGGCCCTCGGCGTCGACCCCGACCGCTTCTTCGAGGCCATCGAGGGCGGCTCCATGGACACGCCCTACCTGCGGATGAAGGCCGCGGCCATCCTCGGCGGCGACTTCACCCCCAGCTTCACCGTCCAGGGCGCCGCCAAGGACCTCGACCTGATCGTGGCCGCGGGCGAGGCGGCCGGCGCCCGCATGGACCTCGCCGCCGCCGGTGCGGCCCGCTTCCACCGGGCCGCCGCCCAGGGCCACGCCGCCGAGGACATGGCGGCGGGCTACTTCGCCAGCTGGGACGACGCCTGACGCGGCGAACCCGGGGGACCGCCCTGGACGGGCCGTCCCCCGGGTTCACCGGCAACCATCGGGCTGAGGCGCCCGTAAGCGCTCAGGCGCTGAAGCTCCGCAGCGCCAGGACCACGTTGTGGCCGCCGAAGCCGAAGGAGTCGTTCAGGGCCGCGATCGTGCCCTCGGGGAGCGGACGGGCCTTGTCGCGGACGATGTCCGCGTCGGCCTCCGGGTCCTGGTCGGTGAGGTTGATCGTCGGCGGGGCGATGCGGTGGTAGAGGGCCAGCACGGAGGCGACCGTCTCGATGCCGCCGGCGCCGCCGAGCAGGTGGCCGGTCATGGACTTGGTGGCGGAGATCGCCATGTGGTCCACGTCGTCCCCGAACACCTTCCGCAGCGCCTTGATCTCCGCCACATCACCCTGCGGGGTGGACGTGGCGTGCGCGTTGACGTGCACGATCTCGGCCGGCTTGAGGTCCGAGCGGTCCAGCAGGTGCTGGAGTGCCGCCGCGATACCGCGGCCGGTCGGCTCCGGCTGGGTGATGTGGTGCGCGTCGGCCGAGATGCCCTGGCCGACCAGCTCCGCGTACACCCGGGCGCCGCGCGCCTTCGCGTGCTCCACCGACTCCAGCACGACCACGCCCGCGCCCTCGCCGAGGACGAAGCCGTCCCGGCCGGCGTCGTAGGGGCGCGAGGCGCCCTGCGGGTCGTCATTGTTCTTGGACATCGCCATCATGTTGCCGAAGGCGACGATCGGCAGCGGGTGGATCGCCGCCTCGGTGCCGCCGGCCACGACCACGTCGGCGCGGCCGGTGCGGATCATCTCGACCGCGTAGCCGATCGCCTCGGCGCCCGACGCGCACGCGCTGACCGGGGTGTGCACGCCGGCCCGGGCGTTGATGTCGATGCCGACGTTCGCCGACGGGCTGTTGGGCATCAGCATCGGCACGGTGTGCGGGGAGACCTTGCGTACTCCCTGGTCCTTGAGGACGTCGTACTGCCCGAGCAGCGTCGTGACGCCGCCGATGCCGGAGGCGACGACCGCGCCGAGCCGGTCGGGGTCGACCGCCGGGTCCTCGCCCGCCTTCGCGGTGAAGCCGGCGTCCGCCCACGCCTCACGGGCCGCGATCAGCGCGAACTGCGCGCTGCGGTCCAGCTTGCGGGCCAGCGGCCTGGGCAGCACGTCCCCGGGCTGCACGGCGATCTGCGCGGCGATCCTTACCGGCAGCTCGGCCGCCCAGTCCTGTTCGAGCAGGCGCACGCCTGACCGGCCGGCCAGCAGCGCCTCCCAGGTCGACGCGCTGTCGCCACCCAGCGGTGTGGTTGCTCCGATACCGGTGACGACCACGGTGCGATTGGTCGGGCTCACAGGAATTGTCTCTCCACGTCTAGAAGGGCGGGCGACAGACGCGTCGTCCCGGTTGCGATCCCGCGGACTCCGCGCCGAGGGATCGTTTCGGCCCAGCGCCGTCAGGCCTGCTGCGCCTTGAGGATGTAGTCGGCCGCGTCGCCGACGGTCTTCAGGTTCTTGACGTCGTCGTCCGGGATCTTGACGCTGAACTGCTCCTCCGCCGCCACGACGACCTCGACCATCGACAGCGAGTCGACGTCCAGGTCATCGGTGAAGGACTTGTCGACCTGGACGTCCTCGGTGGGGATGCCGGCGATCTCGTTCACGATCTCGGCGAGACCGGCGACGATCTCTTCCTGGGTGGCCATTGTTTACGGCGCTCCTTGATGTGTTACCGATGGCGCGGCGGGCGGGACTGCTGCGCCGCGAGGGTGTGTGTGACTAGGGGAGAGTAACCACAGTCGCCGCGTACACGAGACCCGCCCCGAAGCCGATGACCAGCGCGGTGTCCCCGCTCTTGGCCTCGCCCGTGGCGAGCAGCCGCTCCATGGCGAGCGGAATGGACGCGGCGGAGGTGTTGCCCGTGGTCTCGACGTCGCGGGCCACCGCGACATGGTCGGGAAGCTTGAGCGTCTTGATCATCGAGTCGATGATCCGCATGTTCGCCTGGTGCGGGATGAACACGTCGAGCTGGTCCGCGGTGATCCCGGCGGCGTCCAGCGCCTCCTGGGCCACCTTCGCCATCTCGAACACCGCCCAGCGGAAGACCGCCTGGCCCTCCTGCGTGATCGCAGGGAAGCGCACCTGGTCGGCCGGAGTGTCCCGGTAGACCTCCCACGAGACGGTCTGCTTGATGGTCTCCGACTTGTCGCCCTCGGAGCCCCACACCGTCGGGCCCATGGCCGGCACCTTGGACGGGCCGACGACGACCGCACCGGCGCCGTCGGCGAACAGGAAGGCCGTCGTACGGTCCTCCTTGTCGGTCAGGTCGCTCAGCCGCTCCACACCGATCACCAGCACGTGGTGGGCGGTGCCGTCGGTGATCATGCTCTTGGCGAGGGTGAGGCCGTACGTGAAGCCCGCGCAGCCGGCGGAGATGTCGAACGCGGCCGGCTTGCCCGCGCCGATCCGGTGCGCGATGTCGGTGGCGACCGCGGGGGTCTGCTTGAAGTGCGAGACCGTCGCGACGATGACGGCGTCGATCTCCGAGGCGCTGATGCCGGCGTCCGCGAGGGCCTTGCCGCCCGCCGCGAGCGACATCTCCGCCACCGTCTCGTCAGGACCGGCCCAGTGCCGGCTGGCGATGCCGGACCGCGACCTGATCCACTCGTCGCTGGACTCGATGTTCTCCAGGATCACCTCGTTGGTGACCACCCGGGTGGGGCGGTAGCCGCCGACTCCGAGGATCCGCGCGTACGGGGAGCCCTTGCTCGGATTGATCTTCGCTGTCATCGCTGCAACGGCTCCTTTTCTGGGGTGGCCTGGGATGCGGCGTCCGCGGCCTGCGCCGCGGACTCGGCGACCAGCGCGCGGGCCGCGTCGAGGTCGTCGGGCGTCTTGAGCGCCAGCGTCCGCACCCCGGGCAGCGCCCGCTTGGCCAGACCCACCAGCGTGCCGCCCGGCGACACCTCGATGATCGCGGTGACCCCGCGCTCCGTGAACGTCTCCATGCACAAATCCCAGCGCACTGGATTGGACACCTGAGCGACCAGCCGGCGTACCACGTCGGCGCCGCTGCCCACCGTCTGCCCGTCCGCATTCGAAACATACGGCAGCGTCGGCTCCGCGACGGTCAGCGAGGGGGCGAGCGCCTCCAGCGCCGCGACCGCGGATGCCATGTGGGCGGTGTGGAAGGCGCCCGCGACCTTGAGCGGCCGTACCCTGGCCGCCTCCGGCTTGTCCTCGGCGAGCGCGGCGAGCTGCTCAAGGGTGCCCGCGGCAACGATCTGGCCGGCCCCGTTCACATTGGCCGGGGTCAGCCCCAGCCGCGTCAGGTGGGCCACCACCGCTTCCGGGTCGCCGCCGAGCACCGCGGACATGCCGGTCGCGGTCACCGCCGCCGCGTCGGCCATCGCCCGGCCGCGGGCCGCCACGAACGTCATCGCGTCCTGCGCGGACAGCACCCCGGCCAGTACGGCCGCGGTGATCTCGCCGACGCTGTGGCCGGCCACCAGGTCCGGGGTCAGCCCCAGCTCGCCGGCGGACAGCAGGCCCGCGGCGACCAGCAGCGGCTGCGCGACCTTGGTGTCGCGGATCTCGTCCGCGTCCGCCTTGGTGCCGTAGTGGGCGAGATCCAGCTCCGCCGCGGCCGACCAGCCTGCGAGGCGGTCGGCGGCGCCGGGGAGTTCGAGCCAGGGGGCGAGGAAGCCGGGCGTCTGTGCGCCCTGGCCGGGAGCGACGAGTACGAGCACCTTCACACTCTCTCTCGCGAGCGGGGATCACCGCCGGTGGGGACAGGGACCAAGAACTGTCAGGTGATTTGTGGGTGTCCCACAAAAGCTCAGCCGGGACGCTCCGCATCCGAGAGCCTGCCCAGGATGAGGGCGATGCGCAGGGTGAACGCCGAACGTACGTCTGAAGGAGACCACCCGGTGACATCGGTCACACGTCGCAGCCGGTAGCGCACGGTATTGGGGTGCACGAACAGCATCCGCGCGGCCCCTTCGAGGGACGAGGCCTGCTCCAGATAGACACTCAGCGTCTCCAGCAGCGCCGAGCCCGCTTCTTCCAAAGGCCTGTAGATCTCCTCCACCAATTGCTCACGCGCATGGCGGTCGCCCGCCATCGCGCGCTCCGGCAGCAGGTCGTCGGACGACACCGGACGGGGCGCGTCCGGCCACGCGTGGCAGGCCCGCAGACCCGCCGCCGCGGCCTGCGCCGAACGGGTCGCCGACAGCAGGTCGCCCACCACGGGCCCGGCCACCACGGGGCCGGCCGCGAACGGCCCGATGAGCGCCTTCGCGACCCGCAGCGGGTCGTCGTCGCCGCCCGCGACCACCACCAGGCGCTCACCGAGCACCCCGGTCAGCACTTGCAGCTTCGCGTGCCGGGACGCCCGCCTGATCGCCTCGACGGTCAGCTCGCTGTCCCCGCTCGGCGCGGTGCCGAGCACCACGACGATCTTGTCCGGCGAATTCCAGCCGAGTGCCGCCGCCCGGGACAGCACGCCCTCGTCGGCCTCGCCCGACAGCACCGCGTTGACCACCAGCGACTCGAGGCGCGCGTCCCACGCGCCGCGCGCCTCCGCGGCCTGCGCGTACACCTGCGCGGTGGCGAAGGCGATCTCCCGCGCGTAGACGAGCAGCGCCTCGCGCAGCACCCCCTGGTCGCCGGGCGCCGCGACCTCGTCGATCGCGGCCTCCATCACCTCGATCGTGGTCCGCACCATCTCCACGGTCTGCCGCAGCGAGATCGCCCGGGTCAGCTCGCGCGGCGCCGTACCGAACACGTCCGTGCTGATCGCCTGCGGCGCCTCGGGGTGCCGGAACCACTCGGTGAACGCGGCGATCCCGGCCTGCGCCACCAGGCCGATCCACGAGCGGTTCTCCGGCGGCATCGCCCGATACCACGGCAGCTGGGCGTCCATCCGCGCGATGGCGTTCGCGGCCAGCCTTCCGGCGGACTTCTCCAGTCGGCGCAGCGTCGCGGGATGGTCCCCGCGACCGGGTTCGGCGGGGGGCTGCGGTGACTGAGAGGCGTTCGGCACGAGGCCAAGCCTATGGGGTCGGTTTTTCCGGCTTCCCGGGGCGGCGGGCCCCCGCCCTGCCGACGGCATACGGTAGAGGCATGATCGACGTGCGCCGGGGCGGCGACCGCTACGCCGGCGGGGAGCCGGAGGCCGGGGTCGACACCCGGCACGCCTTCTCCTTCTCCGGCTTCTACGACCCCGACAACATACGGTTCGGGCTGCTCGTCGCCTGCAACGAGGAGCGGCTCGCGCCGGGCGCCGGATTCGGTGAGCACACCCACCGCGACACGGAGATCGTCACCTGGGTCACCGAGGGCGAGCTGGAACACCGGGACACCGGCGGCCGGGTCGCGCGGCTGCGGGCCGGCGACGCGCAATGGCTGAGCGCCGGCAGCGGGGTGCGGCACGTCGAACACAACGTCGGCGAGGGGCCGCTGACGTTCCTTCAGATGTGGCTGCACCCCGATGCCTTCGGGGCCGGGCCGCAGTACGCCGCCGTCACCGGGCCGGTCCCGGCGGGCCCCGGGCTCACCCTGCTGGCGTCCGGGGCGCCGGACGCCACGCCCCCGCTGCGGCTGCGGCAGCGGGCCGCCGCGCTGTGGGTCGGCCGCCCCCTCGTTCCCGACCAGGTGGCGCTGCCCCCGGCCGAGTTCGGCTACCTCCACGTCCTGCGCGGCACCGTCCGCCTCGCGGGGGAGACGCTCGATCCGGGCGACGCCGCCCGGATCACCGGCGAGCCGGCCCTGACCGCCCTCGCCTCGGGCGGCGCCGAATACGTCTTCTGGTCCATGCACGCCGAGCCGCCCCCCGCCTGAGCGCCCAGCAGCTAGGAACCCCACACCCAGCCCCGACGCCGCACAAATGTGCCCACCGGGGCCGCCCCACCAGGGGCGCGAGGAACGGCGCGCCCAGCCCCCACGGCGCGGCACCCGCCGAGAAGGCCCAAGGGGCACCCCCCTTACACCCCCCCAGCCAGCTCGGAGAGCACCGCATCGGTCAGCGCCGGCCACAACGGCTGCGCCCACGGGCCGAAGTCCCGATCCGTGAGCACCGCGCAGGCGGCCCCCGCACCCGGGTCGAACCAGAGAAACGTGCCGGACTGCCCGAAGTGGCCGAAAGTCGTCGGAGCCGACCGGGACCCGGTCCAGTGCGGCGACTTGTGCCCGCGGATCTCGAAGCCGAGGCCCCAGTCGTTGGGGTCCTGGAGCCCGTACCCGGGCAGCACCCCGCGCAGCCCGGGGAAGCTCACCTCCCGGGTGGCCAGCGCCACGGAGGACGGGTGCAGCAGCCGCGGCGCCTGCACCTCCGCCGCGAACCGCCCGAGGTCCTCCGCCGTGGAGACCGCGCCCGCGCCCGGCGAGCCCGGCAGCGTCGTCCCGGTCATCCCGAGCGGCTGGAGCACCGCCTCGTCCAGGTAGGAGGTGAACGGCATGCCCGCCGCCTTGGCGATCGTGTCGCCGAGCACCTCGAACCCGGCGTTCGAGTACATCCGCCGGGTGCCGGGCGCGGCCATGACCCGGTGCTCGTCGAACGCGAGCCCCGAGGTGTGCGCGAGCAGGTGGCGCACCGTGGAGCCGTCGGGGCCGGCCGGGTCGTCCAGTTCGAAGACGCCCTCCTCGTACGCGACGAGCGCCGCGTACGCGGTCAGCGGCTTGGTCACCGACGCGAGCGGGAAGGCCCGCCCGAGCGGCCCGTGCGTACCGGCCACGGTGCCGTCCCGGCGTACGACGACCGCCGCCGCGTTCGGCACCGGCCACTGATCGATCAACCGCAGGCTGTCCATGCCCGCGAGCTTAGGGCCTGCCCCCGGGAGCCCCGCGCGGACCCCGGACGGCCGGGCGGGAGCGGCCCGCACTTGCCTAGAGTGCACTCCAAGGACTTAGCGTGGACATCATGACGGTCGTGCAGACGGTGAACGAGGAAACCGCCCCGGCGGCGCTGTGCGTCCGCGAGGACACGCATCCGCGGCCCGCCGGCCGGGACCAGTACACGATCAGCGAGGTCGCCGCCTTCACCGGGATGAGCGCGCACACACTGCGCTGGTACGAGCGGATCGGGCTGATGCCGCACGTGGACCGCTCGAACACCGGGCAGCGCCGTTTCAGCAACCGCGACCTCGACTGGCTGGCCTTCGTCGGCAAGCTGCGGCTGACCGGGATGCCGGTCGCCGACATGGTCACGTACGCGGAGCTGGTCAGGGCGGGCGAGTGCACGGAGCCGCAGCGCAAGGCGCTGCTGGAGGCCACCCGGCTGGACGTGCTGCAGCGGATCGCCGAGCTGCGGGACACCCTGACGGTGCTCGACTACAAGATCGGAACCTACGCGGGCGCCGCATTGGCGCCGGAGAGGACAGGCGCGTGATGTCGGCTGAACTGATCGGGACGGTACGGCTGGGTACGGACGGACCGCTGGTCGGGGTCCAGGGCCTGGGCTGCATGGGCATGAGCGAGTTCTACGGCGACACCGACGAGGCCGCGGCCCGCGAGACGCTGGAGACCGCGTTCGAGGCCGGGGTGACGCTCTACGACACCGCGGACATGTACGGCCAGGGCGCGAACGAGGAATTCCTCGCCCCCTTCGTCAAGGCGCACCGCGACGAGATCACCCTCGCCACGAAATTCGCCAACGAGCGCAGGGCCGACGACCCGTCCTACCGGGCGATCCGCAACGACCCCGCGTACATCCGGCAGGCCGTCGACGCCAGCCTGCGCAGGCTCGGCGTGGACGTGATCGACCTGTACTACATGCACCGCCGCGACCCGAAGGTGCCGCTGGCCGACTCGGTCGGCGCGATGGGCGAGCTGGTGACCGCGGGCAAGGTCCGCCACCTCGGCCTTTCCGAGGTGACCGGCGCCGAGCTGCGCGAGGCGCACGCGGTGCACCCGATCACCGCGATCCAGTCCGAGTGGTCGCTCTTCAGCCGGGACGTGGAGCGGTCCGCGGTCGGCGCGGCGGCGAACCTCGGGGTGGCCTTCGTGCCGTACTCGCCGCTCGGCCGCGGCTTCCTCACCGGCGCCTTCCAGGACGCCGGGAGCGAGCTGGCCGACGGCGACATCCGGCGCAGCCAGCCGCGCTTCACCGGGGAGAACGCCCGGCGCAACTACGACCTGCTGGAGCCGGTGCGCCGACTGGCGCAGGAGCACGGCGCCACGCCCGGCCAGATCGCGCTGGCCTGGGTGCACCAGCGGGCCCAGGTGCACGGCCTGCCGGTGGTGCCGATCCCGGGCACCCGCAGGTCCGCCCGGGTGCTGGAGAACACCGCCGCGGCCGCGATCACCCTGGACGCGGCGGAACTGGCCGCCCTGGAGCCGATCGCCGCCCAGGTCGCCGGCGACCGCTACCCGGACATGAGCAGCACCTCCGCCGCCCGCGAGTAGCGGCTACGGCTGCTGGCGCACGCGGACGGCCCGGATCGCGGCGAGCACGGCCGCCGCGAAGGGCAGCGACTCGTGCACCGGGCCGTAGCCGAGGCCGAAGATCACGGCGGCGGGGTCCTGGTCGGGTTCGCCCGGCTGCGGCCCGCCGCCGTCCCTGCGCAGCAGCCGCAGATAGCCGTGCAGCATCTCGGGGGAGCGCCAGTCGACCCCGCTCAGCTCGTCGACCGGGAAGCTCTGGTCGCCCGCCTTCCACTTCGCCGAGGACGCGCCGGTCCAGAACCAGCGGAAGCTGACGGTGCGTCCGTCGAAGAGCGCCTTGCCGTCATAGGCCTTGAAGGACCGCGGCAGTGACGGCGCGTCGACCAGGAAGCGGCTCAGCGCCTCGCCGGGACCGCCGATCACCGCGCGTAGCTCGTCGCGGTAGAACTCCGCCAGGGTGCTGAACTCCTCGGGCAGCACCAGTCGGTACGGGTCGGCGCTGTCCTTCAACTGCCCCCCGGCCGCCTCGATCAGCGGATCGGCCCCGGCCCGCGGCACCGCCCGCAGCACCACGTGGCCGCGCCGGCCGCCGGCCAGCTCCACCGACTCCAGTGCCGCGTGCGGCACCCGCCGCTCCCCGAGCGCCTGCAACAGCCGTGCGCCCCGAGCCCCCCGGCTGTACCGGATCACGACGGCGTCGGGCTCGAACTCCCACGCGGCATTGTTTCCGGCCAACACATCGCCCATACGTGTCAGCTTATTCCGCAATACGCCCGCAGGGCACGGTTGTACCCCCGGCTGAGTCTCCCGGCGGCGGCCGTGGCGTCCCGCAGGGGCGCGACGGGCCCACCACCGGGGGAAGGTCCGGCGGCGGCTCCCGCGGGGCAGGACGTGCGGCCCCCGGGCGCGTCCCGCGGGGGGACGGTTCAGGCCAGGCCCGCGGTGCAGAGCGCGTCCGCGTCGCTGTCGCACCTGACAGCCGCGTAGTCCCCGAGCGCGATATCCGTGAAGTTCGCCAGGCTCGCCGTCCCCGGCGCGAAGTATCCGGGATGGCCGGCGGCGCCCTCCGCGCTGACGACGCGGGCGCCGAACTTCCCGGAGACCGGGTCCGTACCGTGGCCGAGGCCGGCGAATTCCAGGTGCGGGACGTCCTCGATCCAGTCGCTGCTGTCCCGGGCCGCCCACACGTTCGCCGTCGTGTGCAGCTGCGAGGCCCGCTTGACGTGCATCCCCGGGCTGCCGAAGACGGTGATGTCGGCGATCTGGCCCCTGGCCAGGTCCGGCGCGGCGACCCCGCACAGCACCGAGCCGTAGGAGTGGCAGAAGAGCGAGACGCGCTGCGTCCGCGGCAGTGCGCTGAGCAGCGCTTCGAGCCGGGTCGCGCCGTGCTCGGCCAGGTTCGCGGTGGACGCGTCGAGGCCGACGCCGCTGGGGGTGGTGTAGTCGGCCCAGGCGATCACCGCGGTCGCGGCGCCGGGGTCGGCGGCCTGCTCGCGCCCGTAGAGCGCGCGGGCCATGCCGACCGGGGCGGTGTACGCCTTGGCGGGGCGCTCGAAGCTGAGGATGTTGGTGTCGACGCCCGGCACCACCACCGCGACCCGGGTCGCGATGGCGAGGTCGCCGAGGACCTCGGCGGCCCGGCCCGCGCCGCTGGGGTCGAAGGCGAGGATCTGCCGCCGCCCGGTGAGCAGCGAGGTGTAGCGCTCGGCGCGGCGGCCCGCGTCCTTGCGGCCGGCCGGCGTGAGCGTGCCGCTCGCGGCGCGGGCCCGCTCGTCGGCGCGGGCCTTGACCAGCGCGCAGCGGTTGGCCTCGTAACGCAGGTCGAGCGGGACGCCGTTGAGGTTGCCGACGACCAGCGGGTAGCGGCGGGCGAGCAGCAGGGCCTGCGGATGGCTGAGCGCGGCGAAGAAGCGGGCGACGCCGCCCGCGGGGGCGTGGACCGGGTCGGGTAAGCGGCGCCCGCCGATGGTGGCGCGCATCCAGGCCGAGACAGCCGCGGTCCGTGCGTCGCTGGGTCCGTGCGGTCGGACCGCCGTCCAGCCGGTGGTCGCCAGCATCACGAAGACGACGGCGAGCGCCAGCAGGGCGCGGAAGGAGGTGGGACTCATACGCGCTTCGAGAAGGGTCACTCGCGGATGCCTCGCGGACAGGAAGGAGGGGGAAGCCCTGGACGACGAGCCACAGGGGGCTCCAACTGCGGTACGCCGTCCGCGTGATGGGCGGAGACGGCGCTCACCCCCAGCGTAGAAGACCGGGAGAGCCCTCAGAACACGGTGTGACCTGGATCATGGTTTAGCCGGGAATTGTCCGGTACGAAAAGCTGCCCGCAAACGCCGGAGCCCCGGACCGGCGTGCTGCCGGTCCGGGGCTCGGTGAAAGAGCGTCAGGCGTCGCCGCCGGCCGTGCCGGCCTCGGCCGCTGCCACGTCAAGCAGCTGATACCGGTCCACGGCCTGCTTGAGCGCCGACCGGTCGATCTTCCCGTCGCGGGCCAGCTCGGTCAGTACCGCGAGCGCGATCGACTGCGCGTCGATGTGGAAGAAACGCCGCGCCGCCCCGCGCGTGTCGGCGAAGCCGAAGCCGTCCGCGCCGAGCGAGGTGTAACGCCCCGGCACCCAGCGGGCGATCTGGTCCGGCACCGAGCGCATCCAGTCCGAGACGGCCACGAACGGCCCCTCGGCCCCGGACAGCTTGCGCGTCACGTACGGGGTCTGCTGGTCCTCCTCGGGGTGCAGCAGATTGTGCTCGTCCACGGCGACGGCCTCGCGCCGCAGCTCGTTCCAGGACGTCGCGGACCATACGTCGGCCCGTACGTTCCAGTCGGTGGCGAGCAGCCGCTGCGCCTCGATCGCCCACGGCACCGCCACGCCGGACGCCATGATCTGCGCCGGGATGGCGCCGGCCTCGCCCGGCCTGACGCGGTGGATGCCCTTGAGGATGCCCTCGACATCGACGTCGGCCGGCTCGGCCGGGTGCTGGATCGGCTCGTTGTAGACGGTCAGGTAGTAGAAGACGTCCTCGCCCGGCTTGCCGTCGGCGGTCTCCCCGTACATCCGGCGCAGGCCGTCCTGCACGATGTGCGCGATCTCGAAGCCGTACGCGGGGTCGTACGCGACACAGGCCGGGTTGGTGGACGCCAGCAGCTGGGAGTGGCCGTCGGCGTGCTGGAGGCCCTCACCCGTGAGGGTGGTCCGTCCCGCGGTGGCGCCCAGTACGAAGCCGCGGGCCAGCTGGTCGGCCATCTGCCAGAACTGGTCGCCGGTGCGCTGGAAGCCGAACATCGAATAGAACACGTAGACCGGGATCAGCGGTTCGCCATGGGTGGCGTACGCCGAACCCGCGGCGATGAGCGACGCCGTACAGCCCGCCTCGGAGATGCCGTCGTGCAGCATCTGCCCGGTCGGCGACTCCTTGTACGCCAGCAGCAGTTCGCGGTCGACCGACTCGTACTGCTGCCCCAGCGGGTTGTAGATCTTCGCGCTCGGGAAGAACGCGTCCATGCCGAACGTGCGGTATTCGTCGGGGGCGATCAGCACGAACCGCTTGCCGATCTCCTTGTCCCGCATCAGGTCCTTGAGCACCCGCACGAAGGCCATCGTGGTGGCGATGGACTGCTGGCCCGAGCCCTTCTTCGCCGTCGCGTAGGCCTTGTCGCCCGGCAGCTCCAGCGGCTTGGCGCGGACGATCCGGGTCGGTACATAGCCACCGCACGCCTTGCGGTGGTCGTGCATGTACTGGATCTCCTCGGAGTCCCGGCCCGGGTGGTAGTACGGCGGGTAGCCCTCGTCCAGCCGGCGGTCGGTGATCGGCAGGTGCAGCCGGTCGCGGAAGCGCTTGAGGTCGTCGACCGTGAGCTTCTTCATCTGGTGGGTCGCGTTGCGGCCCTCGAAGTTCGGTCCGAGCGTCCAGCCCTTGATGGTCTGGGCGAGGATCACCGTCGGCTGGCCCTGGTGCTGCATGGCCGCGGTGTAGGCCGCGAAGATCTTGCGGTGGTCGTGGCCGCCGCGCCCGAGGTGCAGGATCTGCTCGTCGGTCAGGTTCTCGACCATCTTGCGCAGCCGCTGGTCGTCGCCGAAGAAGTGGTCGCGGATGTACCCGCCGGACTCGGTGGCGTACGTCTGGAACTGGCCGTCGGGCGTGGTGTTCATCTTGTTGACCAGCAGGCCGTCGCGGTCCTGGGCGAGCAGCGGGTCCCAGCTGCGGTCCCAGACCAGCTTGATCACATTCCAGCCGGCGCCGCGGAACTGCGACTCCAGCTCCTGGATGATCTTGCCGTTGCCGCGCACCGGGCCGTCGAGCCGCTGGAGGTTGCAGTTGACCACGAAGGTCAGGTTGTCCAGGCCCTCGCGGGCGGCGATGGACAGCTGGCCCAGCGACTCCGGCTCGTCCATCTCGCCGTCGCCGAGGAAGGCCCACACGTGCGAGGCGGAGGTGTCGGCGATGCCGCGCGCCTCCATGTAGCGGTTCATCCGGGCCTGGTAGATCGCACCGAGCGGGCCGAGGCCCATCGACACGGTCGGGAACTCCCAGAAGTCCGGCATCAGCCGCGGGTGCGGGTAGCTGGACAGCCCCTCGGGCGCCTTGGACTTCTCCTGCCGGAAGGCGTCGAGCTGCGGCTCGCTCAGCCGGTCCAGCAGGAAGGCGCGCGCGTAGATGCCGGGCGAGGCGTGGCCCTGGAAGAAGATCTGGTCGCCGCCGAGGCCGTCGTCCTTGCCGCGGAAGAAGTGGTTGAAGCCCACGTCGTAGAGCGAGGCGGAGGAGGCGAAGGTCGCGATGTGGCCGCCGACGCCGATACCGGGGCGCTGCGCGCGCGAGACCATGACCGCGGCATTCCACCGGGTCGCGTTCAGGATCCGGCGCTCGATCTCCTCGTTGCCGGGGAAGAACGGTTCGTCCCTTGTCGCGATGGTGTTCACGTAGTCGGTGCTGCGCATCTCGGGCACCGCGACGCGCTTCTCGCGGGCGCGCTCGATGAGGCGGAGCATCAGATAGCGGGCACGCTCACGGCCGCGCTCGTCGATGGCCGCGTCCAGCGAGTCCAGCCATTCCGCCGTCTCCTCGGGATCGAAATCCGGGACCTGGCTGGGAAGGCCGCCAATGATGATCGGGTTGCGATCGGATCCGGAAGCCACGCTTTTCCTTTGCTGCTCGTCGGTGCGCGGTGCTCTACTGGGTCGCGCCGCATCCATCGTGTACCGCGCCGCGCGAAACGTCATCTCTACCCAGTGGTAACCGCAGGGCCTGCGGGACGGCGGCTGCGGGACCAGTGGTCGCCCCTGCGGCCGAATCCGAACTCTACGCCCAGTCGGACGTACGACCGATTGGCGGTGCCAATCGTGCGCAAGACCGGCAAACCGTCGTGAGCTGCGTCACCATGGGGTGTGCGGGTTGCGGCGACACGGTCGAATCGTCACCGTTTCGGCGGTCTCGTACGCCGGGTACTTGCGCGATCCGCCGCGCCCGTGTGGACTACCGCCAATAAGTCCGCGTGCGCGTGGGCACACACTGGACTGAGACGAACCGACAGTCCCCATGACAGGAGGCAAAGCGTGAGCGCGACCGCGGACCACGCGGAGGAGCGGACCAACCCGGCGAGCCGGCTTGGTTTCGAGCCCGGACAGGTGGTCCAGGAGCTCGGGTACGACGAGGATTGCGACCAGGAGCTTCGCGAGGGGATCGAGGAGCTCACGGGCGAAGAGCTCGCCGATGAGGAGTACGACGACGTGCCCGACGCCGTCCTGCTGTGGTTCCGCGAGGACGACGGCGACCTCACCGACGCGCTTGTCGACGCCACATCGACCGTCGATCCCGGCGCCCCGATCTGGCTGATGACCCCGAAGACGGGCCGCGACGGCCACGTCGAGCCCAGCGAGATCGGTGAGGCGGCCCAGACGGCCGGTCTCGCCCAGACCAGCAGCGTCAACGCTGCGAAGGACTGGACCGGCAGTCGCCTCGTGACCCCCAAGGCCGCCCGCGCCGGAAAGCGCTAGCCCCGGGCGGTTCGGCGGTGTGCGGCTCCCCGCCGCGGGGGTTGCCGCCGTCGGCCGCCCGCCGATGCGCCATGGCCGGGCGCGCAGTTCCCCGCGCCCCCGAAGTGGTGCACGTCCTCCGCGGCGGCACGCCGCCTCGGGGGCGCGGGGAACTGCGCGCGCAGCCACCCGCCCGGGAAAGGTCCCGGGGACGGCCGTACCCGGCAGACCCGGGGGGGCACCCCGAGGCGCCCGGCAGGGCGGGGCGCACCCCCGAGGAGGAACTCGCGCGATGAGCGCAATCGGCAGCCCGGCACCGGGCTTCTCCCTGCCCGACCAGCACGGCCGCACCGTGACCCTCGCCGATTTCCGCGAGCGGGCGTCGGTCCTGCTGGTCTTCTACCCCTTCGCCTTCACCGGCGTCTGCACCGGCGAGCTCCAGGAGCTGCAAGCGCGCTCCGCCGTCTTCCAGAGCGAGGACGTGCAGGTCCTCGGCGTCTCGTGTGACTCGATGCACACCCAGCGGGTGTTCTCCGACCAGGAGGGCCTGGACTTCCCGCTGCTCTCCGACTTCTGGCCGCACGGGGCGGCGGCCCGGGCGTACGGAGTGTTCGCCGAGGACAAGGGCTGCGCGGTGCGCGGCAGCTTCGTGATCGACCCCTCCGGCATCGTCCGGTGGTCGGTGATCAACGCTCTGCCGGACGCCCGGGACGTTCATGAGTACGTAAAGGCGCTGGAAGCGGTGCGGTCGACGGGAACCGGTCACTAAGCTCGGCTCGTTGATCGGGCACATCGACCCGGTGCCATACGTACACAATCGAACCGATGGGGAGGACTCGTGGGAGTCAGCCTGAGCAAGGGTGGCAACGTCTCGCTGACCAAGGAGGCCCCTAATCTCACGGCGGTCGTCGTCGGTCTGGGCTGGGACGCGCGGACGACCACCGGATCCGATTTCGACCTCGACGCGAGCGCGCTGCTCACCAACGAGGCCGGCAAGGTGCTGTCGGACCAGCACTTCGTCTTCTTCAACAACCTGCGCAGCCCGGACGGCTCGGTCGAGCACACCGGTGACAACCTCACCGGTGAGGGCGAGGGCGACGACGAGGTGATCAACGTCAACCTCGCCGGGGTGCCCGCCGATGTCGTCAAGATCGTCTTCCCGGTCTCGATCTACGAGGCCGAGTCGCGCCAGCAGAGCTTCGGCCAGGTCCGCAACGCCTACATCCGGGTGCTCAACGCGGCCGACCAGCGCGAGCTGGCCCGTTACGACCTGACCGAGGACGCCTCCACCGAGACCGCGATGGTCTTCGGCGAGCTGTACCGGCACGGCGGGGAGTGGAAGTTCCGGGCCATCGGCCAGGGCTACGCGTCGGGGCTGCGGGGTATCGCGCAGGACTTCGGCGTCAACGTCTGAGCAGTACCCGCCAAGGGGGAAAGGACCACCATGGGCGTCACGCTCGCCAAGGGAGGCAATGTCTCCCTCTCCAAGGCCGCGCCGAATCTCACCGCGGTGCAGATCGGCCTGGGCTGGAGGGCCCGTTCGACCACCGGGGCCGACTTCGACCTGGACGCCAGCGCGCTGCTGTGCGGGAACGGCCGGGTGCTGGGGGACGAATACTTCGTCTTCTACAACAACCTCAAGAGTCCGGAGGGCTCGGTCGAGCACACCGGCGACGACCTGACCGGCGGCAGCGGCGGTGACGACGAGACGATCCTGGTGGACCTGACCCTGGTCCCCGAGCAGGTCGACAAGATCGTCTTCCCGGTCTCGATCTACGACGCCGACGCCCGGGTGCAGACCTTCGGACAGGTCAGCGACGCCTATATCCGGGTGCTCAACCAGTCCGACGGGGCCGAGCTGGCCCGTTACGACCTGACTGAGGACGCCTCCACCGAGACGGCGATGATCTTCGGCGAGCTGTACCGCTACGGCGGGGAGTGGAAGTTCCGTGCCGTGGGGCAGGGGTACGCGTCGGGGCTGCGCGGGATCGCCCTAGACTTCGGGGTCAACGTTTCGTAAAGTCGCGTACCGCGCGGGGCACCTCGTGGTCAAAGGTCACCAGGATTGGGTGGGAAGCACGTGCTCCTCAGAACATTCGGCTGGTCGTTCGGCATCACTGTCGCCGGCCTCGCCCTGGCTACAGTCCTCTGGGGGTGGCACGGACTCGCGATCGTGGCGATCCTGTCCGTCCTGGAGATCTCGCTCTCCTTCGACAACGCCGTGATCAACGCGGGCATCCTGCGGAAGATGAACGCCTTCTGGCAGAAGATGTTCCTCACCGTCGGCGTGCTCATCGCGGTGTTCGGCATGCGGCTGGTCTTCCCGATCATCATCGTGGCGATCACCGCGAAGCTGAGCCCGTGGGAGGCGGTCCGGGTCGCGATCAACGACCACGACCGCTACGAGAGCCTGGTCACCGGTGCCCACCCGGCCATCGCCGCCTTCGGCGGGATGTTCCTGTTGATGATCTTCCTGGACTTCATCTTCGAGGAGCGCGAGATCACCTGGCTCGGCTGGCTGGAGAAGCCGCTGGCCAAGCTCGGCAAGCTGGACATGCTGTCGGTGGCCATCGCGATGATCGCCCTGGTCGTCGTGGCCACCACCGTCGCCACCGGGGTGCCGGTGCACGGCGGCCACGGCACGGTCGACAAGGCCGAGACGGTGCTGCTGGCCGGCGTCGGCGGTCTGATCACCTATCTCGTCGTCGGCGGGGTCTCCGGCTTCTTCGAGGACCGCCTCGAAGAGGAGGAGGACGACGACGAGGACGCGGACGAGGGCATCGCGGAGAAGTCGCCGGAGCGGACAGGACCCAGCGGCCGCCAGGTGGCGGGACTGGCCGGCAAGGCCGCGTTCTTCATGTTCCTGTACCTGGAGGTCATCGACGCCTCCTTCTCCTTCGACGGTGTCGTCGGCGCCTTCGCCATCAGCAACGACATCTTCGAGATCGCGCTGGGCCTGGGCATCGGCGCGATGTACATCAGGTCGCTGACGGTCTTCCTGGTCCGCAAGGGCACCCTGGACGACTACGTCTACCTGGAGCACGGCGCGCACTACGCGATCGGCGCGCTGTCGGTCATCCTGCTGGTCACGATCAAGTACGACGTCAGCGAGGTGATCACCGGCCTGGTCGGTGTGGTGCTGATCGCCGCTTCTTACTGGTCCTCGGTGGTACGCAACCGGCGTGTCGGGGAAGGTTCCCAGGAGTCGGACGACAAGACCGAAGTCACGACCCGAGTGTGACCGGTCGCGAGTCGAGCACTGCTGCCCCCGTCGTCCGGCGGGGGCAGCCGCGTGTGCGGGCAGCCGCGGGCTGCGGTTAGGGGAGGGGTGGCGGCATGGTGGCGTGGAGGGACTTCTTCCGGCCGAGCGGCGCGGGGCAGTTCGACGTCGCGAACGCGCACACGGTGGAGCTGACCAAACGGCATCCGGTGGTGTCGCTGACCAAGCAGGGCGCGGCGGTCGGCAACATGCGGGTGAACCTGTCCTGGGAGATGCGCGCCACGGACACCGGCGGCTGGCACAGCGACGACCGGCGCAGCTTCCTGCGCCGCCAGTTCGACGTCTTCCGCCCCCAGGTGGTGCAGGCGGCGGGTCCCGCGATGGTCAACGTCGACCTGGACCTGGCGTGCATGTACGAGCTGGCCGACGGCTCCAAGGGCGTCGTCCAGCCGCTGGGCAACTTCCTCGGCGACCTCGACGCGCCCCCGTACATCCAGATGAGCGGCGACGACCGGTTCGGCGGCACCTCGGGCGAGACGCTGTACATCAACTTCGACAAGCGCGACGAGTTCAAGCGGCTGCTGGTCTTCGTGTACATCTACGACGGCACGCCCGCCTTCGACCGCACCCACGCCAAGGTGGAGATCTTCCCCGGCTCCGGCCCGCGGATCGAGATACCGCTGACCGAGCGCGAGCCGCAGGCCCGCTCCTGCGCGGTGGTGCTGATCGAGAACCGCAAGGGCGAGCTGACCGTGCGCCGCGAGGTCAGGTACGTCTACGGCTTCCAGGCCGAGATCGACCGGCTTTACGGCTGGGGACTCCAGTGGGGCCGCGGCTTCAAGTCCAAGGTGTGAGCGCCCGCCCGCCGGCCGCTCAGCGCCCCGGCTGGAACTGCGGCCCCTGCGGGGGCAGCGTGAAGGCCGCGGCGGCGCCCACCGGCTGCGGGTAGCCGTAGGCCGGGTAGCCCGGCTGCGGCTGCTGGTGCGGCGGGACGGTCGGCGGCGCCGGGACCGAGGCGACGGGCTGCGGGTAGCCGTACGCGGGCTGTGCGGGCACGTGGCCGCCCGCGGGGGCCGGCAGCGGGTATCCGTAGGCGCTGGTCGGCCCGAGGTCCGGCTGGTGGGCCCTGGTCGCCTCCATGGCCGCGGTCTGGGACTGCGGCTGGGGCTGGGGCTGGGACTGCGGCTGGGACTGGGACTGCGGCGGGGCGGCGCGGTCGGGCCCCGCGTCCACGTCGACGTCGTCCACCGTGATGCCGAACTCGGTGGCCAGGCCGACCAGTCCGGTGGTGTAGCCCTGCCCGACCGCCCGGAATTTCCAGCCGCCGTCCTTGCGGTACAGCTCGCCGCAGTTCAGCGCGGTCTCGCCGCCGGTGTCGGGGCGGACCTCGAAGGTGACCAGCGGGGAGTGCTGCGGCCCGGAGGTGGCGTAGAGCAGCACGCACAGGTCGCGGACCAGCCGGAAGGGGCCGCCGTCGCAGGAGGCGGCGATCACCACCCGGTCGACCCCGGAGTCCAGCGCGGCCAGATCGACCTCGACGGTGTCGGTCAGGCCCTCCGGCCCGCGCTTCTTGGGCAGGTGGCGGGCCAGCCCGCTGGGGTGCCGCGGTTCGTTGTAGAAGACGAAGTCGGCGTCGGAACGCACCCGGCCGTCGCGGCCGAGCAGCAGCACGGAGGCGTCCACGTCCGGTGTGCCGGTGCCGGGGCTCCAGCGCAGCACCGCCCGGATGCCCGCGGCGTCGAGGGGGACGTTCGAGCCCTTCACCATCGCGTGCGTCATGCCGGTCATCCTGCCCTTCCCACGGGGTCGCTCACAACGCCGGGCCGCGGGTCGGCGGAAGATCGTCCATGGGCGACATGTCCGGTGGAGCCGCCCGTGGAGGTCACAACCGCGCCCGGCATGCAGAACGTCACACGGTGGACCTGCGCCGGTTACTTGTATTTCACGCGCTGAGGGAACGAGTGTCACATGGCCGCCCGTACGATAATCGGCCAGATGTCCTCAGGCCCGTATGATTGAAAGGGGGCGCAATGCGACACTTCGGACACCTCGCCGCAGAGACGAGGGAAGAACTGTTCCACCGCGAGCCGCAGGAGTTCACTGCCGACTCGCCGGCTCGTACGCTCGCGGCGGCCCTCGGGGCCACGCTCTACAGCCCGGCCACCCGCCTCACGCTCGCCGCCGACGTGCTCAAGCAGGCCGCCCGCGGGGTCGTGTCCATGGTGCTGTGCCTGGAGGACTCCATCGACGACCGGGACGTCCCGGCCGGTGAGGCCAACCTCGTCCGGCAGTTCGCCGAGCTGGCCGCCCGCCCCGGCGCGGGCGGCGACATCCCGCTGCTGTTCATCCGGGTCCGCACCCCCGCCCAGATCACCGACCTCGTGCACCGCCTCGGCGAGAACGCGGCGCTGCTCTCCGGCTTCGTCCTGCCCAAATTCACCGAGGAGTCCGGCGTCCCCTTCCTGGAGGCGCTCAGCGCCGCCGAGGCATCCAGCGGGCGGCGGCTGTTCGCCATGCCCGTGCTGGAGTCGCCCGAGCTGATGCACCTGGAGAGCCGGGTCGAAACGCTCTACGGCATCTCCCGCACCGTCGACAAATACCGTGAGCGGGTGCTCGCGCTGCGGCTCGGCGTCACCGACTTCTGCTCCACCTACGGGCTGCGCCGCGCCCCGGCCATGACCGCCTACGACGTCCAGATCGTCGCCGCCGTGATCGCCGACGTGGTCAACGTGCTGGGCCGCGCCGACGGCAGCGGCTTCGTGGTGACAGGACCGGTCTGGGAATACTTCCGCCACCAGGAGCGGATGTTCAAGCCGCAGCTGCGCCGCAGCCCCTTCACCCCCGAGGCCGAGGACCTGCGCGAGGCCCTGCTGGAGCGCGACATGGACGGGCTGCTGCGCGAGATCGAGCTGGACCGCGCCAACGGGCTCCAGGGCAAGACCTGCATCCACCCCACCCATGTGCCGGTCGTGCACGCGCTGAGCGTGGTCACCCACGAGGAATACACCGACGCGGCCGACATCCTGCACGAGGACCGCAGCGGCGGCGGCGTACTGCGTTCCGCCTACACGAACAAGATGAACGAGGTCAAGCCGCACCGGGCCTGGGCCGAGCGCACCCTGCGCAGGGCCGAGGTCTTCGGGGTCGCCCGCGAGGGCATCAGCTTCGTCGAGCTGCTGGCGGCCAGCCTGCCGCAGGACTGACCAGGCATCCTTGTAGCAGTGATGGAAACCATGGAAGAAGACCGGCACCGCATGCTGACGACACCGCCCTGGACGGGACAGTGGGTCGCCGACCGCCTCGGCATCGCCCTGCACGGCGAGGGTCTGCGCGACCTGCTGGGCCTCGCCCTGCGGCGCAACCCCAAGCGGGCCCACCTGCTGGTGTCGAACGTGCTCGGCAAGCATGTGCCGCAGCGCCCCGGCACGGTCTACGGGCACGCCCACGACCTCGGCCTGCGGGTCCGCGCCCTGCTGGGCGAGGACGAGGCCGCCAAGGCCGTCGTCGTCGGCTACGCCGAGACCGCCACCGGGCTCGGCCACGCGGTCGCCGACGGCGTCGGAGCCGTGCCCTACCTGCACTCCACCCGGCGCGAGGTGCCGGGTCTGGCCTCCGGCGGCGCCTTCCAGGAGGAGCACAGCCACGCCACCGGGCACCTGCTGCTTCCCGAGGACCCCGCCCTGCTCGGCGGCGCGGGACCGCTGGTGCTGGTCGACGACGAGTTCTCCACCGGGCAGACCGTCCTCAACACCGTCCGCGACCTGCACCGCCGCCACCCCCGCGACCGCTACGTCGTCGTCGCCCTCACCGACATGCGCTCCCCGGCCGACCACGACCGGCTCACCGCCTTCGCCGCCGGCCTCGGCGCCCGGGTGGACATCCTGTCGCTGGCCGCGGGCACGGTCTCGCTCCCGGCCGACGTCCTGGCCAGGGCGCAGGCCCTGGTGGCGGCCCGGCAGCCCGCGGACCCGCCGCCGGCCCCCGCGGCGCCGGTGCGGCGGGTCGCCCTCGGCTGGCCCGCCGGGATACCCGACGGCGGCCGGCACGGCTTCCTGCCCGCGCACCGGGAGGGCCTGGAGGCCGCGCTTCCCGCCATGGGCCGCCGCATCGCCGGCGCCCTGCCGGCCGGCGCCCGCCGGGTGCTCGTCCTCGGCAGCGAGGAGCTGATGTACGCGCCGCTGCGGCTCGCCCAGGCCGTCGAGGCGCACGGCGTCGAGGCGTACGTCTCGACCACCACCCGCTCGCCCGTGCTCGCCGTGGACGACCCCGGCTACGCGATCCGCAGCCGCCTGGTCTTCCCCGCGCACGACGCGCCCGCCGACGGCGGCCCGCCCGAGCGGTACGCCTACAACGTCGCGGGCGGCGGCTTCGACGCGGTGCTCTGCGTCGTGGACTCCGCCGGGGACACCCCGGCCCTGCACGCGCCCGGCGGACTGCTCGCGCAGCTCGCCGCGCACACCGGCACGGTGCTGCTCGCCGTCGTGCCCTCCTACCGACCGAACGGAAACCCTGGCCCCATGAGTGCATCCACCCGGCCGCTGCGCGGACCCGCCTTCGGATCGTACGCGGCGGACGAGGTGGGCTGGCTGCTCAAGGACCTGTCCGACGTGCCGCTCGAAGCGCCCACCGAGGAGCGCGAGGAGGCCATACAGAGCGGCGGCGCGCACTACGCGGAGTCGTTGCCGGTCGAATACCAGCCGAGCCCGGAATACCAGCAGCTGTTCAAGGCCGCGCTGGCCACCTCCGCCGAGCGGATCGCCCGCGCGGTCGGCGCCGTCACCGAACTGGTGCTCGCCGAACGCGGCCCCGACGCCGTCCTGGTCTCGCTCGCCAGGGCCGGCACCCCCGTCGGGGTGCTGATGCGCCGCTGGGCCCGGCACGCGCACGGCCTCGACCTGCCGCACTACGCCGTCTCCATCGTCCGCGGGCGCGGCATCGACCCCGCCGCGCTCGGCTGGCTCGCCGCCCACCACGACCCGGCCGACGCCGTCTTCGTCGACGGCTGGACGGGCAAGGGCGCCATCACCCGCGAACTCGCCGACGCCATGGGCGACTTCCCCGGCTTCCGCCCGGAGATCGCGGTCCTGGCCGACCCCGGCGGCTGCGTGTCCACCTACGGCACCCGCGACGACTTCCTGATCCCCTCCGCGTGCCTCAACTCCACCGTCTCCGGCCTGGTCTCGCGCACCGTGCTGCGCGCCGACCTCATCGGGCCCGGCGAATTCCACGGCGCCAAGTTCTACCGCGACCTCGCGGACTCCGACGTCTCCGCGCTCTTCCTCGACACCGTCACCGCCGCCTTCGACACCGTCGGCGCCGGCGTCGCCGAGGACGTCAAGTCGCTGCGCTCCCAGGACCGCTCACCCACCTGGGCGGGCTGGGCCGCGGTCGAGCGGATCAGCGAGGAGTACGGCATCGGCGACATCAACCTGGTCAAGCCCGGCGTCGGCGAGACCACCCGGGTACTGCTGCGCCGCGTCCCGTGGAAGATCCTCGCCCAGCGCGGCGCGGGCGCCGACCTCGACCACGTCAGGCTGCTCGCCGCCCAGCGCGGTGTGCCCGTCGAGGAGACCGACGGGCTGCCGTACTCCTGCGTCGGCCTGATCCACCCCCGCTACACCCGCGGCGCGACCGGCACCGACGGCAAGGCGGTGACCGGCCTGTGAACCGCACCTACAGCCGGACGATCGTCGCCAGCGACCTCGACCGCACCCTCATCTACTCCGCCGCCGCGCTCGCCCTGGCCATGCCCGACGAGGAGGCGCCCCGGCTGCTGACGGTCGAGGTCCACGAGGCGAAGCCGCTGTCGTACATGACGGAGGCGGCCGGCCGGCTGCTGGTCGAACTCGCCGACGCCGTACGCTTCGTGCCCGCCACCACCCGCACCCGCAAGCAGTACCGGCGGATCAGCCTGCCGGGGCCGCAGCCGAGCTACGCGATCTGCGCCAACGGCGGCCACCTGCTGGTCGCCGGGCGCACCGACCACGACTGGAACGCCGAGATGCGGCGGCGGCTCACCGAGGGGTCCGCGCCGCTCGCCGAGGTGCGCGCGCACCTGGCCGCCACCGCGGACCCCGAATGGCTGCGCAAGGAGCGGGTCGCGGAGGAGCTGTTCGCCTACCTGGTGGTGGACCGGGACCGGCTCCCCGCCGGCTGGGTCAAGGAACTCGCCGCCTGGGCCGAGCCGCTGGGCTGGACCGTGTCGCTCCAGGGCCGCAAGATCTACGCCGTGCCCAAGCCGCTGTCCAAGAGCGCGGCCCTCGCCGAGGTCGTCCGGCGCACCGGCGCCGACCGGGTCATCGCGGCCGGCGACTCGCTCCTGGACGCCGATCTGCTGCTGGCCGCGGACGCCGGCTGGACGCCGGGCCACGGCGAGCTGGCCGACTCCGGCTGGACGGCGTCGCACGTGTCCGCGCTGGGTGTCGGCGGCGTGGCGGCCGGCGAGGAGATCCTCCGGCGGTTCCTGGCCGGCGTCCGGTCCTGACCGTCGCCCGCCCGGCGCGGGGGGCAGGGGTCAGGGGTCCCGGGGGGAGACCACCCGGGTGCAGTGCGCCCGGGTCAGCTCGACGCGGCGGGCGTTGACGCGTTCGCTGGACGCGATGAATTCGCGGGCCTCCCGCTCGCTGCGCCCGCCGCGGACATGCCGCCGCAGCAGCCGCCGCTCGCGCAGCCGCCGCGGGGTCTCGACGTACCACAGCTCGTCCAGGAGGTCGCGGACCTCGGCCCATCCGGGGCCGTCGTCGGCCAGGTAGTTGCCCTCGGTCACCACGAGCGCCGCCGACGCGGGGATGACGAGCCCCGCGGCGACCGGCTCGTCGATCCGCCGGTCGAAGTCCGGCGCGTACACCGGGTTCGACCGCTCCGCGCGGAGCCGCCGCAGCAGCACCACGTAGCCG
Organism: Streptomyces sp. NBC_01477; assembly: GCF_036227245.1. Taxonomy (GTDB): domain Bacteria; phylum Actinomycetota; class Actinomycetes; order Streptomycetales; family Streptomycetaceae; genus Actinacidiphila. The sequence goes on from NZ_CP109445.1 coordinate 6,380,582, forward strand.
TCGACGTCGAAGGTCTCCGGGGCGCCCTTGCGGTCCCGCAGGTGCAGCCGGTCCAATTGGGCGTTGGCCAGATGGAAGCCGTCCATCGGGACGTACGCGGCCGTATCGGCGCCGAGCCGGTCGTTGACGCCCGTGACCAGGCGCCGCGCCAGGGTCGACTTGCCGGCGGCGGGCGCCCCCGCCAGACCCAGCAGCGCGCGGCGGCCTGGGATGCTGGGCACCAGGGCAACCGCGTCATCGACAAGCATCCCGTCACCCTAAGCGCCGCACCTGGGAGCAGACTCTTGTACGAAACGAAGAACCCCCAGCTCACGCCCGAGCTGTACGGATACGTCCTCGACCACAACCCGCCGCTCGACCCGATCGAGCGCGAGCTGATCGAGGTCACCCACCGCAGCCTCGCCGATGTGTCGGGCATGCAGACCGCCGAGGAGCAGGGGCCGCTGCTGGCCTTCCTGGTCCGGCTGACCGGCGCCCGGCAGATCGTGGAGGTCGGCACCTTCACCGGCTTCTCGGCGCTGTCCATGGCGCGGGCGCTGCCCGCCGACGGGCGGCTGATCGCCTGCGACATCTCCGAGGAGTGGACCGCCGTGGGCCGCGAGGCCTGGGTGAAGGCGGGCGTCGCCGACCGGATCGACCTGCGGATCGCCCCGGCGATCGACACGCTGCGGGCACTGCCCGGCGGCAGCTGGATCGACCTGGTCTTCCTCGACGCCGACAAGGAGTCCTACATCGACTACTGGGAGGAGCTGCTGCCCCGGCTGAGGCCCGGCGGCCTGCTCGTAATCGACAACACCCTCTACCACGGCGATGTCGCCGACCCGGCGGCCACCGGCGGGGGCGCCGCCGTCCGCGCCTTCAACGACCATGTGCGGGCCGACGACCGGGTGGACGACGTCCTGCTCACCGTGGCCGACGGCCTCACGCTGGCCCGCAAGCGCCCGTAGCGCCCGTTTCTCCGCAGCACCCGGCGGCTTTCCCGGCTCAGTGCTGGGGCAGTCCCCGGCGCCGCGGCGGTGGCCTCGTGGCGGCCACCGCCGCGCGCTGCCGGGCCTCGCGTTCGCGCGCGGCCTCCTCCGGGTGGCGCCGCTGCCAGTACGGATTGTCGTGTGGAAGCCCGCCGGTGATCCGCCCGTACATCCCGAAGAACAGCAGCATCACCCCGACGGCGAAGCTGAACAGCACGTTCGACATCTTGAACGCCAGCAGATTGTTCCCGGTGTCCAGCAGCGCCAGATTCACGAAGCCGCTGAGCAGGAAGGCGACGCCCACGCAGATGTTCAGCGTGGAGGCGAAATTGCCGCCGGCGACCATGCCCACGAAGAGCAGGCCGCCGATCACGATGGAGATGATGCTCAGCGCGCCGTTGGAATTCAGTCCGGCGATGCGTTCACCCGCCTTGGACAGGAACGACACACCGTTCAGCAGGCCGAGGATGCCGAAGACGACGAGAATCAGGCCCATGATTCCCGCTCCGAAGCGGTAGACCTGGCTCAGCCGGTGATCGGCGGGGAAATGGTCGTCGAGTCGCATGGGCGGCCTCCTTCGGGGGCTGGACTCGTCGAGGAACGCCGTTGTTCCAGGATAGGTCCGGGCCGCCGGGGCAGCAGCGCGGCCCGGGTGCCCGCTACCCTGAGGCCATGCCTCGTTACGAGTACCGGTGCAAGACCTGTGGCGCCACCTTCGAGATGCGCCGCCCGATGTCGCAGTCCAGCGCCCCCGCGCCCTGCCCGCAGGGCCACGGCGACACCGTGAAGCTGCTCTCCACCGTGTCGGTGGGCGGCACCGCCTCGGCGGCCGGGTCCGCGGGCCCCGCGCCGGCGCCCGCGGGCGGCGGGGGCGGCTGCTGCGGCGGCGGTTGCTGCAGCTGACGGACGGGGGGCGGGTTGCTCGGGCCCTCGGGATGAGGGTCAGGCGCGGCCTGCCGCCGACCCGGGGCCTGCCCGGTCCGGCCCGACGCGGGGGCGTCAGGCGCGGCCTGCCGCCCGGTCCTCCCTGATGTTGGACACCACACGGTTCGCCGTCTCCCGGACGGCGGCCGTCTCGGTGAGGAAGGCCCAGTAGTCCGGGTGCCGGCCCTCCAGCGCGGCCAGCGCCCGGTCCAGCCTTGCCACCGCCTCGTCCAGCGGGCGGGCATGCCGCGGCTCCGGCGTGGAACGGCCCTGCATCGCCAGCCGCTGGGCGTCCCTGATCACGAAGCGGGTCCGCTCGACCTCGGCCTTCGGGTCCTTGCGTACCTCGTTCAGCCGGCGCAGCCGGTCGCCGGCCGCGCCCACCGCGCCGTCCACGTCGTCCATCAGGGTGCGGACCTCGGCCAGCTTCGCGGTGGCCTGCGCCCACTGCTGCCCGTCCCGCGCCCTGCGCGCCTCGGCGAGCGTCGCCTCCGCCTGCCGTACGGCCTGGTCGGCCTGCTCCGGCACCTGCTGGAGGTCCTCCCAGCAGGCCAGCGAGAAACGCCGCCGTAGCTCGCTGAGCACCGGCGCGACGCCCTCCGCCCGGGTGCCGAGGGCCTGCACCCGGGTACGCAGCGACACCAGCCGCTTGTCGATCTCCCTGGCCTGCTCGGGCAGCCGCTCGGCCTCGGCGCGTACCGCCTCCGCCTTGCGGCGGATGTCGTCGGCGCGCTGCACGGTCTCCTTCACGCCGTGCTTGGCGGGACCCTCGTTGAGCTTGGTCAGCTCGGGCGCCAGCGCCGCCAGCCGGGCCGCGAGATCGTCCGCGGTGATCCCGGCGGCGCGGACCTCGTCCAGCGCGTTGCTCGCCGCCAGCAGCGACTGCTTGGCCCGCTCCCGCGCGGGCGCCAGCCGGGCCAGCTGTGTTTCCGCCCGGTTCAGCAGCGGCGTCATCGTCGACTGGTAGCGCTCCAGCTCGGTCCTGGCGTTGACCAGGTCGTCCTTGGCCCGGGTCAGCTCGCTGACCGCCCGGGAGGCGGACGCGTGGTCCAGCTCGTCCCGATCCAGGTCATGGGCGTCGACGGTGGCGATGTAGGCCGCGCTGACCTGGTCGATCCGCTCGCCGAGCGCCTGGAAGCCGGACAGCGCCCGGCGCGAGTCGGCGGACTCCTCGACCGCGGAGATGGTCTCGATCGAGATCTCCAGGTCGCGCTGCGCGGTGTCCAGCTCGTAGAAGGCCTGGGCAGCCGCGTCCTTCGCCGCCTGGGCCTCCGCACGCAGGTTGTCGCCGCGCCGCCACCACGAACGTGCCGTCGTCACAGTGACACTCTCTCCCCGCGCTCGCCGCCCACCACCATCGGCTCCATCCTCCCACCCGCCCGCCTCGAACACACGGCCCGGTCCGTCCGCCGCCTCCTGCCCGCACGTGTCCGGGTATGCGCTTGCCCACCCGCCCCCGCGGCAAGGTAACCTGTGACGTCGCAGTCTCCGGGGCGTGTAGCTCAGTGGTAGAGCGCCGCCCTTACAAGGCGGATGTCGGCGGTTCGAAACCGTCCACGCCCACCCCTCCCCACCCGGCAGCCCTTCGGCGCCGCTTCCACTGTGCGCGAATTCGCGCAGGTGATCGAATGTTTAGCGGGTCCATTACTCCTTCCGGGGAATGGCCGGCATACGCGGGCGCGGAGGGCGCCGGGGTGCTGACGATGAGTGGGTGAGCACTCCGAGGGGGAAGCGCGTACGTGCGTGGGCGGCGCTTGCCGTCGTGACGGCGGCCGTGGGCGCGTGGGGGTTGGGCGGGGTGGCCGCGGCCACCCCCGTCGGCCCGCAACCGGTTGCGCCCGTCAGCCCGCCCGTGTCCGTCACCGTGTCGGCGCAGCCGCACATACCGCGGCCCGGCCCCAGGCCGCCGCACAGCGATCAGCCGACGCCGACGCCGAACGGCCATGAGCCGCACCGGCCCGGGCCGCACCGGTCCCGGCCACCGCACTGGCCGAGGCCGGCGCATCCGCGGCCCGCGCACTGGTGCGGGCGGTGGCACCCGCCCTGGAAGTGGCCTGACCCGCTGCACTGCCGCAAGCACCCGCACCCGCCGACCAAGCCCCCGACCACACCACCGACCACGCCGCCACCGACCACGCCGCCGACGACGCCGCCACCGACCACGCCGCCGACGACGCCGTCCAAACCCACGCCCACGCCGACACCCAAGCCGACGCCCAAACCCGTACCGAAGCCGGCGCCCAAGCCCGCGTCGCGACCGAAACCGGTGGTGAGAGCCGTACCCAAGCCCGCACCCGCGCCGAAGCCCGAGCCCAGGCCCGTACCGAAGCCGACGCCGAAACCCGCACCGAAGCCCGCGCCGCCCGTCGTGCACTGGCCCCGGCAGGCGATCGTGCCGGCCACGGCACCGGCGCCGCACCGGCGGAAGCTGACGACCACGATGCTGCTCACGACGGTGCCGGGACTGCTGGCGGCGGCCGTGCTCAAGCCCGGGTCCGGGGCGTATCGCAGGAACAACCGGTAGGACGCGAGGGGGAGTTCAGATGTCGCAATGGGTGGTACTGCTGATCGCGATGATCGCGGTCTGCGCGGTCGTCATCACCGTGGTCGTCCTCAGGCAGCGCAGGATCGCCGAGGACGACGACCCGAGCGAGACGCCGGACGTCATCGAGTACATGGTGATGATGATCGGGGTGATCTACGCGATCGTGCTGGGCCTGGCGATCGCCGGAGTGTGGGAGGGCAGGGGCGGTGCGCAGGCCGACACGCTGGCCGAGGCGCAGGCGCTGCACGAGGTGAAGGTCCGGGTGCAGGTCTATCCCCCCGCGGTGCGGGACAAGGTACGGGCCGACGTCGACGCCTATGCCGCCTTCGTCGCCGACAAGGAGTGGCCCTACATGCGCAGCCACGGCGAACTCTCGCCGCGGGGCACGCAGTTGCTCGACCAGGTGCGTACCGACGTGACGCAGTTCGACCCGAAGAGCGATCTGGCGGCGCAGGCGTACCAGCCGGTGGTGGACGAGGTCGCCGCCGCCGACATGGCGCGGGCCTCGCGCGGGCAGAGCGTGGGCGCGACGATGCCGGGGGTGGTCTGGTTCGGGCTGATCACCGGCGCGCTGGTGACGGTCGGGCTGATCTTCACGCTACAGATCAGGAGATCGGCCAAGGAGCTGCTGCTCGCCGGGCTGTTCAGCGCGCTCATCGCCTTCCTGCTGTTCCTCATCTGGGACCTGGACGCGCCCTTCGGCAGCGGTCTCGCGGTCTCGGCGGACGTCTTCCGCCAACTGCTGTGAGCCCGCGGCAGCGGTGAGCGCACGCGAGAACGGCCCCGCCGCCCGGTCAGGACCGGGCGGCGGGGCCGCACCTTCGAGCCGTTCCGGCCGCGCCGTGGAGGCGCGGCCGTGTGCGCCGCGCTCAGCGCCAGTTGGACACGTTCACGTTCTCCAGCACGCCCAGCGCGTCGGGCACCAGGACGGCCGCGGAGAAGTACGTACTGACCAGGTAGCTGATGATGGCCTTGTCGTCGATCCCCATGAAGCGCACGTTCAGGCCGGGTTCGTACTCGTCGGGCAGACCGGTCTGGTTGAGGCCGATGACGCCCTGGTTGTCCTCGCCGGTGCGGATCGCGATGATCGAGCTGGTGCGGGCCTCGGAGATCGGGATCTTGTTGCAGCTGAGGATCGGCACGCCGCGCCAGGCGGGAACGGGGGAGCCGAGCACCTCGACCGAGTCGGGGTAGATGCCGGCCCGGGTCCACTCCCGGGCGATGGCCGCGATCGTCTTGGGGTTGGCCAGCAGATAGCGGGTGCCGCGGCGCCGGCTGATCAGCTCGTCCAGGTCGTCGGGCAGCGGCGGGCCGGCGTGCGGCTGGATGCGCTGCTCGTACTCCGCGTTGTTGAGCAGCCCGTACTCCGGGTTGTTGATCAGCTCGTGCTCCTGGCGCTCGCGCAACGCCTCGACGGTGAGCTTGAGTTGCTGCTCGGTCTGGTTCATCGGCTCGTTGTAGAGGTCGGCGACCCGGCTGTGCACCCGCAGCACGGTCTGGGCGACGCTCAGCTCGTACTCGCGGGGCTTGACCTCGTAGTCGACATACGTGGCGGGCAGCGCGGCCTCGCCCTTGTGGCCCGAGGCGAGTTCGATGTTCGCCTCGCCGCGCTTGTTGGCCCGCTGCTGCGGGATCGCGCGGACGGCGTCCAGATGCTCGCGCAGCGGCGCCGCCTGGGCGAGCAGCTCCTGCAGTGCCTGGCGGGGCAGCGCGAGCACGGTGGTGGCCGCGACGGCGCGGGCGGTGAAGCCCGACTCGGCGTCCCCGTCGAGCAGTGCCTGCTCGCCGAAGTGGTCGCCGTCGGCCAGGGTGCCGAGACGATTCTGCTCGCCGTACGACCCCTCGCCGAGCTTCTCGACCTTGCCGTGCGCGATCAGGAAGACCGTGTCGGCCGGCTGGCCGGCCTCGACCAGCACCTCGCCGGGTGCGAACTCACGTTGGACGAAACGGTCCGCCAGGGCGGTCAGCGCCTCCACGTCGTCGAAGGACCGCAGCGCGGCGATCTCACCCAGCTCCTGCGGGATGACCCGGACCTGCGACCCGGTCTTGACGAACGTCACCCGCCCGTCCCCGACCGCGTAGCTCAGCCGCCGGTTGACCCGGTACGTGCCCGCGTTGACCTGCACCCAGGGCAGCACACGCAGCAGCCACCTGGACGAGATCCCCTGCATCTGAGGCGCGGACTTGGTTGTCGTGGCCAGATTCCGCGCGGCGGCGGTGTCAAGGCTCGTACGCGCGTTGTCCTGCGGATTGCCGAGTGCGGCGTCCTGGCCCGCATCAACCGACATGTGCATGTCCTTCCCGTATGGAGGTGATACGGGAGATATTCTTTCGGCCACTCAGGGTGCTGCCTATTGCCGTATCGAGTGAGAATACTTTTGGCTCAAGCGGGGGAGTGCGCCCGCGCACCGGCGCGCCGAAGCCCGCACAGGCGGTGGTTTTCGGGGATTTGGAGAGTTTCGAGAGTTCGGAGAGCTTCGACCGTTTCGAGAGCGGTGAGAGCAGGTCGAAGCGGCGCGAGCACGTCGAAGTGGTGGGTGCGCGTCAGGGAGTTGAGGCGCCTCAGAGCGCTTCGACGACCGAACTGCGGTCGGGGCCGGCGGTGGTGCCCTGCGGCGGGATCGTCAGCGGCACCGCCGCATAGGCCGCGGCGATCGCCGTACGGCGCTCGCGCCGGAAGACGTACGCGGCGAAGGCGCCCGCGCCCAGCAGGGCGACGAAGGACATCAAAGTGCCGAGCCAACTGGCGCCCAGCCACTCGCCGCCGACCCAGCCCAGGCCGACGCTGTAGGTCGCCCAGCAGACGCCGGCCAGCGCGGACCAGGGCAGGAACTCTCCCGGACGGCGGCGGGCCGTGCCCGCGCCCAGGCTGACCACGCTGCGGCCGGCGGGCGCGAAGCGGGCGAGCACCACCAGGGCGCCGCCGCCGCTGTCCAGCACCTGGCTGAGCCGGTCGTGCGCCGCCGACAGCCGCTGCGAGGACGCCATCCGCCGGTCGAACCACTCGCCGCCGCGGAAGGCCAGCCGGTAGGCGATCAGATCGCCGACACAGGACGCCACGGCGGCGCAGCCGAGCAGGGCGAGCACATCGAGGATGTCGTCACTGGTGCCGGTCGACCCGGCGGTCGCCGCGCTGACCACCAGCACACCGCTGGGCAGCACCGGCACGAAGACGTCGAGCAGTACGGACAGTCCGACGAGCAGATAGATCCACGGCCACTCGAAAAGAGAGCCCAGGCCTTGCAGCACCGCGCCTCCTCGTCCTTCGCCGGTCCTACGCGTCGTTGTCGGGTCCTGTCGGTCGTGCGTGTCGCAAGAGTGCTTTCCGATGCCTGGCGGTGCTTGATCCGTGCCGTGTCCGTGCCCGTTTGTGCTGGTCAAGGCCTTGCGGAGCTGTCAGTGCCGGTCTCGCGTCAACGGCGGCGGATCTTCATCCGCCGTCAGCCGTACAGCGTACGCCAGCGCGGGCCGACGGCACCGGTCAGGGTGCGTGACGTACGAGACAATCACGACGTTGTCACGACAGGAATACTTTCCCGAACAACGCTCGGGCCTGCGGGGAAGTGCCCGTGCCGCGGCAATGCCACGTCGGCGCCGGCCGGCTCCAAGTGGCCGCCGCACCAATGCCGATGCAGAAAATCTGCCCAGGCCGGGCATCCCGTACACTGGTGCGCAGCAGAAGGGGAGTAGCTCTTCGCCGGACCGTCGACATACTGCCCGGGTTCGCACGCGGCGCCGCAAGGCGTGGCAATGGACCGGGGCCGGCGCCCGGAGGCAGCGGTACGGGAACGTGCCGCGGCCAGCGAGACCTTCGGCCGCAGTGTTCCGACGCTGCCGTGCCGAAGCGACCCTTCATCTCCGCAGGTCTCTCTCGGCAGGGCAGCCCCTACCGATCGAGGAATCCGACCCGTGCTCAGCCTCACTGTCATAGCCGTTGTCTTCGGCGTGATCTTCCTGGCCGAACTCCCCGACAAGACCGCGCTCGCCAGCCTCATGCTCGGTACCCGCTACCGGGCCTCGTACGTCTTCGCGGGCGTCGCGGCGGCCTTCGTGGTCCATGTCGCGCTCGCCATAGCCGCGGGCAGCCTGCTGACGCTGCTGCCGCACCGCTGGGTGCAAGGAGTGGTCGGGGTGCTCTTCCTGGCCGGCGCGGCCATGCTGCTGCTGTCCAGGGGCGACGACGAGGAGACCGTCAAAGCGCCCTCCGACCAGAGCTTCTGGAAGGTCTCGGGCGCCGGCTTCATGCTGATCCTGGTGGCCGAGTTCGGCGACCTCACCCAGATCATGACCGCCAACCTCGCCGCCCGCTACGACGACCCGGTCTCGGTCGGCATCGGCGCGGTGCTCGGCCTGTGGGCGGTCGCCGCCCTCGGCGTCTTCGGCGGCCGGATGCTGATGAAGCGGGTGCCGCTGTCGCTCATCACGAAGATCGCCGCGGCCTTCATGGTGGTGCTGGCCGGCTTCAGCCTCTACGAAGCGATCGCCGGCTGAGCCTTGGTCCCTGCTAGGCGCGTCACGGTGGGGCCGGTCCTCAGCCCACCGTGACCGTGAGCACGCCGTCCGCGGCCGTCACCCGTACGTCCTCAAGGGACGCCGCATGGGCCGACGGTGCGTGGGCGGCGGCTCGCGGTCCGATGCCGACCACCCGCATCCCGGCGGCGCGGGCGGCGGCTATGCCGACCTCGGCGTCCTCGAAGACCAGGCACTCCTCGGGGGTGAAGCCCAGTTCGACGGCGCCCTTGAGGAAGCCCTCGGGGTCCGGCTTGCTGGCGCCCACCCGCTCGGCGGTGACCCTGACCGGCGGCAGCGGCAGCCCGGCGGCGCCCATCCTGGCCAGCGCGAGCGCCTCGCCCGCCGAGGTCACCAGGGCGTGCGGCTGCCCGGCCAGCGCGGCCAGGAAGGCGGGGGCGCCGGGGACCGGGACGATGCCGACGAGGTCGGCGGTCTCCTCGGCGAGCACCACCGCGTTGTCGGCGTGATTCTGCGCCATGGGGCGGTGCGGGAGCAGCGCGGCCATCGTGGCGTGGCCCTGCCGGCCGTGCACCACCGCCAGGACGGCGGCCGGGTCCAGGCCCTGCCGGACCGCCCACCGGGTCCAGCACCGCTCCACCACCGCGTCGGAGTCGACGAGCGTCCCGTCCATGTCGAGCAGCAGAGCGCGGGCGGTGAACACGGACGGCATGGGACTCCCTCGGACGGCCTCGCGGCGTACTCAGTGGTTCCGCCCGCCGGTCAGGGAGACGGGCGGAACCACTTTGTTCCTCGAAGATACAAAATATTCGGGTGCGGCGCCACCCCCTGGTCCGGGGCGCCACGCCTGGCCTCGGGGCATTGCCCCGGGGTTCGGGGTGTCGCCCCCGGGTTCAGGGCGCCACCACGAATTGCAGCAGGCCCCAGGTGAAGTGGGCCACCACCCGTTCACCGGTGCGGGGCACGGTCACCGCGAGCCGAGCGCGGCTCGGGGCGTCCGCCGGGAGCGGGGCCGCGGGCGGGAAGGCGCGGGCCACGTCGTCCACGACGCAGGACCAGGGCGTCAGGTCCTCGACGCCGCTCAGCGGCGGAGGGGCCGCGCCGGGCGCGCGGACCAGCCACTCGTTCCACACCGCCGTGCCGCCGGGCGCGCACAGCACCTCGAACCGCAGATCGGGCCACAGCGGCAGCGGCCACAGCAGCGCGCGGCACGTCAGGTCGCCGACCTGCCGCTCGACCTCCGCCACGGGTGGCCCGAGCGCCAGCCGGTACCCCCGCTCGCCGCCGGGATACGTCCGCGAGCGCAGCCGCGCCTGCCAGGCGCGGTGCGCTTCCCTCAGGTCGGCGTGCGACGCGCCCAGCGCGCGGAGCGCGTCGTCCACCAGGCCGGGGTGGTGGTCGGCCATTCTGCGCAGCAGCATGAGCTGGAATTGGGGGAGTCCGAAGGCCATCTTTTCGACCTTACCGGTCCGGGTCCCTCACTTCCCCGCGCCCCGGGGGAGGGCCAACGCGTTCCGCTCCGCTGGGGTGATTGCCGCGTGCGGTACGCACCTGTCCGACGCGCCGTCCTGGCTTCTCGCGCAGTTCCCCGCGCCCCTGGGTGATTGCCCCTTGCGGTGCGTGCTTGTCTGCTGCGCCGTCTCGGCTGGCCGCGCAGTTCCCCGCGCCCTTTGGGGCGCTTCCCCCTCCCCTTGCGGAAGAGGGCACGCCGTTCAGGGGCGCGCGGAACCGCGCGACAAGCCACAACGAACCGTCGGGCGAGGGCGGACAGCCACCACCCCAGGGGCGCGGGGAACTGCGCGCCCAACCACAACGCACCGCAAGGTGCGACGCCCACCGCAAGTGGCAGCCCCTCAGGGGCGCGCGGAACCGCGCGGCCAGCCACGGCGGGCCGTCGTGGGAGGACGGCGGCCACCGCCCCGGGACGCGCTCGGCCGAGGCACCGGCAAGGTGCGGGCCACCGCAAATGGCACCCCCCCGCGGGGATTGCGCGGGCACACCGTTGGGCGGGGGTCCTCCCGGGGAGGGGTCAGTGGGAGTGGTGCGGGTTGCCGGACGGCGAGGTGGCGCGGACGAGAGCCGTATGGGTCGCCTGGCCATAAACCCCGGAGGGGTCACCGCGGACGCCGTACCAGATCTGGAAGACCGCCACCGCCTGCTCGACACCCATGTCGTACCGCCCGTCGATGGCCCCGCGGTAGACCCACACCTCGGTGAGCCGCTGCTGGAGGTCCGTGACCGCCGCCCCGCTCGCCCCGAGTTGCAGCACCGCGGGCGGCGCGGGTGTCGTGGGCGGTGCGGGCGGCGCCGTCGCCGTAACCGGCGGCGGAGTGCTCTGCGGCGGCGTCGCGGGCGTCGAGGGGGCCGGCGGCGCCGTCGTGGCGGCGGCCGGGGCCGCCGCCACCGCCAGTGGCGTGACGGGCGCGCTCGGCGCCGGCTTGGGAGCGGGCGACGTCGTCGCCCGCATCGGATAGTGGGTGACCCTCACCGGCTGCGTGACGGCGGCCCCCGGCGCCGCGTCCGCGGGCAATGTGACGTCGGGCGCGGCCGACGCGGGCTCGGGCAGCGCCCGGTCGGTGCCGCGCGGCTCATCGCCCATCACCGAGCCGGTGACGGCCACCGCCCCCGCGGCCAGCGCGGACGCGGCGACGGCCGCCGCGGTGACCACGATGCCGCGCCGCCTGCGCCGGTGCCGCCCATGTGCCGCGGCGGCAGCCGCCTCGCGGATGTCGTCGTCGGGCGGATACTCCAGCGGGTATTCCTGCGCCGCCGCCATCGCGGCATATTCCGCGGGGAAGAGGCCGAGGTCGGTGGTCGCCGGGCCGCCCTCGCCCTCGCCGGCCACGTCGATCAGCGGCCGTACGGTCGTATCCGTACCGTCGGCGGTGTCGCCCGGGTCGCCGACGTAGGGGCGTACGCGCAGCGGGTGGAAGCCCTCGGTCACCGCGAGTGCGGCGGCCCGCTCGGCGGCGCGTTCCGCGGCCCGGACCTCGCCACCGCCGTCCACTGTGACCACGGCAATCTCCGTGGTCACACCGGTCACACCGATGTCGTCAGGCTCGTACGGCCCTGCCGTACGGTCCGGCTGCTGCGGCGCCACTGGTTTCCCCTCCCGCCGTCGTTCGCGCGTTCGCAAAGACGTGTCAGTGATTATGCCGATACCCCATGCCGTCGCATACCCGGTCCCCTCTCCGGTGGCGCACTTCCGCAGGCCGTAACCGCACAAACGGTGCAAATATGAGAGTCCGACCGTCGGGGGGCGACGCGAGGAGCCGTTCTCATGGCCCAGGACACCAGCACCGCGGTGGCGCCGGGTGCGGACCAGGACCGGCGCCAGGTACGGATCGCGATCGGTGCCCTCGCCCTCGGACTGCTGCTCGCCGCCCTCGACCAGACCATCGTGTCCACCGCGCTGCCCACCATCGTCAGCGAACTCGGCGGCATCGACCATCTGTCCTGGGTGGTCACCGCCTACCTGCTCGCGTCCACCGCCGCCACCCCGCTGTGGGGCAAGCTCGGCGACATGTACGGCCGCAAACGGCTGTTCCAGGGCGTCATCGTGCTCTTCCTGATCGGCTCCGCGCTGTGCGGAGTCGCCCAGAGCATGGGTGAGTTGATCGCCTTCCGCGCTCTGCAGGGCCTGGGCGGCGGCGGGTTGATCGTGCTGTCCATGGCGATCGTCGGGGACATCGTGCCGCCTCGCGACCGGGGCCGCTACCAGGGCGTGTTCGGCGGGGTGTTCGGCGCCGCCAGTGTGCTGGGGCCGCTGCTCGGCGGGGTGTTCACCCAACAGCTCTCCTGGCGCTGGGTGTTCTACATCAACCTGCCGATCGGCGTCATCGCGCTCGCCGTCATCGCCGCGGTCCTGCACATCCCGGTGCGCCGCACCTCGCACCGGATCGACTACACCGGCATGGTGGTGGTGGCCTCCGCCGCCACCTGCCTGGTGCTGGTCACCTCGCTCGGCGGCACCACCCTGGCGTGGGGCTCGGCCGGCATCGTGACCCTCGCGGTGGTCGGTGTCGCCCTGGTCGCCGTCTTCGTGCTGATCGAGCGGCGCGCGCAGGAACCCGTGCTGCCGCCGCGGCTCTTCCGGGTGCGGACCTTCGTGGTGTGCTCGGTGATCTCCTTCATCATCGGCTTCGCGATGTTCGGCGCCATGACCTATCTGCCGACCTTCCTCCAGGTCGTGCACGGCTACTCGCCGACGCTCTCCGGCGTCCACATGATCCCGATGGTGGTCGGCCTGCTGATCTCCTCCACCGGCTCGGGCCAGATCGTCAGCCGCACCGGCCACTACAAGGTCTTCCCGATCGTCGGCACCGCCGTGACCGCGGTCGGCCTGCTGCTCCTGCACCAGCTCGACGAGCACACCGCCACCTGGGTGATGAGCCTGTACTTCTTCGTCTTCGGCCTCGGGCTCGGCCTGGTGATGCAGGTGCTGGTGCTCGCGGTGCAGAACGCGGTCGGGTACGAGGACCTGGGCTCCGCGACCTCCGGCGCGACCTTCTTCCGCTCCATCGGCGCGTCCTTCGGCGTCTCCGTCTTCGGCACCGTCTTCACCAACCAGCTCTCCGCCAAGCTGACCTCCGCGCTGCGCGGGGTCCGGCTGCCGGCCGGCTTCGACCCCGCCCGGCTCCAGGCCGACCCCACGGCCATCGCCCGGCTGCCCGGGACCGTCAAGGCGCCGGTCCTGCACGCGTACTCGCAGGCCATCACCACGGTCTTCCTGTGGGCCGTCCCCGTCGCGCTGGTCGGCTTCGTGACGGCCTGGCTGCTCAAGGAGGAGCCGCTGCGGGGCAGCGTCACCGTGCCGGACGCCGCCGAGACGGTGGGCGTCAACCCGGTGGAGCGGACCTCGCTCGACGAGATCGCCCGCTGCCTTTCGCTGCTCGGCGGCCGGGACGCCCGCCGCGACCTCTACACCCGCATCACCCGGCTGGCCGGCCTCGACATCCACCCCGCCACCAGCTGGCTGCTGCTCCGCCTCGCCCACGACGGCCGGGCCGACCCCGTCGAACTCGCCCGCCGCACCACCGTGCCCGCCGACGTCATCGAGGCGGCAGCGGTCGAGGCGGAATCCGGCGGCTACGCGGTACGCGAGGGCAACCCGCTGACCCTCACCGCGTCCGGCACCGCGCTCGCCGACCGCCTCACCGAGGCCAGGCGCACCGTCCTGGCCGGCCTGCTCGGCGACTGGGACCCCGCCGCCCACACCGAACTCGCCGCCCTGGTGAAAAGGTTGAGCACCGAGCTGTGCGGCGGCGACGGCGACCACCCCGACCGGCGGCCCCGTGCGAAACCGGCCGCCACCGGAGAAGCCGCATAACGGGCACACGGGTTTGCGCCGCGCGTCTGCGGCAAGCCGACCGACTGGACGGGTGACACCGGGACAGACGGGAGGCAGGACATGTCCACAGGAGCGATTGTCGCTGTCGTGGCGGCAGTCATCATCGTGATCGCGATTGTCGCGGTCGTGATGATGAAGCGCGACGGCGCGGGAGGCCCTGGGCTCAAGCGCCGCTTCGGGCCCGAGTACGAATGGACACTGGCGCGCAACGACGGCGACATCCGTGCCACCCGGCGCGAACTCGCCGAGCGCGTCAAGCGGTACGGCGACCTGGAGACGCGGGCCCTGCCCGCCGAGGCCCAGGAGCGGTACGCGGCACGGTGGAACGCGGTCAAGGCCCAGTTCGTGGACGACCCGAGCGCGGCGCTCACCGAGGCCGACCAGCTGATCGGCCAGCTCGCCGCCGAGCGCGGCTACCCGGCGGCGAACACCGCCGAGCACGTCGACGCGCTGTCGGTGCACCACCCGCACCACGTGCACGGCTACCGGGAGGCGCACGCAGCCGTCACCGGTGACGGCCGGCACGGCACGGAGGACCTGCGCACGGCGCTGGTCTCCGCACGCGGGCTCTTCGACGAATTGCTGCAGGGCGGCGGTCGCGGCACGCGCCGCGCCGCCGAGTTGGAGACCGCCGACACGGCGGATGTGGAGCCGGACGCGGAGTCGGTCCCGGCACAGGACGAGACCAAGCAGGTACGGGGCAAGCGGCTTGCCGCCCTCACGGGGCGCGGGCGGACGGAGGAAGAGCAGTGAGCGAGTCAGCAGCGGCCGAGCGGTCCAGAGTCCCCGAGCCGGACGAGCCGGGCGGCGAGCGCGCCGCCAGGGCCACTTCCGGGGACGCCACCACGGCGGTTCCCGAGCGCGGGCAGAAGGTCGTTCCCGAGCCCGGCCCGAAGGCCACGCAGGAGAGCACCGGGTCCGTGTCGGGCTCCGACCAGGCGCAGAAGGCCACCCCTGAGCAGGCGTCCAGGACGGCGTCCGAGTCCGGGCAGAGGGCGACCTCCGAGCCGGGCCGGCGGTCCACCCAGGACAGCGCCCAGCGGACGGTCACCGAGTCCGGCCAGCGGTCCACCCAGGACAGCGCGCAGAAGGCGGCCTCCGAGCCGGGGCAGCGCTCCACGCTGGGCGACGCCCAGCGGACGGCTGCCGAGTCCGGCCAGCGGTCCACCCAGGACAACGCCCGGAAGTCCACCCAGGAGTACGCCGCCAAGGCCGGCTCGGACCGCGCTTCGGACCGTGCCTCCGAGAGCACGTCCGACCGTGCTTCCGACCGTGCTTCCGAGCGCACCGCCAAGCTCGGCTCCGACCACGGGCAGAAGGCCGGCTCCGAGTCCGCCCGCGCCAATGGCGCGGCTCCCGGCGAGGACGACCCCGGGAAGCTCGGGCGCAAGATGGAGCACGCGATCGGCGGCTTCGTGGACGACCCGCGCCGGGCGGTGCGGGAGGCCGACTCCGTGCTGGAGGAGGCCATCACCCGCCTCACGCGGACCGTCGAGGCCCGCAGGGACGGGCTGCGGAAGGAGTGCAAGGACGGTGCGGACACCGAGGAGCTGAGGGTCGCACTCACCCACTACCGCGACCTGACCTCGCACCTCCTCACCATCTGACCCACGTCCCGCACATCCCGTGTGCCCTCGTCGACGGCGTGGCGCGTCGGTGGCCCTCCGGAGATCCGTCCGGGGGGCCACCGACGCGCCACGCCTGCGTGGTGTCCGCGAGCGCGGCAACCGGCGCCGCCAGGGCGGCGCGGGGACATGGGGACATGGGGGGCCGAGGCCTTCATGGGCGCAGGAACGGGGGAGCCCTCACCCTGACGTGCGGCCTGAGGCCGCACGTCCCGGGCCGCCGCCGGAGTTCAGGAGCCGGCGGCGCCGTGTTTGATCGCCTGGAGGAAGCGGGCCAGGGCCGACGGCGAGGTGGAGAGCACGACGCCCGGGTCGTCGCTCTCCCGTAGCAGCACCGCACCCCCGGCCGTGACGGCCAGCTCCACACAGTCGCCCTGCTCCTGCGAAAACGTGGACTTCTGCCAGATCAGCGGCGGCGCGGTCATCGGCTGGCCTTCCGGTCTCAGAGGTCTCTGGAGGCGCTGAGGATGAAGTCCCGCGACTGGGACTCGTCGAGCGCGACCGCGGCGAGGGTGTTGTACAGAATGCGGTAGTTCGCCAGCTGTGGTGCCGCGTGCAGAAAAGTGACGCCGTGCGCGGAGTCGATCTGCACCGTATCGAGCGCGCGGACCGTGCCGCTGGTGTACAGCATCGCGTGGCCGGATCCGATATGGCCGTCCGCGGCGAACGGGATGACCCTGACGCTTATGTGCGGCAGGTGGCTCAGCTCCTGGAGGTGTTCGAGCTGGGCGCGGGCCACCTTGCCGCCGCCGAACCGCATCCGCAGCGCCGCCTCGTGGATCAGCGCCTCGTACGGTGTCGCGGACTCGCGGTAGAGCACCCCGGAGCGCTCCATGCGCTGGGCGACCCTGGCCTCCAACTCGCCCGGTGGCAGCGGCGGGATCGCGTAGCCGAAGACCGTGCGGGTGTAGTCCTCGGTCTGGAACACCCCGGGGATGTGGGTGATCTGGATGGTGCGCAGATGGACGGCGTGGAATTCCAGCTCCGCGATGTCCAGCAGCGCGGCGGGCACCACCCCGCGGTAGGCCTCCCACCAGCCCTTGCGGCCCAGGCCGTTGGCCATCACGACCAGGGCGTCGATCAGTTCGGTGTCGCCGCATTCGTAGAACGACGCGAGGCGCCGCAGCCGCTCCTCGCTGACCCCGAGCCGCCCGGCCTCGATGTGACTGACCTTGGCCGGATCGGTGCCGAGCAGACGGGCGGTGTCGCGGGCCGTGATACCGGATGCCTCGCGCATTTTCCGTAGCTCCGCACCGAGGCGCTCCTGACGGGCGGTTGCGGTGCTTCTGAGCGGCATGGTGTCCCTTCTTGGTGCTGGTTCGAGTGTGCCGTTCCGCTCACCCCGGGTCCAGATCGTTTCTGGAAATTTCGGCGACAAGGTTGCAGAGGGGCACTATTGCCCCATATGGTTCATCGGGGCATGCGTACATGAACAGTCAACTCCCTTATCGTGCATGGTTGTTGACAGGGGTACGTGCCAGCGGCGACGTCCGGCGCCACGAGCCCGGCTGCGCCCGCCCCACACGCCGGTGCAGCCGCTCCTGCGACGGCGAACCGGGTTCCGGAAAACGCGCCACCACACCGCGGCCGGGATCGTCCTCGACCGCCAACCGTACGGAGGTCAGGTCGAGTCGGCCGACCACCGGATGCTGGGAACGGCGGGTCGCGGACCGGAAGGCCTCGACATCGTGCGCCGCCCACAGCCCGCCGAGCAGCGGACTCGCCGCCAGCGGCGCCCCGGCGAGTTCGGCGGCCCGCGGATCGTCCCGCTCGTACGCCGCCTGCCCGCGCGGCACCGCCGTCGGCCAGCGCACTTCACCGTCCCCGTCGTCGAACGGCGCCGTGAGGCCGGGCTCGGTGAACATCAGCCGGATCACGCTGAGTTCCGAGGGCGGCCGGTTGACGCCGAGCCGGCCCGCGGCCAGCGCCTCCTCCGCGTCGTTCCACGCCAGGACGTCGAAGCAGCGGTCCACGATCGAAGGCCGGATCCGGCGACCGGGCGTCCAGGAAGGCCCGCAGCGCCGGTCCGACCGGGACCGCGGAAGCCGTACGGGCCGGCGGCGGCCGGACGCCCCTTCACCGCGCCCGCCGGATCGTGCGTCCCGCCCCCCTGCGCCCGCCGCGGGCCGGGCCCTACACCCAGCCCGCGAAGCGGGAGATGCGGATGGCGTCCACCCGGTTGCGCGCGCCCGTCTTGCGGGTGATGGCGGCCAGGTAGTTGCGCACGGTGCCGTTGCACAGGTGCAGGCTGCGGGCGATCTCCGTGACGGAGGCGCCTTCCGCGCTGAGCGACAGCACGGTCAGTTCGCGCGGGGTCAGCGGCATGTCGGCGGCCTGGAGGAATTCCACGGCCAGGGATTCGTCGACGAACCGTTTCCCCTGGGCGGCCTGGCGGATCGCGGTGGGCAGCCGGTCCGCCGAGCGGTCCTTGTTCACGAAGCCGAGCGCGTCGGCGGCGTACGCCCGCCGCAGACTGCCCGGTTTGCCGCTGTTGGTGAGGACGATCAGGGCGCACCCGTCCGCGGCGGTCCCGGCGCCGCCGGACGGGCCGCCCCTGGCCCGCTCGGTGTGCCGGCGCCAGCCGGGGCAGTCGGCGTCGACCACACACACGTGCGGGCTGTGGAAGCGGCCGGGATCGCGCAGCAGATGCCACCCGGTGGCCGTCACCTCGAAGTCCGGCTCCCCGCCCAGCAGCGCCGCAAGCGCGGACCGCAGCAGACAGGTGTCATGGGCCACCAGCACGCGTATCACTCGACTTCCCCTCGCATCACCTCGTCGCACCGGATCTCCGGAAGAACGCGACTGAGAACTACCCTGGGGAGATGTCCGACAAGACCCGGATTCCGGTCGTCCTGAGGCAGTCGAGGGGCGGTTCGGCGCGCACGGGGGCGCGCGACCGCCGCCGAATGCGCGGTCTCCCGCCGCTGTCCGGCCGACTGGTGCGGCGGTTCGCCGGTTGCCCGGCGGCTGCTCGGCCGGCCCGCGCGGCGGTTCGGCTGCCCCCTGTGGTCGTCGGCGGTCGTCGGACCGCCCCTCGCGGCCGATCAGCCGTGCCCACCGCGGCCGGTCAGGACGCCGGGGCGTCCTCGGGGATCAGCCGGCACACCGTGCGGATGTCCTCGCGCACCTGCTCCACCGGCGCCCGCGCGGCCAGCCAGCTGACCAGGGCGGCATGCCAGGTGTGCTCGACCACCCGGACGGCCGAGACGCACTCGGCCGACGGCTCGGCGCCGAGCCGCATCGCGTCGAGGATGATCGCCCGGGTGAGCACCGAGACGGTGTCCACCTCCGCGCGGACCGACCGGTCCGCGAAGATCAGCGCCCGCACCATCGCGTCGGCGAGCAGCGGTTCGCGCTGTAGCGCGCGGAAGGCGCGCAGCAGCGTCTCGGCGACCCGCTCGCCCGGCGTCGGAGCGGTCGGCGGGCGGTCGCGGAGCGTGTCGTGGAGCTGTCCGAGCTGGTCCTGCATGACCGCGACCAGCAGATGGACCTTGGAGGGGAAGTACCGGTAGAGCGTGCCGAGCGCCACCCCGGACTCCTCGGCGACCTCCCGCATCTGGACCGCGTCGAAGCCGCCGCCGGCGGCGAGCCGGGTGCTGGCGTCCAGGATGCTCCGCCGCCTGGCCTCCTGCCGTACGGTCAAAGCGGTGATGCGGCCCATACGTCCTTCCATCCGGCACACGCGGCACCGGCGCGCACGCCGTACCGGGCCCGTGGACCCGTCCGGTTGCCGGTGGACTCGCCTTCTGTACCATCGAGTCTGAAACTTGTTCTAGATTAGCGCGACCGGTTACGCTCCGGCTCTATCGCTGCGAAGGGGGCCGGGAAGTGACGGCAGAGGCCAGGCCGCTACGGATCGCGCTGCTCAGCTACAAGGGCAACCCCTACTGCGGCGGCCAGGGCGTCTACGTCCGGCACCTCTCCCGCGAGCTGGCCGCACTCGGCCACAGCGTCGAGGTGATCGGCGCGCAGCCGTATCCCGTCCTGGACGCGGTCGGTGACGGCGTCACCCTCACCGAGCTGCCCAGCCTCGACCTCTACCGGCAGCCGGACCCGTTCCGTACGCCCAGGCGCGGCGAATACCGCGACTGGATCGACCTGCTCGAAGTCGCGACGATGTGGACCGGCGGCTTTCCCGAGCCGCTGACGTTCAGCCTGCGGGCCAGGCGGCACCTGGCCGCGCGCCGCGCCGACTTCGACGTCGTCCACGACAACCAGACGCTCGGCTACGGGCTGCTCGGCCTCGGGCTGCCGCTGGTCACCACCGTGCACCACCCGATCACCGTGGACCGCCGGCTCGACCTGGCGGCGGCGGCCGGCTGGAAGCGCCGGGTGTCCATACGCCGCTGGTACGGCTTCACGCGCATGCAGAAGCGGGTGGCCGTGCGGCTGCCTTCGGTGCTCACCGTGTCGGGCTCGTCCAGCGCCGAGATCAGTGCGGACCTCGGAGTGCGCCCCGAGCGGGTCCACACCGTGCCGATCGGCGCCGACACCCGGCTGTTCTCGCCCGATCCGGCGGTGCCCGAGGTGCCGGGCCGCATCGTGACCACGTCGAGCGCCGATGTGCCGCTCAAGGGCCTGGTCTTCCTGGTCGAGGCGCTGGCCAAGGTCCGGGTGCAGCACCCGGCCGCGCATCTGGTCGTGGTCGGCAACCGGCCCGAGAGCGGACCGGTCGCCGAGGCGATCGACGACTTCGGCCTCGCGGATGCCGTCGACTTCGTCAAGGGCATCAGCGACGCCGAACTGGTCGACCTGATCCGCAGCGCCGAGGTGGCGTGCGTGCCGTCGCTCTACGAGGGCTTCTCGCTGCCCGCGGCGGAGGCGATGGCGACGGGCACGGCGCTGGTCGCCACCACCGGCGGTGCCGTACCCGAGGTCGCGGGACCCGACGGGGAGACCTGCCTCGCGGTGCCCCCGGGCGACGCGGGCGCGCTGGCCGCGGCGCTGGAGCTGGCGCTCGGCGATCCGTCCCTGCGCCGCCGGCTGGCCGCGGCGGGCCGCGCCCGGGTCCTGTCCCGCTTCACCTGGACCCGCGCGGCGGCCGAGACCGCGACGCTCTACCGCGAGGCGATCGCGAGGCAGGCCCACCGGGGCCGGCCCGATCAGGGGCGCGCTGTCCGCGCGGCGGGAGGTGCCCCAAAGGGACGCGGGCCACTGCGTGAGCAACCGCCCACCGGCCGGTGGTCAGGACACGGCAGCGACAGCCCCTCCGGGCCGGTGGCGACCCGCGCCCCGGCGGGGGCTGAGCGCGCGGTTCCCCGCGCACCTGCGGGGCTCGGCCCGGAGCGCGAGGGTGCACCCGATGGGCTCGGCCCGGAGCGCGAGGGTGCCGTTGAGGGGCGCCTCCCAGGGCGTGAACGTGCCGTCGAGGGGCAATCCGGGGCCGGGGCCGGAAACGTCAACGCCCCCGGGGCGACCGGTACCGTGGGGAGCAACCGCTGATGCTGACCGTCGACTTCACCCGCTTCCCGATCGCCGCGGGCGACCGCGTGCTCGACCTCGGCTGCGGCGGCGGCCGGCACGCCTTCGAGTGCTACCGGCGCGGCGCGCGGGTCGTCGCCCTGGACCGCAACGGCGAGGAGATCCGCGAGGTCGCCCGCTGGTTCGCGGCCATGAAGGAGGCCGGCGAGGCCCCGGCCGGCGCCTCCGCGACGGCCATGGAGGGCGACGCCCTCCACCTGCCCTTCCCCGACGACAGCTTCGACGTCGTCATCATCTCCGAGGTGATGGAGCACATCCCCGACGACAAGGGCGTGCTCGCCGAGATGGTCCGGGTGCTGCGGCCCGGCGGCCGGATCGCGGTCACCGTGCCGCGCTACGGCCCGGAGAAGGTCTGCTGGGCGCTGTCCGACGCCTACCACGAGGTCGAGGGCGGCCACATCCGCATCTACAAGGCCGACGAGCTGCTCGGCCGGATGCGGGAGGCGGGCCTGCGCCCGTACGGCACCCACCACGCGCACGGGCTGCACGCTCCGTACTGGTGGATCAAGTGCGCGCTCGGCGTCGACAACGACCAGGCACTGCCGGTGAAGCTCTACCACAAGCTGCTGGTGTGGGACATCATGAAGAAACCGCTGGCCACCAGGGTCGCGGAGCAGGCGCTCAACCCGTTGATCGGCAAGAGCTTCGTGGCGTACGCGACGAAACCGCAGCTGCCGCGGGACCCGCGGGACGCTGCCAAGTGACCCGGGCCGACCGTGACCAGCGCGGTATCGAACGGCTGGCGCTCCCGGGGGTGCTCACCGCCGAGCAGGCCGCGCGGACCGTCGACGCGGTGCTGGCCGTACAGCGCCCGGACGGCGCCATCCCATGGTTCCCCGGCCACCACCTCGACCCGTGGGACCACATCGAGGCGGCCATGGCGCTGGACGCGGCGGGCGAACACATCGCCGCCGAGGCCGCGTACGAGTGGCTGGTACGCCACCAGGACGCCGACGGCGGGTGGTTCGCCGCCTACCAGGACGGCGACCCGGCCCGGCCGACCGACCGTGCCCGTGAGTCCAACTTCTGCGCCTACCTGGCTGTCGGCGCCTGGCACCACTATCTGTCCACCGGCGACGACGCCTTCATCGAGCGGATCTGGCCGGCCGTCGCCGCCGCGGTGGAATTCGTGCTGGCGCTCCAGCAGCCGGGCGGGCAGATCGGCTGGAAGCGCGAGGCCGCGGACAAGGGCGGCGCGGTCGTCACCGACGCGCTGCTGACCGGGAGTTCATCGATCCACCAGGCACTGCGCTGCGCCCTGGCGATCGCCGAGCACCGCGAGGAGCCGCAGCCGGACTGGGAGTTGGCGACCGGCGCGCTCGGGCACGCGATCCGCCGGCATCCCGAGCGCTTCCTCGACAAGAGCCGCTACTCGATGGACTGGTACTACCCGGTGCTCTCCGGCGCCCTGCGCGGCCCCCGCGCCCTGGCCCGGATCGAGGAGGGCTGGCCGCGTTTCGTGGTGCCGGGGCTCGGGGTGCGCTGTGTGCTGCCCAATCCCTGGGTGACCGGCGGCGAGACGGCGGAACTCGCGCTCGCGCTGTGGGCGGTGGGGGAGTCCGACCGCGCGGTGCGGCTGCTCGCCGACATGCAGCGCCTGCGGGCCGACGACGGCCTGTACTGGACCGGCTACGTCTTCGACGACGACGCCATGTGGCCGGTGGAACGCACCACCTGGACGGCCGGGGCACTGCTGTTGGCGGTGGCCGCGCTCGGGGGGGATGAGGCGACCACCGCCGTCTTCGGGGCGGAGCGACTGCCGAACGGGCTTGCGCCCGGCTGCTGTCCGCCCCGGCTCTGAGGGATCACCAGGCCGTCACGTCCTGTTGACCCGGCCCGCGATCGCATGCGCGATCAGCATGTAAACGACTGCGGGCAGACCGTAGTTGAGTACGGTGCGCCACTTCGCGTTGTCCGGTGTGAAGAGGTCCTTCGACCAGCCCGCCAACCAATTGGCCGAGTGGTGCACCCAGTCGACCAGGTCGTTCGCCCGGTTGGCGTCGAAGACGAAGAAGAGGATCCACAGTACGAGGATCAATGCAGCGATGTCTGCGGCGATGAGAATGATCACCGCGGCGGGGTTGCCGCCATACCGTCTGGCCATGACAGCCGCCTTGCCCCGAACGGGTGGTTGAAACCCGTCCGGGCGCCCACCGGTCGCGCGTGTGTACGGACCGGGTGATGCTGCGAGGACATAGGACGCAACCGTTCCCATACGCCCCGGAGGTCCCCCGTGCCGACCGGCATTCCGCTGCGCAGGACCCTTGTCGCGCTGCTGCTCGCCGCCGCCCTGCTGGCCCTGCCGGCCTGCGGCGGCGGCTCCTCCTCGGGCAGCGGTACGACCGGCGCGGTCAACATCACCGCGTCCGCCTCGCCGAGCCAGCAGAAGCTCGCCAAGACCCGCTTCGTGGCCAACGCCGGGCTCGCCGCCGGGGCGGTCTACCAGTGGGTCGTCAAGCCGTACCGCAAGGGCTCGTTCAAGAAGGGCGCCAAGAGCCGCACCCTCACGCTGGTCAAGGCGGGCCTGGCCGGCACCTTCGCGTACAACAGGCTCAAGGCCGCGGCCAAGAACGCGCAGGGCGATCCCACGCTGAGCAAGTACATGGCGCCGGTCGTCGCGGGCATCGGCGCGCTCAAGGACCTGCCGGGCAAGCTGCGCAAGGGCGACGGCAGCGCCGTGAACAGCTACAACGACGTCATCAACAAGGTGAAGGAGGCCGGCAAGAACGCCGGCGCCGACGTCAAGGACAAGGTGCCCTCGCTCGATGAGCTCAAGAGCGGCTGACCCCCCCGGCAGCACGGCGGCCGGCCACCCGGTGAGGGGTGGCCGGCCGCCGTGCGGTGCAGATACGGTTCAGCCGCGCTGGATGCCGCTGCTGTCCTGGAGCAGGCCGCGACGGCCGTCCTGGGTCTGCGCGATCAGCGCGGCACCGCGCTGGTCGACGGCCAGATACCAGGTGCCCGGCGTCAGCTCGGCGATCTGCGAGCCCGAACCGTCCTCGGCGAACAGCGGACGCGGCACCGGCACCGCGAACCAGAACGCGGTGAAGTCGGACGACGCCGGCGCGGCGGCGGTGGGCGTCGGCTGCGGAGCCGCGGCCTGCTGCGCACCGTACGGCTGCTGGCCGAACGCCGGGTCGACGGACTGCGCGCCGCCCGGGTAGCCGTAACCCGCCTGCTGCGGCGCGGCACCGTACGGAGCCGCGCCACCCACCGCGTACGGGTGGGCGGCCGGGGCCGGGGCGCCCACCAGCGGGGCCTTGAGCGCCGGCAGCCGGTTCGACAGCGGCGCGACGACCGCGATGACCAGGCCGAACAGCAGCGTCAGCCAGTTGCCCGCGCCCTTGTTGTAGTGGTCGGGGTTGTTGAACAGCGTCGACCACACAGCGGTCCAGCCGACGAAGAGCGACAGTGCCACGGCCCACTGCGCGAACGACAGCCCGAGCAGCTGCTTTCCGGCGAACTGGGGGGAACGTGCCAGGACCACGGCGGCTGCCGCCACGAGCGCCGCGAGCGTCACGGAGGGGAGGATCGGGAAGAAATCCGAGTGCCACAGATTCCTGGAGGCGGACATGCCCTCGAAATCGAGGCTGAGGAACGGCAGGAACGAGGCGATCAGGAGCAGCACCGCTGCTCCGATCACCGCGCCGTCTCCTCGGGTCAGGGAGCGGATGTTCACGTCAGGTCCTGTCCTTTGTCAGTTGGTTCGCTCGGGGCGGTGCCCCATGGTACGAGGGTGATCTTGGCCAAGGGGCCTGGTATGGGCATTGGTGCACGATCCATACCGGACTGCTACAGCCCTGTCACCTCTTCCCTTCAAGGAAGGCGGTGAGCCCGTCGGCGATCCCCTGGGCAGCGTGCTGCCGCCAGGCGGGGTTCGTCAACGCGGCGGCGTCGTGCGCGTTGCGCATGTTGCCGCATTCGATGAAGACCTTCGGCACGGTCGAGAGGTTGAGGCCGCCGAGGTCGTCGCGGATCGTCAGCCCTTTGCCGCCGAGGTAGTTGGCCAGCGGTTCGCCGGTGGCCGCGGTGAAGTGCGACCGCAGGGTGGTCGCCAGCCGCAGCGAGGGCGCCGCGATGGCGCGGGTGTCCGCCGCGCCCTGGTGCACCGACTTGGGTGCGATCACATGGAAGCCGAGGCGGTCCGCGGGCGCGCCGTCCGCGTGGATCGACAGCGCCGCGTCGGCGTGCGCGTCGTTCCCGATCCTGGCCCGCTCGTCCACGCACGGGCCGTAGGGCCGGTCGCCGTCGTAGGTCAGGACGACCTTCGCGCCGCGCGCCTCCAGCAACGTCCGCACCCGGTGGGCGACGTCCAGCGTGTAAGTGGCCTCCGGATAACCGGCGTTGGTCTCGGTGCCGGTGGTGTCGCACTCCTTGCGGTTGGTGCCGATGTCGACCGTTCTGCTGATCGCCGCGGTGTGTTCGGCGTTGCCGTTGTTGTGACCGGGGTCGATGACGACGGTCCTGCCCGCCAGTTCCCGGCCGGCCGCGCCGGCGCTCGCGCCGGTGTCACCGTCCGCCACGGGGGAGTCGCCGGAACCGCCGCCGTGCGCCGTCGCCAGGGAGCCGCGGCCCGCCGCCGGGTCAGGGTCGGAACGGTGCCGCGCGTCGTACACGAACCAGCCCCCGGCGAGGGCCGCGACCATCACGACTGCCGTGATGACCAGCGACCAACTCCAAGCGCCCCCGTCTGAGTCGTTGCTGAACACGCCGCGACTCTATCGGCCCCGCTCCGCGCCTCGCAGCGCGCCCGGCGAACCGGCCCTTATGCCGGACTCCGTACTACCGTACGACGCTTCCGGTCACTCTGCGCAACAATTGGAGCGAGCGGGTCGCCGACTCCTGCACGAAGGCGCCGGATTCGAGCGCGCGGCGGTAGACGCGGTACGGCGCCTGGCCGCCGTCCGCCGGGTCCGCGAAGACGTCGTGGATCGCCAGCAGCCCGCCCTCCGCGACCCGGGGCGCCCAGCCCTCGTAGTCTGCGGTCGCGTGCTCGTCGGTGTGCCCGCCGTCGATGAAGACCAGGCAGAAGGGCCGCGTCCACAGCGCCGCCACCTGCGGCGAGCGCCCCACCACCGCGACCACGTGCTCTTCGAGGCCCGCCGCGTGCAGGGTGCGGCGGAAGTGCGGCACGGTGTCGATCAGGCCGGTGTGCGGGTCCACCAGCGAGGCGTCGTGGTATTCCCAGCCGGGCTGCTGCTCCTCGCTGCCCCGGTGGTGGTCCACCGTCACCACGACCGTGCCCGCCTGCCGGGCCGCGTCCGCCAGCAGGATCGTGGACCGCCCGCAGTAGGTGCCGACCTCCAGCAGCGGCAGCCCCAGGTCCGCGGCGGCCCTGCCGGCCGCCTCGTGGAGCGCCATGCCCTCGTCGGCGGGCATGAACCCCTTGGCGGCCTCGAACGCCGCGAGCACGTCAGTCATCCCGGCATCCTACGAAGCGGCCGGCCACGGGGCGGCGCCGGGCGCGGGCGGCGGGCGGCGCGCACTCCGGGCCGGCGGGACGGACCCGGTACGCGGGCGCCGCGCGCCGGGCCGCTGGTCGTAGGCCGAAATGCCGATGCCGCGCGGCATCGGTGACGGCAGCATGGACACCGTGAGCGAAACCCTCGGACAGCGCACCCCGACCGACTCCTCCGGCACCCCGGCCCGCCGCAAGCGCGCCGCGCCACCCGCCTGGGCGGTGCTGCTCGCGGTGTGCGCGGGCCAGTTCCTCGTCGTGCTCGACGTGTCGGTGGTCAATGTCGCGCTGCCCTCGATGCGCGGCGCCCTCGGCTTCGGCGAGACCGGCCAGCAGTGGGTGGTCAACGGGTACGCGCTCGCCTTCGCCGGTTTCCTGCTGCTCGGCGGCCGGGCGGCCGACCTCTTCGGCCGCAAGCGCACCTTCCTGGTCGGCCTCGGCCTCTTCACCGCCGCCAGCCTGGCCGGCGGGCTCGCCCAGAGCCCGTGGATGCTGATCACCGCCCGCGCCGTGCAGGGCCTCGGCGCCGCGGTGCTCGCCCCGACCACGCTGTCCATCCTCACCACCTCCTTCCCCGAAGGACCCGAGCGGACCCGGGCCATCGGCACCTGGACCGCGGTGGGCGCCGGCGGCGGTGCGGCCGGCGGCCTGGTCGGCGGGCTGCTCACCGACCTGCTGTCCTGGCGCTGGGTGCTGCTGGTCAATGTGCCGGTCGGGGCGCTGGTCCTGGTCGGCGCGGCCCTGTGGCTGACCGAGAGCCGCGGCGCCACCGTCCGCCGGCTCGACATCCCGGGCGCGCTCCTGGTCACCGCGGGCGTCACCGCCATCGCCTACGGCATCGCCGAGACCGAGTCGCACGGCTGGACCTCGGCGGTGTCGCTCGGCCCGCTCGTCGGCGGGCTCGCCCTGCTCGCGGTGTTCACCGCGGTCGAGGCGCGGACCGCCCAACCCCTCATCCCCTTGCGGCTGTTCACCATCCGCTCGGTGGCCTCGGCCAACACCGTGCTCTTCACCGCGGGCGCCGCGACCTTCTCCGTCTGGTACTTCCTGTCGCTCTACATGCAACAGGTGCTGCACTACAGCCCGATCCGCGCGGGCCTGTCCTTCCTCCCGCACACCATCGCGATCATCATCGGCTCCAAACTCGCCCCCCGGCTGATGAACCGGATCGACGCCCGGCTGATCAGCGTGGTCGGCGGGGTGGTCGCGGTCGCCGGCATCGTCTGGCAGAGCCGGATCACCGCGGACGGCACCTTCCTGGGCATCATCCTCGGCCCCGGCATCCTCACCATGCTCGGCGCGGGCCTGCTGCTCACCCCGGTCTCGGCGGTGGCCATGTCGGGCGTCGGACGCGGCGAACAGGGCCTGGTATCGGGCCTGTTGAACACCTCACGGCAGCTGGGCGGCGCCCTGGGCCTGACCGTCCTCGCGACGGCCGCCGCCTCCCGCATCGCGGCCCGTACGTCCGCGGGCGCCGGCAGCGGAGAGGCGCTGGCCTCCGGCTACGGCCTGGCCTTCCTGATCGGCGCGGGCTTCCTCGCGGTCGGTACGTGCCTGGTGGTGCTGCTGCCCAGGCCGGCTCCGCGCCCCGCCGGGTGACGCGTCAGAGCCAGCCGTTCTGCCGGGCGGTGCGCACCGCCTCCATCCGGTTGCGGGTGCCGGTCTTGCCGATCGCGGCCGACAGGTAGTTGCGTACCGTCGACTCCGACAGGAACAGCCGGCCCGCGATGTCGGCGACCGTGGCGCCGTCCGACGCGGCGTTCAGCACATCCTGCTCCCGCGGGGTGAGCGGGCTCGGGCCCGCGCTGAGCGCCGCGGCGGCCAGCGCCGGGTCGATCACCCGCTCCCCGCGCAGCACCCGCCTGATCGCCCCGGCCAGCTCCTCCACCGGCCCGTCCTTCACCAGGAACCCGGCCGCGCCCGCCTCCATCGCCCGCCGCAGATACCCCGGCCGCCCGAAGGTGGTCAGAATCAGCACCTGGCACTCCGGCAGCCGCCGCCGCAGCTCCGCCGCCGCGTCCAGCCCGCTGCGCCCCGGCAGTTCGATGTCGAGCAGCGCCACATCCGGCCGCGCGGCCAGCGCCTCGGGCACGATCCGATCCCCCGCCGCGACCTGGGCGACGACCTCCATGTCGTCCTCCAGATCCAGCAGCAGCGCCAACGCCCCCCGCATCATGCCCTGATCCTCGGCGAGCAGCACTCTGACCGGTCCGCCCGGTCGGTTCTCCTGCGGTGTCTCGGTCACGACGCCAGCGTACGGGCCGCTGACCACGGCGGATCCACCCGTCCACCCGTCCCCGGCAGGGCGGAGGGCGGCCGGCGCCCGCGTTCGCCGCCTCGGCGGCCGCCCGTTCCCGCTGTCCGGGCCGGCGGCCGGCGCCGTGCCGGTGTCACTCGCAGAACACCTGCACCTTGGCGCTCGGGTCGTCGACGTCGACGGTGACATCGTCGAGCTGGTCGATCAGCTCCTCGATGTGCTGCGGCTTCAGCTCGGTGAGGTCGATCGGCACCCCTGACCTGGCCAGCTCCGCATTGACCCTGGCGAGCGCCTGCGGCGGGACGATGCTCGCCAACCGGACCCCGGCGCGCAGCAGTTGCAGCGGGACCCGGATGTTGACCCGGCTGCGTCCGTCGCCGCCGGAGTCGTCCGCCGCGTCCACCACCACCCGCAGGTACTTGGGCCGGGACTTCGCGCGGGACGCGGCTCCCGGCGGCGGCTCGGGCTGCTCCCGTCCCACGGCGTCGATCAGCCGCTCGGCCTCGTCCGCGGTGATCCTGCCCTCGGCCAGCATCTCCAGGATCTGGCGCCGCTGCTCGTTCATCGTTGCCCCTCTTCTTCCCCGGCTCATCCGGCTCATCTGACGTTTACCAGCACGGCCGTTCGGCCCTGCTCGATCTCGAACCGGGTGCCGGGCAGCGCCCACAGCACGTGCCCCGTGCCGCGCAGCGCGCCCACCGGGCTCACCCGGGTGGCCAGGCACGCGGCCACCGCGCCCAGCACGGCGAGCAGCAGCAGCGGCGACAGCACCAGCGCCACCGGCAGGACCGGGACGTACAGCCGCAGCCGGCGCCCGCTGGAACGGCGCACGCGCACCGTCACGAGCTGCGGGATCACCGGGGCCCCTCCAGTTCGGCCAGCGCCTCCTGGGCGCTGATCTCCCCCCGCCGCAGGCGGTCGACGACGTCGGCGGCGCCGGTGGGCGCCGGGTCGGTGTCGACGAAGTCGAGCTGCTCGGCGATCCGTTTCAGCCGGGCCTTGATCGTCGGGTAGCTCACCCCGAAGATCCGCTCCATCTCCTTGATCGAACCGTGCGACCGGACGAACGCGGCGACGAACACCTGGTCGTCCACGCCGAGCTGAGCCAGCTGCGGCGGCTCGAACTGCCCCTCGACCGCGACACCGCTGCCGGCGAGCCGGACCCGCTCGACCACGAACGGCCGCCCCCGCGTCAGGTCCGTCAGCTCCTGCCAGTCCACCCTGGGCTCCCTTGCTCTCGGCGACGTGCCCACCATTCATTTGTACCTTGAGTTTTTTAAGGAGTCAACGCGCAAAGATTAAGTTTTATGATCTGGGCTTCAAGTTCTGGGGGCTACGGCGCCTTCGCTCCACGCGCTACCAGCCGAACTCCTCTCGCCCGTCTGTCGGGTTTGAGTAGATGCCATCTAGGTAGATGTATTCTACGTAGACGGCATCTACATAGATCCGCTCCCGTAGGCGGCATGGCGCTACGGACGTGGATCCTCGACGAGAGGGGAGCAGGGCGATGGCGGAGACATTTGTCGGGCGGCGGCAGGAGCTGGCCCTGCTGGGCAAGCGGCTCGACCGGGTCGCGGAGTCGGGCGGCGGGGTCGCCGTAGCCCTGCGCGGGCGGCGGCAGGTGGGGAAGTCGCGGCTCGTGCAGGAGTTCTGCGACCGTGTCGAGGCCCCCTATCTGTTCTTCACCGCCACGAAAGGCGCGTCGCCGGTGGAGTCGGTGGGCACGTTCTTCGCGGAGCTGCGCGAGTCCGGGCTGCCCACCGACCCCGAACTGGTCCCGGCCGCGGGATCGGCCAGCTGGCCCGACGCCCTCCGGGTGCTGGCCTCGGTGCTGCCCGACAGCCCCTGCGTGGTGGTCATGGACGAGCTGCCCTGGCTCGCCGAGCAGGACGACCTCTTCGACGGCGCGCTGCAGACCGCGTGGGACCGCCTGCTGGCCAGGCGGCCGGTCCTGCTGCTGCTCCTCGGCAGCGACCTGCACATGATGGAGCGCCTCACCGCGTACGACCGCCCCTTCTACGGGCGCGCCGACACCATGATCCTCGGCCCGCTCAATCCCGCCGAGACCGGCCGCGCACTGGGGCTGAACGCCGCCGACGCCATCGACGCCCACCTGGTGTCCGGCGGGCTGCCCGGCATTCTGCGCGTCTGGCCGCACGCCACACCCGCGATGGCCTTCATCGAGGACGAGTGCGCCGACCCGGCGTCACCGCTGTTCGGAGTGCCCGAGGCCGCGCTGATGGCCGAGTTCCCGGCTCCCGACCAGGCCCGCCGGGTCCTGGAGGCGGTGGGCAGCGGCGACCGGACGCACGCCAACATCGCCGCCGCGGCCGGCGGCCGGCAGGGCGCGCTCGCCTCGGGGTCGCTGTCCCCGCTGCTGCACCGCCTGGTGACGGAGAAGCGGGTGCTCGCGGCGGACCTCCCGCTGTCCACCAGCCCGGGGAAGCCCGCGCTGTACCGGGTGGCGGACAGCAACCTGCGCCTGTATCTGGCCGCGCTGCGCTCCGCGCAGGAACAGGCCCGCCGCGGCAGGCCGGACTCCGCGTTCGACGTGGTGCGGCGCCGCTGGTCCGCCTGGCGCGGCCGGGCGGTCGAGCCGCTGGTCAGGGAGTCGCTGGAGCTGGCGGCGATTGCCGGGGACCTGCCCTGGCCGGACACCGAGGCCATCGGCGGTTGGTGGAACCGCCGGTTCGACCCGGAGGTCGACCTCGTCGGCGCCGATCGTTCCCCCGTCGCGCGCACGCTGCACTTCGCCGGCTCGGTCAAGTGGCTGGACTCCGCTTTCGACCCGCACGACCTCGCGGCCCTGGCCCGAGCCGTCCGCGAGGTCCCCGGGTTCGTCCCGGGCGCCACCGGCCTGGTCGTCGTCTCCCGCTCCGGCGCCGCACTGCCCCCGGGCGCGGTGGACCTGGTCCGCTCCCCGGCCGACCTCGTGGCCGCCTGGCCGGCCGGGTGACGCCGTCAGGCCGCCGTGTCCTCGCCCACCGGGAGCACCGCCGCGACCCGGAAGCCGCCCGTGGCCGCGGCGCCCGAGGTG
The DNA here is from genome assembly GCF_036227245.1 of Streptomyces sp. NBC_01477. Classification (GTDB taxonomy): domain Bacteria; phylum Actinomycetota; class Actinomycetes; order Streptomycetales; family Streptomycetaceae; genus Actinacidiphila. Next base: position 6,412,697 of record NZ_CP109445.1, read on the forward strand.
AGCGAACCGCCCGCGGCGGCCAGGCGTTCGGTCAGGCCGCGCAGCCCGGTGCCGGTGCGGGCGGACCGGAGCGTGGCCGTACCGCCGGACGCCGAGGACGCCGGGGACGGGGCGGCGGCCGGGCCGTGGCCGTTGTCGGTGATCGTCAAATGCGCCTGGCCGTCGGCCGAGTGCAGCTCTATCCGGGTCAGCGTCGCGCCGCTGTGGCGTACGACATTGGTGACCCCCTCGCGTACCACCCAGCCGAGCAGCGCCTCGGTCTGCGGGGGCAGCGGCGGGCCCGACTCCTGGAGCACGACCTCGATGTCGGAGGCGGCCAGCGCCGAGCGCGCCCGGTCCAGCTCCGTGGACAGGCTCCCCTCGCGGTAGCCGGTGACCGCCTCGCGGATCTCGGTGAGGGCCTGCCTGCCGACCGACTCGATGTCGCCGACCTGCGTCAGCGCCGCCTCCAGATCGCGCGGGGCCAGCCGCCGGGCCGCCTCGGCCTTCACCACGACCACCGACAGGGTGTGGCCGAGCAGGTCGTGCAGGTCGCGGGAGAAGCGCAGCCGCTCCTCGGCGACGGCGCTGCGCGCCAGCTCCTGCCGGGTCGACTTGAGCTGGTCCACCGCGTGGAAGAGGGTGATGATCACCGAGACGACAAGGCCGGACAGGAACGTGCCGTACGACAGGCTCGCCGTGCTCCAAAAGCCCCCGTGGTGCATCCCCGACACGCAGCCGGCGGTGGCGCTGAGCAGGGTCAGCGTCGCCCCCAGCTGCCGGCGGCTCCTCGTCACGCAGCCCGCGCACAGCGAGACCAGGACGAACAGCAGCATGAAATTGCCGCCGTAGCCCAGTGACAGCGACAGCGCGACCGCCCCGAGCGCGCACAGCAGCCGGAACGGCAGCGGCCCGGTCCGCCGCTCACCGAACGCCGACCGGATCGTGGACACGTACAGCACGCAGAAGACGGCCAGGCCCGACGCCGCCAGCCACGGGACCGGCACCTCGCCCTTGACGACATCCGTGCCCGGGCCGATCACCATCAGCAGCCACGGGATCAGCGCGCCGCCGTCCGGTGCCTTGAGGTGTTCGATCTCCTGCTCGAACTCCATCGGGCCGCGCCCCCACCACGTCTTGCGGCACTGTCGCCCGGCCGGATCCTTCGTCTTCGCCATGTCGGTGCCCGTCCCCGTCGGTGCTGCGTCCGTCGTGCGCCCGCCGGGGGCCGGCGCCCTCATACGGTCCGCGCGCTCCGCCGGTAGGAGAGCACAGCGTAACCGGCGAAAATGGCCAGCCACAGGCCCAGCACACCCACGGTTCCCGGCCCGGGTGCCCGGTGGTCGAGCACGCTCCAACCCAGGTCACCGAAGCGGTTGGTGGGCGTCCAGCGGGAGATCGCGGCCAGCCAGCGGGGGAAGACGTCGACCGGGATCCACAGCCCGCCGATCACCGAGAGCCCCATCATGCTGACCATGCTCACGACACCCGTGGTCTGGGCGGTGAGGCCGTAGCCGTTGCCGAGGCCCAGCAGGGTGAAGGGGATCGTGCCCAGCCACAGCAGGCCCGCCGCCGCGGCCCACTGCCACACCGCCAGGCGTACGCCGTTGACCAGCGCGCCCGCCGTGAAGACGGTCACGATCGCCGGCAGCACGGTGACTCCGGCCGTCAGCGCCCGCCCGAGCACCACCTGCAACGGGCTCAGCGGGGTGACCCGCAACTGCCGCAGCCAGCCGCGCGCCTTGTCCTCCGCGACGCCCGGCCCGAGCGCGAGGGCCGCGCCCAGCGCGCCGTACGCGGCCATGCCGATCATCGAGAAGCGGGCGTAGTCCATCTTGTCCTGGCTGCTGTCCCCGCCGCCGAGGTTGGTGAACAGCAGGTACATCAGCAGCGGGGTGGCCACCCCGACGATCATGAAACCGGTGTCCCGCAGGGTGCGGCGGACCTCCAGGCGTACGTACTCGATCATCGCGCGGCCTCCTCGTACGGTGTTGCGGCCGTGGCCGCGGGGTGGGCGGTCAGGGTGAGGAAGGCGTCCTCCAGGCTGGCCGGCGCCACCGAGAGCCGGCGGACCCGGTCGGTCCGGGCCAGCGCCAGCACCGTCGCGTCGGAGTCGGCGCTGCGCAGCACCGCGCGGTCGCCGCGGACCTCCACGGCGGTCACTCCCGGCAGGCCGCGCAGCCCCTCGGTGCCGCCGCCCGCCAGGTCGAACGACACCAGGGTCGCGCCGACCCGCCGCTTGATCGCTTCGCCCGTGCCGTCCGCGACGGTACGGCCCCGGTCGAGCACGACGATGCGGTCGGCGTTGCCGTCCGCCTCCTCCAGGTAGTGCGTCGAGAACAGCACGGTGTTGCCGCGGGACGCGTAGCCGCGCATCGACCGCCAGAACGCGCGCCGCGCCTCCACGTCGAGCGCGGCGGTCGGCTCGTCCAGCACGAGCAGTTCCGGGCCGCCGGCCACGGCCAGCGCGAAGCGCAGCCGCTGGGCCTGGCCGCCGGACAGCCGGTCCACCCGGCGGCCCGCCAACTCGGTGATCCCGGCCAGGGCGAGTGCCTCGGGCACCGGCATCGGGTGCGGGTACGTGGAGGCCACGAAGCCGACCAGCTCCTGGACGGTCGTCCGGGGAATCGGCTGGCCGACCTGGAGCATCGCGCCGACCCGGCCCGCCCGCACGGCCTCCCGCGGTGCCGCGCCGAACAGTTGCACCTCGCCCGCGTCCGGGCGGTCCAGCCCGAGCAGCAGCGCGATCGTGGTCGACTTGCCCGCGCCATTGCGCCCGAGCAGTGCCAAGGTTTCGCCCCGGGCGATTTGCAGGTCGAGGCCTGCTACCGCCTCGACGCTGCCGAATCTCTTCCGTACGGCGCTGAACCGCACCGCCCCCGTCGTTTCCATGACGCCGACGCTACGGTTCGGCTTCCGGCCCGGGCAGACCCAATTGTCCCGGGCCCCCCAGTACAAATGTCCCGCCCCGGCCGGCCCCGCGGTCCGCCCCACCCGCAAGGGGCTGCCCGGTCCGCCCCGGACGACCGGCCGTTGGGTGCGTGCCCGCGCCGTTCCCGGCGCCCCCGATGGTGCCTTCTGCGGCGGGGCCGAGCACTTCAGGGGCGCGGGGAACGGCGCGGCCGGCCCCCACCGGGGGCGCGGGCCGTCACCGGCCCGAAGGGTCTCCTCGGTCCGCCCCGGACCACCGGCCGGTGGCGGGTTGCTCGCGCCGTTCCCCGCGCCCCCGGATGGGCACCCCCATCCGCAGCGGCACCCCCAGCCCGCGCCAGTGGGGGAGCACCGACCTACGTGGCGCACAGGCCCGCGCCAGCGAGGGCGGGGGACGGACCTACGTGGCGCACAGGCCCGTCCCGAGGGCTCAGCTCTCGGGACGCCGGTGGCGGCCGTGCGGCGGTGGCGGGGGCGTGGGGTCGGGGGGCTCGGGGGACGCCGGGCCGCGGTGGCGGCCGGCCGGCCCGTCGGAATACTGCCGCTCAGCGGCACTGGCGTCGGACATGCGCGTAACTCCCCGTGGAATGGCGGCGCCGCCAAAAGCGGGCAGGCAGGGGGAACCCGCGGTCACGTTGGGTACCCCGGCGCCCGACGGCGAGTGGCGAGTCTACTGGCGGTCCCCCGGCCCCCCTCACCGGGGTCACCCGGCGCGCGCACCGGCCAACGGCGCCTGCTGCAAAGGCAGTACGCACCACTCCCGGCGTGCGGAAGGAGCCGGGGCCGGCGGCCGGGCGGGCGATTGGACGACGGCGCCCTCGGACAGGGCGAGCACCGGCTCGGGCCAGCTGGCCGGCGGATCGTACGCGGCGAGCCCGCACCCGCGGTCACCGGCGGCGTACGGCAGCCGCAGCTCGTCCCCCGGCAGCCACATGCCGGCCGCGCCCAGCCACCCGGGCGGCGACGCCCGCCAGTGCAGCCGGCGTTCGCCCGGCCGCCACAGCGCCAGCGACTCCGCCCCGCCGGGCACTTCCGCCCGCAGCGCCACCACCGACGCCTCGGGCATCAGGATCTGCCCGGGCTGCGCGGCGACCGGGGTGAGCAGGGCGCCGGGCACCCGCAGCGCGTCGGGGAAGCGCACCGGGCGCCTGCTGCCCAGCACCCCCCACCCGAGCCGCGCCTCACCGGTGGCGTCGCTGCGCAGCAGCAGCAGACCGCTGTCGGGCTCGGCGAGCAGCAGCCGGTCGTCGCTGTCGGCGGTGATCTGGAGCAGCGGGCTGATACGCCCGGTGTGCAGATCGGCGGCGACCGCCTTCGTGCACCCGTCGAGTTCGCGGTCCACCGCGAGCAGCCGCCCGGCCCGGTCCAGCCAGACCCCGCCGGTGCAGCGGCCCGGCACCGTCATGACCAATTCAGGCCCGGCGCCCGGCGTCCCGTGCACCCGCCAGATCCCGGTGCGGTCGCCGTCCTCCTCGTGGCCGAGGGCGTACGCGGCGCCGGGTGCGGGCGGCAGCAGGCGTACGTCGCCGCAGGGGAGCGAACCCACCAGCAGTTCGCCGCAGCCCGGGTGGAGCAGCGCGAGGTCGTGCCGGTCGGCGACCCGGCGCCTGATCAGCACCCGCCCGCCGGCCAGCGGCAGCACCTGCGTGCCGGGCTCCTCCGGCTGCCGCCCGGGCAGGGGTACGGCGTACGGCTCGGGACCGGTGAGCGTCCACCGCTCGGGGAGCAGTCCGCCGCTCTCAGGTCCCCCGCTCCCGCCGGGCGTCACGGTCTCGGCGAGGCAGGCCGCGTACGCGCCGTCCGCGGCGATCGTGAAGCCGGACCGGCGCACGGTACGCGGTGCGCCCGCTGTACGAAGGGCGCTCATGGCACCTACCGCGCTGACGGCGCTCATGGCGCCCACTGCACTGACGGTCATATGAATCGTCCACCTCCGGCACAGGACCGTAATTTCGTACTTCCGGACGATCAACGCGAGTCGGTGCAGTTCACACGTAAGGGTGTCGCTTCACGCGATTCCGCCGCGCGAGTGCGACGCGTGTGCTGCGTGGGAGGGGGGTGGAGGGTGCCCGGCCGGACGCTGAGGTTAGGCTCACCTAAGAAGAAACGTTCCGCCGAACCACCGTCCAGGAGTGCCCCCATGTCTGTCCGGCGCCGCCACACCGCCGTCGTCGCCCTCGCCGCCGCCGCGGGCCTCTCGCTCGCCGCCTGCGGAAGCTCCTCCGACGGCGCGGGCGGCGGGAACGGCACCGCCGCCAAGGGCAAGGACAAGCAGTCCGTCGCCAAGGGCGGCAAGGACTTCGGCTCGGCCGCCGACAAGACCGCCGCGATGGGCACCGACGCCAAGCCCGGCCAGTGGCCGCGCACCGTCACCCACGCCATGGGCACCACCGTGATCAAGGCGCGGCCCACCCGGGTCGTGGTCCTCGACGTCGGCGAACTCGACAACGTCGTCTCCCTCGGCGTCAAGCCGGTCGGCTACGCGCCCAGCGAGGGCTCGCCCGCGCTGCCGTCCTATCTGAAGAAGGACGGCGGGCAGCCGAAGAGCGTCGGCACCATCAACAGCCTGAACCTGGAGGCCATCGCCGGCCTCCATCCCGACCTCATCCTCGGCAGCCAGCTGCGGGCGGCCCCGCAGTACGCGGCGCTCAGCAAGATCGCGCCGACCGTCTTCTCGGTCCGCCCCGGCTTCACGTGGAAGCAGAACTACCTGCTCAACGCCGCCGCCCTCGACAAGAGCGCCGAGGCCACCGCGAAACTCGCCGACTACGACGGCCGGATCAAGGCGCTGGACGCGGCAATCGGCGCGCACAAGCCCGTCGTGTCGATGGTCCGCTACATGCAGGACGGCAAGACCCGGCTCTACGGCAACGCGTCCTTCATCGGCACGATCCTCAAGGACGCGGGCATCCCGCGGCCCAAGAACCAGGACATCGACGACCTCGCCGCGGAGATCTCGGCCGAGAACATCGACAAGGCCGACGCGGACTACATCTTCACCGGCGTCTACGGCGACCCCGGCACCACCGACAAGGCCCGCGCCCAGTCCAACCCGCTGTGGAAGAACCTCGGCGCGGTCAAGGCCGGCCGCGCCTTCGACGTGCCCGACGAGACCTGGTACCTCGGCCTGGGCGTCACCGCCGCCGACCAGGTCGTCGCCGACCTCCAGCACCACCTGGCGGGCTGAACCCGGCACCGCGGGTCCGGCCCGCCACCGGGGACGATCCGGCGCCCGCCTCCCGGGGCGGGTCCGGTGGCAACCCGGGTAACCTTCCCTACGTGCCCCGTGTCTGTGACGTCATCGCCGCCCTCGACGCCCTGTGGCCCCCGGCACTGGCCGAGGCCTGGGACGCCGTCGGCCTGGTCTGCGGCGATCCGGCGGCGGAGGTCGGCCGGGTCCTCTTCGCCGTCGACCCGGTGCAGGAGGTCGTCGACGAGGCCGTCGCGGCCGGCGCGGGCCTGCTGGTCACCCACCACCCGCTCTATCTGCGCGGTACGACGAGCGTCGCCCCGGTCGGCCCGGCCGGCTTCAAGGGGCAGGTCGTCCACGACCTGATCCGCAACGGCGTCGCCCTCTATGTCGCCCACACCAACGCCGACCGCGCCGACCCCGGTGTCTCGGACGCGCTGGCCGCCGCTGTGGGCCTGCGGGTCACCGGTCCGCTGGTGCCCGACCCCGCAGACACCGAGGGCCGCCGCGGCCTCGGCAGGATCGGTACGCTCGACACCCCGCTGAGCCTGGCCGAGTTCGCCGAGCGGGCCGCCCGCGGGCTGCCCGCCACCGCGACCGGGCTGCGCATCGCGGGCGACCCGGCCGCGCCCGTACGGACCGTCGCAGTGTGCGGCGGGTCCGGGGACAGCCTCTTCGAACAGGTGCGGGCCGCGGGTGTGGACGCGTACCTGACCGCCGACCTGCGCCACCACCCCGCCTCCGAGGCGCGCCAGGCCGCACCTCTCGCCCTGCTCGACGCCGCGCACTGGGCCACCGAGTGGCCGTGGTGCCCGCAGGCCGCCCGCCAGGTCGACACGCTCGCGGAGCGGCACGGCTGGGCGCTGAGCACCCAGGTCTCGTACGCCGTCACCGACCCGTGGACGGCGCACGCACCCTCCGCTTCTTCCGTCCCTTCCAGCAGCCCAGGAGCCCCCCGCTGAACGCCGAGCCCGCCGACCAGATCCGTCTTCTCGAAGTCCAGGCCCTCGACGCGCGCATCGCGCAGCTGGACCACAAGCGCAGGACCCTTCCCGAGCACACCGAGCTGGAACGCCTCGGCGCCGACCTCGCCCAGCTGCGCGACCTGCTGGTCGCCGCGCAGACCGAGGAGAGCGACACCGCACGCGAGCAGACCAAGGCGGAGCAGGACGTCGACCAGGTGCGCCAGCGGGCCGTACGCGACCAGCAGCGGCTGGACTCCGGCGCGGTCGGCCCCAAGGACCTGGAGAACCTCAGCCGCGAACTCACCTCGCTGGCCAAGCGGCAGTCCGACCTGGAGGACGTCGTGCTCGACGTCATGGAGCGCCGCGAGACCGCCCAGGAGCGGGCCACGGAACTGGCCGCCCGGGTCGAGTCGTTGCAGGCCAAGACCGCCGAGGCGGAGGCCCGCAAGTCCGCGGCCCTCGAAGGCCTCGACGCCGAGGGCTTCACCGCGTCCAAGCAGCGCGAGGTGCTGGCCTCGACCGTGCCCGATGACCTGATCAAGCTCTACGACAAGCTCCGCGCCCAGCAGGGCGGTGTCGGCGCCGCCCGGCTCTACCAGAAGCGCTGCGAGGGCTGCCGCCTCGAACTGAACATCACCGAGCTGAACGACGTACGGGCCGCCCCCGCCAACCAGGTCGTGCGCTGCGAGAACTGCCGCCGGATCCTGGTGCGTACGGCCGACTCCGGACTGTAGTGGACACGCCGGCGCCGACCGTCCTGGTGCTGCTGCGGCACGGCGAGACCGAGCACACCGCGCAGCGGCGCTTCTCCGGCAGCGGCGGCGCCGACCCCGCGCTGTCCGAGCACGGCCGCGCGCAGGCCGAAGCCGCCGCGGGGACGGCCGTCATGGACATGGTCGAGGCGGTGGTGACCTCGCCGCTGGCCCGCTGCCGGCAGACCGCGCGAGTGGCCGCGGACCGGCTCGGACTGCCGGTCGCCGTCGCGGACGGGCTGCGCGAGACGGCGTTCGGCGCGTGGGAGGGCCTCACCTTCGCCGAGGTGCGGGAGCGCCACCCGGCCGCGCTCGACGCCTGGTTCGCCTCACCGGCCGCCGCGCCGCCCGGCGGTGAGAGCTTCGACGACGTCACGTCCCGGGTGGCCCGCACCCGGGACGAACTGCTGGCCGCGCACCGCGGCCGTACGATCCTGCTGGTCAGCCATGTGACCCCGGTCAAGACCCTGCTGCGGCTCGCCCTCGGCGCACCGCACGAGGCCGTCTTCCGCATGGACCTCGCCCCCGCCGCACTGTCCGCGGTGGCCTACTACGCCGACGGCAACGCGTCCGTGCGCTTCCTCAACTCCACGGCCCACCTGGGCTGATCCGCCCGCGCTCTAGGCCGTGAGCGCCGCCGCCTCCTTGGCGAGTGCGGTGACGCCGTCCCAGTCGCGGGCGCCGAGCAGGTCCGGCGGGATCATCCAACTGCCGCCCACGCACGCGACGTTCGGCAGCGCCAGATACCGCGGCGCCCGGGCCGCGTCGATCCCGCCCGTCGGGCAGAACCGCGCGTCGGGCAGCGGCGAGGCCAGCGACCGCAGGAACGGCACACCGCCGGCCGCCTCGGCGGGGAAGAACTTCATGTCGGTGACGCCGCGTTCGAGCAGGTCGAGGACTTCCGACGCGGTCGACACCCCGGGCAGATACGGCAGCCCGGTCCCGCACATCGCGTCGAGCAGCCGCTCGGTCCAGCCCGGGCTGACCAGGAAGCGGGCGCCCGCTGCGGTCGCCGCCGCCGCGTGGTCGGGCGTCAGCACGGTCCCGGCCCCGACGACCGCCCCCGGCACACCGTGCGCCACCGCCTGGATCGCGTCCAGCGCGGCCGGCGTGCGCAACGTGATCTCGATGGCCCGCAGCCCACCCGCGAGCAGCGCCCGCGCGAGCGGTACGGCGTCGTCGGCGTCCTCCACGACGACGACGGGTATCACGGAGGCGAGGCCGAGCACGGAGTCCATGCGCCTATCCTGTCCCCCCGGATCATCCTCTGCAACGCTCGTTGCGTTCTGTGCAACGTCCCTGCGGGGCGCATGCCGACTCTCCACCTCGGCCTGGTGGGGGGCGTGCGGCGCAGTTCCCCGCGCCCCTGGGTGGGTGCCACTTCCTGCGGCGTTCACAGTGCCGCTGTCCTGTGGCCGCCCGCGCACCTGAAGCGTGCCCTCTGCGGCAGAGGACGAGGCCCCTCGGCAGGGGTGCCCCGGAGGGGCGCGGGGAACGACGCCGCGGCAGGCGAAGGGCAACAGGACGGGGCTGCCACCCAGGGGCGCGGGGAACTGCGCGCGCAACCACGACGGTGCAGCCGACAAGCGCGCGCCGCAAAGGGGCACCCACCTGGGGGCGCGGAGAACTGCGCGCGCAACCACCATGGCGCCGCAGGCGAAGGGCAACAGGACGGGGCACCCACCCAGGGGTGCGGGGAACCGCGCGACCAGCCACGTCGCCGCGGCAGGCGGCGGCTCACCGCAAGTGGCAACACAGGCCCGCGGCCCCCCGCGCCGACCCGCACCCGGGGGCGAAAACAGCCCCGCAGGGCTCAGTGGAGGTCGTGCACCAGGACGTCGAGCCGGCCTCCGTCCCCCTCCACGGTGAAACCGAGATCGCGCAGGTCCGCCGCCAGCCCCGCCGGGGTCCTGGGCCGCGCCCCGGCGGTGAGCAGCGCCCGCACCAGCCGCCCCTTCGTCGCCTTGTTGAAGTGGGACACGACACTCCGCTGCTCGACCCCGTCGACGACGCTCACCTGCAGCACCCGCACGGTCGCCGTACGCCCGGCGACGTCGCCCTGGGGCCGCCAGGCCCCGGCGTAGGCCGAGGAGCGCAGGTCCAGCACCAGCCCACCGCCCGCCACCTCCGGCAGGACCCGGTCCAGGTGCGGCTTCCAGTACGCGGCGAGCCCGCCGGCCCCCGGCAGGCGTACGGCCATGGAGCAGCGGTAGGCCGGAATGCGGTCGGCGAGCCGTACCGCGCCCCACAGCCCGGAGAAGACCAGCAGCGACTGCCCGGCCCGCCGCTTGGCGGCGGCGTCGAGCGTGCCGAGGCCGAGCGCGTCGTAGAGGACCCCGGTGTAGAGCCGTCCGGCGGGCATCGCGGGGGCGGTGCGCAGGCCGGCGTTCTTGGCGACCTCGCCGCGCAGCCCGGGGCTGAGCCCGAGTACGTGCGCGGCCTTGTCCTCGTCGGCGGCGCACAGGCCGATCAGCTCATCGAGCACCGCCTCGCGGGCCGCGCCGAGCCCGGGCAGCGAGAGCCCGTCGAGCGCGACCGGCCGCCCGCGTACGGCGGTGGCCTTCCCTTCTGACGGCGGCAGCAGGACGAGCACGGCTTCTCCTTCACGCGTACGGACCCGCAGCAGCCTACGCGGCACGGTCCCACCGGCGTGACGCCCGCCGCGACCTGCGCGTTCCACCGGCCGACCGACCGGGCGCACCGCGCCGAACGAGGGTGCCCGCACCCCGGCGCGCGCCTGATCCACTACGATGGCGGTACGGCAGACGAGCCGGGCGGACGGCCGCGTCAGGATCTCAGGGTCCTGCCGAGGAAGGTCCGGGCTCCACAGGGCAGGGTGATGGCTAACGGCCACCCGGGGTAACCCGCGGGACAGTGCCACAGAAAACAGACCGCCGGGGACCTCGGTTCCCGGTAAGGGTGAAACGGTGGTGTAAGAGACCACCAGTGCCCAGGGCGACCTGGGCAGCTAGGTAAACCCCACCCGGAGCAAGGTCAAGAGGACGTCGCAGGATTGCGTCGTCCGCGCGGACGTCCGAGGGCTGCCCGCCCGAGTCCGCGGGTAGACCGCACGAGGCTGTCGGCAACGGCAGCCCTAGATGGATGGCCGCCACCCGGTCGGCCGCGAGGCCCCCGGGTACAGAACCCGGCCTACAGCCCGACTCGTCTGCCGCCAACCTTCCGGCCCCGGCCGAAGCGGGTACCGCCCCGGGGGCTCGCGGAGCCGGATCGAGCAGGTCGGCCGTGCGACAGGGCAGCCGGCCCTCGCCCCGCTACGGCCTAGACCCGGACGCACTTACGCCGACCGCCCGTTCGCGGCCTCGGGTCCGGCCGGCATGACCTGTACGGCCGCCACGCCGGTGGAACGATTCCGCCGTATCGCGGGCTTTTGTCGCCCCCCGCCGCCCTGTCGTGCTTCCCGTCAGGGACACCGTGTCGTCTGCGATGGCGAGTCGTTGGAAAGGGCACGGCTCGGACATATGCGACGAGTGCATCCGTACAGGCACCGGGATCCGCCCGGGTGGAGGAGGAACGCGATGGGCACGGAAATGCGCGGTGTGGGGAAGGCGAGCGCACGGGCCGCGGTGATGGGCGCGGTCGCGGGAGCGGCGCTGCTTCCGGCCGGTGCCGCCCACGCGAGTGTCCTCGGGATCGGCGACGCGGTGTTCGGCAACGCCTGCGTGAACCAGGACCGCGGCGCACAGTCCGAGGGCGCCACGGTGGCCGGCAGCGGAGTCGGCGGCGGCAACCAGGCCGCGCTGCCGCTGAGCCTGCCGCGCAACCACTGCGGCACCAGCGGAATCGTCTGCACCGCCGTCTTCGCCTCCTCGGTCTGACCTGCCGCGACCAGCGGGCGGAGGCGACGGGTCGGATGGCCTCGGACACGGCGGCAGACGCGGCGGCGGGTACGGCGCCAGGTACGGCGGCCGGCGCGCGCCTCGAAGACCGCGCGGTGACCGAACTGCTCGCCCTGAGCGGGCAGGCGCTGCCGCTGCTGCGGCAGTGGGAGGCCGCGGAGCCGGACTCCGGCATGGCGCGCGCACTGCTGACCCTGGCGACCTGCGACCGCCTCGGCGACGCGGAGCTGAAGGACGAGCTGGTCATCGCGCACCGGGACGCGCAGGCCGCGGGGGAGCGGCAGGCGAGCGTCGTCTACGGGGTCTACCTCTTCTCGCACCGGCAGTACGCGCTCAGCGCCGAGCACCTGGCGGCGCACTTCGCCCGCTGGCCCGCCGACGAGGTCGCCGGGCTCATGCTGGGCGCCTTCGCCGCGTCCGGTGACCCCGCCTACCGGGCGCACGGCGACGCCCTCGTAGCGGAACAAGCCGCACTGGCCGGCCCGGACAACTGGCCGTGGACGAGCTGGCTGGCCGCGACCCGCGCCGAGCAGGGCCGGGTACGGGAGGCGCACGAGCTGGCCGGACGGGCACTGGCGCTGTGGCCGCGCTCGGGGGTGGCCGCGCACGCCCTCGCCCACGCGGAACACGAGCTGGGCACCGGCCGCGCCGGGGCGGAGTTCCTCGACGGGTGGCTCGCGGCGGACCCGGGGGCGGTCCAGTCGCGGCACCTGAACTGGCATGCCGCGCTCCAGTCGATCGCCTGCGGCGACTTCGCCGATGCCCGCCGCCGCGCCGACACGGCCCTGTCGCGGGCGGACGTCGGCATGCGGGCCGCGGCCAACTGGCGGCTGCTGCTGGCCGGACAGCAGCCGGCCGGCCGCAGCGACCCGGCCCACGTACGGGAGTTGCTGGCAGGACCGGGCGGAATGGCGGAGGTCTTCCACACCTTCAACCTCGCGCTCGCCCTGGCCGTGGAAGCCGCCACCGAGGACCTGCACGCCCTGGCCCGCCACTGCTCCGCCGACCGGCGCCCCGAGTTCCGCGACGCCCTGGCCCCGGTGGTCCAGGCACTGGCGGAGGTCACCGCGGGGCGTCCCCGGGCGGCGGTGGACCTGCTGACCGCCCTGGGCGCGGACGCCGAGCGGATCGGCGGGGTCCGGGTGGAGCGCGAGATCATCCAGGACACCCTCGCCCGCGCCCTGGCCGACGCGGGCGAGCACGTCCGCGCGGCCGCCCTGCTCCACCCCCGTACGAGCGCCCGCCGCCACCACGCCTACGAGGACCTGCTCCTCGCCCCCGCCGCCGGGCACCGCTGAATCCGTACTGCCGCCGTGCCGTCCGCCACCCGGCCCGGCCTCTTCCTCCCGGAGACCCCTCATGCCCGCAGCCCAGATGATCGTCGTGTCCCTGCCGGGCAGCGGAACCCCGCTGCTGGCCGACATCACCAGCGCGCTCGGCTACGCCTCCTACGGCACCATGAGCGGCGGCCCGTCCGCCGGCGCCCAGCAGCCCGGCCCCGGTGAGGTCTACCCCCTGCTCCGCGCCGCTTACGGCGCCGAGTACGCCGCCGCCCTGCTCAATCCGAACGGGGCGTGCCGCAAATCCCTGGAACCGGCCTTCCAGCAGGCGGTCAGCGCCCTGTGGCGGGTCTGGTGGGCCCGGCTGGGCCAGCCCACCACGCACGCCTCACCCGTCGACCCCGACGCCGAGCACCGGCTGGCCCGCCTGCCCGCGGCCGACCTGCTCGGCCTGCTGCCCGGCCGCGGCTGCTGGTACGTCACCGGGCTGGACCTCCGCCGTGCCGACCCCGGCTTCCTGAGCGCCTGGCGGTCCGGCGGCCGGCCGCCGATCGTCCTCCACGACCGCGACATCCGCGACCGGATCATCAGCCAGATCCGCGCCCTCACCCACCCCGCGGGCCAGGTCGGATCGCTGCCCGAACACCTCGTCTACCGCGACATCCTCACGGCTCTGCCCACCCTGGAAGCCCGCATCACCCTCGCCCTGACCGACTCGGGCTTCCCCGGCACGCACGAAGCCCGCGGCAGCCGATGGCTCCGCCACCACCCCGCCGTCTGCGCGATCACCCACGAAGAACTCGCCGGTCCCGCCGCGGCCTGCGAACAGGCCCTCGGCCGCCTCCTGCGCGCCACCGGCCGGCCGAACACCGCGGAAGTCGTCGCCGACTTGACGCAACTGACCACGAACAGCCCCGCCGACCCGGCCACCGGCACCGGGCGCACCCTCTTCACCCCCGAACACGAACGCCTGCTCCGCCACCACCACGGCGACCTCCTGCCGCCGGGCCCGCCGACCGACGTCCCGGCAGCGCACGCAGGGGAGATGACGTGACGTCACATCTGCAAGGGCTGGTAACGCCCGGATCGCCTGCCGCCGGGGGCCGGATTCGTCATCGGCCGGGTGCTGAGGAGGCGGCGGGCGTGACGGAAGCGGCGCGCCGCCCGCCCCTTTTGCGGGGCGGGCGGCGCGCTTCTCGGGGGCGGTCAGGAGCAGGGAGTGCCGTTGAGCGTGAAGCCGCTGGGCGGGGCGGAGCTGCCGGCTGACGTGCCCTGGAAGCCGAAGGACTGGGAGCCGCCGGCCGGGATCTGGGCGTTGTAGGCGAGGCTGGAGGCGGTGACGGCGCCGGAGGCGGGGGCGACCGTGGCGTTCCAGGAGCTGGTCACCGTCTGGCCGGCCGGGAGGGTGAAGCCCAGCGTCCAGCCGTTGACGGCGCTGGAGCCGGTGTTGGCCACGGTGACGTTCGTGGTGAAGCCGCCCGCCCAGGTCTGCGGGGTGACGGTCACCTTGCAGCCGGACGAGCCGCTGCCGCCGGTCGTGCCGCCGGTGGTGGTGCCCCCGGTCGTCGTCCCGCCGGTGGTCGTTCCGCCCGTGGTCGACCCGCCGCCGATGTTCACCGTCGACGAGAAGGACGTCACGGCCAGGCCCGCACCGTTCTGCCACGGCTCGAAACCGGCCTGGACGCTGGTGAGATACCAGGAGCTCTGGGCCAGGCCGCGGTTGATCGCCTCATTGGCGAAGGCCTTGACGTCGAAGCTCCAGCTGTCGATCGCCGAGGGCGCGACGAAGGAGATCACGTCGTTGCCACCGTTGTTGCCGGTCCACACGTCCCAACTGCGCCCGGCCACGCTCGCGGTGGCCACCTTGGAGCCCACCGGCTGGACGGAGCCGACATGGTTGAACCACACCATGATCTCGGTCTTGTTGACGCCGTCCTTCCGTGGCGTCGGGTCGAGCCAGATGTCGTACGCGGCGTCGTAGACCGCGTTGCCGACATAGGTGTACGAGATGCTGGTCGGTGCGCTGCCGATCGCGCTGAGCTGGGCGGGCAAGGCGGTGCCCGGCGAGCAGTTGGTGTAGTGGCAGCCGTTGTAGACCGACGGATACGACTTGGGGCCGCCGTTGGTGGGGACGGAGCCGTCGGCCTGGGTGACCTGGAAGCCGGTGCCGGTGACGTTGATGCACTGGGCCTGGCTGGTGCCCCAGCGGTTGTTCTGCACGACGTAGCGGCCCTGGATCGTGGTCGAGCCGTACTGCGTGCAGATCTGGGTGTCGGCGTGGGCGGCGGGGGCGGTCGTCAGGGTGAGCAGACCGGCCACGGCCAGGCCGAGCGCCGCCACGGCCGCCACCGTGGCTTTTCGGGTGGATCGGAGGACCTGCTTGAGCGTCTTCATGCTGTCCCTTCGACAAGCACGGAAGGTGGGGGGATGACCAAGCGCGACGGGAGCTGTCCCACGTGGGGGTGGGAGCGCTCCCAATGTCGCTCCGGGCACGGGACGATATGGCGCCGCCATGCAAGTGACAAGAGTTACGGCAGTATCGGCCCGGTGGGCACCGCTGCCGTGGCGCGATTCGTTCCCCGTACGCGGAGGCGCCGCGTACGTACCGGCGCCCCCGTACGTAGAGGTGCCGCTCGACGGCCCGCGGTCAGTAGAGGAAGGGCGGTTCCGGCAGGACCGCCCCGCCCTCCACCGACAGATCGGCGCCGGGGGAGCGCCCCATCAGCCAGGCCAGGAGCGCGTGCCGCGGGCCGCGGACGACGGGTGCGTCCGGTGCGCCGCCGAGGTCGTAGACGGCGTCGGAACCCCCGGCCCCGATCCCTGCCCTTGCCCCGCTCCCGTTCCCGTTCCCGGCCTCGGCGCCGGTCGGGCGCAGGCGCATGGCGGGGGTGTCGCCGCGGGCGCGCAGGGCCGCGACCACCCGGCCGAGCATCGCGTGGACGAAGTCGGCCGGCCACTGGGCGGGCGGGTAGCCGACGTTCAGGTCGACGTGGTGGACCAGCACCTCGCTGAGCCGGGAGTCGGCCGCCCTGGCCGCGGGCCGCTCGTGGCCCTGCGTCCAGCGCACCGTCCGTTGCCAGGCTTCCGCGGGCATCCGCCGGTATTCCTCGGCGAACCGGGCCGAGCTGTCGCGCAGATCGGCGACGAGCGCCGCGGCGCCGCGGCCCGCCCCCGCCTCGATCTGCTCGGCCCGGGCGGCCGGACTCGGATACTCCGGTGTCTCCACCCCGGTCCGCGCCCAGAACAGCAGATGGCGGCCGCCGTCCGCGTTGCGCGCCAGGTGCGTGAGCACATGGCCGCGCGACCAGCCGGGCAGCAGCGAGGGTCCGCGTACCTCAGCCTCGGTCAACTGCTCTGCTGCCAGCAGGAGATGGCCGGTCGCGGCGGCGATGCGGTCCAGGATGGCCGAAGGGTCGAAGTCCGCGTCGGCAGGGACTGTCATGGCGCTGTCTCCTCGCTCGGGACGGGCAGGCCCCGTGACGTGGCTGGGGCGCGGACGCCCTCGGCGGCTCTGTGCGGCACCACCCCAGCCTGCCCGAAGCCGAGCCGCCCGCGAGCCCGCTCAGCCGGCGGGCGGCGGCCGGCGGGCGGCGTTCCGCTGGACGGGCGAGTCGCGGGTGCGCCTGCGGGTGGCGGCCGGGCGGCCGGGGTTGACTGTCGGCGGGTACGGTCGCGCGGCCGTGGCCGGCAACGGAGGGGAGGCGTGGTGGCGGGACGTGAGGTCCAGGCGCCGGACTACGCCGCGCTCTTCGCCGCGGTGCCCGCGGCCTGCGTGGTGCTCGACCGGGACCTGGTGATCGTCGCCGCCAACGAGGCGTACAGCGAGGTCACCGGCCGTTCTGCGGCGGAACTGACCGGGTGCGGCTTCTTCGAGGCCTTTCCGCCCGAGCCGGGGGATCCGGCGTCGGGCGGCGCCGAGGCCCAGCGCCGCTCGCTCGACACGGTGCTGGCCACCGGCCGCAGCAACATGCTGCTGCTGCACCGCTTCGCGCTTCCCCGGGCCGGGCGGGCGGGCGAGTTCGAGCCGCGCTGGTGGAACGTGGTGAACCGGCCGCTGATCGGGGCCGACGGACAGGTGGACCTGATCATCCACCGCGTCGAGGACGTCACCCCCTTCGTCAGGGCCGAGCGCGAGGGCGCCGCGCCGGAGCGCGACGAGGTCCAGGCGCCGCGTGCCGAACTGTTCACCCGGGCGCAGGAACTCCAGCGGGCCAACGCCCGGCTCCAGGAGTCCACGACCCTCACCCACGATGTGGCGCTGACCCTCCAGCAGGCCATGCTCGCCACGCCCGACCTGGCCGCGCACCCCGAGATCGCGGTGCGCTACCGCCCCGCGCTGCGGGGCATGAACGCCTGCGGCGACTGGTACGACGTGGTGGACCTGCCCGACGGGCGGCTTGGGCTGACGGTGGGCGACGTGGTGGGGCACGGGGTGGTCGCCGCCAGCGTCATGGGCATGCTGCGCAGCGCGCTCAGCGCCGCCATCCGGGTCGCCGACGGACCCAGCGGCGCGCTGGAGACACTGGGCCTGTACGCGCGCGCCCAGGACGGCGCGACGGCCACCACGACTGTCGCCTGCCAGGTCTTCCCGGTCAGCCGGCTGCTGATGTACAGCAGCGCGGGCCACCCGCCGCCCGTGCTCATGGGGGCCGACGGCACACACCGGCTGCTCGACCTCGCCACCGACCCACCGCTCGGCGTACGGCTGGAGCACGTGCCCAGGCCGCAGGCCACCGTCGAATACCGGCGCGGCGACATTTTGGTGATGTATACGGACGGCCTGATCGAACGCCGCCACGAGGACATCGACGTGGGCCTTGACCGCCTCGTCGCGGCCACGCGCGATCTGCGGCACCTGCCCCCCGAGCAACTCGCCGACGGCCTGCTGCGCGCCATGGCCAACCCGAGCGGCGACCAGGACGACGTCTCCTTGATGGTGACCCGCCTCTGAGGCCCGCCCCGGAGCCGTCAGCCCCGCCCCCGTCCTCGGAGCCGTCAGCCCCGCCCCCGTCCTCGGAGCTGTCAGCCCGCGACGACTTCGCCCGGTACCGACTGCGAGACGTATCCACCGGCCCGTACCGCGTCGGCGATCAACTCCTTTACCGGGCGCGGCGGGACGTCCAGCAGTTCCGGCAGGTCGCTGCTGGTCGCGGCCAGCCAGCCGGCCTTGAGGTTGGAGAACACCGAGACGGCGTGGCCCACTTGGTAGGGCAGCAGGCCGCTCGCCGACAGCGCCTCGCGGGTCGCGCCCAGCGGCGCCGAGCGGTAGCGGACCGGGCGGCCGAGCTCGCGGCTGAGCACCTCGGCGATGTCGTCGCCGTGCAGCACCTCGACGCCCTCCAACTCGTAGACCCGGCCCGCGTGCCGGCCGGGCCGGCCTTCGGCGGCGAGGTCGGCGTCGGCCTCCAGCGCGACCCGGGCGGCGGCGTCGGCCAGGTCCTCGCGGGCCACGACCGAGATCCGGCCGTCGCCGAAGGGAGCGCTGAACTCTCCCGTATCAGCGGCCGTTTCGGCCCCCGCGACCGCGAGGCCCACCGGCACCTCCACGTACAGGCCGTTGCGCAGCACGGTGGTGGCGAAGGGCGCGGCGGCGAGCCGTTCCTCGGTCCAGCGGTGCGGCACGGCGATGGTGAGGCGCTCGCCCGAGCCCGCGAGGCTGGTGTAGATCACGTGCCGGACGCCCGCCGCGGCTGCCGCCTCGACCACCGCCCCGTGCCGGGCCAGCACCACGTCGTCCTCGGCGTATCCGGCGGAGACGAACAGCAGGACGTCGACGCCCGCGAAGCCCTCGGCCAGCGACGCCGGGTCGTCGAAGTCGATGTGCCGCGCGCCGGATCCGGCGGTGGGGGAGCGGGTCCCGCCGACCACCACCGGACGGGTCCCCGCGACGTCCGGACGGGTGGTCCCCGCGACTTCCGGGCGGGTTCCGGCGGCCACCGCCGGGCCGCCGATCCGCTCGGACGCGGCAGCGGACGCCGCCGTGAGCCGGTCGAGTACGAGGCCGCCGAGCGCGCCGGACACACCTGTCACCAGGATCATGAAATGCCTCCGTGGAGTTCGTGGTTCGTTGTGATGACCACGGTTCACAGCCTCACCGCGAACGGCGGTGGGCGTAAGGAGGCACTTCCATGTCCGTGACGCACACCGCGGTAACCCCGCAGGTCGGACCGTGCGGCGATGACGACTGCGGTATCCGGGACGTGCTGGACCGGATCGGCGACAAGTGGTCCGTCCTGGTCGTCGTCGAACTCGCCAAGGGAGTACGCCGCTTCCGCGAGCTGGAGCGGGCGATCCCGGGCATCTCGCAGCGGATGCTCACCGTCACGACCCGCCGGCTGTGCCGCGACGGCCTCGTCCACCGCACCGTCCACCCGACCGTCCCGCCGCAGACCGACTACACCCTGACCGACACCGGCCGCAGCCTCGCCTCGGTGATCACCGACCTCGCCGACTGGTCCCGCGCGCACACGCCCGCCATCGCCGCCGCCCGGTCCCGCTGGGACGCCGATCACCCCGAGGACGCTCCGCGGGCCGCGGCGAGGGCGTAACCGGCGCCGTTCCCGGTGAGCGGGCCAGGGCGGTCGGGAGCCGCGGCCAAAAAGGTCTGGACCAGAATCCGCGCGCTGTCGCTCCTACCGGCGGAAACGGACGGGGGCGCGGCCCGCTGGTGAATCGATCTTGTTCATCTTATTGACGTGCGCGCGTCACGCGCTAAGACTCCATTTCGATCCTGTTGGCTGAGAGCGCTTCCAAGCCACTGACTCGAAGGTTTCCTCGACGGGGGACCCTTCCCGCCGGTCGAGGCGTGGAGGCGCGATCCGTACGGACCGCGCGGCCCGTTCACTTCCTGAACGGGAGGGAGGTCCCCCCGCCTCCCTCCCGCGGAGCTGTTTCGACCCCTTCAACTGCCCCCCACCTATTGGAGAAAGGTCACCACGCCCATGAGAGAGAACGCACATCCCGGCATCGCACCGGCCGGTCCCTCCCGCAGTCGGCGTGCCGGACGGCGTCCTGGTCGGCACGCCCTGTCGGCCGTCCTCGGCTCGCTGCTTCTGCTGGCGGCCGGCGCCCTGGGCCTCTCGGTCTCCGGCGGCTCGGCCGCAGCGGCGGTACCGGAGCCGCCGGCCGGCTGGACCACGGTGTTCAGCGACGACTTCAACGGCGCCTCGGGCAGCGGCCTCAACCGGGCCGACTGGCTCTACGACACCGGGACCGGCTACGGCTACCCCGGCGCGGCGGCGAACTGGGGCACGGGTGAGATCGAGACGGCCACCGACTCGACCACCAACGTCTACCAGGACGGGTCCGGGCACCTGGTGATCAAGCCGGTCAAGGACGCCTCGGGGCACTGGACTTCGGGCCGGATCGAGACGCAGCGGACCGACTTTGCCGCCCCGGCGGGCGGGCAGCTGGAGATCAGCGCGTCCCTCAAGCAGCCCGCGCCCGCGCAAGGCCTCGGCTACTGGCCCGCGTTCTGGGCGATGGGCGCCGACGCCCGCCCGGTCGGCGCGACCAACTGGCCCAGCATCGGCGAGCTGGACATCATGGAGGACGTCAACGCGCTGAGCCAGCACTCGACCACCTTCCACTGCGGTGCGTGGGCCGGCGAGTGCCACGACCCGGACGGCATCAGCAGCGGCCTCCAGGCGTGCGGCGGCTGCCAGACCGGCTTCCACACGTACTCGGTGATCGTGGACCGCACCAACACCGCGGCCGAGCAGCTGCGTTTCTACCTTGACGGCACCCTGACCTACACGGTCAACGAGAACCAGGTCTCGGTCGCCACCTGGCAAGCCGCCGTAGACCACGGCTTCTTCGCCATCTTCGACGTCGCGATCGGCGGTTCGTACCCGAACAAGGTCTGCGGCTGCACCTCGCCGTCGGCCGACATCAGCTCGGGGGCCGGCATGACGGTCGACTGGATCGCGGTCAACCGGACCAACGCGGGCAGCGGCACGGTCGGCGGTACGTCCACCGGTACGTCGAGCGGTACGTCCACCGGCGCCAGCACCGGTACGTCGAGCGGTACGTCCACCGGCACCAGCACCGGCACGTCGACCGGCACGTCGACCGGCACGTCCACGGGTACGTCCACCGGCACCACCGGCGGCAGTACGACCTCGCCCGACTACACCGCGAGCGCCGCGTCCACCGGGTCGGGTCAGGTGCGGCTCACCTTCAAGCCGACGACGCCCGCGGCCTACGTGGACGTGCACTACCTGGTCAACGGCGGCGGCCAGCAGAACTTCCGGATGGCCAACAGCGGCGGCACCTGGACGCAGAACATCAGCGGCCTCTCGTCGGGCTCGGTCATCACGTACTGGTTCACCTATGAGAAGAACGGCCCCCAGTACGACACCCCCCACTTCACGTACACCTCCAGCTGACGGCGCTTGGCCGCTTGGCCGCTTGGCCCGATCCGCGTACGCCTTCGCCTTCACGCGGGTGGGGTCAGGCGCAAGGGGCGGGGATGTGGGTGTGGGGCGGAGTCCCGGCGCCGGTCCGGCAGGGTAAGGTTTGTGGCACGTACTACTTTCGTGGTAGTTTGTGCCACGTACT
Organism: Streptomyces sp. NBC_01477; assembly: GCF_036227245.1. Classification (GTDB taxonomy): domain Bacteria; phylum Actinomycetota; class Actinomycetes; order Streptomycetales; family Streptomycetaceae; genus Actinacidiphila. The sequence goes on from NZ_CP109445.1 coordinate 6,434,210, forward strand.
AGCCTGACGGAGGCAGCGGCGATGAGCACCGGCCACACCCCGGAAGCAGACCAGGGACCGGGCCGCGTCCCGGACCCGGCGACGCCGATGACGGCGGTGACGGCGGTCTCCCCCGACGGTCCGGAGGGCGAAGGGCCGCTGGACATCATGGACGCGCTCGTCCAGCTGTCGTTCCTGGTCCAGGGCGTACTGGCGGGCGTGGCGTCCGCGTACGACGTCTCCGTCGTGCAGCTCCGGCTGTTCGGCATTCTGCGCGACCGGCGGCCCGGCATGCTCGAACTCGCCCGCCACCTCGGCCTGGACAAGTCCTCCATGACCGGCCTGGTCGCCCGCGCCGAGAAGCGCGGCCTGGTCCAGCGGCTCCCGTCGCCGCACGACGGCCGCGGCGTCCTGGTCGCGCTCACCCCCGAGGGCCGCCGGCTCACCGAGGTGGGCGCCGCCGAGATCGCCCGCCAACTCGCCGCGCTGGCCGCGCCGCTGAGCGCCGGGGAGCAGGCGCTGCTGCGCGACCTGGCGGCGAAGATCCTGCCGACCGTCCGCGCGTGACGGCCCTCGGGGCGTACCCGTGAACCGGCCCTGAGCGCGGGGCCGTTACGCCGCGGGCCGGCGGCCGTACGTCACTCGGTGCCGGCCTCGTCCGCGACGAGAGCGGCCAGCGTGCTCGGGCCGTCGGCGGTGGCGCCGCGGGCGTAGGCGGCGGTGTAACCGGCGTCGCCGAGCGCGGCGCGGACCGTCCGCTCGCAGCGTTCGCGTACCGGCTGGAGCTCCGGGGCGCCGCGCTGGGGGTGGCCGACACTGCGCCAGTACGCCTCGCCCGTGCCGTAGACCGCCGCGGCCTGCTCCGGCCGGCCCGCCGCGGCCATGGCGGCGGCCAGCAGGTCGAGGCCGAGGGCGATACCGAAGGCGTCGCCCAGCAGCCGCTTGCTCTCCAGCATGGTGCGCGCGTACGCGACGGCCTCGGTGGGCTCCGCGGAGAAGAGGGCGACGATGGAGAGCTGGTAGTCCAGGTAGGAGCGGGTCCACAGCTCGCCGACCCGCACGCACTGCTCGCGCAACTCCAGCGCGCGTGACCGCCCTTCGGCGAAGGCGCCGAGCCCGGTCAGCGAGAGCACCTCGACCAGGTTGCAGCGCAGCCGGTCGGGGGAGTCGAAGGGCCGGCCGGGGGCGGCCCCCAGTGCCTCGCGCACCGAGTCGAGCGCCTGCTGCGACTGCCCCGTCAGCATGCCGAGCAGTCCGGTCAGGCAGGCCGCGCCGATCCGCTCCTCCGCGTCGTCGCCGCCGGCCTCGACCGCCGCCCGCACCTCGGCGCTGATCGCGGTGGCGGTGGCGTAGTCGCCCTGCAGGGTCACCGTCGCACCCAGCCCGATGAGCGCGCGGGTACGGGCCGGGCCCGCGGCCGTATGGACGTCCAGGACGCGTTCGAGGCAGCCGCGGGCCTCCTTGAGGTGGCCGCAGCAGGTCCAGAAGTAGACGAGCAGGCCCGCGAGTTCGGCGGCGCCGGCGGGATCGTGGGCGAGCAGATGGTCCAGCGCGGCCCGCAGGTCGGGGTGCGCGTCCTCGACCTTCCGGTAGCCGACGAGCTGGTCGCTGCCGACCCAGGCGGCGTCCGCCCAGCGGGCGACCCCGGTGAAGTGCTCGGCGTGCCGGTGCGCGACGGCGGTGTCCTCGCCCAACTCCCGTAACCACGTGTGCCCGTACTCGCGGATGGTGTCGAGCATGCGGTAGCGGTCACCGGACGCGGTGGCCGTCCTGCGGACGACGGACTGGGCGACCAGCCGCTCCAGGGCCGCCGCCACGTCGTCGGCGCCGAGCGGGGCGCCGGCGGTCACGGCCTGGGCGGCGGCCAGGTCGAAGGCGCCGCGGAAGACGCTGAGCCGCGCCCACAGCAGCCGCTCCAGCGGTGCGCACAGCTCGTGGCTCCAGCCGATCGCCGTCCGCAGCGCCTGATGCCGCCGCGGCCAGACGAAGTCCGAGCGGGACAGCAGGTCGAACCGCGAGCCGAGCTGCTCGGCGACCTCGGTGACCAGGGAGGGCCCGACCTGGGCGGCGGCCAGCTCTATGGCCAGCGGAATCCCCTCCAGGCGGCGGCAGATGGACCCGGCGGCCTCGGCCGCCCCCGGCTCGGCCAGCGGCTGCCGGCCGAGCCGGCCCGACACCCGCTCGCTGAACAGCGTGATGGCGTCGGGACCCGCGGCCGGCAGCGGCAGCACCTCCACGAGCCGCTCCATCCTGGACGCCAGCGGGCGGCGGCTGGTCGCCAGCACGGTCACGCCCGGGGCGGCGGTCAGCACGTCCGCCACCAGCGTGGCGCAGGCGTCGACCAGGTGCTCGCACGAGTCCAGGACCAGCAGCAGCCGCCGGTCCGCCAGCCACTCGCACAGCGCCTCGACCGGCATCATCGGCGAGTGGTCGGCGAGGCCGACCGCGTCGCTGACCGTCGCGAGCAGCAGGCCCGAGCTGTCCAGAGTGCTGAGGTCGGCCCACCAGACCCCGTCAGGGAAGCGGAATCCGTCTCCCGCGGCGGCGCGCAGCGCCAGGCGGGTCTTGCCCACCCCGCCCGCACCCGTCAGCGTGATCAGCCGGTCCTGCGCCAACACCGATTCCAATAAGGCCAGTTCGGACGTACGACCGACGAAGGTCGTCGTCTCCTGGGGAATATTGCCCTTCACGGTGACAGCTTGACATCACTCGGGCGCGGAGCGGAGCGAAGCCGGGGAGTGGGCCTTGACCTCGATGGCGACCGTCCGCGCGGTGCGGGCGGGGGAATTGGCCTGACGAGTGACACATGTGGCGCTTTGCCGAGGGCGGTTGAGGGTGAACGGTCCCTTGCGCGTCTTCCGCGCCTTCCGCGCCTTGCGCGGCACCGAGGATCACCGGTTCTTGAACTCCTCGATCGCCGCCCGGCTTGTGCGGTTCGCGGCGTCGCTTCCGGCGTGCCCCGAGTCCTCGATGATGTGGAGGCGGGCGCCCGGCCACGCCTTCGCCAATTCCCACGCCGTCCGCACCGGGCTGCCCATGTCGTGCCGCCCGTGCACGAGCACCGCCGGGATCCCGGCCAACTTGTGCGCGTTGCGAAGCAGTTGATCGTCCTCAAGCCACGCGCCGTTGCTGAAGAAGTGGGCGCAGATCCGTACGAACGCGATCTGCGCGTCGATCTCCCGGTCGCTGTACATGCCGGGTACGCCGTTGGGCTCGTTCGAGACGACGGCGTCCTCCCAGGCGAGCCAGTCGGCGGCGGCCTTCTCCCGGACCGCCCGGCCGGGGTTCTCCATCAGCCGCGAGTACGCCGCCAGCAGGTCGCCGTCGCGCTCGTCCTCGGGCACGCCGTCGCGGAAGCGGTCCCACGCCTCGGGCTGGAACCACCCGGCGCCCCGGTAGAGCCAGTCGGTCTCGGCGCGCCGGGTCGTCGTGACCGCCTGGATGACGATCTCACTGACCCTCTCGGGGTGCTGCTGCGCGTAGGCCAGGATGAGCGTGGAGCCCCAGGAGGCGCCGTTGAGCAGCCACTTGTCGATACCGAGGTGCTCGCGCAGCCGCTCCATGTCGTCGATCAGGTGCCGCGTGGTGTTGAGCCCCATGTCCGCCGCCGGGTCACTGGCGTGCGGTGTGCTGCGACCGCAGTTGCGCTGGTCGAAGCGGATGACGCGATAGCGCTCGGGATCCCAGGCCCGCGCCGGCCGCCGCGGCGCGCCGGACCCCGGACCGCCGTGGACGTGCAGCGCGGGCTTGCCCGCAGGATTGCCGAGCTGCTCGTAGTAGACGCGGTTGCCGTCTCCGGCGTCGAGAAAACCATGGTCGTAGGGCTGGGTCGGGGGATACAGGTCAACCATGACGGTCGATCCTACGTAACCGCCTCCGGCCCGCGGTCGGGCAGCCGCGGGCGCTCCCGCTCACGCAGGGCCGTCCGGGACGGCCGCCGCAAGGGCCATCAGGCGTTCCAGGGCGCTGGCCGCTGTCACCCCCGGGGAGGGCTGGGCGGCCATCGCGCCGCCCGCGGTACGCCACCGGCGGGCCTCCTCGACCAGGCCGACCAGGGTTCGGTGGAAGTCCGAGGCGGGGTCCCCGTACTGGTCGGACCAGACCAGCAGGTGGCTGAGGACCGTGTCGTACTCGCGGGTCGGATTCGTGGCCGTGTGGAACCGGAGCTTGTCGTGCGCGGCCCGTTCCCAGGCGGGCGGCAGTCCCACGCCGACCGACAGGCCGGAACCGGTCCGGCGCCGTCAGCGAGTCGGCTCGCGGAGAGCCACCGTGCCCGGTGACGTCCCAGCGGGACCCCATGCACCGGGTCCCACCGACGCGAACCACCGTGCGCCGGGACGCTCCTGCGCCGCCCGTGCCCCGCACGTGACCGGGACGCCACGGCGCCAGCGGTGGCCCACGCGCCCGGCTGAGGCGCACCGGCCAGCCGCGCGCCCGGCCGACGCGCACCGGCCAGCCGTACATGCGGCCGACGCGCATCCGCCAGCCGCACGCGCAGCCGACGCGCACCGCCCCGGGAGTCGCGCAGACCTCGCGGCAGCGGAAACGCGGCCCAGCGCCGGGCCGCGCAAGTCGCCTCAGGGCCGCAGGCCTTGACGCCTGCGCACCGCAGGTGAAAACTCAGGGCCGCATGGGTGACAACGTTGTCAGGGGAGTTTTTTGACAACCTCCGCCCACGCGGGAGAGCCGTGCAGGGTGACAGGGAAGGTCTCACGTGTACCGACACCGAGAGAAACACCACGACACCACCAGCCGCAGGCGCACCTTCGGCCGCCCGGCCGTCGTCGCGGCGGCGCTGGCCGCGGTCAGCGTGCTGGCCGTGCCGTCCGCGCTCGCGGCGGGGCCGGCCGGGGCGGCGGGGCGCGGCGGGACCGCGCTCGTCGCCGACCCCACCTCCTACGTCAACACGATGATCGGCACCCAGAAGGGCGTGGACTGGGAGAACACCTTCCCCGGCGTCACCGCGCCCTTCGGGATGATGCAGTTCAGCCCGGACACCGGTTCGGGGCCGACCGGTTACGCGTACACCGACACCACCATCAAGGGCTTCAGCCTCGACCACTTCTCCGGCGGCTGCTCCTCCTTCGGGGACATCCCGATCCTGCCGGTGACCGGCGAGGTCGGCGCCGACCCGGCCGCCCGCACCGAGCACTTCTCGCACGACGAGGAGCACGCGGCCCCCGGCTCGTACGGTGTGCGCCTGCGTGACTCCGATGTGCAGGTCGACATCGGCGCCACGGCCAGGACCGGGCTCGCCTCCTTCGGCTATCCGGCGGGCAGCCAGGCGCAGTTGCTGGTGAAGTCGGGCACCAGCCTGGGCGGCGACCTGGCCGCCGAGGTGCATGTGGTCGGGGACCGGGAGATCTCGGGCACGACCACACCGCACGGGCTGTGCAACAACAGCAAGTACACGATGTACTTCGACATCACCTTCGACCGCCCGTTCACCGCCCACGGCACCTGGCAGCCCGGCAGCGCGGGCAGCGGCGGCGGTACGGCCGTCACCCCCGGCTCGTCGAGCGCGACCGGCGCCGGCTCCGGCGCGTACCTCACCTTCGACACCTCCGCCGACCGCAGCGTCACCGCCAAGATCGGCATGTCGTACGTGAGTACGTCCGGCGCGGCGGCCAACGCGAAGGCCGAGATACCCGGTTGGAGCGTCGGGCACGTCCAGGCGCAGACCAGGACCGCCTGGCGGGACGCGCTGCGCAAGGTGTCGGTCGGCGGTGCGTCCGACGACGAACTGACCACGTTCTACACGTCGTTGTACCGCTCGCTGCAATCACCCGGCGTCTTCAACGACGTGGACGGCCGCTACATCGGCTTCGACGACGTGATCCACCAGGTGCCGCGCGGGCACACGCAGTACGCGACGTTCTCCGACTGGGACATCTACCGGTCGCTGGCGCCGCTGCAGACGATGCTCTACCCGGACAAGGCCGGCGACATGGCCAACTCCCTGCTGCGGGACGCCCAGCAGCAGGGCGGCTGGTGGCCCAAGTGGCCGTCGCAGAACATGACGGGCAACGTCATGAACGGCGACAACGGAGTACCGCTGTTCGCGCAGTACGTCGCCTTCGGCGCGACCGGCGTGAACATCGCCGACGCGCTGCCGATCATGAAGAAGGGCGCGACGCGGTCGCAGAAGGTCGGCTGGGGCTGGGTGGAACGCCCCGGCGTCGAGGACTACGTACGGCTCGGCTACGCGCCCAACAACAGCACCTCGCAAGGCGACCACGGTCTGCAGGGCGCCTCGGAGACCCTGGAGTGGTCCACCGACGACTTCGCGATCTCACAGCTGGCGGCCCGGATCGGCGACCGCAGGACCGCGGCCGAGTACGCGGTGCGCGGCAACAACTGGCAGAACATCTTCGACCCCGCCACCGGCTACCTGCGGCCGCGCGACGACAGCGGCGCCTTCCCCGCGGGACCCGGCTTCCAGACCCCGCCGGCCGGCGCGTTCGGGCAGGACGGCTACGACGAGGGCAACGCGGCACAGTACAACTGGTCGGTGCAGCAGGACATCGCGGGCCTGGTCGCCGCGATGGGCGGCAGCGGCAAGGTGATCCCGCGGCTCGACGCCTTCTTCTCGCAGCTCAACGCGGGCGGCAACGCGCCCTACGACTGGGCGGGCAACGAGATCGACACCACCGCGCCATGGATGTACGACTACGTCGGCCAGCCGTGGAAGACCCAGGAGGTCGCCCGGCGGTTCGAGACCGAGCTGTTCACCACCGCGCCGGACGGGCTGCCGGGCAACGACGACAACGGCGCGCTGTCGTCGGAGTACGTGTGGGCGGCGCTCGGCATGATGCCGGCCACCCCCGGCACACCGGCGCTCGCGCTCAACAGCCCGCTGGTCAAGCGGGCGGTGATCAGCCTCGGCAACGGCCACCGGATCACCATCGACGCGCCGAAGGCCGCCGACAACGCGCCCTACGTCACCGGAATGCGGCTGGACGGACGGCACTTCGAGTCCACCGCCCTGCCCGCCTCCTTCGCCACCCGCGGCGGCGACCTGGACGTCGACCTGTCCACCAGGGCCGACACCCACTGGGCCACCGGCGCCACGGCGGCCCCGCCGTCGTACCGCACCGGTGAGGTGCCCGCGGTCGGCTACCTCACGCCGACCGGTACCCAGGTCACCCCGGGCGGTACGAGCCTGCCGGCGACGGTGGGCGTGTCGGAGCTCGCCGGGCACGCGGGGACGGTGCGCTGGAGCGCCGCCTCCGACGTACCGGGGGTCACCGTGACGCCGTCGTCCGGCACCCTCGACCTGCGCCGCGCCGCCCGCGCCACCGTGCCCGTCACCATCTCGGTCGCGGCGGACACGCCCTCGGGCTACCACCCGGTGACGGTGGACTTCCGTACGGCGGGCGGCACCGCGCTGCCCGGCGGCGCGGTCGTGGTGACCGTACCGGCCGCGGACGGCGCCGCGACGGCCTGCGACACGCTGGGCGCCACCGATACCGAGTGCGGGCTGCGCTTCCGCGACAACGGCGACGGGCACACCGACCCGGTCACCGTCGGCGGCCGGAGCGGGCGGTCCACCACGGACGGCTCGCCCTTCGAATACTTCGACGTCGACAACACCATCGTCCCCGGCGGCGCCTACCACGCGACCGTCACCATCGACTACTACGACCACGGGACCGGGAGCTGGAGCCTGCAGTACGACTCCACCGCGGGCGCCTACAAGCAGTCGCCGCCGGTCGCCAAGACCGGCACCGACACCTGGAAGACGGCCACCTTCACGCTGGACGACGCCGCCTTCCACAACGGTGAGAACGCGGGCAGCGACTTCCGGGTCGCCAACAGCGGGGACACCGGCACGCTCGGCCGGGTCCATGTGTCCGTCACCGGCGACAACGTCCTGGCCCTGCACCTGTGCCCGGACGACGCCGGCTGACGGCTGCGGCACTCCCCGGGGCCGGACCGGCTCACGGCGGTACTGACCGCGACCGGCGAGCCCCGGGGTGCCGGGCGGTTGTCAGCCGCCCGGCACCCCGGGGCCGCCCGCTTCCGGGCCGCCCGCACCGCTCCGACCTGCGCCGACGCCCTGACAGCCGCTCCCGCGGAATCTTGTGGCAGCCAGGGGGGTGCGTTTTGCGCGTTTAGTCGTATTGTGGTGATCGACAACAAATAGGCCGCAGGTGGTAGCTGTGATCCGCGCCCGTGGCCGTGTGCCGCACCGCGCCCGTACGGGGTGACGAGACCGGCCCCGACGCAGGAGCGTCCCGCATCCAGTGCCGCGCCCACCGCCCCGCCGGGCGGCGGACCGGGACCCATCGACACGCCCAGGTACCGACATGCGCATCCTTACTCCTGATCCAGTCCTCACCGCCTTCTCCTCGGCACCGTCGCCGAAGTGGGCGGGCCGGGGCAGGTCCCGCCTGCCGTGGCCCGCCGGCTCCCGGGGCGGCGGCGACCCGCACCCGCACGGCTGCGGGGCCGACGGCGAGGCGGGTACGGACACCGGGATCGGCTGCCTGCCGCTGCCGCACCAGCCGGCGGCCAGCAGTGACGCCCGCAGGGCCGCACAGACCGTCCTCGACGGCTGGCGGGTGCCGGCGGAGACCGCCTCCGACGTCGTCCTGGTCATCTCGGAGCTGGTCACCAACGCGCTCAACCACGCCCTGCCCGCGGTGTGCCTGCACCTGTCCCGGCTGTCCTGCGGCACCGTACGCGTCGAGGTCACCGACGGCGGCCCGTGCGGCTCGCCGCTCCAGCGCGACCCCGGCGACGGCGGGCGCGGCCTCGCGCTGGTCCAGGCGCTCGCGCAGGCCCACGGCCGCCACGTCGGCCCTGCGGGCACGCTCGCCTGGGCCGAATTCACCGCCCCCGCGGCGCCGGGCGCCGCCCGCGCCTGAACCTGCCGCCGGGACCGGGAGCGCACCCGCGGCCGACGCAGGACCGGGACCGTACGCGAAAACCCGGACCGGGACCGTCGCGGCCATGCCGTGCCCCGACGCCCGCCCCGGCGCCGAGCGGGCCCGTCCCGACCGCGAGGAGGCCGCCATGACCGTCCCCCCGCCCCACCCGCACGCCGATGTGCGGCACCACAACCTCAGCCTGGTGCTGCGCCGCGTCCACTCCACGGGCGCCGTCTCGCGCTCGCAGCTGACCCGGGCCACCGGGGTCAACCGCAGCACCACGGCGGCGCTGGTCGCCGTACTGGCCAGGGCGGGGCTGGTGCGCGAGGAGGTCCCGCGCACCCACCGCTCGGCGGGCCGCCCCTCGCCTGTGGTGCTGCCGGTCCCCGAGCGCGCCCAGGCCGTCGCCCTCGAAGTGGGGGTGGAGCGGATCAGGGCCGAGCGGGTGGGCCTGGGCGGCGAGGTGCTCCAGGACCGCACGCTGCCCGGGGACGGCGGCAGTCCTGTCACCTTCGAGGAGACCGTGTCCCGGCTGGCGGGCCTGGTCGAGTCGCTGGAGGAGCCGGCCGCCGGCGGCGGGCACTGCGCCGGTATCGGCATCGCGGTGCCCGGGCTCGTGCGGCGCACGGACGGCATGGTGCGGTTCGCGCCGAACCTCCAATGGGCCGACCGGCCGCTCGCCGCGGCCCTGGCCGCCCGCCTGGCGCCCGCGTGGTCCCGGCTGCCGATCACCGTCGGCAACGACGCGGACCTCGGCGCGCTCGGCGAGTACAGCCGCGGCGCGGCCCGCGGCTACGACGACTTCGTCTACCTCTCGGCGAACGTCGGTGTCGGCGGCGGCCTGTTCTGCGGCGGCCGCCCGCTGCCCGGACAGCGCGGCTACGCGGGCGAGATCGGCCACATGGTCGTCAACCCCGGTGGCCGCCTGTGCCGTTGCGGTGCCCGCGGCTGCTGGGAGACCGAGATCGGCACCGACGTCATCACCGAGGCGGCCGGGCTGGAGGTACCGCCCGACCACTCGCTGTCCTGCGTCGTGGCGGCGGCCGCGGCCGGCGACGACCGCGCCGCGGCAGCACTGGACGAGGCGGCCCGCTGGCTCGCGATCGGCCTGGGCAATCTCGCCGTCGTCCTGAGCCCGCAGCTGGTCATCTTCGGCGGCGGCCTCCAGGACATCTACGACGCCGCCTGCGAACGGATCGAGCGGTACGCCGCCGGCACCGGGCTGGCCCGCGCCCGCGCCCCCTACGTCCTGCGCAGATCCGCGCTCGCCCACCGTGCGCCGCTGGTCGGCGCCGCCGAACTCGCCTTCGCCCCGCTGCTGGACGACCCCCTGCACGCCACCGCCGGCGCCGGTCGGTGACCATCCAGTACGTCAGCGTGACCGGCGAAGGTTCGCAAGTACGCGAATTTGCAAGAAATTTGACGCCAAACCTTGTGGCGAGATTTCGCCACGGCATAATCACGCTTCAAGACTGTTCTGGGGTGGGGTCGCGTCGTGCTCATTGCTTTCATCGGTGTTCTCGTGGTCGCCGTCGTCGGCGGCATCTCGTCGGGCCTCAGACATGTGCGGGACGCCCAGCTGGTGCGGATGGCGCGCACCACGGTCCAGACCGCGGAGGTGCGGGCCAAGAACGCCGAGGAGCAACTGGGGATCGCCATCGAGGAGTTGCGCTTCCTCGCCGCCGACCGCATCCCGGCCGCCGTCCTCGCGCTGACCCACGAACACGCCCCCGTGCCCGGCCTGTTGCACCCGCAGAAGGCCAACGCCACCCTCGCCAAGGCGATGCGCGACGTGCTGGCCGCCACCAGTACGGCCGCGGCCGGCGAGCGCGACCGGGTCGACGCGGCGGCCAGGGCCGCGATGCGCGGCGCCACCGCCAAGGTGCAGTCGCTGCTCTACCAGACGCAGAGCGTGCTCCAGGACCTCCAGCACGAGCTGGACGACCCGCGGCTGCTCGAACTGGACTTCCGCAACGAGCTGGCCCTGCGCCGCATCCAGGCGACCGCGGTGCTCTGCGAGGCCTGGCCGGGACTGGCCCGCAGCGACTCGCCGCTGGCCGAGATCGTGATCGGCGCGCAGTCCAGGGTCGCGGGCTACGCGCGTATCAAGATGGCCAACCACCTGCGCGAGCAGCGCCTCGCGGTGGTCGCCAGGGCCGCCGAGCCGCTGGCCATCGCGGTCGCGGAACTGCTGGCCAACGCGACGTCGTACTCGCACCCCGACACCGCCGTGCCGGTGACGATCCAGCAGAGCGGCGGGCGCGGCGCGCTCATCGTGGTGGACGACGGCGGCATCGGCATGGACGAGGAGACGCTGGCCCGCGCCCGGCGGCTGCTGGCGGGCCCGGAGGCGCTGCTGCTGACCGAGCTGGGCAACCCGCCGCAGGCCGGCTTCGCCGTGGTGGGCCGGCTGGTGCGGCAGTACGGCTTCTCCTGCCACGTGGAGGCCTCGCCCTACGGCGGGGTCCGGGCGATGCTGCGGGTGCCGGCCGAGCTGCTGACCGTACTCGACGAGGAGCACACGCTGTCCGTGCTGGTACCCGCCCCGGCCGACACCGCGGCGCCGGCCAGGCCCGAGGAGGAGCCGGCGGCCGACGACGGCCCGGTCGTCGAGGCCACCCCGCTGCCCTCGCGCCGCCGCCGCAGCCCGAGAACCGCCGCCCGCCCGGTCGCGCCGGTCCCGCCGGCCGCCGACGCGCCCGCGGCGCGCACACCAGAGCAGGCGGGCGCGCTGTGGGGCGCGCTCCAGGACGGCACCCGCAGCGGCAGGTCCGCGGTCGGGAGCGGTACGACAGCGGCCGGGGGAACCGCCGCAGGCGACAAGCAAGGAGAACACCGTTCATGACCACCCGCCGACCCATGGCAGAGGACCTGGCCTGGGTGCTGGAGCCGCTGCTCGAACTGCCGGGCGTCCAGCACGCGTTGATCGCCACCGGCGACGGCCTGCTGGAGGGCTCCTCACCCGGCCTCGACCGGGCCGCCGCGGAACGGGTGGCCGCGATGACCGCCACTCTGCACGCCTCGGCCCGCGCCTTCACCACCGCCTTCACCAATGACGAGACACCGCGGCTGGCGCAGACCGTGGTGGAGTCCGAGCAGGGCTTCGCCATCGTCGTGCCCGCCGGGCAGAACACCTCGCTGGCGGTCTTCGCCGCGCCCGACACCCAACTGGGCAACATCGCCTACCAGATGCAGGTGCAGGTCGCCGCGCTCGCCCGGGCGATGAGCGCACCCGCCCGCGAACCGGACGCAGCCACCCGCCCATGACATCCGGCAGGCCCGGCAGTTCAGGAGCGGCCGCGACGCCGGAACCCGGGGCGGGCGGCAGCCGGGGGCGCCGCCTGGTCCCGGCGTATCTGGCCACCGGCGGCCGGGAACGCCCCAAGGGCATGGCCGACTTCGACCGGCTCACGGTACTGGTCTCCACCGACCAGCCGCCGCCGGAGCTGGAGTTCGGCCCCGAGCACCGCAGGCTGTGGGCGCTGCTGCGCCCGGGCGCACTGACCGTGGTGGAGTGCGCGGCCCATCTGGGCCTGCCGGTCAGTGCCACCGTCTTCCTGGCCGCCGATCTGGTCGGCGGCGGCCACCTGCTCGCCCGGTCCCCGGTCCCCAAGGCCGAGGAGATCGACCGAACGCTCATCGAGAGGCTGCTCGTTGGACTCCGTGCCCTCCCCTGAACCGGCGACCGCGCCGGTCGCCGAACCGCGGTCAGAGCCGCGTCCCGGCCCGGTCCGCTATCTGCCCGCGACCGGGCAGACCCTGATGAAGCTGGTCGTCACCGGCCCCTTCGGCGTGGGCAAGACCACCCTCATCCGCACCCTCTCCGAGATCCCCACCCTGCACACCGAGGAGGTGATGACCCGCTCCAGCGCGGGGCTCGACGATCTGCGCGGCCTGCCGGAGAAGTCCACGACCACCGTCGCGGTCGACTTCGGGCGGCTCACCGTCCCCGGCGACCTGGTGCTCTACCTTTTCGGCACCCCTGGCCAGGAGCGCTTCTTCCCGCTGTGGCAGGACATCGCCCGCGGCGCGCTCGGCGCCCTGGTGATGGCCGACACCCGGCGGCTGGCCGACTCCTTCCCGGTGATGGACATGGTCGAGGAGCAGGGCCTGCCCTACGCCGTCGCCGTCAACCGCTTCCCCGGCGCTCCCGCGCACAGCGACGACGTGCTGCGCAAGCACCTCGACCTGGCGCCCGAGACCCCGCTGGTGCAGTGCGACGCCCGCAACCGCCGCGACAGCATCGGCACCCTCATCGCGCTCGCCGAGTACGTACTGACCCGACTGCCCCAGGACGCGCCATGACCGCAGGTACGCTGCCCGCGCTGTACGGCGAGGACTTCGCCGCCGACCCCGGGCGCCACTACGAGCGGCTGCGCCGCCAGGGGCCGCTGGCCCGGGTGGAGATCGCCCCGGGCGCGGACGCGGTGCTGGTCACCGACTACCAGGCCGCCCTGGACGTGCTGCGCGACACCCACACCTTCTCCAAGGACCCGCGGCCCTGGCCCGACACCATCCCCGAGGACTCCCCGGTACGTTCGGTGCTCGCCTACCGGCCCGCGGTCACCTTCGCCGACGGCGACACCCACTCCCGGCACCGCAAGGTCATCGGCGACAGCCTCGGACTGCTCGGCCCGCACCTGCTCCAGACCCAGGTCTCCGACGCCGCGGCTCAGCTCATCGGCCGCTTCGCCGCCGCGGGCAGCGCCGACCTGGTCGCCGACTACGCCAGGCGGCTGCCGCTGCGGGTCTTCAACACCTGGTTCGGCGTGCCCGACGCCGAGGGCGAGCTGCTGGCGGGCCGGCTCAGCTCGATGTTCGACTCGGGGGCCGACGCGCAGGACGCGTCCGCCGAACTGGTCAAGGTCATCGGCGGCCTCGTCGCCGACCGCCGCGCCCGCCCGCAGCGCGACCTGACGTCGTACTTCATCCAGCACCCGGTCGGCCTCGACGACGCCGAGGCGATCATGCAGATCGCCGTCACCTTCAGCGGCGGCTACGAATTCACCGCCAACCTCATCGCGAACACCCTGCTCCACATGCTCGCCGACCCGCGCTACGACGGCTCCGTCTACGCCGGCGCGATGACCGCCCACGAGGCCATCAACGAGGTGCTGTGGCGCAACCCGCCGCAGTCCACGTCGTCCGGCTACTACGTGCGGTACGACACGACCTTCCACGGGGTGGGCCTGCGCGCGGGCCAGTTGGTGCTGGTCTCCTACGCCGCGGCCAACAGCCAGTCCGCGCCGGGCGGCGAGACCGACGCGTGGGGGGCGAGCGAGAGCGCCCACCTCGCGTGGAGCGCGGGCCCGCACAGCTGTCCTGCCCGGCAGCCCGCCCTGCTGATCGCCATCTCGGCGGTGGAGCAGCTGACCAGCCGGCTGTGCGACATGCGGCTCACCCGCCCGGCCGCCGATCTGCGCTGGCGCCCCGGCCCCTTCCAGCGCTCGCTGACCGCCCTCCCGGTCCGCTTCACGCCCTGGGCACCGAAGGCGCCCGCGCCGGCGGAGGACGAGGTCTGAGCCGCCGGGACCGTACGGGTCCCGTGGCAGGTCCGAGCCGCGACCGTACGGGCCGCGGGGGGAAGGTCCGAGCCGGGACCGCAGCCGCCGTGCGGCCGGTCAGCCCTGGCCGGTCAGGCGTCCTGGCCGGTCAGGCGGTCCAGGGCGCGCAGGGTGTCCGCCGGCAGTTCCAGCGCGGCGGCGCCCGCGGAGTCGCGGATGGTCTCCGGGCGGCGCGCGCCCGGGATGGGGATCAGCGCCGGGCTCGCCGCCAGCAGCCAGGCCAGCACCGCCTGCTGGGGGCTCACGCCCCGGTCGCGGCCGGCCTCGGTGAAGGCGGCCGTCAGAGCGTCGTCGCGCTTGCCGACGGTGCCCAGCGGGCGCCAGGCGAGGAAGGCCAGGCCGAGCGACTCCGCCCGGCGCAGGACGCCCGTGTGCTGGGTCGCGCTCGGCGAGAACTCGTTCTGCACGGCGACCAGGCGCTCGCCCAGCACATCGTGCGCCAGGCCGAGTTGGTCGGCGGTGACGTTGGAGACCCCGACCGTGGCGGCCACGCCCTCGTCCACCAGGGTGCGCAGCGCCGCCAGGGAATGCCCGAGCGGCACCTCGGGGTCGGGCGCGTGCAGGAAGAACAGGTCGATCCGCTCCCGGCCCAGCCGCTTCGCCGACTCCCGCGCGGTGCGCATCACATACTCCGGGCTGCTGTCGGTGAGCCAGCGGCCGTCACCCGGGCGGACCCGGCCGGCCTTGGTGACCAGGGTGACCTGGCCGCGGTCCGCGTCCCGGCCGGCCAGCGCCTCGGCGATCAATGACTCGTTGTGGCCCACTTCGTCGGCGCCGACATGGTAGGCCGCCGCGGAGTCGATCAGCGTCACCCCGGCGTCGAGGGCGGCGGACACGGTCGCGAGGGCCTGCGCCCGGTCGGGCCTGCCCTCGATGGACAGCAGCATGCCGCCCAGGCCGATCGGGAAGACCTTCCCGGGTCCGCACGGGCGCGGCGAACCGAGGGGTGGAGTGTCAAGTGGCATGGTGGTGCGTGTCCTTGGAGAGGTGCGGTGAGCAGGGGTGGGGGACCGGGCGGGCGCCGGCGGGCCGCTACCGGGTGACCGCCGGCCGGCCCCGGGAGACGACCGCGGCGATCTCGGCGACGGGATCGGCCAGCAGCGCGACCTCGGTACCGGGGTTGTGCCTGCTGAGCACGATGTCCGCGCGGGCGCCCGGGGCGATCACCCCGAGTTCGCCCGCCGCGCCGAGCAGCCGCGCCCCGGTGCTGGTGGCGCTGCGCAGCACCGCCCAGCCGGACTGCACCCGCGCGCGCAGCGCGAACTCCTCGGACTGGCGGTGCTGCATCTGCCCGAGCAGGTCGCTGCCGAAGGCGATGGCGGCGCCCGCCCGGTGCGCGTGGGCGAGCGCGTCCAGCCCGCCGTCCCGGACGGCCGCGACCTTCGCGACGCTGTGCGGCGGCAGGCCGAAGCGCGGTCCCTCGTCGGCCAGGGCGGCGTAGGTGATGAGGGTGGGGACCAGGAAGGCGTCGCGGGCGACCAGCAGTTGGGCCTCGCGCGAGCCGATGAGATTGCCGTGCTCGATGGTGCGTACGCCCAACCGCAGCGCCCTGGCCACCGCGTCGGGGGTGTAGGCGTGGCCCGCGCAGTACACGCCGGCCCGCGCGGCCTCGTCCACCGCCGCGCGTACCTCGTCGTCGCTGTACTGCTGCCGGTCGATGCGGTCGGTGGGGCTGGAGATCCCGCCGGAGAGCATGAGCTTGATGAACGAGGCACCGCCGCGCACGAGTTCGCGCACCGCGGCACGCAGCGCGTCGGCGCCGTCGACGATCCACCCGATGCCGGGGACGGCCGGATGGTCGTCGGCGTACCGGCGGCCGCGCGGGCGCAGGTCGCCGTGGCCGCCGGTCTGGGACAGCGCGCGACCGCAGACGTACAGGCGCGGGCCGGGCGCGAGGCCCTCGCCGAGCGCGTCGGCGAGCCCGGCGTCCGCCCCGCCGGCGTCACGGACGGTGGTGAAGCCCCGCTCCAGCATGAGCCGCAGCGAGCGCAGGGCGTGCGCGGTGACGTAGCTGGGCGGCATCCCGGTGTCGGCCCATTCGTCGGCGGTGACCGAGGTGGCGTGGACGTGGCAGTCGATGAATCCGGGTACGGCGTACAGGCCGGTGCCGTCCAGGTCGTCCGGCGCGAGCGGCTGCGCGGTGTCGGCGGTGACGGCGGTGACGCGGTCGCCGTCCAGGACGATTCGCTGGTCGCTGTGCACCCGTTCGCCCTCCGGGTCCACCACACTGACATGCCTGATGTCCATCGCTGGGCTGTCCTCTCGTACGTCCCGCACGGTGCGGAAGGGTGCGGGTGCGGGTCGGTGCCCGGCGCGGGCGGGCGCTCGGCGCCCCGCCCGCGTCCGTGGCCGGGTCAGCGGTCGAACAGCTCCTCGACGGTGAGGGTCGTGTCGGCGTTGCCGACCATGAAGCCGTAGTCGCCCGGGGTCGTGCGGGTGTATCCCTCGCGGGTGAGCACGAGGACGCTGGACTCGAAGGGCGCGACCAGTTCCTCGATGACCTCGAAGGTGTACGGGTCGACGACCCGGCCCAGCACGGTGCCGCCCTTGACGACCTCGCCGAGCCGGTCGGGCGCGTAGTCGGAGATGATCGCGCCGCCCTGGGTGGGCCGCAGGATGACCAGCTCGGTCAGCACCTTCTGGGGCGCGGCGGGCGGCTCCGGCTCGCCGTCCAGCATGCCGATGGCCTTGAGCATGTTGCGCCCACGGGACACGGCCTTGTCCAGGAAGGCGTCGGTCAGCTGTCCGCCGCCGCCGAGTTCGCAGACGGTCGAGGAGATGCCGTTGGTGATGGCCCAGGCGTTGGAGCTGCCCTCGTAGGGGGCGTGGTGGTAGAGCAGCGGCGAGCCGAAGCCGGTCGCCATGTCGCGGCCGTCGTCCATGACGTAGGCGTACTCGACGGTCGAGTACAGGCCGCTGGAGTGGAAGTCGATGAAGTGGTCGGCGCCGGTGATGATCTCGGCGAGGACCGCGGCCAGTTGCTCGGTGACCGACCCCTTGCGGTCGCCGGGGAATATGCGGTTGAGGTTGAGCCCGTCGTGCGGGGTGAAGCGGGACATGGCGTCGTAGGCGTAGGGGTTGGCCACCGGTACGGCGATGATCGTGCCGGACAGCTCGGCCGGGTCCACCGAGGTCACCAGGCGGCGCACCTCCTCGGGGCCCATCGCCTCGTCGCCGTGGATGCCGCCGAAGGCGACCAGGGTCTTGCCCGGACGGGTGCCGACCACCCGGTGGACCGTCAGTTCCAGGTCGTGGCCGTTGCCGAGGCGGGTGACGGGGACGGTCTCGACGGTACGGCCGGGACGGGTGGTGGTGGCGGTGTCGCTCATGTGCGGTGTCTCCTCGTGCTTTTCGTGGTGCTCGCGGTGCCGCCGGCCGGTGGTCGGGCCGGTGTCACCGCAAGTCGCCGATGGCGGCGGCTTCCTGGCACAGTGCCGGGACCGCCTTTTCGGCGAGGTCGGTGGTGAAGCGGGCGGCGGGGCCGCTGACGGACAGGCCGGCCACTGCCCGGCCGTCCGCGCCGATCACGGCGACGGCCCGGCAGCGCAGGCCCACGCTGTAGGTCTCCTCGTCCACGGCGTAGCCCTGGCGCCTGGCCTCCTCCAGCTCGGGCAGGATCGCCTCCCGTACGCCTTCGGGGTCCTCCACGCCCGCGCCGCTGAGCAGCGCGAGCTGCCCGGCGCGGGGCAGGTGGGACATGATCGCCTTGCCCAGCGCGGAACTCTCCGGGCGGATCGGCTCGCCGATCCGGCTGACCGCGCGCAGCGGCTGGTCCGATTCGGTGCGGGCGATGATGTACATGCTGTTGCCGACGATCCGGCCCGCCGTGGTGGACTCCCCGGTGATGGCGGCCAGGCGCCGGGTGGCCAGCTGGAGGCGGTCGTTGCTGTACAGGTGCTCGCCGACCGCGGTGGCCATCGCCACCAGGCGCCGGCCCGGTACGAAGCGGCTGTTGGGGGCCTCGTCGAGGAATCCCCAGGCGATCAGCTGGGCGATCAGCCTGGACGCCGTGGACAGCGGCACATCGGCCGCGACCGCCAGTTCGCTCAAGGTGAGCGGAGCCTGGTCGGCGATGACCGAGAGCTCCAGCAGGTTGAGGATGCGGCCCATGTAACTCGGTGACTTGGTGCTCTCTTTGGGGGGTGTGCCGCGTTCCCCGGTTTCCTGTGCCACGGGTGTGTCTCCTGTCGTCCGGTCGTCGTCGTCCGGTGCCATGCCGCCGTGCGGCCGGCCGATCACGCTTCGGCTGCCGGTCCCTGACACCGCGAGGGGAAGTATCCCGTGGCGTCCGCCGGACAGGGCCGGGACCGGGACCGGGCGCGGTGAGCCGGCGCCGGGGCCCGTGTCATGGCCGTCCTTCCGGTACGCCGGCGGGCGCCGCCGCGCCGTCGATGCCCATGGCCGCGGCGACGATCCCGACCGGCGGGGAACCGTAGGCCATCAGGCCGCGGTGGAAGCGGGCCAGGGAGAAGTCCGCGCCCCAGGCGGCCTCGGCCTGGGCGCGCAGCCGGCGCATCAGCACCTTGCCCCAGGTGTAGCGGATACAGGTGGGCTCCCAGACCGCCCGCCGGGCTTCGGCGCGGGCCGCGGGGCCGGACAGGAAGGCGCGGCTCTCGAACAGGCCGACGGCCTCGTCGAGGGTGAGGGCGCCGGTGTGGATGCCGAGCACCGCCTCGACGCGGACGGTCCTGATCATGGCCTCCTGCGCCATGCCGAACTGGTAGTGCGCGGTGTCGCCCTGGTAGCCGGCCTCCCACATCATCTCTTCTGCGTAGTGGGCCCAGCCCTCGAAGAACAGCTCCGACCAGAGGGTCTTGCGGACGGGGTTGTCGACCTGGCCCATCATCAGGGCGTGCGAGCAGTGCCCGGGGCCGATCTCGTGGACGGCCATGACGGCCATCGCGGGCCGGTTGAAACGGTTGAGCCAGGACTGGTGGTCGTCGGGCGACCAGTCGGCGGCGGGTCCCGTGATGTGGAAGAGGGAGTGGCCCTGCGTCTCCCAGGGCGCGATCCAGCTGACCCGGCCCGCCGCCCAGGTGCGGGCCGGCGGTGAGGGCTCGATGACGCAGCCGTCGTCCACCAGCGGCAGCAGGCCGTGCTCCCGGACGAAGCGGGCCGCCTTGGCGACCTCGGCCTGGGTGTCGGCGAGGATCTCCTCGAAGCTGCCGTGGTCGGCGCGTACCCGGGCGTCGACCCGCCGGGTCCGCTCGGCGGCCGTACCGGGTTCGCGGTCGAGGCGGTCCCCGGCGTCGTACAGGATCTCGCGCATCCGCTCGTACTCGGACGCGGCCATGGCGGCGAGTTCGTCGAGGTCCACCGGGACGCGGTCCTCGCAGCCGAGGAGCGCGGCGAGGTCGTCGCTGCCCAGGCTGGGGGCCGGGTCGCCCTCGCCCGCGGCCCGCGTGAGGTGCGCGGTCAGCCGTTCCAGCGCGGCCAGCGCGTGGCGGCCGTCGTCGCCGTCCGCGGGCGTGACAGCCGTGGCCAGACCGCGGACGGCGGGCAGGAACATGGTGGCCACGGGCGCGGACAGCTCGTCCAGGGCCTCGATCGCGTTGTCCACCGCGTCCGGCCACAGGCTCACATGGCGGGCCCGCGCCTTCTCCCGGCTCGCCGCGTCGGCGTAGGGCCGGTCGTACGGCGACAGGTCGAGTGCCTCGACGTGCACCCAGGGGTCCCAGCGGTGCTGGCGGAGCCGGCCGAAGCGGGTGCGCATGGCGTTCTCGGTGGCGGCGAGCTGCGCCTCGTCGTGGGCGTCGGGCAGCGCCGGGCCGCCCAGCGCGGCGAGCGCGGTGGCCACGCCGGCCGGTGACAGGTCGGCGATCGTGCCGTCGTAGATGTCGTGCAGTCCTGAATACTCGCGCAGATAGGCGGCGTCCAGGTTGCAGGCGCTGTGCAGTCGCGGGAACAGCTCGGCCATCGGATGCCTTCCTCGGGGTGTGCCGGGACATGGCGGGGTGCCAGGGGTCCGCGGCGGGGTGCGAAGGGGATGCCGGCGGGGGTGCCGTCGGTATTCGGCGGGGTGTCGGGGGCGCACGGAGGGTCGGCGGCCTCAGATGGTGAGGCGGCGTCCCCGCTGGGTGAGCCGCAGCGCCAGCGCTCCGAGGCCGACCACGACCACCGACATCAGCGTCATCAGGGTGGACAGGGCCGCCGGGGTCGGGTCCTGGTAGTTGTTGAGATAGGTGAACATCCAGACCGGCAGCGTCTGCTGGTCGCTGTTGAGCAGGAAGATCGACAGATCCACCTCGTTGAAGCTGATCAGGAACGCGAACACCCCGCTGACGAGCATGGCCGGCGCGATCTGCGGCAGGGTGGCCCGTACGAAGGCGGTGAGCGGCCGGGCGCCGAGGTCGACCGCCGCGTAGTCGAGCGTGCGGTCGGCGCGGCTCAGCGCGGCCGACAGCAGCACGATGACGAACGGCACGGTGGCCACCGTGTGGGCCAGCACCACCGCCCACCGGCCGCTGGTCATCCCCAGCCTGGCCAGCAGCATGAACACCGCGAACCCGAAGGCGATCTTGGGCACCACGACGGGGGAGAACAGCGCCGACTGGATCGAGCCGCTGCCGCGGAAGCGGTACCGCACCAGGGCGACGGCGCCGGCCGAGCCGAGCACCACCGCGAGCACGGCCACCAGCGCGCCGATCCACAGGCTGCCGACCAGGGCGTCGGTGACACCCTCCTGCTCGAAGAGGTTGGTGTACCAGCGGGTGGAGAAGCCCGGCGGGGGCCACACCCCGTACGAGACCGAGGAGAGCGAGCTGATCACCACGATGGCGGCGGGCACCAGCTGGAAGGCGTAGACCAGGGCCATCCAGACGCCCAGGCCGCGGATGCCCTTGGGCTCGGACGGGCTGACGGTGACGCCGCCCTGGTCGGCCTCGGCGAAGCGGCGCTGGACGAGGACGAAGATCCCGGTGGAGACGATGGCGAGCACCAGCAGGACCAGGGCGCAGACCGACGCCGCCGGGAAGTCGGTGGTGCCGACCAGCGAGTAGACGGTGGTGGAGAGCGTCGCCACCCGGCCGCCGCCCAGCATGCTGGGCGCGGTGAAGCTGGAGATGGTCAGGGCGAACGTGAGCTGGCAGCCGGCGATCAGCCCCGGCGCGCTCAGCGGCAGCGTGATGGTGCGGAAGGTGCGCCAGCGCGACGCCCCGAAGTCGTCCGCCACCTCGGCGAGTGTGCCGTCGATCTGCCGCAGGCTGCTGCTGATCGGCAGGACCACCAGCGGCAGCAGGGTGTGCACCAGCGCGATGACGACGGCGGGCTTCTCGTACAGCAGGTGGACGGGTCCCACCCCGACCAGGCCGAGCGCCGAGTTGAGGAAACCTTCCTGCCCGAGCAGCAGCTGCCAGGCGTAGACGCTGGCGATACCGGAGAAGATCAGCGACGAGAAGACCACCGCGTAGCCCGCGTTGCGCCAGGCGGTGCGCTTGATGTGGTGCAGGGCCAGCGCCGTCAGATAGCCGACGACCGCGGTCACCACGGTGACCAGCAGACCCACCTGCACGGTCTGCCAGATCACCGACCAGTAGTAGGAGCCGCCCAGCACCTTCGCCCAGGACGCCGCCGTGCCGGTGATGTTGGTGCCGCCGGGCTCGTACTTCTGGAAGGAGTATTCGACCAGCGTCTCCACGGCGAAGGCGAACACCGCGAGCAGCAGGACCAGGCTGGGGGCCAGCAGCAGCAGTGAGGTACGGCGGTTGCGGGCCCGGGCGGCCCGCTGCGGGCCGCCCTCGCGCGCGGCGGCGGGGCGCCCGGGCGTGCCGGGGGCGGCGGGTCGTTCGGCCAGCGCGGTCACTGGGCCCGCCCCCGCGGGGGTGCGCTGTGGACGGTCGTCCGTCATCGCGCGTCTCCTTCCGGTGAGGCAGGCGTCAGATCTTGGAGACGACGTCCTGATTCCAGCGATCGGTCCACGCGGACATGTTCTTGCCGACGATGTCCCAGTCGACCGGGACGAACTTCTGGTCGGCGCCGGCCGCGATGGCGGGAATGGCCTTGAGCTTGTCGGACAGCTTCGTGGTGCTCACCGCGGGGATCTCGATCGAGGCGTCCACCCAGCTCTGGTTCCACCGGGGCTTGAGCATCTCGTTGATGATGTCGTAGCAGACCTCGACCTGGTCGTCGCTGGCACCGGAGTTGATGTTGACCCCGACCGGGTCGAAGAACGCGCCCTCGGCGGGGCGCTGGTAGCCCAGCGGCGCGCCCTGCTGCCGCCACGCGGTGGAGGTGCCCAGGTAGTGCGAGGTCAGCGGCGCCTCGCTGGTGGACAGCATGTTGAGGAACTGCGGGTTGGCCGTGACGATGGTGCGGATGTTCTTGGCGTGCTGCTGCCACAGGGCGAAGCCGGGGTCCATGTTGTCCCAGCCGCCGCCGTTCTGCTGGGCGGCCATGCCGATGACCCACCACGGCACGGTGAAGAAGCAGAGCTTCCCCTTCTGCGCCGGCGCCCACAGGTCGGACCACGAGCCGAAGCCCTTGGGATAGGTGCGGTTGTTGAAGACCAGGCCCATCTGGTCGGCCCCGAAGACCACACCGCAGTGGTCCGGCTCGACGAACTGCGGCTGGAGGTACTGGGTGTTGGGGATCCTGGAGTAGTCCAGCCTGAGGTACATCCCGGTCGCCTTGCCGGCCGCGGTGCCGCCGCCGTTGCTGAACACCAGGTGGTTCTGCGGGTTGTGCGGGTTGGCCTGGAAGGCCGCGGTCTGCTTGGTGAGGATGAGCGTGTCGTCGATCTTGATCCGGACGTTGGGGTGGCTCTGCTCGTACTCCTTCACGAACTCCTTCGGCATCACCGCCAGGTTCGCCCCCGCGAACGGCGTCATGGTGATGCTGAGCTTCTTGCCGCTTCCCGAGCCGGCCGATGTGCCGGAACCGGACGACGCGGCCGGCTGCTTGCTGGCGCACCCGGGCAGGAAGAGGCCGGCGGCGAGGGCGCCGCCCCCTGCCATCAGGAAGCGCCGGGACACCTGCGGGGTGCCCGAACCGGTTCTGTGCGCGGGGCTGTTCTGGCCGGTGGCGTGGTTCGCCTTCATGGTCTGTCTCCTAGACTTCCGTGCCGAGCATGACGGCCGCGTCGGCCTGCCAGCCGATCTCGACCTCGTCGCCGGGTGCGATCCCCACTGCCTCGTGGGCCGGCAGTTGGACGACCAGGTCCGGTCCGTCCCCGGGCAGTGCCACCTGGTAGCGGACGGTCGAGCCCTGGAAGGTGAGGTCGGCGACGCGGGCGGTGAAGCGGTTGTCGAAGGGAGTGGTCAGGTGGTGCCGCATGCTGATGACTTCCGGCCGCAGCGACAGCGCGGTGCCGGGGCCCGAGGTGCGGCAGGTGAATCCGTCGGCCGTGAGCACCCGGTCGTTGACGGTGCCGCGGACGATGTTGGTGTCGCCCAGGAAGGTCGCGCCGAATTCGGTGGCCGGGCGGTTGTACAGCTCGTCGGGCCGGCCGACCTGCTCCAGGCGTCCCTGGTTCATCAGGGCGATCCGGTCGGAGACGGTGAACGCCTCGGTCTGGTCGTGCGTGACGAAGACGAAGGTGGTGCCGGAGTCCTGCTGGATCTTCTTCAGGACGCGCTGCATCTGCACCCGCAGCCGTAGGTCGAGCGCGCCGAGGGGTTCGTCGAGCAGCAGCACCGCGGGCCGGTTGGCCAGTGCCCGGGCGATGGCCACCCGCTGCTGCTGGCCGCCGGACAGCTGCGCCGGCTTGCGGTCGGCGTAGCCCGTCAACTCCACCAGGTCGAGCATGTCGCCGACGACGGAGCGGACTTCCGCCCGGGACATGCGGCGGATCCTGGGGCCGAAGGCGATGTTCTCGGCCACCGTCAGGTGCGGGAAGAGCGCCAGTTTCTGGAAGATCAGGTTGGTCGGCCGCCGGTTCGGCGGCACGTTCGCCATGTCCTTGCCCGCGATGCTCACGGTGCCGGCGGTCGGGTACTCCAGCCCGGCGAGGATGCGCAGCGTCGTGGACTTGCCACAGCCGGAGGGACCGAGAAGCGAGAGGAACTCACCGTGCCTGATGTCGAGGCTCAGATCGGTGACCGCGGCCTCGCCGTTCGGATAGGTCTTGCTCACGCCGACCAACTGCGCGTCGAGATGCGACGGGGCGTCCACGCCCACAGCACCCACCTCCACTTCCACTCATTGGGACTTCACTTCCACTGGTGTGCTCGGATGCTATTCACGGCCTGGCGCGCGGGTCAACGCTGTTGGCGGAAATTGCTCGGTCCCGAGAAGCGTGACCCGTGGGCGCCGGACGGGAAGGCCGTCGCTCGCGGGCGCGTCGGGCGTCGCCCCGGTGAAGCGGCGACACGTCGCCAAGAAGCCCTCTGAGCTGCGATGTCATCGACGTTGGCGCGCTCCGGGCGGCACGGTCGAGAGGGCGGCGGAGGGGCGGCGAGGGCGCAGGGAAGGGTGCGCCGAAGCCGTGTTAAATGTTCGGACAGCGGCGGACGCGGGCCGCACGAGGGAAACAGGGTCGCTTTTCAGCCGTGTGGCCCGAGGGGATTTCCGGGATCCACGGGGCTGTTGGGGAGAGCGCGTGGGAGGGCGTCCCGATCGCGGCGGTACGACCGGCGCCGGGCGGTCGCGTGGTCCTTTGGGGGGCTTCCGGCTGGAAAAGGCCGCGGCCCCGCCGCCACCGCTGTGCCGCGGTGGTGGCGGGGCCGGGAGGCCCTGCGGGTTCTGGCGGGGCCGGACGGCCCTGTGGGCTCGGCTCAGTCCACGCCGGGGTAGCTCACGCCGATCCGCTCCCGTACGGCGTCCAGCGTGCGCATCACCGACAGCGTGCCGGCCAGCGGCACCAGCGGGGATTCGGTCAGCCCCTCCTGGAGGCAGCGCGTCACCTCCGCGGCCTCGTAGCGCATCGTGCCGCGGGTCAGGCCGTCGTCGGTGACGTCGGCGAAGTGCACGGTGTGCGGGGTCTCGCCCTGGCGGTGCACGGTGAAGCGGTCGGGGTTGAAGAAGCCCTCGGGGATCTCGATCCGCCCGGCGGTGCCGGTGATCGTCGCCGGCGCGCCGGTGTCCGCGGCGAAGGTGCAGGTCAAGGTGGCCAGAGCGCCGTCGTTCCAGCCCAGCAGTATCCCGGTGTTGTCGTCGACGCGCTCGGGCGTCAGATGGGCCCAGCCCTGGACGGTGTCCGGCTCCCCGAGCAGCATCTGCGCGAAGGACACCGGGTAGACGCCGAGGTCCAGCAGCGCGCCGCCGCCCTGCGCGGGGTCGCGCAGCCGGTGCTCGGGCGGGAAGTCGCCGCCGAAGCCGAAGTGGGCCGACACGTTGCGGATCTCACCGATCGCCCCGTCGGCGACGAGCGCCGTCAGGTGCCGTATCAGCGGGTTGCAGTACGTCCACATGGCCTCCATCAGGAACAGCCCGCGGTCCTGCGCCAGTTCCACCAGCTCCCGTGCCTCGCGCGAATTCAGCGTGAACGCCTTCTCGCACAGCACCGCCTTGCCCGCCTCCAGGCACAGCCCGGCCGCCGCCCGGTGCGCGGAGTGCGGGGTCGCCACATAGACGACGTCCACGCCGTCGTCCGCGGCCAGCTCGGCCCAACTGCCGTACGCCCGGGGGATGTCGTACCGGTCGGCGAAGGCCTTCGCGCCCTCCGCGCTGCGGGAGCCGACCGCCACCACCTCGGCGTCCGGCACGGTGGCCAGCGCCTCGGTGAAGGTCGCGGCGATACCGCCGGTGGCCAGGATGCCCCAGCGGATTGTGCGCTTCACGTCACTCATCAATTGCCCCACAGCGTGGTCTCGGCCGTCCCCGATCACTGAAAGAATAAGCAACGATTCAACGACATCCGATGGAGAGTGCCACCGTGCAGGACGCCGGGCCGAGAACCCACGCTCAGGCCAACGCCCCGACCCTTCCCGCCACCCTCACTCCCGACGCCGGCCGCCAGGCCCGTGTCGGCCTGCTCGTCACCCTGGTACTCGGCGGCCTCACCGCGCTGCCGCCGCTGTCCATGGACATGTACCTGCCTGCGCTGCCCCAGGTCACCGACGCCCTGCACAGCTCCTCGTCCACCGTCCAGTTCACGCTGACCGCCTGCCTGGCCGGCATGGCGCTCGGCCAGCTCGTGGTCGGCCCGCTCAGCGACCGCTTCGGGCGCCGCCGCCCGCTGCTGGTCGGCATGGTCGTCTACGTCCTGGCCACCGCCGTCTGCGCCTTCGCGCCCACCGCCCCGCTGCTGGTCGGCTTCCGGCTGCTCCAGGGCCTGGCGGGCGCCGCCGGCATCGTGATCTCCCGGGCGATCGTCCGCGACCTCTACGACGGCGTGGAGATGGCCCGCTTCTTCTCCACCCTGCTGCTCATCTCCGGGGTGGCCCCGATCGTCGCCCCCGTCATCGGCGGCCAGATCCTGCGGCTCACCGACTGGCGCGGCGTCTTCGTCGTCTGCACGGCCATCGGCGTCCTGCTCACCGCGGTCGTGTGGCGCTCGCTCGGCGAGACCCTGCCGCCCGCGGAACGCCACTCCGGCGAGCTGTCCGGCACCTTCAGCTCCTTCCGCGGCCTGCTCGCCGACCGGGTCTTCACCGGCTACGTCATCGCCGGCAGCTTCGGCTTCGCGGCCCTGTTCACCTACGTGTCCGCGTCGTCCTTCGTCGTACAGGACATCTACGGCGCCTCGCCGCAGACCTTCAGCCTGCTGTTCGGCCTGAACTCGATCGGCATCGTCGGCATCGGCCAGCTCAACGGCAAGGTGCTGGTCGGCCGGGTCTCCATGGACCGGGTGCTCGGCGTCGGCCTGGTGCTGATCACCGCCGCGTCCGTCATGCTCGTCCTGCTCACCACCGGCGTCTTCGGCCACGCCTCGCTCACCGGGATCGCCGCCGCGCTGTTCGTCCTGATGGCGTCCATGGGCCTGGTGCTGCCCACCACCAACACCCAGGCGCTGCTGCGTACCAAGCGCAACGCCGGCGCCGCCTCCGCGCTGATCGGTACCTCGTCCTTCCTGATCGGCGCGCTGATCTCGCCGCTCGCCGGCGTGGCCGGCGACGGCACCGCCGTGCCGATGGCCGTCACCCAGCTGACCTGCACACTCATCGCCTGTGCGGCCTTCGTCGGGCTGTGCGTGCCGCGCCGACGTACCGTGGAGGGAGCGTAGGGGATCAGGCCGACAGGCCTGCGGCGGGTCCGCGGGCCGTCGGGCGATCGGGCCATGAGGCGATCAGGCCGTCAGGCCATCAGGAGGAAGCGATGTCCGATCCGGACGAGCGCACCTGGGCGTTCAAGACAGCCGACAGCTCGCTGCACACGGGAGCCGAGGGCACCGTCGACGCGGAGGACCTGGTCATGGCCTCCGGCCAGGACTGCACACCGGAGCTGATCGAGAAGGCCCGCCAGGACCTGGAGGAGCATGGTGCCGCCGCTGTCGAGAGGTACCTGCCCTGAGGCGGGCCTCGACGCCGAGGAGATCGGCCTGATCGTCCCGGGACTGGCCGCCGCGCTGGAGCCCGCGGCCGGGCCGCACGATGCCGCGGACGAGCCCGCGCACCCCTGGTGCGCGGGCGCCGTCGTGCTCGCCGGACGCGGGCACGTGGTGGCGCTGCACGACGCGGTCGGCTGGGCGGTGCGCTACCGCGCGTACGACGAGCACACCGGGCGCGGGGTGGAGCTGCCGCCGCAGCAGCGGGTGCCGATGCGGCCCGGCACCGTCTTCGACCTGGCCTCGCTCACCAAGCTCTTCACCGCGGTCGCCGCGGTCCAGCAGATCGAGGCCGGCACGCTCGACCCGGACCGCCCGCTGACCGCGTACGTCCCCGGCCTCGTGCCCGGCCTCACTCTGCGGCACCTGCTCACCCACACCTCGGGGCTGCGGCCCGAACTGCCGCTCTACGACCTTCCCGGCCCCGCCGAGCGGGCCGCCCGGCTCGCCGCCGAGCAGCCCCGCACCCCGCCGGGCGCCGAGCGCTGCTACTCCGACCTGAACCTGCTGCTCACCCAGACCGTGCTGGAGCGGGTCACCGGCCGCCCGCTGGACCGGCTCGTCGCCGACGGCATCACCACCCCGCTCGGCATGACCGCCACCCGCTTCGCCCCGCCCCCCTCCTGGCTGCCCCGCACCGCCGCCACCGAGGACCAGCGCCGCCCCTGGGCCAAACTCGACCGCGGCATGGTGCGCGGCACCGTCCACGACGAGAACGCCTACGCCATGGGCGGCGTCGCCGGCCACGCCGGCCTCTTCTCCACCGCGTGGGACCTGGCGCTCTTCGCCCGCGCCCTGCTCGACGGCGACCTGCCGCTGCGCCCCGACCTCGGCTTCGAGACCGACCAGGCCTGGTTCATGGGCGAACTGGCCGGCCGCGGCGCCTTCGGCCACACCGGCTTCACCGGTACGAGCCTGGTCATCGACCCGACGACCCGCTCGTATCTGATCGTGCTGGCCAACACCGTGCACCCCGTGCGCCACCGCCAGGGCAGCGTCCCGCGTGCGACCGCGGCCACCCGGCTGGCCCGCGCCACCCGTCGTACCGGCGGCTGAGCCGCTGCCCTTTCGGGCAAAGTTTTCCCGCCGCCGGCCGTGCGCGCGGCGGAGCCGTGCGCGCCACCCACCAGGGGAGAGTCCCGGGCCGCCCGTCCGCGGCGGTACCGGAACGGCTCGTTCGGCAATCGGATTGATTACAAAACACACACCGGCTGCAACCCGGAGGCACCACTATCCCTCTGACAGGTCGATCCCTCGGATCGATTCGCCGGACCCCGGTATCTCACCGTGATCGCTAAGGAAGAACCATGAGCACTCCAGCACCGCAGACCCCACGGGTTTCGGTGATCATCCCGGTGTACAACGCGGTCGAACACCTCGATGAGTGCGTCCAGTCCCTGGTCGACCAGACCCTCGGCTTCGACCGCATGGAAGTCATCGCGATCGATGACGGCTCCACCGACGGCAGCGCGGAGGCGCTGGACCGGTGGGCCGCCGCGCACCGGAACATCACCGTCGTCCACCAGCCCAACTCCGGTGCCCCCGGCGGCCCGCGCAACCGCGGCATCGACCTGGCCACCGGCGAGTTCCTGTTCTTCGCCGACCCGGACGACTACCTGGGCGCCGAGGCCCTCGAACGGCTCACCGCGGCGGCGGACCGCGACAGCAGCGATGTCGTCCTGGGCCGGACCAAGGGCGTCGGCCGCACCGCCGCGGTCGCCCCCTTCGCCCACAACGTCGAAGCCGGCGACATCTGGACCACGAAGGGCGTATGGGCGCTGACCGCCCACAAGCTCTTCCGCCGCGCCCTGGTGGAAAAGCACCGGCTGCGCTTCGCCGAGGGCCTGCGGCTGGCCGAGGAGCAGGTCTTCATCGTCCCCGCCTACTTCCTGGCCGCATCGATCAGCGTGGTCGCCGACTACGACTGCTACTACCTCGTCCGCCGCGACGACTTCCCCCACCTGACGCAGCAGACCCCCGAGCCCGAACCCTTCTACCGCAATGTGCGCGACGTGCTCGACATCGTGGTCAAGCACACCGAGCCCGGCGGCAAGCGCAACGACCTGCTCAAGCGCTGGGTCACCCAGGAGATCCTGCGCTACTTCAAGGGCGGCTTCCCCGCGATGCCCGCCGAGCGCCAGCAGCGCTTCGTCGCCCAGGCCGGCGCCCTGCTCCGCGACTTCATCCCGGACGAGGTGACCAGGCCGCTGCCGCCCCTGGACCGGCTGCGCTGCCAGCTGCTCAGGACCGAGCAGACCGAGGAGCTGGCGGCGTTAGCCGCACTGGTCCCCAAGCAGCAGCCGAAGCCGAAGCCGAAGGCGAAGGCGAAGCAGCCCCCGCCCCCCTGGCTCAGCCGCGCCGGCGCCCGCCGCCTGACCCGCGCCATCCAACGCCGCATCCAGGCCTAGCGTCCTGCCCGCGGTGCCGGGTACCCGCCCCGGGGTACCCGGCACCGCGGGCACGGACCGTGGCTGCTGTTTCTGGAGTGCGGACGTGCTACCGCAGCGGCGACTGCACATCACCGCGCTTGCGTTCCAGCAGGACCACTGGACAATTCAACACGTCCGCAATCTGCCGCCGGCGGTCAGCGGAAGATGCCCGTGTGGCCCAGGGAGTAGCGGCCTGGCTGGGGGTAGACAGCCAGGCCGTGGGGGCCGAGGCCGACGGGGATTTTGGCCAGGGTGCGGCCGGTGGCGGTGTCGAGGGCGTAGACCTCGGCGTCGTAACGGCCGGTGAGCCAGAGGACCTTGCCGTCCGCCGAGACGCCGCCCATGTCGGGGCTGCCGCCGCCGTCGATGTGCCACTTCGTGGTGAGTCTGCCGGTGGCGAAGTCCAGCAGCGACACCGAGCCCTCGCCGCGGTTGGTGATGTAGAGGTACTTCGAGTCGCGCGAGACGTACAGGCCGTGCGCGCCCTTGCCGGTGGGCAGCAGCACCGGCTTGGAGAAGGTGTCGCCGTTCATCGTCCAGACGCCGTCGGCGGCCATGTCGGCGATGTACCAGGTGCTGCCGTCCGGCGAGATCTTGACGTCCTGCGGCATCGAGCCGGCCATCGGCAGCCGCTGCTGGGCGACCACCTTCATCGCGGCGGTGTCCACCTTCAGCAGCTCGCCGGAGAATTCGCAGGAGACGATGAAGTAGCGCCCGTCCGGCGAGAAGTCGGCGTGGTTGACGCCGTAGCAGCTCACCGGGACGACCTTCCTGACCGCCATGGAGTGCGCGTCGCGGAAGACCAGCTGGCGGTCGAGCGAGGCCATCACGATCGCGTACTTGCCGTCCGGCGTGAAGTACAGGTTGTACGGGTCGTGGACGTCGACCGGCTCACCGACCTTCCCGGTGGCGGGGTCGATCGGCGTGAGGCTGTTGCCGAGGTCGTTGTTGACCCACAGCGTCTTCAGGTCCCAGGACGGCACGACGTGCTGCGGCTGCCGGCCCACCGGGATGGTCCTGATCACCTTGTACGTCTTCGGGTCGATGACGGAGACGGTGTTGGACTCGGTGTTCGGCACGTAGACCAGTGAGGGGAAGCCGCGGACCACCGGGGACAGCGCGTCCGGGCGGTCGGCGGCGTAGACGTCCCGCGGGTCGATCAGCGGCGGCATCCCGGCCAGCCCCGGGTGCGCGGCGGCGGCGAGCCGCTGCGCCTTGGCCGCGGCCGCCGCGGCGGCGGCCTGCGCGGCCACCGCGGCCTGGGCGGGGGAGGGGGCCAGCGACCGGGTGCCGGTGTCGCCGCACCCGGCGGCCAGCACGGCGAGGGCGGCGACCGCGGCGCCGGCGGCCGCGCGGCGGAGGGGACTCAGGTGACAGCGCATCAGGTCAGCAGCTCCGAGGTCGTGACCGCGCGCAGACCGCGGCGGTGCAGGTCGTCGAGGATCCCGGGCAGCGCGGCGACGGTGCCGCTGTGCCCGAAGTGCAGCGAGACCACCGAGCCGGGTCCGGCCTTGGCGGCCACGGCGGAGCGGATCGCCTCCGCGCCGGGGTCGGTGTAGTCCAGCGGGTCCACGTCGTACGACAGCAGGTGCGGGTAGCCGGCCTTCCGGGCGAGCGAGACCACCAGCGGGGTGGTCAGCCGGGCCTGGGAGGGCCGGAACCAGCGGCCCGGTGTGCCGGTCAGCTCCCGCAGCCGGCCGGCGCAGCGCTCGATCTCGGCGCCGGCCGCGGCGCCGTCCATGGCGCCGATGTCGCCGTGCGTCTGGGTGTGGTTGCCCAGTTCGTGGCCGCCGGCCAGCACCCGGGCGGCCAGCCGCGGGTACGCGTCGAGCCAGTCGCCGACGGCCAGTACGGTGACGCGGGCGCCGAAGCGTTCCGCGGCGGTCAGCAGCGCCTCGGCCTGGACGGGGTCGCCCTGGCCGTGGAAGGTGAGGGCCAGCTGCGGGCGGGTGCGCGGGCCGTGCTCGATCTGGTCGGGCAGCCCGGGCGGCAGCGGCGGCAGCGGTGCCACGGCGGTGCCGGCGGCGGCGCTGGTGGGGGCTCCGCCGTGCGCGGCGGACGGCGCCGCGGCCGTGGGCGGCATCGCAGGGTCGTGCCCCGCGTCCGCGGCCTTGCCGCCCGTGCAGCCGGACAGCAGCGCCTCGGAGGCGGTCACCTGGAGGAGATTGCGGCGAGAGATCGACATCGGCGCCCACATTAAGGCGTAATGTCTCATTTATCCTACCGGTGGGGCCGCGCGTCCCACGGATGCCGCATCGGCGGGGGCGGTGCCCCTGCCATCATGGACCTTCGCGTCCTGCCGCCCTTCACTCGGCGGCCACCACGTGGGGGGCTACGTGACACCGACACCACCCGACCCGGCGCCACTCCCGGCGCCCTCCGCGACCCTGGACCCGGCGCCGCCCGGGCCGGGCGCCCCCGAGGCGCGGGCTCCGGAGGGCCACGCGGACCTTCCGCGGCAGCCGGTCGCCCCGGCGGGTCCCGAGGGCCTGCCCGGCACCGGCGCCCAGGCTGCCCCGCCCGGCACCGGCGGCGGGTCCGGCGGCGGCCCCGGCACCGGGTCCGGCACGGAGACCAACCCCGCCGGCACCGGCAGTCAGTCCGGCACCGGCACCGGCACCGGTGCCAGTCCGCAAACCGCGCCGCCCGGCAGCGGCGGCGGGTCCGGCACCGGCGCGCAAACTGCCCCGCCCGGCCCCCGCCCGCTGGGCTACGCCGCCGCCCTGCGTCAACTGCGCGGCGCCCAGAAGACCGCCAAAGGCGTATCGCTCTACTCGCGCTACGTGAACCGCCCCGCCGGGCGCGTCCTCGCGGCGGGGGCGTACCGGGCCGGGATGACGCCCAACCAGGTGACCCTGGTGAGCGCCGGGTTCAGCTACGGCGGTGTCGCCGCCCTCGCCGTGGCGGCGCCCTCATGGGGGCTGGCCGTCGCGGTCTATGCCGCGCTCGCCGTCGGCTTCGCCTTCGACTCGGCCGACGGGCAGCTCGCCCGGCTGCTCGGCGCGGGCGGGGCGGCGGGGGAGTGGCTGGACCATGTGGTGGACTGCGCGAAGATCACCGCCGTGCACGCGGCCGTGCTGATCACCTTCTACCGGCACTTCTCCCTGCCGGGCGACGGCTGGCTGCTGCTGCCGCTCGGCTTCCAGCTGGCCGCCGGCATGATCTTCTTCGGCGGCCTGCTGACCGACAAGCTCACCCCGAAGCGGCCGGCGGACCAGCGGAGCAAGGCCGCGCCCTCACGGCTGCGCGCGGTCGCCCTGCTGCCGGTCGACTACGGCGTCTTCTGCGCCGTCTTCCTGCTGCTCGGCAGCCAGGACGCCTTCCGCTGGGCCTACCTCGCGCTCTTCGCCGTGCACGCCGTCTTCCTCGCGGCCTTCCTCACCAAGTGGTTCAGAGAGCTTCGGGCGATCTGACCGGCTCGGCCAGCACGTCGAGCACCCGGCGCAACTGGGTGCTCGACGTGTGCACGGTGTAGGGGAAGTAGACGATCTCCACCCCCACCGCCGCGAAGTCGCGTTCGAGGCGCAGCCCCTTCTCGGTGCCGCGCCAGTCGTCGCCCTTGAACAGCACGTCGAACCTGACCTGCCGCCAGGTCTCCACCTTGTCCGGCACCGTCTCCACGAAGGCGGCGTCCACGAACCGCACGCTGCGCACGATCTCCAGCCGCTCCACCAGCGGCACCACGGGGCTGCGGCCCTTCGCGAGCTGCGCCATCTCGTCCGAGACCACGCCCGCCACCAGGTAGTCGCACTGGCTGCGGGCGTGCCGAAGGATGTTGAGGTGGCCGACGTGGAAGAGGTCGTAGACCCCCGGTGCGTAGCCGACCCGATGCGTACCGACCCGATGTGTCATGAAACGACCCCCCAGCCGCACGAAAAACCGTACAACGCT
This sequence comes from Streptomyces sp. NBC_01477, assembly GCF_036227245.1. Classification (GTDB taxonomy): domain Bacteria; phylum Actinomycetota; class Actinomycetes; order Streptomycetales; family Streptomycetaceae; genus Actinacidiphila. Next base: position 6,468,366 of record NZ_CP109445.1, read on the forward strand.
CACCGCCGGTGCGGAGTCTCAGACGATAGCCGGGCCATCGCGCGGTCAAGCGGCGAATTGCCAAAGTCCAACGCTTCGCAACCCCGGGCGTGATGCCCCGGTGAACGGCTAGTGTGGGCACTTGTTCGTCTCTGGGGGGAAGGAACACCACGTGGCCGATTCCGGCGCGCGCCGCCGATTGCTGCTGGTCTCCACCAACTACGCACCCGAGCACGCCGGAATCGGCCCCTACGCCACCCAGATCGCCGAGCACTGGGCGGCCGGCGGCGCCGAGGTGCACGTACTGGCCGGGATGCCGCACTATCCCGCGTGGCGGCTCGACCCGGCCTACGCGGGTGTGTGGCGTACGGAGGAGGAGCGCGCCGGGGTGCGGGTGCACCGGCGCCGCCACACGGTGCCGCCGCGGCAGACCGCGGTGCGCAGGGCGCTGTTCGAGGCGTCGGTGCTCGGGCACGGCCTGTACGCGCCGCCCGCGATGGGCAGGCCCGACGCGGTCGTCGCCCAACTGCCCAGCCTGGCCGGGGGAATCATCGGCGCCCGGCTCGCCCGCCGGTACCGGGTGCCGTACGTCCCCGTGGTGCAGGACCTGATGGGCGCGGCGGCGGCGCAGAGCGGGATTCGCGGCGGTGGCAGGGTCGCCGCCGCGGCCGGGGCGGCGGAGTCGTACGCGCTGCGCCGGGCCACCCTGGTCGGCGTGATCCACGAGACGTTCGTACCGAAGGTCGCCGCACTGGGTGTGCCCGAGGACCGTATCCGCCTGGTGCCCAACTGGTCGCATGTCGCGAGCCCTTCGCGCCCACGGGAGGAGACGCGCGCCCGGCTCGGCTGGCGCCCGGGCCGCACGGTGCTGCTGCACTCGGGCAACATGGGCCTCAAGCAGGGCCTCGAAGTCCTCGTGGCGGCGGCCGGGCTGGACCCCGAACTGCAGGTCGTCCTGATGGGCGACGGCAATCAGCGCCGCACATTGGGGGAGTTGGCCGGCGCCCTGCCCAACCTCCAGTTCGCGCCGCCCGCCGACGACGCCGACTTCCCCGACATCCTCGCCGCCGCCGACGTACTCGCGGTCACGCAGCGCGCGTCGGTGCTGGACATGAGCATCCCGTCCAAGCTCACCTCCTATTTCGCCGCCGGGCGACCGGTGCTCGCCTCGGTCGCCGCCGCAGGCGGCACCGCGCAGGAGGTCGAACGCTCGGGCGCCGGGGTCGTGGTCGCCCCGGAGGATCCGAGCGCACTGCTGGACGCGGTGCGCGCACTGGCCGATGATCCTGACAGGGCCGACGCGCTGGGCGCGTGCGGACCGGTCTACGTACGGGAGCACCTGAGCCGTGAAGCGGGCCTCGCGCGGATCGACGCGCTGCTCGCCGAAGCGCTGGGCGAACCCCCGGCCCCCGCGGTGGTGCCCGCGGCCGGGGACGACGAGGGGGCAGAGGTCAAGTGACCGACGTAACGCGCGCGGAGCAGCCGCAGGACGAACCCGACCTGCTGCGCGACCAGTTCCGCCAGCTCATCCGCTACCGGGCGCTGCTGGTGGCCGGGTTGCTGATCGGCCTGCTCGGCGGCGCCTACCTCGCCTTCAGCGGCGCCGACACCTATACGGCGACGAGCGAGGTGCGGGTCAGGGCCGCCATCGAGGATCCCTTCGTGGCGGGGGCCACCGCCGACAAGAACATCGACATCGGCACCGAGCGGCAGAGCGCGCTCAGCAGCAGCGTCGCCGACGCGGCGGCCAGGACGGCCGATGCGCCGGTCGCGACGATGTCGCGCTGCCTGCAGATCACCAACCCGCCCAACACCCTGGTACTGCGCTTCACGTGCACGGCGAGCAGCGCGCAGCGCGCGGCGGACTGGGTGAACGCCTTCACCAAGGCCTATCTGGACGACCGCCAGGCGCAGACCAAGGCCACCGTCACGCGCATGGTGGCCAGTTACCAGTCCCAGCTGGACCCGATGGTCGCCCAGCGCAACGACCTGCTCGACCAGATCGAGCACGCCAAGAGCAGCCAGGTCGTCGGCACCCTGGTCTCCTCGCAGACCAACCTGCTCAGCCGGATCATCGAACTCAACTCCGACATCAGCGCCTTGCGCGCCCTTGACACCACTCCGGGCGTGGTCATCAAACCGGGCGTCGCGCCCTCGGCGCCCGCGGGCCCCGGGCTGCCGATGATGCTCGGCCTCGGCGCGGTCGTCGGCGTCACGCTCGGCCTGCTCGGCGCCTGGGTGCGGCTGGTCTTCGACCCGACCGTACGCAGCGACAGCGAGGTGACCCGCGCGCTGGGCGCCCCGGTGCTCGGTACCCTGCCCCGGCTGCGCGGCCGGGGCGGCGCGGGCGGCGGCGGGAACGGCGGCGGCAGGAACGGCCTGCTGGCGGGCGGGCGCGGCGACGGGCGGCTCGCCGAGGAGTACCGGGCCATCGCCTTCCGGCTCACCCACGACAAGCGCTTCGCCGACCGGCGCCGGGTACTGGTCGTCGCGCCGCGCGGCACCGGCGACACCCCCGCGGCCGTCGCGGTCAACCTCGCCGCGTCCTTCGCCGAGATGGGCATGGAGGTGCTGCTCGTCGAGGCCGACCTGCGCACCCCCGCGCTGTCCACCCGGCTGCGGACCGCGGACGGCGCCAGGCCCGGCTGGGCCAGGACGTCGGGGCCCGGCGACGGCGCGTGGCCCGCGGGGCTGCAGATCCCCATCGACGCCGGGGAGTCGGGCTCCTTCGACCTCGTACCCGGCCGCCGGGTGCGCAATGTCGCCCGCGCCCTGACCTCCGCGCCTGCCGGGCGGCTGTTCGCCGAGGCCGACGAGCCCGGCTCGGTCGTGGTCGTCCTCGCGCCGCCCGTGCTCGCGTACGCCGACGCCGTCGCGCTCGCCGACCGGGTCGACGGACTCGTCGTGGTGTGCGACCCGCGGGCCGTGCACCGCGCCGACCTGGAGCGGGTGCGCGAACTCATCGACGCGACGGGCGCCGCCGTCCTCGGCGTGGTCCTGCACTCCGCGGAGCCGGGCACCACCCGCCGCTTCGGCCTCGGCCGCAGGCCCCGGCCGGCCGCGCCGAGCGCGCACGCCGCCCGGCGCGACGGCGAACTGCCGAGGGAGACCGTCACCACCCCGCCGGAGCGGCACCCGGTCCCTTGAGCGGCCCCGCCCCGCGGCACCACACCGCGGCCGGGGCCGGCCCAGACAGCGCGCCCGACGACGACACGGGCGCGGACCCGGACGGCGGCCAGGGCGGCGCCGACACCGCGGAGAGCGCCGCGGGCATCGGCTCCAAGGCGGCCATCCTCAGCTCGGTGGCCGACCAGGGCGTGGCCGCGTTCACCAACATCATCGTGCTGGTGGTCGCCGCCCGGCTGTCCACCGCGGCCGGCTTCTCGGTGTTCTCGATGGTCTACATGATCTTCACCGTGCTGCTCGGCGTCGGCGTGTCCTACGTCGGCCAGGCGCTGGTGCTGGAACGCGGCGGCGAGCGGGTACGGGCCGCCTGCCGGTCCGCGGCCACCTTCACCGCCCTCGCCTCGACCGCGATCGGCCTCACCATGGCCGTCGGCCTGAGCCTCACGGACGGCGCGACCGCGCACGGGCTCGCGGTGCTCGGCCTCGTCCTGCCGATCGTGCTCACCCAGGACGGCCTGCGCTACTGCTTCTCCGCCCTGCGGCTGCCGCACTACGCCCTGGTCGGCGACACCGTACGGCTGCTGGTCGCGGTGCCCGCGCTGGCCGTGCAGCCGCACGGGGCCGGGCCGCAGCGGCTGGTGGCGGTATGGGGGCTGTCCGCGCTGCCCGCGCTGCTGGTGGCCGCCGCGCTGCTGTGGCCGCACGTCCGGGACGCGCCGCTGGACCTGCGCAAATTCGTCCGGCGCGGGCACCTCGGGCAGCGCTTCGTGATCGAGTTCGGCGTCGGCAACGCCACCAGCCAGCTCGCCGTGGTCGGCCTCGGCCTCTTCGCCGCCCCGCTCGCGGTCGGCGCCCTGCGCGGCGCCACCACCCTCTTCGGCCCGATGAACGTGCTGTTCAACTCCGCCACCGCCTTCGGGCCGCCGCTGCTCAACCGGGTGAGCGGCGCCGACGGCAAGGTCCGCGCCACCGCGGTGCTGGCCGTCGCGCTGGCCTGGGTCGCCGCGGTCTGGACGGTCGTCCTGCTGCTGCTGCCCGACCACGTGGGGCGCCAGCTGCTCGGCGACACCTGGGCGGCGTCCTCAGGGCTGCTCGCCGCCTCCGGCAGCCAGTACGCGGGCATCGCGCTGGGCACCAGCGCCCTGCTCACCCTGCGGGTGCTCCAGCCGAAGGCGACCCTGCCGATCCAGGTGGTCTTCTCCCTCGCCTCGGTCGTCCTCATGCTCGCCGGCTACCGGGTCGACGGGGTCTACGGCGCCGCCTGGGGCCTGTGCCTGGGCTCCGCGCTCAAGGCCGCCGCCCTGTGGCTGCGGATCTCCGCGCTCAGGCGCCGCACGGCGCCCGCCGCCGGGCAGCAGACCCAGGACGGCACGGGCGACGCGGTCATCGCAGGATCTTCCGCCGGTCCTCGCTGAACGTCGTGACCAGCGCCAGGCATACGGCCGCGATGCCGATCCGGCCCGACGCCTGGAGCAGCGGGCCGCGCAGCAGGATGAACGAGTACCCGCACACCAGCGGGATCACCACCGCCATCAAAGTGCCGGGCCGCCCGTCCTCCACCGTCCGCTGCGCGTACCGCCGGTCGCCGCGCGCGCACAGGTAGCCCAGCGCCAGGAAGCCGGCGCCCATCCCCACCGGGCCGAAGTCCAGCCACAGTTCGGCCCACAGCGGCGACGACAGGTTGGTGTTGGTCATGCCCATCCACCGGCCGACCTGCACCCCGGAGTCCAGCGGCTTGCCGTGCCACACCGAGCGCGGCACGAAGAAGAAGACGTCGGCGGCCAGTTGCCGCCCGTGCGCGTGCCCGACGCCCGAGTGCACGAAGGTCAGGGTGTTCGCGAACATCCCGATCTGGTCGTAGTCCTTGATGGTCAGCGGTTCGAGCACCGACGTGGTCTGCACCGGGTGGTAGCCGCCGGAGTCGTAGCGGAAGCGGTCGAGGAACGGGAACAGCAGCAGCGCCGCGACCACCCCGGTCACCAGCGCCGCGCGATACATCACCGGGCTCCTGGGGAAAGCGGTGAACAGCAGCGAGAACACGACCGTCAGGAACCAGTAACGCGGGTTCGAGATCGGGTTGTTGACGATCGCGTTGATCACCACGAGGCCGCCGAGCGCGCCGATCGCCAGCGGGGTGCGCCGGGCCACCCGGGAGGTGATCATCCAGCGCACCAGGAACAGCAGCGCGAGCAGCGCGGGTACGGTGCCGAAGCCGCGGACGAAGGCCGAGCCGACATGGCTGTCGCCGCCGGACAGGCCGCTGGACTGCACGGACTCGCTGATCGCCTGCCGGCTGGTGAAGAAGACGGCGATGCCGCCGAGTTTGACGATCGAGACCGCGCTGCCGAGGTAGGCGACCGCGATCAGCAGCCAGAGCCTGCGGCGGGAGACCTGGGCGGACGGGCGCGCCCGCCGCACCCGGGCCGCCGGGCGGTGCCGGGCCAGCAGGGCGCCGACGTCGAAGGCGGCGCAGCCGAGCAGGACCAGGGTGATCGCGGTCGTGGTGTCGGACCTCGGCCCGACCACCGGGGTCGGGACCTGCCCGAGCACCTCCTGCGCGAGGGGGGCGACGCCCATGGCGACGTAGACGAACAGCCAGAACGCGCCCTGGATCAGCCGGCGCCGCCGGGCCAGCACCATCGCGGCGAGCCGGCCGCCGGCGTAGACGGTCAGCGTCAGTTGCAGCCAGTACGCCGAGTCGTGGACGCCCGCGCCGGTCTGGGCGATCACATAGCCCGGGAGGAAGCCGATGAGCGCGACGACGAGCGGTACGGCCAGCGCGCGGGACAGTGCCGCGCGCGGCACGGACGCCGCCGTCCCGCCGACCCGCGCACCCGTACTCAGCGCCATCCGCCCACCCCCGGCCGTGAGTCTATGGCCGCCCGCCCCGCCGCCGCGGCCGCTCGCGCACTTCCGCGGCGGCTGACGACAGCGCCGGCGAGAGCGATGACGACAACGCTCACGACAAAACGGCCGAAGGGCCGCGCGGCGGGGCGTACCCGGTTAGGCTGCTCGGGCGGGTGCCCGGCGGGCATCCGGGGGAGAGGGGGAGACATGCGGGTCCTGCATGTCGTGACACTGCACACGCCCACGAACGACTTCGGCGGTCCGACCCGGGTCGCGCTGAATCTGTCCAAAGGCCTGCGCGGCAAAGGCGTGGACGCCCGCATCGCCACGCTGGGCGACAAATTCACCGGCCCCCTGCCCACGGAAGTCGAAGGCGTGCCGTCGTTCGTGCACCAGGCCCGCCACGTGCTGCCCGCGTTCGAGGTCAGCGGCATCACCTCGCCCGCGCTGCTCGGCAGGGCCCGCCGCATGGTCAAAGGCGCCGACGTGGTCCACGTCCACCTCATGCGCGACCTGATCACGCTGCCCTTCGCCCTGATCGCGCTGGACGCCGGAGTCCCCCTCGTGGTGCAGACGCACGGGATGATCGACCCGACGGAGAAGCTGTTCGCGAAGGCCGTCGACCTGCTCGGCATGAAGCGGGTGCTGCGCCGCGCCGACGCGATCCTGCACCTGACGCGGATGGAGCGCGACGGGGTCCAGGCGGTCGTGCCCGGCACCCCGCTGGGGACCTTCCACCGGCTCGTCAACGGCGTGACACCGCAGGACCACCGCCCGCCGCGCGGCGACCGCCCGCCGACCGTGCTCTATCTGGCCCGGGTGCAGAAGCGCAAGCGGCCCGAGGACTTCGTGCGTGCCATGCCGACCGTGCTCGCCCGGTATCCCGACGCCCGCTTCGTGCTGGCGGGACCCGACACCGGTGATCTGACCGGCCCGATGCGGAAGTTGGCGGCCGATCTCGGCGTCGCCGGGTCGCTGGAGTGCCCGGGCGCGCTCGGCCACGACGAGGTGCTGGCCCGGCTGCGGGCGGCCGACGTGTACGTACTGCCGTCGGTGGTCGAGCCGTTCGCCGTGTCGATCCTGGAGGCGATGTCGGTCGGGCTGCCGGTGGTGGTGACCCGCACCGGCGGGCTGTCGCCCGACGTCGAGGCGGCCGGGGCGGGCCGGATCACCGACAGCGCGCCGGACGCGGACAACGGCCCGCTGGTCGGCCGGGCGATCCTGGAACTGCTGGACCCGGCCGCCAACGAGCAGGCCTCGCGGGCCGCCCGGCAGCTCATCCACGACCGCTTCTCGATCGACGCGGTCGTGGACGAACTGCTGGAGGTCTACGCCGGGGTCATGGCGTCCGGGGGCGCTGTTCGCGGGTCTTGAGCCCGATCTGCCAGCGGTAGAAGCTCATGGCCAGCGCGTAGTCGAAGCCCGCCCTGCCGTCCAGGAAGCCGCGCTTGTAGACGTAGGCGTAGCCGAAGGACACCAGCGGCTTGAACGGCACCTTGTGGAAGAGCTGCCCCTGCCGGGTCTTGACCTTTCTGATCGACTCCTTGACCTGCGGGTTGAGTTCGAGCCACGCCTCCCAGTCGGAGTAGCGGTTGTGCCGCTCGAACCAGGTACGCACCGGGTCCAGGTCCTCGTGCTCGATGGGGGAGCGCAGCCGGGCGGCGGATTCGGCCACCGGCTGGTAGTGGCCCTCCTGTTCGCCCATGCCCGGCGCCGCGAGGTCGCCGACCTCCGGGAAGCGGCAGCGGGTGCGGTCCATCAGCGCGCGCTTGACGATGGTGTAGCCGTGCCGCAGCCGCCGGCCGGCGAACCAGTAGCCCAGCGGGATGTCGAAGGCCGCGACCGACGGCGGCCCCGCGGCGAAGACGGCCCGCAGTTCGCCGAGCAGTTCCGGGCTCGGTGTCTCGTCGCCGTCGAGGAAGAGCAGCCACGGGATCTCCGGGTGGACGTGGTCCAGGCACCACTGCTTCTTCTTCGGATAGCGCCCGTCCCAGGCGTAGTCGACGGTCTCCGCGCCGAGTTCGGCGGCGATCTTGCAGGTGTCGTCGGTGCTGTGCGAGTCCACCACGACGACGGCCTGGACGTGGCCGATCACCGAGGAGACCGTACGGGCGATGTTCTCGGCCTCGTTCTTGGTCGGTATCGCCACGACGAGCGGCAGCTTGTCCATCAGGTCCCTCCTGCGGCCAGCCAGGCGTAGCACCCGCTGGACGTGATGCCGCGCGCGGCGGCCGGTACGGTCAGCCGGGCCGCGCCGCCCGACGTCAAGGTGGCGCCGTTCGCGCCGGTCACCCGCCAGTTGCAGGACGGCGACGGGTGCGGCGCCCGGTAGCTGCCGGGCGTGACCGACGTGCCGGGCGCTGACGTGGCGGCGACGGTGAAGGTCCCGTCGCCGAAGCCGTGCCGGGCCGCGTCGATGACGGGCTGCTGGTCGGGGCACAGGGCGCTGACGGCCGCGGACGCGCCGGACATGCTGATGTCGCCGGTGATGATCGCGCTCGCCGCAGCGGCCTTGTCGACCTGCGAGGTACGGGTCAGCCGGTCGCAGATCTCCTGGCCGCCCTCCAGGATCGCCACGGGGTCGGTGCCCCGCGGGACCCGGCCGGACAGATAGGTCTTCTGCTGTTTGGTGAAGGTGCCGCCGCCGGGCGGGGTGAGCTGCGGGCCGGGCACCTTGGGGGCGTCGGCCGCCGACCCGGGCGCCTCGGTCGCGGGCGCGGTGCCGGGCGGGCCGGCGGAGGCGCCGGCGGGCGTCGTCGCGGGGGCGCCGGCGGAGACCGTGACGGCGGCGGTCGGCCGCTCGGCGGCCTTGTCCGCCGGGTCGCCGCCGCCGGAGCCGCAGCCGGTGAGCAGCAGCGCTGCCGCCGCCGTCACGAGGACGGCGGCGGCAGCGGTCGCGCGGTCGGTCCGCATCACCCGGCGGTCCCGAGGGCGTAGTGGTTCGCGATCTGCGCCGGGGTGAGCACCGTCGGGTAGACGGCGGTCTCGTCGATCGAACCGGCGAAGTACGAACTCGTCGGCGACGAGGGCCAGCCGCCCAGGCTGTCGTAGCCGACGTGCCAGTAGCCGTCGAAGCTCTGGCTGGTGGTGACCGTGGGGTCCAGCGCCCGCAGCACACCGTCGACGTACAGCTTCATGCCGTCGGCGCCCTGGGTGGCGACCGCCAGGTGCCAGTCGCCGTCGTTGTAGGACGTCGGGGTGGTGACCGTCCGGGTGGCGCCGGTGTAGACGCCGAAGAACAGCCGGCCGTTGTCGGCCATGTAGATGTGCTTGTCGTAATTGCCGCTGGGGTGGGTGGAGTTGTTGCCGAAGCCGATCAGCTTGCCGCCCGTCGTGGTGTTCGTCCTGAACCACGTCTCGATGCTGTACTGCGTGGGCGTCGGGTGCAGCCGGTCGCTGTAGGTCCACTGCGTCGAGCCGTTGAAGGTGTACGCCTTGGAGCCCGGCACCGCCCCCGGTGTCACGCCGTGCACCGGGCCGCCGACGCTGATCCCGCTGTCGTCGCCGGTCGAGGAGTCCGCGTTGTACGACCCCGAGGCCGCGTCGTAGCGCCAGTAGAGGGAGGCCCCGTCGGCGAGCACCTGGGTCGGGTACGCCTCCGCCGCCGCCGGTACGGTCGCCGCCGCGTTGGGCGACTGCGCGCTGGTGTTGGTGCCGTCGCTCGCCGAGACCCGGTAGGTGTACTTCACGCCCGGGGTGACATTGGTGTCGGTGTACGTGAGCTGCGGCCGGATCCACGGCAGCGAGCTGCCGGTGACGGTGTAGACCGGGGTGGTGCCGCCGTTGCGGTAGACCCGGTAGGTCAGCAGGCCGTCGTCGGTGTCGGTGCTGGACTGCCAGCTGACCTTCACCGAGCCGGGGCCGATGCTGGTCACCGACGTCTGCGGCAGGGTCGGCGCCCCGGTGTCGGGGCCGCTGGCGAAGCGGGTCAGACCCTGCTGGGCCGCGCCGTTGACGGTGGTGAACTCGCCGCCCACCCACAGGTAGTCGGTGCCGCCCGAGGACGCGAGCGCCATCACGCGCGGGCCGATCTTCTCGCCGATGCCGTCGTTGGTGTCGGGGAACCACGCCAGCAGATGCGGGTCGTCCACCGACTCGGCCAGCAGGTGCTTGCGCACCGAGTCGGGGTATTCGCCCATGCTGGAGCAGTCGTGGGCGTGGCTGCCGCTGTAGAGGACCGTCTGGTAGACCGTCAGCGTCTGGGTGGCGCCCAGGCAGTTGTCCCGCCACACCTGGTTGAAGTCGCTGAGGCTGAAACGGATCCGGCCGTCGAAGACCCCGCCGCCGGTGCCCTCGTTGGCGGTGTAGAAGCTGTTGCTCGCCGCGTCCACCACGATGTCCTTGGTCACCGAGGTCGCGTCGATGAAGCCGGTCGGGTACGCCTTGACCAGCGCGCCGGTCGAGGCGTCGACCACCGCGAGGGAGTGCGAGTCGACCCCGTCCACGGTGTTGAAGTCGCCGCCCAGGATGGCGTTCTGGCCGTCCGGGGTGAGCGCCAGCGCCCGGCCCGGGTTGTCGGCGGTCGGCGCCCAGGGCAGCAGCGCGCCCGCGCTGCTGACCGCCGCGTAGCGGCCCCGGGACTGGCTGTTGACCGTGGTGACGTCACCGCCGAAGTAGACGGTGTCGGCGGTGGCCTCGATGGTCCGCACGGTGCCCGCCACCGCCGGGTGGAAGGTGCCGCTGACCGTGCAGGTGTCCAGGTCGATCGCGGCGAGGCTGCTCACCCCGACCCCGTTGACCTGGCCGAAGAAGCCGCCCGCGTAGAGGGTGTGGCCGTCGGGCGAGACGGCCAGCGCGCGTACCGTCGCGTTGTTCGAGCCGACGGTGAAATTCAGCCGGCAGCCCGCCGGTTGCCCGGTCGCCGCGTCGAAGGCGGCGAAATTCGCCACCGCCGTCTCGCCGGTCCCGGCCGCGGACCCGGCCGGCCGGATCGCGGAGAAGGTCCCCGCGGTGTAGACGATGCCGTTCGCCTGGGCCATCGCCCAGACCACGCCGTTGGTCTGATACGTGCTCAGGTTGTCGGCGGTGAGCCCGACCGGTGCTTGGAGCGCGGTCGCCGATGGTGACGACACCGCCCCCAGCGTCGCTGCCGCCAGTATCGCGGCAGCTGGTATTGCCAGCCGTTTACGCATGAGTTGCCCCCCAGAACCCTGATGTGCAGCGGCCAGGAACGGCCGTTGTGGTGGACCGCAGAGTAGGGGCTTCCGCTTGCCGAGGTCTCGCTTTTTGCTGAAACCGGTGAAGTACGGTGAAGTCGCCCGACATCACGGCATCTGTCGGACGCGGCGCCGGGAGCGCCCGCCCGCTCATCTGTCGATCCGGATCGTGGCGCCCGCCAACTGGTCGGCGACCTGCCGGATATCGGCCTCGACCATGATTCCGGCCAGGTCGGCGACCCGCACCTTGGGCTCCCAGCCGAGCAGGTCGCGGGCCTTGCTCGCGTCGCCGATCAGCGCGTCCACCTCGGTGGGGCGCTCGTACTTCGGGTCGTGGCGGACATAGCGCGTCCAGTCCAGGTCCGCGTGCCCGAAGGCCACCTCGACGAACTGCCGTACGGTGGCGGCCTCGCCGGTCGCCACCACGTAGTCCTCCGGTTCGTCGCGCTGGAGCATCCGCCACATGGCGTCCACGTACTCGGGCGCGTAGCCCCAGTCGCGCACCGCGTCCAGATTTCCCAGATACAGCCGGTCCTGCAGCCCCGCCTTGATCCTGGCCACCGCCCTGGTGATCTTCCGGGTCACGAAGGTCTCGCCGCGGCGCGGCGACTCGTGGTTGAACAGGATGCCGTTGACGGCGTACATCCCGTACGCCTCACGGTAGTTGACCGTCGACCAGTAGCCGAAGACCTTCGCGCAACCGTACGGGCTGCGCGGGTGGAAAGGGGTGTGCTCGCTCTGCGGCGGCGGCGCGGAGCCGAACATCTCCGAGGACGAGGCCTGGTAGATCCGCGCCTCGGTGCCGCTGGCGCGCACCGCCTCCAGCAGCCGCAGGGTGGACAGCCCGGTCACGTCGCCGGTGTACAGCGGCGCGTCGAAGGACACCCGGACATGGGACTGGGCGCCGAGGTTGTAGATCTCGTCGGGCCGCAGGTCACGCAGCAGGTTGACCAGGGCCACCCCGTCGGTGAGGTCGGCGTGGTGCAGCACGAAGGACCGGTTCTCCGCCTGCGGGTCCTGGTAGATGTGGTCGATGCGCTCGGTGTTGAACGACGACGAGCGGCGCACGAGGCCGTGCACGGTGTACCCCTTGTCCAACAGCAGTTCGGCGAGATAGGAGCCGTCCTGCCCGGTCACGCCGGTGATGAGCGCGGTCTTGCCCATGCGTTTCCCCCAAGTGGTCGCGGTTCAGGTCCGCATGAATACGGAATTAACGTCCGAACAGCCGAAGTGCGCTGACACAATGCTGTTCATGACAGAACTACTGCCGGATGGCGCGCGGATCTTCGTCGCGGGCCACCGCGGCCTCGTCGGCTCGGCGGTGGTCCGCCGCCTCACCGCCGAGGGCCATCACGTACTGGCCCGCACCCGGGCCGAACTCGACCTGCGGGACGCGGCGGCCACCGCCGCCTGGCTGGACGAGACCCGCCCGGACGCGGTGGTGCTGGCCGCCGCCAGGGTCGGGGGGATCATGGCCAACTCGACGTACCCCGTGCAGTTCCTGGAGGACAACCTGCGGATCCAGCTGAGCGTCATCGCGGGCGCCCACGCGGCCGGGGTGCGGCGGCTGCTGTTCCTCGGCTCGTCGTGCATCTACCCGAAGTTCGCCCCGCAGCCGATCCGCGAGGACGCGCTGCTGACCGGCCCGCTGGAACCGACCAACGAGGCGTACGCGCTGGCGAAGATCGCCGGGATCGTCCAGGTGCAGTCCTACCGCCGGCAGTACGGCGCCGCGTACATCTCGGCGATGCCGACCAACCTCTACGGTCCCGGCGACAACTTCGACCTGGCGACCTCGCATGTCCTGCCGGCGCTGATCCGCCGCTTCCACGAGGCCGAACGGGACGGGGCGCCCGAGCTGACGCTGTGGGGCAGCGGCACCCCGCGCCGCGAATTCCTGCACGTGGACGACCTCGCCGCCGCCTGCACACTGCTGCTGCGCGACTACGACGCCGACGAGCCGGTCAACGTCGGCTGCGGCGAGGACCTGACCATCCGCGAACTCGCCGAAACCGTCAGGGACGTTGTCGGCTACCGCGGCCGGATCGGCTGGGACACCGGCAAGCCCGACGGCACCCCGCGCAAACTGCTCGACATCTCCCGGCTGTCGGCGCTCGGCTGGCAGCCGCGGATCACCCTGCGCGACGGCATCGCCGCCGTCTACGGGCAGTGGCGGGCGCAGGCCGGGGCCGAAGGTTCGGCCCCGGCCACCGGGTCTGAGCCGGACCCGGGCACGGACGAGACGGTGGTCGCGCACTAGTACGCCCCGCGGCCGTCGAGCACGGCCCGCAGGGTGCGGGACATGACCTCCAGGTCGCCGGCCAGCGACCAGTTGTCCACATAGCGCAGGTCGAGCGCCAGTGTCTCGTCCCACGACAGGTCCGAGCGCCCGCTGACCTGCCACAGGCCGGTGATGCCCGGCTTGACCGCGAGCCGCCGCAGCGCCACCTCGTCGTAGCGGTCGACCTCCTCCGGCAGCGGCGGGCGCGGGCCGACCAGTGACATCTCGCCGCGCAGCACATTGACCAGCTGCGGCAGTTCGTCCAGCGAGCAGCGCCGCAGCAGCCGGCCCACCGCGGTCACCCGCGGGTCCCGGCGCATCTTGAACATCAGCCCGTCGTGCTCGTTCGCGCCCGTACGCTCCAACTCCGCCTTGCGGGCCTCCGCGTCCGCCACCATCGTGCGGAACTTCCACATGGTGAACGGCGTACGGTGCTGGCCGCAGCGCACCTGCCGGTGGAAGGCGGGACCCGGCGAAGTGATCCTTATCGTCGCCGCCACCACGCAGAACAGCGGCGCCAGCAGCAGCAGTCCGAACGCCGCGCCGATCCTGTCGAACGCCGCTTTCAGGCCGACCTGCACCCCGCGGGTGACCGGCGGCGCGATGTGCAGCACCACCAGCCCGGCGGGCGCGTCGAGGCTGACCCGGCGCACCTGGACATCGACCAGGCCCGGCAGCAGCGCCACCGGCAGCCCCTCGTCGTGCAGGCACCACGACAGCCGGCGCAGCCGCTCGGCCGACAGCCGCGCCCCTGGCGCCACCAGCACCATTTCCGCGCTGTGCTCACGGGCCGCCCGCAGGACGACCACCGCGTCGTCCCGCGGCCCGGCCGGGTCCAGGACGCCGAGCCGTTCGGTCACCGGCGCCCCGCACTCCAGCTTCGCGCCGCCGACCGGGACCACCCCGACGACCACGTACGCGTGCTCGGTCCTGGCCGCCAGATGCCCCACCACATGGTCGGCGGCGCCCGGTTCGCCGATCACCAGCACCCGGCGCACCGCCTGCGCCTCACGGCGGGCGGCGATCAGCCGGTGATAGGTGACCTTGCGGCAGACCGCCGTCAGCAGCGGCGCCCAGGCCAGCCCGGCGAGCGCGAACGACGCCGGGACGGTCTCGCCGAACGCCGTCCGCAGCACCGCCAGCACACCGAGCAGGACCAGCCAGTCGCCGAGCACCGGCCGGCTGCCGCGGCTCTCGCCGAGCGCGCCCGCCGCATAGCGCCGCCGCGCCGCCCGGACCGCGGGCCACGCCACGGCGGCGGCCAGCCCGCACAGCAGCGGGTGCGGCTGCGCGCCCGCGTGCAGTACCACCGCGGTGGGCACACCCGCGCCCACCGCGTCTGCGGCCAGCGCGACCGGCAGGAACCAGCCGGCCTTGTGGCCGTAGGCGCGCTGCCCGCCGTGCCGTCCCGCCGTACTCCGCCCGGCCCGCCGCGTACGCCGCTCGGCATACGTCAGCGGCAGGGGCGCGTCGAGCGCTCCTGCGGCCGGGCCCTGAGGTCCCTGTGCTCCGAACCCGGGCGGATGTGTGCTCCGACCTGTTCTCCGCTCACTTGCTACGGGTATCACTGGTATGGCCGACTGTGCTTCGACACGCCGCATGTACCCCCCTGGCACCTCGCGACCTTCGACGCCCTTCCACTTCCCCAAGTGGCGGCATTCCGTGGTACCAGCGAACGCTAGGCCAACGAGCCATCCTTCCGCTGTGGTTTACGTATATTCGAGCCGATGTTATGACCGAGTTAACGTCGCTATGGCGCATGGGTGACCACACAGTGTAAGGCCGCCGTTACCAGTGTGAAAGCCCCTTACAGTTGGGGCTTGTGCCTACCGTGCCCCTCCCCGACGATCTGCGCGCGGCTCTCGCCGACGAACTGCAGTCCACCGCCCCGAGCAGGGCGTCCGCACACGTCGATCGGCTGATCGAGAACTATCGCGGCGCGACCCCTACAGCGGCCCCGATCCTGCGCGACGCGGCGGATGTCGCCGCCTATGCCGCGTACCGCATGCCGGCCACCTATGCCGCGGTCCGGGCGGCGCTCGGCGCATTCCGCTTGCAGTCCGGCGACTGGACCCCGCACACACACCTCGACCTCGGCGGCGGGACCGGGGCGGCCACCTGGGCGGTGGCCGACGCCTGGCAGGACGCCGCGCACCGCAGCACCGTGCTCGACTGGTCGCAGCCCGCGCTGACCCTCGGCGCCACCCTGGCGAAGGCCGCGGACTCCGCGGCAGTACGCGACGCCGAGTGGACCCGGCAGCCGCTCGGCGCCGCCGCCCCGCTGCCGCGGACCGATCTGGTCACCGTCTCCTACGTGCTCGGCGAACTCACCGCCGCCGCAAGGGAGTCCCTGGTCACCGCCGCCGCCGAGGCCGCGGGCGGCGCGGTCGTCGTGGTCGAGCCCGGCACCCCCGAGGGGTACGCGCGCGTCATCGACGCGCGCGACCGCCTCATCGCCGCCGGGCTGCACGTCCTCGCGCCCTGCCCGCACGACGGGCGCTGCCCGGTCACCGGCGACGACTGGTGCCACTTCGCGGCGCGGGTGCAGCGCACCGCGCTGCACCGGCAGGTCAAGGGGGCGGTACTGCCGTACGAGGACGAGAAGTTCAGCTACGTGGCCGCCGCGCGCTTTCCGGCGGGCCCCGCGGGGGCGCGGGTGGTCAGGCACCCGCAGATCCGCAAGGGGCTGGTCCTGCTGGACCTCTGCCGGGTGCCGGCGGCGCTGGAGCGTACGACGGTGAGCAAGCGGCACGGTTCCACGTACCGTGCCGCGCGCGACACCGACTGGGGTGACCCCTGGCCCCCGGCTGACCCCGCGTAACGTCTCCCGCCGGCGCGGGGCGGGGGCGCTTGCCGCGTAAGGCGGCGCCTTACCGGGGCGCGGGGAACTGCGCGGCCAGCCGTCGACGGGGTGCACGTCGCCACCGGCCGAAAGAGGCCGTTCGGTTCGCTCCGGACCACCGGCCGGTGGGTGGTTGCTCGCGCAGTTCCCCGCGCCCCCGAGTGGCACCCCCTTGCGGAAGGGGTACCCCAGAACCTCCGTGCCCGGGGGAGGGGCGCCCTCCTCGGGCGGAGGGGCCGTCGTCAGAGCCAGCCGTAGCGGCGGAAGGCGCGGTAGACGAGGGCGGAGAGGGTGGCTGTGACGCCCAGCATCAGGGGGTAGCCGAACGACCACCGCAGCTCCGGCATGTGATCGAAGTTCATCCCGTAGAAGCCGGCGATCATCGTCGGGATCGCCAGAATCGCCGCGGCGGCACTGATCCGCCGCATGTCCACGTTCTGCTGCACGGCGAGCTGGCTGAGATTCGCCGCCAGCAGCCCGTCCACCAGTTCGCTGTACGCCAGCAGCCGTTCCTTGACGTGCGACAGGTGGTCGGACACGTCACGGAAGTAGCGCCGCATCTCCGCGCCGATCAGCCCGTCCGCGCCCTCGGTCAGCCGGTCCAGGGGGCGGGCCATCGGGTAGACGGCGTGCTTGAACTCGATCAGCTCCCGCTTGAGCTGGTAGATCCGCTCGGCGTCGTCGCCATGGGCGGCGGAGAAGACGTCGGCCTCCAGGGTGTCCACGTCGAGTTCGACCGCGTCCGCGACGTCGAGGTAGTCGTCGGTGACCTGGTCGGTGATCGCGTGCAGCACGGCCGCGGGGCCGTGCCTGAGCATGTCGGGGCGGGCCTCCAGCGCCTTGCGCACCCGGGAGAGGCCCGGCGCGCTGCCGTGCCGCACCACGACCACGAAGTCGGGCCCCAGGAAGATCATCAGCTCACCGGTGTCCACGACCTCGCTCGTCGCGGTGAGCCGCTCGTGCTCCACGAAGACGATCGTCTTGAGCACCAGGAAGAGCGTGTCGCCGTACCGCTCCAGCTTCGGCCGCTGATGCGCCTGCACCGCGTCCTCGACCGCCAGCGGGTGCAGCCCGAAGACCTCGGCGATCTCCGCCAGGTGCTCGGCCTCCGGCTGGTGCAGCCCGATCCACGCGAAGCCGCCGCGCTTGCGCGCCTCGTCCAGCGCCTGCTGCGGCGGCAGCGACGCCGCCCGGCAGCCGTCCTCGTAGACCGCGCAGTCCACCACCACGTCGGCGGTGCAGCGCCGCTGCTCGGGCACACCCTCCGCGCCGCCCTCCAAGGTGTGCCACCGGCCGCCGCGCCGCCACTGGCGGCCGATCGCGCGCCGGGCTACCGCCGTGGTCCTGTGCTGCTTCATCGTGCCTTCTCCAGTACCGCCATCGCCGCATTGTGCCCCGGGACACCGCTGACCCCGCCGCCGCGGACCGCGCCGGCGCCGCACACGTAGACGTTCGCATACGGGGTGCCGACGCCCCACCTCCCCATGGTGTCCGCCGCGCCCTCCTCCGCGTAGGGCCACGACAGGTCGCGGTGGAAGATGTGCCCGCCGGGCAGCCCCACCTCGCGCTCCAGGTCCAGCGGCGACT
This sequence comes from Streptomyces sp. NBC_01477, assembly GCF_036227245.1. GTDB lineage: Bacteria > Actinomycetota > Actinomycetes > Streptomycetales > Streptomycetaceae > Actinacidiphila. The sequence continues at coordinate 6,486,184 of NZ_CP109445.1, forward strand.
TCGCCTCGATGCACGGCCGGCCGTCCGCGTCCAGGGCCAGGCAGTCCGCCAGCGGCTCGGCGAGCACCGCGTCCAGTTGCGCCAGGGTGGCCCGCAGCAGCGCGTCCTTCGTGCCCGCCGGGTCGGCCGCGAAGAGCCGCGCGGGCGCGTGCAGCCCGAACAGCGTCAGCGTGTGCGTGCCCTGCCCGGCCAGTTCGGGGGACAGGATCGACGGGTCGGTCAGGCTGTGGCAGTAGATCTCCGACGGCGGCGCGTCCGGCACCCGCCTTGCCGCGGCCTGCTCGTACGCCGTCTGGAGCGCGCTGTAGCCCTCGGCGATGTGGAAGGTCCCGGCGAAGGCCTCGTGCGGGTCGACCGAGGTGTCCCGCAGCCGCGGCAGCCGGCGCAGCAGCATGTTCACCTTGAGCTGGGCGCCCTCGGGCGCGGGCACCGGCCGCTGCTCGCCGAGCAGGCCCGCCAGGGTGTACGGGGAGGCGTTCACCAGGACGTCCCGCGCCTCGACGGTACGGCCGTCCGCGAAGGTCAGCTCCGCGCGTACGCCGTCGGCCTCGATCGCGGTGACCTCGGTGCCGGTGACGATCTCCGCGCCGGCCGCGCGTGCGGCGGCGGCCAGTGCGTCGGTGAACGCGCCCATGCCGCCCACCGGCACGTCCCAGTCGCCGGTGCCGCCGCCGATCACGTGGTAGAGGAAGCAGCGGTTCTGCCGCAGCGACGGGTCGTGCGCGTGGGTGAACGTGCCGATCAGGGCGTCCGTCAGCACGATGCCGCGCACGGTGTCGTCGGTGAAGGCCGCTTCGACTGCCTCGCCGAGCGGCCGCTCGAACAGCGCGGACCAGGCATCCGGGTCGCCGACCCTGCGCTCCAGCTCGGCCCGGCTGGGCAGCGGCTCGGTGAGCGTCGGGAAAACGGCTTCCGCCACCCGGCGCGTCATCGCGTAAAAGCGTTCCCAGGCCTCGTACTCCCGGTCGCCCCCGGTCAGCCGCGCGAAGCCCGCACGGGTCCTGGCCGCGTCCTGCGCGTCGACCAGCAGCCCGGTGCCGCCGTACGGGGTGTACGAGGAGATCCGGCGGCGCCGGACCGCGAAGTCCAGGCCGAGGTCGTCCACGATTTTCCTGGGCAGGAGGCTGACCAGGTACGAATACCGGGAGAGGCGGGCGTCCAGCCCGCTGAACGCCCGGCTCGACACCGCGGCGCCGCCGACCGCGCCGAGCCGCTCCACCACCAGGACGCGGCGCCCTGCCCGGGCCAGGTAAGCCGCTGCCACGAGTCCGTTGTGCCCGCCGCCCACGACGACTGCGTCATACGCCATCCCCGCACTTTAGGCGTTGCCTTCTCCCCGGGGTGCCCTCCACGGCAGAGGGTGCCCCCTCGGGGGCGCGGGGAACTGCGCGCCCGGCCACCACCGGCCGGTGGTCCGGACGCGACAGCAACAGCCCCTTTCGGCCGGTGGCGACGTGCCGCTGGTCGACGGCCGGTCGCGCAGTTCCCCGCGCCCCCGGGGTGGTGCGGTGCGTCGTCACGCGACGCTGATGGTGGGTTGCGCGCGCAGTTCCCCGCGCCCCCGGGGGGCACCCTCTGCCGCGGAGGGCAGACACGCACCCACCGCGCGTGGGGGCGGTAGGACCGCGGCCCGCATGTTCAGGACTTGTCGTCCCACCGGGGATCCGTGTCCCATTCGAGATTGCGCTCAGCGGCCCGCTGCATCGCGTGTTCCGCCTCCGCCCGGGACGGGTACGGGCCGAAGCGGTTCTTGGACGGGCAGTCCGGGCCCTCCTCGGCCCGCTTGTGCTCGATGCAGTAGAACCACTCGCCCGGCTTGCCGGCCGGCTTCTTCTCGCGGAAGAGTGCCATCTGTCTCTCCTGTCCTGGCCCCGGGCGGAGCCCCATGCGGCCAGCCTGCCCGATCGTGCGCGGATACACTCGTCGGCATGTCTGACCAGTCGCTGCTCGTCCCCGGAAAACTCTCGCCCACCCGGCAGGTGCCCGCCTCGATCCCGCGCCCCGAATACGTGGGGAAGCCGGGGCCGACGCCGTACACCGGTCCGGAGGTCCAGGACGCGGAGACGGTGGACCGGATGCGGATCGCGTCGCGGATCGCGGCGCGGGCGATGGAGGAGGCGGCCAAGGCCGTCGCGCCCGGGGTGACCACGGACGAGCTGGACCGGATCGCGCACGAGTACATGATCGGGCACGGCGCCTACCCGTCGGACCTGGGCTACCGCGGCTTCCCGAAGTCGCTGTGCACCTCGCTCAACGAGGTGATCTGCCACGGCATCCCCGATTCGACGGTCCTGCGCGACGGCGACATCGTGAATCTGGACGTGACCGCGTACATCCACGGGGTGCACGGCGACTGCAACGCCACCTACTTCGTCGGCGACGTCGCCGAGGAGTCGCGGCTGCTGGTGGAGCGCACCCGGGAGTCGCTGGCGCGGGCGATCAAGACGGTGCGGCCCGGGCGGCAGATCAATGTGATCGGCCGGGTCATCGAGTCGTACGCGAAGCGCTTCGGCTACGGAGTGGTGCGGGACTTCACCGGGCACGGCATCAACACGTCCTTCCACTCCGGGCTGATCATCCCGCACTACGACGACCCGCGGGCGACCACCGTGATGCAGCCGGGCATGACCTTCACGATCGAGCCGATGCTGACGCTGGGCACCCACGAGTACGAGGTGTGGGACGACGGCTGGACGGTCGTGACCAAGGACCGCAAGCGCACAGCGCAGTTCGAGCACACGCTGGTCGTCACCGCGGACGGTGCGGAGATCCTGACCCTGCCGTAGGGGCCGGTGCGCGGCGGGTAGGGTGGCGGCGATCGTGCGGATGAGTCGTTGAGGAGCCCACGCGCCATGAACCGCCGCAGGTTGTGCCTCGGGGCCGCCGTCATCGCGCTGGTGCTGCCGCTGGCCGGGTGCGTGACGGTGCACGGCGAGCGCGCGAACGTACCGTCGGTGCGCGAGGACGAGGCCGCGCGGGTGCTGGCGAACTTCGCCGCGGTCAACAACCGGGTGGGCAAGGTCTACGACGCCGGCGGCATCGGCGCGGTCGAGGCGGGCGCGCTCGGCACCACCGACGAGGCCGGGCTGCGCGCCAAGCACGCCAACCACCCGGACGGCAACGCCGACTTCCGCCCGCTGGCCTTCTCCGACTCGCGGTACCTGATACCCCGGCAGGTCGGCTGGCCGAAGTATTTCGTGGCCGACACCGCCACCAACCGCGCCACCGGGGCGCGTTGGCTGCTGGTCTTTCGGCGGTCCGCCGCCGGGCAGCCGTGGAAGGCGGTGTACGTCGCGTCGGTCGCCACCGCGGACGTACCGAAATTCGCCCGGGACAAGGACGGTTACGCCGTCGCGCTCGGCCTGTCGGGGACCGACCTGCTCGTGCAGCCCGGGCAGTTGAGCGCGGACTACGCCACCTATCTGGGCGGCAGCGACGCGGGCACCGTCTTCGCGGCGGGGCCGGCCACCTCGCAGTTGCGCAGCGGCCGTAGCGCCCACGCCCAGAACGCGAATTCGGTCACCCAGTACGCCGACCAGCCCGCCGCGGGCGGTGACTTCACACCGGTCGCGCTGCGGACGGCGGACGGCGGCGCGCTGGTGTTCTTCGCGTCGCACCACCAGTCGAGGGCGACCTTCCGGGCCGGCTACAAGCTGGCGATCGACGCCGACACCAAGGCCCTCATGACGGGCACCCCGCGGACCTCGGTCACCCTGAGCCACCTTGCCGATGAGGCGGTCACCGTCCCGCCGGCCGGCGGCAGCGGCCGGGCCGTCTTCCTCAGCCGCGTCGTCGGTCTGGTGTCCGCCAGGGGCGAGTGAGCCCTACCCCCGCCGCCGGTCAGCGCAGCCAGGTGGCCGGTACGCGCTCGGGCTCGTAGGCGAACTGGGCGCAGGCGTCGGCGAGGACGTCCAGCACCGGGAGCGGGTCCGGGAGCGGCAGGTCGGGGCCGTGCTGGGGCAGCCACTCGACAGTGAGGCCCGAGGGGAGCCGGGACGGCGGCAGGAGCACGTAGCTGCCGCGGGAGTGCCAGCGGATACCGGGGTGCTCGTCGGCGGTCTCGGGGTGGCAGTCCAGCTCGCAGGGCCACCACTCGTCCTCGTCGGCGGGATTGCCGCGGGTCTCGGTGAAGAACAGCAGCCGGTCGGCGCGGGCGGCGACCGGGCCGAGCGTGGCGCCGTCGGCGATCAGCCGCTCGATGGCGAGCCGGCCGGCCTCCGCCGGGACGTCCAGGACGTCGTGCGCGATGCCGGTGGCGGTCACGAAGTTGGCCACCGGGTCGGTGCGCAGCCAGTGGTCGACCTTGTCCTGGTCGGTGCTCGCCTGGGTCTGCCAGGCCAGCGACACCGGGTGGACGGCCGGAATCGGACAGCCGATGCGCTCACAGGAACAGCCGAAGTTGGCGGGGTGCGCGGCGGGCGCGACCGGGAAGCCGGCGGTGGCGGCAGCTCTGACCAGAGGGTCTCGGCGCAGGTCCGGCTCCGCTGCCCGGGGGGCACCCGAATTGCCTTCCGTACGGCGGCGCACCCACTCGGACAACCTGCTCTTGCCTGCCATCGAGCTCCTTTCCTCGCCCCCGTCCCGCAGTGTCAACGCTACGCGGGTGGTGGAGGACATCCTCCCTCTTGCCGGGAATGAACACCCACCCGGGGTGGAAGTGTTCCCGGAGAGAATTTCCCGACAGCTTGTCGGGAAGCCATTGACTTAGGTATACCTAACTTGTCAGGATCGAGCCGGCGGCACCAGCCGGTCCGCCCGCCCGAAACCGGAGGCCCCATGCCCGCGCAACCCTTCTCCGCCGTCATCCGCGACGCGAGCCGGCAGCAGCACACCGAGGCGGAGAACTCCTCCTTCATGGCCGACCTGCTCGGCGGGCGGCTCGGCGTCGCCGCGTACGCCCGCTACACGGAGCAGTTGTGGTTCGTCTACCGGGCGCTGGAGGAGGGCGCGGCGGGCCTCGCGGGCGATCCGGTGGCCGGACCCTTCGTCCGGCCGGAACTGCTCAGGCTGGCCGCCCTGGAGCGCGACCTCGGGCATCTGCTCGGCGAGGACTGGCAGGAGCGGGCCTCGCCGCTGCCCGCCACCGCCCGCTACGCCGCCCGGATCGCCGAGACCGCGGCCGAGTGGCCGGCGGGCTATGTCGCGCACCACTACACCCGCTATCTGGGCGACCTGTCCGGCGGGCAGGTGATCCGCGGAATAGCCGAGAAGACCTGGGACATCACGCACAAGGGCGACGGCGTCCGCTTCTACGTCTTCGAGGACATCGCCAACCCGGCCGCCTTCAAGCGGGACTACCGGCTGCTGCTTGACGGGCTCGCGGTGGACGACCTGGAGCGGCAGCGGGTCGTCGAGGAGTGCAGGAACGCGTTCGCGCTGAACAGCGCGGTCTTCGCCGATCTGGGCGACGCCTTCCCGCGCAGCGCCTGACCTGTGGCGGGTGGCCCGGGGTGCCGGAAGCGGCGCCCCGGGCCGCCCGCGCCCGATGACGCCGACCGGACGCCGTACCGCGAAGGCCGACGGACTCCAGCCCGGGAACGCCGGCCCGACAACCACCCGCGAGCGCCGGGCGGACCACAGTGGTCCGCCCGGCGCTCGCGCTGCCGGACGCGGGTCAGGAGCGGCGGCGGGCGGCCGTCACGGTCACCGCGGCGCCCGCGAGCACCAGGGCGCCCGCGGCGCCGAGCAGCGTGCCGGACGGCAGGCCGGCGCCCGTGGCCGCGAGGGTGCCGCCGCCCGTGCCGCCGATGGTGGCGGCGTCACCACCCGTGCTGCCGCCGGACGTACCGGAGCCGCCGGAGCCCGCGGAGCCGCCGCCGGACGTACCGGCCGGGGGAGAGGGCAGCCCCGCGTCCTCGGCCAGCGAGACGGCCACCGTCACCGGGTCGAGAGCGGCGCCCGCCTGGTAGAAGCCGCTGAAGACCTTCGCGCCGTCCGCGGTGAGGGCCGCGCCGGCCGCGCTGATCGTGACCACCTTGCCGTCGGAGACCGGGGCGACCTTGCTGAGCGCGGCGATGGCGAGGTCGTCGTAGTCGGTGACCTTGCCGGTGTTCAGGTCCTTGCTCGACACGTCGGCGGTCAGCGTGCCGGTGGCGCCCTTGGTGGCCACCTTGAGGTCGGACAGCTTCAGGTCGAGGGCGTAGGCGCCCTGCTGGAGGTGGCCGAGGAAGCGGACGCCGCCGGAGAAGGCCGCGTTCAGCACCTTGCCGTCGGCGGTGTAGCTGCCGGTGCCCTTGGGGAAGCGGTAGCCGGCCGCCGTACCGGTGGCGCCGTCCGTCAGCTCGACCTTGCCCGCGGCGACCGGCCCGGTCACGTACGAGCGGAAGGACTCCTTGACGCCCCAGTCGAGGTTCCCGTCCACGACGGTCGCGGGCGCTTCGGGTGCCGCGGTGGTGGGCGGTGTCGTGGCGGGAGTCGTCGGCGGGGTCGTCACCGGAGTGGTGGGCGGCGTGGTGGGTGCGGTGGTCGGCGGGGTCGTGGGCGGGGTGGTCGGCGGCGTCGTCGGGGCGGTGGCCGTCACGGCCAGGTCGGCCGGGTCGAGCGCGGTGCCCTCCTGGTACATCCCGTTGAAGGCCTGCGCGCCCGCCGCGGTCAGCTTCGCCGGTATGCCGCCGAAGGTCATCGCGCCGTCGGCGCCGCTGCCGGGCCGTACCGCCGACAGGTCCAGGGCGGCGAAGGCCACGTCGTCCGCGGTGCTGCCGGCCGCGGTCACGTCGGCGGTGAGGGTGCCCGTGGTGCCCGCGGTGGTCACCTTCAGGTCGGCCAGCTTGATGTCGAAGCCGTGCGGCGCCGAGACGAATTCGACGCTGCCGTGGAAGCCGACGGTCACGGCGTGCGTGGCGGTGTCGTACGAGCCGGTGCCGCCGGTGAAGTGGAAGGTGCCGTTCGCGTTGGCGCTCGCGCCGTCCGCGGTGGTGATGGTGCCGGCCGCGGGCCCGGTGACGTACGACCGGAAGGACTGCTTGACCCCCCAGTCGAAGGTGCCGCCGGTCAGCGGCAGGGTGGGCGGTCCTGCGGCGGTGGCGAGCGCGGGCAGGCCGAGCGCTGCGGCGCCGCCCGCGATGACGACGGCGGTCGCCAGCGCGACTCTGCGGGAGCGGGTACGGGCGTTCATGGGCAGGTCTCTCCTCGGAAACGGGATACGGGGTGGTGTTGTGGGGGTGGCTGCGGGTGGTCCCGCGGTCGGGGCGGGCGGCGAGGCCGGCGCGTGACAGCGCGTCAGTCGTCACCGTCGCCCGCTGAGGTGTGGGTGCCGGATTCCCGCCCGGGAGGAGTGCCGGGGTTCGGGCGGGGGGCCGGGTCCGGGCCGGTGCCGGCGTGCGGGCGGGTGTCCGCGTCGGGGCCGGGGCCGGCGTCCGGCCCCAGGTCGGTGGCGTCCGCGTCCGGTGCCGGGGCGGCGTCCGGGCCGGGCTCCGTGGCCGGGGCAGCCGCGACCGTACGGCGACGGTGACGGCGTACGGCCAGCGCGCCCGCCACCGCAGCCGCCAGCACCACCGCCGCCGCGCCCCGGACGAGCGCGCCGGACGGGCCGTCGGAGTCGGCGGCGACGTCCTGCGCGCGTACGGCCGGGCGGGCCGCCGCAGCCGTGGTGGTCGGCGTCGGAGCGGGTGCGGGTGTGGTCGGCGCCGAGCCGATGTCGGGCAGCGCGGGCAGGGCCGCCGTCTTGTCGAGGGCGACCGAGAGGGTCAGCGGGTCCATCGGAGTGCCCGCCGTGTAGAGGCCCTTGAAGGCCGCCGCGCCCTGCGGGGTCAGCGTCGCCGGGGCCTCGGTGACCGCGATCAGGCCGGCCTTCGGGGTGAGCGCGGCCGGGAAGGTGACGAAGGGCACCCCGTCCGCGTAGAGCGTGCCCTTGCCGCCGGTGACCGCCACGCGGACCGTGCCGATCGTCAGGTCGAGGCCGTACGTGCCGTCGCCCGCGCGCATGCCGAGGAAGCGCACGCTGCCGGCGAAGCGGGCGTCCAGCGTGTGCTTGGCGGGGTCGTACGTGCCCTGCCCCGCGCCGAAGCGGAAGAGGGCGCCGCCCTCCCGCGCCCCGTCCGCCAGCTCCCAGCGGCCCTTGGCGATGTCACCGCTGACGTATTCGCGGAAGGTACGCCGTACGCCCCAGTCGACCGCGGCGTCCATGACCGTGCCGGGCACGGTGCCGGCCGGCGCGGACGGCCCGGCCGACGGCTTCGCGGCGGGGGCGGACGCGGACGGCGACGGGGTGTGCAGGTCGACCGAGAGGCTGACCGGGTCGAGCGCGGTGCCCGCCGTGTAGTAGCCGGCGAAGGCGCGGGCGCCCTGGGCGGTGAGGGTGGCCGGGACGCCGGTGAGGGCGAAGCGCGGCCCGGTCACGCCCCGGGTGTCGACGCCGCCGAGCGCGAGACTCGCCAGCGGCACCCCGGACGCGGTGGTGACCTTGCCGGTGTCCTTGTCCTTGCTGGCCATGTCGGCGTAGAGGGTGCCGGTGCGGCCCGAGATCCGGACGGCGGGGCGGGAGATCGTGAGGTCGAGCTGGTAGGCCCCGTTGCTCTGCCGGTGCCCGACGAAGTGCACGCCGCCGGCGAAGGCGGCGCTGAGCGCGCCGGCCGCCGGGTCGTACGAGCCGCGCGCGGACGGGAAGCGGAACTGCTCGCTGCCGACCGTGTCCGCGCTGCCGGTCAGGTTCCAACTGCCGTGCGCGATCGGGCCGGTGACGTAGCTCTGGAAGGACGCCTTGATGCCCCAGTCGAGCCGCCCGCCGGACACGGTCGCGGTGCGGCCGGGAGCGGCATGGGCGGTGGCGGCGGCCGGTACGAGCAGTGCGCACAGGACGGCGGCCACGGTCGCCGCAAGTGCGGCGGACCGTACGCGGGCATGGCGGAGCGACGGCATCCGACCCCCTCCGGGCTGGTTGATTTAGGTAAGGCTAACCTAAGCTATCTGACCAGTGGCGGGAAGCATCCGCCCGGCGGTTCCGGCGGTATCGGCGAAGGGCAGGGTGGGCAGTGAACGCACCGGAGGCGGCATCCGCGAGATGGCGCAGACGACCTGACGGCTCCTCGGGCCGTACGCCCGCGGCCCTGCTCGCGGCCGTACTCGTCGTGCTGCTCGCCCTGAGCGCCTGCGGCGGCGGGGGAGGCGGGGCGGCGGGCGCGCCCACGGCGTCGGCGGCGCCCGCCGACACGATCGAGCCGCTGGCCGGCGGCGCACCGGCCCCCGCCTTGCCGGCCACCGTACGGTCGGCGGACGGCCACGACGTGACCGTCGCGAGCGACGACCGGATCGTGCCGCTCACCGGCGGGCTGTCCGAGATCGTCTTCACCCTCGGGCTCGGCCGGCAGGTCGTGGCGCGCGACATCACCGCGACCTTCCCGCAGGCCGCCAGGCTGCCGCTGGTGACCCGGGCGCACGACGTGTCCGCCGAGGGCGTGCTGTCGCTGCGTCCCACCCTGGTCCTGGCCGAGTCCACCACCGGGCCCGCCGAGGCCATCGCGCAGATCAGGAAGGCCGGGGTGCCGCTGGTGGTCCTGCCCGCCGCGACCTCGCTCGCCGACGTCGGCCCGCGGATCGACGCGGTCGCCGCGGCGCTCGGCGTGCCGGCCGCGGGCGACCGGCTGCGGGCACGCACCGACCAGCGGATCGCCGCCGTACGGAAGGCGGTTCCCGCCGGTACGCGCAAGCCGCGGGTCGCGTTCCTCTACCTGCGCGGCACCGCGTCCGTCTACCTGATCGGCGGCCGGGGCTCGGGCGCGGACTCGCTCATCGAGGCGGCCGGCGGCGTCGACGCGGGAGTTGCCTCGGGCCTGGACAAGGACTTCACCCCGATCACCAGCGAGGCCCTGGTCAAGGCGGCCCCCGACGTGATCCTGGTGATGGCCAAGGGACTTGAGTCGGTCGGCGGCGTGTCCGGCCTGGAGAAGGTGCCGGGCGTCGCCCAGACCCCCGCGGGCCTGGACCGCAAGGTCGTCGCGATCGACGACGGCACCCTGCTCAACTTCGGCCCCCGCACCGACCTGGTCCTGCGCGACCTGGCCGCCGGCATCCACGGCACCCCGAAGTGACGGCCCGGCACTCCGAGCCGGCGGCCCGGCACTCCGAAGAGGCGGCCCCGAGTCCCGAGGCGACGGCACCGAAGCTCGAAGCGACGGCGTCACGCCCTGAGGTGAAGGAGCTGAGCCCCGGGACGATGGCGTCACGCTCCGAAGCGAAGGAGCCGAGCCCCGGAATGAACGAGCCGAGCCCCGAAGCGAAGGGGCCGCGCCCCGCCGCCCGCGTCACCGTCCTGACCGTCGCCCTGGGCGTGGCGCTGGTCGCCCTCTGCCTGGTCTCCGCCGGGACCGGGGCCTACCACATACCCGCGGGCGACGTCCTCGCGTCGGCCGCCCACCGGGCCGGGCTCGGCGGGCACCGGCTGGACCGGGTCGCCGAATCCGTGCTGTGGGACGTACGGCTGCCGCGAGTGGTGCTCGCGCTGCTGGTCGGCGGGTCGCTGGGGTGCGCGGGGGCGCTGATGCAGGGGGTGTTCGGCAATCCGCTGGCCGAACCCGGCGTCATCGGGATCTCGTCGGGCGCCGCGGTCGGCGCCGTCGGGTCGATCGCGCTCGGGCTGTCCTTCGCGGGGACCTGGACGGTGACGGTGTGCGCCTTCGCCGCCGGGCTGCTGACCGTCCTGGCCGTCTACGGCCTGTCCCGGTCCGGCGGCCGTACCGAAGTGGTCACCCTGGTCCTCACCGGCATCGCCGTGAACGCCTTCGCCGGCGCCCTGATCGGCCTGTTCGTCTTCTACGCGGACAATTCCCAGCTCACCCAGATCACCTTCTGGCAGCTCGGCTCGCTCGCCCAGGCCGGCTGGCCGAAGGTGCTCGCGGTGCTGCCCTGCGCCGCCGCCGGGCTGGCCGTCGCGCCCTTCTTCGCCCGCCGGCTCGACCTGCTGGCACTCGGCGAGCGCCAGGCGGGCCACCTCGGGGTGGACGTCGAACGGATGCGGATCACGCTGGTACTAGTCGTGGCGCTGCTCACCGCCGCGGCCGTCGCCGTCGCCGGGATCGTGGCCTTCGTCGGCCTGGTCGTCCCGCATCTGCTGCGGATGGCGGCGGGACCCGGCCACCGCTTCCTGGTGCCGGGCAGCGCGCTCGGCGGCGCCCTGGTGCTGGTCGCGGCCGACCTCGCCGCCCGTACGCTGGCCGCGCCCGCGGAACTGCCGCTCGGCGTACTGACCGCGCTGGTCGGCAGCCCGTTCTTCTTCTGGCTGCTGCGCAGGACCCGCAGCCGGCAGGGGGGTTGGGCATGAGGCGCCCCGGCCGTACCGTGCTTCCCGCGCCGCCGCGCGCCGGCGACGTGCTGGCCCGCGCCGACGGCCTGCGGGTACGGCTCGGGTCCCGGCCGGTGCTCGACGGCGTCGGCCTCGACGTGGCCGCGGGCCAGGTGCTCGCCCTGGTCGGCCCGAACGGCGCGGGCAAGTCCACCCTGCTCGGCGCGCTGGCCGGGGACGTGCCCGCCGCGGGCGGCGGCGTCCTGGTCGGCGGGGCGCCGGTCGGCGACTGGTCGGCGCGGCAACTCGCCCTGCGCCGGGCCGTCCTGCCGCAGTCCGCGCCGCTGGCCTTCCCCTTCACCGCGGGCGACGTCGTACGGATGGGGCGGGCGCCCTGGGCGGGCACCGCGCTCGCCGACGAGGACGAGCCCGCGGTGGCCGAGGCGATGGCGGCCACCGAGACGGCCGGCTTCGCCGACCGGCCCTTCCCCGCGCTGTCCGGCGGCGAGCGCGCCCGGGTGGCGCTGGCCCGGGTGCTGGCCCAGCGGGCGGCGCTGCTGCTGCTCGACGAACCCACCGCCGCGCTGGATCTGCACCACCAGGAGCTGGTGCTGCGGATCTGCCGAGGGCAGGCCGGCCGCGGGCGCGCGGTCGTGATCGTCCTGCACGACCTCGGGCTCGCCGCCGCACACGCCGACCGGGTGGCGGTGCTCGCCGACGGCCGTATTGCGGCGGACGGCCCGCCGGCGGACGTGCTGACGGCGGACCTGCTCAGCGCGGTCTACCGCCATCCGGTGGAGGTGTTCCCGCACCCCCGCACCGGTCTCCCGCTCGTGCTGCCCGAGCGCTGACCGGGAGCACGGCCGCACTAACTGCGGTGCGCAGTTACTTCTGCGTGAAGTCCGGCGCCGAATACGGCGATCGGGCGCACAATCCTGGTAGTACGTTCCCGGCCGGGCCGACCGTTCGGCGGGGGACGGCCCCCCGTGCACCCCAGGCACACTCACCACCACGAGGAGCCCTCTTTGCGCACTGCGACACCCCGCCGGTATCTGATGTGTCCCCCGGCGCACTTCCGTGTGGCGTACTCCATCAACCCGTGGATGGACCCGGACAAACCGGTGGACCCGGTGCTCGCGCTCTTCCAGTGGGAAGACCTGCGCGACCGCTACCGCTCGCTCGGCCACACCGTCGAGCTGCTCGACCCGGTCGAGGGACTGCCCGACATGGTCTTCGCGGCGAACGGCGCCACCGTGGTCGACGGGCGGGTGCTGGGCGCGCGGTTCGCCAACCCGGAGCGGGCCGCCGAGGCCCCGGCGCACCTCGCGTGGTTCCTGGCCCGCGCGGCCGAATTCGCGGACGTACGGGAGCCGGAGCACGTCAACGAGGCCGAGGGCGACTTCGCCGTCACCTCGTCCTGGCTGCTGGCCGGGCAGGGCTTCCGCAGCAGCCCGCTCGCGCACGACGAGGCACAGGAGTTCTTCGGGCGGCCGGTGATCAGCCTGGAACTGACCGACCCGCGGTATTACCACCTGGACACCGCGCTGGCCGTGCTCGACGACACCGCCGACGAGATCATGTACTACCCCGGCGCCTTCTCGCCCGGCTCGCAGGCCGTGCTCGCCCGGCTCTTCCCCGGCGCGGTGCTCGCCACCGCGGAGGACGCGGCCGTCTTCGGCCTCAACGCCGTCAGCGACGGCCTGAACGTGCTGCTGCCGCGCGAGGCGACGGGACTCTTCGCCCCGCTGCGGGAACGCGGTTACGCGCCGGTCGGCGTGGACATGTCGGAATTCCACAAGGCCGGCGGCAGCGTCAAGTGCTGCACGATGGAGCTGCGTCCGGCGCCGGCCGCCTGACGGTACGCCCGCGGCGGCGCTCGGCGGTCACGCCGCTTGCGCCCGGGTCCGCTGACGCCCGCACCCCGCCGGGTGATCCCCGCCACCCCGGGCGGGGCACCCGGCCTCGCGGCGCCCCGCACCTGGCAGGATCGCCGTCATGACTCACGCTGACGACAGCAGGACCGCGCCCCCCGCCAAAGCCCCGGCCAAGGACCCCTGGCAGCTGCCCGACGTGTCCGGCCTGGTGGTCGGAGTCCTCGGCGGCACCGGCGACCAGGGCCGGGGCCTGGCCTACCGGCTGGCCAGGGCCGGCCAGCAGGTGATCATCGGCTCGCGCAACGCGGAGCGCGCGCAGTCCGCCGCCGCGGAGCTGGGGCACGGTGTCGAGGGCGCCGACAACGCGGAGTGCGCGCGGCGCAGCGACGTGGTGATCGTCGCGGTGCCGTGGGAAGGCCACGCCAAGACCCTGGAGTCGCTGCGCGAGGAGCTGGCCGGCAAGCTCGTCGTGGACTGCGTCAACCCGCTCGGCTTCGACAAGCAGGGGGCGTACGCGCTGACACCCGACGAGGGCAGCGCGGCCCAGCAGGCCGCGGCGCTGCTGCCCGACTCCCGCGTCACGGCCGCGTTCCACCACCTCTCGGCGGTGCTGCTGCAGAACCCGGAGATCGAGGAGATCGACACCGACGTGATGGTGCTCGGCGAATCCCGCGCCGACGCGGAGGTCGTCCAGGCGCTGGCCGGCCGCATTCCCGGCATGCGCGGCGTTTTCGCAGGCCGCCTGCGTAACGCCCACCAGGTCGAGTCCCTCGTGGCCAACCTCATCTCGGTCAACCGCCGCTACAAATCCCACGCGGGCCTCCGCCTGACCGACCTCTGACCCCTCCAGGGTGCCGCCCGCGTCGGCGGGGCGCGCTTTCCCCGGGCGCTGGGGTGGTGCGGCTCCCTTTGCGGCAGGGGTACGCCTTCCCCGGGCGCGGGGGGTGTGCGGTTCCCTTCGGCAAGGGGGTGCCCTCCCGCTGGCGCGGGCCTGGGGGTGCCTCTGCGCCAGGGGGTGCCCAACCCGGGGGCGCGGGGAACGGCGCGCGCAACCCACCACCGGCCGGTGGTCCGGGACGGACCGAAGAGACCTTTCGTCCGGTGGCGACCCGCGCCTCCGGTGGTGGGCTGGTGGCGCAGTTCCCCGCGCCCCTGGGGTGGTGCGGTCCGTCCGCACGTGACGGTGGATGGTGGGTTGCTCGCGCCGCTGGGGGCGTGCGATCCGTCCGCGTACGACGGTGGGTGGAGGGCTGGGCGCGCCGTTCCCCGCGCCCTTTCGGGCCTGCGGCCCGTTCGGCGTAGCGGGCCGGCCCCCGGGGCGGGATCAGGCGACGTGGAGGACGAGTTTGCCGCGTCGGCCCCGACGCTCAAGCGCGGCGTACGCCGCAGACGCCGTGGACAGCGGCACCACCTGATCGACCGGCACGCGCAGCCGCCCCGCCTCGACCAGGCGGGACAGCTCGGTCAGCCCGGCACGGTCCGGCTCCACGACGAAGAAGACCCCGCGAGGGACGGCTGCGTCCGGATGCGGAGGGGAGACGATGCTCACCAGCACCCCGCTGTCCCGCAGCACCCCCCACGAGCGCCGCTGCACCTCACCGCCGACCGCGTCGAAGACGATGTCCACCTCGTCGACCAGGTCCTCGAAGCGTTCCGCCCGGTGGTCGATGACCCGCTCGGCGCCCAGTTCGCGTACGAAGTCCAGGTGCCGCGCCCCCGCCGTGCCGATCACTTCCGCGCCGAGCGCCACCGCGACCTGTACGGCGAGCGACCCGACGCCGCCCGCGGCACCGTGGACCAGGACGCGCTGACCGCTCCGCAGGTTGCCGTGCCGCACCAGGCCCTGCCAGGCGGTCAGCCCCGCCAGGCTCAGGGCGGCGGCCTCGTCGAAGCCGAGCCCCGCCGGTTTCGCGGCGAGCACCGCGGCCGGCACCGCGGTGAATTCCGCGGCGGCGCCGTCCCGGGTGAAGGGGATCAGCCCGAAGACCTCGTCGCCCACGCCGGGACCGTCGGCGTTCGGGCCCACCGCGACCACCACCCCCGCCACCTCCTTCGCCGGGATCACCGGCAGCCGGGACGCGCCGCCGGGCGCGAGGCTGTCGGTCCAGGTGGCGTCCCAGTCCAGCTCGCCCGCGGTGATCGACGCCGACCGCACCTCGACCAGGACGTCGCCGTCCCCCGGCACCGGGCGCGGTGCGACCTCGTACGCCAATACCTCGGGACCGCCGCGGCGGTGACCGCGTACCGCGTGCATGGTGGTGTCCACAGGACGTCCTCTCCAGACGGGGGTGGCGCTGCCGCGTCCAGTCAACCGGCTCCGCGGGCCGCCCGCCTCCCCACCGCGGGCCATGGGGGACAATGGGCGTACGCAGCCCGTACGTGTCAGGACAGGAGCCGTCCACCCCATGCCCCGCCTCGCCCTCTACGCACTCGTCGTGTGCGTACTCGCCGTCACCGCCGCCGTCGTGTCCTTCGTGAACGGCAACTGGCTCGGCGTGGTGTGGGTGCTGCTCGCGGGCGCGTCCAGCAACATGTGGTGGTTCTACCGCCGCAAGGCCAAGGCGGAGGCCCGCGCCGCCGCGTGACGCGACCGGCCCGCCGGCCGCCAGGTCAGTGGCTCCAGAAGCGGAAGAGCCAGTAGCCGTAGTTCGCGAACTCGTCCGGCACGTTGAACCAGCCCATCACGTGGTAGACGCCGTCGAAGAACTTCTCGTTGACCGAGGGGATGTACAGCACCCCGAAGGTGGCGATCAGCCCGAAGGGCGCGAAGGGCTCCACCTGGCGGCGGAAGCTGTACGGGAGCCAGGGCTCCCAGACGCCGTAGCCGTCCAGGCCCGGGATCGGCAGCAGGTTCAGGAAGGCCGCGCTGACCTGGAGGAACGCCAGGAAGCTCAGGGCGGACAGGAAAGTCGGCGGCCAGCTGTCCACGTGCAGGGTGAAGGGCAGCATCAGCGCGACGGCGAACAGCACGTTCGTCAGCGGGCCCGCGGCCGAGATGAGGCTGTGCCGCCACCGGCCGTGGATGCGGCCCCGCTCGATGAAGACGGCGCCGCCGGGCAGGCCGATACCGCCCATGATCACGAAGATCACCGGGAGGACGACGGAGAGCGCGGCGTTGGTGTACTTCAGCGGGTTGAGGGTGAGGTAGCCCTTGTCGCCGATGGTGATGTCGCCGCTGTGCAGGGCGGTACGGGCGTGGGCGTACTCGTGCAGGCACAGCGAGACGACCCAGCCGGACACGACGAACAGGAAGACCGCGAAGCCGGCGTCCGAGGCGAAGCCGGTCCATACCGCCCAGCCGGACACGGCCATGACCGCCGCGATGCCGAGGAAGACGGGGCTGATGCGCTCACCGCCGCGGCGGGCTTGGCGAATCGGCGTCACGCTCATGGAGTGCTCCAGCTTCCAGCGGTCGTGGGGTGCCAATGGTGCGCCCCCGGGCGCCCGATCATCCCATGACCTCGCCATCCCGCTGGCGCGGGCGTGAAGGGGGTGCCGTTGCGTCGCCGGTTGCGCCTCCCCCGGGCGCGGAATGGTGCGGTTCCCCTTGCGGCTGGGGTACGCCCTCCCCGGGCGTGGGGGTGTGCGGTTCCCTTCGGCAGGGGGGTGCCTACCGGGGGCGCGGGGAACTGCGCGCTCAGCCGGCCACCGGCCGGTGGTCCGGGGCGGACCGATCTGCCCCTTTGGGCCGGTGGCGACCCGCGCCTCCGGTGGTGGGCTGGTGGCGCGGTTCCCCGCGCCCCTGGGGGTGTGCGGTGCGTTCGTACGTGACGGTGGGTGGTGGGTTGCTCGCGCCGTTCCCCGCGCGCCCCTCCCGCAGGGCGAGGCCTGCCCATCGCGGGTCGGGAGGGCGCTCCCTCCCGCAGGGCGAGGTCGGGGCATCGCGGGTCGGGAGGGCGGCGCCCCGGGAGAGAGGTGAGGCGCGGGCCGCAGGCCGGTGGCAACTCCGTAAGAATGGGCCCGTGCGATACACGATTCTCGGCACCACCCAGGCCCTGCGGGACGACGCGGAGCCGGTCGCCCTCGCGGGCGGCCGGCTCCGCGCGCTGCTGACGGCGCTCGCGCTGCGGCCCGGCCGGGTGGTGACCGCGGACGTCCTGATCGACGAGGTGTGGGACGGGGACCCGCCGGCCGGCGCGACCGGGGCGCTGCAAGCCCTGGTCGGACGGCTGCGCAAGGCCATCGGGCACGACGCGGTCGGCTCCGTCGAGGGCGGCTACCGGCTCGCGGCGGAACGCGACGACATCGACCTCTACCGTTTCCAGCGGCTCGCCGACGAGGGCGCGCGGGCGCTGGCCGACGGCGACCCGGTGAAGGCGGCCGGGCTGCTGGCCGACGCGCTCGCCCTGTGGCGCGGCCCCGCCCTGGCCGACCTGCCCGACCGCGGCACCGCGGCCGTACGCAGCGAGGCCCTGCGGCTGGACACCCGGCGGCTGCGGCTGACGGCGGAGCTGGACCTCGGCCGGGCGGCACATGTGCTGCCCGAGCTGGCGGAGCTGGCCGCCGACCACCCGCTGGACGAGCCGCTGCACGCCCTGCACATCCGCGCGCTGCGTGCGGCGGGCCGCACGGCCGACGCCCTGGCGGCGTACGACGTGGTGCGCCGGGCCCTGGCCGACGAACTCGGCACCGACCCGAGCCCGGAACTGCGCGCGCTGCACGCCGAGTTGCTCAACCCCCGGCAGGATCCGCCGCAGCCGCCCGCCCCGCTGCGGCCCGGCAGCGGCGGCGCACCCGGCAGGCCCGGCGGCAACGCCCGTGCCCGGTTGACCAGCTTCGTCGGCCGGGAGGCCGAACTCGCGGCGGTGGGAGCCGACTTGTCCCGCGCCCGGCTGGTGACGATCACCGGACCCGGCGGCACCGGCAAGACCCGGCTGTCGCAGGAGGCCGGCGACCTCGTCGCCGGGCGCTGGCCGGACGGCGTCTGGTACGCCGAACTGGCCCCGGTCAGCGACCCCCGCACCCTCCCCGAGGCCGTGATCAGCTCGCTCGGGCTGCGCGACACCCTGCTGCACGGCGGCGCGGCCGAGGCGGCCATCGCGGTGGAGACCAAGGCCAAAGACCCCATGCGCCGCCTCGCCGACCACCTGGCGACCCGCGAGATACTGCTCGTACTGGACAACTGCGAGCATGTGATCGACGCGGCGGCCAAGCTGGCCGAGCAGCTGCTCGCCGACTGCCCGGGCCTGGCGGTGCTGGCCACCAGCCGCGAACCGCTCGGCGTGCCGGGGGAGTTGGTACGCCCGCTGGACCCGCTGCCCGACCCCACCGCGCTGCGGCTGCTGGCCGACCGGGGCGCCGCGGCCCGGCCCGGCTTCTCGGTGGACGACGACCCGGTCGCCTGCGCCGAACTGTGCCACCGCCTCGACGGACTGCCGCTGGCCATCGAGCTGGCCGCGGCCCGGCTGCGCAGCCTGTCGCCGCGCGGGCTCGCCGACCGGCTCGACGACCGCTTCCGGCTGCTCACCGGCGGCAGCCGTACGCTGCTGCCCCGCCAGCAGACCCTGCGGGCCGTCGTGGACTGGTCCTGGGACCTGCTCGACCCGGCCGAGCGGACGCTGCTGCGGCGGCTGGCGGTCTTCCGCGGCGGCTGGACCCTGGAGGCGGCCGAGGCGATATGCGCCGACCCGCCGCCGGCTCATCCCGCCGGGGCCGGGCCGCGGCCGCCGATCGGCCCCGCCGACGCCGCCCCGCTGCTGGCCTCGCTGGTCGACAAGTCGCTGGTGCTCGCTGAGCTGACCGCGGACAGCGAGCGCTACCGGATGCTGGAGACGATCTCCGAATACGCCGCCGAGCGGCTGGACGAGTCGGGGGAGCGGGCCGCGGTCGAGCGGCGGCACCTGACGTACTTCCG
Source organism: Streptomyces sp. NBC_01477 (assembly GCF_036227245.1). Classification (GTDB taxonomy): domain Bacteria; phylum Actinomycetota; class Actinomycetes; order Streptomycetales; family Streptomycetaceae; genus Actinacidiphila. The sequence continues at coordinate 6,505,127 of NZ_CP109445.1, forward strand.
CGAATACGCCCGCACCGCCGACCCGTTGCTGCGCCAAGCGGGCCAACTGGTCTGGTTCGACCGGCTGGAGCGCGAGCACGAGAATCTGCGGGCCGCGCTGCGCCGGGCGGTGGACGCCGGGGACGAGCAGGAAGCGCTGATGCTGGTGCTGGGCTGCGCCTGGTTCTGGGAGGTGCGCAACTACATCTCGGAGCGCCGCTACTGGCCCAAGCGGGTGGCCGCCATGGGCGACGACCCCTTCACCCTGCCGCCGGACCTGGAGCCGGTGGAGCGCGGGCCGCTGGACGACCCGCCGCCGCTGACGGGACCTCGGCTGCTGGAGGCCCGCCGCTGGGTGCGGGTGATCGAACTGACCGCCGCCGAGGGCGAGACGGAGTGGTGGACGGACCCGTCCCTGGCCAGGGCCGGGGAGTCGCTGATCGCCAACTACCCGCCGCACCTGCCGCAGTCGGCCCGGCTGCCGGGCATCATGCGCCCCTTCGGCGCCTTCTTCAGCGGCAGGTTCGATCAGTTGCAGGCCCTTGTCAGCGACACGGTGGAGGCCTGTCGGCGCCATCACCGCGACTGGGAGCTGGCGTTCGCGCTCCAGCTGCGGGCCAAGGTCAACAACGATGTGGCAGAGCGCCTCGCGGAGTCGATCCGGGACATCGGTGAGAGCCGCCGGATCTTCGAGCGGCTCGGCGACGAGTGGGGCACGGCCGAGACGCTGTCGGCGGAGGCCGAGGCCGCGAGCAACGCGGGCGACTGGGACCACTCGGCCGCGTGCTGTGTCCGGGGCATGGAACTGGCTCGCAAGATCGGCTCCCACCAGCGCATACCGGTCCTCACCGTGCGTTTGGGCGACGCCCTGGTCAACGCCGGCCACGTCGAGGAGGGCATGCGCAAGCTCTGGGAGGGGGTGAACGACGCCGAGCGGTTCGGCACCGACAACGACGGCGCCGCCTTCTTCGGCAAGATCCTGCTCGCCGGCGCGCTCAGCCACACCGGGCAGGCCGCCGAGGCGCTGGTCCTGGTCGAGGAGACGATGGCGCAGGGCGCCGCGGCCAACGGGCAGCCCGGCTTCGTGCTCGGCATGCTGCTGGGTCTGAAGGGCTATCTGATCGGCATACTCGGCGAGCCCGAAGCGGGCCTCGGCATGCTCCAGGACGGCCTGGCCACGCTGGCCGAGCACCCGCTGGCCAGCGTGATCACCCCGCGGCTCGGCATCCTGCTGGCGCCCGGCGCGATCGAACTGCTGGTGCTGCTGGCCGAGCGGGGCGGCCCCGACGGTATCGGCGAGCGCCGCGCCCGCCGGGCCGCGACCCTGGTGAACGCCCACGACCGGCTCCGCCCGTCCGCCGTCCCGCCCGCCGAGGCGGACGAACTGGCCCGCTCCAAGGCCAGGTTGCTCGCGCTGCTCGGTGAGGACGGGTACGCAGCCGGATACGCCGAAGGCGACGGCCTCGGTGTGGACGAGGCCGTCGCCCTGATGCGCGACGTGGACTGAGGCGGGCGGGGACCGTCAGGTCTTCTTGCGGAAGCGGGCCACCGCCAGCGGCGCGGTCACCGCGGTGATGCCCACCGACCAGGCCAGCGTGATCCACACCGAGTGGGCGACAGGGCCGCCGTTGATCATGGCGCGGGCCGCGTCCGCCAGGTTGGACAGCGGGTTGACCTTGGTGAACCCCTCCAGCCAGCCCGGCATCGTGGTGGGCTTGGCGAAGATCGAGCTGCCGAACTGCAACGGCATCAGCACGAGCATGGCGACCCCCTGAACCGCCTGCGGCGTTTTCATGGTCAGACCCAGCAGGATGAAGATCCACATCAGTGAGGCGCCGAAGACGGCCGACAGGGCGACGGAGCCGAGCAGGTGCAGCACATCGGTGTGGATCGTCAGGCCGAGCGCGAAGCCCACGCCCAGCAGGATCACCGTGGCGATCATCATCCGGCCCAGCTCCACGACGATCTTGGCGATCAGTACCGAGGACCGTGCGATGGGCATCGTACGGAACCGGTCCATGACCCCCTTCTTGAAGTCGTCGTTGATGCCGGTGCCGACCGCCATCGCGATGTTCATGCCCATCATGGCCATCAGGCCGGGCACCACGTAGTTCACGTACTCCTGCTGGTTGCCCTTGCCGGACACCGCGCCGCCGAAGACGTACACGAACAGCAGGGTGAAGATGATCGGCATCAGCAGGACGTCGAACATCGACTCCGGGTCCTGCTTGATCTGGAGCATGTTGCGGCGGGCGAGGGCACCGATGTGCCGCAGGTTGGCCCGCAGGCCGATCCGGCCCTCGTCGTCCGCGGTGGCCGCCGCCGGCCGGTCGAACGTGGCCGTGGCCGTGGTCATACCGTCACCTCTTCCTTGTCGTTCGCGTGCGCGTCCGTGTCGGTGTCCGCCGGCTCGGCGGCGGCCTTCTTGCCGGTGATCGCCAGGAACACCTCGTCCAGGCTGGGCAGATGGGTGCCGATGTGCGCGATGCCGTACCCGCGGGCGGCCAGCAGGCCGACCACCGCGGTCAGTTGCGCGTCGGTGAGGATCGGCACCGAGACCGTGCCGGACGCCTGGTCGGTCTGCACCCCGCCGATCCCGTCGAGGCCCGCCTCGCCGATCGCCGCGGCCATCGCGCCGAGCTGGCCGGGGTCGCTCGGGCTGATCTGCAGCGTCCGGCCGCCGACCTTCGCCTTGAGCTCCGCCACCCGGCCGTTTGCGATCACCTTGCCGCGGTCGATCACCGTCAGCTCGCTGGCCAGCTGCTCGGCCTCCTCCATGTACTGCGTGGTCAGCAGGACGGTGGCGCCCTCGGCGACCATCCGCTGGACCTCTTCCCACACCTCGTTGCGGGTGCGCGGGTCCAGGCCGGTGGTCGGCTCGTCCAGATACAGCACCGACGGGTGCCCGATCATGCTCGCCGCCAGGTCGAGGCGGCGGCGCATGCCGCCCGAATACTGCATCGCGGGCCGCTTGGCCGCCTCGGTCAGCGAGAACCGCTCCAGCAGTTCGTCCGCCCGGGCCTTGGCCTCCTTGCCCGGCAGGTCCAGCAGCCGCCCGATCATGTACAGGTTCTCCCGGCCGGACAGCTTCTCGTCCACCGAGGCGTACTGGCCGGTGAGGCCGATCACCCGCCGCAGCTGCCGGGGCTGCCGCAGCACGTCGTAGCCCGCCACCCGCGCGCTGCCCGCGTCGGGCTTTATCAGCGTGGACAGCACCCTGACCAGGGTGGTCTTCCCGGCACCGTTGGGCCCGAGCACTCCGAGCACCGTTCCCTGCCGTACATCGAGGTCGACCCCGTCGAGTGCCTTGGTCTGGCCGTAGTGCTTTACCAGCCCCCGCACCTCGACGGCGGCGCCTCCGCCGTTGTCACTCAGTCGCGTCGTCATGCCCCCTACGATGCCGGGCCCCTCCGACACGGCGCCGACATCCCACCGACGCGCCGTGTCGGTGCGGTGTCAGGGGAACCGCGGGACCCCCGTACCCCGTGGAGGTCAGGTCGGGACGGTGAGCAGGAGCGTGCCGGATTCGGTGCGGACCTCGAAGCGGGTGATGGCCGAGGCGTGCAGCCCCGCCGCTCCGTGGACGGTGAGCGGATCCGGCTGCGTATTGGTGCCGTAGCCCTCGGTCGGCACGGACCACGTCGCCACCGTCTGGCCGTTCCCGTCGATCGCGAAAGCGACAAGGCTGCAGGTCAGCGGGCCGCGGACGCCGCTGAGGCGGAGATCGACCACGCTGCCCCAGCCCCGGTCGGTGAGGGCGACGACCGCCGAGACACCGGTCGCCGGGTTGGAGGCGGTGTGCTGGTCGGTGCCGAAGCGCTGGGCTGCCGCGGCGGAGCCGTGGCCGCCGTCCCTGGCCGCCAGTACGGCGATCGTGGAGCCGCCCATGACGAGCACCGCGGCGGCGGCGATCGCGATCAGCCGGCGCCGCCGGTGGGCCGCCCGGCGCTCGCCGGAGACCTGTACCAGCAGCCGGTCGAGCATCGCGTCGCCGCTGGGCATTTCGGCGACGCCCAGCCCGTCGACCCGCAGCTCCTCGAGCACCGGCACGACACCGCTCAGCTCGTCCAGCTCGTTCCCGCACAGCTCGCAGTCGACCAGGTGCGCCTCGAAGCGCTCCATCTCGTCGTCGTCCAGCACGCCGAGCAGATAGGCGCCCACGTCCATATGCGGGTTCATGAGGTGGTCACCCCTCTCTCCTCCAGCGCGTTCCGCAGGGCGCGCAGCGCGTAGAACACCCTGGAGCGTACGGTCCCGGGCGGCAGCCCCAGTTCCTCGGCCGCCTCATTGACCGTACGGCCGCCGAAGTACGTGGCGATCAGCGCCTCCCGGTGCGCCTCGGAGAGGTCCTGGAGCGCGTCCGAGATCGTCATCAGCCGCAGCGAGCGTTCCATCTCGTCGTTGGCCGGCAGCTGGTCGAGCGCCGCGGGCGACGTCTCGGGCGGGCGGGCCTGGCGGCTGCGGTGGCCGTCGATGACGATCCGCCGGGCGACCGTGATCAGCCAGGGCCGCAGCGACCTGGCCGCGGGGTCCAGCCGGGACGCGCTCTTCCAGGCCCGCAGCAGCGTCTCCTGCACGATGTCCTCGGCCAGGAACCGGTCGCCGGCGACGAGCCGGAGCACGTACGCGTAGAGCGCGCCCGCGTGCTCGCGGTACAGCGCCCGCATCAGCTCTTCCTCCGGGGCCGCGCCGGCGGGCTCCGAAGGTCCGAGGGGTGGTCCGTCCACGGGCGCATCCTGCCCTACCCGGCGCGCCCGGTCGAGTTCGCCTGTAGCCGGCCCGGACATCAGCGGCCGCCGGAGCCCGCCGGCGCCGCGGCGCGGTGGAGCGTGAAGGACATGGTGGCTTCCCGTACGGGTCGGTGGCCGCCTCGGGGGAGGCGGCTCACCGACCCGTACGGATCCGGCGGCGGTCTGTCTCAAATGGAGCGCACGGCACTTCGGAAAAACCCGGAAGTGTCGTGACAGGACCTAGTGGAAGGTGTGCTCCTCGGCCGGGAAGGCGCCGCCGACGACCTCGCCCGCGAAGGCCTTGGCCGCGTCCCCGAGGGTCTGCCGCAGGTTCAGGTACTGCTTGGTGAAGCGCGGCACCTTCCCGCCGGTCAGGCCGACCATGTCCGTCCACACCAGCACCTGCGCGTCGGTGTCGGGCCCGGCCCCGATCCCGATCACCGGGATGTGCAGTGAGCGCGTGACCTCGGCCGCCACCTCGGCCGGCACCAGTTCGAGCACCACGGCGAAGGCGCCGGCGTTCTGCGCCCCCTTCGCGTCCCTGATCAGCTGCTGCGCGGCCTCCTCGCCGCGGCCCTGCACGCGGTGGCCCAGCGTGCCGACCGACTGCGGGGTCAGCCCGAGGTGCGCCATCACCGGGATACCGGCCTGAACGATGGCCTCGGTCTGCGGCAGCGACCGCTCGCCGCCCTCCAGCTTGACCGCCCCGACCCCGGCCTCCTTGACCAGCCGGGTGGCGCTGCGCAGCGCCTGCACGGCGCCTTCCTGGTACGACCCGAAGGTCAGGTCGCCGACGACCAGCGCCCGGCTCGTACCGCGGACGACCGCCGCGGCCAGCATCGTCATGTGGTCCATCGTGACCGGCACCGTGCTGTCGAAGCCGAGGTGGCAGTTGCCCATCGAGTCGCCGACCAGCAGCACCGGGATACCGGCCTCGTCGAAGACGGACGCGGTCATCGCGTCGTACGCGGTGAGCATGGGCCACCGCTCGCCCCGCTCCTTGGCGAGGGCCAGGTCGCGCACGGTGACCCGGCGGGTGCTGGTGCCGCCGTAGAGCGCCTTGGGGTTGTCCGTGCTCGCGTCGCCGCCCGCGGGGGACTTCTGGGCAGCCGGAAGTTGCGTCATGGTGACAGCTCCCTCATGTCATCTCGAGGCGCCCTGACGGCGTCCCCGGATCCCTTCCATGCTGACACGGCACGCGGGCGGCGCAAAGAGCGCGGGTGCTGTGCCGTACGGCACTAATTCCCGTCGGCCGGGGCGCCCGCGGCCTCGGCGGCCCGGGCCGGCAGGCTCTTGAGCGGCGCGTTCCGCGGGGCTGAACTCCGCGGCGACACGGCCCTCGATCCGTACGGCCAGCAGGTCGGCGCGGGCGAGCGCGGCGGCCGAGACACCGGGGCTGCCGGCCGGCCCGAAGAGGGCCGCGTACCGCGCGACGGTGAGGTCCAGCGGCTGTGCGGTCCCCCTCCGCCAAGGGGTGCCCCACAGGGGGCGCGGGGAACGGCGCGCTCGGCCCGCCACCGGCCGGTGGGCCGGGAACGACCGCTGCCGCTCACCCGCCGACGTATTGCGCCAGGTGCTCGCCGGTGAGGGTGGAGCGGGCGGCGACCAGGTCGGCGGGGGTGCCCTCGAAGACGATCCGGCCGCCGTCGTGGCCGGCGCCGGGGCCGAGGTCGATGATCCAGTCGGCGTGCGCCATGACCGCCTGGTGGTGCTCCACGACGATGACGGACTTGCCGGCGTCGACAAGGCGGTCGAGCAGGGCGAGGAGCTGTTCGACGTCGGCGAGGTGCAGGCCAGAGGTCGGTTCGTCCAGGACGTAGACGCCGGCCTTGTCCGCCATGTGCGTGGCCAGTTTCAGGCGCTGCCGCTCGCCGCCGGACAGCGTGGTGAGCGGCTGGCCGAGGCTGAGATAGCCCAGGCCCACGTCGGCGAGCCGGGTGAGGACGGTGTGCGCGGCGGGCGTACGGGCGTCGCCCGAGCCGAAGAACTCCTCGGCCTCGGTCACCGACATCGCGAGCACCTCGCTGATGTCCCGGCCGCCGAAGCGGTATTCGAGCACCGACGCCTGGAACCGCCTGCCCCCGCACTCCTCGCAGACGCTCGCGACACCGGCCATCATCGCCAGGTCGGTGTAGACGACGCCGGCGCCGTTGCAGGTGGGGCAGGCGCCCTCGGAATTGGCGCTGAAGAGCGCCGGCTTGACGCCGTTGGCCTTCGCGAACGCCTTGCGGACCGGGTCGAGCAGCCCGGTGTACGTGGCCGGATTGCTGCGGCGCGAGCCGCGGATCGGGCTCTGGTCGATCGCGACCACGTCGGCGCCCGCCGGGATCGAGCCGTGCACGAGCGAGCTCTTGCCGGAGCCGGCGACGCCGGTCACGACGGTGAGCACCCCGAGCGGGACGTCGACGTCGACGTCCCGCAGGTTGTGCGTGCCGGCGCCGCGGATCTCCAGCACGCCGGCCGGCTCGCGTACCGCCTTCTTGAGGGCGGCCCGGTCGTCCAGGTGGCGGCCGGTGACGGTGCCGCTGGCGCGCAGCTCCTCGACGGTGCCCTCGAAGCAGACGGTGCCGCCGTCCGCGCCGGCGCCGGGGCCGAGGTCGACCGCGTGGTCCGCGATCACGATCGTCTCCGGCTTGTGCTCCACGACCAGCACCGTGTTGCCCTTGTCCCGCAGCCGCAGCAGCAGCCCGTTCATCCGCTGGATGTCGTGCGGGTGCAGCCCGATGGTCGGCTCGTCGAAGACGTAGGTGACGTCGGTGAGCGGCGAGCCGAGGTGGCGGACCATCTTGACCCGCTGCGCCTCGCCGCCCGACAGGGTGCCGGCCGGGCGGTCGAGCGAGAGATAGCCCAGGCCGATCTCCACGAACGAGTCGAGGCTGTCGCCCAGCGTGGCCAGCAGCGGCGCCACCGACGGCTCGTCGAGGCTGCGCACCCACTCGGCCAGGTCGCTGATCTGCATCGCGCACGCGTCGGCGATGCTCGTGCCGTCGATCCTCGACGACCTGGCGCCTTCCGCGAGCCGGGTGCCGTCGCACTCGGGACAGGTGGTGAAGGTGACCGCCCGCTCCACGAACGCCCGGATGTGCGGCTGGAGCGATTCCTTGTCCTTGGACAGCATCGACTTCTGGATCTTCGGGATCAGCCCCTCGTAGGTGAGGTTGACGCCCTCGACCTTGACCTTGGTCGGCTCCTTGTGGAGGAAGTCGTGCATCTCCCGCTTGGTGAACGTGCGGATCGGCTTGTCCGGGTCGAGCACACCGGACTCGGCGTAGACCCGCACGGTCCAGAAACTGTCCGCCGTCCAGCCCGGGATGGTGAACGCGCCCCCGGCGATCGACTTGGAGTCGTCGTAGAGCTGGGTGAGGTCGATGTCGGAGACGGTGCCGCGGCCCTCGCAGTTCGGGCACATGCCGCCGGTGCGGTGGTAGGTGACCTTCACCGCCTTCCTGGCGCCGCGCTCGACGGTCATCGCACCGCTGGCCTGGACCGAGGGCACGTTGAAGGCGTACGCGCTGGGCGGGCCGATGTGCGGCTGCCCGAGCCGGCTGAACAGGATCCGCAGCAGCGCGTTGGCGTCGGTGGCGGTGCCGACGGTGGAGCGCGGGTCGGCGCCCAGCCGCTGCTGGTCGACCACGATCGCGGTCGTCAGCCCTTCGAGCACATCGACGTCGGGCCGCGCCAGCGTCGGCATGAAGCCCTGCACGAAGGCGCTGTAGGTCTCGTTGATCAGCCGCTGCGACTCGGCGGCGACGGTGCCGAACACCAGGGAGCTCTTGCCCGACCCCGACACACCGGTGAAGACCGTCAGCCGGCGCTTCGGGATCCCGATGCTGACGTCCTTGAGGTTGTTCACGCGGGCGCCGTGCACGCGGATCAGGTCGTGGCTGTCCGCGCCGTCCCCCGCCGGCGGCTCCGCGCCCTTCCTCCTGGCCGTGGTCATCGTGTCTCCGTCCGTCGCGCGGTGCCGCTGTCCCATGGCCGCCCCCGTCAAACCGGCCATGCTGTCACGCTACGGGCGGGCCGCGGCGCGCGCTTCTCCATTTGTGACCGACCTGCCGCGGACCCCGCCGCACACCCCCGCGGCACAGGCCCGAACCGGTTTTACCCGGACTTTACGATACGAGACACCTCCGTATCGTAAGTGCCGCTTACGCTGACACGCATGGCCGACAATGCGACTTTTGCCGTCCCGGAGGCGATACACCGCCGACGCTGGGCGATCCTCACCGTGCTGCTGTTCAGTCTGCTCGTCGTGGTGCTGGACAACTCGATCCTCAACGTGGCGATGAAGACGATCGCGCAGCCCAAGCCGACCGGGCTCGGGGCGACGCAGAGTCAGCTGGAATGGGCGATCAACTCCTACACCCTGGTCTTCGCCGGGATACTGTTCACCGCCGGCCTGCTCGGCGACCGGCTCGGGCGCAAGAAGGTGCTGCTGGCCGGCATGCTGATCTTCGGCGTCGGCTCCGCGCTGTCCGCGGTGTCCAGCTCGGCGGGCGAACTGATCGCCTGGCGCGGGCTGATGGGCATCGGCGGCGCGTTCATCATGCCCGCGACGCTGGCCATCATCATGAACGTCTTCCAGCGCGAGGAGCAGCCGAAGGCGATCGGCATCTGGGCCGGCGTCGTCGGCCTCGGCATCGCCGTCGGGCCGATCACCGGCGGACTGCTGCTCCAGCACTTCTGGTGGGGCTCGGTCTTCCTGGTCAACGTGCCGATCGTGGTCGCCGGCCTGATCGCGATGTTCATCCTCGTCCCCGACTCCAAGGACCCCAAGCCCGGCCGGCTCGACCCGGTCGGCGTCGGGCTGTCCGTGGCGGGCCTGGTCCTGCTCGTCTACGGCATCATCAAGGGCGGCCAGGCGGGCGACTTCACCGAGCCCGAGGTGTGGGCGACCTCGGTCGCCGGCCTGCTGATCCTGGCCGGCTTCGTCTGGTACGAGAAGCGCAGCGACCACCCGGCGCTGGACGTGACGTACTTCAAGAACCGGCAGTTCTCCGCGTCGGTCGCCGCCATCGGCCTGATCTTCTTCGCCCTGATGGGCGTGACCTTCTTCATGGTCTTCTACATCCAGTCCGTCCGCGGCTACAGCGCCCTGCAGTCCGGCCTGCTGCTGCTCCCGCTGGCCGCCGCGCAGATGGTCTTCGCGCCCAGGGCGCGGCTGCTGGTCGACAAGTTCGGCGCCAGGGCGGTCTGCACGGGCGGCATGGCGATGACCGGGCTGGCCTTTCTCGGCTTCCTGCTGCTGGACACGGACACCCCGATCTGGGTCATGGAGGTGCTGTTCTTCCTGATGGGCGCGGCCATGGCGCACGTCATGCCGCCCGCCACCGTGATGATCATGTCGGCGCTGCCGCGCGAGAAGGCCGGTTCCGGATCGGCCGTCAACAACGTCTTCCGGCAGGTCGGCGGCGCGATCGGGGTCGCCGTGCTGGGCTCGGTGATGTCCACGGTCTACCGCGACAGCATCCGCGGCCACCTCGACAGCCTGCCCGCGCCCGCCCGGCACTCGGCGGGGGAGTCCATCGAGGCCACGCTCGGCGTCGCCGCGAAGCTCGGCCCCAAGGGGCAGGTGCTGGTCGAGCCGGCCCACCACGCCTTCATCCACGCCATGCACGTCACGGCGGCGGCCTCGGGCGGCGCCGCCCTGTTCGGCGCGCTCATCGTCCTGTTCTACCTGCCCGCCAAGGCCGCGCCCGCGGCCGCCGCGCCCGGCGGTGAGGCGGAGCTGACGATGGCCGGTGCCGAGCAATGAGGGCTCCGGATACGACGGCCGTGCCGCGCGGGCGACCGCGCGACGCGGCCGTCGGGCACAAGGTCGTCGAGACGGTCCTGGGGCTCATCGCCGACGGCACGACCTTCGGCGATCTGACGATGGAGGGCATCGCCCGCGAGGCCGGCGTCGGCAAGGCCACCGTCTACCGGCGGTGGGCGAGCAAGGACGCGCTGCTGCTCGACGTGCTGGCCGCGATAGACACCCCCGTGCTGCCGGCGCTGCCCGGCACGTCCTTCCGCGACGACCTGGTCGTCGCGGTGGAGTCGATACGCAAGCGGGGCCTGGCCAAGCGCGAATCCGCGATGCTGCGCAACATGCTGACCCAGATCCAGAACAACCCCGCGCTGTGGCAGCGCTACCACGACACGGTCATCGCCACCCGGCGCGCCGCCCTCGGGCGGCTGCTGGAGGAGGGCATCGCCGTCGGGGCGGTACGGCCGGAACTGGGCGCCGACATCGAGCTGCTGATCGACTTCGTCACCGGCCCGCTGCTCACCAGGACCGCCTTCCACCAGGGCGCGTCCCTGGGCGAAGGGCTGTCCGAGCGGGTGGTCGACCTGATCCTGCGCGGCATCGCCCCGCCGCCCTGACGCACGTGCCGGGTGCCGCCGCCGGGTGCCGCCGCACGTAAGGGTTTTGTCACAAGCGGGGCGTATGGGACGGCCGGCGGAACCCGCACGGGTGCGGGGGCCGTCGGTTCACATACCGATCCCCTAAGGTCGGCAGTGCACCCGGCAAGGCAGCGAGGATCCACATGACCCAGGCGCAGAGCAGCACGGACGCGACCGCGGGCGGCGACGGTACGCAGGACCGCGCCGACGCCGGCGGACGGGACCGTGCGGTGCGGCGGTTCCTGCGCTGGTGGCGGCCCGCCGGAATGTGGCGGCGCGGGATCGTGCTCGCCGCCCTGTGCGTCCTGCTCACCGGAGTGCTGTTCTTCCACTCCGACATCCCCAACCGGATCGGCAATCTGGGCAGCCTGCTGGAGACGTTCCTGCCCTGGCTGGGCGTCGCGCTGCCGGTGCTGTTCGTGCTCGCGGTGCTGCGCCGCTCGACAACCGCCCTGATCGCCCTGCTGCTGCCGACCCTGGTGTGGCTCAACCTGTTCGGCGGGCTGCTCACCGACAAGTCCTCGTCCGGCGGCGACCTGACCGTGGCGACGCACAACGTCAACGCCGAGAACCCGGACCCCGACGGCACCGCCAAGGACCTGATCGCGGCCGGGGCCGACGTCCTCGCGCTGGAGGAGCTGGCCGAGAGCGAGGCGCCCCGGTACGCGCACGATCTCGCGGCGGCGTATCCGTACCACTCGGTGCAGGGCACGGTCGGGCTGTGGAGCAAGTACCCGCTGAGCGGGGTGCGGCCGGTGGACATCAAGATGGGCTGGACCCGGGCGATGCGGGCCGCGGTCAGCACGCCCGACGGGAAGGTCGCGGTCTACGTCGCCCATCTGCCGTCCGTGCGGGTGAAGTTCGACGCCGGCTTCACCGCCGGGCAGCGCGACAGCGCCGCCAACGCGCTCGGCGAGGCCATCGCGGCGGAGTCGCTGCACAGCGTCGTCCTGCTCGGCGACCTCAACGGCACCATGAACGACCGGGCGTTGGCCTCGGTCACCTCGCAGATGCGCTCCACGCAGGGCGCCGCGGGCAACGGCATGGGATTCAGCTGGCCGGCCGGCGAGCCGATGGCGCGGATCGACCAGATCATGGTCAAGGGCGCGGAGCCCAGGTCCTCCTGGACCCTGCCGAGGACGGGCAGCGACCACCTCCCGGTCGCCGCCCGCCTCCAACTGCCCGAGGACTAAGGCCTGTCGCCCTCGCGCCAGCGGTTGGTGATGGGGAGCCTGCGGTCCTTGCCGAAGCCCTTCGCGGAGATCTTCGTGCCCGGCGGATACTGCCGCCGCTTGTACTCGGCGGTGTCGGTGAGCTTGAGGATCCGGGTCACCAGCTCCTCGTCGAAGCCGGCCGCGATGATCGCCTCCCGGCCCTGGTCGCGGTCCACGTACAGCTCCAGGATCCGGTCGAGCACGTCGTAGTCCGGCAGCGAGTCGGTGTCCACCTGGCCCGGGCGCAGCTCCGCGCTCGGCGGCTTGCTGATCGAGTTCTCCGGGATCGGCGGGGTCTCGCCCTGCGCCGCGGCCGCCGCGTTGCGCCAGCGGGCCAGCCGGAAGACGGTGGTCTTGTAGACGTCCTTGATCGGGCCGTACGCCCCCACCGAGTCGCCGTACAGCGTCGAATAGCCCACCGCCAGCTCGCTCTTGTTGCCCGGCGCGAGCACGATGTGGCCCTCCTGGTTGGAGATCGCCATCAACGTCACCCCGCGCAGCCGGGATTGCAGATTCTCCTCGGCGAGCCCGGTCAGCGACAGCGACGCCATATAGGCGTCGAACATCGGCGCGATCGGCACCGTACGGAAGTTCAGGCCGGTCCTGCGGGCCAGCTCGGCGGCGTCGCCGCGGGAGTGGTCCGAGGAGTAGGCCGACGGCATCGAGACCCCGTAGACGTTGGCCGCGCCGACCGCGTCGCAGGCGATGGCCGCGACCAGGGCCGAGTCGATACCGCCCGACACCCCGATCAGCACCGAGCGGAAGCCGTTCTTCTCGACGTACGCGCGCAGGCCCGTGACCAGCGCCCCGTAGACCTCGGCGGCGTCCTCCAGGCGCTCGGCGACCTCGCCGGCGAACTGCGGGGCGTAGCCGGCCACCGGCTCCTCGGACAGCGTCACATGGCGGATCTCCAGGCCGTCGTCCACCCGGCCGGACGGCGGCTGCGGCGACGCGGCCGGCAGGTCGAGGTCGAGGATGACGCAGTCCTCGGTGAATTGCGGCGCCCGGGCGATGACGTCGCCGCTCTGCGACACCGCGATCGTGTCACCGTCGAAGACCAGCTCGTCCTGGCCGCCGACCATCGCCAGATACACCAGGGTGCAGCCGGCCTCCTGGGCCCGCTTGCGGACCAGTTCCAGCCGGCTGTCGTCCTTGTCCCGCTCGTAGGGGGAGGCGTTGACCGACAGCAGCAGGCCCGCGCCCGCCGAGCGGGCGGCCGGCACCCGGCCGCCGTCCTGCCACAGGTCCTCGCAGATGGCCAGCGCCACATCCACACCGCGGACCCGGATCACCGGCATGGTGTCGCCGGGCACGAAGTAGCGGAATTCGTCGAAGACGCCGTAGTTGGGCAGGTGGTGCTTGGCGAAGCGCAGCGCGACCTTGCCGCCGTGCAGCACCGCCGCGCAGTTCTGCGGGGCGCCGGCCGGCTGGCCGAAGCGGGGCCGCGCGTTCTCGCTGCGGCCCAGGTAGCCGACCACGACCGGCAGCTCGCCGAGGCCCTCGGCGGCCAGCCGCTCGGCCAGCTCGACCAGCGCGGTGCGGCTCGCCTCGACGAAGGACGACCGCAGGGCCAGGTCCTCCACCGGGTAGCCGGTGAGCATCATCTCGGGGAACGCCACGAGGTGGGCTCCCTGCCCGGCGGCATGCCGGGACCAGCGCAGGACCGACTCGGCGTTCCCGGCGATGTCGCCGACGCGGGCGTCGATCTGATTCAGGGCGAGTCGTAGTTGAGGCACGGCCCCAGTCTAATCGTCACCTCGACACAATGTCGCTGTTGGCCCGGTCACGTCGCCCCCGGGGTGCGCCCCGGAAGGGGGCGCCCACCGGGCGCGAGGATCAGGTGCGCAGCCAGGCGGCCGTGTCGGCGGGCAGGCGGCCCTCCGCGAGCGGCCCGCTGGTCAGCAGGACTTCGGTGTGCTCGGGCAGCTCGGCGGGCACGTCCGCCAGGTTCAGCACGCAGACGAACCCGGGGGAGCGGCGGAAGGCCAGGACGCCCGGGGCCGACTCCAGCCAGGAGAACGTACCGTCGCCCAGGCCCGGCTCCGCCCGCCGCAGGCGCAGCGCCGCCCGGTAGAGCGACAGCATCGAGTCCGGGTCGGCGGACTGCGCCTCGGCGGTGCGGTCGGCCCAGTCTGCCGGCTGCGGCAGCCACGGCTCGGCGGTGGTGCCGGCCGGGCTGAAGCCGAACGGAGCGGCCGAGCCGGCCCACGGCAGCGGGACCCGGCAGCCGTCCCGGCCCGGGTTGGTGTCGGCGGACCGCAGGTACATCGGGTCCTGGAGCTTGTTCAGCGGGATGTCCTCGACCTCGGGCAGCCCCAGCTCCTCGCCCTGGTAGAGGTAGACCGAGCCGGGCAGCGCCAGGGTGAGCAGGGCCGCGGCCCGTGCCCGCCGGGTGCCGAGTTCCAGGTCGGTCGGGATGCCGAAGGCCTTCGTGGCGAAGTCGAAACCGGTGTCGGCCCGTCCGTAGCGCGTCACCGTACGCGTCACGTCGTGGTTGCACAGCACCCAGGTGGCGGGCGCGCTCACCGGGGCGTGCGCGGCCAGCGTCGTGTCGATGGACGTCCGCAGCCGGTCGGCCTCCCAGGGGCAGGCCAGGAAGTCGAAGTTGAAGGCGGTGTGCATCTCGTCCGGCCGCAGGTAGCGCGCGAAGCGCTCCGCGTCGGGCAGCCACACCTCGCCGACCAGGATGCGCGCACCCGGGTAGGAGTCGGCGATCCGCCGCCAGCCGCGGTAGATGCCGTGCAGCTCGTCGCGGTCGACGTACGGGTGCGGTACGCCCGGCTCGTCGGTCAGGTCGGGCAGGCCGGGGTCCTTGGAGACCATGGCGGCCGAGTCGATGCGGACTCCGCCGGCCCCGCGGTCGAACCAGAACCGCAGGATGTCCTCGTGCTCGGCGCGGACCTCGGGGAAGTTCCAGTTGAGGTCGGGCTGCTCGGAGTCGAAGAGGTTCAAGAACCAGTCGCCCGGTGTGCCGTCCGGGTTGGTGGTCCTGGTCCACGCCGGGCCGCCGAACTGCGACGGCCAGTTGTTCGGCGGCAGCTCACCGTGCTCGCCGCGGCCGGGGCGGAACCAGAAGCGTTCCCGCGCGGCCGACCCGGGGCCGGCGGCCAGCGCCTCGCGGAACCACGGGTGCGCGGCGGATATGTGGTTCGGCACGACGTCGATGATCGTCCTGATGCCCAGCGCGAGGGCCTCGGAGATCAGCTTCTCCGCCTCGGCCAGCGTCCCGAAGACCGGCTCGACGTCCCGGTAGTCGGCGACGTCGTAGCCGCCGTCGGCCATCGGCGACGGATACCACGGACAGAACCACAGAGCGTTGACGCCCAGCTCGGCCAGATACGGCAGCCGGGACCGCACGCCGGCGAGATCACCGGTCCCGTCACCGTTGCTGTCGGCGAAGCTCCGCGGATAGACCTGGTAGATGACCGCGCCGCGCCACCAGTTCTCGTCGGCCTCGGGCTGAGGGGTGTCTGCCACGTCAACGTCCTTTCGGGCAGGTGGGACCCCGCCGCCGGCCCCAGGAGGCGGGGATGTGGACATGAGGACCGGCGGCGGAGTGCTGTGGGGTGGTGCGTTACGGAAGGCTGCGCGGCCTCATGGGCCGGTCAGCCCTTGAGGCTGCCGGCGGTCAGGCCGGACATGATGTTGCGTTGGAAGAGCAGGAAGATCAGCAGGGTCGGCAGCGCGGAGATGGCCAGTGCGGCGATGAGCACGTTCTGCGGTACGCCCTGCGAGAGCGAGTTGATACCGATGTTGATCGGCTGCTTCGACGGGTCGGGCTCCACCAGCATCGGCCAGAGGAAGTCCTTCCAGACGTTGACCACCGCGAAGATCGACACGACGCCGAGGATCGGCCGGGACATCGGCAGCACGATCGACAGCAGGGTGCGCGTCGGCCCGGCCCCGTCGATGGCCGCGGCAGCCATCAGGTCGTCGGGGATCGAGTCGAAGAATCGTTTGAGCAGGAAGATGTTGAAGCCGTTGGCGACCGTCGGCAGCCAGATCGCCCACGGGTGGTTGATCAGGTTGACGTGCAGCAGCGGCAGGTCGAGCACCGTCATGTACTGCGGGATGATCAGCACCGCCGACGGGATCATCAAGGTGGCGAGCATGCCGCCGAGCACGATGTTGCCGAGCACAGGACGCAGCTTGGACAGCGCGTAGGCCGCGGCCACGTCGAAGACCAGCTGGAAGGCCAGCGCGCCGAAGGCGTAGTAGAAGGTGTTCCACAGCAGCTTGGCGAGCTTGAGCTGGGTCCAGGCCGTCTTGTAGTTCGACGGGTGCGGGTCCTTCGGTATGAGCGTCGGCGGGTTCTGCAGCACTTCGTGCACCGACTTGAAACCGCTGGTGGCCATCCAGTACAGCGGCCCGAGGAAGACCAGCGTGAAGACCACGAGCACCACGGACAGCACGGTCCAGTAGATGGCCTTGCCCCGGGGCCTGGCCAGGGTCGCGGACGAGATCAGCGTCCGGTTCGCGGAGGAGAACTCTGCCATGATCGTGATCCGTCCTAGTCGCTGTTCCGGTTGAGCCGTGCGTACAGGCCGGAGAATCCGGCGAGTACCAGGAGCAGGAAGAGGCCGAGTGCGGCCGCGCCACCGAAATTGTTGTAGCGGTAGCCGTACTGGTAGACCATGTAGACCACGGTCATCGTGGAATTCTCGGGACCGTTTCCGCCGGCCATCAAGAAGACGTTGGTGAACTCCTGCATGGTCGCCACGATCTGGAGCAGCAGCATGAGCGAGAGCACCAGCTTGGTCTGCGGGATCGTGACGTGCCAGATCTTGCTCCACAGGCCCGCGCCGTCCAGGTCGGCGGCCTCGTACAGCTCACCGGGGATGTTCTGCAGCGCCGCCAGGTAGATCAGGGTGGCGCTGCCCATGCTCATCCAGGTCGCCGCGATGACCACCGAGATCAGCGCGGTGTGCGACGAGTCGAGCCATTGCGACGTCGGCAGGTGGAAGATCTTGAGAATGCGGTTGAACAGCCCGTATTCGGGGTTGTAGAAGTACTTGAAAAGCAGCGCGCCCGCCACCGGCGGGAGCATGACGGGCAGGTACACCAGAACCCGCAGGTAGGCCCGTGCGTGCCGCAGTTCGTTGAGCAGGATCGCCACGAAGAACGGAACGGCGAAGCCGATCACCAGCGCGTAGAGCGTGAAGAGCCCGGTGTTCTTCCACGCCGTCCAGAAGTACGGGTCGTGGTAGACGGTCTTGATGTTGTGGAAACCGACCCAGCTGGTCACCCCGCGCTTGGTCTGCTGGAAGCTCATGATGAACTCCCGGACCATCGGGTACCAGGAGAAGAACCCGAAGCAGAGGATCGCCCCGATGAGGAACCCGTAGGCCTGGAGGTTCTGGCTCAGCTTGCGGCTCAGGCCGCCCCGGCCGCCTTGGGCCTTAGGACCTGCGGCGCGCCCGGCGTGGCGCCTGGTTGTTTTGTCGGGGACGGTCGTCGCCGCCATGAAGGCTCCTCGGCTGGAAGCGGTGCAAGAGGTCCGTGCCGCGCCGCGGGGGCCGGTCGCCGACCGGCCCCCGCGGGGGGCTGTGCTGTTACTGGCCGGCGGCCAGCAGCTGGTTCGCCTGCGTCTCGGCGGACGAGAGCAGCTTGCTGACGTCGGCGTTCTTGTTGCTCAGCACGCCGGACATCACGGTGTCGAGCACGGTGTAGAGCTTCTGCGCGTTCGGCGGCTCACCCTTCACCGGGACCTGCGCGTCCACGTAGGACTTGTAGTTCGCCACCGGCACGGTCGCGTACTGGGTCTTGTCCGCGGTGTCCGTGGCCTTGGCCTGGCCGGTGAAGAAGAAGGGCTGCGGCAGGCCGACCGGGATGCCGTCGGCCTTGTTGCGCCCGTAGTTGAACTGGCCCTTCTTCAGGGTCAGGAACTTGAAGTTGATCCAGGCGATACCGGCCTTGATCTGGTCCGGCGAGTCCGACTTCTTGAAGAAGTAGTCGTTGCCGCCCATCAGCGAGGTCTTGCCGCCGGGGATCGGCGCCATGCCCAGGTCGTCGAAGTTGGCACCGTACTGCTGGACCATGAGCTGGATGTCGTCCGGCGCGGCGAGGTACATGCCGATCTGGCCTGCGCCCATCGCCTTCTGGCTCTCGCCCCACTCCTTGCCGGCGCTGGAGGGCATGCTGTTGTCCACCCAGCGCATGTCGTGGATGGTCTGCAGGATCGAGGTGGCCTCGGGGCCGTTGAACGCGGCCTTGGTGCCGTCCTCGCTGACCACGTTGTTGCCCGCGCCGTACAGCGCCGAGGTCAGGTGCCAGCCGCCCTGGTTGCCGGCGCCGTACTCGAAGAAGCCGTGGATGCCCTTGCTGCCGAGCTTGTCCTGGATGACCTTGGAGTCGGTACGGATCTCGTCCCAGGTGGTCGGCGGCTTGTCGGGGTCGAGGCCGGCGTCCTTGAAGATCTTGCGGTTGTAGATCAGGCCCATCGAGTAGTTGGTCGTCGGGAGGCCGTAGAGCTTGCCGCTGTCCTTGAGGATCGCCAGGACGTTGGGGTCGATGTCCTTGAGGTTCGGGACCGTCTTGTCGTTGACGTAGTCGGTGATGTCAGCGGCCTGGCCCGCGTCCAGGACCTGGTTGAGGTCCGTGACGTAGCTGTAGAAGACGTTGGTCTCGGACTGGCCCTGCAGCTGGGCCGTGAACTTGTCCGTGTCCTCGCAGGGGAACGTGTCCTTGCTGTTGATGGTCACGTTCGGGTAGGTCTTGTGGAACTCGGCGATGTCGTCGAGCCACTGCTTCCGCTCGGGCTTCTTCGTGGTGGGCGGCATGCAGTCGACGCTGATCGTCACCTTGGTCTTCGGGTCCAAGGGGGTACCGGCGCTGGAGCTGCTGGTCTTGCTGCCGTTGTCGTCCTTCTTGTCGCTGGAGGAGCACGCGGCACCGGTCAATCCGATGCCTGCGACCAGCGCCACTGCCACCAGTCTGCGGTAGCGGATTCTGCTCATGATCAAACCCTTCCCCTGAACCACTGCGCGTCGTTGGACTGCGATCTGGGACCCCCGCGGCGCTTGATGCACATGATGTCCGGCCCAGGTGCGCGCCACCGTCTCGGGTTGGCTCAACGTACTTAACCCGATAGATGTCCGCAAGATGTCGCGTGAATTTCGCAAAGACACGACTTGGTCACGACGGCGACCGGCGCTGTTTGCACCGCGGAGACGACTGAGCGCGCAGCCGCACCGCGCCGGCGCCCGGCACGGGGAACTGCGCGCTCCGCCCCCGGGACGGCCGTCCCAGGGGCACCGCTAGGCGTTCGTACGGGCCTCCGGGTGCGGGATGCGGGCCTGGTGCGGGGCCGGTCCCGTGGAACCGCGTACTACCAGCTCCGGCTCGAAGAACAGCTCGTCGTGATCGACCGACGCACCGCTGATCTCCCCGGCCAGCAGGTCCACCGCGGCCCGTCCCATCGCCTCGATGGGCTGCCGTACGGTGGTCAGCGGCGGCTCGGTGCAGTTCATCAGCGACGAGTCGTCGTAACCGATTACCGACACGTCGTCCGGCACCGACAGCCGCCGTCTGCGGGCGGCCCTTATGGTGCCGAGCGCCAGCAGGTCGGACGCGCAGATGAAGGCCGTGATGCCGCGCGCAAGCAGCCGGCTGGCGGCGGCCTGGCCGCCCTCCAGTGTGAACAGCGCGTGTTCCACGGTCACCGACGGGTCGACCCGGCGTGCGGCGGCCAGTTTGCGCCGGGACGGTACGTGGTCGGGCGGGCCGAGTACCAGCGCGATCCGCTGGTGGCCCAGGGAGATCAGGTGGTTCATCGCCTGCTCCACCGCCACCGCGTCGTCGCAGGAGACCCGGGGGAAGTCGAGATGGTCGATGGCGGCGTTCATCAGCACGGTGGGCAGATTGCGTTCCGCGAGTCGCGCGTAATGATCGTGCGGCGACTCGGCCTGGGCGTACAGCCCGCCGAAGAAGACGACCCCGGAGACATGTTGCTGGAGCAGCAACTCGACATAGTCGGCCTCGGAGACACCGCCCGCGGTCTGGGTGCACAGCACCGGGGTGAAGCCCTGCTGTGCCAGCGCGCCGCCGACCACCTCCGCGAAAGCGGGGAAGATCGGGTTCTGCAGCTCGGGCATGACCATGCCGACCAGCCGGGCGCGTTCGCCCCGCAGCTGGGTGGGCCGTTCGTATCCGAGCACGTCAAGGGCGGTGAGGACCGCGGCCCGGGTAGCGTCGGAGACGCCGGGCTTTCCGTTCAGCACCCGGCTGACGGTGGCCTCGCTCACCCCGACCTTCTTTGCCACCTCGGCAAGTCGTCGTGTCATGGCGTCGATTCTAGTACAGGTGGCGCAAGATTCTTGCGGTGATTTTGCGGAATCTCTGCAAGTCATCCAAATTTTGCGAAACCTGGTCGACATATTGCTGCGTCAGGTCGCTGTCCCTAGGGTGTCGGTCGTCACACCAGCGACTCCCGTCAGAAGGGACCCCCCCACCGCATGGACACCAGACGTCGCTCATCGGTCTGGCTCGCCTCGGCGACCGCCGCCGCGCTCGCCGCCGGCGCACTCGCCGTCGCCATGACCACTCAGCAGGCCAGTGCCGCCCCCACCGCACAGGCCGCCGTCTCACCCTTCGCCGTCAGCGGCGGCGCCACCGTACCGTTCACCGAGTACGAGGCCGAGGCCGCGGCCACCAACGGTTCGCAGGTCGGACCCGACTACACGCAGTCGACCGTCGCCTCAGAGGCGTCCGGCCGCCGCGCGGTCACCCTCAGCGGCCAGGGCAAGTACGTGGAGTTCACGCTCACCAAGGCCGCCAACGCGGTCGACGTGGCCGTGAACCTGCCGCGCGGCGCCTCCGGCACCGTCTCGGTCTACGTCGACGGCACCAAGATCGCCGGCAAGCTCGCGGTGACCTCGCAGTATTCGTACGTCGACACCGGCTGGATCGCCGGCGCCAAGACGCACCACTTCTTCGACGACTCCCGGCTGCTGCTCGGCCGGAACGCCGCCGCGGGCGCCAAGGTCAAGCTCCAGCTCGACGCGGGCGACACCGGCAGCGCCACCATCGACGTGGCCGACTTCGAGCAGGTCGCGGGCGCCGCCACCCAGCCCGCGAACTCCGTCTCCGTCGTCACCGACGGCGCCGACGCCAGCGGCAGCGGCGACTCCACCCAGGCCTTCCGGCAGGCGATATCCGACGCCAAGGCACAGGGCAAGGAAGTCTGGATCCCGCAGGGCGACTTCAAGGTCACCTCGCAGATCCCGGCCGACGGCGTCACCCTGCGCGGCGCCGGCAACTGGTACTCGGTGGTGCACAGTTCGCACTTCATCGACCAGGGCTCCGCGGGCGGCAACACCAAGCTCTACGACTTCGCCGTCTTCGGCGACGTCAGCGTCCGCAACGACAACTCGCCCGACAACTTCATCACCGGCAGCCTCGGCCCGAACTCGGTCGTCTCCGGGATATGGGTGCAGCGCGAGAAGGTCGGCCTGTGGCTGACCGGCAACAACGACAACCTGGTGGTGCAGAACAGCCGGATCATCGGCACCACCGCCGACGGGCTGAACCTCGACGGCAGCGCCCACAACGTCACCGTCAAGAACAACTTCCTGCGCAACCAGGGTGACGACTCGCTCGCCATGTGGTCGCTGGGCTCGCCCGACACCGGCAACTCCTTCACCGGCAACACCATCGTGCAGCCCAACCTGGCCAACGGCATCGCGATCTACGGCGGCAGCAACAACACCGCCTCCAACAACGTCATCGCCGACACCAACGCGCTCGGCAGCGGCATCGCGATCTCCAACCAGGCCTTCCTGCAGCCGTTCAACCCGCTGTCGGGCACGGTCACCGTCTCCGGCAACACCCTGATCCGCACCGGCGCGCTGAACCCCAACTGGGGCCACCCGATGGGTGCGCTGCGGGTCGACTCCTACGACTACGCCATCAGCAACGATGTGCGGATCAGCAACACCACCTTCATCGACAGCCCGTACAGCGACTTCGAGTTCGTCTCCGGCGGCGGCCACGGCTACCAGGTCAGCGGCGTGACGATCAGCGGCGCGACCGCGTCCGGCACCGGCACCGTCGTGGTGCAGGCCGAGACCCCGGGCTCCGCGTCGATCAGCAACGTGACGGCCACCAGCACCGGCGCGACCGGCGTCTACAACTGCTCCTACCCGGCGAACCTGCCCGCCTTCACCATCAACAAGGGCGCGGGGAACAGCGGTTGGGACGGCACCTGGGGCGACTGCAACAGCTGGCCGCAGCCCGGCAGCGGCCCCGGCAGCACGGCGGGCGGCACCACGGGCGGTACGACCACACCCCCGCCGGCCAACAGCAACCTGGCGCTGGGCCGCCCGGTCAGCGACACCGGCCACGCCGACGTCTACACCGCGGGCAACGCGGTCGACGGCAACGCCAACAGCTACTGGGAGAGCACCAACAACGCCTTCCCGCAGTCGATCACCGTCGACCTCGGCGCGGCCAGGACCGTCGGCCGCGTCGTGATCAAACTGCCCCCGGCCACCGCCTGGGCCACCCGCACCGAGACCCTCTCCGTGCTCGGCTCCACCAACAACAGCACCTGGACCACCCTGAAGAACTCGGCCGGCTACACCCTCAACCCGGCCACCGGCAACACCGCCACCATCACCCTGACCCCCACCAGCACCCGCTACCTGCGGCTCACCGTCACCGGCAACACCGCGTGGCCGGCGGCCCAGCTCTCCGAGCTGGAGGCCTACACCTCGTAGCCCGAACGGCTCGACGACGGCGGACGGCGGTGCTCCAGGCGGGCGCCGCCGTCCGCCGTCGTGCGGCCCGGCGCCGGGCGGTGCGCGGTGTCGCCGTGCTCGCGCAGGTGCAGTGCGCGCAGCGCGATCTCGGTGGCGAAACGGTGGTCGGGGTCGGCCAACTGGTCGCCGAAGGCCCGGTCCAGGATGCGGATCCGGTAGCGCACGGTCTGCGGGTGCACCCCCAGGCGGTCGGCCACCTGGGCGGCGGTGCCCCGGGTGGTGAGCCAGATCCGCAGGGTGTCGATCAGCCGGGCGCGCTGGGTCGGGGTCAGCCCGGCCAGCGGGCCGAGGTATTTCCTGGCGATCTGGTTGACCAGCGCCGGGTCGCCCAGCAGCCACAGCGGCAGCAGGTGGTCCTCGCACATCGCGACCGCGTCCTCGTCGATCACCCCCGAGTCGGTGAGCGCCAGCGTCTGCCGGGCCCAGCGCAGCGAGTCGGCCGCCTCGCTGAGCGAGGTGGTCAGCCCGACCGCGGCCCGGCAGCCCTGTAACGCCGCGGCCAGCGACCGCCGCCGCTCCTCGGTGAACGGGCCGGGCACCAGCAGGTGCGGCTCGGGGTCGGCGAAGTCCAGCAGGATGTCCCTGTCCAGCGCGGAGCGCGACGGCCGGGTGTCCGCTGCCACGGCGACCAGCGTGACCTCGTCGGGCAGCGGCCAGGCGGAGTGCTCGGCGAGTTCGGCCAGCGCGCTGCGGGCGACCGCGGTGCCGCCGAGTATCCGGCGCAGCAGCCGCCGGCGCCGGTTGTCCGGCTCCTCGCCCAGTTCGGCGAGCGCCTGCACGTATCCCTCGCGGGACAGCTCCGCCAGGTCTCCCATATAGGCGAACAGCGCGTCGGCGAAGGTCAGCATGAAGGACGCGGACAGGCTGTAACGGCGGCCCACCGTACGGACCCTGCGCAGCGCGACCTGGCAGCCGATGCGGTACGCGGCCTGCAAGTTGTCCAGGCTGCGGCCCTCGTACGCCTCGAAGCGGCCGAACCGGCGGCACAGGTCGTCACGCAGCGCGGTGGTGGCGGTGGGCGCGGCCACCCGGTCCACGAAGGTGGCGATGCTCTGCTCGATGCCTATTTTGATCACCCGGGCGTTGGGGCCCTCCAGCAGGTGACCGTATTCGGGGATGGCGGTGACGATTTCGGCCGCCATCTCCTTTAAAAGACTCGGCAGTTCAGGGCGCATGACGGCGGCGAACTCACGCGGAATCGGACCGGAAGGTTCCGCATTTTCGGGTGTCTGACGCATGACAGTCATGCCCCTCCCCTCCGGATGCGCCCCTTCGCGCTCCGTAACCTTGCTGCAACATAGACCAATCGTGCACGGAGCGCAGCACCCCGTACACGGAAACGTGCTCGGGGGGCGCCGCCCGGCAGACCGTACCGTGGCCGCCCCGGGAGCGCCGGGCGCGGCGGCGGATGCTCACTCGCGGACAAAAACGCGACCCCGCACTGTGTCCGCGGTGACAGAAAAATACCCGGCGGTAAGGTCCGGCCGGGAATCTTGGGCGCACTTATTGCGCCCCGAGTTACCCGTGCGTAACGTCCAGCACCGCAAGAGCAGCCGACCGGATTCGGCATCCAACGTTCCAGGTAGTGAGTCGCAACCGAATTCCCGCCCCCCAAGTCGGGAGCCGGTTTATCAAGCACGTCAACTTCCAGGAAGGACCCTCCCGTGCGCAAGCTCTCCACTCTCACCAAGAGCACGTTCGTCACCGGTGCCGCGATCGCCGCGGCGGTCGGTCTGGCCGCCAGCCCCGCCTCGGCGGCCGGCACGTGGACCGTCACCGGCGGTGGCAACTTCACCGCCTCCGCGAGCAAGCCGACCCTGAAGGACACCAACACCGGCACGACGCTCAACTGCACCTCGTCGGCCGCGACCGGCAGCGCGCCGAACGGCACCGGCCTGTCCGGCACGGGCATCGCCTCCATCGCCACCCTGTCGTTCACCGGCTGCACCGGCCCGGCCGGCATCAGCTTCACCGTCTCCGCGCAGGGCCTGCCGTGGCACATCAACGCCGGGTCCTACAACGCCACCACCGGTGTCACCACCGGCACCCTCACCGGTGTCATCGCCAAGCTCTCCGGCCTGTGCAACGCCACCTTCGCCGACCCGTCGGGCGTGACGACCGGCGCGACCCTGACGGCGACCTACACCAACAGCACGCACACCCTGGCGATCACCGGCGGCAACCTGAAGGCGTACAGCGTCTCGGGCATCTGCCTCGGTCTGATCAACAACAACGACCTCGCCGTCTTCAACGGCAGCTACGTCGTGAACCTCACCACCCTGAAGATCACCTCCCCGTGATCGGGCGCTGATCGCAGGAATGCCGTACGCAAAGGACCCCGGCCCGGAATTCGGGCCGGGGTCGCGCCAGCGAAAGGCCAGGAAAAAACTCCCGGGAAAAGGTCGGAGAAGGCCCCGGGAAAGGGAAGGCAAGGGGACGGACATGAGAAGAGCTCTCCGGTATCTCGCACCGCTGATCGCGGCATTCGCCGCCGTACTCACCCTGAGCACCTCGGCCTTCGCCGGGACCGTGACACCCGGCGGGCCCTTCACGGCGGCCACCTCGCCGTGGGTGATCGGCAACCCCGTCACCGGGGTCAACATCACCTGCGGCACGCTGAACCTCGGCGGCACCCTGATGTCCTCGTCCACGCCCGTCATCGGCCACGTCTCCTCCGCGACGGCCACCATGTGCAGCGGCCCCGCGGGCCTGACCTTCACCATGTCCTTCCTCGGCCTGCCCTGGACGGTCAACGAGACGACCTACAACGCCACCACGGGCGTCGCCACCGGCACCCTCACCGGTTTCCGCGTCCAGCTGAGCGGCATCTGCAAGGCGACCATCGCGGGTCCCGGCGGCGCGGGTGTGGGCGGAACGCTGGGCTGGAGCCACAACAACTCCGTCCCGCAGACGCTGACCGTGACCTCCGGCTCGCTGGTGCTCTACAACGTGACCGGCTGCCTCGGACTGCTGAACAACGGAAACGCGGTGACCGTCGGCACCGGCGCCTACACCCTGTCCCCGCCCCAGAGCATCAGCTAGCCGCGGGCGGCCCGCGTACTCACCCGATGACAAA
The DNA here is from genome assembly GCF_036227245.1 of Streptomyces sp. NBC_01477. Classification (GTDB taxonomy): domain Bacteria; phylum Actinomycetota; class Actinomycetes; order Streptomycetales; family Streptomycetaceae; genus Actinacidiphila. Next base: position 6,531,270 of record NZ_CP109445.1, read on the forward strand.
GCGGCGGACCGGATTTGTCATCAGGTGACAAGAAATCAGCGCCCCGCGAGATTGCGAGGTGTCTGCCTGTTCGATCACTTGTCGGGCCTTATTACCCGCACGTAATGTCCTGCCGCTGAGCCTGTTGGAGGAATGCAGAGATGAGGGGTGCCGTGCTACCGGGTCGAACGGTGCGCTTCGCCACGATCACCACGGTCGCGCTCGTGGCGGGGCTGCTGTCCGGGCCGGCCTCCACGGCCATCGGCGGCGACGGGGACGGGAAGCTGACGCTCGGCTACGAGTGCCGCTTCGCCTCCGGTGCCCAGGACGTCACCGTCGCGCTGACGCAGGACTACCCCGGCGGCGCGGCGGTCGGCAAGCCCATCCAGCCCGGTGCGCTCAAGGCCGTGGTCACCATCCCGCGGGCCGGCGTCACCGCGATGCTGCCCGCGCCGGCGGCCACCCTGTCCGGGTCGGCGGCGCTGACCGTGCACGTCTCGCAGGGGACCTCGACGGCCGACGCGCCCTGGCCCGGCCTGACCGCCCCCGGGGTGCCGGCCGACGGCACGGACGACGTGCGGCTCGCCTTCGGCGGTACGGTGCCGCCGCTGTCGGTGACCGCGCCGGGAGCGGTGGCCTTCGAGGCCGGCGACCTGGCCCTGACGCTGCACCCGGTGGCCGCCCCCACCGCGCCGCCCACCGCACCGGCCACCCCGGCGCCCACCGCGTCCGGCACCGCCACCGGCTTCGGCACCAGCTCGGGACGGGCCACCGCGGCGGGCAGCATCCCCCCGGCGCTTCCCGACATCACCGGCGACTGCTCGCCCAAGTCCGGCCAGGACACCCTGCTGGCGACCGTACGGGCGGCCGGCGACCCCACGGGACCCACCGGGTCGCCCACCCCCGGCACGGACGGCCCCGGCACCCCCACCGCGAGCGGCACCGCGCCCGCCGGCACGTCCCCGGCCGCACCGCCCGCCGGGAAGCGGAACAGCACCATCACGGTGCACACCCCGGTCCTGTCCGACAAGAACGACTGCCCGCCGGCGCCCACCGGGGACCCCGATCCCGCGATCATCGCCGAGCAGGCCAAGCAGCGCCCGCCCGGCGCCACCGTCTACCCGGCCCCCGGCGACCCGCCCATCGAGCGGCTCTCCCAGTGCGGCTTCATCACCGGCCTGTCCAACGTGGCGAAACTCAACGGGGCCGCGGTCATCAACGACCTCAACGCCCCCGACCCGCCGCTGGCCGACATCACCACCGTGGGAAGCGTCTTCTCCTTCGACAACCCGGACCAGCCGTACGTGGAACTCGACTCCGTCGCCAGCTTCGACATCCCGCCGGCCAAGTCCACCTTCCTGACGTACGGCTTCATGCCCACCACGGCCACGATGCGGCTCACCACCCGCGGGGTGATGACGGTCATCACCACCGGCATCGGCGCGGAGCTGTACGTCACCACGATCTACGGCAAGGACGACCTGCGGCTCACCGACGTGAAGATCAACGGGCAGCCGATGGACGTGGGTTCCGCGTGCCGGACGGTGGCGCCGATCAACCTGAAGCTGGTGGGCACCAACCGCAGCGGGCTCGACGGGGTCGTGAGCCCCACCGACTACGCCATCCAGCAGGGCGGCCCGATCAAGCAGGACGACCTGTACATCCCGCCCTTCACCGGCTGCCGCAGCGCCACCGGGGAAAACCTCGACGCCCTGTTCACCTCGGCGATCTCGGGTTCGGGGAATTCGCTGAACCTCATCCAGGGACCGCTGTGCGCACCGCTTGCCGACCCCACCTACTGCAACCCGGCGATTCCCTACCCCGTACCGCCCCACCGCTGACCGCGCCCCCGCGCGACGCCTAGCTCGGCCATCCAAACCCCGCCCACGGGAGGTGCAATGGGAATCGAAGTGATCGTCGAAGGCCTGACGAAGTCCTTTGGCAAACAGAACGTCTGGCAGGATGTGACGCTCACTCTGCCGCCCGGCGAGGTCAGCGTGATGCTGGGCCCCTCGGGCACCGGCAAGACCGTCTTCCTCAAGTCCGTGATCGGCCTGCTCAAACCGGAACGCGGCCGGGTGCTGGTCAACGGCGTCGACATGGTCAACGGCCCCGAGCGGGACATCTACCAGACCCGCAAGCTGTTCGGCCTGATGTTCCAGGACGGCGCGCTGTTCGGCTCGATGAACCTCTTCGACAACATCGCCTTCCCCTTGCGCGAGCACACCCGCAAGAAGGAGTCGGAGATCCGCCGCGTCGTCATGGAGCGGATGGACATGGTCGGCCTGGTCGGCTCCGAGGGCAAGCTCCCCGGCGAGATCTCCGGCGGCATGCGCAAACGCGCCGGGCTGGCCCGCGCCCTGGTGCTCGACCCGCAGATCATCCTGTGCGACGAGCCCGACTCGGGCCTGGACCCGGTGCGCACCTCCTACATCTCGCAACTGCTGATCGACCTCAACGCGCAGATCGACGCGACCATGCTGATCGTCACCCACAACCTCGACATCGCCGCGACCGTGCCCGACAACATGGGCATGCTCTTCCGCCGCGAATTGGTCACCTTCGGGCCGCGCGAACTGCTGCTGACCAGCGAGGTGCCGGTGATCCGGCAGTTCCTCAGCGGGCGCCGCGAGGGACCCATCGGGATGGCGGAGGAGAAGGACGAGGCCACCCTCGCCATGGAGCAGCTGGCCGACGACGGCAGGGCGCCGCTCGGGCCCCCCGAGGTCGTACCCCAGCTGGAACCGAGCCCCGGAATGCCGCCGCGGCAGGCCGTACAGCGCCGCAAGGCGCGGGTGCTGGCGATGTGGGACCAGCTGCCCGCCGCGGCCCGCACCGCCGTGCAGGCAGGATTCGCCCCCGTCCACGGAGAGCCGGCATGAGCGCACCGGTGCGCGTACGCGAACCCGCGCCGCGCCGACAGATCCCCGGCACCGGGGCGCTGCGCCAGACCGGCCAGCTGATGACGCTCGCCGCCACGACCGTACGGGACACCTTCCGGCGGCCCTTCCAGGCCCGCGAACTCATCGAGCAGTTCTGGTTCGTGGCCAGCGTCACGATCCTGCCCGCCGCGCTGGTGTCGATCCCCTTCGGCGCGGTCATCGCCCTCCAGGTCGGCTCGCTCACCCAGCAGCTGGGCGCCCAGTCCTTCACCGGCGGCGCCAGTGTGCTCGCGGTGATCCAGCAGGCCAGCCCGCTGATCGTGGCGCTGCTGATCGCGGGCGCCGGCGGCAGCGCGATCTGCGCCGACCTCGGGTCGCGCAAGATCCGCGAGGAGCTGGACGCGATGGAGGTGATGGGCGTCTCGCCGGTGCAGCGGCTGATCGTGCCGCGGGTGCTGGCCACCATGCTGGTCGCGCTGCTGCTCAACGGCCTGGTCTCGGTGGTCGGTACGGCCGGCGGCTACTTCTTCAACGTCATCATCCAGCACGGCACCCCGGGCGCGTACCTGTCCAGTTTCTCGTCGCTCGCGCAGTTGCCCGACCTCTACATCAGCGAGATCAAGGCGGTGATCTTCGGCTTCATCGCCGGCATCGTCGCCGCCTACCGCGGCCTGCACCCCAAGGGCGGCCCCAAGGGCGTGGGCGACGCCGTCAACCAGTCCGTGGTGATCACCTTCCTGCTGCTGTTCTTCGTGAACGTGGTGCTCACCGCGATCTATCTGCAGCTCGTCCCGCAGAAGGGGGCCTGACCCGATGGCGCTCCTGAACCGCCCCCTGCGCTGGCTGGACGAGACCGGCGACCACTTCATCTTCCACGTCACCGCCGTGCTGTGGATCCCGCGCACCCTGCGCCGCTACCTCAAGGAGGTGCAGCGCCTGCTCGCCGAGGTCGCGTTCGGCAGCGGCGGGCTCGGCGTGATCGGCGGCACCGTCGGCGTGATGATCGGCATGACCCTGGCCACCGGCACCGTCGTCGGCCTCCAGGGGTACGCGGCGATGAACCAGCTCGGCACCGCCGCCTTCACCGGCTTCGTCTCCGCGTACTTCAACACCCGCGAGATCGCCCCGCTGGTCGCCGGGCTCGCGCTGTCCGCCACCGTCGGCGCCGGCTTCACCGCGCAGCTCGGCGCGATGCGGATCAACGAGGAGGTCGACGCGCTGGAGGGGATGGGCATCCGCTCCATGCCGTACCTGGTCAGCACCCGCATCATCGCCGGGGTGGTGGCGATCGTGCCGCTGTACGGCATCGGCCTGATCAGCAGCTACGCGGCCTCCCGGCTGGTCACCGTGTTCTTCAACGGCCAGTCGCCGGGCACCTACGACCACTACTTCAACCTGTTCCTGTCTCCCGAGGACGTGCTGCTGTCCACCCTGAAGGTGCTGGTCTTCAGCGTGATCGTGATCCTCGCGCACTGCTACTACGGCTACACCGCCAAGGGCGGACCGGCCGGTGTCGGCATCGCGGTCGGGCGCTCGGTGCGCAACGCCATCGTGATCATCTCGGTCACCGACTTCTTCCTGTCGCTGGCGCTGTGGGGCGCCACCACCACCGTGCGGGTGGCCGGATGACCACCACCGAGACCCGTACCCCCGCCGCCGGGCCGGTCCGCCGCGCCCGGCTGCGCGGCACCACCGCGGGGCGCAGGACGGCCGGCATCGTCTTCCTGCTGGTCCCGGCCCTGCTGGCATGGCTCGCGGTCGCCGTCTACGACAAGGCGTTCAGCGACGACGCGACCGTGACCGTGCTGACCGGCAGCGTCGGCAACGAGATGCACCCCGGCGCCGACGTCAAGGTCCGCGGGGTCGTCGTCGGCCGGGTCAGCGGCATCCACGCCGACGGGGCGGGCGCCCGGCTCACGCTGGCCATCGACCGCGACCAGCTGCACCGCATCCCGGCCGGCGTCACCGCCCAGATGCTGCCCACCACCCTCTTCGGCGCCCGCTTCGTCGCCCTGGTGCCGCCCGCGGACACCAGGGCCGGCGGCCCGACGCTCACCGCGAGCAGCACCATCGCGCAGGACCGCTCCGGCGACGCCATCGAACTCCAGCAGGTGCTGGACAACGTGATGCCGCTGCTGACCGCCGTCCAGCCGCAGAAGCTGTCGGCCACCCTCAACGCGGTCGCCACCGCGCTGGACGGCCGCGGCACCCAGCTCGGCACCACCCTGGTCCAGCTGGACGGCTACCTCCGCAAGCTCAACCCCGAACTGCCCGCGCTCAACGACGACATCAAGCAGCTCGTCACCGTCAGCCGCGTCTACAACGCCGCCGCCCCCGACATCGTGCAGGCCCTCACCGACTTCACGAGGACCAGCAGCACCATCGCCGACGAGCAGGCCAACCTCAGCACCCTGTACGGCACCGCGACCGGGACCGCCCAGGACGTCACGGCGTACCTGCGGCAGAACAGCGACAACCTCATCCGGCTGGCCGCCGACAGCCGCGGCACCCTCGGCCTGCTCGCGACGTACGCGCCCTCCTTCCCGTGCACCCTGCGCACCCTGGCCGACTTCGTGCCCGTCATGGACAAGGCACTCGGCAAGGGCAGCCACGAGCCGGGCCTGCACGTCGATCTGACCACCGTCCCCTCGCGCGGCACGTACGTGGCGGGCAAGGACACCCCGGTGTACGGCGCGCGCGGCGGCCCGAAGTGCTACCCCGTCCCCTACACCGGCAAGGGCACCGCCGCGCTGGCCAACTCCCCGCAGGAGAACGAGCTGATCGACGAACTCCTCGCCCCCGGCGCGCACACCACCGCGCAGTCGCTGCCCGACTGGAGCAGCCTGCTGACCGGGCCGGTCTTCCGCGGAGCGGAGGTGACCGTCAAGTGAAGCGCCGCAGCCTGGCCGGACCGGTCATCAAGTCGCTGATCTTCATCCTGGTCACCGCGCTGGCCACCGCCGCGCTCGCGGTCAGCATCGCGGGCGCCGGCGTTGGCGACACCTCCGGCTACAACGCGCTGTTCACCGACACCACCGGCCTCGCGTCCGGCGACAGCGTACGGATAGCCGGGGTGAAGGTCGGCCAGGTCGACTCGATCAAGGTCTACCAGCGCCACCTGGCCAAGGTGCACTTCTCGGTCCAGCGCGAGCGCACCCTGCCCAAGTCCGCCGACGTCACCATCAAATACCTGAACCTCGTCGGCCAGCGCTACATCGACCTCGAACAGGGCACCGGCCCGGTCGGCCAGACCCTCCAGCCCGGCCAGACCATCCAGCTGGACCACACCACCCCCGCGCTCGACCTCACCCAGCTCTTCGCCGGCTTCCAGCCGCTCTTCGAGGGCCTGTCCCCGAAGGACGTCAACCAGCTCGCCGGCGAGATCGTCCAGGTGCTCCAGGGCGAGGGCGGCACCGTGGACAGCCTGATTGGCAGCATCGGCTCGCTGACCACCACGCTGGCCGCCAAGGACCAGGTCATCGGCCAGGTCATCGACAACCTCAACAGCGTGCTGACCACCGTCAACACCCGCGAGGCCAACTTCAACGACCTGGTCACCACCCTCCAGCAGCTCGTCACCGGCTTCGCCGGCGACCGCGAGCCGATCGGCCAGTCGATCACGGCGATCTCCCAGCTGACCACCAGCACCGCCGGCCTGCTCACCGACGGCCGGCAGCCGCTCAAGGACTCCATCGCGCAGCTCGGCAGGCTGTCCACCAACCTCGGTGACGCCACACCGCAGTTGCAGGACTTCCTGGTCAGCACCCCGCAGAAATTCCGGGCCATCGGGCGGCTCTCCTCGTACGGCTCCTGGCTCAACCTCTACCTGTGCCAGGCCACCGTCGCCGGGGTGACCACCTCCGACGGCAGCAAGCCGCCCACCGGCATAGCGATCACCGAAGCGAGGTGCCGGTCATGAACCGCCCGCGTCTGCGCGGCCTCCGGCCGCCCTTCCGCGCCCCCGCGAACCGCGGCAGGCCGCTCTTCCGCCCGCTGCGGGAGCGCAACCCGGTGGCCGTCGGCGCGATCGGCCTGCTGGTGCTCGCGCTGGCCGGCCTGGTCGCCTACAACGCCGACGCCCTGCCGGTGATCGGCGGCGGCACCGGCTACTCGGCGAACTTCACCGAGGCGGCGGGCCTGCGCCCCGGCAACGAGGTACGGGTGGCCGGCGTCAAGGTCGGCAAGGTCACCGGGGTGTCGCTGGACGGCGCCCAGGTCAAGGTCAGCTTCAAGGTCCGGCACACCTGGATCGGCGACGCCAGCACCGCCGCGATCGGCATCAAGACGCTGCTCGGCGAGAAGTACCTGGCCCTCGACCCGCTCGGCAGCCGCAGGCAGAACCCCGGCACCCGCATCCCGAAGAGCCGCACCACCTCGCCGTACGACGTCACGCAGGCCTTCAACGGGCTCGGCCAGACCCTCGGGTCGATCGACACCCGGCAGCTCGCGGCGAGCTTCCAGACGATCTCCGACACCTTCAAGGACACCCCGTCGTCCGTACGCAGCGCCGCCACCGGGCTGTCGTCCCTGTCGCGGACCATCTCCAGCCGGGACGCCCAGCTCGCCGAACTGCTCACCGGCAGCAAGCAGCTCACCCAGACCCTCTCCGACCAGAACAGCCGCTTCCAGACCCTGATCTCGGACGGCGACCTGCTGCTCGGCGAGATCCAGAAACGGCGGGACGCCATCCACACCCTGCTCACCGGCACCCAGGATCTGGGCATCCAGCTGAGCGGCCTGGTCGCCGACAACACCCGGCAGCTCGCCCCGACCCTGGACGCCCTGGACCGGGTCACCGGTGTGCTGGTCGCCAACCAGTCCAGCCTCGACCAGGCGCTGGCGCTGGCCGGCCCCTACTACCGGCTGGTCGGCAACACCCTGGGCAACGGGCGCTGGTTCGACAGCTATCTGTGCGGTCTGGTGCCGAAGAGCTATCTGCCCGCGGGCACCCCGCCGGCCACCGGCTGCATGCCGCCCAAGGCGACGGGAGGAGCGTCATGACCATCCCGCGCCCGCGCCCCCGGCCCCGCCCGCGGCTGCCGCGGCCCGCCCTGCCCGCCGTACGGGTCTCCCGGCGGCTGCTGGCGGCCGGCCTGGTCCTCGTCCTGGTCGCCGCGGCCGTCGTCACCGCCGGCTTCGTGGCCTTCGGCGGCCCGGACGGCCGCCACGTCACCGCCTACTTCGACCGTGCCGTCGGCGTCTACAAGGGCTCCGACCTGCGCATCCTGGGCGTGAAGGTCGGCACCGTCGAAGCGGTCGAGCCCAAGGGCAAGCAGGTCGAGGTCACCTTGCGCCTCGACCACGGCGTCAAGGTGCCGGCCGGCGCGGGAGCCGTCGTCGTCGCCCCCAGCGTCGTCGCCGACCGCTACGTCCAGCTCACCCCCGCCTACACCGGCGGCCCGCAGCTGAAGGACCACGCGGTCATCCCGGCCGGGCGCACCGCCACCCCGGTCGAGATCGACCAGCTCTACGACAGCATCACGCAGCTCAGCGACGCCCTCGGCCCGAACGGCGCCAACGCCACCGGCGCCCTGTCGGGACTGCTCGACACCGGCGCCCAGAACCTCCAGGGCAACGGCAAGGCCATCGGCGACAGCATCAACCAGCTCGGCCAGGCCTCCAAGACCCTCAACAGCCACAGCGACGACCTCTTCGCGACCCTGTCCTACCTCCAGTCCTTCACCACGATGCTCAAGAACAACGACGGCAAGGTGAAGGCGGCGGCCGACCAGCTCTCCACCGTCACCGGCTTCCTGGCCGCCGACAAACAGGACCTCGGCGGCGCGCTCCAGCAACTGTCCACCGCGCTGGGCCAGGTGAAGACCTTCATCCAGGACAACCGCGGCCGGCTCACCACCAGCATCAGCAAGCTCACCCCGATCACCCAGACCCTGGTCGACCAGCGCGCCTCGCTCGCCGAACTCCTCGACACCGCACCACTGGCGGCCGACGACCTGCTGAACGCGTACGACCCGAAGCACCACACCATCGACGGCCGCGCCAACATCAACGAGCTGAGCATGGGCGGCAACCCGACCCCCGCGTCCGGCTCCTCCTCCGCGGGTACGTCCACCAGCTCCCCGGCCGCGAAGCACCTGCCGCTGCCCTTCCCCGCGGCCGGGGACGTCACCACCGAGGGGGCCGCGCGATGAGCCGACGGCGTACGACCACCGCGGCCCTCGGCGCGCTGCTCAGCCTGACCCTGGCCGGCTGCTCCTTCGGCGGGGTGCAGAGCATCCCGCTGCCCGGCGGCGCCGACCTCGGCAGCCACCCCTACACGGTCAAGGCGCAGTTCGCCGACGTCCTCGACCTCGTACCGCAGGCCTCGGTGAGGGTCAACGACGTCGCCGTCGGCCGGGTCACCTCGATCCACCTGGCCGACGACGGCTGGTCCGCGCTGGTCACCATGAAGGTCAACGGCAAGGTCGAACTGCCCGCCAACGCCTACGCGCACCTGGAGCAGTCCAGCCTGCTCGGCGAGAAGTACGTCCAGCTGTCCGCGCCGCCGTCCAACGAGCCGCCCCACGGCCACCTCAACGGCGCCGCGCTCATCCCCACCTCGCACACCAACCGCAACCCCGAGGTCGAAGAGGTCTTCGGCGCCCTGTCGCTGCTGCTCAACGGCGGCGGCATCCAGCAGCTCAAGACCATCAGCACCGAGCTGAACAAAGCGCTGACCGGCAACGAGCCCCAGGTCAGGGACATGCTCAGCCAGGTGGACACGCTGGTCACCGACCTCGACACCCACAAGCAGGACATCACGGACGCGCTCGACGGTGTCAACCAGCTGTCCGCCACCCTCGCCGTACGCGACCAGAAGATCGGCACCGTACTGACCGGTCTGAGCCCCGGCCTCAAGGTGCTCGACCAGCAGCGCGGCTCGCTCGTCACGATGCTGCGGGCGCTGGACACCCTCTCCGGCGTCGCGGTGAACACCGTCAACCAGAGCAAGGACGACATGGTCGCCGACCTCCAGGCCCTCGCGCCCACCCTGCAACGGCTCGCCGACTCGGGCAAGGACCTGCCCGACTCGCTCCAGGTGCTGCTCACCTACCCGTTCACCGACGAGGTGCTCCACGGCGTCAAGGGCGACTACCTCAACGTCTACCTCGACCTGACCGCGGCCCCCGGCACCCAGCTCACCCCGATACTCACGTCCGAGGACAACTCCTACCCGCCGACCCCGCAGTCGCTGGGCAAGAAGAACAACATCCCCAAGGGCCTGCCGCTGCCGCTGCCCTCGGTCACCACCACGGCGGGGGGCCGCTGATGCTGACCAGGACCACGGTCGTCAAGAACATCGCCTTCCTGCTGGTCGCCGTCCTGGTGCTCGGCTACATCGGAGTGCGCTACGCCGACCTCGGCCGCTACGTCGGACTGAGCGGCTACTACACCGTCAAGGTCGAACTCCCTGAGGCAGGAGGCCTGTTCGAGCACTCCGACGTCACCTACCGCGGGGTGTCGGTCGGCCGGGTCGGGCCGATCCGGCTCACCTCGGACGGCGTCGAGGCCTCCTTGCGGATCAACGACTCCGCGCCGCGCATCCCCGAGCACCTGGAGGCCGTCGTCGCGAGCCTGTCCGCGGTCGGCGAGCAGTACATCGACCTGCGGCCCAGCACCGACAACGGACCCTTCCTGCACGACGGCTCCCGGGTCGACGAGGCGTCCACGCAGATCCCGGCGCCGGTCACCAACCTGCTGACCAGCGTCAACGACCTGGCCGGCTCCGTACCGCTCAATTCGCTGCGCACCGTCGTGGACGAATTCGGCCAGGCCTTCAACGGGCAGGCCGACAACCTCCAGTCGCTGCTGGACTCCAGCGGCCAGTTCATCTCCGCCGCCGACACCAACCTGCCCGCCGACACCCAGCTGCTGGTCGACGGGCAGACCGTGCTGACCACCCAGGCCGACGAGGGCGCCGCCATCAAGTCCTTCGCCGACAGCGCCAACCAGCTCGCCGCGCAGCTCAACTCCTCCGACACCGACCTGCGCCGGCTGATCACGGCGGCGCCGGACGCGGCCGTCCAGGTCAGCGCGCTGCTGCGGGACGTCGGGCCGCAGCTGAGCGTGGTGCTGGCCAATCTGCTCACCACCTCCGACATCGCCGCGACCCGGCAGCGGGGCATCGAGGAATTCCTGGTCAAGGTGCCCGCGGTGGTCGCCGCCGGCTCCTCCTCCGTCGACTCCAAGGGCCTGCACTTCGGCATGGCGACCACCTTCTTCGCGCCGCTGCCCTGCACCTCCGGCTACGGCGGTACGGCCTACCGCAACGGCCTGGACACCAGCGCCCCCGCGACCGCCTTCAACACCGCCGCCCGCTGCACCGCCCCCGCGTCCAGCGGCATCGGCGTCCGCGGCTCCGCGCACGCCCCGGACGGCGGCGGGGTGCCGACACCCGCGGTGCCCGGCTCCGTCCTGTCACCCGGCACGACGGCCGCCTACTCCGTTCCCGCGGGACCCGTACTGCCCGGCGCGCTCGGCCTGCCCGCGCTGCCGCCCGGCGGTCCCTCGACCATGGCGGGCCTGCTGGGGGTGACGTCATGAGGCTGCCCCGCGCGATACGCGGCAGGGCCGCCGGGTGGGTGGCGGCCTGGACGGCGGCCGCGGTCGTCTGCGGGCTCGGCGCCTGGTCGTACGCCGACACCCGCGGCGACGACGCGCTGAGCTACGGCAAGGCGCGGGACGCCGCGCTCGCCGACGGCACGCACGACATCGCCCGGCTCAACACCGTCGACGCCGCCCACGCGGCCGGCGACCTCGGCCAGTGGCTCACGGTGACCACCGGGCCGCTGCACGACCGGATGGCCAGCACCCACACCGCCGACGCGGCCACGCTCGAGCAGTCGGGGACCTCCACCCGGGGCACCGTCACCGACGCGGCGGTCACCGAACTGGACACCAGGGCGGGCACGGCCAAGCTCATCGCCACCGTGCAGGTCGAGGTCACCCCGGCCACGGGCGCGGCCACCACCGACCGCAAGCGCTTCGAGGCGGGCCTGTCGCGCACCGCGGACGGCTGGAAGCTCGCCGCGCTCACCGCGGTACCGGTCGGGGCGAGTTGAGAGCCGAGGAAGGACGCAAGGTGAAGACGACCGAGCACACCGCGCCGGACACTTCCGCGGACGACGCGGATACCGCCGTTCCGCCCCTGGCACCGGACGCCTCCGGGGAGGCCGCGGCGGCCGGTCCCGCGGCGGACGCCTCCGGGGCGCCGCCCGCGGGAGCCGCTTCCGGGGGTGGTGATCCGGCCGGGGCGGACGGGGGCGGTTCCGCCGACGGGCACACCGCCGGCGCCGACGGTACGGTCACAGGCGACCCCGACGACGAGCGCGCCGCCCGCCGGTGGCGTCCCCGGGCCGGGTGGACCCGGGCCGTGCGGAGCAACCCGCGGCGGGTGGCCGCCGCCGCCGTGATCGCCGCGCTGCTGCTGGCCGGCGGCGGATTCGGCTACGCGGCCCACCGGTTGAAGGACCCGGCCGCGGCACGCAACCACGCGCTCACCGACACCGACGCCACCAGCCGGCTCACCGGCGACGTCAGCGACGCGCTCAGCCGGATCTTCGCCTACACCCCCGAGGACACCCAGTCCACCGCCCAGGCCGCCCGCGACGTACTGGAGGGCGCGGCGGCCCAGCAGTACCAGCAGCTCTTCGCCCAGATCAGGCAGCAGGTCGCCGACCAGCAACTGACCCTGGGCACCCGGGTGGTGCGGGCCGGCGTCGTCTCGCTCACCGGCGACCACGCCCGGCTGCTGGTCTTCCTCGACCAGACCGCCCAGCGCGCGGGCGCCACCGCCACCAGCGCGGCAGCCCAACTCTCGGTGACCGCCCACCTGGTCGGCGGCCACTGGCGCATCAGCGATCTCAAGGCCCGCTAGGAGAAGCCCGGATGGCCCGCATGCCGCACTTCCGCACCACCGCAGCCCGGCTGCGCCCGCGCGCCCCGCGACGCCCGCTGCTGGCGGTGGCGCTCACCCTGGCGCTGGCCGCCGCCGTCGCCGCGGCGCTCAGCGGCTGGTCCTGGTACGACGCCGCCCACGACGGCGACGCCGCCTTCGCCCGCAACCGCGACACCGTACTGGCCGCGGGCGAGCAGGCCGTGCAGAACCTCAACACCCTGGACCACAACGACCTGGACCACGGCCTGGACATCTGGGAGTCCTCCACCACCGGCGACCTGCACACCCAGCTCACGCAGGGCAGGACCGGCTTCGCCAAGCAGGTGCAGCAGGCCCAGACGGTCAGTACCGCCAAGGTGCTGTCCGGGGCGGTCACCGAGCTGGACACCAGGACCGGCAAGGCCAGCGTGATGGTCGCGCTGCGGATCACCGTCCAGGCGCCGAAGGCCAAGCCCGCGGTGAAGGAGAGCCGGCTGCTCGGCGAGCTGACCAGGACCGCGGACGGCTGGAAGCTCAGCGCGCTGGGCCAGGCCCCGATGGGCGACAGCGCCCCCGACCCCGCCGCCACGGCGACGCCCACCACCCCGCAGCCCACCGCGAGCCACTGACGCCGTACGCGAGAGGACCGACGCACCATGTCGACCACCCGTCATCTGATCAACCGGCAGCGCAGGCTGGCCGCGGTGTCCGCGGCGGCGGAGGAGCGTACGGTCTCCGGCCCGGCGGCGGCCCAGGCGCGTACCCGTACCCGTACCCGTATCCGGCGTCCGGAGGCCGACGCCGCCGCGCCGGCCCGTGCCGGCTCCTCACCGGCCCGTGCCGCCCGCCGGCCGCTGCCGGTCGCCGTCACGCTGCTGGCCGTCCTGACCGTGCTGCTCGGCGGCTTCGCGGCGGTCGCCGCGAACCGGGCCTCGGCGCTGCACGGCTCGGTCGCCGCCCACAACACCGCGCTGACCGACACCGCCCGCACCAGCGAGATCAAGGGCATGATCGCCGAGGCCGTGAACGCGGTCTTCTCCTACGACTACGCCGACACCGCCCGTACCGACGCCGCCGCCAAGCGGCTGCTCACCGGAAAGGCCGTACAGCAGTACGCGAGCATGCTCGCCGAGGTGCGCGCCCAGGCCCCGGCGCAGAAACTGGTGCTGACCACCACCGTCACCGACACCGGGGTCGAGACGGTCGACGGCGGCAGGGCGCACGTCCTGGTCTTCGCCGACCAGCGCAACACCAGCACCGCGAAGGCGGGCGCGGGCAGCACGTACGCCGCCGCCATGTTCGCGGTGGACGCCGTCCGCCAGGACGGTACGTGGAAGATCGCCGCCATCGACACCTTCGGCTGAGGGGCCCCGGCGGGCACTATGGGGGTGAGCCGCGACTGCAACCCACCCGAAACGGTGTGATGCAATGCTCATGATTCCCCACCCGGACCAGGCGGGGGAGCGGTGCCTGACCGGCGAGGATGGATGGATATGGATAAGCAGCAGGAGTTCGTTCTCCGCACCCTTGAGGAGCGGGACATCCGCTTCGTCCGGCTGTGGTTCACCGACGTACTCGGCTATCTCAAGTCGGTCGCTGTCGCCCCCGCGGAGCTTGAACAGGCGTTCGACGAGGGCATCGGCTTCGACGGCTCCGCCATCGAGGGCTTCGCCCGGGTGTACGAATCGGACATGATCGCCAAGCCCGACCCCGGCACCTTCCAGATCCTGCCCTGGCGCGCCGAGGGCCCCGGAACGGCCCGGATGTTCTGCGACATCCTGATGCCCGACGGCTCCCCGTCCTACGCCGACCCGCGCTACGTGCTCAAGCGCGCCCTGGCCAAGACCTCCGACCTCGGCTTCACCTTCTACACGCACCCCGAGATCGAGTTCTACCTGCTCAAGGACAAGCCGCTGGACGGCGGCCGCCCCACCCCCGCCGACAATTCCGGCTACTTCGACCACACCCCGCAGAACATCGGCATGGACTTCCGCCGCCAGGCCATCACCATGCTGGAGTCCATGGGCATCTCGGTGGAGTTCTCCCACCACGAGGGCGCCCCCGGCCAGCAGGAGATCGACCTGCGGTACGCCGACGCGCTGTCGACCGCCGACAACGTGATGACCTTCCGGCTGGTCATGAAGCAGGTCGCCCTGGAGCAGGGCGTGCACGCCACCTTCATGCCCAAGCCGTTCTCCGAATTCCCCGGCTCCGGCATGCACACGCACCTCTCGCTCTTCGAGGGCGACCGCAACGCCTTCTACGAGTCCGGCGCGGAATTCCAGCTCTCCAAGGTCGGCCGGTCCTTCATCGCGGGCCTGCTGCGGCACGCCGGCGAGATCTCCGCGGTGACCAACCAGTGGGTCAACTCCTACAAGCGGATCTGGGGCGGCTCCCAGCGCACCGCAGGCGCCGGCGGCGAGGCCCCCTCGTACATCTGCTGGGGCCACAACAACCGCTCGGCCCTCATCCGGGTCCCGATGTACAAGCCCGGCAAGACCGGCTCGACCCGCGTCGAGGTCCGCTCCCTCGACTCGGGGGCCAACCCCTACCTGTCGTACGCCGTCCTGCTGGCCGCCGGCATGAAGGGCATCCAGGACGGCTACGAACTCCCGGCCGGCGCCGACGACGACGTATGGGCCCTGTCCGACTCCGAACGCCGCGCACTGGGCATCGAGCCCCTCCCGCAGAACCTCGGCGAGGCCATTGACCTGATGCAGCGCAGCGAACTGGTCGCCGAGACCCTCGGCGAGCACGTCTTCGACTTCTTCCTCCGCAACAAGAAGCAGGAATGGGAGGAATACCGCTCCGAGGTCACCGCCTTCGAGCTGCGCAAGAACCTCCCGGTGCTGTAGCCGCGGCTCGGCGTCCTTCGGGATCGTGACGCCTTCCGGGCCGGCGGGGTGTGCGCCGCCGGCCCGGAGCCGTCGGTGAGCGTGTACGTGATCCGCCACGACGTCTCCGCGGAGTGACAGGTGAGTTCCTTCGAGCGGGTGGGGACCGGATCGGGTGAGCCGCAGCCCCTCACACACGTCTGGTACGTGTCGTACGGCTCCAACATGTGCATGGAGCGCCTGCGGTACTACCTGGCCGGAGGACGGCCGCCGCACGGTTCACGGGTGTACCCGGGCGCCCGCGATGCGCGTATGCCGGCGGTATCGGTGTCCGTCGAACTGCCGGGCACGGTGTACTTCGCGACGGAGTCGCCGGTATGGACGGGCGGACGCGCCTTCTACGACGCGGACGCGGCCGGCCGCGCGTGGGGGCGGGCGCATCTGGTGACCCTCGGGCAGTTCTCCGACATCGCGGCTCAGGAGATGTACCGACAGCCCGGACCCGACCTCGACGTCACGGAGGCCGTCCGCGTCGGACGCGCAGAACTCGGCGCCGGACGCTACGAGACCCTCGTGCACGCGGGTGAGCGGGCGGGCGTCCCCCTGCTGACGTTCACGGCGCCCTGGCGGGTGAACGACGTCGAGTGGACCAAGCCGTCCGCCACCTACCTGAGCCTCCTCGCGTCCGGCCTCATCGAGACCGGTTCCTGGGCACCCGATCCCGTCGCGGAATACCTGTCCACCCGCCCGGGCGCCGCGGGCCACTGGACCGTCGACACCGTGCGAAACCTCATCCGGCCACTCCCTGGATGACCCGTGGCGACGGCGCGACCGGCCCGCCCGCGCTCAGGCGTCCGCTCCCGGGGCGGTGGGTGAGGTGTCGATGTCGGCCCAGACCGTCTTGCCGATGCCGTGCGGGCGAGGGCCGACGCCATGGCGGACGGCCAGCGCGGCGACGAGGGGGAGGCCACGGTGTGACTCGTCGTCAGGGAAGGCTGTCCGCGGGCTGGGTAGGCCGTCGCCCGCGTCGGCCACCTCGACGCGGACACGGTGGTCCTCGCGGCGCGTGATGCGCAGGCCGATGTCGCGGCCGGGCGTGCTTCGGGCGTGCCGGACGGCGTTGGTGACCAGTTCGCTGACCACTAGCACGGCTGCTTCGACGGCCTCGTCGGGTACGCCCCACGAGGTGAGGGTCAGGCGTGTGGCCCGGCGGGCTCGGGCGACGTGCTCGGGGCGTCGTGAAAACCGGATGTCCAGGGCAGGACGGTCTGTCGGTTCGGGCAGCGGCATGGTGCGACCTCGCAGTGCAGGGATTCATGGACTCACCTCTCTAGAGAGGTGAGTCCATGAAAGCAGTGCCGCGACCGCGGTGTCCACGGTTCTCTAGAGATGTTGCCCGAGGATGTGAACGCCCCCAGGTGTCGGCGGCTCGGCGCCCGCCTAGGATGTCTAGAGATGATCAGGAAGGACGTTCGATGACGACCGCGGGCAGGCGCAGTCAGCGTGAGCCGAAGTATCAGCGCATCGCGAGCGGGCTCAGGCGGGACATCGAGTCCGGGCGGTACGGGCCGGGGGATCGGTTGCCCGGGGAGAACGACCTCATGGCCGAGCACGGGGTGGCGCGGATGACCGCCAGGCAGGCGCTTGCTGTGCTGCAGACCGAGGGGCTGGCCGAGGCGCGCAAGGGTGCCGGGGTGTTCGTCAGGGTGTTCCAGCCGATCCGCAGGCGTGGGATCAGCCGCCTGTCGCGGGAGCAGTGGGGCGCCGGGCGGTCGGTCTGGGAGGCGGATGTCGGCGACCGGGAACTGGCCGTGGAGGTGCTGGAGGTCGTTGAGGGGGATGCCCCGGACACCGTCGCGGGCGTGCTCGGGACCTCCGGGGTGTGGCTGCGGCGGCGGCGCTTCGTGCTGGAGGGCAAGCCGGTGATGCTCGCGGTGTCGTACTTCCCCGCCGACCTGGTGGCGGGAACGCGGGTCACCGAGGAGGACACAGGGCCGGGGGGTGTCTACGCGCGGCTCGCGGAGCTGGGGCGCGAACCCGTGCGCTTCCGGGAGGAGATCCGTTCGCGGATGCCGACCGCGCAGGAGGCGCAGCGGCTGGGCCTCGGAGCCGGCACGCCGGTGGTCCTGGTCCGGCGGACCGCCTTCACCGCCGACGGCTCGCCCGTCGAGGTCAACGAGATGGTGCTGGACGCCGCCGCCTATGTGCTGGAGTACGACTTCGAGAGCTGAGGTCGCCGAGGCAGGGCGGGTGACGTCGTATCAACCACCCCGCGGAGATGGGCGGCGGTGACCGCGGTCGCGCCATACGCCGGGGCACGTCCAGGATCGTCGTCAAGGACGCGGGAGCCGGCTCCAGTACGGCGCAGAACAGCCCGTTGTCCTCGACCGGTGGCCAGGGTGAAAAAGCTCAACGACCGTACACCGAGGTCCGTGCTCGATACCGTCTCCTTGAATTACACCTATTCACAGGAAGCGTAGTTGATGCGACGCCAAAACCGAACGACTCTTTCCACCGGACGGCGCACGACGCTCCGGCTCGCCACCGTAGCAGCCGCTGTCACCGCGGCCACCGGCATGGCTGCCGCCTCGACATCCGCCGCGAGCGGTGACATCAGCGCCACGGCCACCAACCCCTACGGCTGGGCGTACTTCAACGCCGACACCAACATGCTGGCCATCCACGACTCCCATGCGGACGGATACGGCATCGAGGTCACCAACTACCGCAGCGACCTGACGCCCGAGGGGCCCTATCGCGGCTGGAACCGCGACGGTAACGACTCCACCACCTATTACCAGCTGCACATGCCGTACGGCGCGGAGATCAGTTTCTACGTATGCGCGGAGAAAGGCGGTCTCATCGTGGGAAGCACCTGCGGCCAGACCGCCCACGGGTACGCCGGCCCGCAAATCTGAGATAGCCCCCACGCTCGAACACCGGGCCCACCGCCGCCGGGTCGCACGCCTGCCCGGCGTCGTGTGACGCCCTCGTGGACGGCTGCCCTCCGGGGTCCGGCTGCGGCGGGGAGCGACGTCGAGGGCCGAAGGTCAGCCGAGCCAGGACGGGGCCAGGGCCGAGGGGGCGAGGAGGGTGGGGGCGGGGGAGCCGTCGGCGGGGACGGTGTAGAGGTCGGAGCCGTAGTCGCCGGGCATCGAGTACGCCAGGGTGTGGTCGTCGGTCCATACGGCCTGGTCGTCCACGCTGCGAGTCTCGGCGGTGGGGTGGTCGCGCAGGGTGGCCAGGTCGAGGACGTAGAGCCGCCAAGGGGCGTCGGCCGGGAGGCCCTTGACGCGTTTCTTGAACGCGATCCGGGTCCCGTCGGGGGACAGCGACGGGCACTCGACGTTCTCCCGCAGGGTCACCGCGGTCCGCGCCCGGACGTCGCCCCGGATCAGATACGTGCGGCCGCCGGTGGCCATCGTGGCGTAGAAATGCGTGTCGTCGGCGAAGGTGACGCCCCAGAAGTTCACGTCGGCGGCCCGTACCCGCTTGCCGTCGCGCGTCACGGCGTAGTCCTCCAGGGTCGGCTGGAGGGCGCCCGTGCGGGTGTCGAGTATCGAGGTGCGGGTCGAGAAGTTCGTGCCCGCGTAGGAGTCGCCGCCCACGAAGACCGTCCAGGCGGCCATCCGCCCGCTCGGCGACACCCGCGCCCGGGTCGGGATGCCGGCCAGGTCCACCCGGCGGGTGGTGCGCAGCCGGGAGTCCAGCACCAGCGCGCGGTAGCTGTCGTTGACCGCGCCGCGCTCCGCCTGGAGGCAGATCCCGGTGCCGCCCGCCGCGTAGAAGCGCAGGCAGGTCACGCCGGAGGCGGTGCGCGGTCCGGCGGGCGCGGCGGCCGGGACGCTGGCCAGCTCGTCGCGGTGCGGCCCCCACGCCATCGAGCGGAAGACGATACGCGGCGGGCCCGAGGCGGCCAGCGACACCGTACCGGCGTGCACCGCGGGGCCGCCCGCCTGCACCTGGTTCCTGCGGTCGGCCCGGTCCGCGGCCCGCCAGACCGCGACCCCGGCGACCGTCGCCAGCACCACGACCCCGGCCAGCAGCACCAGCAGCCGGGCGCGCGTACTCATCCGGTCGCCGTCGACCGCCCCCTGGCTCATACCGCCTCCGCGGGCCGCAGCCGTACCGACAGTGCCACGCTCGCCAGCAGCGCCACCGCGGCGCCGGCCAGCGCCGACCGGTCGCCGAACGCGGTCCAGGCCGCGCCGAAGGCGATCGAGCAGCAGAAACGGGCCGCCGCCTGCCCGGTCTGCACCAGCGCCAGCCCGCTGGAGCGCAGCGCCGCCGGTACGGAACCGGCCGCCGCCGCCATCAGCACACCGTCGGTGGCCGCGTAGAAGGTGCCGTGCAGGGCGAGCACCGCGTACGGGAGTACGCCCGCCCGCAGGTGGGCCAGCAGCAGGCCGTACGCCAGCAGCAGCGCGAGGTGGCCGCCGACGAAGACCCGCCAGCGGCCGACCCGGTCGGCCCAGCGGCCCAGCGGCACGGCGAGCAGCAGGAAGGCCGCCGCGGTGCCCAGCGGCAGCAGCGCGAACCAGCGGTCGGGCACCCCCAGACGGCGCTGGAGCAGCAGGTAGACGAAGGAGTCGCTGACCGTGGCCAGGCCGAGCGCCACCGCGCACAGCGCCAGCCCGCGCAACTCGCGCCGCCCCAGCAGCGCGACGGCGGCCCGCAGCGACGGCCGTACGGCACCGCTCCCGGAGGTCGGGACAGCAGCCGAAGCCCCGCCGGGAGCCGACGCCCCGCCCGGCGCCTCGGCCGCCTCCCGCGTGCGGGTCGGGACGAAGAGCAGCAGCACCAGGACGCCCACCGCGGCCACGCAGAAGCTCACCGTGAACACCGCGTCGTAGCCGTCCGCCGCCTGCCGCAGGATCAGGAAGGCGACCAGCGGCCCCAGCAGCGCCCCCGTCGTGTCCATCGCCCGGTGCACCCCGAAGGCCCGGCCGCGGGACTGCGGCGGCGAGGACAGCGAGATCAGCGCGTCGCGGGGCGCGGTGCGCAGGCCCTTGCCGGTGCGGTCGGCGGCCAGCACCGCGCCGATCAGCGGCAGCGTGTGGACGGCCAGCAGCAGCGGCTTGCACAGCGCGGACAGGGCGTAGCCGAAGGCGGCGACCTGCTTGTGCCGCCCGCCGCGGTCGGCGAGGTGGCCGCCGACCAGCCGGACCAGGGCGCTGAAACCGTTGTAGACACCGTCGAGCAGACCGAAGCCCAGCGGGGACAGGCCGAGTCCGGTGACCAGGTAGAGCGGCAGCACCGCGGTGACCATCTCCGAGGAGACGTCGGTGATCAGGCTGACCGCGCCGAGCGCGAGCACGGTGGAGGCGACGGCGGACCGCCGCCCGGGGCGCGCGCCCCGGGCGGCGGTCCGCGAGGCCGCAGGTGTGCTCGCGCGGCTCTCGCTGACGTACATCGGTCAGCTGGTCCAGATGCCGGTGATGTCCGACGCGGACGCCGCCTGGCCGGCGTGCGTGGACGTGCCCGCGAGATCCTCCAGCGTCCGCAGGAGGTTGTAGTGGTTGTACGTGGTTCCGCTGGAGCTGCCCGCGACGACCGGCTGCCCGTACAGCACCGTCGGGATGCGGTTGCCGCTGAGCGAGTTGTCCTCGTCGAAGGTCACCACGAGCAGGCTGTGGTGGGTCTTCGCCCAGGTCGCGTACGCGCCGAGGTTGTTCTTGACCCAGGTGTCACCGGTGGACACCGAGCAGTCGTGCATGTCGCTGCACAGGTTCGGCACCACGAAGGACACCGTCGGCAGCGTCGAGTAGTCGGTGGGGAACTGCGCGAAGGTCTTCGCGGTCGAGGTCGGCACATTGGAGAAGCCGAACCACGGGTTGTGCTTCTGCGCGTAGTTGCCGCTCTTGCAGACCGTCGAACCCTGGCTGGGCAGCGTCTCGTTGTAGGTCCCCCAGGTGTGTCCCGCCGCGGTCACCTCGGAGCCCAGGTTCGCCGCCTTGCTGAAGCCGGCCGTCACACAGCTGTCGTCGGTGACGCCCTGGGTCGAGCCGGAGAAGAGGGCGTAGTAGTTCGGCTGGCTGGGGTGGGTGATGGCGTGGCTCTGGGTGAGGTTGGCGCCGCCCGACGCGAGCGAGTTGATGTACGGGGCGCTGGAACTGCCGATCACCTGGCTGTACGCGTGGTTCTCCAGGACCACCACCACGGTGTGGTCGGGGGTGGGGACGGAGCCTGCCGCCTGGGCGTTCCCGCCGAGGCCGGCCCACAGGCCGGCGCTGGCGGCGGCGAGGCCGCCGGCGGTGAACAGAGCGGTACGGCTGCGGCTGCGCACGGGTTACCTCCGGTGAGGGGGGTCGGGCATCGGACGTGCGAGGTGCGGGGTGGTGCGGCGCACGGCACGGAGCGTGCGGTGTGCATGCCAAAGTTAGGAGGGCCGGGGAACGCGGGGACGGTGAGCCGGGTGAAGAACACGCGAACACTCGGGTACGCGCCGCCCCCCCCGGGTTGTCCCGCACCAGCCCCCGCACCAGCCCCCGCGCCAGCCCCCCGACCGGCTTCCCGGCCGCCCGGAACCGGCCCCCGCACCGGCCCCCGGGCGCCCCGGAACCCGCCCCCGCACCGGCCCTCGGCGTTACCCGACGCGGCAACCCGCAGGGACAGGGGCGGACCGAGCCGCGTGCGGTTACGCTCAAGGGGCACCTTGATCAGATGGCACGTTGATCAGGTCCGGGCCGGCCCGGGAGGGCCGGGGGATGGGAGAGCCGATGCAGGGCCGACGCAGCAGTACGTTCACCCGGCTGCTCCGGCACGGCTTCACCGACCCCGCGGCGGCCGAGCGGCTGCTCGACGTGCCGGAGCTGTTCGCGGTCAGGTCGGACCCGGTGCTGCTGGAGGCGCTGGGGGCGACCGCCGACCCGGATCAGGCGCTGCTGGGACTGGTCCGCCTGGTCGAGTCGCTGGCGGCGGGGGAGCGGCGGGTGCTGCTCGACACGGTGACCACCGCCAAGCCGCTGCGGGACCGGCTGCTGGGTGTGCTGGGCGCCTCCGAGGCGCTGGGCGACCACCTGGCCAGGCATCCGGCGGACTGGCACGCGCTGGTGACGTACGAGGCGGCCGATCTGCACCCGGGCGTCGCCGACTTCGAACGCGGGCTCGCCGCCGCGACCGAACCCGACGCGCTGCGTGCCGCGTACCGCCGGTGCCTGCTGGGGATAGCCGCCCGTGACGTGTGCGGCACCAGCGACCTGGTGCGTACGGCCGCCGAGCTTGCCGACCTCGCGACGGCCACGCTGCGTTCTGCGCTGGCCATCGCCGCCGCCGAGAGCCCGCGGGACGCCGCGTCGGCGCGGCTGGCGGTGATCGGCATGGGCAAATGCGGCGGCCACGAGCTGAACTACGTCTCCGACGTCGATGTGATCTTCGTGGCGGAGCCCGCCGAGGGCGTCGAGGAGGTCGAGGCGGTCCGGGCGGCGACCCGGCTCGCGGCCCGGATGATGCGGGTGTGCTCGGACACCACCGTCGAGGGCACGATCTGGCCGGTCGACGCGAACCTGCGGCCCGAGGGCAAGAACGGCCCCCTGGTGCGTACGCTGTCCAGCCATCTGGCCTACTACGCCAGATGGGCGAAGACCTGGGAGTTCCAGGCGCTGCTCAAGGCCCGCCCGGTCGCGGGCGATCCGGCGCTCGGCGCGGAGTACGTCGCCGCGATCCGCCCGCTGGTGTGGCAGGCCGCCGAACGCGAGCACTTCGTGACCGATGTGCAGCAGATGCGCCGCCGGGTGGTGGACAACATCCCGGTCGCCCAGGTGGACCGGGAGCTGAAACTCGGCCCCGGCGGCCTGCGGGACGTGGAATTCGCCGTCCAGCTGCTCCAGTTGGTGCACGGCCGCACCGACACCTCGCTGCGCAGCGGTACCACGCTGACCGCGCTGGCCGAACTGGCCGCCGGCGGTTACGTGGGCCGCGCCGACGCCGCCGCGCTGGACGCCGCGTACCGCTTCCTGCGCCTGATGGAGCACCGCATCCAGTTGCAGAAGATGCGCCGCACCCACCTCGTGCCCGACGACGAGGCGGGCCTGCGCCGCCTCGGCAGGGGCCTGGGCTTCCGCTCCGAGCCGGTGGTGAACCTGACCAGGGAGTGGAAGCGGCACGCCGTGGAGGTGCGGCGGCTGCACGAGAAGCTGTTCTACCGGCCGCTGCTGGAGTCCGTCGCGCAGCTCGGCACCGACGACACCCGGCTGAGCACCGACGCGGCCCGGCAGCGCCTCCAGGCGCTCGGGTACGCCGACCCGGCCGCGGCGATGCGCCACCTGGAGGCGCTGGCCAGCGGGGTCAGCCGCAAGGCGGCGATCCAGCGCACCCTGCTGCCGGTGCTGCTCGGCTGGTTCGCGGACTCCGCCGACCCGGACGCGGGCCTGCTGGGCTTCCGCAAGGTCTCCGACGCGCTCGGCAAGACGCCCTGGTATCTGCGGCTGCTGCGCGACGAGGGCGCCGCGGCCCAGCGGCTGGCCCGGGTGCTGTCGTCCGGGCGGCTCGCGCCCGACCTGCTGATGCGCGCCCCCGAGGCGGTCGCGGTGCTCGGCTCGGTCGACGGCGGCCTGGTGCCGCGCGACCACGACGCGCTCGAACAGGAGGTGCTGGAGGTGGTGGGCCGGGCGGGCGGCGCCGAGCAGGCCATCACCGCGGTCCGCGGGGTGCGCAGGCGGGAGCTGTTCCGTACGGCCGCGGCCGACCTCATCGACACCTACGGCGACGACATCGGCAACCCCGAGCGCCGGGTCGCTCCCGCGGACCTGGTCGACCGGGTCGGCTGCGCCGTCTTCAGCCTGACCTCGGCGACGGTGGCGGGCGCGCTGCGGGCCGCGGTCAACGCGGTGACCGGCAACGACGCCCGGCCGCTGCCGACGCGTTTCGCGGTGATCGGGATGGGCCGCTTCGGCGGCCGGGAGCTGGCCTACGGCTCGGACGCCGATGTGCTCTTCGTGCACGATCCGCATGACGGGGTCCCGCAGGAGGAGGCGGGCCGCGCCGCGCTGGCCGTCGCCGACGAGCTGCGCCGGCTGCTGCAGATCCCCACCGCCGACCCGCCGCTGCTGGTCGACGCCGATTTGCGCCCCGAGGGCAAGAGCGGCCCGCTGGTCCGCAGCCTGGCCTCCTACGCGGCCTACTACCGCCGGTGGTCGCTGGTGTGGGAGAGCCAGGCGCTGCTGCGGGCCACTCCGGTGGCCGGCGACCCGGACCTCGGGGCGCGCTTCGTCGAGCTGATCGACCCGATGCGCTACCCGGCGGACGGCCTGGACGACGAGGCGGTACGCGAGATCCGGCGGCTCAAGGCGCGGATGGAGTCCGAACGCCTGCCGCGCGGCGCCGACCGCACCACCCACGCCAAGCTGGGCCGCGGCGGCCTGTCCGACGTCGAGTGGACCGTCCAGCTGCTCCAGCTCAAGCACGCGGGCCGGCTGCCCGAGCTGCGGACCACCGGCACCCGGCGGGCGCTGGCCGCGGCGACCGGGGCGGGGCTGATCGAAGCCGCGGACGCGGCCGTACTGGACGAGGCGTGGGTGCTGGCCACCCGGGTGCGCAACGCCGTGATGCTGGTACGCGGCCGGCCGGGCGACACCTTCCCGGGCGACGGCCGCGAGCTGTCCGCCGTCGGCCGCTACCTCGGCTTCCCGCCCGGCCACGTCGGCGACATGCTGGAGGACTACCGGCGGCGTACCCGGCGGGCCAGGGCCGTGGTGGACCGGCTGTTCTACGAGGGGTGAACGGGCCGGAGCGTCACGCCCGGGCGGAGCCGGCCGCCTCCTCCATGGCCAGCTCCCCTGACGCGTACTTCGGCAGGTCGTACACCCAGCGGCCGTAGATCACGTAGGCCACCGAATAGCCGACGCCCAGGCACACCGCGCCGCCGACCGCGTCCATCCAGAAATGGTTGCCGGTGGAGATGATGACCAGCAGGGTCACCGCCGGGTACAGCCCGCCGAGGACGCGCGCCCACAGCGGTTTGGCCAGCGTCACGATGGTGATGCCGCACCACAGCGACCAGCCGATGTGCATCGACGGCATGGCCGCGTACTGGTTGGACACCTGGGCCAGGTCGCCCTGCGACATCGAGCCCCACGTGTGGTGCACCAGCACCGTGTCGATGAAGCCGCCGTTGGTCATCAGCCGCGGCGGGGCCAGCGGATACGCCCAGAAGCCGATCAGCGCGATCCAGGTGGTCATGAAGACCACCAGCCGGGCCGGGCCGTACCGCCCCGGGTGGTAGATGTACAGCCACACCAGCACGGCGACGGTGATGATGAAGTGCAGCGTGGCGTAGTAGTAGTTCATCCCCACGATCAGCCATGTCACCGAGTTCACGCCGTGGTTGACGCTGCGCTCGACGGCCAGGCCGACATGGTGCTCGAACGCCCAGATCGAGCGGGCGTGCCGCAGGGCGATCTCCCGCTTCTGCGGCACCGCGTTCCGGATCTGCGAGTACAGGGAGTAGCTGACGCCGATCAGCAGGATCTCGAACCACCATTTGGGGTGCCTCGGGGTGCGCAGCCGCTCCAGCAGCGTATGGGCGAGGCCCGGCAGACCGCCGCTCCCGCTGCTGCCGGAGAGGTGGGAGCCGGTGGAGCGCTGCACCGCGGCGGAGCGGCCATCTGTCGTGCTCGTGGTCTTCGCCGTCGGTTCCCCCATAGGACACCAGTCTGCCAGAAGTGTCCCCTGTTGCCGATCAGGCCTCGGTCGGGTCGTGGGCCGTCCGGGTGGTCCTCGGGGCGGAAGGCCGGTCGGGCTGGGGGGCGTTCTGCCCGGTGGGACCGGCCGCGGTCGATCCGCGGACGACCAGCTCCGGCAGGAAGACGAATTCGCTGTGCGGGGCCGGAGTACCGCCTATCTCCTCCAGCAGCGCGTTGACGGCCGCCTGGCCCATCGCCGTCACCGGCTGCCTGATGGTGGTCAGCGGCGGGTCGGTGAACGCGATCAGCGGCGAGTCGTCGAAGCCCACCACCGACACCTCGTCCGGCACCGAGAGCCCCAGCTGGCGGGCCGCGCGTATGGCGCCCAGCGCCATCATGTCCGAGGCGCAGACGACCGCCGTGCAGCCGTCGGATATCAGCGCCGACGCGGCGGCCTGGCCGCCCTCCAGGGTGAACAGCGAGTGCTGGACGAGCGAGTGCGCCTCGTCCTCGGCCATGCCGAGCACGTCGGCCATCGACGTCACGAAGCCCTCGATCTTCCTGCGCACCGGGACGAAACGCTTCTGCCCCACGGCCAGGCCGATCCTGCGGTGTCCCAGCGCCGCCAGATGGGTGACCGCCAGCCGCATCGCGCCCCGGTCGTCGGGCGACACGAAGGGCGCGTTGACCTTCTCCGTGAAGCCGTTGATCAGCACGAACGGCACGCCCTGGCCCTGAAGCCTGGCGTAGCGCTCCATGTCGGCGGTGCAGTCGGCGTGCAGCCCCGACACGAAGATGATCCCGGCCACCCCCCGCTCCACCAGCATCTCCACCAGCTCGTCCTCGGTGGAGCCGCCGGGCGTCTGGGTGGCGAGCACCGGGGTGTAGCCCTGCCGGGTCAGCGCCTGTCCGATGATCTGAGCGAAGGCCGGGAAGATCGGGTTGTCCAGCTCGGGCGTGATCAGCCCGACCAGGCCGGCGCTGCGCTGCCGCAGCCGGACCGGCCGTTCGTACCCCAGCAGGTCGAGCGCGGCCAGCACTGATTCGCGGGTGGTGGCGGAAACCCCGGGCTTGCCGTTGAGCACCCGGCTGACCGTCGCTTCGCTGACCCCCGCCTGGGCTGCGATGTCAGCGAGCCGTGCGGTCACAGCACCGGATGCTATTGGACGGAATGCCACCACGTCAGATCGCCCACCAAATTGCCGTGTCTGCGGCGATAGTGACGTCAATGCCGTCAACCTGGTCCAATGCGCCGGCCGCGGGAGCCGTCGCGGGCGGCTGCGCGGAGCTGCTCAGCAGCGGGCGCCCGCCCGGCACCGTCAGCGTCGCCGGCTGCGAGGTCAGGTTGACCAGGCACAGGAAGGTGTCGCCCGCGCCGTCCCTGCGGAAGGCCAGCACCCCCTCGGGGGCCGGCAGCCACTGCACGGACCGGCCCGCGCCCAGCGCCGGCAGCTCCCGGCGCAGCGCCAGCGCCGCCCGGTACAGCTCCAGGGTCGAGGCCGGGTCGCCGGTCTGCGCCTCGACGCTGAGCCGCGCCCAGCTCGCCGGCTGCGGCAGCCAGCTCGGCCCGCCCGCAGGACCGAAGCCGTACGGCGGCTCCGCGCCCGACCACGGGATCGGCACCCGGCAGCCGTCCCGGAAGCCGTCCTGTCCGGCCGCCCGGAAGAACGACGGGTCCTGCCGCACCTCGTCCGGCAGGTCGGTGACGTCCGGCAGGCCCAGCTCCTCGCCCTGGTAGAGGTAGGCGGAGCCGGGCAGCGCCAGCATCAGCAAGGTGGCCGCCCGCGCCCTGCGCAGGCCCAGCTCCCGGTCGCCGGCCTCGCGCAGCTGGGTGCCGCCGGGAGGGTTGCCGAAGCGGGTGGTGTGCCGGGTCACGTCGTGGTTGGACAGCACCCAGGTGGCGGGCGCGCCGACCGCGCTCATCGCGGTCAGCGACTTGTCGATGACCCGGTGCAGCGCCGCCGCGTCCCACGGGGTGGCCAGGTACTCGAAGTTGAAGGCCTGGTGCAGCTCGTCGGGCCGCAGGTAGAGAGCGGCCCGCTCGATGGTCGGCGTCCACGCCTCGGCGACGCCGATCCGGTCGCCGGGGTATTCGTCCAGGATCCGCCGCCAGCCGCGGTAGATCTCGTGCACCCCGTCCTGGTCGAAGTACGGCATGGGCGAGCTGCCCAGCAGCGACAGCTGCTCGCTGTGCCCGATGTCGGGCAGCCCGGCGGCCTTGACCAGGCCGTGCGCCACGTCGATACGGAAGCCGTCGGCGCCCAGGTCCAGCCAGAAGCGCAGCACCGAGCGGAATTCCTCGTGCACCGCCGGGTGGTCCCAGTTGAAGTCCGGCTGCTCGGGCGCGAACAGGTGCAGGTACCACTCGCCCGGGGTGCCGTCCGACTCGGTGGTCCTGGTCCAGGCGGGCCCGCCGAAGATGGACTCCCAGTCGTTGGGCGGCAGTTCGCCGGTCCCTCCCTTGCCGGCCCGGAAGTGGAAGCGGTCCCGCAGTGCGGAGCCGGGGCCGTCGCGCAGCGCCTGCTTGAACCATTCGTGCTGGTCGGAGCAGTGGTTGGGCACCAGGTCCACGATGACCCGCAGATTCAGCGCGTGCGCGGTACGTACCAGGTCGTCGGCATCGTTGAGGTCGCCGAACATCGGGTCGACCTCGCGGTAGTCCGCCACGTCGTAGCCGGCGTCCGCCTGCGGGGAGGCGTAGAAGGGCGACAGCCACACCGCGTCCACCCCGAGGTCCCGCAGATACGGCAGCCGGGCCGTGATGCCGGGCAGATCGCCCATGCCGTCACCGTTTCCGTCGGCGAAGCTGCGCGGATAGACCTGGTAGATGACCGCGTCCCGCCACCAGTCTCTGTGCCCGGCGTCGGCAGCGGGAGCGGCGGCGGTGCGGGGCGCGTCGGAGAGGTGCTGGCTCATGGATTCCCTTATCGGGTGCGGGGGAACAACTGGTGGCATACGTGCGGGCGGTGCTGCGGGCGGTCAGCCCTTGGTGCCGCCGGCCGTCAGGCCGGTCACCAGATGGCGCTGGACGAGCAGGAAGACGATCGTGGCGGGTATCGCGATCAGCACCGAGGCGGCGGTCATGCTGCCCCAGTCCGCGCGCTGGTCCGAGGCGAAGGTGCGGATGCCGACCGCGAGGGTGGAGTGGTCGCGGCCCATGAACTGCGCCGCGTAGGCGACTTCGCCCCAGGCGGTCAGGAAGCTGTAGAAGGCGGTGACGGCGAGACCCGGGCGGGCAAGCGGCACGATCAGCCGCCAGAAGGTGCCGAACGGGGACAGCCCGTCCACCCGGCCGGCCTCGTCGATGTCGCGCGGGATGGTGTCGAAGTAGCCCTTGAGCATCCAGGCGCAGAAGGGCACCGCGATGGTGCAGTAGACCAGGATCAGGCCGAGGTAGCTGTCGATCAGGTCCAGCTGCGCCAGCAGGTTGTACAGCGGCACGATCAGCACGGCCATCGGGAACATCTGGGTGATCAGGAAGGTCCACATCAGCGACCGGTGGCCGGGGAAGCGCATCCGGGAGATCGCGTAGCCCGCGCTGGCGGAGATCAGCACGCCGAGCACGGTGGTGGCGCCGGCCACGATCACCGAGTTGAGGAACCACTTGGGGAAGCTGGTGTGCATCAGCACGAAGCGGTAGTTGCCCAGGCCCAGGTGCTTGAGCACTTCGTGCGGCTGCTGCCAGGAGGAGCTGGGGCCCAGCGAGATGAACAGGATCCACAGCACGGGGAAGACCGCGATGGCGCTCGCGGTGAGCAGGGTGGCGTGCAGGGCGACGGACGCGCCGCGGCTGCGCTCGCCCCGGCCGCGGGGCCTGGCCGCCGTCGCGGTCTGCGGAGTGATCGTGCTGGCGGCCGGGCCGCTGTGGGTGGTGGCACTCATGGTGATCCGGCTCCTAGGCCTGCTCGGACTTCAACTGGCGGCGGTAGAAGGTGGAGAAGGCCACGAGGATGAGGAGGATGACGATTCCGTAGGTGGCTGCCGCGGAATAATCGGACACTCCGGTGAACGCCTTCTCGTAGGCGTATGTCACCAGGATGTCGGTGTCGCCCGTGGTGTTGTTGCCCAGCAGCAGGTAGATGATCGCGAACATGTTGAACGTCCAGACGGTGCTGAGCAGCACCACCGTGCTGGTGACCGGGCGCAGCCCGGGGACGGTGACGTTGGTGAACCGCTGGAGCGGCGAGGCGCCGTCCATCTCGGCGGCCTCGTAGAGCTCGCCGGGTATCGCCTGGAGGCCGCCGAGCAGGGCGACCATCATGAACGGCACACCGACCCAGATGTTCACCATGATCACCGCGATCTTCTGCGACAGCGGTGTGCCGAGCCAGTCCTGCGCGGGCAGTCCGACGCTGGTGATGATGTCGTTGAAGACGCCGTACTGCGAGTTGAGCATCAGCCGCCAGGCGAAGACGCCGATGAAGGCCGGCACCGCCCAGGGCAGGATCAGGCAGAGCCGGTAGAACAGCCGGAACCTCACCTTGCGGTTGAGCAGCATCGCCATCGCGAGCCCGATGGCGTAGGTGACGGCCACGCAGCAGACCGTCCAGATGACCGTCCACTCGAAGCGCGGGTAGAAGTCGCCGTCCTTGCCCGACAGCACCTGCCAGTAGTTGTGCAGGCCCACGAAGTGGTAGCTGGCGCCGATGTGCACCGGGCCGATGTCCTTGGCGACATTGGTCTCGTTGGCGTTGGTCAGCGACAGGTACGTGCCGTAGCCGAGCGGGTAGAACACCAGGACGGCCAGCACGATCACGACCGGGGCGACCATCGCCCAGGCGTACCAGTGCCGGTCCCAGGAGCGCCTGATCGTGGTCATCAGGCCGGGCCGCGGCTCGCGCGGCGGGCGGGCGGCCGTGCCCGGGGCGGGGTCGTCCATGGTGGCGGTGGTCATCGCTCCTCGGCTCTTTCGTCTCTGCCGGCTACGGCTACGGCTGGCGGCGGGTGGCTACGGCTGGTCGGCGGTCGGCGGGTGGCCGGCGGCTGGTCAAGGCCGGCCGGGCCACGGGTTGCGGCCGGCGGCCCGCGGGGGAGCGCGGGGCGCCGGTGACCGGACCGGCCGGCCGGGCGCGTGGACCCCGTACGCCCTGCGGCGGGCGGGGTCCCGGCCGGCCGGCCCGGAACTTGGGGCCGGCTACTGCACGCTGTAGCCGGGCAGCAGCTTGCCGAACTCCTTCGCCGCCGCGTCCAGGCCCGACTGGACCGAGGACTTGCCCTGGAGGATCTTGATGTACTCCTGCTGGAGCGGCGTGAACAGGCTGCCCACCTGCGGCAGCGCGACCCGCGGCCGGGCGGTGTCCATGATCGGCTTGAAGCCGGCGATCGTCTGGTTCTTGAGCACCTCGGCGGTGTAAGCGGAGGTCCTGGTCGGCAGGGTGCCGTTCTTCAGCGCGATCGTCTGCTGGCTGGCCGACGAGGTCATGAACTGCGTGAACAGGTAGGCCGCGTCGAGGTTCTTCGAGCCCTGGTAGACCGCCAGGTCGTGGCCGCCGGTCGGCGCCAGCGCCTTGCCGGTGGTGCCGGCCGGCACCGGGGCGTACCCGAGGTTGGCCTCCTTGCCCTGGAAGGCGGACCCGGTCAGGTCGTCGCCCACCGACCACGGCCCCTGGATCAGCATGGCGACCTTGCCGGTCTTGAAGGAGGTCTGCATGTTGTCGTAGGCGCTGGCGAAGTCGACCTTGAGCGAGGAGGTGTCGTAGACCTTCTTCGCCTCGGTGACCGCCTTGACGGCCTCCGGCGAGTTGATCGTGATCTTCTTGGCGGTCGGGTCCGCCAGGTCCGCGCCCTCGCCGAACAGCAGCGGGAAGAGGAAGTAGGAGTCGGGGTTGACGTAGGTGCCCGCGACACCCGGCACCTTCGCCTTGATGGTCGCGGAGTCGGCGATCAACTCGTCCCACGTGGCCGGGGGCTTGGTGATGCCGGCCTTGGCGAAGATGTCCTTGTTGTAGAGCAGCCCGAGGGTGTCGGTCACCGACGGCACGCCGTAGGACTTGCCCTCGTACTTGGTGGTGTCCAGCGGGCCCGCCACGAAGTCCTGCGTGTCGGTCAGCGCCGCGGTGCCGTCCAGCGGGGCGATGTAGTGGAGGGAGGCGTATTCGGGGATCAGCCCGACGTCGGTCCGCACCACGTCCGGCGCGCCCTTGCCGCTCTGCGCCGCCGCCTTGAACTTCTGCTCCACGGTGGTGAAGTCGACGTTCTGGTAATTGACCTTGATCTTGGGGTACTTCGCCTCGAAGTCCTTGATGAGGGCCTGGTAGGTCGGGGCCTCGTTCTTGGCGTCCGAGGTGTCCCAGTAGGTGATCGTCCCGGACACCGCGGCCGGGTCCTTGGCCGCCGTCCCCTTGTCGCTCTTGTCGTCGCTACCACTACCGCCACAGGCGGTGACCCCGAGAACGATGGCCGCGGCCATCGCCACGGCGGATATGCCGCGTCGCATACCTGACTCCTTGAAGAGGGAAGTGCCCGTTCGCCCTGGCCAGGCTGGCTGCCGGCCGCTGTCGTCCCAACGGGCCGCTCGGGCTGGGCAGGAACGTAACAGCGATGTAATGCTTTGCGAAAGAGGCTGCAAGAAACTTTCCGCAAGATCCTTCATCCGTGACATCCCCGTTATCCGGGCGTGTCGTCGCGGCGGCGCGGAAGTGGCCGAAGCGGCCCGTTCCGGTGTGCGAACTGGGCGGGGAGCGGCGGCGGATGGCGCGATCGTCGCGGAAAGTGCTTACAGAGTCTTGCTGCAACGGCCCTCGCGGGGATACGTTCCCGCTCAGCTTCGGCACCGACGCCGCAGTGGCGACCGGTTCATGCGCGTGGACCCGGGCGCGAGGCTGTCCCCAGCAAGGAGAACCGCCCGTGGCCCTGGAGTTCAGGCTGCCCGTGTTCAGGACGCGGCGCCGTGCCCGGCGCGTCGCCGCCGCCACCGCCTTCGCGGCGCTGGCCGTATTCGTCCAGCCGGCCTACGCGCACGGCGCGCCCCGGCCGCCCGCCCCGCCGTCCGACCGGGCGCTCGCCGGGCAGGCCGCCCGGCACGACGCCACACGCGAGCAGTTCTACTTCGTGATGCCGGACCGGTTCGCGAACGGCGACAAGGCCAACGACCGCGGCGGGCTGACCGGCAGCCGGCTCAGCACCGGCTACGACCCCACGGACAAGGGCTTCTACCAGGGCGGCGACCTCAAGGGCCTCACGCAGAAGCTGGATTACATCAAGGGCCTGGGCACCACCGCGATCTGGATGGCGCCGATCTTCAAGAACCAGCCCGTGCAGGGCACCGGCGCCGACGCGTCGGCCGGCTACCACGGTTACTGGATCACCGACTTCACCCGGGTGGACCCGCACTTCGGCACCAACGACGACCTGAAGAAGCTGATATCCGCGGCCCACGCTAAGGGTATGAAGATCTTCTTCGACGTGATCACCAACCACACCGCCGACGTGATCGGCAACACCGACAACACCTACAACTACCTCTCCAAGGGCGCCTTCCCCTACCTGTCGGCCGACGGCACCCCCTTCGACGACGACAGCCACGCCGACGGCGCCACCGCCTTCCCGAAGGTCACGACCGCGTCCTTCCCGCGCACCCCCACCGTGCCCGCCGCCGCGCGCGACACCAAGGTCCCGGCCTGGCTCAACGATCCGACGATGTACCACAACCGCGGCGACTCCACCTTCGCCGGCGAGAGCGCCGACCAGGGCGACTTCACCGGGCTCGACGACCTGTGGACCCAGCGGCCCGAGGTCGTGCGCGGCATGGAGCAGATCTACGAGAAGTGGGTCAAGGACTTCGCGATCGACGGCTTCCGCATCGACACCGTCAAGAACGTCGACCTGCCGTTCTGGACCCAGTGGGCGACCGCGCTGGACACCTACGTGGCACAGCACGGCCGGAAGAACTTCTTCATGTTCGGCGAGACCTACGACGCCGACCCGGCCGTCACCTCGCCGTACGTCACCCAGGGCCGGCTCGACGCGACGCTGGACTTCCCGTTCCAGGACGCCGCCCGCGGCTACGCCTCGCAGGGCGCCGCGCCCGCCAAGCTCGCCGCGGTCTACGGGCAGGACTACCGCTACACCACGGACAAGGCGAACGCGTACGAGCAGGTCACCTTCCTCGGCAACCACGACATGGGCCGCATCGGCAGCTTCCTCGCCCAGGACAACCCGGGCGCGAGCGACGCGGAACTGCTCAAGCGCGACGAGCTGGCCAACGCGGTGATGTTCCTCGGCCGCGGCAATCCGGTGGTCTACTACGGCGACGAGCAGGGCTTCACCGGCGCCGCCGGCGGCGACAAGAACGCCCGGCAGACGATGTTCGCCTCCCAGGTAGCCGACTACCTCGACGACGACGAGATCGGCACCGCCCGCACCGCCGCGTCCGACGCCTACGACCCGCAGCACCCCCTCTACCGGGCGATCGCCGCGCTGTCGCAGCTCACCAAGGACCACCCGGCGCTGCGGGACGGCGTACAGACCGAGCGGTACGCGGCCCCCGGCAGCGGCCCCGGCGTCTACGCCTACTCCCGCACCGACGCCGCGACCCGCGACGACTACCTCGTCGCCGTCAACAACGCCACCACCGCCCGGACCGTGACCGTGCCGTCCGGCAACACCGCGGGCGCCGCCTACCAGGCGATCCACGGCTCCACCGGCACCACCGCCACCGCCGCCGACGGCACGCTCACCGTCACCGTGCCGCCGCTCCAGGCCGTCGTCCTGCACGCGGCCAAGCCGCTGCCCGCGCCCGCCGCGGCACCGCACCTCACCCTGACCCCGCCCGCGTCCGGCGCGACCGGCACCGTCGAGCTGTCCGCCGACG
This sequence comes from Streptomyces sp. NBC_01477, assembly GCF_036227245.1. Classification (GTDB taxonomy): domain Bacteria; phylum Actinomycetota; class Actinomycetes; order Streptomycetales; family Streptomycetaceae; genus Actinacidiphila. The sequence continues at coordinate 6,566,276 of NZ_CP109445.1, forward strand.
TCACCGGCGGCGGCCTGAACCGGGTCGTCTTCGCCGCCCAGGTCGGCAACGCGCCCTGGAAGGTGCTCGGCTCCGCCGACCACGCCCCCTACAAGGTCACCCAGACGCTCACCGGGGCGGCCGGAACACCCGTGCGCTACAAGGCCGTCGTGGTCGACGCCGCCGGACGCACCGGCGCGGCGACCGCCGCCACCGTGACCGGCGCGCCGCCCGTCACCGCGCCCCCGACCGCGATCAGCCACGACTACGCGGTCGTCCACTACCAGCGGACCGGGTCCGACTACGCCGACTGGGGCCTCTACGCCTGGGGCGACCTCGCCGACGGCGAAGCCACCACCTGGCCGGCCGGACACCCCTTCACCGGCCGCGACGCCTACGGCGCCTTCGCCTATGTGAAGCTCAGGCCCGGCGCGTCCAGCGTCGGCTTCATCGTGGTGAACAAGGACGGCGTCAAGGACACCGACGGCGACCGCACCATCGACCTGAGCGCCTCGGGCGAGGTCTGGATCAAGCAGGGCAGCCCGGACGTGGCCGCCGCCGCCCCGGCCGGCGCCTACCCGCCGCAGGACGCCACGAAGGCCGTCCTGCACTACCACCGCGCCGACGGCAACTACACCGGCTGGGGCCTGCACGTCTGGAACGGCGCCGCCAGCCCCACCGACTGGACCACGCCCCTCCAGCCGGCCCGTACCGACTCCTACGGGGCCGTCTACGAGGTCCCGCTCGCGGCCGGCGCCACCTCGCTCAGCTACATCCTGCACAACGGCGACACCAAGGACCTGCCCAGCGACCAGTCCCTCGACCTCACCGGCACGGGCCACGAGGTGTGGCTGCTGGACGCCACCCCCGCCTACCTGCTGCCGCAGCCGCAGGGCAGCGGCGCCGACCTGGACCTGGGCAAGGCGCAGGCCCAGTGGATCGACCGCGACACCGTCGCCTGGCAGACCAGTGCCCCCTCGCTGTCCCAGCAGCTCGTCTACGCCCCCGGCGGCGGCATCACCGTCAAGGACGGCGCCCTGTCGAGCGAGGGCCGCTGGCTGCGGCTGCGGAAGGCCGCCGGCGGGCTGACCGCCGCGCAGCTCGCGAAATTCCCCCAGCTGAAGGGCTACACGGCCTTCACCGTCGACCCGCGCGACCGCGGCCGGGTCCGCGAGGCCCTGCGCGGACAGCTCATCGCCACCCAACGGGCCGCGAACGGCGCCCTGCTGGCCGCGACCGGTGTGCAGACCCAGGGCGTCCTGGACGACCTGTACGCGGGCAGCGCCCAACAGGCTTCCCTCGGACCGGTGTTCAGTCACGGCAGGCCCAGCCTGTCGGTGTGGGCGCCGACCGCGCACAGCGTCTCGGTGGAGATCGGCGGCCACCGCGTCCCCATGAAGGAGAACGCCGCGAGCGGCGTCTGGTCGGTCACCGGCACCCCCGCGTGGACCGGGAAGCCCTACCTCTACGACGTGACCGTCTGGGCGCCCAGCGTGCAGAGCCTCGTCGTCAACAAGGTCACCGACCCCTACTCGGTGGCGCTCACCGCCGACTCGAAGCAGAGCCTGCTGGTGAACCTGGACGACCCGAAGCTCGCCCCCGAGGGCTGGGCGCAGGAACGCAAACCGGCCGCCGTGCCGATGAGCCGCGCCGAGATCCAGGAGCTGCACATCCGGGACTTCTCCGTCGCCGACACCACCGTCCCGGCCGCCGACCGCGGCACCTACGCCGCCTTCACCGACACCTCCTCGGCCGGCATGACCCATCTGCGCGACCTCGCACGGGCCGGCGTCAACTACGTCCACCTGCTGCCCGCGTTCGACTTCGCGACCGTGCCCGAGCGGACCGCCGACCGCACCTCACCTGCCTGCGACCTGGGCTCCTACGGTCCGGCCAGCGACAGGCAACAGGGCTGCGTCACCGCCCAGCAGGCCACCGACGCCTACAACTGGGGCTACGACCCCTACCACTTCACCGTGCCCGAGGGCTCCTACGCCAAGAACCCGGACGGCGCCGGGCGCACGACGGAATTCCGCCAGATGGTGCAGGGGCTCAACAGCAGCGGGCTGCGGGTGGTGATGGACGTGGTCTACAACCACACCTCCGCCGCCGGCCAGGCCGACACCTCCGTGCTCGACAAGATCGTGCCCGGCTACTACCAGCGGCTCATGCCGGACGGCTCGGTCGCCACCTCCACCTGCTGCGCGGGCACCGCGCCCGAGAACGCCATGATGGGCAAGCTCGTCGTGGACTCGATCGTCACCTGGGCCAAGGAGTACAAGGTCGACGGCTTCCGCTTCGACCTCATGGGCCACCACCCCAAGGCCAACATCCTCGCCGTCCGCAAGGCCCTCGACGCGCTCACCGTCCAGAAGGACGGCGTCGACGGCAAGAAGATCATCCTCTACGGCGAGGGCTGGAACTTCGGCGAGGTCGCCGACAACGCGCGCTTCGAACAGGCCACCCAGGCCAACATGGCGGGCACCGGCATCGCCACCTTCTCCGACCGGGCACGCGACGCGGTACGCGGCGGCAGCCCCTTCGACGCCGACCCCGGCGTCCAGGGCTTCGCCTCCGGCCTCTACACCGACCCCAACTCCTCGGCGGCCAACGGCACCCCGGCCGAGCAGAAGGCCAGGCTGCTGCACTACCAGGACCTCATCAAGGTCGGACTCACCGGAAACCTGCGGCAGTTCAGCTTCACCGACTCGGCCGGCAAGCAGGTCACCGGCGCCGAGATCGACTACAACGGGGCTCCCGCCGGATACGCCGACGCGCCCGGCGACGCCCTCGCGTACGCCGACGCGCACGACAACGAATCGCTCTACGACGCGCTCACCTACAAGCTCCCGGCCGGCACCTCGGCCGCGGACCGGGCGCGTATGCAGGTCATCGCGGAGGCCACGGCGGCGCTCTCCCAGGGACCCGCGCTCGCCCAGGCCGGTTCCGACCTGCTGCGGTCCAAGTCGCTCGACCGGAACTCCTTCGACTCCGGCGACTGGTTCAACGCGATCCACTGGTCGTGCGCGCAGGGCAACGGGATCGGCCGCGGGTTGCCGCCGGCGGCCGACAACCAGGACAAGTGGCCGTACGCCACACCGCTGTTGACCGACCCGGACGCGGCGCCCGGGTGCGCCGAGATCACCGGCGCGTCCGCCGCGTACCAGGACCTGCTGCGGATCCGCACCGCCGAGCCGGCCTTCCACCTGGCGACCTCCGGCCAGGTGCAGCGGGAGGTGGGCTTCCCCCTGTCCGGGGCGGCGGAGACGCCGGGCGTCATCACGATGACGGTGGGTGAGCTGGTCGTCGTCTTCAACGCGACGCCGAGCACGCAGACGCAGCGGGTGAGCGCGCTCGCGGGTACGCCGTACGCGCTGCACCCGCTCCAGGCCGCGGGGGCGGACCCAGTCGTCAAGTCGGCGGCCTACGCCGCCGCGAGCGGTACGTTCACCGTCCCGGCCCGCACGGTGGCGGTTTTCACCGCCTGATCCGGGGGTCCCCCCGGGGCTGCCCCTCCCGGCGGTCCCGTGGCCTTGCCCCGGTGGTGGGTCGGCCGCGCAGTTCCCGCGCCCCTGTGGGGCTCGTCCTCTTCCGCAGAGGGGGAGCCACCGTGGGCGCGGGGGACTGCGCGTCCGGCCGCGGTGAGAGCGGCACTGCGAACGCCACAGGACATCGCAGCCACCCGGCGGGATCAGTCGCCGCTCAGCGGGTGGAGGGTGGCGCCCGAGCGCAGCCGGGCGCTCAGCGTCGCCCGGGTCCCGCGAGGCGCGGGCACCGCGAGGAACCGTCCCGACGCACCGGCTGTGAAGCCGCTCGCTGAGATCGACACCACGTCGCGGCTGCCCGCCGCCAGCAGATACCAGTTCCCGACGGGGGACTGCCACATCACCCCGGCCATGACCTGCTGCCCGAAGCGGCTGCACGCGCTCCCGTCGACCTGCTGGCCGGCCGGCGTGCCCGGCGCCCCGGCCGCGACGCCCGGCGGCACGAACTGGACCGTCGCGCGGCCCGGCCCGCGCCACGTGTCGGCCCGGTCGCAGGTCCACGCGGCGGACCCGGCGCTCTCGGGGAGCACCGTATGGGCGAACTCCCAGTCGTTGACCGACCGCACACCCTGGCCGCGCAGCTCGCCGAGCCGGCACGCGCTGTGCGCCCAACTGACCAGCGCCTGCGCCCCGGTGGCCTCGCGCGGGGCGCGGGCGTCGACACCGGCGACAGGCGGCGGGGTGAAGGTCAGATGCACCGGGCTGATGTCGCCGAGGTCGGTGAGCAGGAGGGAGTGCTTCTCCACGATCCGCGTGGAGGTGCGCAGTTGCAGCACCGGCCAGTCCGTACCGCACGTGCCGGCCGTGCTCCCGGCGCCCGGCATGCGCACCGGGTCCGTGGTGCCGTCGGCGGCCACCCGCAGCGCCGCGCCCGGCTGTTCGGGCCGCAGCAGGTCGCGGGTCTCGGCCCCGGCGATCCAAGGGGCGGTCAGGAAGCGGGTGTTGCCGTCGACCCGGTCGATGACGACCGCCGCGGCCGTCGTGAGGTCGGCGTCGGCGACCTGTGCGAAATCCAGGGCCGCCACGCCGCCGCCCCCGCTGCGGGCCTGGGCGTAACGTACCAGCCGCAGCCCGTCGTAGAAGATCACCACCGTGGCACTGTCGACGTCCCCGGCGTAAAGGAGCTGCGGCGGCTGGACCGGCGCCGTCCGCGGGGTGCCGGGGGTCGCGTTGACCTGGACGGACGCCGCCGGGTTGGCCCACACCGCCAGGGCGCGGGTGAGCAGCGTGCGGTCGGTGGCCCGGTTGCCGCGCGCGGGCCAGGCGGTGAAGTCGAGCCGGGCGGTGGTGGTCCACGCCTGCGGCCTGGCCTGGACGAGCGCGTCCGGGTCGAGGGCTTTCGCCACGGCCGCCGCGGCGTCCGGCGACCCGGCGGCGCCGTACGGCTCGGGCGAACCGCCGGACGTCGACACGACCAGCAGCACCGCGCCGACCGCGACCGCCGCGAGCCCGGCGAGCCCGGCCTTGGCGCGCTGCCGCCGCCGCAGCAGGTCGGTGGGCCGCACATGCACCGTGCAGGGGTCGAACTCGCCCGCCGCCAGCAGGTGGTGGTCGCTCTCGATGTCCACCGCCGCCCGTACCGCGCCGCGCGGGTCGGTGGCGCCCGCGGCCGCCAGCACGTCCCGGGCCGCCCGCTCGTCCAGCCCTTCGACGCCCAGCAGCGCGTACGCGGCCCGTGCCGCCCCCGGCAGCGTGGCGAGCGCCCGGTCCAGGGCGAGTTCCGCGCTTCCGCCGGCCTGCGGGTGCAGCCGTACACCCACCACCTGCGGCAGCCCCGCGACGGTCAGCGCGCTGCGTACCCGCCCCGACTGCCGCCCCTGGGCCAGCGCCTGGCGCAGCACCTCGCGGCGCAACTGCGCGTACGGCCCCTCGCCGCCCTGCGAGGTCAGGACGACACGCAGTGAGCGCTGGGCGACCCCGTGCGCGATGAGTACACGGCGGTGCCGGCCGGTCGTGGCGGGCAGTGCCAGGTACGCCAGCCGCACCAGCCGTGGGTAATGCTCGATCAGTGCCGCCTCGGCCTCTGCCATCGGGACGTGCCGTGCGGACTTCTTCGCGGACGGGGACGGGGCATGTGACGGTCGGCTCTTCACTCTGCGTCAAACGAGTGGCGCCGGTGATGGTCACTGACAGTGCCCAGCGCAAGAAAGTGCGCCCGTCGCGGTGACGGGCGCACTTCACGACCGCGGGGAGGCGGTTGGCGCGTGGGCGCGGGCCCAGCGGATCAGACCAGGCCGGCCTTCTCCAGCGCGGCGCCGCAGGTGTCCACGATCAGCCGCGTGACGACGTAGGGGTCGACGTTGGCGTTCGGGCGCCGGTCCTCGATGTAGCCCTTCTGGTCCACCTCGACCTGCCACGGGATACGCACCGACGCGCCGCGGTTGGAGACGCCGTAGCTGTACTCGTTCCACGGCGCGGTCTCGTGCGCGCCGGTGAGGCGGCCCTCGACGCCGGCGCCGTAGTGCTTGATGTGCTCGAGCGGCTTGTCGTCGCGACCCAGCGACTCGGCGGCCTCGATGATCGCCGCGTAGTTCTCGCGCATCGCCTTGGTGGAGAAGTTGGTGTGCGCGCCCGCGCCGTTCCAGTCGCCCTTGGCGGGCTTGGGGTCCAGGGTCGCGGAGACACCGAAGTCCTCGGCGGTGCGGTAGAGCAGCCAGCGCGCCACCCACAGGTGGTCCGAGACCTCCAGCGGGCTGAGCGGGCCGACCTGGAACTCCCACTGGCCGGGCATGACTTCGGCGTTGATGCCGGAGATGCCGATACCGGCGGCCAGGCAGTTCTCCAGGTGCTTCTCGACGACCGGGCGGCCGAAGATCTCGTCGGCGCCGACACCGCAGTAGTAACCGCCCTGCGGGGCGGGGAAGCCGTTCTCCGGGAAGCCCAGCGGGCGCGAGCCCTGGAAGAAGGTGTACTCCTGCTCGATGCCGAACAGCGACTCCTGGTCGGCGAACTTCTCGGCGACCTCGCGCAGCGGGGCACGGGTGTTGGACTCGTGCGGGGTGCCGTCGATGTTGAAGACCTCGCACATGACCAGGACGTCGTCACCGCCGCGGATCGGGTCCGGGAACGACGCGACCGGCTTGAGTACGCGGTCCGAGGCGTGGCCCTCGGCCTGGTTGGTGCTCGATCCGTCGAAACCCCAGATCGGAAGCTCCGCGCCGTCGGCCAGGATCCGCGTCTTCGAACGGAGCTTCGCGGTCGGCGTGGTGCCGTCTATCCAGATGTACTCAGCCTTGTAGGTCACGGTGACGCCATCCTTAACGAACGTGTTCGCGGGTGCGGCCGAGCTGCGCTGATCGGGCCGAAGGCAGCGTCGCAAGGAGGGTTTTCCCAAGCGTTGCCCCTGTGTTAACGGGACGTAACCGCCGGTCGCAGCCGCCCCACGGTCCCACGTGGGACGCCTGCCCCCTCCCGGACCTGCCGGGATAGGGTCCGCACCATGCCGCATACCACCGTGGAATACTCCGGAACGCTCGCCGAAGCGTTCGACCGGCCCGCTTTCGGCAAGGACTTGCACGAAGCCCTGGTGACGATCGCCGGCGGTCGCGCCGGCGGCTGCAAGACCCGTTTCGTACGCCATGACGACCTCTGGATCGCCGACGGTTCGCCGTACCACGCGATGGTCCACGCCGAGATATCGCTGCTGTCGGGACGCAGCGCGGAGACCAGGCGCGCGCTCACCGGGGCGGTACTCGCCGCCCTGCGCCGGCACATCGCGCCCACCCCGCAGTACGAGGTGCAGTTCTCGGTCGACCTGCGCGACCTGGACCGCGACGCGTACGTGGGCCACGTCGACGCGCGGACCGCGTCATGAGCGCGCTGCGGGTCGGACTGCTCGGCACCGGACCGTGGGCGCGGCTCGCGCACGGACCCGCGCTGGCCGCGCATCCCGACGTCGAATTCACCGGGGTGTGGGGCCGCAGGCCGGAGGCAGCCGCCGAGGTCGCCGACCTCTTCGGGACCCGCGCCTACCCGGACCCCGACGCGCTGATCGCCGACGTCGACGCGGTGGCCATCGCCCTGCCGCCCGCCCTCCAGGCGCCGCTGGCGGCCCGTGCGGCCCGCGCCGGGCGGCACCTGCTGCTCGACAAGCCGCTGGCCGCCACGGTGGAGGACGCCCGCGAGGTGGTCGCGGCGGTCGAGGAGGCCGGGGTGCGCTCGGTGGTCTTCTTCACGCTGCGTTTCGACGCGGCCGGCGCCGAGTGGATCGGCCGGCAGGCCGCGGCCGGCGGCTGGTACACCGGCCGCGCCGACTGGTACGGCGCCGTCTTCGGGGGCGACGACAGCCCCTTCACCGACTCGCCCTGGCGGCGCGAGAAGGGCGGCCTGTGGGACGTCGGCCCGCACGCCCTGTCCGTCCTGCTGCCGGTGCTCGGCGACGTCACCGCCATCGCCGCCGCCCGCGGCCCGGGCGACACCGTCCACCTCACGCTGCGCCACGACAGCGGCGCGTCGAGCACGTCCGCACTCACGCTCACCGCTCCGCCGGCCGGCGCGGGAGTGGCCGTCGAATTCCGCGGCACCCAGGGCGTCGCGACCTACCCCGACGACCTCGCGGGACCGGCCACCGCCGCTTTCGCCCGGGCGATCGACGCCCTGGTCTCCGACGGCCCCCACCCGTGCGACGCCCGCTTCGGCCTCCGCGTCACCGAAATCCTCGCCACGGCGGAATCCCTGCTCCACTGACCCCGCGCGTGGCGGCCCGCCCGCTCAGAGGCGCGGGGAACCGCGTGCGCAGCCGCGACGCGGGGGAAGGAAGCCCCGCCACGGCAAGTGGCACCCCTGTGGGCGCCCCGGCGCACCGCCCCCCGAAAGGAGTACCCCCGCGCGGGAAGAAAGCCGCCCGGCGGCAACTTGTAGCGCTCATGAAGGCGATCACTTACAAGACCAACGGCCCCGCCGACGTCATGGCGCTGTCCGACCGCCCGGTCCCCACCCCCGGTGAGGGCGAAGTGCGCGTCGCCGTCAGGGTGTCGGGCGTGAACCCGACCGACTGGAAATCCCGCCAGTACAGCACCCCGCAGAGCGACCAGGTACCGAACCAGGACGGTTCCGGCGTGATCGACGCGGTCGGCCCCGGCGTCCCCGACGCCAGGATCGGCGAGCGGGTGTGGCTGTGGGAGGCCGCGTGGGGCCGCGCCGACGGCACCGCGCAGGAGTACGTCACGCTGCCGGCGAGGCAGGCGGTGCCGCTGCCCGAGCACGCGTCGTTCGACCTCGGCGCGAGCCTGGGCATCCCGGCGCTGACCGCGCACCGCACGCTGACCGTCGCGGACGGCGGCCCCGAGCGCCTCGCGCCGGGCGCGCTGGCCGGCCGTACGGTACTGGTCGCGGGCGGCGCGGGCGCGGTCGGCAACGCGGCGATCCAGCTGGCCCGCTGGGCGGGCGCGACCGTGATCACCACGGTCAGCGGACCGGAGAAGGGCGAACTGGCGAAGGCCGCGGGAGCCCGGCACGTGGTCGACTACCGGGCGCAGGACGCCGCCGCCGAGATCCGCCGGATCGCCCCGGACGGGGTGAACATCGTGGTGGAGGTCGCCCCGGCTGCCAACGCCGCCCTGGACGCGGCGGTGGTGGCCCCGGACGCGGTGGTGGCCTTCTACGCGGAGGACTCGGACACGGTCCAGGTGCCCGCGCGGCCCTCGATGCTCGTCAACGTGCGCTGGCAGGGCGTGCTGGTCTATACGGTCCCGGCGGTCGCGAAGGACCACGCGGTCGCCGCGGTCGCGGCGGCCGTGGCGGACGGCGCCATCGGGGTCGGCGAGGCCGCGGGCCTCCCGCTGCACCGCTTCCCGCTGGCCCGCACCGGCGACGCCCACGACGCCGTCCAGCAGTCCGCGATCGGCAAGGTCCTGATCGACGTCGCCCCCTGACCCGGCCGAGACCCCCCGGCCCGCGCCCCGTCCGGCGTCACGGAGCGTACGGGCCGGCGGGGCAACCCGGGCCGGCGGGGCAACCCGAGCCGCCGGGACGCTCTGCCGCCAGCCGCCAGCCGCCAGCCGCCAGCCGCCAGCCGCCAGCCGCCAGCCGCCGGGCCGCCGGGGATCACGGGTAGAGGGCCTTCACGGCGGCCGCGGCCGCGTCCTCCACCTTGTCGATACCCGACTGCTCGGACTTGTTGCCCGAGGAGAGTACGCAGACCAGCAGCGTATGGCCCTTGTAGTCGACCTCGCCGATGCTGTTGATGTCCCACAGGCCGGTGGCGGTGCGCTGGAGCCAGCCGTTCTTCAGCGCGAAGCCGCTGCTGTCCTCGTCGGCCGCCGACACGCCCCACTGCTGGCCCTTGGTGACCGTGTGCATCAGGCCGGTGATGTAGGAGCGGGACGCCGAGGACAGCGGCGAGTCGTCGCCGAACACCGCCCGCAGCAGCGCGAGCTGGTCGGCCGGGGTGGTCTGGGTGAGCCCCCACAGGTCGGCCGAGCCGCCCGACGTGTGGTGCAGCCCCAGCGTGCTGTTGGCCGCGTCGAGCCCGGCCCTGCGCCCTATGGCGTTCCACAGCGCGGTCGCCGCGCTGTTGTCGCTCTGCTGGATCATCACGGTGGCCTGCGACTTCTCGGCCGAGGTCATCGTGGTCCCGGCGTGCTGGTGCCGGAGCAGCAGCGTGGCCAGGATGTCGACCTTGACGATGCTCGCGGTGTCGTACGGGGTCGAGCCGTCCGCGTACGACGCGCCGGTGTCCGCGTCGTCCAGGTCGGTCACCGCGACCGACAGCCGTCCGCTGCTGCCCGCCGACAGCGTTGTGATCGCCGTGGCGAGCCGGGCTTTGGCGTCGGCTGACGACGTCTCCGGCTTCTTCACCGGCGTGGTGGAAGGACTGGGGGACGGCGGCGCGGTGGTGGCCGCGGTGGTGCTCGCCGGGGGAGAGCTGCCCGCTGCGTCCTGGGCTTTCGCGTCGCTGGTGCCCACGGAGTCCGCATGCCCCTTGGCCGAGGGCGACCTGGCGACGAACGCCAGGGTGATCAGCCCGATGACGGCCAGGACGGCCGCCGACACGACCGCCGGACGACGCCACCACGGCGGTCTTCGCCGCCGCCGATGGGAACGGGAGCGCGTGCTGCCGTGCTCCCCGCCCGCTGGTCCTGATGCATGCGTCATGCACCAGACCGTATGAGCGGAATATTTCATTCTCCTAAGATTTTCATACCAAGTTGGCTGAGTGACGTGTTTTCCGCAGGCCAGGCTGTCAAGGGGCACTGAGTGCTTCTTGCGTGACTTCTGTCAAATATTTCGCCTGATGCGCGATCTATTGCGGAGACGTAACCGCGTCGTTACGATCCCCGCACCAGACTTCCGGTCCGCTGCCGTAGACCGATCGGCCGCGTGACGGCGGGAGTTGACAGCCGATCGGAGGAGTCCAGATGGGTGTCACACGCCGGGCGCTACTACAGGCCGCCATTGCGGTGACCGCAGCCGGAACGGTGGGGGCCACGCAGACCGCGCTGGCCGGCGGCGCCGCTGCCGCAAGCCCGCCGGGCGACGTTGTGGGCAAGGTCACTGTGGGGTATCAGGGGTGGTTCGCGTGCATTGGTGATGGTGCGCCCATCAATGCGTGGTGGCACTGGAGCGCCAACTCCAGCCAGCCGCCGTCGCCGTCCAACACCGGCATCGTGGCCTGGCCCGACGTACGCGAGTACACCAGGACGTACCCGACCGCGTACGCGGCGCTCGGCAACGGGCAGCCGGCCACGCTGTTCTCGTCGTACGACCAGCAGACCGTCGACACCCACTTCCTGTGGATGCAGCAGAACAACATCGACACCGCCGCCCTCCAGCGCTTCAACCCCGTCGGCGGCGAGGGGCCGACCCGGGACGCGATGGCGGCGAAGGTGCGCAGCGCGGCCGAGGCGCACAGCCGGAAGTTCTACATCATGTACGACGTCACCGACTGGACGAACATGCAGTCGGAGATCAAGACCGACTGGACCAACAAGATGAAGGCGCACACCGCCTCGTCGGCGTACGCCACCCAGAACGGCAAGCCGGTGGTGTGCATCTGGGGCTTCGGCTTCAGCGACGACAAGCGCCCCTTCGCCCCCGCGCCCTGCCTGGACGTCGTCAACTGGTTCAAGTCGCAGGGCTGTTACGTCATCGGCGGGGTGCCGACCTGGTGGCGCACCGGCGACCGGGACTCGCGCGCCGGGTTCTCCGACGTCTACCACGCCTTCAACATGATCTCGCCGTGGATGGTCGGCCGGATCGGGAACGTCGCTGACGCCGACAACTTCTACAACGTGGCCACCGTGCCCGACCTGGCGGAGTGCGCGGCCCACGGCATCGACTACCAGCCGTGCGTCCTGCCCGGCGCGGTCACCCTGCGGCAGCGCGCACACGGCGACTTCATGTGGCGGCAGTTCTACAACATGGTCCGCGCCGGGGTGCAGGGTGTCTACATCTCGATGTTCGACGAGTACAACGAGGGCAACCAGATCGCCAAGACCGCCGAGTCCCAGGCGTGGGTGCCCACCAACTCCGGCTTCCTGGCGCTGGACGAGGACGGTACGGCCTGCTCGTCGGACTACTACCTGCGGCTGACCGGCGACGGCGGCCGGATGCTCAAGGGGCAGCTCGCGCTCACCGCCACCCGCCCCACCCAGCCGCTGGTCGGAAGCGGCGGCGACACCACCGCGCCGAGCGTCCCCGGCGCGCTGCACTCCACCGCCCACACCGACACCACCGTCGCCCTCGCCTGGAACGCGGCCACCGACAACGTCGGCGTCCTGGCCTACCGGGTGCTCCGGGTCAGCGGCGGCAGCAGCACCCAGGTCGGCAGCACCGGCAACACCGCCTTCACCGTCACCGGCCTGACGCCGTCCACCGCCTACACCTTCGACGTGGTGGCGGTCGACGCGGCCGGCAACGCCTCGCAGCCCTCCAACCAGGTCAGCGTCACCACCAGCGCCAGTTCGGGCACCACCGACCTGGCCCTGCACAAGCCGACCTCGGAGAGCGGCCACACCCAGAGCTACGGCTCGGGCAACGTCGTCGACGGCGACCAGAACACGTACTGGGAGAGCGTCAACAACGCCTTCCCGCAGTGGATCCAGGTGGACCTCGGCAGCACCACCACGGTCAAGCGGATCGTGGTCGACCTGCCGCCGGCCACCGCGTGGACCACCCGCAGCCAGACCATCGCGGTCCAGGGCAGCACCGACGGCAACAGCTTCACCTCGCTGCTGTCCGGCGCCGCCTACACCTTCAACCCGGCGAGCGGCAACACCGCGACGCTCACCCTGCCGAGCGCGGCGTCCGTCCGCTACGTCCGGCTGGTCTTCACCGCCAACAGCGGCTGGCCCGCGGGCCAGGCGTCCGGGGTGCACATCTTCTCCTCCTGACCCGGCGCGCCCCGGGGCAGCAGCGGCGGTACGGCGGAGACACCATCCCCCGGCCGTACCGCCGCGCGCGGCCCGCCGATATCCGGGTCAGCGCAGGATGCCCGCCGCCCTGGCGGCCTTGAGCCAGGACGGGAACTCGGTGAGGATCCGGTCGTACAGCTCGGCGTCCGACAGCGTGGCGATGTCGTCCACGGCGAAGAAGCCGACGTTGTCCACCCGCCGCCCGCCCATCGTGTCGAAGCGCTCAAGGATGCCGTAGTTCGACCGGCCCAGGCCCACGAACTGCCAGAAGACCGGCTCCTCGACCGCCGCCCGCAGCTGCTGCTCGATCTCCGCGTTGCGGTGCACACCGCCGTCGGAGAAGAACAGCACGAAGGTCGGGTCCTGCGACGGCGCGGCCCGGACGAAGTCGCGGACCTGCGCGATGACCTTCTGCTCCTCGTTCTGGATGCCCACTGCGGCCATGTCGACCTGGCCCGGCTGGAGTCCGCGCGGGTGCTTTCTGCGCCGGCCGAACAGCGAGAGCTCGCCGATCCGTACGTGCAGCGCGATCCAGCCGGGCAGGTCGCCCAGACCCAGCGGCGGCAGCCGGGCCGGGTTGCTGGCGAACGTCCAGGCCTGCATCGTGCCGTCGGTGGTCAACTGCGCGGCGACCGCGGCCATCCGCTCCACCACACCGGCGACCACACCGCCCGCGTACAGCTTCGCCATCGAGCCGGACGCGTCCAGCACCAGCACGATCCGCGCGGTGGCGCCCTCGGCGCCGTGCTTGCGCAGGCTCACCGCGACCTGCTCCTTGCGCAGCGACAGCCGCTTGCGCATGTCGACGGGCAGGTTCTCCTCGCCCTTGACCAGGCGCGGGGCGCCGCCCGCCGGCGCGGGGGCGCCGTACCCCGTGCCCGGCGGGGGCGGCAGCGGCGCCGGAGGGCCGGTGGGCGCCGGTGCCGGGTACGCCGACGGGGGCGGCGGGGACGTGGGGTACGCGGGCGGCGCCGGCGGATACGCGGGAGAGCTGGGGGGCAGCGTCGGGGTGGAGGCGTGGTGCACCGGCGGCGCTGGCGGCGGCGGGGGAGCCGCGGGCCGCGGGGCGGCGGGTGTACGCGCGGCGGCGCTGTCCTCGTCCACGCTGATCCCGAAGTCCGTCGCGAGCCCCGCCAGGCCCGCCGCGTACCCCTGCCCGATCGCCCGGAAGCGCCAGCCGCCGTCCCGCCGGTACAGCTCGCCGCCGACCAGCGCGGTCTCGGTCGCCGCCACGAAGTCGAAGTGCGCCAGCTCGGTGCCGGACCCGGCGTCCACCAGCCGCAGCCCGAGCCCGGACAGCGCGCCGAAGGTCCCGGTGTCCACGGAAGCGGCCAGTACGACCCGGTCGACCGCCGCTTCGAGCCGGCCGAGGTCCACCTCGACGGTGTCGGTCACCGCGCCGCCCGCGCCCTGCTTGCCCATATGGCGTACCGCGCCCGAGGCGTGCCGCGGCTGGTTGTAGAAGACGAAGTCGTCGTCCCCGCGCACCTTCCCGTCCCGGGTCAGCAGCAGCGCGGACGCGTCCGGGTCCGTACCTCCCGGCGGTCCTGCGGCCCAGGTCAGCACCACCCGTACGGCGGATGCGGTGACCGGTGTGTTGGCACCCTTGCTCAGCGGCTTCGACGTCATGCGGCAAGTCTGCATCGGCGTGCCGGGGTCCGCCGAGGGTTTCGCGGCTGCGGTTCGCGGGCGGGGCCCGCAGGTGGGGGCGGGGTTACGGGTGCGGCGGGCGGGGCGCGCAGGCGTGGGCGGGGACGCCGGCTGGCGGGGCGCTGTCCCGGGGGCGCGGGGCGCGGGGCGCAGGCGTGGGCGGAGGGCCGGCTGGCGGGGCGCTGTCCCGGGGCGCGGGCGGCAGGCATGGGCGGGGGTCCGTCCCGGCGGGGGCTGTCCCGCGGGCGCGGCTCCGGGGTGCCGTCCGCGGGCGCGGTGCGGTGCGGTCCGGTGGGTACGGGCCGCGGGGCGGCTCGCGGGTGCGGGTCGAGGGGCCACGGGCGACGGGGGCGGGCGGGTGGCGCCGGATCCGTACCCCCTGATGCGTCCGCCGCGGCTCCCGCCCCTCTAGGCTGGGCGGATGCAGTCGTACACCATCGGACAGGCCGCCCGCCTGCTCGGCGTCAGCCCGGACACCGCCCGCCGCTGGGCCGACGCCGGCCGGGTCGCCACCCACCGCGACGACGCGGGCCGCCGGCTGATCGACGGCCGCGACCTGGCCGCCTTCTCCGTCGAGATCGCCCATGCGGGCGACGCGGGCGACGCCGACACCTCGCGCACCTCGGTGCGCAACGCCTTCCCGGGCATCGTGACCGCCGTCAAGCTCGGCGACGTCGCCGCCCAGGTCGAGATCCAGGCCGGCCCGCACCGGCTGGTGTCCCTGGTCACCCGGGAGGCCGTCGAGGAGCTCGGCCTCGAAGTCGGCGCCGAGGCCGTCGCCCGGGTGAAGTCCACGAGCGTCCACATCGACCGCGCCTGACCTGACCTGCGGGCCACGGCCCACCTGGTCCGTACCAGTGCGGTGGAAGCGGCGCGGTGGAAGCGGTGCGGCTGCGGCGGCTATTTGAGCAGCCGGGACATCCGGCGGTCGGCCAGCGGCTTGCCGCCGGTCTGGCAGGTCGGGCAGTACTGCAGCGACGAGTCGCGGTACGACACCTCGCGTACGGTGTCCCCGCAGACCGGACATGGCTGGCCGGTACGGCCGTGCACCCGCAGCCCGCTCTTCTTCTCCGCCTTGAGATCGCGCAGCGGCAGCCCCCGCGACCGCTGGACGGCGTCGGCCAGCGTCGTACCGATGACCTCGTACAGCCGTGCCGTCTCCTGCGGCGTCAGCGTCGCGGCCAGCTTGAAGGGCGACATCTTCGCGGCGTGCAGGATCTCGTCGGAGTAGGCGTTGCCGATGCCCGCGATGACGCTCTGGTCGCGCAGCACCCCTTTGATCTGCCGCCGCTCACCGTCCAGCAGCGCCGCGAAGACCTCCGGCGTGAAGCCCGCGTCCAGCGGGTCGGGCCCGAGCCGGGCGATCCCGGGGACGTCCTGCGGGTCGCGTACGACGTAGACGGCCAGGTGCTTCTGGGTCCCGGCCTCCGTCACGTCGAAGCCTGCCCCGCCCACCAGCCGTACCCGCAGTGCCAGCGGCCCCTTCCCGCCCTTGGGCGGCCCCTCCGGCAGCTCGTCCTGCCACCGCACCCAGCCGGCCCTGGCCAGATGCATCACCAGCCACACGTCCCCCGCCCGCAGCGCCAGGAACTTCCCGTACCGCCGCACGTCGTCGAAGGCCAGCCCCTCCAGGGCGGTGACGGGCGGGTCGTACGTCTTGAGCGCGTGGACGGCCCGCGCGTACACCCGCTCCACGGTCCCCCCGACCACCCGGTCGGCGAGAAACCGCTCCAACGACTCGACCTCGGGCAGTTCCGGCATCCCCCCAGTCTGCCCCTTTTCCCCCGTTTACGTCGTGCCGCCCACTCCGCCGCCCCGGCTAGCCTCGGAGGCGTGATTACTTGTGTGGTCGAGTATGTGATCGACCCGACCCGGATCGAGGCGTTCGAACGCTTCGGCCGCCGCTGGATGGAACTGGTCGACCAGCACGGCGGCACCCACCACGGCTACTTCCTGCCCTCGGAGGGCGCCAGCGACAAGGCCCTCGCCCTCTTCACCTTCCCGAGCCTGGCGGCGTACGAGCAGTACCGCACCCGCTTCGGCCACGACCCCGACTTCATCGCGGCCGACCGCATCCGCGACGAAAGCGGCTGCGTCCTCCGCTACGACCGCACCTTCATGCGCCCCATGCTCCCGGGCACGCCGTAGCCCGGCGGGGCCGCCGCCCTCGCCACCGGGCGGTTGTCCGTTCCAGACGGCGACGGTGCGGTCCGCGCGCCGACCGCACCGTGCTCTGCCGGTAGTCCCGTGAGGGAACCACCGCCACAAGCCGCCCGCCGGCCCCGAGCGCAGCCTCGGCGGACAGCCCGTCGGTCCCGGTAGCAATGCACGACACCGATGCCGATGCTCTCGTCCCCGAGCAGGATCCGACCGTTTCGGCCGGCGGCCCGGGGCGTCTGCCCGGGACCGCCGACCGGACGCGTAGCAGTCCCGCGTCACCCGTTGCGGGCGTCCAGTGGTGCCGTCAGATCGTCGTCCTCAAGATCCACTGCGTACACCGGGCGCTCCTGGATGCCGAGTATGCGCATGAGGTGCGCCGTCGGAATCCGATACCGGCCTCCGATCCGCAGCACGGGGCACGGGAAGGCCCCTTGCCGGATCAGCCGGTAGCCGGTCCCGGGGTGGATGCCGAACGCGCGGGCGGCGGTCCGCAGGTCCACGGTGACCGGCAGGTCGAACACCTCGCCGAAGCCCAGCGGTGAGCGCGTGGCCTGCTGCATCACCGACGCCTCTCCCCGAGCCACAACTTCAGCGTCCCGACGCGGCGCCGCCGCCTGGACTGTCCGGCGCGCCGCACCACCTCACGCACGCCGTAGTCATCGGCCAGCCCGGTGAGCACAGCGGCCTCCACCTGCCCGGCGGGGGCGGAGACTCGCAGTTCCGCTCGCAGGCCGTGCGGTCCGGCGGGGCGGGGCACCACCACGTCGAGCTGCGGCTGCTGCTCCGCGTCCTCGTCGATGCTGTCCTCGAAGATGTCCCCGGCGCTGTCGGCCATGTTCTCCAGCCAGTCGGCCGGCTTCTCGCGCCACCCGGCCCGCGCGTACCGCCACCCGGCGCTGCGTGCGGCCCTGACCAGTGTCTGCGCCGCGAGCTCTCCCGGGAGGTCGATGCCCGGCATCTCTTCGAGGAGCGCGAGCATCATCTCCGACTCCACGTCGGCCCGATCGGCGCGTAGCCGCTCGCAGATCCTCCGGGCCGTCCCGTTGAGCCGGGGCAGCAGCAGCCAGATCAGCAGCAGCTGCGCGGAACCGCGGGGCGTCGTCTCGGCGCGGGCCTCGGCCAGCGCGTTCTGCCAGACCGCGGCGGCCAGCTCCGGGTCGGCCGCCGACGCGTCGACCGCCTCGCGGGCCTCGGCGGGAGAGAGCCGTACCGGCCATGCGTCGTTCCCGGGCAGGACGATCAGCTGTGCCTCGTCCCGGATCCGAGGATCGTCGAAGTGCTGGGCGACCGCAGCGAGCGCGCCGCAGGGAAATGAAGACGTCATGAGAGTCCTCTCTCGGTACCGGGAGGCCGGTACCGGATGAGTGTGGGGGTGTGCAGATGCCTGCGCGACGCAACTCCCGATTCCGACAAAACGGGAACGAGCACCAGGAGTAACGAAATTCTTCAAGCGTGCGCCGCCCTTGCCGTACGCGCTCCGTGGTGTGGCTCCGGCAGTGATGCGGCGAACTCCGTCTCCGAGGGCGGGGAAGGTCGGAACCGCAGGGGGGTGGGGCGCGGGGCGGTGCCGGGTGCTCACGAGGAGGTGAGCACCCGGCGAGGTGGGTCAGTCCGTCGCGGCCGGCGAGGACGCGGGCGCCGCGACTGCCGGAGCCTCGGCGATGGCTGTCTCCGGCTGGGACTTGATCGGGCTCAGCTTCCGGGCGGAGTTGGTGTCGGAGGTCCGCATGGCGCGGACCCCGTGGCGGGCGTTTCGGTGAGTGGCCATAGAGGGTTCCCTTCGATAGGTGACCGGTTCGTCGCGTCGTGTGTTCGGCGACTGGCGACATCGTGCCTGGCGTCTGCGGGCGCCCGCTGAGCCGAATCTGACGTAAATCTGACGTCGGCCGGGGGCGCGCGGGAGTGAAAGGCGTGTGAGGCCGGTGCGGCCGGTGTACAGAACCTTGGATGCCGCTGGGGAGGCGGCAGAAGCGCGGTGAGCAGGGGAGGAAGTGGACCGTGGACGCACACGTGTTGGGGGTGGTCCGGGTCGTTGACCAGGGGCGAAGCGTGGTTTTCGGGACCAACAGGATCACGGCTCTGTTCTCGTTGCTGGCGACCGCGCCTGGTGGACAGTGCACCAAGGAAGAGGTGGCGGCAGCGCTCTGGCCGGGGGAGAAGCCGTCCGACGAGAGCATCTACCGAGTGGTGAGCGGCCTGCGACGCAAGCTCGGTGAAGACGTTGTCCCGCGTAGCGCCTCGGGCGTGTGTGCGATTCGCATGCCGGAAGGAAGCCTCGACCTCATGCGGTTTCACGATGGGGTGCAGCGATCGCGGCATCTATGGGGCCGCGAAAAATTCGAGCAACTGTGCTTCGCGCTTGAGCAATGGGACGGCCACGAGCCGCTGCGCGGACTGACCGGTGAGGTGTTCGAACTGCGCCGGGCTGAACTGCGCAGGGACTGGCTTGAGGCCGTCTGCAGCAGGCTGGAGGCCGCGTGGCACGCAGGAGAGGGGAAGTGGCTTCGTGAGGAGACCGAAAGACTGTATGAGCAGCTGCCGGATCGCGAGACGATCTTTCGCTTCTACCTGGTCGCCCACGGCCGGGAAATGTCGCCCACCAAGTGTGAGGCGCTGATCAGGCGCTGGGTCGCACGGTGGGGCGCACCGGGGGCCGAACTGCGCGCGGTGTTCGAGCGGCTGCGCGGACCTGCCCGGGCCTCGCGTGCCGGGGTGCTGCTGCCGGCACCGTACCAACTGCTGGCCCCGCCGCCGAAGATGGCGGGACGTGACGAGCTGCTGTGGTCCCTGGTCGATCACGTACAGGGCAGGCAGGACGTGGGCGCGACCACGGTGGTCCTGCTGAGCGGGTTGGCCGGCGTGGGCAAGAGCGCGCTGGCCTCGTGCCTCGCTCTGCAGCTCAGGGACCGATTCCCTGACGGGATCCTCTACGGCGATCTCCGCGGGTTCGCGGAGAAGGACGTGGAACCCACCGATCCCGAGCACCTCCTGGACCGGTTCCTGGCCGAACTCCCGCCGCAAGCCCCCGCCGTGGGGCTAGCGGCCAAGAGCGCCGCGTTGCGATCGGCGCTCGCTCGCCGATCGGTGTTGATCGTCCTCGACGACGCCGCACGAGCTGACCAGGTCCTGCCGCTGCTCCCCGGGCCCGGCACCTGCGCCGTCATCGTCACCAGCCGGAGCACCCTGGATGAGCTGTGCGCATCCCGCGATGTCCATGTGTCCGCCTTGGAGCCGCTGGTCCACTCGGCCGCCATGGAACTGCTCCAGGACGGGTTCACCCCGGCGGACCGGCAAAAGTACGCCAAGCCCTTCGCTGAACTGGTGAAACAGTGCGGACATCTCCCGCTGGCCCTCATCGTGATCAGGAGCAGGCTGCGGCATCGGCCGGCGAGTGCGCTCCCGGCTCTCGCGCGGAAGATGAAGGAAGAGAAGCAGCGACTGCGGATCCTGCACCGGACAGATCGGGACCTTTCCGTGCTCACCGCTCTGAGCTGCTCGGCACTGGCCCTCAGCGAGGACGCACGACGGCTGCTGTGGCAGCTCGCCACGCACCCCGGCCCGAGCATCGGCTGGGAGGCGGTGATGGACCTCGGGGCAGTCGGCGTCGGAACGGATGCCGACCACGCAGTGGAGGAACTCGCCACTGCCAATCTGGTGTACCTGCAAGCCGAGCGCTACTGCCTGCACGACTTGGTACGGGCTTTCGCCCGTCATGAGATGGAGGTGATGTTTCCCGTCGCGAAAACGGAATTCGAGACCGAGACCGTCCGGCAGGTCCTGGAACATCAGCTGCACAACATCCACGCGTGCGACCGACTGCTGAACAGCCAACGGCGGCTCCCCATCGGAGAACCAGACGGCATCACTGTGGCAGAGCCGGAGTCAGCTGAACGTGCCATGGCGCTCCTGGACGAGGAGTACGACACGACCCTCCAGTGCATCGAATTGGCGATCAGACTGTCGCTCGGCTCCTACACCTGGCTCCTGCCGACCACCCTGGTCACGTACCAGTGGCGCCGACGGCGTCTCGGTGACGCTCACCACTTCCTCAAACTGGCGATGGAAGCTGCGGAGGACCACGCCCTTCCCGTTGACCGTGCCCTGTTCTATCGGGTGCTGGCCGGGACCCACTGGAGGCGGGGGGAATTCGAGTCCGCTGCGGGCGCCCTGCGCCGGGCGGTGCGGTTGAGCGGGCAGGACGACAGTGCTCTCGGGCGGATGAGCCTCGCCCGCTCCTTCCAGGTACTGGCCAGCACACTGCGAAAGCAGGGACAGGACGAGGAAGCTGAGCGCTACCACACCCAGGCCCTGGGGCTGTACCGGGAGCTGTCCGACCCGGTGGGTGTGGCAGAGGCGCTGAACGGGCTCGGCACGATTCACTACGACCGCGGGGAGTACGACGATGCGTTGCGCCAGTGTGCGGGCGCGCTCGGCGCCATCGAAGGTCTGAGCGCAAACGGTCAGGACCACGTCCTCAACGGTCGGGCCGACGTGCTGTACACCCTCGGCAAGATTCACCATGCGCGTGGCGAGGGCAACGAGGCCGACACTCTCTACGAGCAGGCTGCGAGTATCTATCGCGAACTGGGCCACTGGGCTTATGAGGACAAGGTCTCGTGGTTGCATGCCGACGTTCTCGTGGCAGCCGGGCGTACGCACGAGGCAGCAGCCGTTCTGGAGCGTGTTCTGCGTGTGCGCGAGTGCATGGGCGGGGCGGGCGTCCAAGAGGTGCGCGATCGCCTGGAAATGCTGAGGTGAGGTACAGCCCGCGTGTTTCACAGCGTCGGCGTATGCGTGCGGTAGTACTCCGTCGGGTCGGGTCGCAGCGGCTTTCGCGGGCGGCAAGAACCCGGCACGGGCAGATGCGGACGCAGCGCATCGAAGACTTCCCGCACGGTGGCCGGGCGGCGGCCCGGATCGCGGTCCACCATGCGCAGCGCCAGCGGGGCAAGCTCCGGAGGGAGTGCCGCGAGGCGGCCGGGCGGCAGAACGGGCTGAACCGGGTGGTCCTTGCCGATAATGCCCGCCCTGGTCCCTCCGTAAGGCCGTTGCATGACCGTCATCTCCATCAGCATGGAGCCCAGCGCGAAGATGTCAGCCTGTCCAGTGATCCCCTTGGGATTGACGTTGAGCTGCTCCGGCGGCGCAAAGCCCATGGTGCCGCATGGGAATTCAATTCCCGCGCCGGCCTCAACGGCGAGCCCCAGATCGAACAGCCGGATGCACCCGTCCGGCTCCACCATCACGTTGTCCGGCTTCACGTCGCGGTGGACGAGGTTGCTGTGGTGGACGTGATCAAGGATCTCGCAGAGTTGTCCGATGATCGACGCAACCGTGGTGACATTACGCACAGGCCGGACTGATTCCAACGCATTCGTCAGCAGAGTTCCTTCGATGAACTCCATAACAATGCAGCGCAGGTTCCGGTAGCGACCGAACGCGAATATGCGCGGGATGCCCGGAGTTCCGGACAACTTTTGAATGTACTCGCCTTCTTCTGTCAGTTCCTTCGCCAGGATCTCAAAATGATAGGTCGGCTCGAAGCCCTGCTCGTTCTGGACTTTGACGGCTGCCTTCCGGCCACTGGACCTTTCGTATCCGATGTACAACTCCGCCTGTCCACCGCTGCCTGCCAGCTTGTGGATGTCGTACGTCTCTTCGATATCGCCGATGTTCTTGATCAACCCCATGACCGCCTCTCCTCACGCCCTGGGGCCCACTGCCGGTCGCCCCCAGCATGCCAGCAAGTCCTTTCCATCCACCGGAAAAGGAGTGAAAATGACCGATCCGTGGCTGCCCCCGGACGGGGTCCAGCGGACGTCCGACGTCATCAAGGTGTCCGTCGGAATGTTCAAGGGAATCGAATACCGCTGCCCTGCCGCGGACGCGCTCAAGGCGCGCGGCTACCGCCCGACACAGCGTTCCGCGCGCCGCGGCGAACTACTGGAGCACTTCACCTTCGGCCCTTTCATGGCGGCCTGCGATGCACGCGCCCCGCGCCCGCCGGCCGGCGAGCTGGGGGACGGGTGGGTACGGCCCCCGAAAAAGGCGCACGACGGCCTGCGGCGGTGGACGGAACACGCCTCGGCCTCCTACGAGGAGGCCTTTCCTGTCGACCCGGGCAACCCGCTGACGGAGGTTGCGGAGCCCTGGACCTATCGTCACCAGCCCCCCGCCGCCGACCCGCGGGGTGCCCGCGAGTACCGGTTCACCGTCTGGGGCCGGTGCCTGCGGTCGGCCGACGGGACGGTGCGTGAGCTCCGGCTGCCGGTGAACCGGTTGCACCAGGCTTCCCCGCCCGAGGGCTTTGTCGCCGCGGCGGCCCTGGTGCTCTCCGAGGGGGTTCCGGGACCGCCACCCGAGCGCATCCGGATCGTGGAGTTTGCGTTGCTCGACGGCCAGGTGCGTACGCTCTTCGACGGCACCCGGGGCGAGGCGGTGAGCCGCTACCGTGAGCACGGCCCCGCGGCGTTGAACGCGCTGCTGGACAGCCAGGAGTTCCGGCCGGGCTCCTCCTGCGCTGAATGCCCGTACGTGTCGGTCTGCCCCGCGCTGCGCCGGGCGCCCGGACTGCTCGGTGTCGAAGCCCAGGGGAGGCCGCGGCGGACCTGGTCCGTCACCAACGGGCGGAACTACCGGATCTGTCCCGCGCGGGACCACCTTCGGCGGCTGCGCCTTCCCACCGCGGACGCCATCGAGCGCGGCCCGGCTGCCGAGCGCGGCCGCGCTGTCCACGCGTACCTCGCAGCACGCCACGGCAGGAGTGTGCTGCGGCCCTGCACGGCAGACGTACCGGACGAGTGGGTCCCCGAGGGTTTCGACCTGAGCGACGGTGAACGGGCCCTCGGCGCGCAGCTGCTGCGCAGGCACGCCGCTGTGTGCCCGCTGCGCTGCGTGCACGACGGGACGGACGTGCGCAACGAGCCGCGGGTCGTACGTCATGACACCGAGGCCGACGTCATCGTGATCGCCGCCCCGGACATGCTCTACCGGGACGCGGACTCCTGGGTGTGGCGGGAGACGAAGACATCGGCCAGCGACCGGCCCGGGAGCGGCCCGCTTCTTGAAAGGTTTCCGCAACTGGCCCTGGGGGTGGTGCTCCTCGCACGCGGGGATCTGGGCGGGCGGCCGGGCCGCAGCCGCGTCGAGCTGGAGGTGCTGCGTCCCGGCGGCGCGGACCTGGAGATCATCGACCCGTTCGCCCCCGCGGTCCGTTCTGCCGCGGAGAAGATCCTGCGCGGCCTCATCGGCGGCTGGCACCGTGACGACCGCTTCGTGGCGACTCCCGGCGCGGCCTGCACACGGTGCGAAGTGGCCCGCTGGTGCCCCTCGGCCCTTCCCGTGGAGGAGGCGGCGTGACGACCGCGACAGCGTCACCCCGGCCCGAAGGCGTGGATACCGCGGGCCCCGGCATTCCGGAGCGGGAGGACGCCGGAACCCGGCTCTACCGTGAGCTTTCCCGCATCGTCGTGGCCCTTGCCGACCACGGTGGCCTGCGGTCGTTCACGCTTCCGTATCCGCCGGCGGCGCAAAGCGTGCTCGACCGCGTCGTACTCCACTGCCTCCACGCCGGGGAAGCGCCGCCGAAGAGCCTGCCCGAACTGCTGAAGTGGTGCCGGCACCGATCGGCCCGTGACCGGCCCTTCACCGTTCCCCCGACGCTGCTCACTCCCGCGTCGACGCTCGTCCACCCGATCGGCCTGGCGCCCACCCGGACATGCCTGGAACTCGCCTCGGCCGGCCCCGGAGGCGGCGCCGAGACCACGGCCCTGGGCCTTCTCGCCGAACTGGAAACCCGGTGCGGCTCGGCGGAGCGGTACCGCCGCTGCCGCCAGTTCCTCGCGCACAAGGTGATGGTGCACCAGGACGACCGCTTCAAGCACGGCTGGAGCAACGCGGTCTGGAGCCGGGTGCGCGACCTCTACCACCCTGTGCCCGAAGCGCTGGTTGTCGAAGGCACGCTTCTGCGCTGCGCCGGCTGCCGCCTGCCGGCCCGCCTCCGCGGACGAAAGGCTCCGGAGCACGGTGCTCTGTACTCCGGCGCGAACACCTGGTGCGAGTCGGAGGAGTGCCCGCACGGCGTGAGCCTGGAACTGATCCGAGATCCCGGCCGGCTCCGGATGCTGCGCAGGCCACTGCGAGCGTTCGTCGCGCTTCCGCTGCGCGTCGAGGAAGCGGCGCTCGCCGAGCTCGACCGCTTCGGTGTCGGATACGAGGCCCTGCCGGGTGGACTCAACGCCTACCGCCTGCTCGGCGCCGGACGGCGGGTGCGGAGCCTGCATGCCTACGACCGCCTGCAACCCGCCCTGCTGGCGGCCCGGCTCGCCTCCCGGACGGCAGGTATCGCCGATGGCACGGCAGTGGTTGTGCCCCGCCGGCTCGCCGACCGCACGGGATACCGGGCCGCGTTCACCGCGGCCCTGCCTGAAGTCGTCAGGCCACACGTTCTGCTGACCACGCCCGAGGAACTGGTGCGGGACCTCGCCGCCGTCCCTCCGCAGGCAACGTGGTCCACCGGCTCACCCGGCCAGGAGGGCGCTGCGACCGCACCCGAGACGAACGGAGACGCTGATGCGTAGCCTGACTCCACCCCTGGCTCACCTGCTCTCCGAGCTGCGGGTGGCCGCGGGACGGGAAGTGCGCTCACCGGCGCTGGAGTTCTTCTGCCAGATCGAGCTGGGGCTCCACCTCCAGCAAAAGCTCATGCCGGGCAGCCCCGCCGGTCACGCCTGGGTGCTGTTCAGCGGCTACGGGTTCGCTCAGGCATACGGTGTCCCGCTGCCGCCGGACGCCGACCGTACCCTGCGAGTGGCCCGGCACTCCCTGTGGACGCTGCGCAGGAGCCGGGCGTGGCGTGAGGGACTCGAGCGCTACCAGCGCTTCGCGGCTCAGATGCGTGGCTTCGACGTCCCGGACACGGAGAGCCCGGCCGGCCGCCGCGAGGTTTCCCTCGGATGCGACCGCTGGCAGGTCTACGACCGGCTGCTGCGTTCCGCGCCGCCGATCGCCGGGCAGCGGCTGCCGGTGGCGGGACCGGGGCCGCACACCTTCTCCCTCAGCCGCTCCACCGCGGTAGCGGAGATCCCTCTGCTGCCCCGCGAGCCCCTGGCGGCCCACGACGTGGACCTCGGGCCGGCCGGCGGCGGCGAGCCGCTGACGTTCCGGATGGCAGACCTGGAACGTACGGCGGCGGAGATGGACGCCATCCACGCACGCTCGGGAACCGGCCGTGCGCCACGCTGGCTGGAACGGCTCCGGGCGTTCCGGATGTCCAGCAGGAAGGACGGAGCCTTCCAGGAGACGGGCGAGTTCACTGTGGACGGCATCCAGCATCTGCTGGGCATCGTCGGCGCGGGCAAGAGCACGCTGCGCGACATCATCGCCATCCACCTCGCCGGCCTCAAGAAACGAACCACGGTCGTCGTCTCCGACGTGGCCGAGGTGCTGAAGCTGGTCGAGCAGTACAACCTCTACACCGGTGGGGCCGCGGCCCCGGTGCTCGGCCTGCACGGCCGTGAGCGGCACGCCCAGCGACTGCACCGCCGCCTCGCCGGCCGGGGGGAGCACCGGCTGCTCGCCCACGACGACCCGGCGTTCACGTATCTCGGCACATCGTGCGTCCTCAACGCCGCCTTGCGTGCTCCCGTCACCGGACCGCTCATGTTCGGCGAAGCTCCCTGTACCCGTCTGCGGCCGCCGGCCGGCCCCGCCCGGCGTACCGGGGGAGGTCACCCGCCGGAGTGGCAGAAAGGGTTTGTGAGTTGCCCGCTGTGGTCCGTCTGCCCCCGGCACCACGGCTCCCGGGCACTGGTGGGCGCGTCCATCTGGGTCGCCACAGCGCCGGGCCTCATCGACTCCTCGCCGCCGCGTCCGCAGAACGGCGAGCGCGTGCGCTACTTCGAACTTGCCTGCCGCCGCAGCGACCTGATGATCGTCGACGAGGCGGACCGGGTGCAGATGAACCTCGACCGGACCTTCGCGCCGGCGGTGCTGCTCGCCTGTGACGAGGAAAGGGGCTTCATCGACGTACTCACCCGGCACAAGATCCGGGAGCTCGCCGCCAGCGGACGGACTCAGCTCTCGGATCGCGACGTGGAGAACTTCTCCGCCGCACTCAACACGGCGGGCACGGCGACGGACCGGCTGTACGCGATGCTGGTCTCGCAACCGCAGCTGCGCGCCTGGGTCCGCGTCGGCTACTTCAGCGCGTGGACCCTGCAGCTCGGGCTGCTCGACGAGCGCTACCCGCTGCCGGACGACGGGGACGCCGAGCACCCGAACCGGGCTCCCAGGGAGACACTGGGGAAACTCTTCGACGCCTTCCGCGACAACCCCTTCGGCGACCGCCCGCGCCGGCCGGAGGAGAACTTCACGCATCTCACCGCCCTGCTCAACGAGCTGCTGCACACAGGCAATCCGGAGAGCACCCGGCGCAGCCTGATGACCGTGATGGACGAGATCTTCCACCTCGACGACACATACATGGCCGGCAGGCAGAAGGAGTACGACGACGAGCTGGCCGCATGGGAGAAAAGGAAACAGCAACAGCAGCGCAAGTCGGCCAAGAGCGGTCGGGAGCGCAAGGTCCCACCGCCACCGCAGAGTCCGAAGGAGTGGCGCGAAGAACTCGCCAAGCGTTTCGAGTTCACTTTGCTTCTCAGCGCGCTGGAGCCGCGGCTGGCGATGATCAACGCCATGTGGCCCAGGGTCGAGGCGTCGCTCAGCCTCGGCTTCAACGAGATGTACCGCAGGCCGCGCGACTACGGCCCCCTGGTGCCCGAAGCCCCGATGGGCAACGTGATCGGCTTCCAGTTCCGGGTGGAAGGCGAGGACAAGGGAGGCGTCCGCAGCGGTGAACTGACCTTCTTCCGCTGCAGCGGCGTCGGTCGGGAACTGCTCAGGGAGGCCCCGCATCTGGCATCCGTCGACGGCCGTCCCGGCGCCCACCTCCTGCTGATGTCCGGCAGCAGCTGGGCGGCGAAGTCCAGCCGCTACCACGTTGCCGTACCGGTCGGCGTGATCATCGAGCCGCCGTGGGAGGTGACCGAGCGTATTGCGGCCGAGAGCAGCATGCGCTTCGAATTCCTCGAGGACGGGGACGAGATGATGCGGATCTCCGGGTCCGACATCGACGAGCGGCCGGAGAAGCTGCGCCGGATCGCGACCTGGCTCGGCGCCGGAATGGAGGAGGCCGAGGACGGCGGGCCGCTGGAACGGGAACTGCTGTCGCTGCCCGAAGGACGCGACCAGATCCTGCTGCTGGTCGGCAGCTATCAGGAGGCCCGGCTGGTGGCCGACACCCTGGACGGCCTCAACGACCGGTGGCGGGACCGAGTGCTCTGCCTGGTCTCGGACGACGAGGAGATCGACGAGGAGGACCGCGCACCGTCCCTCGGCCGGGCACGAACGCTGCGGCGTGGAGACGTCGAGCATCTCAAGGAGCTCGAAGCGGACATCCTGGTGGCGCCGCTGCTTGCCGTCGAGCGGGGCCACAACATCCTCAACGACGACGCCGAGGCGGCGATCGGGACCGTCTACTTCCTCGCCCGCCCGAACCCGCACCCCGAGGATCTCGCGCTGGCCGTCAACGCCATCAACGACTGGATCGTCCGCATGCAGGACAACGGTCACTTCGCGGCCTGGGTCCGCGGCGGGAGCACCATCGAGGCGGGCGCGGAGGAGTTCCGCCGCCAAGCCCGCTCACGTTGGTACCAACTGCTGCAACGTCCGCTGGCCTGGAGCCGTCTCGGCTCCGACCGGGAACAGGTCACGTGGGACATGCTTGTCCTGATGTGGCAGGTGATCGGCCGCCTGGTGCGCGGCGGAGTGCCGGCCAGGGTCGTCTTCGTGGACGCTGCCTTCGCGCCCAACCGTGCCGCGTGCCCGCCGCGGCCCGACACCGAGACGTCCAGCCTGCTGCACAGCGTCCTCGCCGTGCTCGACCCGTACTTCGCCGATGACGGCAAGCCCGCCGACGAGCGGTTCATCGTCCGGGCCCTTTACGAGCCCCTGTGGCGCATGCTCGGCCGCGGCCTCGCCGAGACCCCTTCGGGCCTTCAGCCGTAGCCCGTCGTCAATGTCCACTCTGTTCAAGGAGGTACCGCGTGTATCAGACCGTCCGTGTCACGGCCTACGAGCCCGATCCGGCGCACGGTCCCTGGCAGGAGGAACTTCAGGTGATGCGGCTCGGTGAGCAACTGCACACTGAACTCACCCGCCGCTGGGAGCAGGCCCATCCGGGAACCGACCACCCGCTCAGGCTTCCGGTAAGGCGCCTGAACTCCCTGCTGTGCGGCATGGCACCCGGTGTCCTCGCCACCGGCCGCAACGCCGGGACCGACGGGCGGCTGCCCTGGTTGTACGCGCATGAGCCTGTACCGCATGAGGTTCTGGCTCCGCTGGTGGCGACCTGGGCGGGCGGGGTCTTCCGGCGAGACGACGAGGAGGACGGCGAGGGGGACTGGGAGCTGGAGGATGAGCTGCTTGCCGAGGGAGCGGCCACCGGGCTCAGGCTCCCGGTGTGGGAGGCGGAGACCGTCGACCTCACCGAGACCGCCATGTCCGCCGGCGGCACCGCGGAACCCCTGCGCCGCCTCTACAGCCTGCTGCCCGAGCAGGTCGCGCTGCGTCTGGCGGCCCGGCCCTTCAGGACCGGCGGGACCACTTTGCGCTTCCGGGTCGTGAGTACGGGCGGCGGCGTGGAACTGATCTCCTGGCCACCGCAACGGTACGAACGGCGCAAGGAGACCTGGTATTACTCCGCGCAGGTGAAGATCACCGTCCACACGGTGCCGTTCGCTCCCCGCTTCCGCCTGCACGTTTCCACCGGATTGCGTCGGTGGGCCACCCGGCTGGAGCTGCGCCCGCACCGGATGAGCGGTGCGACCGTCCTGCTGGACGCCCCGCCTCCCTGGCCCTCGAGCCCCGAGCGGTACCCCCGACTCATGGCGAACACCCTCGGCTACGACCGTCGGCGCAGGGAACTTGCCTGGCGCCGCCACAGCCCTGCCCTGCTGGTCCCCGAGCTGGACATCGTGCACCGCTACCCCGACCCCATGGAGCTGTTCACTTCCCCCGACAAGTGGATCACCGGGCATGGGGACATCGCCGCCGGCATCGTCTATCACCCGAGACTCGGCCACCACAGTGTCGGATCGGGCCTGATGCCCGGCGAACGGGCCGAGATCGACAGCTGGGTCGAGGAGGGGCTTCGGCCCGTCATGCGCCGGGTGGCCGACCTGGGCCGCGTCACCCGTCGCAACACCCCTTCACTGCTGCCCCGCTCGGCCAAGAAGGACGAACCCTCGGCCCGCGAAGCCCAGTTGGCCCTGCGCCGCCAGGCCGCGCTGGGCCGCGCGCTGGGCGGCCGTCCCTTGGACGTCGAAATCCTCTGGCAATCCGCCGAGACACGCACGGCGCTGCTTGCGGAGCTGCCGGGACTCATCGGGCTGCCCCCGGGCAGCGGGCGTGAGATCGCCGACGACACCTGGCAGTGGCGGGCGGACGCCATCGAGATCAACGTCAGGGCGCGTCCCGCGGGAGTGCTTCTCAGCCCGCTGCCGATGTCCGGAGACCGCACCCGACGACGTGCCGTCCGTCTTGCCGACGCGATCAACGACCGCTGTGTGTTGGTGGACGAGCACATGGAGCGGCCGCGGAGCAGCGCTGCCCTCGTGGTGGCCGAGATTGCGGACAAGTGCCAGTTCGCCGAGCAGCCCGATTCCGACCCCAAGCACGCGCTGCGCGTGGCATGGGCGAGGCAGGGAAGGATCAGCCAGTTCGTGAACCTGCCCACCGCGGCGACCTCTCTGGAACACCGCGCCCGCTGGACCTGGCTCGACGCCTTCCGGCAGCTCGGCGCGATCAGCCCGCCCGCCCACCGCGTCGGTGCCGGCATCCCGGGCGACCTGCAGTACGCGGCGCTGTGGGTGGTGCGGTACACCGCTCACGGGCCGACCCGCTGCCCCGGCCGTCGACTCGTCGCGGTTCGCGTACGGGTCGAGGAGGAGCCGGGAGCCATCGAGGGCTGGGACGCCGAGCGGTCAGCCTGGGTCCCGTATCCGCAACTTCTGCTCTCGCTGGCTGATGAGAGCATCCGCGACCGACGGCTGCGACGCGACTCGGACCGGGAAGGCATCGAAGAGCGGTGGCAAAGGGAAGTCCAGCGGCAGATCCGGGCCTTGCTGTTCCAACTGAGGGAACAGCCGACGCTGCTGCTGGCAAGCTCGGCGAACCTGCGCCAGTGCTGGCCGCGGCTGAGCAACGGCTCCCTGTCACGGGACATGCTCGGCTTCGGGACCGAACCGGACCAGCGCCTCACTCTGTATGGAAACGACCTGCGCGTCGTCCTGGTGCGTGACGCGAACAGCCGCGAGGAGGTGCCCGAGTGGTACGCCCACGACGGGAACGACCGGATCGGCTTCGCCGAAGGCGTCTGGGGTCCGGCCGAGCCGGAGAACCGGGTCTTCGCCAGTACCGCCAGCACACCCCACACCGCGGTTCTCCCCAAGGGATTGAGGAAGCTGGTCCCGACAGCCGAATCCCGTACCGCACCGGGCAAAACAGCCTGGAACCCCGCGCAACTCGAGGTGACCGTCCTCGGCTGCCTCACCGAGAAGGCCCTGACGGAGTCCGACCGCGCCGGTACGGCACCTGACCGCCCCGCGGAATGGGCCACCCTGGCCCATCAACTGCGGTACCACGACGACTACCCGCCGCTGGGTCGCCCCCTCCCGCTGCATCTGGCGCGCCTGGCTGCCGAATACGTCCTCCCCCTGGCCGAGTCCCCGAGCGTCCCGACGACTGCGTCAGGGGCCTGACACCCTCCGTCCCTCTCCTGCATCGGCCTCGTCGGACTCTCGGTCAGCGACGGGGCCGGTCGCAGGAGCGTCTGGCACGCTGACGTCCGCTGAACGCTGCGGATCATCCGGGCCCATCCCGCCATTCAGTTCGCGCCGTACCCGCCGCCATGCGCGGATGATCTCCGGCAGTTTGGACAGCACCTCGCTGACCTGCGTCAACAGCAATGTCAGGCAGCCGAACACAGCGAGGATGACGAGAGTCACTTCGTCCCATTTCATAACCCACCCCCTGGGCCTTTCCTCTGCAAACCCCTGATGTACGTACGCGGAGTGCTCCTGCAAGGCCCACAGGCCGGGCGCACCAGCCGAACACTTCCCCGCCCGAGCATCCAGCTCAGGGCTTCCACGCCCAGCCGGTCCGGCGCTTCGAGCAACGCGGATTCGACCGCCGCGAGGTCGGTGAGCACGTCCGGCGCACCCGACCGGTCCAGGTTTGTGAGCTGCTCCATCGCTGAGGCCACGACGCCGGGCCAGCCCGGCATGCCGAAACGCGCGGGAGCCTTGAGGGCTGCGGAAGCGGCTCGGTGAAGCAGCGCGGCGCACCAGCCCTGCTCACGCATCACCTCACCGGTGAACCACACCCGGTCGTCGACGTGGCGGACGAATTCGGCCACCGACCCGGACACTGCGCGCAGCGCGAAGCGCGAGCCGCCGGCCCACCGCAGATCCACGTCGGATGCGACGGCCACGAACGCAGCAGTTCCTCGGGACCATTGTCCCGTGCTGCCGCCAACGCAGCACGAGCCCTGCGGTACAGATCGACGCCCTGAGCGAACATCTCCGCGTCGCTCGGCCCATCCTCCGCCCCGTGGATCGCTTCCAGCGGTCCCTCTCGCCATGCGTCGCCGACCAGACCGACCGCTGCCGCGTTCAGCAGGGCGTCCGGGTCGTCCGCATCGATACCCAGGCGTGCCAGAAGAACGGGAGAGGCGTACTCCTCCATGTCCGGGAGGGAGTCGCCTTCTGTCTCTTCCCCGGTTTCCTCGGGGTCGGTCCTGGCCGATCCTCTGGACGCAGCGGGCCCGAACGAAGGGGGCTCGGGCTCCGGCCGCTCCACGGTGATTCCGTGCTCGGCCAGATCGTCGAAGACGCAGTCAGGCCCGCAGTCGATATCCGTCACGTCGTGCCTTCCGGTGCAGTCGCCCGGGCACTCGAACTCCTCGCACATCTCGGGCTCGGCGGGCTGCGCCTGGTTGATCACGTGATAGGCCAGTTGCTCCGCGACCGCTTCCCGGGCGCCGATCATGGCCAGTCGGAGCCGGAACCCGGCGTCTTTGAGGTCGCGGTCCTCACGCTCCGCTGGCCACGGCGGTTCCGGCTTGTCAGGAAGCCAGCTGTTCGCCGACTCCAGGGAGACCAGCAGCCAGGCCATGTGTAGCGGCTCGACCGAATTGTCCCGGACAAGTGTAGTGACGGCTTCCGCGGCTTCCGTCACCCGTCCGAGCCGCGCGAGATGCCGCTCGCGGACGGGCAGCCAGGCCGCGGCCCTCGCTCGGGCCTGCTCGGCGTCCCGGGTGAGCGAAGCGTCGCGAGCCCGCCGTGCCCGGGTGACCAACCGCCTCAGACACGGGTGGCAGCCGAACAGGCCCGACTCGGGCGTCGGGCCGAGCGGCACGGGCAACCGATCGTCGAAGGGCTGGTCACAGAGGCAGCAGTCCAGCGCGGCCACCTGCCGCGAGGTGGGGACGTGCGGCAGCGCTGACCGGATCGTGGCGTAGGCGTAAGCAGGTATGTGCACAGGAGACCGCTCCTCGGAAGACGGCACACGTTTCGCCGGGCTTTGACTCCATGCTGCGGTCCCTTCACACCCGGTTGTCGCCGTCTGGCGTCCGGCCGACCGAAGTTGGCGCAATCTGGCATGAGGCAATCTGCCTGCGGCTTCTACGCTCTTGGCGTTATCTGACGGCCGTCAGGGCCGCCGTCCGATGCCGAAAGGACCCGCTGTACATGACCGCCGAGACCGCATCACCGCTGGACCAGCCCCGTCAGGAGTTGGTACGCGCCTTGGAGGAACTGCACCGTGCCGCGGGCAGTCCCGGGATGCGCAAGGTGAGCGCGATGATTGCCGAGGGTGATCACCCCGCCGTCGTCAGCCATGAAGGAGTACGAACCGCCCTCAAGGGGCTGACCTCGCCACGCTGGGAGACCGTCCAATCGATCGTGGCCGCGCTCGCTGCCGCCTGCATAAGCCCATCGAGGGACCCCGCAGACGAAGTGGCGCGATTCCTTCCCCTCTGGCGCGCGACTCGGGAAGGGGAACCGGGCGGCATGAAGTCGGCCCGGGAACTGGCGCTCTCCCAGGGGTGGGGTACGGCGGACGGGCAGTGGACACCCGAGGCCCTCCTCGGCGTGATGATCAATCCGTTCAACGCCATCGAGATCGATCCCTCGCTCGCAGTCCCGCACGAGCCGTTGTTCTCGGAGGACGAGTGGGTCCAACTGGGTGTCCGGCTCATCGAGGAATACGGCGCCGAGCTGGCCCTGCGCGCGCTCCTGCGGACCCTCAAAGGCGACTACGTCGGTGCCGTCGAGGGAAGTCCCTTCGGCTACCAGCATCCCGACCAGGAAACGGCTGACGCGCGTGCGGCTTTCTGCTACGGGTGTGACCGCATTCTGCAGCGTCTGGCCGTCGAGCCGAACCTCCTCCAGAGGTCGATCAGCGCCATGTACGCCGACGAGACCATGGACCGCGAGGACCGCATCGACATGCTGCAGGCCGAGTCCGACCCGTCCCTGATGCGGGAGATCATGACCGCGACGCCGGAGACCTGGCACGATCTCTCGGAGGAGGCCCACCACCAGATCTTCGGGTACCTCATCAAGTCGATCGGCCCGGTGGGCAGGTTCGGGCTTCCACCGGAGCAGCGGTTCCAGATCACCTGGCGCGTCCCCGAGCCTCCGGCGGCCTGACGCGGACGAGCGATCGTCAGGTCGGCGATGGTGCTGCTGAGCGGGCTTAGCTGGATGTCGTCGATCAACGTCGGCTCGGGCGCCCTCACGGTCTGCTGACCGGGGCACGCAACGCTTACGCACGACATGGATCGGGAGCGACTGGCGATAATGAGGAGTTTCCCGAGGTCAGCACAGTGCTGACCTCGGGAAACTCGCAGATCGGAGAGTGCGTTTCCCCAGGAAGCGCCTTTAGATGTCGAAGTACAGCTCGAACTCGTGCGGGTGCGGGCGGAGTTGGATCGGGGCGATTTCGTTGGTGCGCTTGAAATCGATCCAGGTGTCGATCAGGTCGGCGGTGAAGACGCCGCCGGCCTGGAGGTATTCGTTGTCGTCCTCCAGGGCGGTGAGGACGGCCGGGAGGGAGGTCGGGACCTGGGGGACGCTCGCGTGCTCCTCGGGGGCCAGCTCGTAGAGGTCCTTGTCGATCGGCTCGGCCGGCTCGATCTTGTTCTTGACGCCGTCCAGGCCCGCCAGGAGGAGCGCGGAGAAGGCCAGGTACGGGTTCGAGGACGGGTCGGGGGCGCGGAATTCGACGCGCTTGGCCTTCGGGTTGGAACCCGTGATCGGGATGCGCATCGCGGCCGAGCGGTTGCGCTGCGAGTAGACCAGGTTGACCGGGGCCTCGAAGCCGGGGACCAGGCGGTGGTAGGAGTTCACCGTCGGGTTGGTGAAGGCCAGCAGGGAGGGGGCGTGCTTGAGGATGCCGCCGATGTAGTAGCGGGCGGTGTCGGACAGGCCCGCGTAACCCTGCTCGTCGTAGAAGAGCGGAGTGCCGCCCTGCCAGAGCGACTGGTGGACGTGCATGCCGGAGCCGTTGTCGCCGAAGATCGGCTTGGGCATGAAGGTCGCGGTCTTGCCGTTGCGCCAGGCGACGTTCTTCACGATGTACTTGAAGAGCATCAGGTCGTCGGCGGCGGCCAGCAGCGTGTTGAACTTGTAGTTGATCTCGGCCTGGCCCGCGGTGCCGACCTCGTGGTGCTGGCGCTCGACCTGGAGGCCGGCCGCTTCGAGTTCGAGGCTGATCTCGGCGCGCAGGTCGGCGAAGTGGTCGACCGGCGGGGCCGGGAAGTAGCCGCCCTTGTAGCGGACCTTGTAGCCGCGGTTGTTCTCCAGGGAGCCGGTGTTCCAGGCGCCGGCCTCGGAGTCGATGTGGTAGAACGACTCGTTCGCGGAGGTCTGGAAGCGCACGTTGTCGAAGACGTAGAACTCCGCCTCGGGACCGAAGTACGCGGTGTCCGCGATGCCGGTGGACTTGAGGTACGCCTCGGCCTTCTTCGCCACGTTCCGCGGGTCACGGCTGTACTGCTCGCCGGTGATCGGGTCGTGGATGAAGAAGTTGATGTTGAGCGTCTTGTCCTTGCGGAACGGGTCGACGCGGGCCGTGGAGAGGTCGGCGCGCAGCGCCATGTCCGACTCGTGGATGGCCTGGAAGCCGCGGATGGACGAGCCGTCGAAGGCGAGTTCCTCGGTCGGGTCGAACGACGAGACCGGGACCGTGAAGTGCTGCATCACACCGGGCAGGTCACAGAAGCGGACGTCGACGAACTTGACGCCCTCGTCCGAGATGAACTTGTTGACGTCGTCGGCGTTCTGGAACATCCAACTCCTCCTAGGCCCGGCCCCGCGGGTCGGGTTGGCGATCGAGGTGCGGCCAGTGCGGTGGCGCACACTGCCCTGACCATAGGGATCAGGGATTTCTCCAGCATGACCCATTTGTTTCTTGGACGTTAACCGCGACGCCGTCGGAGTGGTCCCCGCCTGGTGGGGCTGGGCCGTACGGGGGTTACCGTGGACAGGTGGACAACAGGGAAGTAATCGGATCGTGGCTGTCGGGGCCCCGCGCGGCCGCCGAGAAGATGGGCGCGGACTTCGGGTACCGCGGTGAGCGGCTCGGACTGCCCGAGAGCGGTCCCGGATCCGTCGCATCGGTCGGCAGGCGGCTCGCCGCACTGTTCATCGACTGGGCTCTGAGCGTGTTGATCGCATACGGTCTGATCGCGCACCGTGATCTCCAACTGGCGAACAACTGGGCGCTGGTCGTGTTCGCCGTGGTGAGCGTGATCGCCCTCGGGCTCGTCGGCAGTACGCCGGGCAAGCTCATCATGCGGCTGCGGGTCGTGCACGTGGGCGGCGGCCGGCTCAGCCCGCTCGGCGCGGCCCTCCGTACGCTGCTGCTGGTACTCGTCGTCCCGGCCGTCGTCTGGGACCGCGACACGCGCGGCCTGCACGACCGGGCCGTGAAGGCCGTCCAGGTCCGTATCTGACCGCGGGCGGCCACGGAGGCCCAGAGCCGAGAAGCGCAGAGCGAAGCGCACAGCCAGGAAGCGCACAGCGAAAAGGGCGCCCCCGCACGGGGGCGCCCTCAAGGCGGGACGCTCAGCGGCCCTTGGGCATCCGCATGCCCTTCGGCATGGGCCCCTTCGGGATCGGCATGTTCGACATCAGGTCCCCGAGCGCCTTGAGGCGGTCGTTGACCTCGGTGGTCTTGGGGCCGGTCAGGGTGCGCGGCAGCCGCAGCAAGGTGGCGCGCAGCTTCTTGAGCGGCAGCTCCCCCTCACCGTTGCCGACGATGAAGTCGTGCACCGGCACGTCGTAGACGACCCGGGCGACCTTCTTCTTCTCGTTCGCCAGCAGGGCCTTGACCCGGTTGGGGTTGCCCTCGCCGACCAGGACGACACCGGCCTTGCCGACAGCCCGGTGGACGACGTCCTGGCTCTTGTTCATGCCCACCGCCGGCGTCACCGTCCAGCCGCGGCCGACGTTCTGCAGCACGGCGGCAGCCGCACCCGGCTTGCCCTCCAGCTGCCCGAAGGCGGCCCGCTCGGCGCGGCGGCCGAAGACCACCGCCATCGCGAGGAAGGCCAGCAGGAATCCCAGGATCCCGGCCCAGATGGGGTGGTCGATCAAGAAGCCGAGGGCGAGGATGACACCGAAGGTGACGATTCCCACAGCCGCAATGACAAGCCCGATTTTGGAGTCGGCCTGCCTGGTCATCTTGTAGGTCTGAGCGATCTGTGCCAGTCGCCCAGGGTTCTCGGATGTTTCCTTCCTCGCCATGCGGCAAAGGATACGTGGCCGCCCGCTCGCCCGTCACGCGGCACCGCCCGTACGGCGGCCCCCGCCCACCTGCGTCACACCGGCCGCCCGCTCACGTCACGCCGCCGCGGCCCGCGCACCCGTCGCGGCGGCCCCCGGTGAAGACTTCAGTCCCGTACGGCGTCCCCGCGCGAGCCCGTCAGCAGCGCGGCCATCTCGTACTCCGCCTCCCGGCGGTCCTTCGCGCGCTGGCGGTCCGCGACGACCGACGCCCAGGCGTTACGCCGGGCGGTCTGCTGGCCGCCACGGAGCAGAAACGATTCGACAGCTCGCAGCGCCCCGGCGACCGGGGTGTGCGTGGGCAACTGGAGAGACGGGCGGGTGTGGACCGACTCGGACGGCATGGCGTCCCCCTCAAGGCAATGAGCGCAAAGGCAACGAGACGAACCGGAAGTGTGTGCTGTGAAACCAGCCTCGCCACAACGTGTTACCAGCCGGTGACCACTCGGTCAATCTCACATGAAAGCCTCGGGGCCGCCCGCACCCCGCCCCGCCAGGTCACTCTTCCGCCAGCCCCGTACGGCCGGGTGAGGCGATTCACACGATGCCCGCACCCCGCCGTGCCCGCCGCCCGTACCCACCCGGGCGGGGCCTCACACCGCCCGGGCCGCACCCAGCTGCTCGCGGCGGTCGACGGCCTGCTGGAACAGCCGTCCGGCACGGTAGGAGGAGCGGACCAGCGGCCCGGACATCACGCCCGCGTAGCCGATCTCCTCGGCCTCCTCCTTCAGCTCCACGAACTCGGCCGGCTTCACCCACCGCTCCACCGGGTGGTGCCGCACCGAGGGCCGCAGATACTGCGTGATGGTGATCAGCTCGCAGCCCGCGTCGTGCAGGTCCTGGAGCGCCTGGCTGATCTCCTCGCGCTCCTCGCCCATGCCCAGGATCAGGTTGGACTTGGTGACCAGGCCCGCCTCCCGCGCGCGGGTGATGACCTCGAGGGAGCGCTCGTAGCGGAAGCCGGGGCGGATCCGCTTGAAGATCCGCGGCACCGTCTCGACGTTGTGCGCCAGCACCTCGGGGCGGGCGCCGAAGACCTCGGCGAGCTGCGCGGGCTCCGCGTTGAAGTCGGGGATCAGCAGCTCGACCTTGGTGCGTCCGGCGGCCCGTCCGGCGGTCATGGCGTGGATCTGCCGGACGGTCTCGGCGTACAGCCAGGCGCCGCCGTCCTCCAGGTCGTCACGCGCGACACCGGTGATGGTGGCGTAGTTCAGGTCCATGGTGACGACGGACTCGCCGACCCGGCGCGGCTCGTCGCGGTCCAGGGCCTGCGGCTTGCCGGTGTCGATCTGGCAGAAGTCGCAACGCCGGGTGCACTGGTCGCCGCCGATGAGGAAGGTCGCCTCGCGGTCCTCCCAGCACTCGTAGATGTTGGGACAGCCGG
This sequence comes from Streptomyces sp. NBC_01477, assembly GCF_036227245.1. Taxonomy (GTDB): domain Bacteria; phylum Actinomycetota; class Actinomycetes; order Streptomycetales; family Streptomycetaceae; genus Actinacidiphila. Next base: position 6,605,256 of record NZ_CP109445.1, read on the forward strand.
CCTCCTGGCACACCGTGTGCAGGCCCTCGCTCTTGACGAGCTTTTGCATCTGCGTGTACTCGGGACCCATTTTCGCCCGGGTCTTGATCCACTCGGGCTTGCGCTCGATGGGGGTCTGGCTGTTGCGGACCTCCAGGCGCAGCATCTTGCGTCCGTCGGGTGCGACTGCGGACACGACCGGCTCCCTAAAGCTGAGATTGTGCCTACGGCTTAGATTCTACGGTGAACGCCAGGGTACGCCCCGGAATTCCTAGACAGCCCGGGGGAGCGGTTCGGCCCCGGCCAGCACGGCGGCGAGGTGCTTCTCCACGACGGGCAGCACCTCGGTGACGCCGATGTCCCGGCCCAGCTCCTCCGACAGCGAGGTGACGCCCGCGTCCCTGATCCCGCACGGCACGATCCGGTCGTACGAGGTGGTGTCGGGGTTGCAGTTCAGCGCGAAGCCGTGCATCGTCACGCCCTTCGCGACCCGGATGCCGATCGCCGCGAGTTTGCGGTCCTCGCGGCGCTGCCCGGCGTTGGAGGGGGCGTACTCCGGGCCGTTCAGCCGCGGGTCGAACTCGTCGTCGGTCAGCCGCGGGTCGAAGTCCAGGGTCAGGCCGCCCAGGCGCTGCTCGGTCGGATCGCCCAGCACCCACACCCCGGAGCGGCCCTCCACCCGGCTGGTCTCCAGGCCGAACTCCGCAGCCGTCAGGATCAGCGCGTCCTCCAGCCGCCGCACATGGGCCACGACGTCGACCGGGCGCGGCAGCTTCAGGATCGGGTAGCCCACCAGCTGGCCGGGACCGTGCCAGGTGATCTTGCCGCCGCGGTCCACGTCCACCACCGGAGTGCCGTCGAGCGGGCGCTCGCTGTCGGCCGTACGCCGTCCCGCCGTGTAGACCGCCGGGTGTTCGAGCAGCAGGCAGGTGTCCGGGATCTCGTCGGCGAAACGGGCCGCGTGCACGGTGCGCTGCCGCTGCCACGCCTCCCCGTACTCCACGGCGTCAGCCCCGAACCCCAGGTGAACGAACTGCAGCTCACTCACGACGACTCCTCTGCTGTGCTGATACGCGCCCTTGCCACTGTACGGCGGCGGCGCCCGTCGCCCCGCGCCGGGCGGCGCCATAGCACATCGGTTCGTACCGGTGCGGGCGGCTTACCCGGCAATGGGGGTCACTGTCGCTCAATCGGACGAATATGCGGCTCTTGCGGTGAGCTGGGCAGCTCTGACCGTTACATTCACGCCGATCTGAAGACCCTGCAGAGGAAGTGGGCCGCACCGCCGATGACGGACCGTGCCACGCACCGAACCCCGAACGGACCCCCCACCGGCCCGGCCGCCCGGCCAGGACGCGGCGCAGGACAGCCGCCGCAGGACCCGCCCGACCACCAGGAAGCGCGGGACGACGACCACGACCCGCAGGACGGCAACCAGGACCCGCCGGACGGCGGCCACGACCCACGGGACAGCGCCCCCGACCCCCGGCGGGACCGCGGCCCCGATCCCGCGCAGCTCGGCGACCCCGCCGGGACCGCGCGGGCCGACCGCCCGCACCGCCGCAACACCCGGCTCGCCGCGCTCATCGCCGAAGCCGGCTTCTCGCACGCAGGACTCGCCCGCCGGGTCGACCGGCTCGGCCAGGAGCACGGGCTCGACCTGCGCTACGACAAGACGTCGGTGACCCGCTGGCTGCGCGGCCAGCAGCCGCGCGGCACCTCCCCGGCGCTGATCGCCGAGGTCTTCACACAGCGGCTCGGCCGCCGGCTGTCCGCGCAGGACCTCGGCCTCGACGCGTGCGCGCCGGTCTACGCGGGGCTCGAATACGCCGCCACCGCGGGCGAGGCGGTCGACATCGTCAGCGGGCTGTGGCGCAAGGACACCGGGAGCCAGGCGGAGCTGCGCAAGATCGCGTTCAGCCCGGCGGGCCTTGTCGTGCCCAGCAGGGACTGGCTGATCGGCTCGGCGGACGACACGGTCGTCCGCAAGGCGGCGGAGCGGGTGCCCGCGCAGAACCGGGGCATGTCGCGGGCCGCCCAGGACTTACGCCCCGCCGCGCCGAATTCCGCCGGCCGGGTCGGCGCCGGTGACATCGCGGCGCTGCGGGCGGTGGGCGACCTCTTCCGCACCCTCGACCACGCCTACGGCGGCGGGCACGCCCGCCAGGCCCTCATCCGCTACCTCGAACACGAGGCCGAGCCGATGCTGCGCGGCAGCTACGGCGAGACGCAGGGCCGCCGGCTCTTCGCGTCCGTCGCCGACCTCACCCGGCTGGCCGGCTGGACGTCCTACGACATCGGCGCGCACGGGCTCGCGCAGCGCTACTTCGTCCAGGCGCTGCGGCTCACCCAGGCGGCGGGCGACCGGATCCACGGCGGATACGTGCTGGTCACGATGAGCCGCCAGGCGGTCCACCTCGGCCACGGGCGCGAGGCGGTGCAGCTGGCGCGGGTCGCGCAGCAGGGCATCGGCACGGGCGCGCCGGGCGCCGTACAGGCCCTGACGTACGCGGCCGAGGCCCGCGGGCACGGTGTGCTCGGCGACTCGCGCGCGTGCACGGCAGCGCTCGTCCGGGCCGAACGCGCCTTCGGGGCGGCCCGCCCGGGGGACGAACTGCCGTCCTGGGCACGCTTCTTCGACGAGGCGCAGCTCGCCGACGAATTCGGGCACTGCCACCGGGACCTCCAGCAGCACCGGGCGGCGGCCCAGCAGGCCGAGCGGTCGTTGCAACTGCGCGCACCCGGGTACGCGCGCAGCCGGCTGTTCTGCCGGGCCGTCCTCGCCTCGGCCCGGCTCTCCCTCGGCGACCTCGACGCCGCCTGCGCCCTCGGGGCCGAGGTCGTCCGGCAGGCCGCGGACATGCGGTCCGTCCGGGCCGCGGAATACGCCCGCGACTTCGCCCGCCGCCTCGACCCCTACCGCGACACCTCCGCCGCCCGCGCCTTCTACGTCCGGGCGGAGGCGGCCGGCTTCCCCCTGTGACCCGGGGCCTGCGGCGTGCGTACGCCGCAGGCCCGCGCGTGGATCTCCCCGGCGCGGGAACGGCCGCGGGCCTACGCCGCCGCCTCCTGCGCGGAAGGCAGCCGGGCGGTGTCCTGGAGGAGGGTGGCCGCGGCGCGGCGGGCGGAGTGCAGGGTGCCCTGGAGGGTGCTGGTGGCGCGGTGGGAGCCGCAGACGTAGAGGCCGTGCAGCACCCGGACGGGGCGGCGCAGGTCGTGCGGGGCGGGCATCGCCGGGACCGCTTCGGGGTCGGTGTGGATCCCGAGGAGTTCCCACTCGTCCGTGCACGTGTCGTACAGCTCCGCCAGATGCGCCCGCACCGACTTGTCGGAGTCGCCGTCCGGCGGCGGCCCCAGCACCACGGAGGTGATGAGCGGCCGTCCGGCCGGCGTACGGCTCGGATCGACCGCGCCGGCCGGCAGTGTGTGCGAGACGGGGCCGAGCCGGTCGCCGTCCAGCACCAGCACCGGTTCGCGCAGCGGCGCGACCGGCGCGGTGTGGTGGAAGACGGTGACCTGGTGGAAGGACGGCACCCGCAGCCCCGGCAGCAGGTGCGCCGCCGCCCGCGCCCCGGTCGCCACGAGTACGGACCGGCACGGCAGCTCGGTGCCGTCCGCGATCCGCACGCTGCTGACCGCCACCCGCTCCGCGGGCGTGCCCAGCCGCACCGTGCCCGGCGGAAGAGCCGCGGCGAGCCGTTCCGGCAGGCCGGCCGCGCCCCCGACGGGCAGGCAGGCGCGCCCGCGGGCGAAACCGCGCAGCACCAGGTCGGCGGCCCGGCTGGACGTCTGCAGCTCCGGGTCGCACAGCAGCGCGGCCAGCAGCGGCCGCAGGAAGCCCTCGACGGTGCGTGGCGCGAAGCCGCGCCCGCTCAGCGCCCGGGCGGCCGTCGTCTCCGGCCGGGCGGCCAGCCGTTCGTCCGGGGTGCCCGCGAGCCGGTTCAGCGTGGTGGCGAGCCGTGCCCGGTCCAGCGCCGAGCCGAACGCGGCCTGCGCGCCCCGCTGGTCCCCGACCCGGTAGCCGCGGCCCCCGGCCCGTACCAGCGCGCCGGGGGCGAGCGGGGCCAGCGGCAGCCCGCGAAGCCCCGGGGTGCGGTGCAGCTCGGGATAGGACATGTTGAGCAGCTGCGGCCTGCGGTCCAGCCGGAAACCGGCGACGTCGTCGGTGGCCGTCCGGCCGCCGACGCGTTCCGCCGCCTCCAGTACGGTCACCGTCAGCCCTGCGCCGAGCAGATGGTGCGCCGCCGCCAGGCCGGCGGGCCCGGCTCCGATCACGATGACGTCCACCGGTGGTGCCGTGGTGTGACGGCGTGCTGGTGAAGGCACGATTCTCCTCCCCGGGGTCGGGTCGTCTCCCCGCGCGCGTCAGCGGCCCGCGGCACGCGCGGGGGCGTGGCGCAGCACGCTGGTAGGGGTCATGCCCTCATCAAAGGCAACTGATGCGGGCGCAATGGGCCTGATCCGGCCTTATCCGGACCGTGGCCCCATCACGACCCCAGCGCCGCGCCGATGGCCTGGTCGATCTCCGGGAAGGCGTAGACGAAGCCGGACTCCATCAGCCGCTTGGGCCGCACCCGCTGACTGCCCAGCACATCCCCGGCGAACTCGCCCAGCGCGAGGCGCAGCGCGGGCGCCGGTACGGCGGCGAGCGTCGGCCGGTGCAGGACGCGGCCCATCGCCGCGGTGACCTCGCGGTTGGTCAGCGGCTCGGGGGCGGTCAGATTGACCGGGCCCGACAGCGCCGGGGTGTCCAGGATGTGCCGCAGCGCCGCGATCTCGTCGTGCATCGCGATGAAGCTCCAGAACTGCCTGCCGTTGCCGAGCCTGCCGCCGAGCCCCGCCTTGAACAGCGGGAAGAGCCGGCCCCACGCGCCGCCGTCCTTGGCGACGACCAGTCCCGTACGGGCGAAGGCGGTACGGACGCCGGCCGCCGCGGCCGGTTCCGCCGCGGCTTCCCAGTCCTGGACCAGATCCGCCAGGAAGCCGGTGCCGGGCGGGCTGTCCTCGTCCACCCAGCGGTCGCCGGTGTCGCCGTAGTAGCCGATCGCGCTGCCGCACAGCAGGACGCCGGGCGGCGTGTCCATGGCCGCGACCGCCGCGGCGACGGTCGCGGTGCCGAGCACGCGGCTGTCGTACAGCACTTTTTTACGTTCGTCGGTCCAGCGGCGGTCCCCCACGCCGGCGCCGGCCAGGTGGATGACCGCCTGGCAGCCGGTCAGGGCGTCGGGGTCCAGCGCGCGGCGCTGAGGGTCCCAGCGGACCTCGGCCCCGGACTTCGGGGCGCGCCGCACGAGGCGGACGATGTCGTGGCCGTCGGCGGCCAGGGCGGTGGTCAGTGCGGATCCGATCAGACCGGATGCGCCGGTGACGGCAATACGCATGCCGCCATCTTCCCTCTCCCCGGGTTCCCCGGCCCCCGCGCCACTCGCCCTCGGGGCGCGCCGTTCCTACCGGCCGAGCGGATTGCCCTCGGGGCGCGTGCTTGGAAGAGGGTGCCCTCTGCGGCAGGGGGTGCCCCTCCAGGGGCGCGGGGAACTGCGCGGCCGGCCGACCACGACCGTCGTGTGCGGAGGGGCCGCGGGGAGCTGCGCGCGCAACCCACCGCCCACCGTCACGTGCGGACGGACCGCACCACCCCGGGGGCGCGGGGAACTGCGCGGCCGGCCGTCGACAAGCTGCACGTCGTCACCGGCCGGAAGGGGCTGTTGCTGTCGCATCCGGACCACCGGCCGGTGGTGGGTTGCTCGCGGCGTTCCGCCCCCAGAGCTTCGCGTGGGGGCACCCCCAGCGCCTCCTTACGGGGCACGTCCCGCCGTGCGGACAGCGCGCCACCGTCGTGGCCGGGCGCGCAGTTCCCCGCGCCCCTGTGGGGCACCCCCTTGCCGCAGGGGGCCGCGCAACCTCCGCGTCCGGGGGAGGCGTACCCCTTGGCGGAGGGGAGCCGCAGGGCCGCGGCAGCGGAGGCGTACCCCCTGCCGGAGGGGGCACAGGGGGGGTACCGCGGGACCTCGGTGTCCTCCCGGAGGGAAGGGTGTTCAGGTGAAGCGGGACCAGAGTTGGGGGAAGCGCGCGGCCATCGCGGACTCCTCGTCGAAGTCGAGGGGCTCGCCCTCGGGACGGTCCTGGTGGGGGAGGTCGAGATCGGGGAGCCGGACAGCGGTCAGCTGCTCGTACGCCTCATCCGCGGCATAGCCGAGATCCTCCGCGTCCCCGTCCGCGTCCGCGTCGAAGTCCGCGACGAGGAAGGCGAGGTCGTCGGGGGAGTGCAGCGCGCCCTCGAAGACGTGCCGGCCCTGGCCGATGAGCCAGCAGCGGAAGTAGTCGAAGGACTCCTCGTCCGCCCCGCCGAGCATGATGTCGGCGGCTCCCCACAGGTCCCAGCGGAAGGCCCGGATGAAGCGGGTCTCGAAGTGCCGCGCGAAGTCGATCACCGCTTCGGGGTCGAGCTGGGCAAGACGCTCGACGAGCAGGTCGGCATGGTCCTCCGGATCGCCGCCCGCCGCCTCGCGCGTACTGTCGACGATCTCCCAGAACTGCGTCTCGTCCATCACCCGTACAGCTTCCCGGTTGCCGGGTGCCGGTGCACGCCCTGTCCGCCGGATGCGTCCGTGTCGTTACGCACACCCGCCGCCCGGGCGTACCGCACGGGTCAGCGCCGGCGCAGCCGCAGCCGGTAGCGGACCGTACGGCGCAGCGGGCGGAAGCCCAGGGCCGTGTTCATCGCGAGCAGGTGGCGGTTGTCGTCGGGGACGCCGGTGTGGATCTCGGCGAGGTCGGGCTGCGCGGCGGGCAGCCTGCGCAGCATCTCGGCCTTCATCCACAGGCCGAGCCCGTGGCCGCGGTGGGCGGGGACGACCGCGGTGTCGTACTGGCGGGCGCGCCGGGCGCCGTCGCCGGGCAGCAGCACGGTGGTGTAGCCGGCGACCTCGCCGTCGTCGTGCAGCGCCGCCACGCTCAGCAGCCGGTCGCCGCGCCGGGCGGCGAGTTCCGCGGTCTCGTGGACGGTGGCCGGGTCCCAGCGGGACTCGCCCGCGTCGAGGCCGGCCACCGCCGCTGACGGCGCCGGGAGCGCGCGCAGGGCGGCGACGAAGCCGTCGGTGAGGGTGTCGGGGACGGCGCCCTCCCAGGCGGTCAGGCGGTAGCCCGGGTGGGGGACCTCGGGGAGCTTGCCGATCTGCCCGGGGAGGTCGTCGAGCGCCAGCCGCTGCCAGGTCAGCCGCAGCACGGGGACGAAGTCGCGGGTCGCGAGGAAGCCCTCGCCCTGGGTGCCGGACACCGCTTCCGCGGCCAGGCTGCCGCATCCCGCGGCGGTCGCGGCCTCGGTGACGGTGGCGAGCAGCCGGGAGCCCGTACCGAGCCTGCGGTGCGCCGGGTGGACGGTCAGCTGGATCTCGGCGGGACCGCCGTCGGCGCCGGCCGGGCCGCCGGGCAGCCGCAGCAGCGCCGTCGCCACCGGGTCGTCGCCCGAGCCGCGCAGCAGCCACAGGACCACCCGCCGGCGGCTGCCGGTGGTGGTCAGCCCGGCGCGCACCGCGGCCTGCGAGGGCACCGGCTCTCCCGGCCGGTCGTGCGCGAGCGCGGCGGACTGCACTCGGTACCAGGCGCGGAGATCCTCGGCGGTGGGAGCCGTCAGCGGGCTGGGGTTGGCAGGCATCCGGGGGAACTTAACCGGTACCTGTAAGGACCCGCAATCCCTTTCGAGCCAGTAGGTTCGCCGACTCCGGGGTTTCACAGGTTTCTTGTGCTTCGTGCACCCCAACGCCGACTGCCGCCAAGGGAGATGGCACAAGCCACACCCGTGACGGCGTCAGCGTACCGGTCGCTTACCGGTCGCGTACCGGTGTTCAGAGCCCGTAGCGCTCCGCCGCCTCCTTGACCTTCGCCGTCTCGATCTCGCCGCGCCGGGCGAGCGCCGCGAGCGCCTGGACGGTCAGCGACTGCGGGTCCACCCCGAAGTACCTGCGGGCCGCGTCACGGGTGTCCGACAGGCCGAAGCCGTCCGTGCCGACCGACGTCCAGTCCTGCTCGACCCACGGCGCGATCTGGTCGGGCACCGCGCGCATCCAGTCGCTGACGGCGACCACGGGACCGGGCGCGCCCTCCAGCGCGCGCGTCACGTACGGCGTACGCTCCTCGCCGCGCAGCCGGGCCGCGTCGCATTCCAGCGCGTCGCGCCGCAGTTCCGTCCAGGACGGCGCGGACCACACGTCGGCGGCCACACCCCAGTCCTCGGCGAGCAGCCGCTGCGCGTCCAGCGCCCAGTGGATGGCGGTGCCGGAGGCCAGCAGTTGCAGCCGGGGGGCGCCGGGCGCCGGGTTGGCGGCGGCCTGGTAGCGGTAGAGGCCCTTGAGGATGCCCTCCTCGACGCCGGCCGGCATCGCGGGCTGCACCTTCGGCTCGTTGTAGACCGTCAGGTAGTAGAAGACGTCCTCGGCCTCGGGGCCGTACATCCGCCGCAGGCCCTCGCGGACGATGACCCCGACCTCGTACGCGAACGCCGGGTCGTAGGAGAGCGCCGCCGGATTGGTGGAGGCGATCAGATGCGAGTGGCCGTCCGCGTGCTGGAGGCCCTCGCCGGTCATCGTGGTGCGCCCCGCGGTCGCGCCGATCACGAACCCGCGGCCCAACTGGTCGGCCAGCGCCCAGAACTGGTCGGCGGTGCGCTGGAAGCCGAACATCGAGTAGAAGATGTAGAACGGGATCATCGGTTCGCCGTGGGTGGCGTACGCGGTGGCCGCGGCGGTGAAGTCGGCGAGCGAACCGGCCTCGGTGATCCCCTCGTTGAGGATCTGGCCGTCCTTCGCCTCCTTGTAGTACAGCAGTTGGTCGCGGTCGACCGGGTCGTACGTCTGGCCCTTGGGCGAGTAGAGGCCCGCGGACGGGAAGAGCGACTCCATGCCGAAGGTGCGCGCCTCGTCGGGGACGATCGGCACCCAGCGGCGGCCGGTCTCCTTCTCCCGCATCAGGTCCTTGACCAGCCGCACGAACGCCATCGTGGTGGCGATCTCCTGGGTGCCCGAGCCCTTCTCCAGCGCCTGGTAGGCCTTGTCGGGCGGCAGCGGCAGCGGTTTGGCGACGACCTTGCGGGCCGGGGCGGGACCGCCGAGAGCCGCGCGCCGCTCGTGCAGGTAGCGCACCTCGGGCGAGTCCTCACCCGGGTGCCAGTACGGGACGACGTCCGCGTCCAGCGCGCTGTCCGGGATCGGCAGCTCCAGCAGGTCGCGCATCGTACGGAACTGCGCGCCGGTGAGCTTCTTCATCTGGTGGTTGGCGTTGCGCGACTCGAAGCCCGCGCCGAGCGTGTAGCCCTTGACCGTCTGCGCGAGCACCACCGTGGGGGCGCCCTTGTGGTCCACGGCGGCCCGGTAGGCCGCGTAGACCTTGCGCGGCTCGTGCCCGGCCCGCGAGGTCTGGAACAGCTCCAGCAGCTTGGCGTCGGAGAGCCGGCCCGCGATCGTACGCAGCGAGGCGTCCGCGCCGAAGAAGTGCTCGCGGATGTAGGCCGCGTCCCGCGTGGCGTACGTCTGGAACTGCGCGTCGGGAACCTCGCGCAGCCGCCGCAGCAGCGCGCCGTCGACGTCCTGCGCCAGTACCTCGTCCCAGGCCGCGCCCCACAGCGCCTTGATGACATTCCAGCCGGCCGCGCGGAACTGCGACTCCAGCTCCTGCACGATCTTGAAGTTGGGGCGGACCGGGCCGTCGAGCCGCTGCAGGTTGCAGTTGATCACGAAGGTCAGGTTGTCCAGGCCCTCGCGCCCGGCCAGCGCCAGGGCGGCCGTCGACTCGGGCTCGTCCATCTCGCCGTCGCCGAGGAAGGCCCACACGTGCGAGTCGGAGGTGTCCTTGATGCCGCGGTGCTCCAGGTAGCGGTTGAAGCGGGCCTGGTAGATCGCGGACAGCGGGCCGAGGCCCATCGAGACGGTGGGGAATTCCCACAGCCACGGCAGCCGCCGCGGATGCGGGTAAGACGGCAGGCCGTCACCGCCGGCCTCCTGCCGGAACCGGTCGAGCTGCCCGTCGGACAGCCGGCCGTCGAGGAAGGCGCGGGCGTATATGCCGGGGGAGGCGTGGCCCTGGAGGTACAGCTGGTCGCCGGACCCGCTGCCTTCCTTGCCGCGGAAGAAGTGCTGGAAGCCGGTCTCGTACAGCCAGGCCGCCGACGCGAAGGTGGCGATGTGGCCGCCGAGCCCGAGCTTGCTGCCACGGGTGACCATGGCCGCGGCGTTCCAGCGGTTCCAGGCGGTGATCCTGGCCTCCATCGCCTCGTCGCCCGGGTAGGCGGGCTCGGCGGAGGTCGGGATGGTGTTGATGTACTCGGTCTCCAGCAGCGAAGGCAGGGCGACGCCGTTTTCGCTCGCGCCGGCGCTTTCGAGGGTTCTGCGCATCAGATACGCGGCCCGGTGCGGGCCGGCGGCCGTGGTGACCGCGTCCAGTGACGCGAGCCACTCGGCGGTCTCCTCCGGGTCGCGGTCCGGGATCTGATCGAGCTGACTCGGCCGGGTACGGCCTACGGCGTCAGGCATGGGGTGCCGCCTTCCGAGCGGAGGGAGGTGATGAGTGCGAGTTTTTTAGTCGGCAGACAGGGCTCGCCCTCCGGCGTCGACGATACGCCTGCGATCGATGATCGATCAATGGGTCTCAGGGGTGGAATCTAAGTCGGCACGGGGTGCCAGCCTTTTGGGCACGCAGTGCCGTGCCCTGCTCATCTTCGATTCGCAGGGCTTCTTTCCCCCGGGCGCGGTGGTTCCGCCACTCCGCTCCCGCGGGGCCGGGGGTTCTGCTGCCGCAGGGGGCGCCCTTCCGCCGGGGCGGGGTCGGGGGTGGCACTGCGTCGGTGGGCGCCCTTCCGCCGGGCGCGGAGCCGGGGTGCTTGCTGGGTAAGGCGGCGCCTTACCCAGGGGCGCGGGGAACTGCGCGGCCGGCCCACCACCCGCGCGCGGGCCGTCACCGGGCGAAAGGGGCTGTCGCTGTCGCATCCGGACCGCCGGCCGGTGCTGGGTTGCTCGCGCAGTCCCCGCGTCCCCTGGTGGGCACCCCCTTGCCGAAGGGGAGCCGCACGATCCCCGCCGCCCCGGGATGGGGCGCCCTCTTGCGGGAGAGGCGGCGCAGGGCGTCAGACCTGGGGCGCGCAGCTCAGGACGTGGGACTTGATCAAGTCGCAGATGCGCGGGTCGCGACGCGCGAAGGCGTCGACTATGTCCTGGTGCTCCGCGGCATACGCGCGCGGCGCCGGGCTGAGCCAGCGGATGGACAGCGTCGTCCAGACCTCGATGCCCAGCGACTCCCACGCGTGCAGCAGCACCGCGTTGTCCGCCGCGCGGACCAGCTCGTGGTGGAAGGCCACCGTGTGCCGCACCTGGGCCTCGCCGTCGAGAGCCGCGTCGGCCAGCTGCAGCGCGGCGACCTCGCGTTCGAGGGCGGCGGGGTCGGCGGCGAGCCGCGGCGCGGCCAGCTCGGCCGCGACCTGTTCGAGCCCGGCTCGTACCGGATAGCTCTCCTTGAGGTCGGCCGCGGTGAGCCCCCGCACCCGTACGCCCTTGTTCGGCGCGGACTCGATCAGCCGCAGCGTCTCCAGCTCCCGCAGCGCCTCCCGCACGGGAGTCTGGCTGACCTGGAGCTCCACCGCGATCCTGCGCTCCACGATCCGCTCGCCCGGCTTCCAGCGCCCGCTGACGATCCCCTCCAGGATGTGCTCGCGGATCTGTTCACGGAGGCTGTGCACGACCAGGTGCGGGACGGCGGCAGAGGCCATGATGCGCGCTCCTTCACGTGTTGCGTGACTTAGACGATACGGCGAAGAAGCAACCGTGCCTCCCACCGGAGCGCCACCTGACCCCTACCCGGCCGCCGCCGGTACGCGACTGCGCCCCCGTCCCGGATGTGCCGGGGCGGGGGCGCAGGACTGCCGTACAGCGCTGGTGCGGGGTGGTTACAGGCCGAGCTCGACCTCGAACTCGCCCGCCTCCAGGATCTCCTTGACCGCCGTCAGGTAGCGGGCGGCGTCGGCGCCGTCCACCAGCCGGTGGTCGTAGGACAACGCCAGGAAGGTCATGTCCCGGACGCCGATGACCGTGCCCTCGGGGGTCTCCACGACCGCCGGGCGCTTGACGGTGGCGCCGATGCCCAGGATGGCGGCCTGGTTCGGCGGCACGATGACGGTGTCGAACAGCGCGCCGCGCGACCCGGTGTTGCTGATGGTGAAGGTCGCACCGGCCAGGTCGTCGGGGGTGATCTTGCTGGCCCGGACGTTGGCCGCCAGCTCCGCGGTCTTCTTGGCGATACCGGCGATGTTCAGGTCGCCGGCACCCTTGATGACCGGGGTCATCAGACCCTTCTCGGAGTCCACCGCGATCCCGATGTTCTCGGAGTCGAAGTAGGTGATCGTGCCCTCGTCCGCGTTGATCCTGGCGTTGATCACCGGGTGCGCCTTGAGGGCCTGCGCGGCGGCCTTGACGTAGAACGGCATCGGCGAGAGCTTGACGCCCTCGCGCGCCGCGAAGGCGTCCTTGGCCTGGGCGCGCAGCCGCATGACACGGGTGACGTCCACCTCGACGACGGTGGTGAGCTGCGCCTGCGAGTGCAGGGCCTTCATCATGTTGTCGCCGATGACCTTGCGCATCCGGGTCATCTTGACGGTCTGGCCGCGCAGCGGGGACACCGCGGCGGCGGCCTTCGGAGCGGCGGCGGCGGGGGCGGGGGCGGCGGCCGACGCGGCGGCAGCGGCCTTCGCGGCCTCCGCCGCGGCGATGACGTCCTGCTTGCGGATCCGCCCGCCGACGCCCGTGCCGCGCACGGAGCCGAGGTTGACGCCGTTCTCGGCGGCGAGCTTGCGGACCAGCGGGGTGACGTACGCGCCGTCGTCACCGGTCGCGGCGGGCGCGGGCGCGGCCGGGGCGACCGGAGCCGGAGCCGGAGCCTGCGCCTGGGCGGGCGCCGGAGCCGGAGCGGCCGGGGCAGGTTCCGGGGCTGCCGGCGCGGGGGCCGGGGGAGCCTCCGGAGCGGGGGCGGGTGCGGCGGGGGCGGGAGCCTCCGGGGCCGGGGCGGGTGCGGCGGGCGCCGGAGCCGCGGCGGGGGCGGCGCCGGCGTCGCCGATCACCGCGAGCCGGGCGCCGACCTCGGCGGTACCGTCCTCCTCGACCAGGATCTCCAGCAAGGTGCCGGCCACGGGCGAGGGGATCTCGGTGTCGACCTTGTCGGTCGAGACCTCCAGCAGCGGCTCGTCGGCCTCGACGCTCTCGCCGACCGCCTTGAGCCAGCGGGTGACCGTGCCCTCGGTCACGCTCTCGCCGAGTGCGGGCAGCACGACATCGGTGCCGGAGGCGCCGGACGAGCCGGCGGTCGCCTCCGCGGTCGGGGCCGGAGCCGGGGCCTCGGTCTCGGTCGACGGAGCGGTCGGGGCCTCCTGGGCGGGCTGGGCCTCGGCCTTGGGCTCCGGCTCGGCCGCCGGGGCGGGGGTCGCGGCGGGTGCGCCGCCGCTGCCGTCGTCGATGATGGCCAGCTCGGCGCCGACCTCGACCGTCTCGTCCTCGGCGACCTTGATGGACGCGAGGGTGCCGGACGCCGGCGAGGGGATCTCGGTGTCGACCTTGTCGGTCGAGACCTCGAGCAGCGGCTCGTCGGCCTCGACGCGCTCACCTTCGGCCTTGAGCCAGCGGGTGACGGTGCCCTCGGTCACGCTCTCGCCGAGCGCCGGCAGGGTTACGGAAACCGCCATGGTTGCGGTTACTCCTCACGATCTGTGCGGATGGGTGGCGTGGTGGAGGGTGGACCTAGTCGTGCGAGTGCAGCGGCTTGCCCGCGAGGGCGAGGTGGGCCTCGCCCATGGCCTCGTTCTGCGTCGGGTGCGCGTGGATGAGCTGCGCGACCTCGGCGGGCAGCGCCTCCCAGTTGTAGATCAGCTGCGCTTCGCCGACCTGCTCGCCCATCCGGTCGCCGACCAGGTGGACGCCCACGACGGCACCGTCGCGGACCTGGACGAGCTTGATCTCGCCCGCGGTCTTGAGGATCTTGCTCTTGCCGTTGCCCGCCAGGTTGTACTTGAGCGTCACGACCTTGTCGGCGCCGTAGACCTCCTTGGCCTTGGCCTCGGTGATGCCCACGGACGCGACCTCCGGGTGGCAGTACGTCACCCGCGGCACACCGTCGTAGTCGATCGGCACGGCCTTGAGGCCGGCCAGCCGCTCCGCCACCAGGATGCCCTCGGCGAAACCGACGTGCGCGAGCTGGAGCGTGGGCACCAGGTCGCCGACGGCCGAGATGGTCGGCACGTTCGTCCGCATGTACTCGTCCACCAGGACGAAGCCGCGGTCCATCGCGACGCCCTGCTCCTCGTACCCGAGGTTCTGCGAGACCGGGCCGCGGCCGATCGCGACCAGCAGCACCTCGGCCTCGAAGGTCTTGCCGTCCGCCAGCGTCACCTTCACACCGTCGGCGGTGTACTCGGCGCTCTGGAAGAAGGTGCCCAGGTTGAACTTGATGCCGCGCTTGCGGAAGGCCCGCTCCAGCAGCTTCGAGCTGTTCTCGTCCTCGACCGGCACCAGGTGCGGCAGACCCTCGATGATGGTCACGTCGGTGCCGAAGGACTTCCACGCCGAGGCGAACTCGACGCCGATCACACCGCCGCCCAGCACGATCGCGGTCTGCGGGACCCGGTCGAGGGTCAGCGCGTGGTCCGAGGAGATGATCCGGTTGCCGTCGATGGACAGCCCGGGCAGCGAACGCGGTACGGAACCGGTCGCGAGCACCACGTGGCGGCCCTGGATCCGCTGTCCGTTCACATCGACCGAGGTCGGGGACGACAGCCGTCCCTCGCCCTCGATGTACGTCACCTTGCGCGAGGCCACCAGGCCCTGCAGGCCCTTGTAGAGGCCCGAGATCACGTCGTCCTTGTACTTGTGGACGGCGGCGATGTCGATGCCCTCGAAGGTGGCCTTCACGCCGAACTGCTCGCTCTCGCGAGCCTGGTCCGCGATCTCACCGGCGTGCAGCAGCGCCTTGGTGGGAATGCAGCCGTTGTGCAGACAGGTGCCCCCGAGCTTGTTCTTCTCGATCAGGGCGACGTCCAGTCCCAGCTGCGCAGCACGCAGCGCGGCTGCGTAGCCGCCACTGCCGCCGCCGAGGATCACTAGGTCGAAAACAGTGCTGGCGTCGTTCGCCACGTCACGTCCTCCATGCATGGGTTCGCCGGAGCCGGTCCACCATGACCGGGCGGCGGCTTTGGTTCGGCCGCTTTGTCTTAAAGGGGGCCCTGTCGTGCCGAGACAACATCTTCGCACTTCTCAGGGGCAAGCGGGCCACCGGGCCTGCCCGTGGGAACACCGCGTGCGGCCCCCGGCATGTCGCCGGGGGCCGCACGTGACACATCTCACCCGATCTTCACCGCCGGAGCGGCCGTCGCCCGATCAGAGCAGGTCGCCCTCGGCGGTCCGCCGGGCCAGCGCCACCAGGGTGCGTACGGCCGAGCCGGTGCCGCCCTTGGGGGTGTAGCCGAACGGGCCGCCCTCGTTGAAGGCCGGGCCCGCGATGTCCAGGTGCGCCCACGTGATGCCCTCGCCGACGAATTCCCGCAGGAAGAGCCCGGCGACCAGGCCGCCGCCGGGGCGCGAGCCCATGTTGGCGATGTCCGCGGTCGGGGAGTCGAAGCTCTTGCGCAGCTGCTGCGGCAGCGGCATCGGCCAGGAGTCCTCGCCCTCGGCCAGCGCCGCGGTGTGCACGGCGGTACGGAAACCGTCGTCGTTCGCCATGATCCCGAACCGGCCGTCGCCCAGCGCCAGCACCATCGCACCGGTCAGCGTGGCCACGTCCACGATCGCGTCCGGGGCCTCCTCCGACGCCCTGGCCAGCGCGTCGGCCAGCACCAGGCGGCCTTCGGCGTCGGTGTTCAGCACCTCGACCGTCTTGCCGCTGTACATCTTCAGGACGTCGCCGGGGCGGGTCGCGCCGCCGCCGGGCATGTTCTCGGCCAGCGCCAGCCAGCCGGTCACATTGACCGCCAGGCCCAGCCGGGCCGCCGCCACGACCGCGGAGAAGACCGCGGCGGCTCCGCTCATGTCGCACTTCATCGTCTCGTTGTGCCCCGGGGGCTTGAGCGAGATGCCGCCCGAGTCGTACGTGATGCCCTTGCCGACGAAGGCCAGCGTCCTGGTGGCCTTGGCGTGCGAGTACGCCACCCGCACCAGCCGCGGCGGCGTCGCCGAGCCCTGCCCGACGCCCATGATGCCGCCGTAGCCGCCCTTGAGCAGCGCCTTCTCGTCCAGCACCTCGACCTTCAGGCCGTACTCCTTGGCCGCGGTCTGCACCGCGGCGGCGAAGGCCTTCGGGTTCAGGTCGTTCGGCGGGGTGTTGATCAGGTCGCGCGCCCGGTTGACCTCCTCGGCCACCGCGGTCGCCCGCTCCGCCGCCGCCTTGTACGCCTTGTCGCGCGGCTTGGCCCCCACCACGGCGACCTCACCGAGCGGGCCCTTGCCCGAGTCGGCCTGATACGCCGTGAACGCGTACGCGCCGAGCAGCGCGCCCACCGCGACCGCCTCGACCTGCGCCGGGTCGCCCGCGGGCAGCGCGAACACCGCCTTCTTGGCTCCCGTCAGCGCCCGGGCTGCGGTCCCCGCGGCCTTGCGCAGCGCCTCGGGGTCGAACCCCGCACCCTCCTCGGGCGCGTCCCCCAGGCCCACCGCCACCACGACCGCGGCCTTTACGCCGTCCGGGGCGGGGAGCTTGGTCAGCTCGCCCTCGGCGCCGACCGCGCCGAGCGTCTCCAGCGTCGAGGCGAGCTTGCCGCCGAACGCGGCATCCACCGTTTCCGCCCCTGGGGCGAGCTGCGGGCCGCCCTTGGCGGCCTTGCTCACCCCCACGACGACGGCGTCCGCGCGCAGCGCTGCGGCGGCGGAGGTACTGAGTGTCAGAGCTGTCACGGTGGCTTAGGTCCTATTCGGTCGAGGTCCTTGTCGAAGGCCGGTGGATGGCCCGGCCGGGCCGTGCCCGCATCGTATTCCGCCACATCCTCGGGGCGTCCGCGGTGCCCATCGGCTGCGCCGAGCCTACGCTGAGCCCCTGCGGGGTGCGACGTAGTCGGCAGGTCCCCACCCGTGGGTTGTGCCCGCGCCTGGCGGCGCGGGGCGTCTCCCCCTGGGCTTCGCCTGGAGGCACCTTCGCTCGCCCGTGCGGGCATGGAACGGTCTCCCAGCGGTGATGCTGCAGCGTCGGCGACAGCCCGCCCGCGGGTGATGGTGTGCCGGGCAGGTCAAAAGCGTCCTCGGGGGAGGGTGCGGCGGGCGGTGCCCCCGGCTCGGCCCCCCACCTCACCCGCCCACGGGTCTGCGGACGCCGATGGCGGCGGAGGGGACGATCCGGGGGTGTCCCCGCAGGACTGCGCACAACTCCCGCAGGAACGTTTGCACAGAGCCGAGGTGCGCGGTCCGAGGAGATACCCCCGGAGCGGCAGCGACCCCACCCACCACCGGCACCCGCACCCGAAAAAAACCTTCCCCCTGAGCTTCGCCCGGGGGTACCCCCATGGGTGGGCGGGCGGGCAGAGAAAACCGATCAACGCAGCCCGAGCACAAGAAACGCAGCCGTACCCCCCACTTCGGCAACCGCCCCGAACACATCCCCCGTCACCCCGCCGAACCGCCGCCGGCACCTCCCCACCACGACCACCCCACCCCCCACCCCGACCAGCACCGCCACCCCGCACCGCACCGCCGTGAACCCGCCGAACCCCAGCCCCCCCGCGGCAGCGAACCCCGCACAGACGCCCACCACCACCGCCGCCAGCCCCCCCGGCACCACCCCGGCGACAGCCGCCCCGAGCCCGCCGGACCGCGCCGCCGGCACCCCGCGCCGGCACGCCACGACCAGAGCCGCCCGCGCGGCCACCGCGGAAAGCACGGCGGCCGCACCGCCGTAGACCCACCCGTGCCCGTAACAGGCCGCGGCGGACGCGACCTGCGCGAGCAGCGCGAAGACCAGGACGACGACCCCGAACGGCCCGATGTCCGACTGCTTCATGATCCGCAGCGCGTCCTCCGCCCCCTTGCCGGAGCCGAGCCCGTCCGCGGTGTCGGCGAGCCCGTCGAGGTGCAGGCCGCGGGTGAGGACGGCGGGCACCGCCACCGCGCCGACCGCCGCGAGCAGCGGCCCCGCGCCGAGCGCCACGAGCAGCCCGCCGCATATGGCGGCGGCCAGCCCGACGACGACTCCCACGAGCGGCGCGGCGAGCATGCCGCCGCGAGCCGCGCCCCGGTCCCAGCGGGTGAGCCGCACGGGCACGACGGTGAGCGTGCCGAAGGCGAACCGCAGGGCGTCCCGGGCCGAAGCGGGGGGAAGGCTGTCATCACTCACCGCGCGAGGCTATCCGCCCCACCTGCGAAGCCCGCCGTCAGAGTCCGCCGTCAGAGTCCGGCTCAGAGCCCCACCGCCCCGGGCCGGGTCCCGGGGGATCGGACGGGGGCGCAGGCGGAGAGGGAGAGGATCAGGGCCACGCCCGCCAGATGCTCGTAACCGGCCAGGTTGGGCAGCGAGACGACCTCGACCACCATCGCGAGGACGATCGCGGAGGTCGTCCACCACGCCCGGTAGCGCAGCGCCACGTGGACGCCGAGCGCGACGACCGCCGCGGACGGCCCGGTGTCGCGGACCAGGAGGTCGTGCGCGGGCAGGCCGAAGGGCCAGTGCGGTCCCGCCCACAGCGAATAGCGGGCGAAGCAGGTGCCGGCCAGGGTGGCGAGCAGGGCGACCGCGAGGGTCCGGCGCGGCCCCACCGTAATCTCCGCGATGCCGAAGACGACCACGACCTGGAGGACCAGCCCCCACATCGGCAGCGAGGGATCGGGCAGGAAGACCGACAGGGGCGTCCGCAGCAGCGCCTGCCACCAGGGCAGGCTGGCGTAGACACCGCCGAGCCGCTCGACCCAGCCGCTGGTGCCGCGCCCGTGCTGGAGCAGTTGCAGCACGAGGATGCCGGCGCAGGCGGTGAGGGTGACCGGGACGGCCCGCGCCCCGCGTGCCCGCAGCTCCCGCCCCGTGTCGCCGAGCACCGCAGCTAATTCGCCGAACAGCCGCATCACCCCGTGCCCCCGCCCGCCCCGGCGGCCGTCACCGCCGGCGCCCCCGCCACGGCCCGAGCGGGCCTCACCGCGGCTGCCGCCGCCCGAGCGGCGCGGGAAGCCGGGGTACGCCCAGGAAGCCCTCCGCGCGGGCGCCGGCGAGACCGATCCGCGGGAGTTCGCTCGACTTGCCGAAGAGGACATAGCGGGGCTCCCAGATCGGCCGGAATTTGGCGTTGGCGCGGTAGAGCGATTCGATCTGCCACCAGCGTGAGAAGAACGTCAGCAGCGAGTACCACAGCCGCAGCACAGGACCGGCGCCGAGCCGCGAGCCGCGTTCGAAGACCGACCTGAACATCGCGAAGTTCAGCGAGATCTGCTCGACCCCCAGCTCGCCGGCCCGCTGGATCAGCTCGATGACCATGAACTCGATCAGGCCGTTGTCCGAGCCGCGGTCGCGCCGCATGAGGTCGAGCGACAGGCCGTGCGGCCCCCACGGCACAAAGCTCAGCAGCGCCCGCGGCCTGCCCTCGCCGTCCGCGCACTCGACCATCACGCACTGCCCGTCCGCGGGGTCGCCGAGCCGCCCGAGCGCCATGGAGAAGCCGCGTTCCGTCTGCCCGTCGCGCCAGTCGTCGGCGCGTTCCAGCAGCGCGGTCAGCTCGGCCGGCGGGATGTCGGCGTGCCGTCTGACGCGTACGGCGCAGCCGGACCGCCCGACCCGGTTGTGCGCCTGCCTGACCGAACGCATCGCGCGGCCGTCGAGGCTGAAGCCGGCGGTCTCCACGATGGCCTCGTCGCCGAGTTCGAGCGCGTCGAGGCCGTGCCGGGCGTAGACGGTGCCGGCCTCCTGGCTGGCGCCCATCACGGCCGGTACCCAGGCGTGGTCCCTGGCCTCGTTCAGCCACGCGTCGATGGCGCCGGGCCAGGCCTCGGGGTCGCCGATCGGGTCGCCCGACGCGAGCGAGACCCCGCCGAGCACCCGGTAGGCGATGGCGGACTTGCCGCTCGGCGACCAGATCACGCTCTTGTCGCGGCGCAGCGCGAAATAGCCGAGGGAGTCGCGCTCGCCGTACTTGTCGAGCAGGGTGCGCAGCCGCGCGTCGTCCTCGGTGCACAGCAAGGCCGTGCCGCGCGGGGAGCGGAAGGCGACGAAGAGGACCAGGAGGAAGAGCAGGGTGCTCATGACGTTGATCGCCACGTCCACCCAGCCGGGGGTGGAGAGGGTCATGAAGGCGCTGTCGTCCGGGACCAGCGAGACCAGCCGCAGCAGGGCGTAGCCGAAGCTGTCGCCGAAGGTGGCGACGTGCTGGGAGTCGGTCGCCGAGACCAGGGCCGTGCCGATGAGCGCGGCCAGGACGAGGCCGACGGCGGCGACCATCGCGGCATGCCACGGGTTGCCGGGGTCGCCCGTGGCGCGGAATCGGCGCCGCCCGACGAGCAGCGCGGCCAGGAAGGCGCCGGTCAGCGCGAGCGACACCCAGTTCTGGGCGTGCTCGTAGATGTCGGGCCACACCATGCTCAGCGCCAGCGCGGCGAGGAACAGGCCGCACAGCACGAGGTTGAGGATCCAGGCGGCCCGCTTGCGGCGTCGCATGGTGACGGCGAGGAAGAGGGCGACGGCGCCCGAGGTGTAACCCGCCGTCAGGAGATACGGGGTGAAGTAGTCCTGCGCATTGTGCCGCCGGATGTCGGCGCCGAAGGACACCCAGAAGGCGCCGAGGAAATTCAGCGCGGCCACGGCACGCAGGTACCAGACGGTGAACAGCGCGGCGCGCGGCGCCAGGCGACGTCCTGGCCGTGGACCACGGCCGGCCCCCGCGCTGCCGGTTCCCATGCCTGGGAAGCATAGGGCGTATTGTCTGATTTAAGACATTACGCTCCGGCGTGTCGGGAAGGTGCGGGGGCTACGCCTCCGCGGCCTCCTCCGAGGGCTCCTCGGCGGCTTCCCCGGCCGCCTCCTCCACGGTTCCCGCTTCCGGGGGGAGTTCGGCCGACAGGGCCGCCGCGGCCTGGAGCAGCGGCAGCGCGAGCAGTGCGCCGACGCCGCCGCCCACCCGGATGCCGTGGTCGAGCAGCGGGTCGAGCGAGACCCGGTCCAGCGCCTTGGCCTGGCCCGGCTCGCCGGTGGCGTGGCCGGCCAGCCACCAGTCCGGCGCCCGGAAGGCGACGCGCTGGCCGACCAGCGCGCACGCCGCGCCGACGACTCCGTCGAGCACCACCGGCAGCTTGCGTACCGCCGCCTGGAGCAGGAAGCCGGTCATCGCGGCGAAGTCGGCGCCGCCGACGGTGGCGAGCAGCGCGATCTGGTCGCCCAGCACCGGGCGCGCCCGGCGCAGCGCGTCCCGGATCGCGGCGCACTTGCGCATCCAGGCCAGGTCGTCGATGCCGGATCCGCGGCCGGTGACCACGGAGGCGTCGGTGCCGCACAGCGCGGCGATCAGCACGGCGGCCGGGGTCGTACCGCCGACACTCAGGTCGCCGAGCAGCACCAGGTCGGTGCCGGCGTCCGCGTGCCGGTCCGCCAGGTCCATCCCGGTGCGGAAGGCCTGCTCGGCCTCCTCCCGGGTCAGCGCGTCCTCGACGTCGATACGCCCCGAGCCGCGGCGCACCCGATACGCCGTCACCTCGCCGGGCAGGTCCGCCGGATCGCAGTCCAGCGCCATGTCGATGACGTCGACCGGTACGCCGAACCGGCGGGCGATCACGTTCACCGGGGCCGTGCCGTCGATCGCGGCCCGCGCCAGGGCACTTGCCGTGCCGGGCTTTCTGGCCGAGACGTCGCGTTCCGCGATGCCGTGGTCGGCGGCGAAGAGCAGCACGCGGGGGGAGGTGAGGGGGCGTACCGGCACGACGCCCTGTACGGCGGCCAGCCAGTCCGCCAACTCCGCGGTCTTTCCCAGGCCCTCGGCGGGCCGTACGAGGGCCTGCCACCTCTCCGCCGAGTCGCGCCGCGGGCTTGCGTCGGGGCGCTCCACGAGGGAGCCGAAGTCGTCGAGCTCGATGCCACTCACGCGCCGAACAGTACCGTCCACCGGCCTGGCCCGGCTCTCTGGGGCCTCCAGCCCCACCCCTCCGCCGGCGCGGGCTCGGGGGTGCCGCTCCGCTGGCGCGGGGCGGGGGGGGGTCTGGCGGTTCCCCTTCGGCGGGGGGTGCCTCTCCGCTGGCGCGGGGCTGGGGTGCCGGCTGCGTCGGTGGGTGCGCTTCCCGCTGGCGCGGGGCTGGGGTTCTGGCGGTTCGCCTGCGTCAGGGGGTGCCTCTCCGCTGGCGCGGGGCTGGGGTGCCGGCTGCGTCGGTGGGTGCGCTTCCGCCGGGGGCGGGGGGTCTGGCGGTTCCCCTTCGGCGGGGGTGCCCACCAGGGGCGCGGGGAACTGCGCGCTCAGCCGTCCACCGGCCGGTGGTCCGGATCGGACCGAAGTGACCCTTCGGGTCGGTGACGACCCGCGCGCCGGTGGGGGCTGGGGGCGCAGTTCCCCGCGCCCCTGGGGTGGTGCGGTCCGTCCGCACGTGACGGTCGTGGTGGGGTGCTCGCGCCGTTCCTCGCGCCCCTGCGGGGCACGTCCCGCCGGGCGGACAGCGCGCGGCATCGTGGCTGGTCGCGCAGTTCCTCGCGCCCCTGCGGGGATGCGGCCATGGGCGGATGGGCTAGCGGAGGGGGAGGGGGAGGCCGGCCGTGACGAGGAGGACGTGGTCGGACTCCGCCGCCATCGCAGCGTTGAGCCGCCCCAGCTCGTCGCGGAAGCGACGCCCCGCCGGGGTGGCGGGGACGACCCCCGACCCGACCTCGTTCGAGACGGCCACGGCGGTGCGACGGGTCGCACGCCACGCCGCGGCGAGCTCAGCGGCGCGAGCCCGCACGCGTCGCGCACCCCCATTGCGCCAGACATCGTCGTCCCAGGCGTTCGCCGCGTCGAGGACGCCGGTGAGCCACAGGGCGAGGCAGTCGATGAGCACGGGCGGCCCGGAGGCGTCGGCGAGGAGCGGGAGGAGGTCGCGGGTCTCCAGGGTGCGCCAGCCGACCGGGCGGCGCTCACGGTGCAGGGCGACCCGGTCGGCCCAGTCGGCGTCACCCTCGCGGGTACCGCCGGTGGCGACGTAGAGGACGTCGGGGAAAGCGGCGAGGCGGCGCTCGGCCTCGGCGGACTTGCCGGAGCGGGCGCCGCCCAGCACAAGGGTGCGCCGCGGTACATCGGGCACGGCGTGATAGTCGCCGACGACCAGCGTCGTCCCGTCGGGCACGGCCCTGGCGCCGTACGCGGCCAGCCGCCGGCCCAGCTCGGGCTGCGGCGGCGCGTCGTGGCCGACATGGACGGCGACGACGTCGGTCGTACGGGTCACCGCGCCCGCCGCCCGCAGCCGGGCGAGCGCGTCGGGCCGCCCGACCGCGTCGAGCAGCACCAGGTGGTAGGGCGGTTCGTCGCTGCCGTCGAGGCCGGCCGGTGAGCAGCCGGGCGGTACGTACAGCAGCCGCAGGCCGTCGGGCGACTCGACGGCGTAACCCGTGCCGGGCGCGTCCATGGGGACGGCCCGCACCTTGTGGCCGGTGATCAGGGTGAGCCGCTGCCCGTCCGGCACCCGGGTGGGCGCGGGCAGGCCGGCCGGGATCTCGACCGCGGGGCCGTCGTGCGGGTGCGAGAGCAGCACGAGGCGCAGCCCCGCGAGGCTGCGCCCGGCGCGGGCCGCGGCCAGGGCCACGCCCGGCGTCAGGTCGAGCAGCACCACGCCGTCGACCAGGACGGCGCTCGGGGCGCGCCCGCCCGCTCCGACGGCGAGAGCGCAGGCCGCGCACGGGCAGTCCGGGATCGGCAGGCCCTCGGGCCCCGCGGTGCCGAGCAGAGTCGCTTCCACGGCACGATCGTCTCGCGTCGCGGCCCGCGGGGCGCGCGGGGTCCGCCATGTGGCGACAGCCACACCGCCGCCCTGTGCCGTTACGCTGCCTTGGCAGGCCCCCGCAGCACCCTGGACCCTGGACTTCCGGACTTACGGACTCTGTACCGAGGAGACATACATGGCGTGGACGTGGCGGTTCGAGAAGGCCGACGGCACCGAGGTGGAGCCCGCGGTGCAGCCCGAGGAATTCACCACGCAGGGCGACGCCGAGTCCTGGCTCGGCGAGGTCTGGAAGGACCTGGTCGAAGGCGGCGCGGACCAGGTCGTCCTGTCCGACGGCGACACGAAGATCTACGGCCCGATGAGCCTGCACGCCGACGCCTGACCGGTGCGTCCCCCGCGCCCGCGGGGGACGCACCCCGCCTCACCCCAGCGAGCCCAGCGTCACCTGGGACGTCTTGGTCGCACCGTCCCTGTCGTAGGTCACCGGCACCTTCGTGCCCGGGGTGACGGCGGCCAGCACGGCCGTGAGGGACTGCACGCTGGTGATCTGCGTACTGCCGACCTTGGTGATCACGTCACCGGCCCGCAGCCCGGCCTTGGCGGCGGCGCCGCCCTTGGTGACCGAGACGATCGCGACGCCCGCGGGCTGCTGGTTCTGGTCGACGACACCGCGTACGGTCACGTCGAGCGCGGCCCGGCCGGAGTCGGTGACCTTGCCGTTCTTGATGATCTGGTCGGCGATCCGCTTCACCGTGGACGACGGGATCGCGAAGCCGATGCCGGGCGCGGCCCCGCTGCCGAACTGCGGGTCGGTCGCGGCGAGGGTGGGGATGCCGATCACCTGGTTGCCGAGGTTGACCAGGGCGCCGCCGCTGTTGCCCGGGTTGATCGCGGCGGACGTCTGCACCATGTCGGGGATCGTCGCCCCGGTGCCGCCGCCCGACCCGCTCTCGCTGACGGTACGGCCGGTCGCCGACACGATGCCCTGCGTGACGCTGCTGGACAGGCCGAGCGGATTGCCCATCGCCAGCACGATCTCGCCGACCCCGACCTTGGCGGAGTCGCCGAAGTCGGCGGGCTTGAGGCCCTTCGGCGGGGACGTCAGCCGGATCACGGCGAGGTCGTTGGCGGG
This sequence comes from Streptomyces sp. NBC_01477, assembly GCF_036227245.1. Classification (GTDB taxonomy): domain Bacteria; phylum Actinomycetota; class Actinomycetes; order Streptomycetales; family Streptomycetaceae; genus Actinacidiphila. The sequence goes on from NZ_CP109445.1 coordinate 6,630,243, forward strand.
GAAGGACGAGACGAGCTTCGCGCTGAGCGGGCTGCCGCCGGTGGCCAGCGACACCTGGAAGGTCTTCGCATTGCCGATGACATGGGCGTTCGTGACGATGTCGCCCTTGCTGTCGTAGACGACGCCGGAGCCGAGGTCCTGCTGGGTGGTGATCTGGACGACCGACGGCAGGACGTCCTTGACGGTGTTCTGGTACGCGGTCTGCAGGTCGGTGCCGCCGCTCGCCGCGACTTCTCTGACGTTGGCCTCGGGGGAGGAGGCCTTTTCGGCTCCGCCGGAGCTGCAGGCGGTCGCCGCCAGCGCCAGCAGGGCGCAGGCGGCTGCGCCGGGCAGTAGTGACGTGCTGCGCGATGAACTCATGCGCAAATTGTGGCTTTCCGCCCGCCCCGGCACTCGCCGTCGGCGTCCAATCGGGTCGTTCCCGGGGTGACAGCCGCTCACGGCGGTGTCCCGGAGGGGGCGCGGGCGATCGGCCGCTACGGCGGCGCGGAAGTGCCGCGAGGGCAATCACCCAGCGGCGCCGGGAACTGCGCGACCGGCCCACCCGGGGAAGGTCCGGGGGCAGCCTGGCGCGGCCGGGAGGGCCGGAGGGGGCGGAAGCCTAGGCGCGCAGACCGCAGACGTGCAGCAGCGCGCCCACCCCCCGGTAGGGATCGGCGCGGCCCGCCGCCTCCTCGGCGTCGAGGAGCGCCGCCAGGGCGCCCGGGTCCGCGGGGACCACCGCGTGGTCCGGCGCGGTGTCGGTGAAGACCCGCACCCCGTACCACGTGTGCAGCGGCACCCCGATCCCGGCCAGCGTCGCCGTCAGCGGCGCCAGCCGGTCCGCTCGGGTGGCGAGCCCCAGCCGGTTGACGTAGCCGTCGGAGCCGAAGGCCCGCAGCGCGGAGGACCAGTCGCCGAGCAGGCCGGGGCGCATGGCCAGCGCGTCACCGTTGCGTACGACCAGGGACAGCAGGCCCCCCGGTGCCAGCACCCGGGCGAGCGCGGCGAGCATCGGCTCGGGGTCGGGCACGTACATGAGCACCCCATGGCACAGGACCACGTCGAAGCACGCCGGCCCGAAGTGCCGGCCGGTCTCGCGGCCGTCGCCCTGGAGCACGACGAGCCGGCCGCGTACGTCGTCCGGCTCCGCCGCCACCGCCGCCCGCAGGGCACCCAGCATCGCCGGATCGGCCTCAAGGCCGGTCACGAGGTGCCCGGCGCGGGCGAGCCGCAGTGCCTGCGTGCCCTGCCCGGGGCCGATGTCCAGCACCCGGAGCCGCCGGACGGCGTGGGCGCCGGAGGCGGGCGGGAAGTGCGCGGCGAGCCGTTCGTCCAGCTGCCGCGCGACCAGCTCCTGCCGGACGGTGTTCCGCAGCCCGCCGAGGTTGGCCAGCCAGGTGTCCGCGCCGCCGTGGAATCCGCCCGCGCCCGGGGCGGGGGGTCCGCCGGGGACGTACGCGTTCAGAGCTTGGCGCCGCGCTGGACCTGCGGCTTGGGCAGCCGCATCCGGCGCATCTGGAGCGTCCGCATCAGGCCGTAGGTGACGGCACGCCTGGTGTTCTGGTCGGGGAAGCGCTTGGCCAGCTGGCGGCGCAGCGCGAAGCCGGTGATCACCGAGTCCACCAGGATCAGCACGATCACCAGCACCCACAGGAACAGCGAGAGCGTCTGCACCGCCGGCATGAGGCTGCCGATCAGGATCAGCACCGCCATGGGCAGGAAGAACTCGGCGACCCGGTAGCGGGAGTCCACGTAGTCGCGGGTGAACCTGCGTACGGGGCCCTGGTGCGCGGCCGGCAGGTTGCGCTCGTCGCCGTTGGCCAGCGCTTCGCGGCGCTTGGCCAGGTCCACCCGGCGGGCCTCGCGCGCCGCCTTGGTGGCGGACTTGCGGTCGGTCGGGGTGCTGGCGGCCTTGCGGCGCTGCTGCTGGGACTCGTTGCGCTTGGGCGTGGGGCGACCCTTGGGAGCCTGCGGGTCGCGGGGCTGGTCCTTGTCGAGCACCGCAGTGGTGGTCGAGGACTGCTCATCTGGGGAACGGCGTCGGAACACGTCTCCCAGGTTACGTGCTTCCGCCGCCCGACCCCAGCCCCCTGCGTACTACCTGGGCATGGGGTCACCGAACCGTGATCGTCCTTGCGGATGAGCGCATCCGGGTCTGAACAGTGCGGTAATGGAACCAAGGCCCGTAGGCTGGGGTCTGTAGAGGTGCTGGAGCAGTTGCCGGAGAAGGGGGCGCGCGAGGCCCATGAGCGGTGTCATGAAGCGGATGGGACTGATCTTCCGCGCGAAGGCCAACAAGGCCCTGGACAGGGCCGAGGACCCGCGCGAGACGCTTGACTACTCGTACCAGAAGCAGCTGGAGCTGCTGCAGAAGGTACGGCGGGGTGTGGCCGATGTCGCCACCTCCCGCAAGCGGCTCGAACTGCAGCTGACCGAGCTGCAGAAGAAGTCGGCGACGTATGAGGACCAGGGCCGCAAGGCGCTCGCGCTCGGGCGCGAGGACCTGGCCCGTGAGGCGCTCTCCCGGCGGGCGGCCCTGCAGCAGCAGGTCACCGACCTGGAGACGCAGCACACCACGCTGCAGGGCGAGGAGGAGAAGCTCACACTCGCCTCCCAGCGCCTGCAGGCCAAGGTGGACGCCTTCCGTACGAAGAAGGAGACCATCAAGGCCACCTACACCGCCGCCCAGGCGCAGACCCAGATCGGCGAGGCCTTCTCCGGCATCTCCGAGGAGATGGGCGACGTCGGCATGGCGATCCAGCGTGCCGAGGACAAGACCGAGCAGCTGCGGGCCCGCGCGGGAGCGCTGGACGAGCTGATCGCCTCCGGCGCCCTGGACGACCCGACCGGTATGGCCAAGGACGACCTCCAGGCCGAGCTGGACCGGATCTCCGGCGGCAGCGATGTCGAGCTGGAGCTGCAGCGGATGAAGGCCGAGCTGGCCGGTGGCAGCCCCCAGCAGGCGATCGAGGGCGGCAAGGGCGGCCGTGACGCGCAGGGCCAGCCGCAGGACACCCCGCGGTTCGACAAGCAGTGAGCGAGCAGTAGGCAAGCAGCAGGGCAGGCCGAGGCGGCCCGCCGGCGGTCGCGCCGGCAGCAGCCACCCGGCACGCGGTCACCGGCAGTGATGCCCGGCCGTAATGCCGTAATGGAGCCGCAACGGAGGAGGCCGTCATGATCGCGCGGATCATGGGGGAGGGCCAGGTGAGGTTGGCGGACGCCGCCCTCACCGAGCTGAACGAGCTGGACAATGAGCTGCTCGCCGCAGTGGAGGCCGGTGACGAGGAGGATTTCCGGCGGACGCTGGGCGCCCTGCTCGACTCCGTCCGCCGGCTGGGCGAGCCGCTTCCGGATGACGCGCTGGCACCGTCCGAGCTGATCCTCCCCACGGCGGACGCCACCTTGGACGAGGTCAGGGCCATGCTCAAGGACGACGGCCTGATCCCGGGCTAGAGACGCTGCGGACCGGTCTTCCGGTGCGATCGGTGCGGACCGTGCGCCGCAATACAGTGGCTGCCGTGCAGCATCCCAGGAGGGCGTCAGGGCGGCCCGCCCGGTGGCCGGCCGTGCCGCGCCGCAGGGTGCTGTGGGCGGTGCTGCTGCTCGCCGGCGCGCTCTCGACGCTGCTCGTGGTGCGGCACTGGGCCGACGGCTGGGTGATCGCCGTCTTCGCGTGGGCCGGGACCGCCGCGGCGGCGTGCGACGCCGTGCGGAGCCGCCGCGCCTATGCCGCCGCGATCGAGGAGCGGGCGCTGCGGGCCGAGCAGACCCGCGAGGAAGAGGCCAGGCGCCGGGTCGCGGAGGAGCGGCTGCGGATAGCCCGCGAACTGCACGATGTCGTCGCCCACCAGATCGCGCTGGCCAATGTGCAGGCCGGCGTCGCCGCCCACGTCATGGACCGCCGTCCCGACCAGGCCAAGCAGGCGCTGGCGCACGTACGCGAGGCGAGCCGGTCCGCACTGGACGAACTGCGGGCCACCGTAGGACTGTTGCGGCAGCGGGGGGAGCCGGCGGCGCCGATGGAGCCGGCCCCGGGGCTCGATCTGCTCGACCAGCTGCTCGACGGCTTCCGGCGGGCCGGGCTGCGGGTCACCTTCGAGGAGCGCGCCAATGGCGATCCGGCGCCGCTCCCGCGGGGGCCGCTGCCGGCCAGCGTCGACCTCACCGCCTACCGGGTGATCCAGGAGTCGCTGACCAACGTCCAGAAGCACGCGGGGCCCGGCGCGGGCGCGATCGTGCGGATCAGGCGCGACCCGGGGGCCCTTGAGGTCATGGTGGACGACGACGGGGCGCCGGGGACCGCGGAGTCGCTGCTGCCCGCGCCGAGCCTGCCGCGGCCGGACGCGGCGGGCGACGGCAGCTCGCAGGTGCCGCCCGGCGTCCCCTGCCCCGGCCGCCCCACCGAGCGCGGCAGCGGCGGGCACGGCCTGCTCGGGATGTACGAGCGGGCCAGCGCGCTCGGCGGTGTCTGCCAGGCCGGGGTCCGTCCCGGCGGCGGCTTCCGGGTCTGGGTCCGGCTGCCGCTGTCCGTCCCGCCGCGCACCCACCGCCAGCACCAGGCGGCCCCGGCGGCGGCCCCCGCGTCCGCCCCCGCGGACGGCGCGTGCGGCTGACCGCGGCGCCCGCTCCCGGCGGAACCGCCCGGGGTCAGGAGCGCGGACCCACCGAGGGGTCCGTGGTCACAGGAAGAGCTGCGAGGGGATGTACGGATTGGGCGGGCGCATCCCGCGCAGGCACACATAGCCGGCGTTGGAGATCTCAAGGCCCGCCGCGATACCGACGTCCACCGCCCACTCCTGCTCCGCGGTCAGCCCTGCCATCCGCACCGGGCGGCCCTGCGGCATGCTCACCAGGGCCGCGGTCAGCAGCCGGGTGGCCAGCCGCCTGGAGGTCGCCGCCAGCAGTTCGACCCCGCGCTCGTCGGCGTAGCAGTAGCCGCTGCCGGCCAGGTCGTCGACCACGAACAGCCGGAAGTGCCGCGGCAGTTCCTCGTGGTCGGGGCCGTGGGCGCCGCCGCGGGTGCGGCGGTCGACGGAGTCCATCAGGTCGCGGTGCCTGACGGTGCCCGCGTGCACGGCGCCGTCCAGCGGCGCCAGGCCCGCCGGATCGACCACCCCGGTCAGCCGCATCGCCGGGTGCAGCGTGAAGCCGGCCCTGCGGTACGTACGGGCGGCGGCCGGGTGCCGCGAGCCGCAGATGACGCCGCGCAGACAGGCCCGCCCGTGCACCAGCGCCCGCGCCATCAGGGCCTTGCCGACCCCCTTGCCCTGCGCGCCGGGCGTCACCGCGAGCAGCGACAGGCCCCAGGTGCCCTCACGCCGGGAGGAGAGCACCGCGCCCACCGGGCCCGCCGCCTCGTCCTGGGCGATCCAGCAGCCGCCCGGGTCGGTCCTGGCCAGATGGCGGGTCCTGCCGCGCTCGGCCGCCACGGAGCCTGGGGCGTCCGTCGGGTCGCCCTTGAGTACGTGTGGGGCGCCGAAGGCGGCGGCGGTGACCTCCCGCACGACTTCGGCGTCCTCCTCGTCGTCACGAACCGGTCGAAGAATCACCGCTCCATCATTGCCCCGTACGGCATCGGCCGGGAGGGGGATTACGGCAGGGCGAGCATCTGTTCCAGGGCCAGCTTGGCGAAGTGCTCGGTCTCGGCGTCGACCTCGATCCGGTTGACCGGCTTGCCGTCGGCCAGCGACTCCAGCGCCCACACCAGGTGCGGCAGGTCGATGCGGTTCATGGTCGAGCAGAAGCAGACGGTCTTGTCGAGGAAGACGATCTGCTTGTCCGGGTGCGCTTTGGCGAGCCGGCGCACCAGGTTCAGTTCGGTGCCGATCGCCCAGGCCGAGCCGGCGGGGGCCGCGTCCAGCATCGCGATGATGTGCTCGGTCGAGCCGACGTGGTCGGCGGCCGTGACGACCTCGTGCTTGCACTCGGGGTGCACCAGCACCTGGACGCCGGGTATGCGGGCGCGGACGTCCTCGACCGACTCCAGCGAGAAGCGGCCGTGCACCGAGCAGTGGCCGCGCCACAGGATCATCTTCGCGTCCCGCAGCTGCTCGGGGGTCAGCCCGCCGCCCGGCTTGTGCGGGTTGTAGACGACGCAGTCCTCCAGCGCGATGCCCAGGTCCCGTACCGCGGTGTTGCGCCCCAGGTGCTGGTCGGGCAGGAAGAGCACCTTCTCGCCCTGGGAGAAGGCCCATTCCAGCGCGCGCCGCGCGTTGGAGGAGGTGCAGATCGTGCCGCCGTGCCGGCCGGTGAAGGCCTTGATGTCGGCCGAGGAATTCATGTACGACACCGGGACGGTGATGTCGGCGATCCCTGCGTCGGCGAGCACGTCCCAGCACTCGGCGACCTGTTCCGCGCCGGCCATGTCGGCCATCGAGCAGCCGGCCGCCAGGTCGGGCAGGATCACCTGCTGGCGCTCCGAGGTGAGGATGTCGGCGGACTCCGCCATGAAGTGGACACCGCAGAAGACGATGTACTCCGCCTCCGGCCTGGCCGCCGCGTCCCTGGCCAGCTTGAAGGAGTCACCGGTCACATCGGCGAACTCGATCACTTCGTCGCGCTGGTAGTGGTGGCCGAGGATGAAGACCTTCCCGCCGAGCCGGGCCTTGGCGGCCCTGGCGCGCTCCACCAGGTGCGGATCGGAGGGCGCCGGCAGGTCACCGGGGCAGTCCACGCCGCGCTCGCTGCGCGGGTCGGATTCGCGGCCGAGCAGCAGCAGCGCGAGCGGGGTGGGCTCTACGTCCAGAGGTTCTGTGGTGGTGGTCACGGGCCGGACGCCCTTTCTTTGCGGCTCTCTGCAGCGCAGACCTTTTCGTCTACTTGACGTTATCTATCATAGCCCGTTCGCGTCAGATTGACGATGCCCGGTCCTGTCGATGTGACGCATTCGTCCATCGCCGCCGCGCGCGGGCGGCCGTGTGCGAGCATGGTGGGGACGAAGACACCGCGGACTCGCTCGACCCGGCCGGAATGAATCCGGAAGGGCGCCGGTTAGCAGTCGGTAAGCCAGTAGTCCGTACAACCCGGGAGTGAAGCAGATGACGGTTCAGGACGAGACCACCACCACGGACGGCATCCTCCTGTCCGACGCCGCCGCCGGCAAGGTGAAGAGCCTGCTGGAGCAGGAGGGCCGCGAAGACCTCGCGCTGCGGGTCGCCGTCCAGCCCGGCGGCTGCTCGGGCCTGCGCTACCAGCTCTTCTTCGACGAGCGTTCGCTCGACGGCGACGTGGTCAAGGACTTCGGCGGCGTCAAGGTCGTCACCGACCGGATGAGCGCCCCGTACCTGGGCGGCGCCTCCATCGACTTCGTGGACACCATCGAGAAGCAGGGCTTCACCATCGACAACCCGAATGCCACGGGTTCCTGCGCCTGCGGCGACTCCTTCCACTGAGTCCGTACGGGCCGGGCCCCGGTCCCCAGCGGGCCGGAGCACGAAGCGGCGGCACCCCCGAGCGGGGTGCCGCCGCTTCCTTGTCCCGCAGCCGAGCCGACCCCCGTACGGTTCGGCGGCCGGACGCTCAGGACCCCTTGACCGCCGCGCCGCTCGCCGCGTCCACGACCGTACGGCCGCCGAGCGGCCGGTCCAGCCGGACCGACGCGGTCTGCGCCTTCAGGACCGCCGCGCAGGGCGCGCCCGGCGTCTTGTCCTTGCCGGTCACCGATACCCGCACCTGGCCGCCGCTCTCGGCCGCGGAGGCCGTGTACGTCTGGCAGATCCCGCCCCAGAAGGTCAGCGTCAGGGAGCTGCCCTGCAGCCGGTAGCCGGACACCGTCGCCCGGTGCGCCCCGTCCGCGGCCGGGGGAGTCGCGGGCGGGACCGGCGAGGGTCCGCCCGGCGCCGTGCTGCCGCCGCCGCTGCCCCCGAGGTCCGCCGGGTTCACCGCCTGCTGGGCGATCACCGACCCCTGGGCCGCCCCCTGCGGCACCGCCGTGAAGAGCCAGGCGGGTACCAGGGCGTCGCCGCCGGGTGCGAACTGCGTGGCCAGGCCGAATTCCGCGCCCGTGATGTCGGTCGGCGGCGCCTGCGGTGCCACGCACGGCAGTGAGTGCGGCAGCGTCTTGTCCTGGCCCGGCACGGTGGGCGGGGCGGCCGAGGACGCGGCATTCCCGCCGGGCTGCCGCGCTGTGCCGCTGCCGGGCATCGGCACCTTGCAGGAGTCCGGACGCATGACCCGGGCCGAGGACAGCTCCTTGAACGCCTGGTCCGCGCTGATCACGGAGTAGCTCTCGCCCTTGGCCAGCCCCGACAGCCGGCCGTGCCCGCCGACGAGCCGCCCGTTCGGGTCGACGTCCAGGCCGGTGTCCCAGCCGTGCGTGGGCAGGCCGCCGACCACCGGGTCCGCGGTCACCGTACGGATCGAGGCCGCCGTCCTGGTCGCGTCGATCCGCGCGTCCGACAGGCCGAGTTCGGCGAGCACGGGCGCCGCCGCCGTTTCCGCCTGCTGCTCGGGGACCGCCGGGGTGCCCGTGCCGGGGGCGGGGCCGGTCGCCTTCTGCGAGGCCGGGCCGCCGTCCGCGGCGCCGCCTGCGGAGGGCGGCGGGACCTTCGGCAGCGCGGGCGGCACCATCGTGGCGGCGCCCGGCACGCCCTGCCCGTTGCGGGCGTACGACCAGGTGCCGGGCGCGGCCTGGCTCGCCAGCAGCGCGGGCCCGGTACCGTCCGCCGCGCCCACCCGCCAGGAGCCGTGGTCGTCCACCACCGGCCCCGGCAGCCCCAGCAGCGCCGCCAGCCGGCCGACCGCGGCCCGGTCGGCGCCGCTGTCGGGCCGGTAGAGCGGCGCCGACTTCGGGCCGTTCTTCGGCAGGGTGCCGGTCAGCCGGTAGTCGCCGCCGGCCGGCCCCGCGGTGACCTGGCCGGGCGGCGCGGCGGCCGGGCCGGACGAGGAAGGACCTGGCCGGCTGCTCACGGTCTTCCCGCCGCCGTCCGCCGACACCGCCCAGTACGCGCCGCCGCCGGCCGCCGCCAGCACCGCGGCGGCCACCAGTGCCACCGTCAGCCGTCGCCCGCGCGGCGGCCGTTCGCCGTCGTGCCCGTCCGTGGACCCGTCGACGAGGATGTCGTCGTCCGCTCCGGCCGGGTGGTGGCCCGCACCGGTCTCATGGACCTCATGGTCGTCGCGATCGCTCACCGCGCACACTCCTCGGTTCCGTCAACCGTCAGGTGCTGATGAGACGTGGCCGGCAGTCAACCGGTTCCCCCGGGCCTGTCGCGCGGGTCAGTCGCCGAACTCCGCCATGCCGGCCACCACATGGGCCGACGCCGCAGGAACGGTGATGCCGCGCAGGCCGGCCGGGGTGACGGCCCGCTCACCGAGTGCCGGGACGCGCCAGTGCGCGGCCATCCGCCGGGAGTCGCCGATCAGCTGCTCCAGCGAATCCGGCTCCGCGAGCGGAAGCGGGGCGGAGGGGGACGGGGGAGCCGTGGTACGCGGGGTAGACCTCATACCCCCGACCCTAGGCACGGCCCGGCCGGGGAGAAAGCCCTACTATCGGGTAGTTCCGCCGCGTCCCCCGGGTTCACCAGCGGGAACGGCGGGTAATCCTTGGATGTCCCGGCCGGGCCGCGGTTTGCCGGTAGCGTGGACGACTGCCCAGACCGACGCAACCCCCGTGTACGAATCCCCCGCCCTCAGGAGCCTGCCGCCGTGCGTATCGCCGTCACCGGATCCATCGCCACCGACCACCTGATGACCTTCCCCGGCCGGTTCGCCGACCAACTGGTCGCCGATCAGCTGCACACGGTTTCGCTGTCGTTCCTGGTCGACGCCCTCGATGTGCGGCGCGGCGGGGTCGGCGCCAACATCTGCTACGGCATGGGCCTGCTCGGCACCTCGCCGATCCTGGTCGGCGCGGCGGGCAACGACTTCGGCGAATACCGCGCCTGGCTCCAGCGGCACGGCGTGGACACCGCCTCGGTCCGTATCTCCGAGGTGCTGCACACCGCCCGCTTCATCTGCACCACCGACGCCGACCACAACCAGATCGGCTCCTTCTACACCGGCGCGATGAGCGAGGCCCGGCTGATCGAGCTCCAGCACGTCGCCGACCGGGTCGGCGGCCTCGACCTGGTGCTGATCGGCGCGGACGACCCCGAGGCGATGATCCGGCACACCGAGGAGTGCATCACCCGCGGCATCCCCTTCGGCGCGGACTTCTCCCAGCAGATCGCCCGGATGGACGGCGACGACATCCGGACCCTCGTCAACGGCGCCGCGTACCTGTTCAACAACGAGTACGAAAAGGGCCTGATCGAGACCAAGACCGGCTGGAGCGGCGAGGAGATCCTGGACCGGGTCGGCACCCGGGTCACCACGCTCGGCGCGCACGGCGTGCGGATCGACCGCAAGGGCGAGCAGCCGATCGAGGTCGGCTGCGCCGAGGAGCAGGCGAAGATCGACCCGACCGGCGTCGGCGACGGCTTCCGGGCCGGCTTCCTGTCCGGCCTGGCGTGGGGCGTCGGCCTGGAGCGCGCGGCGCAGGTCGGCTGCATGGTCGCCACGCTGGTCATCGAGACGCTGGGCACGCAGGAGTACGAGCTGCGGCGCACGCACTTCATGGAGCGCTTCACCAAGGCGTACGGCGAGGACGCCGCCGCCGAGGTCCGCCACCACCTCCCGGCCTGACCCTGGCCCTTGCCGGGCTGCGCCTCCCCGGGGCGGGTCAGGCGCGGCGGCGGACGAGGTAGGCGGTGCCGCGGGGGGCGGGGCGCGAGCCCAGATAGTCGTGGGCCCGCATGGAGCACCAGGCCGGGATGTCCAGCCCGGCCGCCTCGTCGTCGGACAGCACCGTCACCACGCCCCCGACGGGCACGTCGCCGATCACCTTGGCCAGCTCGATCACCGGGATCGGGCACAGCTTGCCGAGCGAGTCGACCACCAGGCCGTCCGCACCGGTCGGCCCGGCGGTCGCCCCGGCGGCTGCGGCTGCGGCTGCGGCGGCTCCAGCGGCCCCGGCGGTCGGCGCCCCGAGCTGCGCGCGCACCTCCGCGACCACCCCGGGGAGCACGTCGAGGAACCGCCCGACCTCCGCCTCGTCCGTGCCCGGCGGCAGCGACACCCGGACGTTGCCCTCGGACAGCACGCCCATCGCCTTGAGCACATGGCTGGGGGTCAGTGTGCCCGACGTGCAGGACGAGCCGGACGACACCGAGAAGCCGGCCCGGTCCAGCGCGGTCAGCAGCACCTCGCCGTCCACGTAGAGGCAGGAGAAGGTCACCAGGTGCGGCAGCCGCAGTGTGCCGTGCCCGACCACCTCGACGTCCGGCACCAGCTCGGGCACCCGCGCCCTGATCAGGTCCACCAGCGCCGACAGCCGGGCCGCCTCCCGCGCGGCCTCCGCGCGCACCGCGCGCAGCGACGCGGCGGCGGCCACGATCGCCGGCAGGTTCTCGAAGCCGGGGGAGCGGCCCGACTCCCGTTCGTCCGCCGGGTGCTGGGGCGCGAACCTCGTGCCCTTGCGCACCGCGAGCAGCCCCACCCCCGGCGGGCCGCCCCACTTGTGGGCGCTGCCGGCCAGCAGCGACCAGCCGCCGCCGACCGCGCCCCACGCCAGTGACTGCGCCGCGTCCACCAGCAGCGGCACCCCGGCCGCCCGGCACAGGTCGGCGACCTCGGCGACCGGCTGGACCGTGCCCACTTCGTGGTTCGCCGACTGGAGGCACACCAGCGCGGTGTCGGACCGCAGCGCCGCCGCAACGTCCCGCGGCGCGACCCGCCCGGTCCTGTCCACGCCGACCGCCGTGCTGTCGTAGGCGTCCGCGGCGTGCAGTACCGCCGAGTGCTCGACCGCCGGGACGACCACATGCCGGCCGGTCCTGCGCCGCCCGGCCATCGCCCCGGCGACACCGGAGTGCAGCGCGCGGGTGCCCGAAGGAGTGAAGACCAGTTCGTCGGGGCGGCATCCCACGGCCTCCGCCGCCGTCTGCCTGGCCGCGTCGAGCAGCAGCCTGGCCCGGCGCCCCTCGCGGTGGAGCCGGGCCGGATCCGCCCACCCCTCGTCGAGCGCGGCCAGCAGCGCCTGCCGGGCCACCGGGTGCAGCGGGGCGGCCGAAGCCATATCGAAATAGGACACCTCAGCACGCTACAACCCGGCCGCGGCGAAGAGCCGGGCGCAGTGTCAGAACAGCTCTCGGACGCGGGATTCCACCCCTTCGGGGAGAGCCCCGGCGCGTTGGACCCCCTCCCCGCGCGACCCCAAATAGCGTCCAGTAGGGTTTGGTCCGCATAAACATCCACACCTCATTGCCTGCAGCTCGGGCCGACCGACCAGCACACGGCCGGAACACCCGGACGCGCGGGCGAGACTCTCGGGAAGGCGCTACGTGAGTCCCAACGGCTCCGACCTCCCCCACCGCCCAAAGGGCGTGGGCGGCACCCCCACGTGGCGGCGCGGGTTGCGGCGGAGGCTGCCGCAGGCGCTGGCTGCCGGCCTGGTCCTTGCTACGGCCACCGGCTGCTCGTACAAGGACTATCCCCGCCTCGGCATGCCCAGTCCCGCCACAGAGCAGGCACCACGGATCCTCGCCCTGTGGCAGGGTTCCTGGGCCGCGGCACTGGCCACCGGCGCGCTGGTGTGGGGCCTGATCCTGTGGAGCGTGATCTTCCACCGGCGAAGCCGGACCAAGGTCGAGGTCCCTCCGCAGACCCGTTACAACCTGCCCATCGAGGCGCTGTACACGATCGTCCCGATCGTGGTGATCGCGGTGCTGTTCTACTTCACAGCCCGGGACGAGTCGAAGCTGCTGGACACCTCGGCGAAGCCGCAGCACGTGATCAACGTGGTCGGCTTCCAGTGGAGCTGGGGCTTCAACTACGTCGAGAACGTCGACGGCGACCCGGCCACACCGAAGAACAGCAAAGTACCGTCCCAGCTCTCCGAGATCCCGGCGAACAAGCTGCTCTACCCCGCGGGCGCCGAGGGCGTCTACGACGTGGGCACCCCCGCCAGCCGGAACCCGGACACCGGCAACCCCGGTCCCACGCTGTGGCTGCCCAAGGGTGAGACCGTCCGCTTCGTGCTCACCTCGCGCGACGTGATCCACTCGTTCTGGATCGTGCCGTTCCTGATGAAGCAGGACGTCATCCCGGGCCACACCAACGTCTTCGAGGTGACCCCCAGCAAGGAGGGCACCTTCCTGGGCAAGTGCGCCGAGCTGTGCGGTGTCGACCACTCCCGGATGCTGTTCAACGTGAAGGTCGTATCGCCCGAGGCATACCAGCAGCACCTCAAGGACCTCGCCAAGGCGGGTAACACGGGTTACATCCCGTCCGGTATCGCCACCACGGGCAACGCGAAGAACTCGGAGCCCAAGACCACATGAGCATTCTCAACGAACCGCAGGGCGCGGCGCCGGCCGATGACTCCTACGAGGACGAAATCCCGGCCCGCACCAAGAGCCCAGGCTCTGTGGTCATCAAGTGGCTGACCACTACCGACCACAAGACCATCGGCACCCTGTACCTGGTCACGTCGTTCGCGTTCTTCCTGATCGGCGGTGTGCTCGCGCTGCTGATGCGCGCCGAGCTGGCCAGGCCGGGCAACCAGTTCCTGTCGAACGAGCAGTTCAACCAGGCGTTCACGATGCACGGCACCGTGATGCTGCTGATGTTCGCGACACCGCTGTTCGCCGGCTTCACGAACTGGATCATGCCGCTGCAGATCGGCGCGCCGGATGTGGCGTTCCCGCGGCTGAACATGTTCGCCTACTGGCTGTACCTGTTCGGCTCGCTGATCGCGGTCGGCGGCTTCGTCACCCCGCAGGGCGCGGCCGACTTCGGCTGGTTCGCGTACTCGCCGCTGTCCAGCGCGGTCAACTCGCCCGGCGTCGGCGCCGACATGTGGATCATGGGTCTGGCGCTGTCGGGCTTCGGCACGATCCTCGGCGCGGTCAACTTCATCACCACGATCATCTGCATGCGCGCACCGGGCATGACGATGTTCCGCATGCCGATCTTCGTGTGGAACGTGCTGCTGACCGCCGTTCTGGTGCTGCTGGCCTTCCCGGTGCTCGCCGCCGCGCTGCTGGCACTCGAAGCCGACCGAAAATTCGGCGCACATGTCTTCGATTCCGCCAACGGCGGCGCCTTGCTGTGGCAGCACCTCTTCTGGTTCTTCGGCCACCCAGAGGTGTACATCATCGCGCTGCCGTTCTTCGGCATCATTTCCGAGGTCATCCCGGTCTTCAGCCGCAAGCCCATGTTCGGTTACATCGGCCTGGTCGCGGCGACGATCTCCATCGCGGGCCTGTCGGTGACGGTGTGGGCGCACCACATGTACGTGACCGGCGGTGTGCTGCTGCCGTTCTTCTCGTTCATGACGTTCCTGATCGCGGTGCCGACGGGCGTGAAGTTCTTCAACTGGATCGGCACCATGTGGAAGGGGTCACTGAGTTTCGAGACCCCGATGCTCTGGTCGGTCGGCTTCCTGATCACCTTCGCGTTCGGTGGTCTGACCGGTGTGATCCTGGCGGCGCCGCCGCTGGACTTCCACGTCTCCGACTCGTACTTCGTGGTGGCGCACTTCCACTACGTGGTCTTCGGCACCGTCGTCTTCGCGATGTTCGCCGGATTCCACTTCTGGTGGCCGAAGATGACCGGCAAGATGCTCGACGAACGGCTCGGGAAGATCACTTTCTGGACCCTCTTCTTCGGCTTCCACGGCACCTTCCTCGTCCAGCACTGGCTGGGCGCCGAGGGCATGCCGCGCCGCTACGCCGACTACCTGGCCGCGGACGGCTTCACCACGCTGAACACGGTGTCCACGATCAGCTCGTTCCTGCTCGGCCTGTCGATCCTGCCGTTCCTCTACAACGTGTGGAAGACGGCGAAGTACGGCAAGAAGGTCGAGGTGGACGACCCGTGGGGCTACGGCCGCTCGCTCGAGTGGGCGACGTCCTGCCCGCCGCCGCGGCACAACTTCACCTCGCTGCCGCGGATCCGCTCCGAATCCCCGGCCTTCGACCTGCACCACCCCGAGATCTCGGCGATCGACGCCCTCGCGGCCCACGGTGCGAGCACGGCCATTTCCGGTGCTGAGAGCAAGGGGGCGGGCCAGTGAAGGTCCAAGGTTGGATGTTCGGCGGCTTCGCCGCCTTCATCCTGGCGACGGCCATTGTGTACGGCCTGTGGTCCAAGGAGCCGACCGGTACGACCGCGCTCTTCCTGGCGTTCGCGCTGTGCACCATGATCGCGTTCTACCTGGGGTTCACCGCGAACCGGGCCGACGCCGGGGCGATGGACCGCGAGGACGCCGACATCTCCGACGAGGCCGGCGAAGTGGGCTTCTTCAGCCCGCACAGCTGGCAGCCGCTCGCGCTCGCCACCGGTGGCGCGATGGCCTTCCTCGGCGTCGTCTTCGGCTGGTGGCTGCTGTTCTTCTCGCTGCCGGTGGTCCTGATCGGGATCTTCGGCTGGGTGTTCGAGTACTACCGCGGTGAGAACCGCACCCAGTGACCACCCGCTGAACCCGCACAGCCGCCCGGGGCGGGCCGCGGTACCTGACCAGGTACCGCGGCCCGCCCCTTTTGCACCCCTCCGCCGTGCGGAATCGCCGGCCGCTTCTTAGCGTGGGCCCATGAGTCACATTCCTCGACGCCGGATAGCGTTGCGCTGCGCCCTCCTCGTGGCGCCCCTCGCGGTGGGGCTCACCGCCTGCAACGGGGACGGCAACCCGCTCGCCGCCCCGCCCTACGAATCCGCCGCCAAGGTCGCCTACTCGGTCACCGACGGCGGCAAGGCCGACCCCGCCAAGCCGCTCAAGGTCACCGTCAAGGACGACGGCAGCCGGATCACCGATGTCACCGCCACCGACGCCGCAGGGCGCTTCGTACGCGGCAAGCTCAGCGCGGACGGCCTCAGCTGGCAGTCCACCACCGGGCTGGCCGCAGGGGCCCACTACACGGTCAGGGTGAGCACCGAGGACGGCGACGGCCACCCCGGCCGCAAGGTCCTCGGCTTCGACACCACCCCGGCCGACGCGGGCCTGCACGTCGCCTTCGGCCCCGACGCCGGCACCTACGGCGTCGGCCAGCCGATCACCGCCGAGCTGAGCACCCCGGTGAAGACCCCCGCGGCCCGCGCCGCGGTCGAGTCCAACCTGATGGTCAGCAGCACCCCGCAGGCCGCGCCCGGGTCCTGGTACTGGGTCGACGACCGCACCCTGCACTACCGCCCGGGCGACTACTGGCCCGCGCACGCCCAGATCACCGTCCGCAGCACGCTCAACGGCGTCAAGGTGCAGGACAAGCTCTACGGCGGCACCGACAAGCCGCTCACTCTCCACACCGGCGACCGCATCGAGGCGATCACCGACGCCGCGACCGACCAGATGACCTTCAAGGACGACGGCAAGGTGGTCAGGACCATGCCGGTCACCACCGGCAAGCCGGGCTTCGACACCCGCAACGGCATCAAGGTCGTGCTGGCCAAGGAGAGCTTCGTCCAGATGAAGAGCGCCACCGTCGGAATAGCCGCCGGCAGCTCCGACTCCTACGACCTGCCGGTCTACTGGGCCACCCGGGTGACATGGAGCGGTGAATATGTGCACGCCGCGCCCTGGTCCGAGGGCTCGCAGGGCTCCGCCAACGTCAGCCACGGCTGCACGGGCATGAGCACCGACAACGCGCACTGGTTCTTCGACCATGTGCGCCAGGGCGACGTCGTCCAGGTGGTCAACAGCCACGGCCCCACCATGACGCCGTTCGACAACGGCTTCGGCGACTGGAACCTGGACGCGGCCAAGTGGCGGCAGGGCAGCGCGCTGGGCGCCAAGGCCGCCGGCCTGGCCGAGCGGGGCTCTGCGGCGGTGGCGCCGAACCCGATGTCCAACCCGGCGCGGCTGCGCCCGGAGACCGCCTGAGCCGCCCCGAGGGGCGGCCGTCCGGCATGTCCCGGGCCGCGCCGCGCGGCCGTACGCGCTAGCGCGTCGCGACCGTCTTCGCCACCGGCTCGATCCTGCGCCGCAGCAGTATGGCGAGCGTGTCGCTGACCGCCACCGGGTCCACCGGGTGCGTCGCCGCCGCGTCCGCGCGGCTCCAGGTGGCCAGCCACGCGTCCTGCGGGCGGCCGATCAGCACCAGCACCGGCGGGCAGTGGAAGATCTCGTCCTTGATCTGCCGGCACACGCCCATACCGCCCGCCGGGGCCGACTCGCCGTCCAGGACGCAGACGTCGATGCCGCCGCGCTCCAGTTCGGTCAGCACCGCGGGCAGCGTCGCGCACTCCACGAACTCCACCGGCGGCAGGTCGGCGGCGGGCCTGCGGCCGACGGCGAGCCGGACCTGCTCCCGGGTGTTCGCGTCGTCGCTGTAGACCAGCACCGTGGCAGTCGCCTGCATCCTGGCTCCTCCTCGTGATCTTCGTGATCCCCGTGCAGCGTGTGCGGCTCGTGAACGGTTTCTCAAGTGTGGGGGATGCTACTCCCGCAGGCGCCGTCCGTGGAGGGTCCGCGGCTTCCCAAGATCTCGCGGACGGGCCGTCATCCCTCGTTCGGGGGACTCCGCCGGCCTCCGACACGGTGCCCGGCGGGAGCTTGACACACCGAAGGGGACCCCCGGAGTGAGCGCCGGATAAGCGACCGACATAATGTCGGACGTGGCGACAGCAACAGCAGTAGAAACCGGGCACGCGCACCCGTCGGTCAACCGGCCGAACCTCACGAGCGTCGGAACCATCATCTGGCTGAGTTCCGAGCTGATGTTCTTCGCGGCCCTCTTCGCGATGTACTTCACCCTTCGGTCGGTCACGGGTGCCGATTTCTGGAAGGAACACGCCCATGCGCTGAATGTTCCGTTCTCCGCGACGAACACCACGATCCTGGTGCTCTCCTCCTTCACGTGCCAGATGGGCGTCTTCGCCGCTGAGCGCGGCGACGTGAAGAAGCTGCGCTCGTGGTTCATCGTGACGTTCGTGATGGGCGCGATCTTCATCGGCGGGCAGATCTTCGAGTACACGAACCTGGTCAAGAAGGACGGGATCTCACTCAGCTCCGACCCTTACGGTTCGGTGTTCTACCTGACGACCGGCTTCCACGGGCTGCATGTGACAGGTGGTCTGATCGCGTTCCTGCTGGTGCTCGGCCGTACGTACGCGGCCAAGCGGTTCACCCACCAGCAGGCCACCGCTGCCATCGTCGTGTCCTACTACTGGCACTTCGTCGATGTCGTCTGGATCGGCCTCTTCGCCACGATCTACCTGATCAAGTAGTCGGTCGCGTACCGCAGCACGGTGCCGGACAGGCACAACCCGAAGCATCGACACAAGAGATCCTGACACCGGGGTAATCCGTGAAAAAGCTCTCCGCACGACGGCGCCACCCGCTGGCGGCGCTTGTCGTCCTACTCTTCGCGCTAGCGGCCACCGGGGGGCTGTACGCCGCGCTCGCGCCGGCACCCAAGGCGCAGGCCGACGACTCGTCCCAGTCCCTCGCGATCACCGAGGGCAAGAAGCTGTTCTCGGTCGGCTGTGCAAGTTGCCACGGCACGCACGGCCAGGGGAGCTCGGACGGCCCCAGCCTGGTCGGCGTCGGCTCGGCCGCGGTGGACTTCCAGGTCGGCACCGGCCGGATGCCCGCGCAGCAGCCCGGCCCGCAGATCCAGAAGAAGAAGGTCCAGTACACCCAGGGCGACATCGACCAGCTGGCCGCGTACATCGCCTCGCTCGGCCCCGGTCCCGCCGCTCCCGACCCGGACCAGTACGACCCGGCGGGCGCCGATGTGGCCAAGGGCGGTGAGCTGTTCCGCACCAACTGCTCGCAGTGCCACAACTTCGTCGGCAAGGGCGGTGCGCTGACCGACGGCAAGTACGCGCCCACCCTCAAGGGCGTGGACCCCAAGCACATCTACGAGGCCATGCAGACCGGCCCGCAGAACATGCCGTCCTTCCCGGACACCACGATGCCGTCGAAGAACAAGGCCGAGATCATCGCGTACCTGAACGCGGTCGACTCCGCGGACAGCCACAACCCGGGCGGCTTCACGCTGGGCAGCCTCGGACCCGTGCCCGAGGGCCTGTTCGCCTACATCTTCGGCCTCGGTGCGCTGATCGCCGTCGCCATTTGGGTCGCGGCCCGTACGTCCAAGGCCAAGAAGTCATGAGCGAAACCGGATCCCACAACGACATGGCAGAGCCAGAGGAACACCTCCCGACCGTCCGCGGTGCCCACGGCACCGACGCCGCGGTCCCCGGCGACCCGTTCGCCAACCCCGGCCACCCGGAGCACGAGTTCCGCCGTCAGGACATCGACGAGAAGGCGGCCGACCACTCCGAGCGGGTCGTCGCCGGGCTGTTCACGCTGTCGATGCTGGGCACCATCGCCTTCATCGCGAGCTTCGTGATCTTCCCGGTCGACAAGTACGTCTACATCTTCCCGGTCGGGCACGTCAGCGCGCTGAACTTCTCGCTCGGCCTCTCGCTGGCCGTCGCCCTGCTCGGCATCGGCGCGGGCGCCGTGCACTGGGCCCGCACGCTGATGTCCGACGAGGAGATCCCCGACGACCGCCACCAGGCGGACGCCGACGACGAGCTGCGCGCCAACATCGAGACGCAGTGGAAGCAAGGTGTCAAGGAGAGCGCGTTCGGCCGGCGCAAGCTGGTCCGCAACACCATGCTCGGCGCGCTCACCCTCGTACCGCTGTCAGCGGTCGTGATCCTCCGGGACCTCGGCCCGCTGCCTGAGGACAAGCTCAGGCACACCGCCTGGGCCAAGGGCAAGGCGCTGATCAATCCCAACACCAACAAGCCGTTGCGTCCCGAGGACATCCCGGTCGGCTCGCTCACCTTCGCCCAGCCCGAGGGGCTGAACGAGGAGGACGAGGACTTCCAGCAGCAGATCGCCAAGGCTGCCCTGATGGTCGTCCGGCTCAAGCCGGAAGACATCAAGGACAAGAAGGAACTCGACTGGTCGCACCAGGGCATCGTGGCCTTTTCCAAGATCTGCACGCACGTGGGCTGCCCGGTCAGCCTGTACGAGCAGCAGACACACCACGTACTCTGCCCTTGCCACCAGTCGACGTTCGACCTGTCGGACGGAGCCAGAGTGATCTTCGGTCCCGCGGGTCACCGGCTGCCGCAGCTTCGGATCAGCGTCAATGGTGAGGGCAACCTCGTTGCGATGAGCGACTTCGAGGTTCCCGTCGGTCCGGCCTTCTGGGAGCGCGGATGAGTACTTCGACAGAGACCTCGACGAACACTCGGCGAGGCCCCAAACACCCCGGCCAGCGCGTCGCGGAGTGGACTGACAGCCGAGTCGGCCTGTACAAGCTCGGCAAGTCCAATCTGCGGAAGATCTTCCCCGACCACTGGTCGTTCATGCTCGGCGAGGTCTGCCTCTACAGCTTCACGATCCTCATCCTCACGGGTGTGTATCTGACGCTGTTCTTCCACCCCAGCATGAACGAGGTCGTCTACAACGGTCCGTACGCGCCGCTGCAGGGCGTACGGATGTCGGACGCCTACGCGTCCACGATGCACATCAGCTTCGAGGTGCGCGGTGGTCTGCTGATCCGGCAGATCCACCACTGGTCCGCGCTGATCTTCATCGCGGGCATGATCGTGCACATGATGCGGGTGTTCTTCACCGGAGCGTTCCGCAAGCCGCGCGAGCTGAACTGGCTGTTCGGCTGGACGCTGCTCTTCATCGGCATGTTCGAGGGCTTCACCGGCTACTCGCTGCCCGACGACCTGCTGTCCGGCACCGGCGTCCGCTTCACCGAGGGCGCGGTGCTGTCCACGCCGATCGTCGGCACGTACCTGTCGATGTTCCTGTTCGGCGGCGAGTTCCCCGGCCACAACTTCGTGCCGATCTTCTACTCGGCGCACATCCTGCTGCTGCCGGGCATCATGGCGGCCCTGCTGGTCACCCACCTGATCCTGGTCTTCTACCACAAGCACACCCAGTTCCCGGGTGCGGGCAAGACCGAGAAAAACGTCGTCGGTATGCCGTTCTTCCCCGTCTACACCGCCAAGGCGGGCGGCTTCTTCTTCCTGGTCTTCGGTGTCATCTCGGCCATCGCGGCCCTGGTCACCATCAACCCGATCTGGACCATGGGTCCTTACCGGCCGGACCAGGTGTCGACCGGCGCGCAGCCCGACTGGTACATGGGCTTCTCCGAAGGCCTGATCCGGGTGATGCCGGGCTGGGAGATCAACGCCTGGGGCCACACCCTGGTCCTCGGCGTGTTCATCCCACTGATGATCTTCCCGCTGGTGCTGGTCGCCATCGCCGTCTGGCCCTTCCTCGAATCGTGGGTCACCGGCGACAGAGGCGAGCACCATCTGCTGGACCGGCCGCGCAACCGCCCGGTGCGCACGGCCTTCGGCGTCGCCTGGCTGACGCTGTACTTCACGCTGCTGATCGGCGGCGGCAACGACCTGTGGGCCACGCACTTCCACCTGTCGATCGAGACGATCACCTGGTCGGTGCGGGTCGGCTTCTTCGTGGCGCCGGTGGCCGCGTTCTTCATCACCAAGCGGATCTGCCTCGGCCTGCAGCGCCGGGACCGCGACAAGGTGCTGCACGGGCGCGAGACCGGCATCATCAAGCGGCTGCCGCACGGCGAGTTCATCGAGGTGCACGAGCCGCTGCCGCAGGAGCAGCTGCACATCCTCACCGCCCACCCGCAGCCCCAGCCGCTCGACGTCGGCCCCGAGGTCGACGAGAACGGCGTGGAGCGCAAGGTGAACCCGGTCACGAAGGTGCGGGCGCGTCTGTCCCGCAACTTCTACGGTGAGCACAGCCAGATTCCGAAGCCGACGGTTGAGGAGTACGACGAGATCACGAGCGGCCACGGCCACCACTGACTCGCCGTCTGGCGTTGCACGTCGGCCCCCCGGGCCGGTCGGACACTCCTCGAAGGGTGCCCGACCGACTCGGGGGGCTTTTTCCTGCGGTCCACCGCGGGAAGGGGGTGCCCTTTCAGGGCGCGGGTCGTCACCGGCCGGAAGGGGCTGTTGCTGTCGCATCCGGACCACCGGCCGGTGGTGGGTTGCTCGCGCCGTTCCGCCCCCAGAGCTTCGCGTGGGGGTACTCCCAGTGCCTGCTTACGGGGCACGTCCCGCCGTGCGGACAGCGCGCCACCGTCGTGGCCGGGCGCGCAGTTCCCCGCGCCCCTGTCGGGCACCGCCTTGCCGGAGGGGAGCCGCAGGACCTCCGCGCCCGGGGGAGGGGCGCCCTCTGCGGGAGAGGAACCGTGAGAGCGCTCGCGGCCCTTCGGGGCGCTTCGCGCGGATAGGGTGGGCGGGCTGAGGACCGTACTGACCACCAGGAGCGTGGACCATGAGCGTTGTGAACCCGGCAGGTGACGAGACCGGGGCGCTGCGGACGTGGCCCGACGTGCTGTCCCACCTGATCGCGGGACGTGACCTGGGGGTCGACGACACGGCGTGGGCGATGGACGCCATCATGCGCGGCACCGCCACCGACGTGCAGATCGCCGGGTTCGCCGTGGCACTGCGGGCCAAGGGCGAGACCGTCGAGGAAGTCACCGGCATGGTGCGGGCGATGTACGCGCACGCCAACACCATCGACGTACCCGGCGCCACCGTGGACATCGTCGGCACCGGCGGCGACCGGGCCAGGACGGTGAACATCTCCACGATGGCGGCGATCGTGGTCGCCGGCACCGGCGCGAAGGTCGTCAAGCACGGCAACCGGGCCGCCTCGTCGGCCAGTGGCGCCAGCGACGTACTCGGGCACCTCGGGGTGAACCTGGACCTGTCCCCGCAGCGGGTCGCCGAGGTCGCGGAAGAAGCCGGCATCACCTTCTGCTTCGCGGTCAGGTTCCACCCGGCGCTGCGTCATGTGGCCACCGCACGCGGGGAACTGGGTGTCGCCACGACCTTCAACTTCCTCGGCCCGCTGACCAACCCGGCCCGGGTGCGCGCGCAGGCCACCGGCGTCGCCGATCTGCGGATGGCGCCGATCATGGCCGGCGTGCTGGCCGAGCGCGGCTCGTCGGCGTTGATCTTCCGCGGTGACGACGGCCTGGACGAGCTGACCACGACGGCCACCTCGCAGGTGTGGGTGGTCGCCGACGGCAAGGTCTCCCAAGTCGCCTTCGACCCGCGGGACATCGGCATCGACCTGGTGCCGGTCGAGGCGCTGCGCGGCGGCGACCCGGCCTACAACGCGGACGTCGCACGGCGGCTGCTGGCCGGCGGGACCGGCCCGGTGCGGGACGCCGTCCTGCTCAACTCGGCCGCCGCGCTGGTGGCCCTCGACCCCGGCGCCGGCACCCTCGAAGAGCGGCTGGCCGCAGGGGTGGCCAGGGCGGCGGAGTCCCTGGACTCCGGGGCCGCCGCGGCCGCCCTGGAGCGCTGGGCGGCGGCCACGAACGCCTGATCCGTCCGCAAGGCACCGTCCGTACCGGTCCGTACCGCGGACGGTGTCTTGCGCTCACGGCGTCCTGTGGCAGAATCCCTTGCAGGTCACGAGTGACAGCGTAAAGGCCCCGGCTCGCTGTCCGGCAACCCTCCGTCCGAGGCGGGGTGCCCCGGGTGATGACCGGGCTGTGAGCAGCGAGGCTCGCAGCAAGCCGGACTGGGGAGTTCTTCATGCGCAAGCGAATGCGATAGGGCCTTCGGCCCCGGTTCCGCCGTACCGCGGTGCCGTAGTGCACCGGTCCATCTTCCGTCCGCTGCCGTCCGACATACCGTCGCGCCCCGCACAGGCGCACGGCGCTGTCGTCTGCCTTCGTGCCAGGAGCCTGCCATGACTGTTTCCGCCGCCGTTTCCGCCGCCGCCTGTACGACCGTTCCCGCCGCCGACACCTGCGACATTCCCGCCCCGCCGCTGCCCGTGCTCGGCCGGGACGTCTCCGTCCCGCTGGTCACCGGCGGCGAAGTCACCTACGCCGCCCTCGACTACGCCGCCAGCGCGCCCGCGCTCCAGCGGGTGTGGGACGACGTGGCCGCGTACGCCCCCTACTACGGCAGCGTGCACCGCGGCGCCGGGTATCTGTCGCAGCTGTCCACCGAACTCTTCGAGCAGAGCCGGGCCACCGTCGCCGGCTTCCTCGGCTGCCGGCCCACCGACCAGGTGATCTTCACCCGTTCCACCACCGACTCGCTGAACCTGCTGGCCGCGGCGCTGCCCGAAGGCACCCAGATCTTCGTCTTCGAGACCGAGCACCACGCGGCGCTGCTGCCCTGGCAGCGGGCGAAGGGCGCGCGGGTCACCTGTCTCGACGCGCCCCGTACGCCGGAACAGGCGGTCGCCGCACTCGACGTGGCGCTGCACGGTGCGCCCAAGGGACCCAAGCTGGTGTGTGTCACCGGCGCGTCGAACGTGACCGGCGAGGTGTGGCCGGTACGCCGACTGGCCGCCGCCGCGCACCGGCACGGCGCCCGTATCGTGCTGGACGCCGCGCAACTGGTGCCGCACCGGGCCGTGAACGTCGCCGAACTCGACGTCGACTGGGTCGCCTTCTCCGGTCACAAGCTCTACGCGCCCTTCGGCGCCGGGGTGCTCGCCGGGCGGCCGGACTGGCTGCGCGACGCCGAGCCCTACCTCGCGGGCGGCGGCGCCACCCGTACGGTGGTCCGGCGGGCCGACGGGCAGCTCGACGCCGAGTGGCACGGCGCGCCTGCCGCGCGGCACGAGGCGGGGTCGCCCAACGTCATCGGCGCGTACGCCGTCGCGGCGGCGTGCAAGGCGCTCGCCGAGACCGGTTTCGACCGGCTGGTCGACCACGAGCGCCGGCTGCTCGGCCTGCTGCGGGAGGGCCTCGCCGAGATTCCCGAGGTGCGGGTGCTGTCGCTCTTCGGCGAGGAGTCCGACCGGGTCGGGGTGCTGACCTTCGTCGTCCAGGGCTGGAACAGCTCGCACCTGGCCGCGGCGCTCTCCGCGGAATACGGCATCGGGGTGCGGGACGGGCTCTTCTGCGCGCATCCGCTGGTGCGGCACCTGCTCGGGGGCGAGGCGGAGGACCCGGGTGCCTGCGGTTCCCCCGACTCCGCGCCCGGCCACCCCTCCTTCAACGCGGTCCGCGTCAGCTTCGGCGTGGGCACGCCGGCCGAGCACATCCGCCGCTTCACCCGCGCGGTCGCCACCCTCGTCCGCGACGGCGCCGCCTGGACCTACCACACCGAAGCCGGCCGCTGCGTCCCCACCCAGTCCTAGCCCCGAGGCCCCGACAGGTGGCGCCCACCAGGGACGCGGGGAACACCGCGAGCAACCCACCACCGGTCCGGTACGGGCCGAAGAGCCCCTTTGGGTCGGTGCCGACCCGCGCGCGGGTGGACCCGCCCCTGCCGCGGGGGGTGCCCACCAGGGGCGCGGGGAACGGCGCGAGCAACCCGCCACCGGCCGGTGGTCCGGTACGGACCGAAGAGGCCCTTTGGGCCGGTGCCGACCCGCGCGCGGGTGGACCCGCCCCTGCCGCGGGGGGTGCCCACCAGGGGCGCGGGGAACGGCGCGAGCAACCACCCACCGGCCGGTGGTCCGGACGCGACAGCAACAGCCCCACCGGCCCGGTGCCACCCGCGCCCGGATGGGGGCCCGCCCCTGCCGCAAAGGGCAGCCCCTGGGGAAAACCCGCCCCGGAGGGGCTAGGCGTCGAGGCCGATCGCAAACGCCGCCTCAAGGTCGTGCTGCGAATACGTACGGAAGGCCACGTGCGTATCCGTCACCTGGACCCCGGGAATCTTGCTGATCCGGCCCGGGATGATGTCCGCCAGGTCGTCATGCCGGGCCACCCGCACCAGCGCGACCAAGTCGTACGTACCGGTCACCGAGTAGACCTCGCTGACATTGTCGAGCGCGGCGATCGCCTCGGCGATCTCCGGGATCCGGTCCACGGTGGTCTTGATGAGCACGATCGCGGTGATCACGAGTGAACGTCTCCTTGGGTGGTCGTCCCGGCAACGACGCCCAGCTTAGACCGGGGCCGGTAGCAGGCCCACGCCCAGCAGAAGCCGAAGGCGAAGCCCACCACGTGGGCCAGGTAGGCCACCCCGGGGCCGCCCGCCGCGGTCTGCGCGGCGAACCACTGCAGCACGAACCAGAAGCCGAGCACCATCCACGCGGGGAAGCGCAGCGGGATGAAGAAGAGGAAGGGGAAGACGCTGGTCACCCGGGCCCTGGGATAGAGGTAGAGGTACGCCCCGAGCGCCCCGGAGATCGCCCCCGACGCCCCGACCAGCGCCTGCGTGCCATCGGCGTGCGCGAGGGCGAAGCCGTAGGTGGCCAGGCAGCCCGCGACCAGGTAGAAGAGCGCGAAGCGCACCCGGCCCATGCGGTTCTCGACGTTGTCGCCGAAGACGTACAGGAAGAGCATGTTGCCGATCAGGTGCAGCCAGCTGCCGTGCAGGAACATCGAGGTGACGACGGACACGACCGGCACCTTGGCGTAAGCCCCCTGCGGGCCGCACCCGGCGGGCAGGCCGAGGTCGCCCGGTGACAGCCGGCCGTGGAAGAGCTCGGCGGGGATCACTCCCCAGCGGTCGAAGTACAGCGCCTGCTCGCAGGCCAGCCGGTGCCCGCTGCCGTAGACGGGGGTGAAGCCGGACAGCGGGCCGAGCAGGAAGACGGCGGTGCACACGGCGATCAGCCCGTACGTGACGACCGGCGTACGGCGGACCGGGTTCTTGTCGTACACCGGGATGAGCATGGACCGATCATGACGCAGCGGGCTTAACGGGCATAGGCCGCCTCGCCGCAGCGCGCCGCACCTCCGAGGCCTTAGGGTGACCGGGACGCACGCTCCCCGAGCAATCACCAGCGGAAGAGGTACCTGCGATGCCGGTTCCCCTGCCGACCGCGACGACGCGGTGGCGCTGCACTCTGTGCGGAAATCTGACCCGTTTCGACGTGACGCGCTCCTCGCGGGTCGTGGAGTACGTGCACCTGGACCTCGGCGGTGAGCCGTCGGTCGAGGAGACCGAGGTGCTGGCCGAGACCGTCGAGTCGGTGCGCTGCCGCTGGTGCAACGCGGTGGACCGGATCGAACTGGTGGACCGCCCGAGCGCGGGTGCCGATGGGAACAGCAGTACGGAAAGCGCCGCCGGGAGCGGTTCCGCGTCGGGCTGAGCGCCGGGCGGGGACAATGGAAGCAGCAGGGCGGCGGGCCGGAGGGATCGAAGGGGGCCGGGAGGACGCCGAGGAACCGGACGGGAGTGACTGGTGGACGGTATCGGCGGTTTTCCGCATGCCGGGGCAAGCGGTGCCGCGGCGGAGGAGTCCGCCGGCCCCCCTGCCGCGGCCGGGTCCGCCGACTCCGGCGACCCGGGTGACGAGGCCCCGGAAGGCGCCGGCGTCGAGCCTGCCCTGGACCGGCCGCTGCCCGAGGGCGTACGCCACCGGGTCGTCGCCATCGCCGCGGAGGCCTTCGGCGGGTTCACGTACCAGGAACTGCCGGTCTCGCTGCGCCCGTACGCCCGTTTCACCCCCACCCGGCGGGTGAAGTACGCCGGGACCGCACTGGCCTCGGCCCTGGAGCACGACCCCGCCTTCCGGCAGCGGGTCGCGGGCCGGCTGCGCGAGTCCCAGGCGGAGCTGGCGGGCGCGCTGGAGGGCGGCACCCCGCCGCCCGCCGCCGATCCGCTGGACGTGGCCGCCGCCGCGTACCTGCTGCGCCCGGCGGGCTGGGCCAAGCTGGTCGCGACCGCGGGCGAGGAGGCCCAACGGGCCGACGCGGAGCGGGCCGACGAGGAGACGCTGCGCGAACTGGCCGCACTGCGCGCCGAGGTGGACGCGCTGCACGAGCACGGCAGGGCCGACGCGATCCGGGCCAGGGCCGAGCTGGAGTCGGTGCGCAGGGAGGGCGACGCGCTGCACCGCAAGCTGCGCAGCGCCCTCAGCGACGTCAAGCGGGCCGAGGCCGCGCAGCGCAGACTCCAGGCGGAGGTGGAGGAGTTGCGGGCCGCCGCCGCCCACGACAAGGCCGCAGCCGACGCCGAGGCGCGCCGGCTGCGTACCCGGCTCGCGGAGGCGGAGGCCGTCATCGAGACCGGGCGCAAGGCCGCCCGCGAGGGGCGCAGCATCGAGGACGTACGGCTGCGCCTGCTGCTCGACACGGTGCTCGACGCGGCGTCCGGGCTGCGCCGCGAACTCGCCCTGCCGCCGCGGGACACCATGGCGGTACGCCCCGCGGACACCGTGGACGCGGTGGCGCCCGGTACGTTCAGCGCCCGCGACATCGCCACCCGCGCGCTGTCCGAGACCGATCCGGCGCTGCTCGACCAACTGCTCGCGCTGCCGCAGGCGCATCTGGTGGTCGACGGCTACAACGTGACCAAGACCGGTTATCCGGCCATGCCGTTGGAGAAGCAGCGGCTGCGGCTGCTGGGCGGGCTCGCGGCGCTCGCCGCGCAGAGCGGCGCCGAGGTGACGTGCGTCTTCGACGGCGCCGACCTGGACATGCCGGTGCTGCTCGCGCCGCCGCGCGGGGTGCGGGTGCTGTTCAGCAAGGCCGGTGAGACCGCCGACGAACTGATCAGGCGGCTGGTGCGGGCCGAACCGCCCGGCCGGCAGATCGTGGTGGTCTCCGCCGACCGCGAGGTGGCCGACGGGGTCGCCAAGGCCGGTGCCCGCCCGGTCGCCTCGACGCTGCTGCTGCGCCGGCTCGCGCGGGTCTGACGCCGGGCCGGATCGCGGGGTCGACGCGCGGGCCGGGTGGCCCGGCTCACCCGCGGGACCGAACCCGCCTGCCCCGGCAACTGCTTTTCCGGCCGTTCGAAGGCTCCAGGCTTTCACTAGTGCACCAGTGCGCACTCTGCGTCGAATGCTCATCACTGCGCGTATGAAGCATGTAAAGAAAACGCTAACCGGTCGAGATTTTGCCTTCAAGGATTTGAACCGATCACAGAAAGGTCACTAAGGTCAGGCCTCGAACCTCCGCGCAGTCGATCATCCAATCCGGGTGGCGCGTCGGGGGCCGCCCGCCAGTCGTCAACCGGTAGGCGGCTGAAGGAAGAAGGAGCTCGCCTTCGTGGCGTCCCACCGTCGTCCCAAGCCGGCAAGCCGCACGCGCGTGACCGTGCTCACCGCGACCGCCGCAGCAGCGGTCGCGCTCTCCGCCCAGGCGGCCAGCGCCGCCCCCGCGAAGCCCAGCAAGCCCACCTCGGTCAAGGACGCCAAGGCCCAGGTGGACACGCTGTACTCGCAGGCCGAGCAGGCCACCGAGAAGTACAACGGGGCCAACGAGAAGCTCAAGTCCCTGCAGACCGAGGCCAGCACCTTGCAGGACCAGGTGGCGCGGCAGCAGGAGCACCTCAACACGCTGCGCGACAGCCTCGGCACGATCGCGGCCTCGCAATACCGCGGCGGCGGAATCGACCCGTCGCTCCAGCTCTTCCTGTCCTCCAACCCGGACAGCTACCTGGACCAGGCCACCGCGCTCGACCAGATCAGCTCGCTCCAGAGCAGCGCCCTGCAGCAACTCCAGGACGCCAAGCGGACCCTGGACCAGGAGCGCGCCGAGGCCACCGCCAAGCTCGCCGAACTCCAGGCCACCAGGACCGAGCTGGGCCAGCGCAAGAACGAGGCCAAGACCAAGCTGGCCCAGGCGCAGGCGATCCTCAACTCGCTCACCGCGGCGCAGCGCCAGCAGCTGGCCAACGACGACGCCCGCGCGAACCGCTCCACCGACCGCGTGGACCTCGGCGACGCCAAGCCCGCCACCGCCCGCGCCGCTTCGGCCTTCGCCTACGCGCAGGGCAAGCTCGGCAAGTCGTACGTCTACGGCGCCTCGGGCCCCAACACCTTCGACTGCTCGGGCCTGACCTCCTGGGCCTACCGCCAGGCCGGGGTCACCATACCCAGGACCGCGGAGGAGCAGGCGAGCGCCGGTACCCGGATCTACTCCGAGTCCAAGCTCTCGGTCGGCGACCTGGTCATCTTCTACGGCGACTACCACCACGTCGGCTTCTACGCCGGCAACGGCATGGTGCTGCACGCCCCCAAGCCCGGCGCGGTCGTCCGCTACGAGTCGATCGGCAACATGCCCTTCCAGTTCGGCGTCCGCATCTGACGTTCCGTCGCGGGAGAGTACGGCGTTCGGGTGGTGCCTGATCCTGCCCGGCGCCCGGTGTCGGCCCGGTGACCTGCGGCTCAGCCCCCGACCGGTCAGACGTACGGGTGACGGCGTCTTTGTGCGGTGAGTGCCCGGCTGGCTACTGTCGGCTGCTGTGGCATCCCATCGACGCGCACCGCAGCCTGGCCTGGCCGTCCGTACCACCCGGGTCACCGTGCTGTCCGCGGCGGCCGCGGCCACCGCGGCACTGTCCGGCGGCACCGCCCAGATCGCGGCGGCGGACCCCTCGGCCGCCGCGGGCCAGGACACCGGGACCCGGCTCGACCGGCTCTACCAGCAGGCCGAGCAGGCCACCGAGAAGTACGACGCCGCCCAGGAGCGCGCCAAGCAGTTGCGCGCCGACCTCGCCACGCTCCAGGAGCGGGCGGCCCGGGGCCAGCAGCGGGTCAACGAACTGCGCGGCGAACTCGGCGTGCTGGCCGCCGAGCAATACCGCGGCGGCGCCCTCGACCCGTCACTCGCGCTGCTGCTCTCCGACAACCCCCAGGACTCCCTGGACCGCGCCGCAGCCCTGGACCGGCTGGGCTCCCGGCAGGCCGGGCAGCTGCGCGAACTCCAGGACGCGGAAAGGACGCTGAGCGGGCAGCGCACCCAGGCGGCGGGCAAGCTCGCCGAGCTGGGCCAGACCAGCGCGGAGCTGCGGCAGCGCAAGGCCGCGGTGCAGCACGCGCTCGCCACCGCCCAGCACCTGCTGCACACCCTGCCCGCCGGCTGGCAGGCCGGCTTCGTGCCCGGCATGGGCGACCGCGCCTCCCGCGACCGCGCCCTGCTGCCCGGCCTCGCCGACCTGCCCGCCGCCTCGGCCCGCGCCGCCCTCGCGGTCGCCGCCGCCCGCCAGGCCCTCGGCTCGCCCTACGTCTGGGGGGCGTCGGGCCCGCACTCCTTCGACTGCTCGGGCCTGATGCAGTACGCCTACGGCCGCGCGGGCGTGGCACTGCCGCGGACGTCCCAGCAGCAGATGAACGCCGGCCGCCGCGTCCTCCTCGACCAGGCACGCCCCGGCGACCTGATCATCTACCGCGGCGACGCCAGCCACGTCGCCATGTACGTCGGCGGCGGCCGGGTCATCCACGCCCCCTACCCGGGGGCCCGGGTCCGCTACGACCCGGTGGGCATGATGCCGATCACGGCGGTGACCCGGCCGTAGGCGCCGGCGGCGGCGTACGCGGTCCTGGCGCCGCTCCTGGCGCCCTCCCCGCCATGGGCGGCCGGTGCGGTGACCGGGGGGCGGGGGCGGGCCGTACGATCGGCCCCATGACCGCGGTGCACCCACGACGCTCGACGGCCGGCGCCGTGCCCGCCCTCCTCGTCCTGCTCGGGCTGCTCGCCGGGCTGACCGGCTGCGGGGGAGCCGCGCACAAGCCCGCGCGGCCCGCCGCCGACCCCGCCGTGCAGCAGCTGCTCGACCGGCGCGCGGCAGCGGTGCGGCAGCACGACCAGCAGGCCTTCCTCGCCGGGGTCGACCCGCACGCCACCCGCTTCCTGGCCGCCCAGCGGCAGGTGTTCGGCAACCTCGCGCAGGTGCCGCTCGCCGACTGGTCCTACCGCCTGGTCCGCACCGACGCCTTCCCGCTCCCGCCGATGGCCGGCACCGGCGGCACCCGCAGGACCGCCGCCGAGGTCCAGCTGCGCTACCGGCTCAGCGGCTACGACGCCGAGCCGGTGGTCTCCACCTCCTACCTGACCCTCACCCAGCGCGCCGGGCACTGGTACGTCGCCGCCGACGACGACGGGGCGTCCGCCGGCCACCGCAGCGCCGTACAGCTGTGGGACCAGGGCAAGGTGACCGCGGTGCACGGCACGCACAGCCTGGTGCTGGGCCTGGGCGACACCAAGACGCTGCGCGGCTACGCGGCCGACGCCGACCGGGCGGTGCCGCAGGTGCAGCATGCCTGGGGCACCGCCGGCTGGCCCGGCACCGTCGTCATCGAGGCGCCGCGCACCCTCGACCAGCTCGGCGCGCTGCTGGCCGCGGACCCCGACGACTACAAGGGCATCGCCGCGGTCACCACCGGAGAGCTGGGCGGCAGCGCGCAGGCCCCCGCCGACCGGGTGATCGTCAACCCGGCCGCCTTCGGCGAGCTGTCCGCCTTCGGGCGGCAGGCGGTGCTCACCCACGAGACCACCCATGTCGCCACCCGGCTGGCCACCACCGCGCACACCCCGCTGTGGCTCTCCGAGGGCTTCGCCGACTGGGTCGCCTACCGCGAGTCCGGCCGCACCGCCCCGGAGATCGCCCCGGAGCTGGCCCAGGACGTCACGGCGGGCCACATCCCCGCGGCCCTGCCCACCGCCGCGGACTTCCGCCCCACCTCCACCGACCTGGCCCAGGCCTACGAGGGCGGCTGGCTCGCCAGCCGCCTGGTCGCCGACGAGTGGTCCCCCGACCAGCTGACGGCCCTCTACCGCGCGGCCGGCACCGGCGCGACCCTGGACTCGGTGCTGCGCACCCACCTGCACCTGTCCCTGACCGACTTCACCGCGCGCTGGCGCACCTACGTACAGCAGGAGCTGGGATGACAGGGCGGCCCGAGGACGCGCCGCAGGACGGCGGGGCGGCGCCTGGCGGCGACCTCACGCCCGAGCGGACCGGCGGGGCGCGGTCGGCCGGGCGGCCCGAGGATACGCGGGGCGGTGACGCGGCGGCGCCTGGCGGCGGGGACTTCACGCCCGAGCACATTGCGCGGGCGCGGGAATTGCGGCGGGGGGTCTGGCCCGTCGCGCTGGCCGGGCGGGCGGCGGGGCTCGCGCTGCTGCTCGCGCTCGGCCTGACGTCCGCGGGTGCCGGGCTGGTCACAGCCTTCGGCGGTGCGTGGGCCGCACGGGTCGCCGCAGGGGCCGTCAGCCTCGTCCTGCTGCCCCAGCTCCTGTCGCTGCCCTTCGCGGCCCGCAGCCGGGTCGTACGGGCCCGCTTCGGCCTGGTGACCCAGGGCTGGGGCGGCTGGGCGGTGGACGTGCTGCGCGGCCTGCTCATCTCGCTGCCGCTGGTCGCGGGCGCCCTCTTCGCCGTCTACGCCCTGGCCGGCGTCACCCGCTGGTGGTGGGCCTGGGCCGCGCTCGGCGCCGCGGCTCTCACCGTCGCCCTGTCCTGGGTGGCGCCCGTGCTCTTCGAGCCGCTCTTCAACCGCTTCACGCCGATGGCCGCGGGACCGCTGCGCGACGCCCTGCTCGCGCTGGCCGCCCGCGACGGCGTCACCGTACGGGACGTCCTGGTCGCCGACGCGTCGCGGCGCACCACGGCGCTCAACGCGTACGTCTCCGGCTTCGGCAGGACCCGGCGCATCGTCGTCTACGACACGCTGCTGAGCACGGCGGAGCCGCGGGAGGTGGAACTCGTGGTCGCGCACGAACTCGGGCACGTCGTACACCGCGACGTCGCCCGCGGGACCGCGCTCGGCGCGGTGGGCGCGGCCGCGGGGGTGTGCGTGCTGGCGGCGGTCGTCAGCTGGGGGCCGCTGCTCGATCTGGCCGGCGCCGACCGTTTCGCCGACCCGCGGTCGGCGTGGCTGCTCGCCGCGGTCGCCGCGGTCGGCGGGGCGCTCGGCGGGCCGCTGGGCTGCGCGATCAGCCGCCGGGTGGAGCGGCGGGCCGACCGCCACGCGCTTGCCCTTACGGGGGACCCGGCCGAGTTCATCGCCATGCAGCGGCGGCTCACCGTCGCCAACGTCGGTGAGCCGGCGCCGCCGCGGGTCCTCCACGTGCTCTTCGGCACGCATCCGACTCCCGCCGAGCGCATCGCCCTGGCCCGAGCCACTCGCTGACCCCGCGGGGGGTTCCGTGCGGCGTGCCCGCGCGATTGCCTGCGGTCTTGCGGTGGCCCGCGGCCTTGGGGTGGGGTGCCACTTGCGGTGGCCCGCGGCCTTGGGGTGGGGTGCCACTTGCGGTGGCCTGTCGCACGTGCGGTGCGTCGTGGCTGGTCGCGCAGTTCCTCGCGCCCCTGGGGGGTGCCTCTTGCGGTGGCGTTGCACCTTGCGGTGCGTCGTGGTTGGGCGCGCAGTCCTTCGCGCCCCTGGGGTGGTGGTCGTCCGCCCTCGTAGGGCGGTGCGTTGTGGCTGGGCGCGCGGTTCCTCGCGCCCCTGAAAAGCTCGCTTGCCCTCGGCGGCAGGGGGCGAGCCCGGACTGTGAACGCCGGCGCAAGGGGCAACCCCCTATCAGCCGCGGCGGCGCAGGCGGTGAGTACGCACCCCGAGGGGGAACCCCCTCAGACGTGCGGGGAATTGTGCGGGTCGCCACGGGGACGGGAAAGGCCGCGGGCCACCGCACGGCTCGGGTCGAGGGGGGCCGCGGCGGCGAGCCGGATGCGGTGGAAGGCCAGAACGGCGGCGGCAGCCAGGAGGGCGTTGCGGGTGAGGACAAGGGCGACGCCCAGCAGGTCACTGCGGACGACATCCGGAAAGAACACCGGGAATTCCAGCGTCGTGAGCACCGCCGCCGGCAGCAGCAGGAGCACCGCCCCCCGCACCGCACTCTCCCGCACGGTCAGGCAGACCGCCCCGACCCCGATCAGCCACACCAGATACTGCGGGCTGATCACCCGGCTCGTGGCGGTGAAGACGAGGACCGCCGCGAACCCGGCGTCGTAAGGTGTCGCCGCCGTGAAGACCCGCGCCCGCAGCCGCCAGAGCAGCAGCCAGCACAGGGCCAGCACGCTCAGCGCGAGCGCCCCCGCGCTGACCAGCCGCACGTGCGGGCCGAGGAATTCCACCGAGCCGTAGTGGAGCGCGGTACGGCCCCGCCAGCCGGCGTGCCTGGCCAGGTGGAGGACCACCCCGCCGAGCGACTCGACCTCGGTGCCGCGGTCGCGCTGGAAGGTGAGGAAGGAGAAGGCCCCCGGCATGGTGGCGCAGAAGAGCAGCGACCCGCCGCCCACGGCCGCGCCGGCCGACAGCCAGGCGCGGCGGGTGCCGCGTCCTGGCCGCGTGCCGATCAGCAGCAGCAGCGGCCACACCTTGATGAGCGCGCCGGCCCCGGCCAGCAGCCCGCCGAGGGCCGGGCGGCGGCGCAGCGCCAGCAGCGCGGCGACGCCGACCGCGGTGGCCATGATGTCGTAGCGGGCGTAGACGATCGGCCCGAGCAGCGGGATGCCGGCCACCCACACCCATACGCCGTCGAGCCGCCAGGAGTCGCGCGCGGCGTCGCGCAGCAGCGCGGTGAGGACGGCGGCGTCGGCGAGGAAGGCCAGCCAGAAGAAGGCCGCGGGATAGCGCAGGAAGGGCACCGCGCCCGGCGCGACCAGGACGGCCGCCGCGCCGGGCGGATACTGCCAGGTCACGTCGTGCGCGGGGAAGGAGCCGTGGCGCAGCGTCGGATACCAGCGCTGGTAGACCCCGGACACGTCGTGGACGACGCCCTGGCCGGGGAAGTGGACGAGTTCGAACACGAAGACCAGCAGGGCCGCCCGGCTGAGCGCCCACCCGGCGACCACCAGGACCCGGCCGCTCACATGCGGATATGTCACGTCTTGCATCTTGCGGCCCGCGGCGCCCCGCTGCCGGGAGGGACGCGCGCGGCGGGCGGCGGCGCCGGAGTAATCTCGGCGGCGATGGATAAGACCTTGATCGTCACCAATGACTTCCCGCCGCGCCAGGGCGGCATCCAGTCCTTCGTGCACAGCATGGCCCTGCGCCTGGACCCGGACCGGGTCGTCGTCTACGCCTCGACGTGGAAGGACGGCACGGAAGTGGCGCGGTTCGACGCCGAGCAGCCCTTCCCGGTGGTCAGGGACCGTACGAAGATGCTGCTGCCGACGCCGAGGGTGACGCGGACCGCGGTCCGGCTGCTGCGGCAGCACGGCTGCTCGTCGGTGTGGTTCGGGGCGGCGGCCCCGCTGGGCCTGATGGCGCCCGAGCTGCGCAAGGCGGGCGCGCTGCGGCTGGTCGGCACCACGCACGGCCACGAGGCGGCCTGGGCGCAGCTGCCCGCGAGCCGCCAGTTGCTGCGCAGGATCGGCGAGGGCACCGACACCCTGACGTATCTGGGTGACTACACCCGTTCCCGTATCGCCTCGGCGCTGACCGGGCCGGCCGCGGCCCGTATGGTCCAACTGCCGCCCGGCGTCGACGAGAAGACCTTCCACCCCGGTTCCGGCGGCGCCGTCGTCAGGGCCAGGCTCGGCCTCGCGGACCGCCCGGTCGTGGTGTGCGTGTCGCGGCTGGTGCCGCGCAAGGGCCAGGACACGCTGATCCTGGCGATGCCGCGGATCCTGCGGGAGAAGCCCGACACGGCGCTGCTGATCGTCGGCGGCGGCCCGTACCGCAGGGAGCTGGAGGCGCTCGCCGAGCGCACCGGAGTCGCGGGGGCGGTGCGCTTCACCGGGCCGGTGCCCGCGGCCGAGCTGCCCGCGCACTTCGGCGCGGGCGACGTCTTCGCGATGCCGTGCAGGACCCGCCGCGGCGGCCTGGACGTCGAGGGCCTCGGCATCGTCTACCTGGAGGCGTCGGCCACCGGTCTGCCGGTCGTCGCGGGCGACTCCGGCGGCGCCCCCGACGCGGTGCTGGACGGCGAGACCGGCTGGGTCGTACGCGGCGGCTCGCCCGAGCAGTCCGCGGACCGCATCCTGACCCTGCTCCGCGACCCCGACCTGCGCCGCCGGATGGGCGAGCGCGGCCGGACCTGGGTCGAGGAGTCCTGGCGCTGGGACCTGCTGGCCGGGCGGCTGCGCGGCCTGCTCTGACGCCCGCCCCCGCCGACCGGTTCGGGCCGCCGGGTTACGGGCGCCGGCCGGCTCGTCGGTATACGGCCGGCGGCCGGCGGCGGTCAGACCGTCGGGATACGGAGCGCGGCCAGCACCGGCAGGTGGTCGGTGGCCGCGTGCAGGTCGGTGTGGGTGACGCCGGGGACCGAGTGCGGCACCCCGCAGCCCAGCACCTCGACCGGCTTGGTCGTGAAGACCGCGTCGATCCGCTGGAAGGGCGCCCGCACATTGGTGACCTCGCCGCCCCAGGGGGCGACGGCGAAGCCGTCCTGGAGGTGGTCGGCGATACGGGCGAAGCCGGGGCGGTCGGGCGGCTCGTTGAAGTCGCCGCCGACCACCACGTTCGCCACGCCCATCGCGGCCACCCGGTCCAGCAGCAGCCCGGCCTGGTCGTAGCGCTCGGCCGGGCTGAGGCTGAGATGGGTGCTGATCACGCCGAGCCGGGCGCCACCGATCCGCAGGACGGCGGTGGCGAACCCGCGCTGGTGCAACGGTGGATGGTGCGGCAGCAGCACGTCCTCGGTGCGTTCGACATGCGCACGCAGCGAGGACAGGACCATCGGCCCTGCCGCGGTGGCGCCACCGGTCACATGGACCAGGCCGGTGGCGTGGGCGAGGCGGGCCGCGGCCTTACGCCATCGGAAGAACCGCGGTGCCTCTTGGACCAGGACGAGGTCGGGGGCGCAGGCACGGATCACCCGGGCCAGCGCCGCCGTATCGTCCCGCATGGAGCGGATGTTGTAACTGAGCACGCGGACGACCGCCGAGCCCGGCTCGGTGGTGGAACCCGGCAGATCCTCCACGGTCATCTCTCAGCCCTGTCGTGCCAGGTCGGCAGCGCCGACCAGCCCCGCCTTGCCGCCGAGCCTGGCGGCGAGCACCTGGGCGTGCGGCCGCCACTCCCCGCCGATCAGCCAGCGCCGGAAGGACTTGCGGATCGGGTCGAGGACGAGTTCGCCCTCGTCCGACACGCCGCCGCCGACGATGAAGGCGGACGGGTCGAAGAGCGACGCCAGATCGGCGAGCCCCGCACCGGCCCAGCGGGCCAGTTCGCGGAAGGAGTCCACGGCGACCGGGTCGCCCTGCCGGGCGGCGGCGCTGATGTGCCGCCCCTCGATGCCTTCCACGGTCCCGTCGCCCAGCGCGAGCAGCGTCTCCGCGTTCTCCGGGGTGGCGTTGGCCCGCTGCTTGGCGTAGCGGACCAGGGCGCGCCCGGAGGCGTACTGCTCCCAGCAGCCCTGGCTGCCGCAGCCGCACAGCAGCCCGTCGGGCACCACGCGGATGTGGCCGAATTCGGCGGCGACGCCGAACCTGCCGCGGCGCAGCTTATTGCCGATGATGATGCCGCCCCCGAGCCCGGTGCCGAGCGTGATGCAGATCACATCCGAGTGACCCTGCCCGGCACCGAAGCGGTACTCTCCCCAGGCCGCCGCGTTCGCGTCGTTCTCCACGACGACAGGCAGCCCGACGCGCTGCTCGACCTTGTCCTTGAGTGCCTCGTGCCGCCAGTTGATATTGGGCGCGAACAGCACGGTGGCACGCTTGTCGTCGACGTAGCCGGCGGCGCCGATGCCGACGGCCTCGATCGTGTGACCGGTGCTGACCTGGCGCACCGCCTCCACGATCGCGTCCACAACGCCTTCGGGAGTCGGCGGCGTCGGCACCTTGACGGTCTCAAGAATCGAGCCTTCCTCGTCGACCACTCCGGCCGCGATTTTGGTGCCGCCGATGTCGACGCCGATGGTGAGTCCCATGTGTCCCTCAGTTTTCGGTCGATCCCCGCTAAGAGAACCGTACCGGAGAGGGGGTCAGTCGAGGTCGATGTGTTCAGCGGTTGAACGCGAGGACCCGTCGCCCGAGGTCCAGCGGGATTCCGCTCCTGCCACTGCGGACCGGTATGCCGCCAGCAATTCGGCCCCGGCGGCGGTCAGGTGGTCGAAGACGTCGGGATTCCGCTCCTTGATGGGTTCGACAACGGAACGCACCTGGGACAGGACGCCCTGCGCGGCCAGTTGCACCGCGGGGTTGCGCAGCGCGCCCAGCCGGTCACCCACAGCGTCGCCGACCGCCTCGGCGAAGCGCCGCAACTCCTCGGCGGCGCTGCCCTGGCCCGACTGCTCGCGCCGCCTGGCGTGCTCTGCTGCGATGTCCTCGGCGCTGGCCTTCGCCCAGGCGTCGGCGTCGGGACGGTCGGTGGCTTCGCTCATGATCGGCTCCAAACGGGGCGCTGCTGTCGGGTACGCCGGCTCCTTCGACGGTACCTGAACGGTCGGCGCCGAGGGCCGGTCAGCGCGGCCAGAGTCCGGGATCGGGGGTGAAGCGCACCCGCAGGGCGCCCTCGCGCAGCGCGGCCCCGTCCACCGCGCAGCGCCGCAGCGCCGAGGGCAGCGGCAGGATCCGCCGGAAACCCCCCGCGTCCACGACGAGTTCGTCGCCGCGCCGCACCAGGTCGAGCCCGTCCTTGGTGGCCCCGGGCAGCGGCAGCGACCACAGGAAGTACCCCTCGTCCCCGAGCCGGTCCTCCACCGTCCAGGGATCACCGCCGGCCGCCGCGGCGGCCTCGTACGGCACCGCGAGCGCCTCCTCGGGCAGCCGTGGCTCCCGCCCCAGGTGCGGCAGTTCGTACAGGGCCGTGCCGTCCGCCGCGCAGACCTCGGCCAGCGCCTTGAGGTGGTCCTGCTGGATCCCGGACAGGCTGCCGAGGAAGGGGTCGGCCGTGCCGGTCGGCAGCAGCCGGTTGGCGACGACCGCCGCCGGTCCCAGGCCGTGCAGCGCGAGCCCGGTCCGCGCGGTGCGCAGCACGCCGGCCCCGTGGGCGCCGGGTTCCACCACGACCGCCACCGAGGTGCCCGGGTCCTCCACCACCGCCTGGACGGCGGCCAGTTCGCGGTCGGCGCGGGCCGCCGCCTCGTACGCCCACTCGGTGGGCATCGGCACCCCGGCCAGCTGGGCGAGCACCGGCCGCAGCGCGCGGGCCGCCTGCCGGTCGGCGGGCAGCAACCGCGCCAGATAGCGCCGCAGTTGGCCCGGCAGGGCGAGCAGCGCCACCGCCTCGCGCACCGGCGGCAGATCGACGACGGCCAGCTCCCACGTACCGTCGTGGGCCGCGCGCATCGCCCGCAGCAGCGCCAGCGCCTCCGCGCCGGGCAGCGGCGTCAGCTCCTCCGGGTCCAGCGGCGCGGCGCCCAGCAGCGTCAGCAGGGTGCCGCCGCGGCTCTGCAGGTCGAGCAGCGCGTCCTCGAAGGCGGCGCCCGGGTCGACGGAGGCGACGCCGAGCCCGGGGACGGCGCCGGCCAGCGCGGCGGCGGCGTCCCGGTCGAAGGTCAGCAGCAGGGTCCGGGTGCCGGCCCGGGCCGCCGCGGCGGCCGTGGCGGCGGCGACCGCCGTACGGCCGGCGCCGCCGGAGCCGGTGAACAGCAGGGTGCGCGCGCGGGCCGCCGGCATCAGCCCGCGGTCTCGGCGTCGGCCTCGCCCGCGACGCCGCCCGGCGCGGCCTCGACCCGCTTCTTCAGCCCGGCGAGCGCCCGGTCGATGATGACCTTCTCGGCCTTGCGCTTGATCATGCCGAGCATCGGGATCTTGACGTCCACGGTGAGCTGGTAGGTGACCTCGGTACGCCGGCCGCCGTCCAGCGCGGCGAGCGCGTAGGAGCCGTCGAGCGTGCGCAGCATCTGGGACTTCACCAGCGACCAGCGCACCTCGTCGGCGCTGATCCAGGTGTACGCCAGGGTGTGGTCGTCCTTGATCGCGCCGGCGTCGAGCAGCAGCCGCACCTGCTGGGCGCGGCCCTCGGCGTCGCGGGAGAGCACCTCGGCCTCCTTGACCTCGCCGGTCCACTCCGGGTAGCGGTCGAAGTCGGCGA
Source organism: Streptomyces sp. NBC_01477 (assembly GCF_036227245.1). GTDB lineage: Bacteria > Actinomycetota > Actinomycetes > Streptomycetales > Streptomycetaceae > Actinacidiphila. Next base: position 6,670,807 of record NZ_CP109445.1, read on the forward strand.
TGACGCCCATGACAGCGTCTGGGGCCGCCTCGACCGTGATGCTCGACCGTGTGTGTTCCGCCATCGCCGTGGGCCTCCGGACTACTGGTGCAGCTGCTGGGAGTGTGCTGAGAGGCTATCGCGCCCAGGTCGCAGGCCCGTCATCATGCCGGATCCGGTCTGCCGCCCGCCTCACCACTCCAGTACCCACGGGGTGCGGGTGTGGTTGAAGTGGCCGACGTTGACGCACTCGGTACGGCCGATCCTGGTACGGGCGACCAGCGGCTGGTGGACATGGCCGAAGAGGGCGTACTTCGGCTGCGCGGCGCGGATCGCGTCGAGCAGCGCCTCGCTGCCGCGCTCGAAGCGGCGGGCGGTGGTGTCGTAGCACAGCTCGGGAATGGCCGGCGGGATGTGCGAGCACAGCACGTCGACCGGTCCGAGGGCGGCGACCTTGGCCGCGTAGTCCTCGTCGCTGATCTCGTAGGGCGTCCGCATCGCGGTGCGCAGGCCGCCGCCGACGAAGCCGAAGGTCCGGCCGCCGATCTCCGCGGTGGCGCCGTCCAGCACGGTGGTGCCGGGCCCCGCGTACTCCGGCCACAGGGCGGGGACGTCGACATTGCCGTAGGTGGCGTAGGTCGGGGTGGGGAAGGCGGCGAAGAGTCCGGCGTACTGCTTGCGTACCGCGCTCTCGATCGCGCGCCGCCGGTCGAGCCCCGACCACAGCTCCGCGTCGAGCCTGCGGGCGTCGTCGAAGCGGCGGGCGGTGCGCAGCTCGACCATCCGGTCGGCGTTCTCGACGCCGAAGAGGTCGGGGAAGATGCCCCGCGAGTGGTCGGCGTAGTCCAGGAAGAGCACCAGGTCGCCCAGACAGACCAGTGCGTCGGCACCCTGTCCTGCCCGGGCCAGCGCCTCGGTCGCACCATGGACGTCGCTCACCACATGCACCCGCATGCCGTCACTTTATAGCGCCGTACGCGGGGTGTTCCGCTGGCGGGGCACCTGTGGATCCGGCACCGTCTGGTCTACTCTTCCGGGCATCGGTGCCCCCGCTGCGCCCGATGTGTGATGCTTAAAACATCTGTGGTGCCCCTCTACCGCCGGAGCATTACCGATGGGTAACGTCCAGCCCGTCCATCACCTTCCCTCCGGGTGCGCCGTGGCACCGATGAGGAGCAGCCGCCTTGCGTGAGTTCAGCCTTCCGGCCCTGTACGAGGTCCCCGCCGACGGCAATCTGACGGATCTGATCCGACGCAACGCCGCCCAGCACCCGGACACCGCGGTCATCGGCCGCAAGGACGCCGCCGGGCACTGGGAGGACATCACCGCGACCCGCTTCCTCGCCGAGGTCCGGGCCGCGGCCCGCGGGCTGATCGCCGAGGGCGTGCAGCCCGGCGACCGGGTCGCGCTGATGTCCAGGACCCGCTACGAGTGGACGCTGCTGGACTTCGCGGTCTGGAGCGCGGGCGCGGTCACCGTGCCGGTCTACGAGACGTCGTCGGCCTCCCAGCTCGAATGGATCCTCGCCGACTCCGGCGCGGTCGCGGTCGTGGTGGAGTCCGACCCGCACGAGCGGTCCGTGGAATCCGTGCGCGAGCGGCTGCCGCAGCTCAAGCACGTCTGGCGGATCGACACCGGCGCGGTCGACGCGCTCGTCGCGGCCGGCGGCGACATCTCCGACGCGGTGCTGGACGAGCGCGGGGCCGCCGCGAACGCCGACTCGCCCGCGACCATCGTCTACACCTCGGGCACCACCGGCCGCCCCAAGGGCTGCGTGCTCAGCCACCGCGGCTTCTTCGCCGAGTGCGGCAATGTGCTGGAACGCCTCGCCCCGCTCTTCCGCACCGGCGAGTCCTCGGTGCTGCTCTTCCTGCCGCTGGCGCACGTCCTCGGGCGGCTGATCGAGGTCGGCTGTGTGATGGCGCCGGTCCGGCTCGGCCATGTCGCCGACATCAAGCGCCTCACCGACGACCTCCAGGAGTTCCGGCCCACCCTGATCCTCGGGGTGCCGCGGGTCTTCGAGAAGGTCTACAACACCGCCAGGGCCACCGCGCAGGCCGGCGGCAAGGGAAAGGTCTTCGACCGGGCCGCCGCCACCGCCGTCGACTACAGCCGCGCCCTCGACACCCCGGCCGGCCCCTCGATGCGGCTGCGGCTGACCCACAAGGTCTTCGACCGGCTCGTCTACGCCAAGCTGCGGGCGGTGCTCGGCGGCCGGGCCACCCACGCCATCTCCGGCGGCGCCCCGCTCGGCGAACGCCTCGGCCACTTCTACCGCGGTATCGGCTTCACCGTCCTGGAGGGCTACGGCCTCACCGAGTCCTGCGGGGCCACCGCCTTCAACCCCTGGGACCGGCCCAAGATCGGCACGGTGGGCCAGCCGCTGCCCGGCTCCACGATCCGGATCGCCGACGACGGCGAGGTCCTGCTCTACGGCGAGCACCTCTTCACCGGCTACTGGAACAACGAGACGGCCACCGCCGAGGCCATGGCCGACGGCTGGTTCCACACCGGCGACATCGGCGCGCTGGACGAAGAGGGCTATCTGTCCATCACCGGCCGCAAGAAGGAGATCATCGTCACTGCCGGCGGCAAGAACGTCGCCCCCGCGGTGATCGAGGACCGGATCAGGGCCGACGCGCTGATCGCCGAGTGCATGGTCGTCGGCGACGCCCGCCCCTTCGTGGCCGCGCTGATCACCCTGGACGAGGAATTCCTGCCCCAATGGGCCGCCCAGCACGGCAAGTCCGGCCGTACGGTGGCGGACCTGGCCGCCGACCCCGACCTGCTGGCCGCCGTCCAGCACGCGGTGGACGAGGGCAACGCGGCGGTCTCGCAGGCCGAGTCGGTGCGCAAGTTCCGCATCCTGCCGGCGCAGTTCACCGAGGAGTCCGGCCTGCTGACGCCGTCGCTCAAGCTCAAGCGCGGCGTCGTCCTCACCCGGTTCGCGGCCGACGTCGAGGCGCTGTACACCCGCTGAGCCGGGGCGCCGGACACCCGCCGAGTCCAGGCGCCGAACTTCGCCGAGCGGCGCCCCTCGCCGGCGCGGCCCAGCCGTCAGACGACCGCGCCGCCGCCCGGCAGATCGTCGTCGTCCTCGCCGGTCCGCATCCGCGCCACCAGCGTGGCGAAGCCGCCGAGGAAACCGCCGACGCCCAACGTGGTGGCCCACCAGGTCAGTTCGATCTGGAGCAGGACGAAGGCGAGCAGCAGCAGCGGCCCGCCGAGCACCGCGATCCAGGCGAATTTGGTGGTCACGTCCGCGTCGGGCAGCGGCGGCGGCTCGGGCGGCACGAAATGCCCGTCCTCGTCGTCCTCGGCCGGTTCGTAGTCCCGCGGCCCGCGGATCACCGGGTGGATCACGATCGTGCGGTCGGCGGGCGGCGGCGCCGTGTTCACCGCGGCCGGGCCGGGCGGCTCCGGGTCGTCCTTGGGCAGCGGGACGTTCTCCGCCTCGGGCCACGCGGCGGCTGCCCCCGGCTCCGGGTCGACGTCGTAGCCGGCGATCAGCGCGGCCCACACCGCGTCCTCGTCCAGGGGCGGGCGGGGCGGCTCCTCCTCGTGCGGGGCGGTGCCCTCGTCCTCGCGGTCAGCCACCGGCCGTGCCCCCCTTCACCGCGGTGCCCGACGTGCCCGCACCGGCCGACAGCCGCTCGATGAAGGCGTACGACTCCGTGAAGATCCGCTCCGCGTCATGGTCGAGCGTGGCCACGTGGAAGCTGCGCTCCAGCACCTTCTCCGTCACGTCCGTGGACGAGATCGAGCCCAGCACCACCGCGGAATTCGACGGGTGCACCACATGGTCGACCCGGCTGTGCAGCAGCAGCACCGGCTGGGTGACCTGCGGCAGCGACGCCCGCACCACCGGCCAGAACCTGGCCAGTGAATGCACCGCGTGCAGCGGCGTACGGTCGTAGCCGACCTCGGCGCCGCCCTCCAGCGCGATGTCGCTGGCGATGCCCGCCACCGACGGCACCAGGTGACGCACCACCGACACCGCCTTGAGCTTGGCGCTGTCGGCCTTCACCGACGGATTGACCAGGACGAGGCCGCTGATCAGCGCGCCGTGCCTGGCGGCCAGCCGCAGCGCAAGGGTGCCGCCCATCGACAGGCCGCCCACGAAGACCTGCGAGCAGCGGCCGGCCAGCTCGCCCAGCGCCCGGTCCACTTCGGCGTACCAGTCCTGCCAGCCGGTCACCTGCATGTCCTGCCAGCGGGTGCCGTGCCCCGGCAGCAGGGGCAGGGACACGGTCAGCCCGCGCTCCGCCAGATACTCGCCCCATGGGCGCAGGGACTGCGGTGAACCGGTGAAACCGTGGCAGAGCAGCACGCCGATCTCGCCGCCGTCATGGCGGTACGGTTCGGCTCCGGGCATGAGCGGCACCGTGGGTCTCCTGTTCGAGGGCGTGAAACCGCGTACGCGGGTACACGAGGTACACGGAGGTCGGACGTTCAGCGTACGCGGCTGCGATACCAAGCGGTAAGCCCTGTCGGGACCAGCCGGAGCCGCCCGGTGGCGTTAAGGTCGGTGCTTCGGCTACAGGAGGTCCGAGGTTGTTCTACGGCGCGATGAAGATCGCCATCGGCTCGCCCCTCAAGGCGGCCTTCCGACCCTGGGTCGAAGGCCTTGAGCACATCCCGCACGACGGGCCCGCGATCCTCGCGAGCAACCATCTGTCCTTCTCGGACTCCTTCTTCCTGCCCGCGGTGCTCGACCGCAAGGTCACCTTCATCGCGAAGGAGGAATACTTCACGTCGCCGGGCGTCAAGGGGAAGCTGACCGCCGCCTTCTTCAAGGGCGTCGGGCAGCTTCCGGTCGACCGGTCCGGTGCCCGCGGCGCGGGCGAGGCCGCGGTCAAGAGCGGGGTCGCCGTGCTGGCGCGCGGCGAGCTGTTCGGGATCTACCCCGAGGGCACGCGTTCGCCCGACGGCCGGCTCTACCGGGGCAAGCCGGGCGGCCTCGCGCGGGTCGCCCTCGCCAGCGGTGCGCCGGTGATCCCGGTCGCGATGATCGACACGGAGAAGGTGCAGCCGGTCGGCAAGGTGATGCCGAAGCTTTCGGTACGCCCGGGGATCAGGATCGGCAAGCCGCTCGACTTCTCCCGCTACGACGGGATGGAGGGCGACCGCTTCATCCTGCGGTCGATCACGGATGAGGTCATGTACGAGATCATGAAGCTCTCCGGGCAGGAGTACGTGGACATTTACGCGACCGCCGCGAAGCGGCTGCTCGCCGCGGAGTCCAAGCCACCGATGGCGCCGTAGCCTTCCCGGCTTCCCCGCCGTGAGGGGGTCCCCTTCGGCAGGGGGCGCCCTTCCGCTGGGCGCGGGGCCGTGCGGTGTCCCTTCGGTGAGGGGGTACGCATCCCGCCCGGCGCGGGCGGTCGGGTTCCCTTCGGCGGGGGGTGCGCTTTCGCTGGGCGCGGGGCCGGGGTGTTTGCTGCGTAAGGCGGCGCCTTACAGGGGCGCGGGGAACTGCGCGGCCGGCCCACCACCCACGCGCGGGTCGTCACCGGGCCGGAGGGGCAGATCGGTTCGCTCCGGACCACCGGCCCGCGGGTGGTTGCTCGCGCAGTTCCGCCCCGAGGGCTTCGCCTGGGGGTACCCCCAGCGCCTCCTGACGGGGCATGTTCCCGCCGTGCGGGCGGCTCGGGCGCCTGCGGGGTGACCTGTCGGGGAGGGGGCCGGGCTAGGGTGGGGGCGGCCGGGAGGAGGGGGGCGCGGGGATGCGCATGTCCGTGGAGCAGCCACTGTGGCGCGCCCTCGTGGCGTACCGCGTCCTGACGATGGGGTACGCGGTCGGGCTGTACTGCTACGCCTACCACGACCTGCGGCACCCGCTGCCCGGCGGAATCTACCTCGGCGTCCTGGGCGTGTGGACGCTGTCCACGCTCGGCCGGGTGATGTCGGCCCGGCGCTGCACCAAGGGCTTCCTCGCCGCCGACCTGACGCTGGCGATCACCGGGATACTGCTGACCGCCCTCGTGGACACCCAGGAGCGGATCACGTCCGGCTCCTTCACGCTGCCGTCCATCTGGACGGCCGGCTCCGTGCTGGCCTTCGCGATCAAGGGCGGCTGGCGGTGGGCCGCCGCCGCCTCCTCGCTGGTCGCGGTCGCGGACCTGGTCGAGCGCGGCGGCGCGGGCCGCGAGACCCTGCGCAATGTGCTGCTGGTCTGGGTCGCCAGCATCGGCATCGGCTATGTCGTCGAGGTCGCCAGGATCAGTGAGCGGACGCTGGCCCGCGCCCTCCAGATCGAGGCCGCCACCCGGGAGCGGGAACGGCTGGCCCGGGACATCCACGACGGGGTGCTCCAGGTGCTGGCGATGGTCCAGCGGCGCGGAAACCAGGCCGGGGGCGAGGCCGCCGAGCTGGGCCGGATGGCCGGGGAGCAGGAGGCCGCGCTGCGTAGCCTGATCAGCGGCGCCCCGATCCCCCTGCCGCGCACCGCGGACGATGTGCCCGGGGGGCCGCACGACCTGCGGACGCTGCTCGCGCCGTACGCCTCGGCCCGGGTGACGCTGTCCGCGCCCGGCACCCCGGTGCTGCTCGACCCGGCGGCGGCAGCGGAACTTGCCGCCGCGGCGGGGGCGGCGCTGGACAACGTACGGCGGCACGCGGGCGAGCGGGCGCACGCCTGGATCCTGGTGGAGGACGAGCCGGACGCGGTGCTGGTGACCGTGCGCGACGACGGCCCCGGTATCCCGGCGGGCCGGCTGTCCGCCGCGGCGGACGAGGGGCGGCTCGGGGTGGCCCAGTCGATCCGCGGCCGGCTGCGCGACCTCGGGGGCACCGCTGAGCTGATGTCGCTGCCGGGCCAGGGCACCGAAGTGGAGCTGCGGCTGCCCAGGGCGGGGCGCGTACAGGACGGGGCGACCCCGGTCGCCGCCAACGGAGGAGGCACCGCATGACGGTCGGCGACGACCTGGCAGCACAGCAGACGGTCACGGTGATGGTGGTGGACGACCACCCGATGTGGCGTGACGCGGTGGCCCGCGACTTGACCGAGGCCGGCTTCCAGGTGGTGGCGACCGCGGGCGACGGCCCCGAGGCGATCCGCCGCGCCAAGGCGGCCCGCCCGCAGGTGCTGGTCCTCGACCTCAACCTGCCCGGCGCGTCAGGGGTGCGGGTCTGCAAGGAGGTCGTGGCGGGCGACCCGGCGATGCGGGTCCTGGTGCTGTCCGCCAGCGGCGAGCACACCGACGTCCTGGAAGCGGTCAAATCCGGCGCGACCGGCTATCTGCTCAAGTCCGCGGGCCGCGAGGAGCTGGTCGCCGCGGTGCGCAGGACCGCGGTGGGCGACCCGGTCTTCACCCCCGGCCTGGCGGGCCTGGTGCTCGGCGAATACCGCCGCCTCGCCACCGTCCCGCCGCCCGCCGCGGCGGGCGGCGCCGCCGCGCCCCGGCTGACCGAGCGGGAGACCGAGGTGCTGCGGCTGGTCGCGAAGGGGCTGAGCTACAAGCAGATAGCCCAGCGCCTGGTCATATCGCACCGGACCGTGCAGAACCACGTGCAGAACACCCTCGGCAAGCTCCAGCTGCACAACCGCGTGGAGCTGGTCCGGTACGCGATCGAGGCCGGTCTCGACGAGGACCCGCAGGCCCGCGAGGACAGCGCCATGTGACCCGGGCGGACGCGGGGTCGGGAGGACTGCCGCGCCGCACACCACCGGTGGCGTCCGGGCGCCGGCCGGTGGCGCGACCGCCGGGACCGGGACCGCGGGAGCGGCGCTTTACGCCGACGCGGGCGTCTTCTCCGGGCCGCGCGGCGGGCCTGCGGGCCTTCCTGGGAAGACGCATGCCGACAGCGCTTGCCGCAGGTGTTCTCCGGGACCTATTCTCCCTGCACCCGGCTAGTCCGGCCGCTTCGTTTCCCCCTTTGAGCACAAGAGGAGCGCCCGGTATGGCGGGTGTGGCGAGCGGGCTCTGCGTGCCCGTACTGGCGGTCGCAGGCGGCACCGCATCCGGCAAGTCCACCCTTGCCGATGCGCTGGCGCTGCACCACCCCGACACTGTCGGACTGATCCATCTCGACGACTTCTACGTGTCCGCGCACGATCCGCTGCGCGGCGTCAGGACGCTGAGCGCGACCGGCGCGGAGACCCTGGACTGGAATCACCCGGGGTCCATCGACGCGACCGCGGTGACCGCCGCGATCGACGCGGCCGCCGGGTCGGGCCGGCACCGCCTGGTGGTGGTCGAGGGCCTGTTCGCGCTGACCCTGCCCGCGGTCGCGGGCCGGGCCGCCTGGCGGGTCTACGTCGACACCCCGGACGACATCCGGCTGGCCAGGAAGATCCTCCGCAAGATCGAGGTGCAGCGCCAGGACCCCGGTGTGTCCCTGCGCAACTACCTGTCGCACGGCAGGGAGCGGCACGCCGAATACGTCGCCCCGTCCCGCAACCGGGCCGATCTGGTGCTGGACGGGACCGCGCCGGAGATCGACCTGCTGACCGCGGTGATGCGGCTGGTCGGCCCAATCCTCAAGGAGCCGGTCAGACCCGGGCACGCCCGGCCGGCGAGCGCCGTGGCACTCGCCGGCCACCAGGTCGCGGGCAGCGGCGCCGTCCCCGTCTAGCCCGCCGGCGCCAGGACCTCCGCGAGCAGGCCCGCGGCGATCTCCGCGCCGTTCAGCGTCAGCACCGACTCCGGGTGGAACTGCACGCCCGCGAAGCCCGGGCCGCGCATCGCGTGGATGTCGCCGGTGTCCGGGTCGCGGCTCAGCTCGACCCGGTGCATCGCCAGTTCCTCCGCGGCGGTCTCGTCGCAGCGGGCGGTGAAGGAGTTGTAGAAGCCGACCGTCTCCCTGCGGCCGAAGAGGTCGATGGTCCGCTGGGCGCCCTGGAAGGGCTCGGCCTTGCGGACCAGGTCCAGGCCCAGTTCTGCGGCCAGCAGCTCGTGGCCGAGGCAGACCCCGAGCAGGCCGTGCGGGTGGTCGCGGACCAGGTCGGCGGCCAGCTTCCGCAGGAAGCGCATCTTCGGGTCCGCGGTGTCGGCCGGGTCGCCGGGTCCGGGGCCGAGCACGACCGGCCCCTCGTGGCGCAGGGCGGCGGCCCGCAGCTCCGGGTCGTCGTAGCGGCGTACGGTCACCGCGTGGCCCGAGGACCTCAGCAGGTGGGCCAGCATCGCGGTGAAGGTGTCCTCGCCGTCGACGACCAGGGCGTGCGCGGACGGCCGGGGGTGCTCGGTCTGCATCCGCAGCCAGAACGGCGCCAGGTGCGCCCTGCGGGCGTCGAGCGCGGCGCGTACCCGGATGTCGTCGGCCAGCCGCGGCCGGGTCGCGCCCGGGGCGCCGCCCCGCGCCTCGCGCACCCCGAGCGCGGTGAGCACACCCGCGGCCTTGGCGTGGGTCTCGGCGACCTCGGCGTGCGGCCGGGAGTGCCGCACCAGGGTCGCGCCGACCGGGACGCGCAGCTCGCCTGAGGGGGAGATGTCGGCGGTGCGGATCAGGATGGGGGAGTCCAGCGTCTGGGCGCCGCCCGCGTCCCGGCCGATCAGGGCCAGCGCCCCCGCGTAGTAGCCGCGCCCGCCGGGCTCGTGGCGCTCGATGACCCGGCAGGCGTTCTGCACCGGCGAGCCGGTCACCGTGGCGGCGAACATCGTCTCGCGCAGCACCTCGCGGACATCGAGCGTGGAGCGCCCGCGCAGCTCGTACTCGGTGTGCGCGAGGTGCGCCATCTCCTTCAGCCGCGGGCCGACCACGACCCCGCCGAGATCGCAGACGGTGCACATCATCTTCAGTTCCTCGTCCACCACCATGGTCAGCTCCTCGGCCTCCTTGGGGTCGGCGAGGAAGTCCAGCAGCCCGGCGGCGCTCGGGCCCTGCGGCGGGTAGCGGTAGGTGCCGCTGATCGGGTTCATCACGACCGTGCCGCCGGACATCCGTACGTGCACCTCGGGGCTCGCGCCGACCAGGGTGCGCTCCGGGGTGTGCACCACGTACGTCCAGTAGGCGCCGCGTTCGCCGCGCAGCAGCCGGGCGAAGAGCGCGAGGGCGGCGTCCGGGCCGTAGCCGGGGATGCTGCCGCGGAAGGTGCGGCGGATCACGAAGTTGGCGCCCTCGCCGCGGCCGATCTCGTCCTCGATGACCCGCCCGACGATGTCGGCGTAGGCGTCGTCGCCGACGTCGAAAGCGCCGTCCTCGACCCGTACGGGGGTGTCGGGCAGCGCGTCGAGCAGGTCGGCGAGCGGGAGTTCGAGGGTCTGCTCGGGGTGCAGGACGACCAGCGGGGTGCCGTCGTCGCGGACGTCGAAGCCGCGTTCGCGGATCTGCCGGAAGGGGATCAGGGCCAGCGCGTCGGTGCGGGGGCCGCCGTCGGCCGGGCCGGTGGGCAGCGCGATGTCGGCGAGCCGGGCGACGGTGGCAACCGGCCCGGTGAGCACCTCCACGACCGCCTCGGGCCGGCCGGGCGTCCTGCGGTGCAGCAGGGCGAACGGCGGGTGGCCGGGGGTGAGCAGACGGGCGACGAGCCGTACGGCGTCGGGGTTTCGTGGCACGGTCGGTGGTCCTTCCTTGACGGCGGGGAAGGGGCGGCGACCGGGCCGGGAAACGCCGAAGGCCGCCCCTGCGGGCGGCCTTCGCGAAGTGCTGCTGCTACGCGCGAATTCAGTGGGCCGCCGGATGAGCGGTCCACCACCAGTTCTGGTGCGTCGTCGGTGAATTGTGCGCGTGCATGGGCATGACCCTAGCGCATCGGGGCGGTGCTGGTGATCCGCTGCACATCACCGGCCCGCAGCCAGGCGACGCGGTGGTTGTAGCGGATCGGGTAGAACAGGTCGGTGCCGGTGACCAGGGTGCGGTCGCCGGCCGCGGTGCCGGCGAAGCTGCCCGCGTACCAGTAGTCGCCCACCGCCTCGGGTCCGGCCTGCGCGTAGGCCTGGCCCGCCGCGACGGTGTACTTCGTCAGGGCGGTGGAGTTGGCCGGCTGGACGGGCACACCGGTCCCCGCGTAGGCCGCGTCCTGCGGGTAGGCCCGGCCGTAGACCGGGATCGTGCCGGACCTCGGGGTGAGCACCGGGGTCGCGGGCAGGACCGAGGTGTCCTGCCCGCCCGGGTTGTGGAACCACAGCTTGCGGCCCTGGTACCAGATCGCCGTCCAGTCGGTCTGCGTGGCCGCGACGACATAGGCGCCGCCCGCCGGGACCTTGTCCGCCCAGTTCGAGCCGTCGCTCCACAGCGCGCTGCCCAGATACGGGTCGGCGGGCAGCGCCGCGGTGGTGGCCGGCGAGGTGTAGAGGTAGACGAAGTCGGCCGGGTGCGCGGCGACCGGCTTGCCGCCGCTGGTGAGCTGCGGCTGGTTCGCCGTGGTGTACGGCGGCACCACCCGGACCAGCTGCCCGGCCGCGGGCGGGCCGACCGCCGCCTCCGGGGCGCCCAGCAGCGCCATGTAGTGGTTCCAGTCCCAGTAGGGGCCGGGGTCCCAGTGCTGCGCCGCGACCTTCGCGTCCAGCACCCCGGGCACCTCGTCGTGGCCGATGATGTGCTCGCGGTCCAGCGGGATGCCGAATTTCCGGGCCAGGAATTTCACCAGGACGGCGGAGGAGTCGTACTCCTGCTCGGTGAACCAGTCGCCGGTCCTGATCGCCCAGCCCTCGTGCTCCACGCCGACCGAGTGCATGTTCACGGTCTTGTTCGCCGAGTGCCACGCCTCGTCCTTGAGCCGCACCATCTGGGTGACCCGGCCGTCGTCGCCGACCAGGTAGTGCGCGCTGGCGTATCCGCTGGGGTTCTGGAATTCGTCGATGCTGCCCTGGAAGGTGCCTTCCATGTCGTGGATGACGATGGAGCGGATGTCCTCGCCGCCCGCGGGGCGGTTCGCCACGTTGTAGTTGCCGAAGTCGTCGGCCGCCGTGCCGGCCTTGGCGTAGGCGGCCGGGACGAAGGCGCAGTGCAGCTCCGCCGGGCACTCGGGGGCGGGGGTGGACGCGGGGTCCGCGGGCGGCTCGGCGCCCGGCGCCAGCGGCACCGTCGCGGGCCGGACCGGGGCCAGCGCCGGGTCGGCGGCCAGCGTCAGCGCCTGGCCGTCGGCGGTGACCCGGCTCTCGCCCGACCGCACCGAGTCGAAGACCCGCTGCACGAACCGGGTGGCGCCGCCCGCCTCGGGGGACTGGCTGTAGCGGGCGATACCGGCCCACCAGCGGCCGGGGTCGGCGGGCAGCGACCCGACGGCCGCCTTCTCGTACCGCGCCAGCAGCGCGGCGCCCGCCCGTACGCTCTGCCGCGGGTCGGTGCGCACCTCGGCCGGGGCGGCGCCGATCAGCTCCGCCGCGGCGTCCAGGGTGTGCAGCCGCGGGTCGGCGGCGTCGGCCTTCGACCGGTCGGTGCCCAGCGCCCGGGCGGCGTCGAAGTTCCGGGACACCAGCGGGTCGCCGCTGAGGTCGAGGTGCGCCAGCCGGTCGGTGCCCGACAGCTGTCCGAGGTCGGCGTCCGCGACCTGCGTCAGGCCCATCACGTTGTAGTTGCCGGTGGTGCTCGGTGTGCCCTGGTGCGACTCCCAGCGGGTCTGCCGGTAGGAGACCGCGAGCAGCACGCTCTGCGGCACCCGGAACTCCCGGGCCGCGGCGGCGAAGTCCGCCTGGAGCGTGGTGGCGGGGGCGGCGCCCGGCGCGCTGCCGGACGGGCTCGCCACTGCCGTGCCGCCGTAGGCGGCCACGGTGGCCAGCGCCACCGCGCCGGCTCCGCGGCCGGCCCACGACCTGCCGCTGCGCCTGCCTCTGCCATCTCTGCGCGTCATGCTTCCCTCGGCCTTCCCGCGTGCTCGCGGCACGCGCTCCCGGGGAGCCGTCGCCTTGCGGGGCGGCGGTCGGCTCGGAAACGGGTTGACGTTAACAGCGGTATGTCCGGATTCCCGGTTAGTGGCGCGGACGGCATGTCTCACCCACTGAGCGGGACGAAAAGCAGGTGACACGACCCCGTAATGTGGGGCCCGTGACCGTGAACGCAGACATCCACGCCGGGGGCAACACCTGGCACGCTCTTCCCGCGGCGCAGCAGCCCGAGTGGCCCGACTCCGAGGCTCTGCGCGATGTGATCGCCGACCTCGCCTCGTATCCGCCGCTCGTCTTCGCCGGGGAGTGCGACCAGCTGCGCAGCCGGCTGGCATCGGTCGCCAGGGGCGAGGCGTTCCTGCTCCAGGGCGGTGACTGCGCCGAGGCGTTCGACGGGGTCGGCGCCGACCAGATCCGCAACAAGCTCAAGACGCTGCTCCAGATGGGAGCGGTCCTCACGTACGCGGCCTCGGTGCCGGTGGTCAAGGTCGGGCGGATCGCCGGGCAGTACAGCAAGCCGCGCTCCAAGCCGACCGAGACCCGCGACGGCGTCACCCTGCCGACCTACCGCGGCGACTCCGTCAACGGCTTCGAATTCACCGAGCAGGCCCGCACCCCCGACCCCGAGCGCCTCAAGCGGATGTACCACGCGTCCGCGTCCACGCTGAATCTGGTCCGCGCCTTCACCACCGGCGGTTACGCCGACCTGCGCCAGGTGCACGCCTGGAACCAGGACTTCGTGAAGTCCTCGCCGTCCGGGCAGCGCTACGAGGCGCTGGCCCGCGAGATCGACAACGCGCTGAACTTCATGGCGGCCTGCGGCACCGACCCGGCGGAATTCCGTACCGTCGAGTTCTACGCCTCCCACGAGGCGCTGCTGCTGGACTACGAGACGGCGCTGACCCGTACCGACTCGCGCACCGGCAAGCTCTACGACGTCTCGGGCCACATGGTGTGGATCGGTGAGCGCACCCGGCAGCTGGACGGCGCGCACATCGAGTTCGCCTCCCGGATCAGCAACCCGATCGGTGTGAAGCTCGGCCCCGGCACCACGCCGGAGGAGGCGCTGACCTACATCGACCGGCTCGACCCGGACCGCGACCCGGGCCGGCTGACCTTCATCGTGCGGATGGGCGCGGACAAGGTCCGCGACAAGCTGCCGACGCTGGTGGAGAAGGTCTCCGCGTCCGGCGCGCAGGTCGTGTGGATCTGCGACCCGATGCACGGCAACACCTTCGAGGCCGCCTCGGGCCACAAGACCCGGCGCTTCGACGACGTGCTCGACGAGGTCAAGGGCTTCTTCGAGGTCCACCACTCGCTGGGCACCCACCCGGGCGGCATCCACGTCGAGCTGACCGGCGACGACGTCACCGAATGCGTCGGCGGCGGCGACGAGATCTTCGTGGACGACCTGCACCAGCGGTACGAGACGGCGTGCGACCCGCGGCTCAACCGCAGCCAGTCGCTCGACCTGGCCTTCCTGGTCGCGGAGATGTACCGCGGGCAGTAGCCCGGGCGGCGGCCGTCACGGCCGGCACGAGGCGATACGGAAGGGGCGCGGATCACATCGACCCGCGCCCCTTGTCGCTTTTCCGCACCCTGGCCGACAGGTAAGGTAAGGGTTACCTCAGCTCCTCAGGGACCCGGAAACGGCGGTGACCGCGTGTACGTCTGCTCCTGCTTCGGCATCACCGAGCAGCAGGTCAAGCAGCACGCCGACGACGGTCGCTGCACTCCCCGGCAGATCGCCTCCGCCTGCAAGGCGGGCACGGACTGCGGGTCCTGCGTCAAGCGCATCCAGAGCCTGCTCGGCCGCGGCACCGGCTGGGCGACCCGTACGGCGCCGGAGCCCGCGGGCGACCCCGCCGCGCCGGTCGTCCTCGTACGCGCCGAGGCGCCGCAGCCGGAGGTTTCCGGTGCCCGCCCGCTGCCGCCCGGAGTACGCGCCGCCTGACCGGCGGGCGTGCGCGCGACCTGGACGGCGGGCAGGCGCGCCGCCTGACCGGCGGGCGTACGGCTCAGCTGTCCGGCTGCTCGATCACCTGCGCGAGGTAGAGCGCCTCACCCAGTTTCTCGATCAGTTCGAGCTGCGTGTCGAGATAGTCGATGTGGTGCTCCTCGTCGGTCAGGATCGACTCGAAGATGTTCTTCGACGTGAAGTCGCCCTTGGCGTGCATGACGTCGATACCGCGGCGCAGCCGGTCGATCGCCTCGACCTCCACCTGCCGGTCGGCCTGGAACATCTCGGTGACGGTCTGCCCGACCCTGACATGGAAGAGGCGCTGGTAGTTCGGCAGGCCTTCGAGGAAAAGAATCCGGTCGGTCAGGATCTCCGCGTGCTTCATCTCGTCGAACGACTCGGCCCTGGTGTACTTCGCGAGCTTCACCCAGCCGAAGTTCTCCTGCATCTTCGCGTGCAGGAAATACTGGTTGATCGCTGTCAGCTCAGCGGTCAGCTGTTCGTTGAGGAACTCGATGACCTCGGGGTCGCCCTGCATGGCAACGCCGTCCTTCCGGTTCGGACGAGTGGTTGCGCGCATCCTCGCACCGAGGAGTGGTCCGATCCAGTAAGTGAACACTTACGCGCGGTGACCGCAATGGGCCGCACATCCGCGGCGCGGGTTCTCTCCGTCAGGCCGCACGCTTTTCCGTTCTGGCGGTGCTCGGTCAAAAGCACCTCGTCCGGTCTGTCACCATGGAGGCATGGGTCGGTACGAGCGTCGCACGGGAGAGCTGCCGCCGGGCCAGCGGATCCAGCGGGGCTGGCCCGTCACGCATTACGGCCCGGTGCCGCGATTCAAGCCCGACCGCTGGGAGTTCCGGGTCTTCGGCGCGACCGCGGACGGCGACAAGACGTGCTGGAATCACGCGGAGTTCTCCGCGCTGCCTTATGACACCGTGGTCGCCGACTTCCACTGCGTCACGAAATTCTCGATGCTCGGCATCGAATGGGGCGGCGTCGCCACCTCGACCGTGATGAAGCTCGCACCGCCCGCGGACGACGTGACCCATGTGATGGTCTGGGCCGAATACGGATTCAGTTCCAACCTGCGGGTCGAGGACTTCCTCGACGCCCAGTCGCTATTCGCCACCCACAAGGGCGGCGAACCCCTCACCGCCGAACACGGCTTCCCTGTCCGGCTGATCGTTCCCGGGCTCTACGCCTGGAAAGGACCCAAGTGGGTCCGCGGCGTCGAATACATGACGGCGGACCGCCGCGGTTTCTGGGAGGAACGCGGTTACCACAACCTCGGCGACCCCTGGAACGAGCAGCGCTATTCGTACCAGGAGGAGCCGGGCGACGGCCCGGAGATCTAGCCCTCCGGGACCCCGTGGTGTCAGCGCACCCAGATGGTGACCGTGGCGCCCTTCGGGGCCTGGCCGCCGCCGTCGGGGGACTGGCTGAAAACGGAGTCGCCGAAGAAGAGGTTGATCACCCGGACGTCGAAGCCGGCGTCCTGGAGGATCTGCTTGGCCTCCGACGACTTCTTGCCCGTGACGTCCGGCACCGGGAAGAGCTGCTGGCCCTTCGACACCGTGATCGTCACCGTGTCGCCGGCCGCCGCCTGGGTGTCCCCCTCCGGGGACTCCACGGCGACGGTGTCCTTGTCGGCCTGGTCGGAGAAGACCTTCTCCGGCGCCAGCACCACCGTGAAGCCCGCGTCCTGGAGCTCCTGCTGCGCGTCGGTGACCGAATCGCCGATCACATCGGGCACGTCCACCGCTGAACCGCGCGAGACGGTGAGGGTCACGGGGGTGCCGGGGGCGCGCTGCGTACCGGCCGCAGGCCGCGTCACGATGACCTGGCCCTGCGGGACCGAGTCGTTGAAGGACTTCGTGACCGTGCCCGGGGTCAGCCCCGCCGCCCTGAGCCGCTGCTGGGCGTCGGCCAGGCTGCGGCCCTTGAGGTCGGGCACCCGGACCTCGCGCGGCCCCTTGGACACCGTCAGTTTCACCGTGCCATTGCTGCGGATCCGCTTGCCCGGCGCCGGGTCGGTGGAAATGACGCTGCCGCGCGGCACGGTCAGCGAGAAGTCCTGGTCCACCCGGGTGTCCAGCCCCGCGGACGTCAGCTTGTGCTGCGCGTCGGCCTGCGACAGCGCCAGCACGGCCGGCACATGGGTGAACTGCCCGTCGCTGACATACCAGACGCCCGCTCCGACGCCGAGGATCACCAGCAGCGCCGCCAGCACGGCCAGTGGCCCCCTGCGGCCCCGCCCCGCGCGCGGCCTGCCGCCAGGCGGCGGCGGTGGCGGCGACGCGAACGACCGCGCCACCGGGTGCCGCGGATCCGGTGCCTCCGGCGGCGGCAGCGGCAGCCGGGTCGTCCGGTGCAGGGCGTCCGAGTCCTGGCCCGTCGCCGCGGGCGGCCGTGCCACGACGCTGGTCGGCTCCTCCGAGCCGACCGCACCGCCCGGCACCGCGTCCTCGAACCCGCCCGTGCGCGCGTCCTCGTAAGGCCGGTCGTCCAGTTCCTGCGGGCTCAGGCCCGCGCGCACCGCCCGTACGTCGGCGAACATCGCCACCGCGTCGGCCGGGCGGCCCGCCGGGTCCCGCGAGGTCGTCCGCGCCACCAGCGCGTCAAGCCCCGGCGCCAGCCCCGGCACGGCGGCGGACGGCGGCGGCACATCCTCGTTCAGCCGCTGCATGATGACCTGCATCGGCGTGTCGCCGGAGTACGGCTTGGCGCCGGTCAGCATCTCGTACAGCATGACCCCGCACGCGTACACGTCCGTGCGCTGGTCGACCGTGCCGTGGCCGATCTGCTCCGGGGCCAGATACGACACCGTGCCGAGCAGCGCCCCCGACACGCTGGTCTGTGTGTCCACCGTCCTGACCAGGCCGAAGTCGGCGACCTTGACCCGGCCGTCGTCCCCGATCAGCACATTCTCCGGCTTCATGTCCCGGTGCACGAGCCCGGCCCTGTGCGCGGCGCCGAGGGCCGCGAGCACCGGCTCCAGGATGTCCAGCGCCGTCCGCGGCGACAGCGCCCCGCGCTCGCGCAGCACGTCCCGCAGGGTGCACCCGGCCACATACTCCATGGCCAGATAGACGTACGTCCCGTCGGTGCCCTGGTCGAAGACCCCCACCACATTGGTGTGCGACAGCCGCGCGACGGCCTTGGCCTCCCGGATGAACCGCTCCACGAAGCCGGTGTCCGCCGCCAGCCCCGGGTGCATCACCTTCAGCGCGAGCACGCGGTCGAGGCGGGTGTCCACGGCCCGGTAGACCGTGGCCATCCCCCCGACGGCGATACGCGCCTCGACGCGGTAACGCCCGTCGAGCGTCTGCCCGACCAGCGGGTCCTGCACGGTGGTGTCCACGATGGCCGATTCTACGATCCGCCCCCGACACCGCCGGTGCACGCGCCAGGACTGTGGCCGTGCCGTGGTGTTCCGGAACCAAACCGTGACACCGCGGGTGGCGGCCCCGAAAGCGGACCCCGGCGCAGAGCGGGCGGGGCCGCAGGTCAGAAGGCGGGTCTTTCCGGGTCGAGGTCGGGGAGGCCGGCGGTGGGGGAGGAGGCCAGGGCGTGGTGGCGGCGGGGGATGCGGCCGGCCCGGTGGGCGAGGCGGCCCGCGGTGACCGCGTGGCGCATGGCCTCGGCCATCAGGACCGGGTGCTGGGCACGGGTGACGGCGGACGCGAGCATCACCGCCGCGCAGCCCAGCTCCATCGCCAGCGCGACGTCCGAGGCGGTCCCGGCGCCCGCGTCCAGGATGACGGGGACGGTCGCGCGTTCGACGATCAGCCGGAAATTGTGCGGGTTGCGGATGCCGAGGCCGGAGCCGATGGGGGAGCCCAGCGGCATGACCGCGGCGCACCCGACGTCCTCCAGCTTGCGCGCCAGCACCGGGTCGTCGTTGGTGTACGGCAGCACGGTGAAGCCGTCGTCCACCAGCGTCTCGGCGGCGTCGAGGAGTTCGATCGGGTCCGGCAGCAACGTCCGCTCGTCCGCGATGACTTCGAGCTTCACCCAGTCGGTGCCCAGCGCCTCCCTGGCCAGCCGCGCGGTCAGTACGGCCTCGCCCGCCGTGAAGCAGCCCGCGGTGTTCGGCAGCACCCGGATGCCGTGCCGGGCCAGCACCGACAGCACCGAGCCCTTCGTCGTCGGGTCGAGCCGCCGCATGGCGACGGTCGTCACCTCGGTACCGGACGCCAGCAGCGCCTGATCGAGCACGTCGAGGCTGGGCGCCCCGCCCGTCCCCATGATCAGCCGGGAGGAGAATTCGGCCCCGCCGATCCGCAGCGGGTCGGTCACGGCGCCGGTGGCCGTCGCCATGGCTCAGCCCCCCTGGACCGCGGTCAGCACTTCGACCCGGTCGCCGTCGGCGAGCGGCGTGGCGGACCAGCGGGTACGCGGCACGACCGTGTCGTTGAGCGCGGCGGCCACGCCGGAATGGGCGGAGCTGAGCATGGCGACGAGGGCGTCCAGCGCGAGCGGGGCGTCCAGGGCGCGGGCCTCGCCGTTGACGTGCACGGTGATCGTCATGCGGTCTGCTCCTGTCGCGCCGGTGAGAACCGCTGGGCGCCGAAGGCACGCGCGTAGGCCGGGAGTTCGCCCGTGGCCGAGGTCAGCACCTCGGCCATGACGTCCCCGGTGACCGGGGTGAGCAGCACCCCGTTGCGGTGGTGGCCGGTGGCCAGCAGCAGCCCGTCGAGCGCGGTACGGCCGAGCAGCGGCGCGTTGTCGGGGGAGCCGGGGCGCAGGCCCGCCAGGGCCTCGGTGAGCGGGAGTTCGGTGATGCCCGGCACCAGTTCGTGCGCGTCCCGCAGCAGTTCGTAGACCCCGCCTGCGGTCACCGTGGTGTCCCAGCCGGATTCCTCGCTGGTCGCGCCGAGCACCAGCTCGCCGTCCTCGCGCGGCACCAGGTAGACGTGGCTGCCGCGTACCGCCGCGCGGACCGTGCGCGACAGGAACGGCGCGTGCGCCGGCGGGATCCGCAGCCGCAGGATCTGGCCCTTCACCGGCCGCACCGGCGGCAGTACGTCCGCCGGCAGGCCGGCGATCCGGCCGCTCCCGCTGCCCGCGGCCAGCACCGTACGGCCGGCGGCGACCGTCGTGCCGTCGGCGAGCACCGCGCCCGTGACGCGGCCGGCCGCGCACTCCACCCGGACGACCGCGGAGCGCAGGAACGCCACCCCGGCCAGCTCGGCCGCCCGCAGCAGCGCCGCCGCCAGCCGGCGCGGGTCGACCTGGTGGTCGCCGTCGATCCGCAGCCCGCCGCGCACGCCGGGGGCGAGCATCGGTTCGAGCCGGCGGCAGTCCCGGCCGCTCAGCCAGTGCGCCTCAAGGCCGAGCGAGGACTGGAAGGCGTGCAGATCGCGCAGTTGCGCGCGGTCGTCGGCGTCCAGCGCGACGGCCAGCGTGCCGCACGGGCGGTAGCCGGTGCCGAGGCCCGTCGCCTCCGTCAGCTCGGCGACGAAGTCCGGATAGCGCGCCGCCGAGGCGAGGTTCAGGTCGAGCAGGGTTTGCTCGCCGTATTGCAGCTCGGTGACCGCGGCCAGCATTCCGGCCGCGACGTGGGCGGCGCCGCCGCCGGGCGCGGGGTCGGCGACCGCGGTGCGCAGGCCGCGCTGCGCCGCGCGCCAGGCCGTCACCAGGCCGATGATTCCGCCGCCGACGATCAGTACGTCGTGGTTGCAGGTAGGCATGGAACTACCGCTCCTCCCTTCGCCGGCATGACCCGGATCAGGTTCTACGGTCGGCGGCCGTCAGCCGCCCTCTCAGCCCGGTCCGCCGGGCTCCCGCGAGTTCGCTTCGCGCGCCTCACCCTATCCCCCCACCCCGCCGCCCCAGCCTCCCCCCGGGCCAGTCGCCTTGCCGCACCCCCACGCCAGAGGACACCCCCTGGGGCGCGGGGAACGGCGCGCCCAGCCACAGCGCGCCGCAGGTGCGAAGCCCACCGCAAGCGGCACCCCGCCAGGGGCGCGGGGAACTGCGCGCCCAGCCACAGCGCGCCGCAGGTGCGAAGCCCACCGCAAGCGGCACCCCGCCAGGGGCGCGGGGAACTGCGCGCCCAGCCGCAGCGCGCCGCAGGTGCGAGGCCCACCGCAAGTGGCACCCCGTCGGGGGCGCGGGGAACGGCGCGGGCAACCACGACGCGCCGCAAGTGTGAGGCCCACCGCACGTGGCACCCCCTGAGGCGGCACCCCCCGGAGGGAGGCGCGGGGAACACCCCCCGCCACGACGGCACCGTCGAGCAGGCCTCGGGCGGCCCCCGCGAACCCCCAGCGGCGCGTCAAGGCACGACGGCGCCCCGCCGTAAAACCGGCAAGCGCGCCGCAGGCGATACGGTGAGGAGGTGAGCGAGCGCAGCGCCGTCGTGGTGATCGTCGGGGCCGGAATGGCCGGAGTGCAGACCGCCGTGGCCCTGCGGGAACAGGGCTGGCGAGAGGGGATCACGCTGCTCGGCGACGAGCCGCACGCCCCGTACGACCGCCCGCCGCTGTCGAAGGCGGTACTCCTGGGCTCGGCGGACAGCGCCCAGCTCGACATCCGCTTCGACGTGGACTTCGACGCCCTCGACGTCGACCTGCGGCTCGGCGTGCGCGCCCAGGCGCTCCGCACGGCGGACCGCCAGGTGATCACGGACGCGGGCCCGCTCCCGTACGACCACCTGGTGCTGGCCACCGGCGCGTATCCGGTCGCGCTGCCGGGGAGCGCAGGCCTGCCCGGCGTGCACCTGCTGCGGACGCTGGACGACGCGGCCGGGCTGCGCCCGGTGCTGGACGCGAAGCAGCAGGTCGTGGTGGTCGGCGCCGGATGGATCGGCGCGGAATTCGCGACCGCCGCCCGGCAGGCCGGCTGCGAGGTGACCGTGGTGGAGGCGGCCGACCGGCCGCTGGCCGGCGTGCTGCCCGCGGTGATCACCGCGCACATGCGGGCCTGGTACGAGGAGGCCGGCGTCGAACTGCGCACCGGCGCCCTGGTGTCCGGGGTGGAGCCCGACGCGGTGGTGCTCGCCGACGGCAGCCTGCTGCCGGCCGCCGCCATCGTCGTGGGGATCGGCGCGCGGCCCGCGACGGGCTGGCTCGGCGGCTCCGGCGTGAAGCTGGGCGAGGACGGCTCGGTCCTGGCCGACGACCGGCTGCGTACGACCGCTCCCGGCGTCCTCGCGGTCGGCGACTGCGCGTCCTTCCCCTCGGCCCGTTACGGCGAGCGGCTGCTGATCCACCACTGGGACAACGCGCTGCACGGCCCGCGGACGGCCGCGGCCAATGTGCTGGGCGGGGACACCCGCTACGACCCGGTGCCGTACTTCTGGTCCGAGCAGTTCGGGCGGTTCGTGCAGTACGCCGGGCACCACACCGACGCCGACACCCTGCTGATGCGCGGCGACCCGTCCACCGCGTCCTGGTCGGTGTGCTGGCTGCGCGGCGACCGGCTGGCCGCGGTGCTCGCCGTGGACAGGCCGCGGGATCTCGCGCAGGCCCGCAAACTGATCGCCCGTTCCGCGACGGTGGACCCGGTGACGGCCGCGGACCCGGCGGTGCCGCTGACGTCGGCGGCCCGCTGAGCGGCACCGCGGACGGGGCTCGGCGGCACCGCCCGGACGGCGGCACCCTGCAGCGGTTGTCGGCGGCAGGTGGCAGGCTTGTTCCGTGACAGTTTTCTCGTCGGTTGACGCACACATTGACGCACTCGTTCCCTCGTGGCTCACGCTGCCCGATGTCGCCGAGCGCCTGGGGCTCGACATCACCCGGATCCGGCCGCTCATCAAGGAGGGCCAGCTCATCGCGGTCCGCCGCGGTGAGAACAGGGTGCTGATGGTGCCGAGCGACTTCATCGGTGACGGGAAGATCATCAAGGGCCTGTCCGGCACGCTCACCGTCCTCAAGGACGACGGGTTCTCGGACGAGGAGGCCCTGGAGTGGCTCTTCACCGTCGACGACACCCTGCCCGGCACCCCCGCCCAGGCGCTGCGCGAGAATCGCGGGACCGAGGTGAAGCGCCGCGCGCAGGCGCTCGCCGTGTAGCCCGCGGCGGCAGCGCCCGCCGCACGCCCCGGGGGAGCCGACCCGTATGACCAGCAGCAGCACCGCACGTGAGCGGTTGGCGGACGCCCGGCTGTATCTGTGCACCGACGCCAGGAGCGGGCGCGGCGACCTCGCGGACTTCGCGGACGCCGCGCTCGGCGGCGGGGTGGACGTCGTCCAGCTGCGGCACAAGGGCATCGAGGCCCGCGAGGAGCTGGCGGCGCTCGCGGTGCTGGCGGACGCGTGCCGGCGGCACGGCAGGCTGCTGGCGGTCAACGACCGGGCCGATGTGGCGTACGCGGCCGGCGCCGACGTCCTGCACCTGGGGCAGGGCGATCTGCCGGTGCCGGCCGCGCGCGCCCTGCTCGGCGACCGGGTGGTCATCGGCCGCTCCTGCCACGCCGAGGACGAGGCCGCGGCGGCCGCGGTGGAGGCGGGCGCCGACTACTTCTGCACCGGCCCGGTATGGCCCACCCCGACCAAGCCGGGCCGCCCGGCCCCCGGCCTCGATCTGGTGCGTTACGCCGTCGGGCTGGGCACGGACCGCCCGTGGTTCGCGATCGGCGGCATCGACGCGGGCAACGTCGGGCAGGTACTGGACGCCGGCGCCCGCCGCATCGTGGTGGTGCGGGCCGTCACCGAGGCCGCCGACCCCTATGCGGCGGCGAAGGAACTGGCGGCGGCGGTGCGCTCGTACACCCCGTGAGCCGTGCGGGCCGCCGGCCGCCTGCGCCCGGGCCGTCCTCGGCGGGGCCGTCCGGCGGCACAGGCTGTCCACAGGGCGGACAATGAACGGACGTAGCCGGGCATATTCGCCAGTACGGCTACGCACGGTTGCCGAGCACGGTTAACCTGCATACATGGCCCTGGGAACCCCGTCCACGCGACCCGACCGAGCGACCACCATCCGGGAGCTGCTCGCGTCCGGCCACCAGTCGTACTCGTTCGAGTTCGGCGCGCCCAGGACGGAGAAGGGCGAGCGGACGCTGTGGGACGCGATCCGGCGGATCGAGGCGGTCCGCCCGACCTTCGTCTCGGTCACCTACGGCGCCGGCGGCTCGTCCCGCGAGGGCACCGTGCGGGCGACCGACCGGATCGTCTCGGACACCACGCTGACCCCGTGCGCCCACCTGACCGCGGTGAACCACTCGATCGCCGAGCTGCGCAACATCATCGGACAGTACGCCGACGCCGGGATCCGCAACATCCTCGCGGTGCGCGGCGACCCGCCGGGCGACCCGCTCGGCGAGTGGATCCCGCATCCGCAGGGCCTGACCTACGCGGCGGAGCTGGTCTCGCTCATCAAGGAGTCGGGCGACTTCTGCGTGGGCGTCGCGGCCTTCACGGAGATGCACCCGCGCTCCACCGACCCGGCGGCCGACACCCGGTACTTCCTCGACAAGTGCCGGGCCGGCGCGGACTTCGCGATCACCCAGATGTTCTTCGACGCGGACGACTACCTGCGGCTGCGCGACCGGGTGGACGCGGCGGGCTGCCGTACCCCGATCATCCCCGAGGTGATGCCGGTCACCAACGTCCGGCAGATCGAGCGGTTCGCGCAGCTCGGCAACGCGCCCTTCCCGCCCGACCTGGCCGCCCGCATCCTCGCGGTGCAGGACGATCCGGCGGCGGTCCGGGCGATCGGCATCGAATTCACCACCGAGATGTGCCGCCGCCTGATGGCCGAGGACATTCCGGGGCTGCACTTCATTACTCTTAACCACTCCACCGCATCGCTGGAGATCTACGAAAATCTGGGACTGCACCAGCGGGCGTGACACGCGCTGCGGTTCCCAGGTGAGGAAGTGGGCACATGGGCTACTCGGTGCTCTACATCGCGTTCGGCATCGTCGCGCTGTGGCTGCTCGGCGAAGTGCTGCTCCAGTACAAGGCGCGGCTGCGCTGGCGGGTGCTGGCCTTCTGCGGCTTCCTCGGGGTGGTCGCCGGGGTCGCGATGGGCGCGGTCGTGGTGATCGTGCTGGGCGCGCTCACCTTCGGCGCCGGGCAGAGCCTCGTCACCCTGTCGTACAAGCGCGGCTTCTCCACCGGCTGGGCGCTGGGCGGCCGGCCCGGCTCCAGCCGCCGCCGCAAGGGCGGCGCCCGGCGGGCCGGACCGGTCCTGGAGGTCGGCCCGGTGGAGGAGGACGACCTCGCGGCGGCCGGCGCCGGTGCTGTCGGCGCCGAGCGGATCGCCGACCCCTCGGCCACCCGGGACGACGTCTACCAGCCGGTCCCGATGCACGAGGACAGCGGCGAATACCCGCTCTACGGCGGCCAGTCGGCCTCCACCGCCGACCCCTACGCCGGCAGCGGCCACCAGGTCTACGGTACCGAGGCCTACCAGGACTGGGGCACAGGACCGCAGCCCGCGGCGGCCTCCAGCGGCTACCGGAGCGGCCAGGACGGCGGCTACGGCACCGGGGCAGGCTACGGCCCGTCCGGCGGCTGGGAGGACGGCCAGGCCGCCGCCGCGCAGTACGGCGACCAGCAGCACGGCTACGGCTACGACCAGGGCGGCTATCAGCAGCAGCCCGCGGCCGGCTACGACTACGGCCAGCAGGCCACCGGCGACTGGACCCCGCAGGCCCAGCCGCCGGCCGACCCGTACGGCTACGGCTATCCCTACCCGCAGGAACAGCCGCAGCCCTACATCCCGCAGCAGCAGCCGTACGACCCGGGCCAGCAGCAGGACCACCAGCAGGACCACCAGCAGGACCGGCAGCAGCCGCAACAGCCGTACGAGCAGCCGTCGTACGACCAGCAGCAGCCGCAGTACGCCGACCCGTACGACCCCTACCGCTACTGAGCCGCCGGCGCCCCGCCCGTCAGCGGCGGCCCAGCAGCGCGGGCAGCCGGGCGGCGGAGGTGCCGAGTCCGGCCGGGGCGCCCCAGACGGGTCCCGGCACCCGGGCGGCGGCCGGCGAGGCGGCCGAGGGGAAGTGCCGCAGCAGCGCCGCCTCTTCGTAGCGGTGGCAGCCGCGGTGCCAGGTCAGGATGCCCGCCAGCCAGTCCCGCAGCTCCTGGGCGTAGTCCTCGAGCGCCCGCCGTGCGACCGCGTCGAGGTGGAACTCCTCGAAGAGCGCGGGCAGTTGCGTCTCGGTGATGTGCTGGAACTCCGCCATCCGCGCGGCCATCAGGGCGCCCACCACCCGCATGCCCTCCTCGGGGCCGCAGTCCAGGAAGTTCTGCACCACCAGCACCGCGTTGTGGATCTCGCCCTCGAACTGGATCTCCTTCTGGTAGGAGAACACGTCATTGAGCATGCAGGCGAAGTCGGCCGCGGCGGACTCCATGGCCCGCACCGGGCGGGAGCGGTAGACCTCGGGGGAGAGCGTGCCGCCGTGGCCGATCCGCGACAGGCTCATGGTCAGGTCGGAGCCGAAGGTCTTGCGGCGCATCTCGATGTAGTCGACCGGGTCGGGGATACGGTTCTGCTTCTGGTTGGCCAGCTCCCACAGCCAGCTCTCCGTCATGTCCTCGATGGTGGTGCGGAAGGTGCGCCGGGCCTCGGGCCGCATCGGCCCGGCGGTGCGGTGCCACAGGTCGGCCAGCCCGCGTTCCAGCGCGGTCACCGGCGGCGGCACCGCGCCCGCGTCCAGCGGCATGAACAGCCCGAAGCGGTCGGTGGTGTGCCGGGCCGCCGCCATGTCCGGGGTGCGGCCGAAGACGATCGGGTAGTAGTCGTCGCCGTAGGTGCCCCAGGTCAGCCAGTCGGTGGTCAGGTCCAGGCTGTCCCGGTCGGCGTCGGGATGGATGCCGGCCGCGCACAGCGCGAAGTCGTACGCCACCAGCTTCTCGGCATTCCACAGGCCGCCGGGGACCGGGAAGCCGGGCTCGGGGTCGAGCATCCCCATTCGCCGGCTCCACTCGACATTGTGGGCGCGGGAGGCGTCCAGATGCCCGCTCAGCCGGGTCTCGAACGGCATCGGGATGTCGGGCAGTGCGACCGCGCCCACCTGCTGGTGCGGCACATGGCTGAAGCTGCGCAGCCGCTGCGGCATCGTCGCGGCCAGCGAGCGGAACACCCCGGCCGCCGAGGTGCCCAGGCCCGTCGGCCCCCCGAGTCCGCCGAGCGCGCCGAACCCGCCGGACGTGTCCTGCCCTGTGCCGCCGAGACCGCTGGTCACCGCGCCCGCGGCGCCGTCCCCCGCCCCGTTCATGTAGCGGCTGGAGCGCATGTGCCACTCATGGCCGCCGGACTGCCAGTCCTGGAGGCCCTTGACGTACGCGAAGACGTCGTGCCGCTCCTTCGGCCCGAGGCCGTACTGGTCGGCCAGCGGCTCGACCTCGGTGAAGGCGGTGTGCTCGAACTGCTGGAGCCGTGAGGTCAGCAGGTCGTTGACCCGCTCGGCGGCCTCCTGGGTGCTGATGCCGAGGAACCGTTCCAGCACCAGCACCGCGTTGGCCAGCTCGCCCTCCTGCTCGGTCTCCCGCTGGTAGGAGAACAGGTCGTTGCGCAGATGGACCCCGTCGGCGAAGGTGTCGCGGAGCACCCGCATCGGACGGCTGGCGGCGATCACCGCGGGCACCTCGGCCGACGCCGCGTACTCGATCAGATTCGCCGACCAGGGGGCGCCGCCCACCTTGCGGCGCATCTCGATGTACTCGATCGGGTTGGACACCCGGCCCGCGCTGATGTTGTCCAGCTCCCACAGCGACTCCTCCAGCAGGAACTGGGTGCTCTCCGCGAAGCGCCGCCGCCAGTCGTCCGACATCGCCGGGACCGTACGCGCCCACAGGTCGGCGAGTCCGGCCTCCACCTGGTTGGTCGGCTCGGGCACCGGCTGCGAGAGGTCCACCGGCATGAAGGCGGGCAGCCGGTCCAGATAGAGCTTCGCGCCCGTCATGTCCTGGCTGCGCTTGAAGATGTCGAGGAAGTGGTCGTCGAAGAAGAACACCCACACGTACCAGTCGGTGACCAGGTCGAGTGCGGGACCCGAGCAGTCCGGGTGGGTGTAGGCGCACAGCAGGGCGTAGTCGTGCGAGTCGAGGTCGGACTCCTCCCAGATGCCCGACCCCTCCAGCATGTCCATCTCGCGCGCCCACGCCTTGGTGTGCACGCGCGCTCTTTCGAGATGGGGGTTGAGCCGGGCCGGATAAGGGACGTAGAACTGCGGGAGTTCGAAGGGCTGTGGCATGTCGGTACGGCCTTCCGTTCGGCGATCAAAGGGCCTGTGATCACGCTAAGTGATCGACCGCCCGCGCCGGGAGGACCTGCGGACACAACCGCCCGATCAGTTGAATTCGGGCGGCAGCGCGATTAACGATCTTGGGATGCGGTTATCTGTCACGCCGCACGCTCAGCGGCTGCCGCCCGGGCCGCCGGCGATCAGGTCGGCGGTGATCGCCGCCGACATCCCCGCGTGCGGCAGCCCGCCGCCGGGGTGCGCCCAGCCGCCGACGCAGTAGAGCCCGGGGAAGGGCGCCCGGTTCGCCGACCGCAGCAGGGTGCCGCCCGCCCCGGCCAGCGAGGGGGCGGGCACCGAGCCGCCCGCGACGCCGGTCTCCCGCTCGGCGTCCGCCGGGGTGCGGACCTCCCGCCACAGCTCGCGCTCGCGCAGCCCCGGCACGGCCGCCTCCGCGGCGGCGGCCATCAGGTCCGCGAAGGACTCGGCGGCCCCGGGCGCGTTCCAGTCCACCGTCCGCGGCAGCTTCCGCGCCGCGTCGTGCGCGGGCACCGGCGCGGTCAGCGTCACCGCCTCGTGGCCCTCGTCCGGCCGGGTCGCCGGGTCGTCGGGCCGCAGCACGGTCACCGTCAGCGCGCCCGGCGGCGGCAGCGGCTTCGGACCGCGGGCGTACATCCAGCCCAGCGCGCGGTCCCGGTCGGCCGCGTGCACCACCGTGCGGTGCGCGCCGCCGGCCGGGCGCGACCCGCGCAGCGCCAGATGGACCGTGAAACGGCCCGCCTCGCCGTGCGGCCCCGCGAAGGGCCGCGGTGCCCCGTCCCCGCCCGGGGCCGCCGCGCCGGCGCACAGGGCAGGCACCGGCGCCCCGGCCACCACGATGTCCGCCGCCACCTCGCTGTCGTCGGCCAGCCGCACACCCGCCGTACGGCCGCCGTCCACCAGCAGGCCGGTCACGTGCGCGTCGAAGCGGAATTGCACCCGGCGTTCGAGGCAGCGCTCGTAGACCGCCTGCGCCAGGCGGTGCACCCCGCCGGGCACGTACCACAGGCCGAAGGTCTCCTCCAGATACGGCAGGACGGCCGCGGACGCCGGTCCCTCGCGCGGGTCGACACCGTGGGCCAGCAGATGGCTCTCCAGCAGCGCAGCCATGCGCGGGTCGCGCAATTCCGCGGCGGCGATCCTGGCCAGCGACGGCCGGCTGCGGCCCGGCCCGAAGCCGCGTCTGACCACCGGGTACGGATCGCGGGTCAGGATCCGCGGGTCCGCGGGCAGCGCGTCCTCCAGCATCGGCCGCCGCATGACCTCCCAGGTCCCGCGCGCCCTGATCATGAGGTCGCTCCAGCGCTCGCCGCTGCCGGGGCCGAAGGCCGCGTCCATGGCGGCGACGGTCCCCGAGCGCGAGGCGTTGGGCAGCGTGAGAACCGTGCCGTCGGCGAAGACATGGCGGCTCGCCGGGTCGACCCCGACCAGGCCGGCGGCGTCCTCCAGGGACTTCTTTCCGGTCTTCACGAACAGGTCGCGGTAGACCGCGGGCAGCGTCAGCAGACCGGGACCGGTGTCGAAGGTGAAGCCGTCCCTGGCCAGCCGGCCGACCGCGCCGCCATAGGTGCCGGTGCGTTCCAGCACCACCACCTGGTGGCCGCCGGTGCCGAGCCGAGCCGCCGCCGCCAGCGACGCCATGCCCGCGCCGATCACCGCAATCCGTGCCATGCCACGGACTGT
Organism: Streptomyces sp. NBC_01477; assembly: GCF_036227245.1. Taxonomy (GTDB): domain Bacteria; phylum Actinomycetota; class Actinomycetes; order Streptomycetales; family Streptomycetaceae; genus Actinacidiphila. The sequence continues at coordinate 6,700,383 of NZ_CP109445.1, forward strand.
AGCGGCGGGCGCGGGTTCAGACGGCGGCCGGGGTGCCCCGCCCGCCGCCGGACGCCCGGCGCTCCCGCCGGCGCCGCCAGAAGCGCCGGATACGGGAGAAGAGGAAGGCCACCGTCGTCAGGCCGAGCGCCAGCAGAGTCCCGGCGATCACCGCGGCCGCCACCGGGTGGAACAGCGCGAAGATCACCAGCGCCGACACGCCCAGATCCTCGGCCAGGCTGACCACGATGTTGCTGAACGGCTCGGGCGAGGTGTTGACCGCCATCCTGGTGCCGGCCTTCACCAGGTGGCTGGCCAGCGCGGAACTGCCGCCCACCGCCGCGGCGGCGGCCTGCGGCAGCGAGCCGTCGTGCCCGGCCAGCAGCGCGGCGACCACCCCTCCCGCGACCGGGCGGACCACGGTGTGCACCGCGTCCCACGCCGTGTCGACATAGGGGATCTTGTCGGCGACGGCCTCGCAGAGGAAGAGCAGCGCGGCGATCACCAGCACATCGGTGCGCTGGAGCGACAGCGGGACCTCGTCACTGGCCCCGGTGACGCCCATCAGGCCCAGCAGCAGCACGACGGCGTAGGAGTTGATCCCGCTCGCCCAGCCACTGGTGAAGACCAGCGGAAGTACGGACATGCCCGGGACTCTAGCCAGAACTGCCGGGATGGTGAGCGGAAGTGAGCGAACGTGCGTGAAAGGGGCGGGATCTGAGTATCACTACTTAGACACACCTTTGAGTAGCGGCACGGATGGCCGTTACCGGCGGAAACGGAAGAGTGGAGCCACGGACGGGCACACCGACCGCACCGCCGACACGGGGCGGCGGTACGGCGGCGAGCCTGCTCGGCAACGGGGGGTTGCATGGGGGGAGGCGCTGTCCCGGCACGGTTCGGTGGGGGGACCGGCCCATGCCAGGACAGCGCGCTCGGCTCTTCCCGCGCCTCCCGGTGCACAGCGCCTCCCGGCCCGCGACGCCATCCGGCCCGCGACGGCTGCGGCTTCTCCCGGTCAGGACCGGGGCGCCGTCGCGCCGAGCGCCGCGCCGCCGACCCGGCCCTGGAGCAGCCGTGACAGGGCCGCGTGCACATCGTCGATGCTGCGTTCCGGCTGGAACGCCTGCCAGTCCAGGGCCGCCACCAGCACCATGCCGAACAGCGCGGACGCGGTCAGCTGGACATCGATGTCCTCGCTCAGCTCGCCCGCCGCGACCGCCGCGCTCAGCACCTCCTCGACCACCGAGACCGCCTGCCGCCGCACCAGCGTCAAGGTGTCCTGCCAGGCCCTGTTGGTCCGCCACAGCTCGGCCACGTAGAGCTGGGTGAAGGACGGGTAGCGCACGATGAAGGCCAGCCCGGCGTGGATCATCGCGTCCAGCGCGTCAAGCCCGCTGCCGCCGCGCGCGGTGGTGCCGGTCGCGGCCTGCCGCAGCGTGTCGCGCAGCCGGCCCACACCGTCTCGCAGCAGCTCCTCGAACAGGTCGTTCTTGCTGGCGAAGTTGTAGTAGACGGTGCCTTTGGCGACCCCGGCCCGCTCGGCGATCTCGTCGACGGTGGTGCCGGAGAAACCCTGCTCGGCGATGAGAGTGACGGCCGCCGTGTAGAGCTTGCGGCGGGTGGCCTGACGTCGTGCGGTGCTCATGGGACCGATTCTGCCCGCCCGCGGTGGGGCGAGGTGACCCGATCATCGAGGAAGTGCCGATATCCGCAGGTCAGGACTGATTGTCAGTGGTCGGCCCCACTATGGGCATACGGACCACGTACGGAGAAAGTGAGGCTCGCCATGGCAGTACCGCTCAGCGACGTCCACCCTGTGCTGCGCCGCGCCACCGCATCACCCGCCGCCCTCGACCTGCTCACCCAGGCCCACCACGGACTCACCGAGGCCGGCCTTCTCGACGCGCCCCACGAGCGGTACGCCACCGCTCACCTCGCCGCCCTGCGCACCGCCGCCGCGGTGCTCGCCGCCCGGGGCTTGCCCGAGGACACCTCGCGGCGCCGCCACAGGATCCGCAGTGTCTGGGAGGTGCTGCCCGAGATCGCACCCGAACTGTCCGAGTGGAGCGCGCTGTTCGCGGCCGGCGCCGACCGCAGGGCAAGGGCGGACGCCGGCATAGCCAGCGCGGCAGGACCGCGCGAGGCCGACGACCTGGTCCGTGCCGTCACGGTGTTCCTGCGCTTGGTGGAGCGGATGCTGGTGCTCCACCCGATCCTCGACGACGCCCCGCCGCTGATACCGGGGCCGTCGCGGGAGTGACCGGCGCGCGGCCCCGGGCAGATCACGGGCAGGCCCTAGAGTTGGAGCCGCACCCGTCACCCGCCGCTGAGGAGCCGTCCGCCATGTCCCGTCAAGGAGGGGTGGACCCGATGCGCCCCCGAGCCAGCCTGCGTACCGCCGTGGTCTGGGAGGTCCTGCGTGACGCGCTCGATCGGCGGGCGAAGGCGGCGGACACCGCGGTCCTCGACGTGCTGGACACGGGCGGCGGCACCGGCAATTTCGCGGTGCCCGTCGCCCGGCTCGGCCACCGCGTCACCGTCGTGGACCCCAGCCCCGACGCGCTGTTCGCCCTGGAGCGCCGGGCCGCCGAGGCCGGCGTCACCGAGCGGGTCCGCGGCGTGCAGGGTGACGCGCAGGGCCTGCTCGACGTGATCACCCCCGGCGAGTACGACATGGTGCTCTGCCACGGCGTCCTCGAATACGTCGACGACGCGGCCGAGAGCATCCGCCACGTGGCCGGGGCGCTGCGTCCCGCGGGCTCGCTCAGCCTGCTCGCCGCGGGCCGCGGCGGCGCCGTCCTGGCCAGGGCACTGGCCGGGCACTTCGCCGAGGCCCAGCACGCCCTGGGCGACCCGGACGGGCGCTGGGGCAGCGGCGACTCGCTGCCCCGCCGCTTCACCGCGGACGAACTGACCCGGCTGGTGGCCGACGCGGGGCTGCGGGCCGCCTCCGTGCACGGGGTGCGGATCTTCGCCGACCTGGTCCCCGGGGTCCTGGTGGACACCGAGCCGGGCGCCCTGGACGCGCTGCTCCGGCTGGAGCTGGCGGCGGCCGAGGAACCCGGTTTCCACGCCGTCGCGACCCAGCTCCACGTGCTCGCCGAGCGCGGCTGACGGCCGCCGCGCGCGAGGCGGCGCACAGGGACTGTGTCACAGGCCGCCCGTCCCGCCATTCCTGACCGTATGCTGGCATGACGCGACAGCGGACGGGGAATGAAGGACCCGTCGGGTTGGCGCAGAGGGGCGGGTTTCACGGGGGCGATTCCCTGCCTATCCTGAAAGGGTCGGACCGGTCGCCTCGCGCGACCGACGAGTAGGAGGTCTCCGTGCCGCTCTCGGAGCACGAGCAGCGCATGCTCGAGCAGATGGAGCGAGCGCTGTACGCCGAAGATCCCAAGTTCGCGTCGGCGCTCGAGGGAACCGGGCTGCGCACGTTCACCCGGCGCCGGGTCTACCAGGCGGTCGCGGGGTTTCTGGTCGGTGTCGCGCTCCTGATGGGTGGCATGATCGCCAAGCTGACGTGGGTCGGCGTGGCGGGCTTCCTCGTCATGCTCGCGTGTGCGGTGCTCGGGGTCACCGGCTGGCGCAAGGCAGGCAAGCCGGCTGAGCAGGCTCCGGTCGGCGCTGTCGGCCGCGGCGGGCGACTCGCCCGCCGGCACCAGCCGCGCAAGGGCAAGGTCATGGACCGTATCGAAGAGCGGTGGCAGCGGCGGCGCGACGAGCAGGGCCAGTAGCCGCGGGCTCCGTTCTCCCCGGCCCACCAGCGCCCCCCGGTGCCCCTTCCGACCCTCGGCACCTCCGCGGTGTCTTCGCGTGACGCGTTCCCCATCCCGCCTGCCGTGAGGCTGGGGGCACCGCTGCGTCGGCGGGTCCGCGTTCCCCGGGTGCGGGGGTTGTGCGGTGCCCACGCGTAAGGGGGCGCCCCTTCCCGCGGGCGCGGGGTTCTTTGCGCTCCCGGGCGCGTGAGTCTCTTGGGGCGCGGGGAACCGCGCGCGCAACCGGCCACCGGCCGGTGGTCGGGATGCGACAGCGACAGCCCCTCCGGGGCGGTGGCGACCCGCGCGCCGGTGGTGGGCTCGTCGCGCGGTTCCTCGCGCCCCTGGGGTGGTGCGGTGGGTTCGTACGTGACGGTGGGTGGGGGCTTGTCGCGCGGTTCCTCGCGCCCCTGGGGGTGGCGCGGTCCGTCGTCACACGACGGTTGTGGTGGGTTGCTCGCGCCGTTCCTCGCGCCCCTTCGGGGCACGTCCTGCCGGGCTGGACAGCGCGCCACCGTCGTGGCTTGTCGCGCGGTTCCTCGCGCCCCTGAGGGGGGCCCGCCCAGCAGGCCGCGGGCCAGGCGTGGACGCTCGCGTTCGTGCGGGGGAGGGTTCGGGCGGCCCCCGGGGTGGTGGCTGAGCACCGGCCCCGGGGGGGTGCCGTCAGGAAGAGAGCCGGCGGCGCAAGGGTGCCGCGACGCGGTCCAGGGTCCGGGCCAGCCGTTCGGAGGTGGCGGACGCGCCGGCGGAGAACCGCCACAGGACCCGGGCGAAGGAGCGCGGGAAGTAGCGGGCCCGCAACCTGGCGCCGCGACCCGCCGAGGCGTGCAGCCCGGCACGGACCGCGTGGACGTCCGCCGCGAGGCCGGTCGCCGCGCCCGGCGTGGGCGCGTACAGCGTGCGCTCCACCGCGGCGCCCAGCGAGGTCGCCCCGGCGGCAGCCGTCCCGCTCAGCCGCCCGTCCGTGATCAGCCGGGCCATCGCCCGCCGCGGGGTCTCGGACTCGTCCGGTGGGATGCCGTAGTCCCACCCGGTGTCCAGCACCTCGCGCCACGCGGACAGCACGAGGCCGCCGCTCTTCTCCCGCCCGCCGCCGAGCCGCCCTGCCCGTACCCGGCTGCGCCAGATCAGCGGCAGCGCGGGCAGCAGCAGAACCAGCAGGGCGATCAGCGCGAGCCCCGCGAGCCGCAGCCCGTCGGTGCCGCTGCCGCCGGAGCCGCCGCCCGCCGCCGCCGCGGAACCGCACGCGGCCTGGCCGGAGTTGTGCTCGGCGCACTGCGACGAGGCGGACGGCGTCGGGCGGGCCGTGCTGCCCGTGCCGTGCTGCGTCGGGTCGGGGGTGGCGCTGCCGCCCGCGGTGCTGGTCGAGAGCGTGTAGGACGGGGCGGTGCCGCGGTAGGGCGTCGGCTCGAAGCGGGTCCAGCCGATGCCCTCGAAGTACAGCTCGGGCCAGGCGTGGGCGTCCTTGAGCCCGACCGACATCGTGCCCTCGCTGGTCAGCGAGCCGGGGGTGAAGCCGACCGCGACCCGCGCCGGGATGTGCAGGGTGCGTGCCATCGCCGCCATGGTGAAGGCGAAGTGCACGCAGAAGCCCTCCTTGGTCTGGAGGAAGCGGGCGATGGCGTCCACCCCCGTACCGGACTTCGCCTCGGTGTTGTAGACGAACTCCCCCGAGGTGAAGTACCGCTGGAGGTCGAGCGCCCGCTGGTAGTCGGTGGTCGCCGACCGCGTCACCTGCCGGGCGGTGGTCGCGACGATCTTCGGCAGCGAGCCGGGCACCTTCTCGTACTGCTCGGCGATCCGCCCGGTGGCCGGCGGCGCCGCCGCGAGCTGGGCGGCGGTCGGCTCCAACTGCGCGCTGGTGACCTGGTAGTGCAGGCCCGCGGTGGTCTGCCCGTGGTCGCCGATGACCATCCGGCCCTCGGGCTGGTAGCGCCAGTCGCCGTCCGCCCGCACCCGGACCGCCGGGTACGGCATCGGCAGCCAGCCCTGCGCATAGTCGCGGTCCACCGCGACGGAGGTGTCGACCTCGGTGTATCTGACGTCCTCGCCCTGGCCCTGCGGGGTCGGCAGCACATCGGGGATGTCCAGCTTGGCGTCCTTGGAGGCCGACCACTGGGTGCCGTCGAATTCGTCGAGCGACACGATCCGCAGGTACATCCCGGTGGCGTCGGGGGAGTTGGTCCTGTAGGTCATGACCTCGCGGTTGTCGGGCTGGTTCAGGTAGTCCTGGAGCGCGACCTCGGGGCGTACCGCCGCGGCGCTGCCCACGCCGTTGCCGAGGCCGTCGCCGCTGCCGCCGCCCGCGGAGTCCAGCAGGCCGCCGCTCAGCGACGGCAGGACCGCGGGCAGCACCAGGGCGATGCCCAGCGCCATCGCGCCGATCCGCCGCCCGGTACGCACCGGTGCCAGCGGCGCGCCGCCGCCCGCCGCGCCGGCCGGGCCGGCCCAGCCGTTCTGCCGGGGCGCACCGCCGAAGACCCGGCCCCAGCGGGACAGCCGGTCGCGGCCCTCGGCGAGCAGCAGCAGGAGATAGCCCGCGGCGGCGATCAGGAAGTACAGCCACTGGCTGCCGCCGTCCTCCAGGCCCGCCGCGACCGCGTAGAGCGCGAGCAGCGGCAGCCCGGCGGGCGCCGCGCTATTGTACGTCACCGCTATCGCGTCCACCGCGAGCGCGATCAGCAGTACCCCGCCGACCAGCAGGAACCTGATGCCGGGGGTGACGGGCGCCGGGATGGCGAAGTTGGTGACGTCGGTCATCCCGTCCTGGACGAGCTGTCCGAGCTGGCGGAGCGACTGCGGCCCCGGCAGGACTCCGCCGACCGCCTGGTGCGGGGTGAACATCACGGTCAGCACCAGCAGCGAGACCAGCGCCTGGCCGAGGATCGTCAGCGGCCTGGCCAGCGGCACCCGGCGGGCGGCGGCGCCCACCCCGGCCTGGAGGACCACGCACAGCATCGCCTTGAAGAACCAGCCGCGCGGGGAGGCCAGCGGGAGCAGCGCGGACGCCGCCATCAGGGAGGCCAGCGCCGCGAACACCGTCAGCCGCGCACGTCCGCTCATGTCGTCGCCCCCGCTTCGTGCCGGCCCTCGGGGGAGTCCGGGGACTCCTCCCGCGAACGGTAACGGTCGGCCCGCTGCCACAGTTCCGGCAGCGTGTCGCCGGCCGCGACCTCGACGACCGTCCAGCCCGCCTCGCGCAGCATCCGCACCGCGCGCAGGGTGCCGTCCTGCTCCTCCGCGGGCGCGGCGCCCGCGTCACCGGCCGGCACCAGCCGCCCGGCCGAGTCCACCGTGACCCAGTCGTCGCTGTCCAGCACGAAGGCGACCGCGCCGCCCGCCCGCTGCCTGATCCGGGCGATGCTCGCCGCCTGCTGCTCGTCCAGGTCGCCGAGGAAGGCCACTATCAGGCCCTCGTTGGCCGACCGCAGCGCTTCGTACGCGGCCGAGAGCGTCTCGCTGTCGGAGTGGGCCACCACCGCGAGGGTGTCGAGCAGCACGCCCGCCATGTCGGAGGAGTCGCCGCCGAATCCGGCGGTGCCCTCGGGTCCGGGCACGCTGCTGCCGGTGTCGGTCAGCAGCCGGACCGCGTAGCCGCGCTCCAGCATGTGGGTGGCGACCGAGGCGGCGCCGGACACCGCCCACTCGAAGGCCGAGTCGGGGCCCGAGCCGAAGTAGGCCCAGGCGCGGGTGTCGAGCAGCACCGTGCAGCGCGCCCGGTGCGGCTGCTCCTCGCGGCGCACCATCAGCTCGCCGTATTTGGCGGTGGAGCGCCAGTGCACCCGGCGCAGGTCGTCGCCGTGCCGGTAGCCGCGCGGGATGACGTCGTCCTCGCCGGCGAAGGCCAGCGCCCTGGTGCGGCTCTCGCCGTAGCCGTTGGCCTGGCCCGCCAGCCGGACCGGCGGCAGCGCCTCGACCCGCGGGACGACGGTGAGGGTGTCGTAGGAGCTGAAGGAGCGGGTCAGCTCGCACATGCCGAACGGGTCGCTGAGCCGCAGTTGCAGCGGTCCGAGCGGGTAGCGCCCGCGCAGGTCGGAGCGCACCCGGTAGGACACCTCGCGGTGCCCGCCGGGCTCGACCCGGTCCAGGACGAAGCGCGGGCGCGGCCCGAGGACGTAGGGCACCCGGTCCTGGAGCATCAGCAGGCCGGTGGGGACCCGCGAGACGTTGTCGACCCGCAGGTGCACCCGGGCCTCCGACATCGCGGGCACCCGGGACGGCGACAGGCGGCGGCTGCCCGCGACCCGGTAGCGGGTGCGGTAGAGCACCGCGACGCACACCAGCGGCAGGATCGCCAGCAGCAGCCCGACCCGCAGCAGGTCGGGCTGCCCGAGGACGTACGCGCATATGGCCGCGGCGACACCGGCGGCCACGAACGACCGGCCGCGGGTGGTGAGGCCGCCGAGCGCGGCACGGAAGCCGCCGGCGCCCTGGCGCGCGTCGCCGCCCTGCGTTCCGGGGTCACCGGCCCGCGGCGGCTGCGGGGCCTGCCGCGGCGGATGCGGCGGCGGCAGGGGAGGAGGGGGCGGAGGCGGCCCGCCGGCGGCGGGGGTGGCCATCACAGGCCCCGGGCGCCCGGGCGGCGGCCGGCCGACGGGTCGGGGACCGGGACGCGCTGGAGGATCTCGGCGACCACCTGCTCGGGGGTACGCCGGTTGAGCTGGGCCTGCGCGGTGGGCAGCAGCCGGTGCGCCAGGACCGAGGAGGCCAGCGCCTGCACGTCGTCCGGGAGTACGAAGTCCCGGCCGTCGAGCGCGGCGGAGGCCCTGGAGGCCCTGATCAGGTGCAGGGTGGCCCGGGGCGAGGCGCCGAGCCGCAGGTCGGGGTGGTCGCGGGTGGCGCCGACCAGGGTCACCGCGTAGCGACGGACCGGGTCGGCGACATGCACCTGGCGGACCGCCTCGATGAGCTTGACGATCTCGTGCGCGTGCGCCACCGGCTGGAGGTCGTCCAGCGGCGAGACCCCGCCGTGCACGTCCAGCATCTTCAGCTCGGCCTCGGGACTGGGGTAGCCGATGGACACCCGGGCGGTGAAACGGTCGCGCTGCGCCTCGGGAAGCGGGTAGGTGCCCTCCATCTCCACCGGGTTCTGGGTGGCGATCACCATGAAGGGGCTGGGCAGTTCGTAGGTCGTGCCGTCGACGGTGACCTGGCGCTCCTCCATCGACTCCAGCAGCGCCGACTGCGTCTTGGGCGAGGCGCGGTTGATCTCGTCGCCCACCACGATCTGCGCGAAGATCGCGCCCGGCTTGAACTCGAAGTCCCGCTGCTGCTGGTCGAAGACGCTCACTCCGGTGATGTCGGAGGGCAGCAGGTCCGGCGTGAACTGGATACGCCGGACCGAGCAGTCGATCGAACGCGCCAGCGCCTTGGACAGCATCGTCTTGCCGACGCCGGGCACATCCTCGATGAGCAGATGCCCCTCCGCCAGCAGAACGGTCAGCGCGACACGAACGACCTCGGGCTTGCCCTCGATCACGTTCTCCACACTGCGGCGGACCCGGTCCGCGGTCGTGGTCAGATCGCTCAGGCTTGCGCGTGCGTCAAAGGTCGTCACCCGGTGCTCCTAGGCCATGTCCGCGGGACTCGGTCATCCCTGGACCGGCCCTCCCCGAAATGCGTGCCGCTCGCTGCGAGGCAGGCGGTGCCGCACTGTGCATTCTTCCCTTACGCGGCACTCCACGTCACTCGGCTGCCGTTACTTGTTCGTGATTTCCCGCAGCAGGCCGGTGTGCACGTCGAAGACGAAGCCCCTGACGTCCTCGGTGTGGGCGAGGAAGGGGGACGTCCTGACCCTGGCCATGGACTGCCTGACGTCCTGGTCGAGATCGGTGAAGGACTCCACCGACCAGGTCGGGCGCTGGCCGACCTCGTTCTCCAGCTCGGTGCGGAACTCCTCGGTGATGCTCTGCATGCCGCAGTTGGTGTGGTGGATGAGCACGATCGACCGGGTGCCCAGCGCGCGCTGGCTGATGGTCAGCGAGCGGATCGTGTCGTCGGTGACCACTCCGCCCGCGTTGCGGATGGTGTGGCAGTCGCCCAGGTCGAGTCCGAGCGCCCTGTGCAGGTCGATGCGGGCGTCCATGCAGGCCACGACGGCGACCTTGAGGACCGGCCTGGCATCCATGCCCGGGTCGTGGAATGCGGCGGCGTACCGCGCGTTGGCCTCGACAAGGCGGTCGGTGACCGACCCGGTGGCGGCGGGAGCCGAGGTCTCGGACGGGCCGCTTGCAGCAGATATCGACATGTCTTCGACGGTAAGGCCCGGGCAGGGCGGTCACCTGCTGTGAGTTCAGACGAAACAGCAAAATAAGCGGTCATTCCCCGGCTGTGTGACGTAATCCACAGGGGTCGTCGGGCGCGCCGCCGAGGTCGCCCGGCAGGGTGACGCGCCGCGTCCGGCCAACGTTGACCGTGGAGCATGGTGGAGTAAAGTGGCGCGAAGTGGTGTTTGAGGGCTGACGCCCGAGCCCCCGCGGTGACCGGCCGAGGCAGGTGGCCGGCCGTGCGGGGCGGGGCACCTCCCGCCGCAGGGCAGGGGGCAGTGGGAAGCCCGACCCGGAAAGCGGCGTCTGCGGGAGGTGCGGTGTTCCTCGGGACGTACACCCCGCGCCTTGACGACAAGCACCGCCTGGTGCTGCCGGCCCGCTTCCGCGAGCCGCTGGCCGACGGACTGGTGATCACCCGCGGGCAGGAGCGCTGCCTGTGCGTATGGCCCGTGGACGGCTTCAGGGCGGCCACCGAACAGCTGTCGGCGGCCCCGCTGACGTCGAAGTCCGCCCGGGACTATCTGCGGGTGCTGTTCGCCGGGGCGCACGACGAGATCCCCGACAAGCAGGGCCGCGTCACCGTCCCGCAGCCGCTGCGGGAGTACGCGGGACTGGCCCGCGACTGCGCCGTGATCGGTGCCAACACCCGGGTGGAGATCTGGTCGGCGACCGCCTGGGCCGCCTATCTGACGGCCCAGGAGGACACGTTTTCCGCCCTGTCCCAGGAGGTTCCGCCCGGATTACTGTGAGCGGCCCCGCCCCCGCGCACCCACCGCGAACCACCCGCGCGGACGTACGGCCCGGCCTCCTCCCGCTCCACCGTTGCGCTGGCACCACTTCCCCGGTGCCAGGGGAACGGTTCCGCCGAGCGGGCGGGGACCAGGTTCTACGTCCAACCGCCGGCCGTCGCCCTCGAACAGGGGCCGGCCGTGCCAGCACCGTCCGAGAAGGGCCGGCCCCATGAGCGACACCCCTGCGCAGCCGCCGGAGCCCCGGCACGTCCCGGTGATGCTGCGGCGCTGCCTCGACCTGCTGGCGCCCGCGCTGGCGGAACCCGGCGCGGTCGTCGTGGACGCCACGCTCGGCCTCGGCGGACACAGCGAGGCGCTGCTGAGCACCTTCCCCGCCGCCCGGCTGATCGCGCTCGACCGCGACCCGGAGGCCCTCAAGCTCTCCGGCAAGCGGCTGGCCCGCTTCGGCGACCGGGCCACCCTGGTCCACGCGGTCTACGACGACCTGCCCGACGTCCTCGCCGGGCTGTCCGTGCCGCGTGTGCAGGGCGTGCTCTTCGACCTCGGCGTGTCGTCCATGCAGCTCGACGAGGCCGACCGCGGTTTCGCGTACGCGCAGGACGCCCCGCTGGACATGCGGATGGACCAGACCACCGGGATCAGCGCGGCCGAGGTGCTGAACACCTACCCGCCGGGCGACCTGGTCCGCATCCTGCGCGCCTACGGCGAGGAGAAGTTCGCCCGCAAGATCGTGGACGCGGTGGTGCGCCAACGCGACGCGGAGCCCTTCCGCAACAGCGCCAGGCTGGTCGAGCTGATCAGGGACGCGCTGCCGCAGGCCGCCAAGCGCACCGGCGGCAACCCGGCCAAGCGCACCTTCCAGGCGCTGCGGATCGAGGTCAACGGGGAGCTGGCGGTGCTGGAGCGGGCGATCCCCGCCGCGGTCGCCTCCCTCGCGGTGGGCGGCCGGATCGCGGTGCTCGCCTACCACTCCCTCGAGGACCGGCTGGTCAAGCAGGTCTTCGCGGCCGGCGCCGCGAACACCGCCCCGCCGGGGCTGCCGGTGGTGCCCGAGCAGTACCAGCCGCGGCTGCGGCTGCTCACCCGCGGCGCCGAGCTGCCCACCGAGGACGAGATCGCCGAGAACCGGCGGGCCGCGCCCGCCCGGCTGCGCGGCGCCGAGCGGATCCGCGAGGCGACCAGGTGAGCCCGCTGCGCGGGCGGGGCGCAACCGCGGCGCGTACGCCCTTCGTCATCCTTGTCGTGACACTGCTCGCCGGTGGCCTGATCTCGCTGCTGCTGCTCAATGCCGCGGTCAATCAGGACTCCTTCCAGCTGAACAAGCTGGAGAAGGAGACCACCGGGTACACGGACGAGCAGCAGCAACTGCAGCAGGAGGTCGATCAGTACGGCGCTCCGGGGACGCTGGAGCGCAAGGCCCGCGAGCTGGGCATGGTCCCGGGCGGCAACCCGGCCTTCCTCGACCCGGGCGGGTCGGTGCGCGGCACCCCCGAGCGGGCGACGGCGCCGCCCGCGCCGAAGCCCTCGGCGACGCTCACCCCGCCTCCGACCCCGACCACGTCCCCGGGCACACCCCCGGCCGCCCCGATGACCCCTGGCAGGTGACCCGCGATGACCCACCCCCCGCGGCTGCGGCTGGCGCCGCCGCCCACGCCTGAGCACGCCTCCGGCTGCGCCGTCGCGGCCCGTCGCGCCCTCCGTGAAGGAGGGCACGTGCCGGGGGCGCGGGGAACGGCGCGGCCGGCAAGCGCGTACCGCACGTGGCCCTCACCCGGTGTCGCGGGGAACGGCGCGACCGGCCACGGCGGTGGCGAGGGCGAGACGCCACCGCAAGGGGCTCCCACCCGGGGGCGCGGGGAACTGCGCGACCGGCCGGGACGCCGCCGCGGGCAAGCACGTACCGCGAGCGCCACCCGCCCACCCGCGCGGGCAGCCGCGACGCCGCCCCGCACGAGCACCAGCCCGGGCGCAGCCCGATGAACGGCCCCCGCCCGCCGCGCGGCGACGGCGCCCCCGCAGGCCGCCCGCGCCGGGACCATGGGCCGCGCCCGGTTCAGGGACCGCGTCCCGGCCAGGGACCGCGCCCGGCTCAGGGACCGCGCCCGCCCCAGAGCGCGCAACCGCGCCCGCGGCGCCCCGCGGAGGCCAGACCGCGCCCCTTCCCGCCGCCCCGCGGCGCCGGCGGCGGACGCGGACCGCACACCCCCCGCGGCCCGCGGCTCGTTCGGCTGGGCCGCCCCCGCCCGCGGCTGCGCCTCGTGGCGGTCGCGCTCACGCTCGTGATGGGCGTGTTCGTCGTACGCCTGCTCCAGGTGCAGGCGGTGGACGCCTCCGCGTACGCGTCCAAGGCGGCGGTGAACCGCTGGGTCACCCACGACGTCACCGCCGACCGCGGCACGATCACCGACCGCTCGGGTGTGGCCCTGGCCACCACCGTGGACGCGTACGACATCACCGCCGACCCGTATCTGTTCACGCCCGCGCAGGCCAAGACCAAGGACGCCCCCGCCCAGGCGGCCGAGCTGCTCGCGCCGATCGTCGGCGGCGACGCGACGACCATCGCCCGGCAGCTGTCCACGCCGGGCTCGCGCTACCAGCTGCTGGCCCGCCAGCAGTCCCCGCAGGCGTGGAGCCAGATCTCCGACCTGAAGAAGGCGCTCGCCGCCAAGGCGGTCAAGCAGCCCGGCGCCAATGTGCTGGCCGGGGTGTTCAGCGAGTCGCACACCAAGCGGGTCTACCCCGGCGGCGACCTCGCCGCCGGGGTGCTCGGCTTCGTCAACAGCAAGGGCACCGGCGGCGGCGGCCTGGAGACGATGCTCGACAAGCAGCTCGCCGGCAAGAACGGCAAGATCCGCTACGCCCAGTCCAACGGCCGCCAGGTGCCCACCGCCGGCGTCCAGGAGCACCCTGCTGTGCCCGGCTCCGACGTGGAGCTGACGCTGGACCGGGACATCCAGTGGGCCGCGCAGAGCGCGATCACCGCCCAGGTGAGCAAGTCGAAGGCCGACCGCGGCTATGTCACCGTGATGGACAACAGGACCGGCGAGGTGCTGGCGATGGCCGACGCCCCCGGCTTCGACCCGGCCGACCTCGCCCACGCCGACCCCGAAGCACTCGGCAATGCCGCGATGCAGGACGCGTACGAGCCGGGCAGCGTCAGCAAGCTGATGTCGATGGCCGCGATCCTCGACACCGGCACCGCGACGCCCACCACCCACGTCATCGTCCCCGGCACCCTGCCGCGCGCCGACCGGGTCTTCCACGACGACGTCGACCACGGCACCTGGTACCTGACGCTGAACGGCGTGCTGGCCAAGTCGAGCAACATCGGCACCATCGAGGCCTCGGGGCTGCTCGGCAAGACCCAGCCGCAGGCCAATCAGGTGCTCTACTCGTACCTGAAGAAGTTCGGCATCGGCGAGCCCAGCGGTATCGGCTTCCCCGGCGAGACCTCCGGCATCCTGGCGAAGCCGCAGGACTGGAACGCCTCGCAGCAGTACACGATCCCGTTCGGCCAGGGCCTGTCGCTGAACGCGCTGCAGGCCACCTCGGTCTACGCGACCATCGCCAACGGCGGCGTCAGGATCGAGCCCAGCCTCATCCGCGGCACCACAGGACCCGACGGGCGCTTCGTGCCCGCCGCGCCGCCGAAGAAGACCCGGGTGGTCAGCGCCCGGACCGCGAAGACGCTGTCGACCATGCTGGAGTCGGTGGTCGGCAGCGAGCAGGGCACCGGCATCAACGCCCGGATCGACGGCTACCGGGTGGCGGGCAAGACCGGTACGGCCAACCGGGTGGACCCGAAGAGCGGCACGTACAAGGGCTACACGGCGTCCTTCATGGGCTTCGCCCCGGCCGACAACCCGCGCGTCACGGTCTCCTGCGTCATCCAGAACCCGACGAAGGGCAGCTACTTCGGCGGCTCGATCTGCGGCCCGGTCTTCAAACAGGTGATGGAATTCGCCCTCAAGACACTCCAGGTGCCGCCGTCCGGCTCGCCGACGCCCGAGCTGCCGATCACCTTCGACCCGGCGGAACCGGTCGCCCCCGCGGCTCCGGCGACCGGCGCCCGGGCGCGGTGATCATGGCAGGCACCGACCGTGACCAGCACGCCGCCGCCGGCGGTACGCGGCGCGACCCGCGACGGCCGCCCCCGGCCTGTTTTGGCCCGGAGCCCGGCCAGCCCGGTAACCTCACCGCCGTGTCCAACCCTGATCAAGCCACCCTCACCCAGCCGGGCGCGCCGCGCCCGACGCGGGTGCGTCCCAAGCCGCTGGCGGACCTCGCCCGGCGGCTCGGCGCCCCGGACCCCGGCGGTGACAGCACTGTCACCGGCATCACCCACGACTCGCGCGCGGTCCGCCCGGGCGACCTCTACGCCGCCCTGCCCGGCGCCCGCTTCCACGGCGCCGACTTCGCCGCCCAGGCCGCCGCCGCGGGAGCGGCGGCCGTGCTCACCGACCCGGCGGGCGCCGAGCGCGCCGCCGCCACCGGCCTGCCGGTGCTGACCGTCGCCGACCCCAGGTCGGTGATGGGCGGGCTGGCCGCGGCCGTCTACGACGAGCCCGGCGAGGCGCTGCTGCGGATCGGCATCACCGGCACCTCGGGCAAGACCACCACCGCCTACCTGGTCGAGGGCGGCCTGCGGGCCGCCACCGGCGGAGGCACGGGCCTGATCGGCACCGTCGAGACCCGGATCGGGGACGAGCGCCTCAAGAGCGAGCGCACCACCCCCGAGGCCACCGACCTCCAGGCGCTGTTCGCGGTGATGCGCGAACGCGGTGTCGGCTCGGTCGTCATGGAGGTCTCCAGCCACGCCCTGGTGCTCGGCCGGGTGGACGGCGCCGTCTTCGACGTGGCCGTCTTCACCAACCTCAGCCCGGAGCACATGGAATTCCACACCGGCATGGAGGACTACTTCCAGGCCAAGGCGCAGCTGTTCACCCCGCGGCGCAGCCGGCTCGGCGTGGTCAACCTCGACGACGAGTACGGCCGCCGGCTGGTCGCCGAGGCCACCGTGCCGCTGGTGACGTATTCGGCGCAGGGCCGCCTCGACGCCGACTGGCGGGCCGAGGATGTGGAAGCGGACCTGATGAGCAGCGCCTTCACCGTGACCGGCCCCAAGGGCGAGCGGCTGCGGGCCACCGCCCCGCTGCCCGGCCCCTTCAACATCGCCAACACCCTGGCCGCGATCACCGCGCTGGCCGCCGCGGGCCTGGACCCGCAGGCCGCCGCCGAGGGCGTCGCGGCCGTCCCCGGGGTGCCGGGCAGGCTGGAGCGGGTGGACGCGGGGCAGCCGTATCTCGCGGTGGTGGACTACGCGCACAAGACCGACGCCGTGGAGTCCGTCCTGCGGGCACTGCGCTCGACCACCCGCGGCCGTATCCACGCCGTCCTGGGCTGTGGCGGCGACCGCGACAGCACCAAGCGCGGCCCGATGGGCGCGGCGCTCGCCCGGCTCGCCGACACCGCCGTCCTCACCTCGGACAACCCGCGCTCGGAGGACCCGCTGGCGATCCTGGCGGCGATGCTGGCCGGCGCCGCCGAGGTCCCGGCGGACCGGCGCGCGCATGTCGTCGTGGAGCCCGACAGGGCCGCGGCGGTGGCCGCGGCCGTCGCGGCGGCCGAGCCGGGCGACATCGTGCTGGTGGCCGGCAAGGGCCACGAGCAGGGCCAGGACATCGACGGAGAGGTGCGCCCCTTCGACGACCGAGAGGTGCTGCGCGCCGCGATCGAGAAGGACCGGAAAGCAACGTGATCCCCCTTTCCCTCGCCGAGGTCGCACGTGCGGTCGGCGGGAGCACGCACGACATACCGGACGACAGCCTGCTGGTCACGGGTCCCGTGGTCAGGGACTCCCGCGAGGTGGTGCCCGGCGCGCTGTTCGTCGCCTTCGCCGGTGAGCGGGCCGACGGCCACGACTTCGCCGCCGCGACGGTCGCGGCCGGCGCGGTCGCGGTGCTCGCCGCCCGCCCGGTCGGTGTGCCCGCGATCGTGGTCGAGGACGTGCAGGCCGCGCTCGGCGCGCTGGCCCGGCACGTCATCGAGCGGCTGGGCGCCACCGTGGTGGCCCTCACCGGCTCCGCGGGCAAGACCAGCACCAAGGACCTGCTCGCGCAGCTGCTGGAGCGCCTCGCGCCGACCGTCTACACCCCCGGGTCGCTCAACAACGAGATCGGCCTGCCGCTGACCGCCCTCCAGGCCGACGCGAAGACCCGCCACCTGGTGCTGGAGATGGGCGCCCGCGGTATCGGCCACATCGCGTACCTGGCCGGCCTGACGCCGCCGCGGATCGGCCTGGTCCTCAACGTCGGGACCGCGCACATCGGCGAGTTCGGCGGCCGTGAGCAGATCGCCCAGGCCAAGGGGGAGTTGGTCGAGGCGCTGCCGGACGGGGCCGCGGGCGGCATCGCCGTACTGAACGCCGACGACCCGCTGGTCCTGGCCATGGCGGACCGCACCAAGGCCCGGGTGGTGCTCTTCGGGGAGAGCGAACAGGCCGCGGTGCGGGCCACCGACGTCCGGCTCAACGACCGGGGGCAGGCGGTGTTCTCCCTGCGGACACCCACCGGGTGCGCCGAGGTGACCTTGCGCCTGTACGGTGAGCACCACGTGTCGAACGCGCTCGCCGCAGCCGCCGTCGCCAGTGAACTCGGCATGCCCGCCGGGGAGATCGCCATCGCGCTCTCCGCGGCAGGACCGCTGTCGCACTGGCGGATGGAGGTCACCGAGCGCCCCGACGGCGTGACGGTCGTCAACGACGCCTACAACGCGAACCCCGAATCCATGAGGGCAGCCCTGCGCGCACTCGCCGCGATGGGCAGGTCCGCACAGGCCGCGGGGGGACGGACGTGGGCGGTACTGGGAAAGATGGCCGAACTGGGCGGGGAAGCACTCGCCGAGCACGACGCGGTGGGGCGGCTGGCCGTCCGGCTCAACGTCAGCAAGCTCGTTGCGGTCGGCGGTACGGAAGCCGCGTGGCTGCAAATGGGCGCCTATAACGAGGGTTCGTGGGGTGAGGAGTCGGTGCACGTGTCCGACGTGGAGGCGGCGATCGACCTGTTGCGCGCAGAAGTGCGCCCGGGTGATGTCGTGCTGGTGAAGGCATCACGGTCGGTCGGTCTTGAGGCTGTCGCCCAGGCGCTGACCGAGAGCGGTCCCGGCGGTACGGCGGCCCGTGAGGGTGCCGCGCGATGAAGCAGATCCTCGTCTCCGGGGTGATCGGGCTGTTCCTGTCGCTGATCGGCACCCCGCTGCTGATCCGGCTGCTGGCCCGCAAGGGCTACGGCCAGATGATCCGCGACGACGGCCCGCAGGCCCACCACAGCAAGCGCGGCACGCCCACGATGGGCGGTATCGCCTTCATCCTGGCCACCCTGATCGCCTACGCCTCGACCAAGCTGATCACCGGCGACAAGCCGAGCATGTCGGGCGTCCTGGTGCTGTTCCTGACCACCGGGCTCGGCGTCGTCGGCTTCCTCGACGACTACATCAAGATCGTCAAGCAGCGCAGCCTGGGCCTGCGGGCCAAGGCGAAGATGGCGGGCCAGCTCATCGTCGGCATCACCTTCGCGGTGCTCGCGCTGAACTTCTCCGACTCGCGCGGCGACACCCCGGCCTCCACCAAGCTGTCCTTCACCTCGGACTTCGGCTGGTCGATCGGCCCGGTGATCTTCGTGATCTGGGCGCTGTTCATGATCCTGGCGATGTCCAACGGCGTGAACCTCACCGACGGCCTCGACGGCCTGGCCACCGGCGCCTCGGTGATGGTCTTCGCCGCCTACACCGTCATCGGCGTGTGGCAGTACGGCCAGTGGTGCGGCGCCCCGGTCAGCGCCAACGGCGCCTGCTACGAGGTCCGCGACCCGCTGGACCTCGCGGTGGTCGCGGCGGCCCTGATGGGCGCCTGCTTCGGCTTCCTGTGGTGGAACACCTCGCCGGCCAAGATCTTCATGGGCGACACCGGCTCGCTCGCGCTGGGAGGCGCGCTCGCGGGCCTGGCGATCTGCTCGCGCACCGAGATGCTGCTCGCCATCCTCGGCGGCCTGTTCGTGCTCATCACCATGTCGGTGGTCATCCAGGTCGGCTCCTTCCGGCTGACCGGCAAGCGGGTCTTCCGGATGGCACCGCTCCAGCACCACTTCGAACTCAAGGGCTGGAGTGAAGTCCTGGTGGTGGTCAGATTCTGGATCATCCAGGGCATGTGCATGGCGGTCGGCCTCGGCATCTTCTACGCGGGCTGGGTGGCCGCCTCGTGACACCGGGCACCCCGGCCTGCGCCGCCGACTTCAAGGACCTGCGGGTCACCGTCGCCGGGCTCGGCGTGTCCGGGGTGCCCGCCGCCAAGGCGCTGCACTCGCTCGGCGCCCGCGTCACCGTGGTCAACGGTGTCGCGGGGGAGCGCCAGCAGGCGGAGGCCGCGGAACTGGAGGCGCTGGGCGTCACCGTGCGCCTCGGCGACGGCGAGACCCTGCCCGAGGGCACGGAACTGGTCGTCACCGCGCCCGGCTGGAAGCCGTCGAGCCCGCTGTTCGCCGCCGCCGCGCGGGCGGGCGCCGAGGTCATCGGCGACGTCGAACTCGCCTGGCGGCTGCGCGGCCCGGACGCGGCGCCCTGGCTGGCCGTCACCGGCACCAACGGCAAGACCACCACGACCCGGATGCTCGCCGCCATCCTCACCGCGGCGGGCCTGCGTACCGCCGCGGTCGGCAACATCGGCGTCTCGCTCCTGGACGTGGTCCTCGGCGAGGAGCGGTACGACGTCCTCGCCGTCGAGCTGTCCAGCTACCAGCTGCACTGGGCGCCCGGCATCCGGCCGCACTCGGCCGCGGTGCTCAACCTGGCGCCCGACCACCTGGACTGGCACGGCTCGATGGCCGCCTACGCCGACGACAAGGGCCGCATCTACCAGGGCAACAAGGTCGCCTGCGTCTACAATGCCGCCGACCCCGAGACCGAACGCCTGGTCGCGGAGGCCGACGTCGAGGAGGGCTGCCGGGCCATCGGCTTCACCCTGGACACCCCGCGCATGTCGGAGTTCGGGGTGGTCGACGGGCTGCTGGTGGACCGGGCCTTCGTCGAGGACCGCCGCAACAGCGCCCAGGAGCTGGCCGAGACCAGCGACGTCCAGCCGCTCGCCCCGCACAACGTCGCCAACGCGCTGGCCGCCGCCGCCCTGGCCCGCGCCTACGGGGTGCCGGCCGGCGCGGTCCGCGAGGGCCTGCGGGCCTTCCGCCCGGACGCCCACCGCATCGCCGAGGTCGCCGTGCTGGACGGGGTCACCTACGTCGACGACTCCAAGGCCACCAACCCCCACGCCGCACAGGCCTCGCTCACCTCGTACGAGCGGGTGGTGTGGATCGCCGGGGGACTCGCCAAGGGCGCCGACTTCGACGCACTGGTGGCAGCCGCCGCCGGGCGGCTGCGCGGGGCGGTGCTGCTCGGCGCCGACCGCGCCCTGATCCGTGAAGCCCTGGCGCGACACGCCCCCCAGGTGCCGGTGGTGGACCTGCAACGGACCGACACTGGGGCGATGTCCGCGGCGGTGGCCGCGGCACGGCAGCTGGCCACGGCGGGCGACACGGTCCTGCTGGCACCCGCCTGCGCGTCGATGGACATGTTCAGCAACTACAACCAGCGCGGCGACCTGTTCGCGGACGCCGTGCGCGCCGCACTGCCGGACACCGCGGCCTAGCCGCCGCGGCCCCGCCCCGGCAGGCCGCGGCGCACCGCACCGACGGAGGGGACGCATGACGGCACACGGCTCCACCCCCCGCGGCGCCGCGCGTCCCGCGCGGGCGCCCAGCGCCCTGCGCGGGGCCGCCAGGCTGCCCGGCCGGCTGCGGGCCGCCTGGGACCGGCCGCTGACCGCCTACTACGTGATCCTCGGCGGCAGCCTGCTGATCACCGTGCTGGGCCTGGTGATGGTCTACTCGGCGTCGATGATCCAGGCGCTGCGCTACGGGCTGCCGTCCACGTACTACTTCCGCAAGCAGCTGCTCGCGGTCGCGATCGGCTCGGTGCTGCTCTATGCCGCGGCCCGGATGCCGGTCAGGGCGCACCGGGCACTGGCGTATCCGCTGCTGCTGGGCTCGGTGTTCCTGATGTGCCTGGTGCAGGTGCCGGGTATAGGGGAGTCGGTCGGCGGCAACACCAACTGGATCTCCATCGGCGGCCCCTTCCAGTTGCAGCCCAGCGAGTTCGGCAAGCTCGCGCTGGTGCTGTGGGGCGCCGACCTGCTGGCCCGCAAGGGCGACAAGGGCCTGCTGGTGCAGTGGAAGCACCTGCTGGTGCCGCTCATCCCGGTCACCGTGCTGCTGCTCGGACTCATCATGCTCGGCGGTGACATGGGCACCACCATGATCCTGACCGCGATCCTCTTCGGCATGCTGTGGCTGGCCGGCGCCCCGACCCGGCTGTTCGCCGGCGTGCTGGGCGGCGCCGGCGCGCTGGCCGGCCTCGCCATCGTCACCAGCCCCAACCGGATGGACCGGCTGCACTGCATCGCCGCCTCCGACCCCGGCAACGGCTGCTGGCAGGCGGTGCACGGGATCTACGCCCTCGCCTCCGGCGGCTGGTTCGGCTCGGGACTCGGGGCGAGCGTGGAGAAATGGGGCGAACTCCCCGAGCCGCACACCGACTTCATCTTCGCCGTGACCGGGGAGGAACTGGGTCTGGCGGGCACACTGTCGGTACTCGCCCTCTTCGCGGCACTAGGCTACGCGGGTATCCGCGTGGCCGGTCGTACGGAAGACCCCTTCGTCAGGTTCGCAGCGGGTGGCGTGACCACCTGGATCACGGCCCAGGCCGTGATCAACATCGGTGCGGTGCTCGGCCTGCTGCCGATCGCCGGAGTCCCGCTCCCGCTGTTCTCCTACGGAGGGTCGGCCCTCCTGCCGACGATGTTCGCGATCGGGCTGCTGATCTCCTTCGCCAGGAGCGAGCCGGCGGCGCGAGCCGCGCTGGCCGTGCGGGGGCGGAACGGGCGTAATTCCCCGAGCCGGGCAATGACACGGACGATGCGACGGTACGTCTCCCGACGGCCGTCCGGAGAGCGGTGAATTTCGGTGCATGTCGTACTCGCCGGCGGGGGGACCGCCGGCCACATCGAGCCTGCGCTCGCGCTCGCCGATGCCCTGCGCAGGCAGGACCCGACCGTGGGCATCACCGCTCTGGGCACCGAGAAGGGCCTGGAGACCAGGCTGGTGCCGGAACGCGGCTACGAGCTGGCGCTGATCCCCGCCGTTCCGCTGCCGCGCAGGCCCACCCCTGAACTCATCACCGTCCCGGGGCGGCTGCGCGGCACCATCAAGGCCGCCGAGCAGATCCTGGAGCGCACCAAGGCCGACTGCGTGGTCGGCTTCGGCGGCTACGTGGCGCTGCCCGGCTACCTGGCCGCGAAGCGGCTCGGGGTGCCGATCGTGGTGCACGAGGCGAACGCCCGCCCGGGCCTGGCCAACAAGATCGGCTCGCGGTACGCCCACGCGGTCGCGGTCTCCACCCCGGACAGCAAGCTGCGCGACGCCCGCTACATCGGTATCCCGCTGCGCCGCTCCATCGCCACCCTGGACCGCGCCGCGGCCCGCCCCGAGGCCAGGCACGCCTTCGGCCTCGATCAGAACCTGCCCACCCTGCTGGTCTCCGGCGGTTCGCAGGGCGCCCGCCGGCTCAACGAGGTGATCGCCGCGGTCGCCCCCAGGCTCCAGCAGTCCGGGGTGCAGATCCTGCACGCGGTGGGCCCGAAGAACGAGGTGCCCAGGGCCGACAACATGCCCGGCATGCCGCCGTACCGCCCGGTGCCCTACGTCGACCGGATGGATCTCGCCTACGCCGCCGCCGACATGATGCTCTGCCGGGCCGGCGCCATGACGGTGGCCGAGCTGTCCGCGGTCGGCCTGCCCGCCGCCTACGTCCCGCTGCCGATCGGCAACGGCGAACAGCGGCTCAACGCGCAGCCGCTGGTCAAGGCCGGCGGCGGCCTGCTGGTGGACGACGCGGAGCTGACCTCGGACTGGGTGCTCGGCAATGTGCTGCCGGTGCTCACCGACCCGCACCGCCTCTACGACATGTCCCGCGCCGCCGCCGAGTTCGGCCGCCGCGACGCGGACGACCTGCTCGTCGGCATGGTGTACGAGGCGGTGGCCGCCCGGCGGGCACGATAGACACCCGCCGGGGCGTCAACACACGGGAGGCCGACGTGACAGGACCGGGAGCCGGTACCGGAGCCAGACCCGCGGAGCACGGCGGCGGCCGTACGCGGATGCCGCCCGCCGCGGTCCGCCCGCCCGCCGTCGCCGACAGCGGCGGCGGCGGTCGGCCGCGGCTGACCGTGCCCGCCAGGCGTACGGTCCTGATCGCGCTGCTCGTGCTCACCGTGCTGCTCGGCGGCGGCACCTGGGCGGTCTACGGCTCCTCGTGGTTCCGGGCCGACCGGGTCGCGGTGTCGGGCGCCGCGGTGCTGACCCCGCAGCAGGTCCAGCGGGCCGCCGCCGTACCGCTCGGCGGCGCGCTGGTCTCGGTCGACACCGGCGCGGTCAGGAAGCGGCTGCTCAAGGCGCTGCCCCGGCTGAAGGACGCGCGGGTGGAGCGGTCCTGGCCGCACACGATCCGGGTCGAGGTGACCGAGCGCACCCCGTCCGCGATCCTCAAAAGCGGCGCGAAGTTCATCGAAGTCGACAAGGACGGTGTCAGGTTCGCCACGGTCGATCAGCAGCCGCGCGGAGTGCCGCTGGTGCAATTGACGCCCGATCAGACGGCGAGCTTTCGGCATTTCGGAACAAAGAGACTTCTGCAGGCCGCGATTACCGTCGCGGGCCGGCTGCCGGAATCGCTCAGCGGCCGGGCCACCGCGATCCGGGTGCGTTCCTACGACGCGATCACCGTCGAACTCACCGGTGGACGGGACGTGATGTGGGGCAGCCAGGAGGACGCCGCCGGCAAGGCGGCGGTGCTGACCGCGCTGATGAAGGCCGAGCCGGACGCCACCCACTACGACGTCAGTTCCCCCACCGCCCCAGCGGCTTCCGGAAGTTGACGTGTGCTTGACGTCCGGTTCGGTAGTGTTCGACCCCTGGGTCACCGAGCGGCCGCGTGATCACATAGGGTCAAAAGAAAAACGGGAGGTTCGGCGTGTTCGTTGAACCATCACCGCTTGTCGACTTAGTGTCTCGTCCCAAAGGAACACATGGGACAGGCATACTGGTAACCCTAAACCTCAGGGTCAGGGTTCGGAACGGCCCCGGCGAGCGTACCGACCGTCCCACACGATTCGTAAATCGAGGCGAGAGGCCTTCGACGTGGCAGCACCGCAGAACTACCTCGCAGTCATCAAGGTCGTCGGCATCGGCGGCGGTGGCGTCAACGCCATCAACCGGATGATCGAGGTCGGTCTCAAGGGCGTCGAGTTCATCGCGATCAACACCGATGCGCAGGCCCTGCTGATGAGCGACGCCGACGTCAAGCTCGACGTCGGCCGGGAGCTGACCCGGGGACTCGGCGCCGGCGCGAACCCCGACGTCGGCCGCAAGGCCGCCGAGGACCACCGCGAGGAGATCGAAGAGGTGCTCAAGGGCGCCGACATGGTCTTCGTCACCGCGGGCGAGGGCGGCGGCACCGGCACCGGCGGCGCCCCCGTGGTCGCCAACATCGCCCGCTCGCTCGGCGCCCTGACCATCGGGGTGGTCACCCGCCCCTTCACCTTCGAGGGCCGCCGCCGCGCCAACCAGGCCGAGGACGGCATCGCGGGGCTGCGCGAGAACGTCGACACCCTGATCGTCATCCCCAACGACCGGCTGCTGTCCATCTCGGACCGCCAGGTCAGCGTGCTCGACGCCTTCCGCTCCGCCGACCAGGTGCTGCTCTCCGGTGTCCAGGGCATCACCGATCTGATCACCACCCCGGGTCTGATCAACCTGGACTTCGCGGATGTGAAGTCCGTGATGTCGGAAGCCGGTTCCGCCCTGATGGGCATCGGCTCCGCCCGGGGCGACGACCGGGCGGTCGCCGCCGCCGAGATGGCGATCTCCTCACCGCTGCTCGAAGCGTCCATCGACGGCGCCCGCGGAGTGCTGCTGTCCATCTCCGGCGGCTCCGACCTCGGCCTGTTCGAGATCAACGAGGCGGCCCAGCTGGTCAGCGAGGCCGCCCACCCCGAGGCCAACATCATCTTCGGCGCGGTCATCGACGACGCGCTCGGCGACGAGGTCCGGGTCACCGTCATCGCGGCCGGCTTCGACGGCGGCCAGCCGCCCCCCAAGGGCAGCCGCGACAAGGCGCTGAACTCCCCGTACACGGGCCGCGACGACGCGGCGGCGACCGGCAGCGCCAGGACCGGCGCCCCCGGCGACCTCCAGCGCCCCGCGCCCTCCTTCGGCGGCCTGGGCAGCATCCCGTCCGCCACGCCCGGCGAGCGGGACCCGGAGCCGGTCGCCGAGACCCCGGCCAACCCGGTCACCCCCGTGGTGCCGCCGGCCCGGCCCTACCAGGACAGCGCGGCCGAAGAGCTCGACGTCCCCGACTTCCTGAAGTGACCGCCCGGACGTGATAGGGCACCGCACGACAGCGAACGGCGCGCACTTCGCCTTCACCGACCGGTGGGGCGGGGTGAGCGCCGTTCCGTACGACAGCCTCAACCTCGGCGGCGCGGTCGGCGACGACCCGGCCGCCGTCCTGGCCAACCGCGACCGGGCCGCCCGCGCGCTGGGCCGCGACCCGGGCCGGGCGGTGTGGATGAACCAGGTGCACGGCCGCGACGTGGTCCTCGTGCGCGAGCCGTGGGGCGCCGCCCCCGTGCCGGACGCCGACGCCATGGTCACCACCCGCCGCGATCTGACCCTCGGGGTGCTCACCGCGGACTGCGTCCCGGTGCTGCTCGCCGACCCGGCGGCCGGGGTGGCCGCCGCCGCGCACGCCGGACGGCCGGGTATGACCGCCGGGATCGCCACGGCCGTAATTGAGACGATGATCACACAGGGCGCCGATCCGGGTCGCACAACGGCCGTGCTCGGCCCGTCGATTTGCGGTAAATGCTATGAAGTGCCCGCCGCGATGCGGGACGAGGTCGCCGCGGTCGAACCGGCCGCGTACGCCGAGACGAGTTGGGGTACGCCGGCGGTCGACGTGGCTGCCGGGGTGCGGGCGCAACTGCTGCGCGCCGGGGTGCGCGCGGTCCAGGGCCCGGCGGCGTGCACGCTGGAGTCCGCCGACCACTTCTCCTACCGCCGTGACGGGGCCACCGGGCGGCTGGCCGGCTACGTATGGCTGGACGGTGCCGAGTGAGCGACGCGAAAGGGTTGGACGGAGTGGCAGGTGACGAGGCCGGCGGGGGCCGCGGAGGCGAGCTCGCGGCGAATCTCGCCCGGGTCGAGCAGCGGATCGCCGACGCCTGCTCGGTCGCGGGGCGGGACCGCAAGGAGGTGACCCTCATCGTGGTCACCAAGACCTACCCGGCGAGCGACGTACGGCTGTTGGCCGGGCTCGGGGTCCGCGAGGTCGCGGAGAACCGCGACCAGGACGCCGCGGACAAGGCCGCCGAGACCGCCGATCTCCCGCTCAGCTGGCACTTCGTGGGCCAGTTGCAGACCAACAAGGCCCGGTCCGTGGTCCGTTACGCTGATCATGTGCACTCCGTCGACCGGCTCAGACTGGTCACGGCGCTGTCGTCGGCGGCAATCGCCGCCGGGCGACAGGTCGGTTGCCTCGTCCAGGTCGCCCTGGACGCGGAGGCGGGGGACCGGGGGGAGCGCGGCGGGGTGGCACCCGGCGCGGTGCCCGCGCTCGCCGACGCACTCGCGTCCGCTCCCGGGCTCCGGCTCGACGGGCTGATGACGGTGGCGCCGCTGGCCGGGGCGTACGCGGGTCAACCCCGCGCCGCCTTCGACCGGTTGATGGAAATCTCATCCGGCCTGCGCGAGACGCATCCGGCTGCCACCATGGTCTCGGCAGGGATGAGCCAGGATCTCGACGAAGCGGTGACCGCCGGAGCGACACATGTACGCGTCGGAACGGCGGTACTCGGAGTCCGTCCCGGGCTCCGGTAACGTCACCAACAAGTCGGACCACAGCATAAATATGGTGTGGCGGCCGTCCCCGAGGCGGCCGAGGACCGCAACCCCGCTGAGAGGACGCAGAGCATGGCCGGCGCGATGCGCAAGATGGCGGTCTACCTCGGCCTCGTGGAGGACGACGGATACGACGGCCCGGGCTTCGACCCGGATGACGAGTTCGAGCCGGAGATGGCCGCGCCCCCCGCGCGTGCCGCCGCCGAGCAGGAACGCGCTCCCCGCCGCCCGCACAGCCAGCACGTGCCACCGAGCCAGCACCAGCCGCAGCAGGTCGAGCCGCCCCGGCTCGTGCACGCCCCGGCACCCCGCGAACCGCGGATCGCCCCCGTGGCGTCCATCACACCCGAACGTCACAGCCTGGAGAAGAACGCACCGGTGATCATGCCCAAGGTCGTGTCGGAACGCGAGCCGTACCGGATCACGACACTTCACCCCCGGACCTACAACGAAGCCCGTACCATCGGGGAACACTTCCGCGAAGGCACCCCGGTGATCATGAACTTGACGGAGATGGACGACACGGACGCGAAGCGACTTGTCGACTTCGCGGCCGGTCTGGTCTTCGGCCTCCACGGGAGCATCGAGCGGGTGACGCAGAAGGTCTTTCTGCTGTCGCCTGCTAACGTCGATGTCACGGCGGAGGACAAGGCCCGGATCGCCGAGGGCGGGTTCTTCAACCAGAGCTGAGTGAAACGCAACCGTAGGGACCGGCCAACAGGCCGACGAGCAGGGGAGAGGGAAGCGCGATGAGTGTCGCACTCCAGGTGCTGTACATCGCGTTGTACTGCTTCCTCTTTGTGCTGATTTTCCGATTGGTGATGGATTACGTCTTCCAGTTCGCCCGTTCATGGCACCCTGGGAAGCCGATGGTGGTGGTCCTGGAGGGCACCTACACTGTCACCGATCCGCCGCTCAAGCTTCTGCGGCGGTTCATCCCGCCGCTGCGCCTCGGGGGCGTGGCGCTCGACCTGTCCTTCTTCGTATTGATGATCATCGTTTACATCCTGATCTACGTTGTTGGGAGCTTCATGTGAACGGTGCAAGCTCCCGATATGTCGACGATCACGTTGAGGTGAAGAGATGCCGTTGACCCCCGAGGACGTTCGGAACAAGCAGTTCACGACCGTCCGCCTCCGAGAGGGCTATGACGAGGATGAGGTCGACGCCTTCCTCGACGAGGTGGAGTCGGAGCTGACCCGACTGCTCCGCGAGAACGAGGACCTGCGGGCCAAACTGGCCGCAGCCACTCGTGCCGCCGCCCAGAATCAGCAGGGCATGCGCAAGCCGGAGCCGCAGGACCGACCGGTCCCCGCTGCCATATCCGGTCCGCAGCCTGTGCAGCAGCAGATGCCCCAGCAGCAGATGGGCCCGCCGCAGCAGCAGGGCGGCATGCCGCAACTGCCGCCCGGCCCCAGCTCGCAGCAGCAGGGTCCCGGTCCGATGGGCCAGCACCCGATGCAGCAGCAGGGACCTGGCCCGATGGGTCAGCACCCGATGCAGCAGCAGGGTCCCGGTCCGATGGGCCAGCACCCGATGCAGCAGCAGGGACCTGGCCCGATGGGTCAGCACCCGATGCAGCAGCAGGGGCATCCGATGCAGCAGCAGGGCCCCGGCGGCGACAGTGCCGCCCGTGTGCTCTCGCTCGCACAGCAGACCGCCGACCAGGCCATCGCCGAGGCCCGGTCCGAGGCCAACAAGATCGTCGGTGAGGCACGCAGCCGCGCCGAGGGCCTGGAGCGGGACGCCCGCGCCAAGGCCGACGCGCTGGAGCGGGACGCCCAGGAGAAGCACCGTGTCGCGATGGGCTCGCTGGAGTCCGCCCGCGCCACGCTGGAGCGCAAGGTCGAGGACCTGCGCGGCTTCGAGCGGGAGTACCGCACGCGGCTCAAGTCCTACCTGGAGTCCCAGCTGCGCCAGCTGGAGAACCAGGCGGACGACTCGCTCGCCCCGCCGCGCACCACTCCGGCCGCCCCGTCCCTGCCTTCCGCGTCCGCCATGGGCGGGAGCATGGGCAACGGATCCATGGGCAACGGCTCGATGGGGAACGGCTCCATGAGCAACGGCATGAGCGGAATGGCTCCCGCCGGAGCCGGTGCGATGGGGCACAACGCCTCGGCGCCCTCCTACGGTGCCGGTGGCGGCCAGGGCATGGGCGGCCACACCCCCGGCCCGACGTACGGCGGCCAGCAGCAGATGTCGCCGGCGATGACCCAGCCGATGGCGCCGGTCCGTCCGCAGGGCGGCCCCTCGCCGCTCCAGCAGGCGCCGACGCCGATGAGGGGTTTCCTCATCGACGAGGACGACAACTAGCCGCTGCGGCGCGCTTCTCAGGGCCGGGCCTCCCGGGGATTCCTCCCCCGCGGAGGCCCGGCCCTTTTGTGCCCCGGCCCTTGTGCGTCCCCGGCTCTTCTACGGCCCGTTCACGCGTCCCGGACGCGCCTGCGCGTGAGCCCGGACGTGGGACCGCGCGTCAGGGGGGCGCCCGGGAAGGGCGCCCCCCTGACGGCGGAGAGGTCAGGCCTTGCGCAGGTGGAAGGTCAGGCCCAGCGGCTCATCGGTGAAGGCGGCGCCGAAGCCGTCGTCCGGCCCGCCCTCGGCGAAGTCCGGCGCCAGCACCTCCTCGGCGATGAGCGCGGAGTGCGCGCCCAGCGCCTCGGCCAGGTCCGCGCGGTCCGTGGCATAGCGGACCGCGATCCTGTCGGCCACGTCGAAGCCGCTGTTCTTGCGGGCCTCCTGGACCAGCCGGATCACATCCCTGGCCAGGCCGGCGAGCCGCAGCTCCGGGGTGATCTCCAGGTCGAGGGCGACCGTGGCGCCGGAGTCGGAGGCCACCGACCAGCCCTCGCGGGGGGTTTCGGTGACGATGACCTCGTCAGGGGTGAGGACGACGTCGTCGCCGTCCACGACCACCGTGGTGGTGCCGCGCTCCCGCAGGTCCGCGGACAGGGCCGCCGCGTCGGCCGCGGCCACCGCCGCCGCGACCGCCTGGACGCCCTTGCCGAACCGCTTGCCCAGCACCCGGAAGTTCGCCTTCGCGCTGGCGTCCACCAGCGAACCGCCGACCTCGGACAGCCCGGCCAGCGACGAGACGTTCAGCTCCTCGGCGATCTGCGCGCGCAGTTCCTGCGACAGGTCCTCGAAGCCCGCGGCGGCGACCAGCGCGCGCGACAGCGGCTGCCTGGTTTTCACCCCGGACTCCGCCCGGGTCGCCCGGCCCAGCTCGACCAGCCGCCGCACCAGCAGCATCCGCGCCGAGAGCGCCGGATCGATCCTGCCCTCCTCGACCGGCGGCCAGGACGCCAGGTGCACGGAGTCCGGCGCGTCCGGGACCACCGGCACCACCAGGTCCTGCCACACCCGTTCGGTGATGAACGGCACCAGCGGCGCCATCAGCCGGGTCACCGTCTCGACCACGTCGTGCAGTGTGCGCAGCGCCGCCGCGTCGCCCTGCCAGAAGCGCCGCCGCGACCGGCGTACGTACCAGTTGGACAGGTCGTCCACGAAGGCCGACAGGAGCTTGCCCGCCCGCTGGGTGTCGTACGACTCCAGCGCGTCGGTGACGTCGCGCACCAGCACGTTCAGCTCGCCGACCAGCCAGCGGTCCAGCAGTGGCCGGTCCTCGACCGCGGGGTCGGCGGCGGACGGCGCCCAGCCGGAGGTGCGGGCGTAGAGCGCCTGGAAGGCTACGGTGTTCCAGTAGGTGAGCAGCGTCTTGCGCACCACCTCCTGGATCGTGCCGTGCCCGACCCTGCGGGCCGCCCACGGGGAACCGCCGGCCGCCATGAACCAGCGCACCGCGTCGGCGCCGTGCTGGTCCATGAGCGGGATCGGCTCCAGGATGTTGCCCAGGTGCTTGGACATCTTGCGGCCGTCCTCGGCCAGGATGTGGCCCAGGCACACCACGTTCTCGTACGCGGACCGGTCGAAGACCAGCGTGCCGACCGCCATCAGCGTGTAGAACCAGCCGCGGGTCTGGTCGATCGCCTCGGAGATGAACTGCGCCGGGTACGTCCGTTCGAAGACGTCCTTGTTGTGGTACGGGTAGCCCCACTGGGCGAACGGCATCGACCCCGAGTCGTACCAGGCGTCGATGACCTCGGGCACCCGGGTGGCGGTGCCGCCGCAGGTGCCGCACGGGAAGGTCACCGCGTCGATGTAGGGCCGGTGCGGGTCGAGCCCCGACTGGTCGGTGCCGGTCAGCTCGGTCAGCTCGGCCAGCGAGCCGACACAGGTGAGGTGGTCCTGCTCGCAGCGCCAGATCGGCAGCGGGGTGCCCCAGTAGCGGCTGCGGGACAGCGCCCAGTCCACGTTGTTGTCCAGCCAGTCGCCGAAGCGGCCGTGCTTGACCGACTCCGGATACCAGTTGGTCCGCTCGTTCTCCCGCAGCATCGCGTCCTTGACCGCGGTGGTCCTGATGTACCAGGACGGCTGCGCGTAGTACAGCAGCGCGGTGTGGCAGCGCCAGCAGTGCGGATAGCTGTGCTCGTACGGCACATGGCGGAACAGCCGCCCGCTGGAGCGCAGTTCGGCGACCAGCGCCTCGTCGGCCTTCTTGAAGAACACCCCGCCGACCAGTGGCACGTCCGGCTCGAAGGTGCCGTCCCTGCGCACCGGGTTGACCACCGGCAGCCCGTACGCGCGGCACGCCTTGAGGTCGTCCTCACCGAAGGCGGGGGACTGGTGCACCAGGCCGGTGCCGTCCTCGGTGGTCACGTAGTCGGCGTTCAGCACGAAGTGCGCGTCCGGGATGTCCACCAGGTCGAACGGCCGGTCGTACGTCCAGCGCTCCATCTCGCGGCCGGTGAAGGCCTCCCCGGTCGCGGTCCACCCCTCGCCCAGCGCCTTGCCGAGCAGCGGCTCGGCGACCACCAGCTGCTCGGCGCCGTCGGTGGCGACGACATAGGTGACGTCCGGGTGCGCGGCGACCGCGGTGTTGGACACCAGGGTCCACGGTGTCGTCGTCCACACCAGCAGCGAGGCGCGGCCGGCCAGCGGGCCGCCGGTCAGCGGGAAGCGCACGTAGACCGACGGGTCCACGACTGTCTCGTAGCCCTGCGCCAGCTCGTGGTCCGACAGGCCGGTCTGGTCGCGCGGACACCAGGGGGCGACCCGGTAGTCCTGCACCAGCAGGCCCTTGCCGAAGATCTGCTTGAGCGACCACCACACCGACTCCACGTACTCCGGGTCCATGGTGCGGTACGCGTGGTCCAGGTCCACCCAGTAGCCCATCCGGGTGGTCAGCTCGGTGAAGGCGTCGGTGTGCCGGGTCACCGAGGCGCGGCACTTCGCGTTGAACTCCGCGATGCCGTAGTCCTCGATGTCCTGCTTGCCGGTGAAGCCCAGCTCCTTCTCCACGGCCAGCTCGACCGGCAGGCCGTGGCAGTCCCAGCCCGCCTTGCGGGTCACATGGTGGCCCTGCATCGTCTTGAAGCGCGGGAAGACGTCCTTGAAGACCCTGGCCTCGATGTGGTGGGCGCCGGGCATGCCGTTGGCGGTGGGCGGACCCTCGTAGAACACCCAGTCGGGCATGCCGCGGGTCTGCTCGACCGAGCGGGCGAACGTCCTGCGCTCGCCCCACAGCGCCAGCACCTCGTGTTCGAGGGCGGGCAGGTCCACCTGCGCGGGCACCTGGCGATACTGCGGCTGACTCATCGGGGACTTCCTCCGGCGGACACTGGGACAGACTCCGTCGAAGGGACGAGGGCGCCGACGCGCTCCCGCGGTACCACCCTTCTTGGCGGTGGAGGACTTCCCACCGCCCCCTCATTAGGGGTCAGCGATGCCGGTTCTACTCGCCCGAGGGCTTTCTTCCGGCGGCTCCGGGCTGATCTTCACCCCGCGCACACCCCCGGGCTTCCACCGTCCCCGGGTCGCTCATGGCTGCGTGCGGCGCTACTCGTCCCATCCACGCGGTTCGCTGCCGCCCAGTGTACGGGGGTGCGGGGCGCCGCGTCGCCGCGGTTCGCGCTGCCCGCCGGGGAGGGGGCCGGGCGGCCCGGCTGACCCGAATGGCCTGCTCCGCGCGCCAGGCAGGCGCCCGGCACCCATCGTTGCGGCAAGGTACCGGAATACCTGGCGGTGAGCTGGGCACAACGGATGCAGACCTTTCTGCCCTGCCGTCAGGCGGTGCCCCGTTGTCGCCGCGGGTCCGGAGCGGATCGCCGCGGGCAGGAGTGGTGGTCGGGAGCGTGCCGCGGGCAAGCGCGCCGGTCGGTATGGGTCCAAGACGGGAGCTGGCACTGTGGGTGTGGAGAAGACTGCGGCCGGTTCGGCCGCCAGCGGCGTGCCGGCGGCGCGCGAGGCCGCCGAGGCCGAGGCGCTCGCGGTGCTGCCGGGCGAGGACCCGTGGACCGCGGCCGAGGTCGAGGAGGCGAGAGCCGAACTGGTCTCGGAGGTCGAACGGCTCAAGGCCGAGATCGCGTCCTCCGAGGCGGCCGTCGCGGGCATGCTGCGCGACTCCTCCGACAGCGGCGGCGACGAGGTCGACACCGGCGCGAAGAACATCAGCCGCGAGTCGGAACTGGCGCTCGCGGCGAACACCCGCGACATGCTGCTCCAGGCCGAGCACGCGCTGCAACGGCTCGGCGAGGGCACGTACGGCCTGTGCGAGGTGTGCGGCAACCCGATCGGCAAGGCCAGGATGCAGGCCTTCCCCCGGGCGACGCTGTGCCTGGACGACAAACAGCGCCAGGAGCGCCGATGACCCGCTCCCGGGGTGTGCCGTACCCTCGTCACCAGGCGGGCGACGGAGCACATACGGGCTGAGGGCTGAGGGACCACGTGACGGAAGCGGAGCGCATCATCATCACGCCGGACGACGACATCCCGGGTACGACCGGGGAGTCCGAGCCGACCGGCGCTGCCGAGCCGTCCGTGGCGTCCGAGTCCGAGCCGTCCGGCGCCCCCGAGCGGACGGCCGCCGGCCGCAGGCGCCGCGTCCTGGTGCTGATCGGCGTCGCGGCCGTCGCGTACCTGCTCGACCTGCTGTCGAAGATCTGGGTGGTCACCAGCCTGGAGAACCACGCCCCGATCAGCGTCTTCGGCCACTACCTGCGGCTGGACGCGATCAGGAACGCCGGCGCGGCCTTCGGCCTCGGCCAGGGCATGACGATCGTCTTCACGGTGATCGCGGCCGGCGTGATCGTGGTGATCGCCCGGCTGTCCCGGCGGCTCTACAGCGTGCCGTGGGCCATCGCGCTGGGCCTGCTGCTCGGCGGCGCCTTCGGCAACCTCACCGACCGGGTCTTCCGCGCCCCCGGCGGCTTCCAGGGCCGCGTGGTGGACTTCATCGCCCCGGCCCACTTCGCGGTCTTCAACCTCGCCGACTCCGCCATCACCTGCGGCGGCGTGCTGATCGTGCTGCTGTCCTTCCGCGGCATCGACCCGGACGGCACCCGCCACCGCGACTGAGCGCCCGCCCGCCGCGTCCGACGGCCCCCCGCCCGCCCGCGCGGGCGGAGGGGCCGCGCCGGGTCCTGCATACTCGTCGGGTGAGTACCGTTCCCGAAGTCCGCTCCCTGCCCGTGCCCGACGGCCTCGAAGGCGAGCGGGTCGACGCCGCCCTCGCCCGTATGTTCGGCTTCTCCCGGACCAAGGCCGCAGAACTGGCGGCCGGGGGGAAGGTGTCGCTCGACGGGTCCGTGGCGGGCAAGTCGGAGCGGGTGCACGGCGGGGCCTGGCTGGAGGTCGAGATGCCCGCGGCCGCGGCCCCGGTGCGGATCGTCGCCGAGCCGGTCGAGGGCATGGAGATCGTCCACGACGACGACGACATCGTCGTCATCGTCAAGCCGGTCGGTGTGGCCGCCCACCCCAGCCCCGGCTGGACCGGCACCACCGTGATCGGCGGCCTGGCCGCGGCGGGCTACCGCATCTCCACCTCCGGCGCCGCCGAGCGCCAGGGCATCGTGCACCGCCTCGACGTGGGCACCTCGGGCCTGATGGTGGTCGCCAAGTCGGAGCGCGCGTACACCCGGCTCAAGCAGCAGTTCCGCGACCGGGTGGTGGACAAGCGCTACCACGCCCTGGTCCAGGGGCACCCCGACCCGATGAGCGGCACGATCGACGCCCCCATCGGCCGGCACCCCACCCATGACTACAAGTGGGCCGTGATCGCCGACGGCAAGGCCTCGGTGACGCACTACGACCTCATCGAGGCGTTCCGCTCCGCCAGCCTGCTGGACATCAAGCTGGAGACCGGCCGTACGCACCAGATCCGGGTGCACATGTCCGCGCACCGCCACCCTTGCGTCGGCGACATCACCTACGGCGCCGACCCGACGATGGCCAAGCGGCTCGGCCTGACCCGGCAGTGGCTGCACGCCAAGCGGCTGGGCTTCGAGCACCCGGCGGACGGCGAGTGGGTGGAGTTCGAGAGCGGCTACCCCGACGACCTCCAGCACGCGCTGGACACGGTACGGGAGGACAGCAGGTGATCTCCCCGGACCTCGCCGTACGGGTGGTCGCGGCGGACGACGCCGAGGCCATGGCCGCGGTGCACGCGATCCGGCACGAGGTCTTCGTGGTGGAGCAGAACGTGCCGGCCGAGCTGGAGTGGGACGGCAAGGACGACCGGGCGGTGCACGCGCTGGCCCCCGGCGCCGGCACCGGACGGCTGCTGCTGGGCGCGGACGCGGCGGCCAAGAACGGCGGCGACCGGGACATCGCGGTGCTCGGCAGGCTCGCCGTGCTCAAGGCCGCCCGCGGTACCGGACGTGGCGCCCTGCTGGTGCGCGCCCTGGAGGACGAGGCCGCCGGGCTCGGCCTCGCGGGCGTCTACCTGGAGGCCCAGGTCCACGCCCTCGGCTTCTACCGCAAGCTCGGCTATACCGCGTACGGCCCGGAATTCCAGGACGCCGGCATCGCCCACCGCGCCATGCGCCGCACCTGGCGGCCGTAGCGGGGTCCCGGGCGCCGCACCGCTCCCGCCGGCCGTGGCGAGGCGGCCGGGCCGCCCCGGTGTGCGCGGGATCACGCGGGCCATGCGGCGCGTCCCACGGCCGCGGCGGCCCCTCATGGCACTGTGACGTGCGTGGATCAGCTCGCCCTGTTCTTCTCGCTCATGCTCGCGGCCGTCGTGATGGTCCCGGTCGCGGAGCGCGTCAACCTGCCGTCGCCGGTGCTGATGACGCTGCTCGGCGGGGTGCTCGCGCTGATCCCGCAGGTCCCCAACGTCCAGATCGACCCGGACCTGATCCTGCCGCTGGTGCTGCCGCCGCTGCTGTACGCCGCGGTGCAGCGCACCTCGTGGCGGCAGTTCGCGGCCAACCGGCGGGCGATCTTCCTGCTCGCGGTGGCGCTGGTCTTCGTCACGACCGCGGCCGTCGCCGCGGTCGTGGACGCGGTGGTGCCCGGCATCACCCTTGCCGCGGCCTGCGCGCTCGGCGCCCTGGTGGCGCCGCCCGACCCGGTGGCGGCGACCGCGGTGGCCGGGGCGCTCGGGCTGCCGCGCCGGATGATCTCCATCCTGGAGGGCGAGGGGCTGTTCAACGACGTCACGGCGATCGTGCTCTACCACGTGGCGGTGGCCGCGGTCGTGTCCGGGCACTTCTCGCTGCCGCACGCCGTCCTCGAACTGGTGCTGTCCGCGGTGGTCGCGGTCCTCGTCGGGCTGGTGCTGGGCTGGGGCACCAACAAGCTCATGGGAGTGGTGGGCGACCCGACGCTGCAGATCGGCCTGTCGCTGCTGGTGCCCTTCGCCGCCTACGCCCTCGCCGAGGAATTCGCCGGCTCCGGCGTCCTCGCGGTCCTCACCAGCGCCCTGTTCCTCGCCGAGAACGCCTTCGCCGCCGACGACGTGACCGCCAGGCTGGCCGGCACCACCTTCTGGCAGATCGTCGACACCCTGGTCACCGGGATCGCCTTCGGGCTGATCGGCCTCGAACTGCACCATGTGTTCAGCGTCAGCTCGGGCAGCTGGGGCACGATGACCCGGCACGCGGGCCTCGTGGTGGCCGTGGTGATCGGCGTACGGCTGCTCTATCTGCTGCCGGCCGCGTGGGTCGCCAGGAAGCTGCACAAACTGCGGGACATGGACGAGGACATCCCGATGACCTGGCGGGAGACCGTCATCATGTGGTGGTCGGGGATGCGCGGGGTGGCCTCGGTCGCGCTGGCGCTGGCCATCCCGCTGAAAACCGACCACGACGGCCCGTTCCCGGCCCGCGCGGAACTGCTCTTCATCGCCTTCGCGGTGGTGCTCGCCACCCTGGTCATCCAGGGCCTCACCTTGCCCTGGCTGGTCAAGCGGCTCGGGGTGAGCAGCGACATCGACGCGGAACACGCCCTGGAGCACGCCCTCGCGGTCCGCGCCATGGCCGCCGCCCGCGCCAGGCTCAGGGAGATCGAGCGGAGCGAGCCGATCGACGAGGACCTGTCGGAGATGCTGCACCGCAGGGCCTTCGACCTGGGCGCCCGCATCTCGCCCGACATCGTGGACGACGAGCGCCGAGAGTCGCACGCCCGCCGGGTCAAGAGGGTCAAGGCGCTGCGCCGCATCCAGGACGACATGATGTCCGCCGCCCGCCACGAGGTGCTGGCCGCCCGCAGCGAGGCGGGCAACGACCCGGAGGTCGTCGACCGGGTCCTGCGCCATCTGGACCTGCGCTCGATACGCGGCGACGTACGCGGCTGAGCCGCCGGCCGGCCCCCGCGGTCAGCGCTTGCCCGGTCCCGGGCCGAGGCCGGCGGTGTCCGGCAGCGGCGCCGGGGCCCGGTCCCGCGCCGCGTCCCGCCGGCCCGGCGCGTCCGAGGTGCTGAGCCGCGGCAGCGCGTACGGGTGCTCGCAGCGCAGCCAGTCGATCAGCTGCTCGCGCACGATGCAGCGCAGGTCGAAGATGTCGCCGGCGTCCTTGGCGGTGACCAGCGCCCGCAGCTGGATGGTGGTCGGGGTGGTGTCGATCACCACCAGACCCCACGCCCTGCGGTCCCACTCCTGCGTCTGCTCCAGGATCTCCAGCAGCCGCTTGCGCATCCCGTCGACGGGCGCCGAGTGGTCGAGGTGGAAGAAGACGGTGCCGGTCATCCGCGCGTCGCCGCGCGACCAGTTCTCGAACGGCTTGCTGGTGAAGTACGACACCGGCATCGTGATCCGCCGCTCGTCCCAGGTGCGCACGCTCAGGAACGTCAGGGTGATCTCCTCGACCGTTCCCCACTCGCCGTCCACCACCACGGTGTCGCCGATCCGCACCATGTCGCCGAAGGCGATCTGCAGCCCGGCGAAGAGATTGCCCAGCGTGGACTGCGCCGCCACACCGGCGACGATGCCGATGATGCCGGCGGACGCCAGCATCGAGGCCCCGACGGTACGCATCGCGGGGAAGGTGAACAGCATCGAGGCGATCGCGATCACCCCCACGATCGCGGTGAACACCCGCTGGATCAGCGTCGACTGGGTCCGCAGCCGGCGGATCTTCGCGACATCCCTGGAGACCGCGGCATAGCGGGCGTAGGAGGAGTCGGTGACGGCGGTCGCGACCCGGACCGTCAGCCACGCGGTGGCGCCGATCAGCACCAGCGTGAGGCCCTGCCCGACGGTTGCGCGATGCTCGGCCGCGATGCGCACCGTGCGGTAGGCGCCGCGCAGCATCGCCGTGCACAACGTCACCTGCAACGGCAGCCGGCAGCGGCGCAGCAGGTGCCACAGCGGCGTCTCG
This sequence comes from Streptomyces sp. NBC_01477, assembly GCF_036227245.1. Classification (GTDB taxonomy): domain Bacteria; phylum Actinomycetota; class Actinomycetes; order Streptomycetales; family Streptomycetaceae; genus Actinacidiphila. The sequence goes on from NZ_CP109445.1 coordinate 6,738,853, forward strand.
GGGTGCCGGGCGTCCGCCGCGCGAAGCGTTCTGTCGACGACGAGGCCCAGAACAACGGTCAGCGTGACCACTGTTCCCACGACGAGTACAGGTCGCAACGCGCCTTCCATGGTCACCTCTTCGCTCCTCAGTCCCAATGGCACTATGGACGCGTACCCGACCAGCCGAAGGAAACCCTGTGACGATTGTCCTGTTCCACTCCACGTACGGGCTGCGACCGGCCGTGCACAGCGCCGCCGACCGGCTGCGCGAAGACGGGCACGAGGTGGTGGTGCCCGACCTCTTCGACGGCAGGACCGCGGACAGCACGGAGGAGGGCATGCGGCTCAGGGACGACATCGGCAGGGAGGAGCTGCTGCACCGGGCGGTGACCGCGGCGGCGCCGTATTCCGAGCGGGGCGTGGTCTACGCGGGCTTCTCGCTGGGCGGCTCGATCGCGCAGAATCTCGCGCTGGGCGACGAGCGGGCCCGCGGGCTGCTGCTCCTGCACGGCACGTCGGACATCGCGGAGGGCGCGGCCACCGACATCCCGGTGCAGCTGCACGTCGCGGACCCCGACCCGTTCGAGCCCGACGACTGGCTGAACGCCTGGTACCTGGGGATGCGCAAGGCCGGCGCCGACGTGGAGATCCACCGCTACCGGGGCGCGGGCCATCTCTACACCGACCCGCAGCTGGCCGACTACGACGCCGAGGCCGCGGAGCGCACCTGGGCGATCGCGCGGGACTTCCTCCGGGAGCTATAGCCCGCCGGAGGAGCCCCGCGCACCGCGGCTACTTCTTGAGCTGCGCCTCGAAGGCGGACATCACCTGGTCCGAGGTCAGGCCCGGCACCTTCACCGGCGTGCCGTTGACCACGACGTAGGGGGTGCCGCCCTGCACCACGTCCTGCGGCGCGGTGTCGTACTTGTGGCTCATCGTCAGGGCCCACTTGTCGAAGGTGCCCTTCTTCACCGCGTCGGAGAACTTGGCGTTCCCCTTGAGCGCCGGGACCTTCTGCGCCAGCGAGATCAGCTTGTCGGCGCTGTTGAACTCGTCCTTCTTCTCGTCCGGGTGGACGTCCTTGGAGTACAGCAGCTTGTGGTACTGCTCGAAGGCGTCGAGCGAGACGTTCAGCGCCGCGCCCATGGCGCTGAGCGACTTCTTGGAGCCGGAACCGCCCTGCACGTCGTCCAGGAACGTCGCGAAGGTGTAGTCGATCTGGTACTTGCCGTCCTTGGCGCCCTGGAGCACCGCGTCACCGGCCGCCTGCTCGTAGCCCGCGCAGATCGGGCAGCGCAGGTCCTCGTACTCCTTGACGACGTTCTTGTTCTTCGGGTCGCCGACGATGACGGTCGTGCCGTCGGTGCCCGAGGTGTTGGCCGGCTTGACCAGGGTGTTGTCGGCGGCGTCCGACCAGTAGCTGGGCTTGTTCATCTCGTTGACGGCGTAGGCGACGCCGCCGGCTATTGCCAGCAGGGCCACGACGCCGCCGCCGACCAGCAGCTGCCGGCGGACCTTGGCCTTCTTGGCCTCCTTCTCGCGCTGGGCGCGCAGCCGCTCGCGGGCGGCGTCCTTGCTGGCCTTGCTGTTGCGGTTGCTCATGACGGATCTCCGTGAGTACGCGTGGTGAGTGGGGGGTGTACCGGTCCTGCGGTCAGAGGGCGACCGGGACGGGCGGACCACGGGTCACGACGGCGTGGTGCGGCCAGCGGGCGGCGGGGGCTCCCGCGGCGGCGCTCCGGGCGGCGGGGCGCACCCGGCGCGGCAGGCCGGTGCGGGGGCCGCGGACGGCGGCCACCGCGAACAGCAGCGGGCGGAAGGCGGCAAGGCCGACGGTCCGCAGCACCTGGTGCAGGGCCGCCTCACCGCGCCGCAGCCACCAGGCGGCCAGCAGGCCCACCGAGACGTGCGCGGCCAGCAGCAGCCAGGGCAGGGTGCCCGCCTGCATTCCCGCGGCGGTCTCGGCGCCGCCCTGCACCGCGGACAGCGGGGTGGCGGGCGCGGGGCCGACATGGCCGCCGTGGCAGAGGAAGGCCTCGTTGAACGACCGCCACGAGCCGGTCACCGGCCCGCCGGACGGGCCGTAGCAGGCCTGCTGCCCGGTGGTCAGCAGCGTGTCCACGGCCAGTTCGAGCGGCACCATCAGGCCGGCCAGCGTCCAGAAGCCGCACTCGGGCCGGGCGGTGACCAGATACGCCAGCGCGAAGACCGCGGCGAAGGCCCCGGCCACCGCGGGCAGCGGCAGCGGGGCCTTGGCCATCAGGACGTGCGAGGTCGAGGAGAGCGTGACGCACAGCGCGGCGAAGAGGGCAGCACGCAGTGCCCTCAGCCGCGGTCGTATCGCCTCCATGGCGACAGAGTGTGCCACGCGTACCTGTATGTGTGACCTAAGAGCGGGCAACGGATGTGGTACGCGGGGCGTCCTGGGACCGCTGCAGGCCCGGTATGCGGCCGTTGCGGAAAAGGTCCACGAAGATCCGGTGGTCCGCGCGGACCCGGTCGCCGTAGGAGTGCGCGAAGTCCACCAGCATCGGCGCGAAGCCCTCCTCGTCCGCGCCGATCACCTCGTCGATGGCCTTCTCGGTGGAGAACGGCACCAGCGAGTGGCCGCTGTCGTCGTCCGCGGCGGCGTGCATCGTCGCCGTGGCCCGGCCCAGGTCCGCCACCACCGCCTCGATCTGCGCCGGGTCGTCCAGGTCCGACCAGTCCAGGTCCACCGCGTACGGCGACACCTCGGCGACCAGCTGCCCGGTGCCCGCCAGCTCGGTCCAGCCCAGCCACGGGTCGGCGTGCGCCTGCAGCGCCCGCTGCGAGACGACCGTGCGCTGGCCCTCGTGCAGGAAGTAGCCGCGCACCGCGGGGTCGGTGATGTGCCGCGAGACCGCCGGGGTCTGGCCCTGCTTCATGTAGATGACGACGTCGTTCTCCAGCGCGTCGGTGGTGCCTTCGAGCAGCAGGTTGTACGACGGCAGGCCCGCGCTGCCGATGCCGATCCCGCGCCGGCCGACCACGTCCTTGACCCGCAGGCTGTCCGGGCGCCCCCTGCTGGCCGCGGGCAGCGTCTCCAGGTACGACCCGAAGGCGGTCAGCACCGCGCCCCGGGTGGCCGCGTCCAGCGGTATGGCGCCGCCGTCCGCGGTGAAGCGGCGGTCGTGGTCGTGCACCTCGGTCAGCGAGTCGAGCAGTCCCACCCGGGTCCGGGTGCGGGCGCTGCGCAGGGCGCCGAGCAGCGGGCCCTGCGCGGTGTCCAGGGTGAGCTGCGGCACCGCCTCGCCCTTGGCCAGCAGCCGGACGCGCTCGCGGTAGGCGTCGGCGTAGACCGTCACCAGGCGGCTGATCATGTCGTCGCCGAGCGCCTTGACGTAGCCCAGCAGCGCGACCGAGGCGGCGAAGCGCTTGAGGTCCCAGGTGAAGGGGCCGACGAAGGCCTCGTCGAAGTCGTTGACGTTGAAGACCAGCCGGCCGTTGGCGGCCAGGTAGGTGCCGAAGTTCTCGGCGTGCAGGTCGCCGTGGATCCACACCCGGCCGGTGCGCTCGGTCACATAGCGCCCCTGGTCCTGCTCGCCGTGCAGGTCGGCGTAGAACAGGCAGGCGGTGCCCCGGTAGAAGGCGAAGGCCGAGGCGGCCATCTTGCGGAATTTCACCCGGAAGGCCGCGGGGTCGGCGGCGAGCAGCTCGCCGAAGGCGGTGTCGAAGACGGAGAGGATGTGCTGCCCGCGCGGGCCGTCGCCCGTAGTGATGTCTGCCACGACAGGGGGGACGACGCGGGCGCCCGGATGGTTGCCTGCCGGCCGGGGCACGGCGGCGGCTGCCGCCGCCGGGTCGCGGCCCGCGCTGTCGTACCCGGGTCGTAGACTCACCGACGCCGCCAGACAACCCGTTCCGATGGCCCGTTCTCGCCGGAGGTGTCGCCGCCTTGACCGATCAGCCCTTCACTCATCTGCACGTCCACACCCAGTATTCGCTGCTGGACGGAGCGGCGAGACTGAAGGACATGTTCAAGGCGTGCAACGAGATGGAGATGAGCCATGTGGCCATCACCGATCACGGCAATCTGCACGGCGCCTACGACTTCTTCCACCAGGCCAAGGCCGCCGGTGTGACCCCGGTGATGGGTATCGAGGCGTATCTGGCGCCCGAGTCGCGGCGGTACAACAAACCGGTCAAATGGGGCGCCCCGCACCAGAAGGGCGACGACGTGTCCGGCGCGGGCGCGTACACCCATATGACCATCTGGGCGCGCGACCGGGTCGGGCTGCACAACCTCTTCCGCGCCCAGTCCCGCGCGGCCTTCGAGGGCTACTTCCGCAAGCCCCGGATGGACCGCGAGCTGCTCAGCGAGCACTCCGAGGGCCTGATGGCCACCACCGGCTGCCCCTCGGGCGAGGTCTCCACCCGGATCCGGCTGGGGCAGATGGACGAGGCGATCAAGGCCGCGTCCGAATACCAGGACATCTTCGGCAAGGAGAATTTCTTCGTCGAGATCATGGACCACGGCATCGACATCGACCGCAGGGCCAGGGACGGCCTGATGGAGATCTCGAAGAAGCTCAAGGCGCCGTTCGTGGTCACCAACGACTCGCACTACACGTACGCGGAGGAGTCGTCCGCGCACGACACCCTGCTGTGCATCCAGACCGGCTCGAACATGACCGACCCCGGCCGCTTCAAGTTCGACGGCTCCGGCTACTACCTCAAGTCCGCCGCCGAGATGTACGCCATCGACTCCTCCGACGCCTGGCAGGAGGGCTGCCGCAACACCCAGCTGCTGATCGCCGACCGGGTCGACACCGAGGGCATGTTCCAGTTCAGGAACCTGATGCCGAAGTTCGACGTGCCCGAGGGGTACACCGAGGTCACCTGGTTCCGCGAGGAGGTCGCCCGCGGCATGAACAGGCGCTTCCCCGGCGGCATCCCCGAGGACCGGCAGAAGCTCGCCGACTACGAGATGGACACCATCGTCCAGATGGGCTTCCCCGGCTACTTCCTGGTGGTCGCCGACTTCATCATGTGGGCGAAGAACAACGGCATCGCGGTCGGCCCCGGCCGCGGCTCCGCGGCCGGCTCGATCGTCGCGTACGCCATGGGCATCACCGACCTCGACCCGGTCCCGCACGGGCTGATCTTCGAGCGGTTCCTCAATCCCGAGCGCGTGTCCATGCCCGACGTCGACATCGACTTCGACGAGCGCAGGCGCGGCGAGGTCATCCGCTACGTGACCGAGAAGTACGGCTCCGACAAGGTCGCCCAGATCGCGACCTACGGCACCATCAAGGCCAAGGCCGCGATCAAGGACTCGGCCCGGGTGCTGGGCTACCCGTTCTCGATGGGCGACCGGATCACCAAGGCGATGCCCGCCGACGTCCTCGGCAAGGGCATCCCGCTGTCCGGCATCACCGACAAGGACCACCCCCGCTACAGCGAGGCGGGCGAGGTCCGGGCGATGTACGAGAACGAGCCCGACGTCACCAAGGTGATCAACTCGGCGAAGGGCATCGAGGGCCTGGTCCGGCAGATGGGCGTGCACGCGGCCGGTGTGATCATGTCCGCCGAGCCGCTGATCGACCACGTGCCGATCTTCTCGCCGAAGAACGACGGCGCCGTCGTGACCCAGTGGGACTACCCGAGCTGCGAGTCGCTCGGCCTGCTCAAGATGGACTTCCTGGGCCTGCGCAACCTGACGATCATGGACGACGCGGTCAAGTCGATCAAGGCCAACAAGGACATCGACATCGACCTGCTGTCGCTGCCGCTGGACGACCCCAACACCTACGCCCTGCTCGGCCGCGGCGACACGCTCGGCGTCTTCCAGTTCGACGGCGGACCCATGCGCGCCCTGCTGCGCATGATGAAGCCCGACAACTTCGAGGACATCTCCGCCGTCTCGGCCCTCTACCGGCCGGGCCCGATGGGCATGAACTCGCACATCAACTACGCCCTGCGCAAGAACAAGCAGCAGGAGATCACCCCGATCCACAAGGAGCTGGAAGAGCCGCTCCGCGAGGTGCTGGAGGTGACCTACGGCCTGATCGTCTACCAGGAGCAGGTGCAGAAGGCCGCCCAGGTGCTGGCCGGCTATTCACTGGGCCAGGCCGACCTGCTGCGCCGGGCGATGGGCAAGAAGAAGAAGGAGGTCCTGGACAAGGAGTTCATCCCCTTCCAGGCCGGCATGCGCGAGCGCGGCTACTCCGACCAGGCCATCCAGGCGGTCTGGGACGTCCTGGTGCCCTTCGCGGGATACGCCTTCAACAAGGCGCACTCCGCCGCGTACGGCCTGGTGTCGTACTGGACGGCGTATCTCAAGGCGAACTACCCGGCCGAATACATGGCGGGTCTGCTGACGTCGGTGAAGGACGACAAGGACAAGATGGCGCTCTATCTCAACGAGTGCCGCCGGATGGGCATCAAGGTGCTGCCCCCGGACGTCAACGAGTCCAACGCCAACTTCACCCCGCGCGGCGACGACACGATCGTTTTCGGCCTCACCGCCGTCCGCAACGTCGGGCAGAACGTGGTGGAGTCCGTGGTCAAGTCCCGCAAGGCCAAGGGCCGCTACGGGAGCTTCCCCGACTTCCTCGACAAGGTCGAGGTGGTGGTCTGCAACAAGCGGACGGTCGAGTCGCTGATCAAGGCCGGCGCCTTCGACACCATGCAGCACACCAGGCGCGGCCTGACCGAGCACTTCGAGACGATGATCGACAACGTGGTGCAGGTCAAGCGCAAGGAGGCCGAGGGCCAGTTCGACCTCTTCGGCGGCATGGGCGAGGGCGACGCGGACGACGGACCCGCCTTCGGCATGGACGTGGTCTTCTCCGACATCGAGTGGGACAAGACCTATCTGCTCGCGCAGGAACGCGAAATGCTCGGACTGTACGTGTCCGACCACCCGCTGTTCGGCATCGAGCACATCCTCGGCGACAAGACCGACGCCGCGATCGCCGCGCTGGCCGGCGACTACCAGGACGGCGCGATCGTCACCATCGGCGGCATCATCTCCGGGCTCCAGCGCAAGATGACCAAACAGGGCAACGCCTGGGCGATCGCCACGGTCGAGGATCTGGCCGGCTCGGTGGACTGCATGTTCTTCCCCGCCACCTATCAGCTGGTGTCCACCCAACTGATGGAGGACGCGGTCGTCTTCGTCAAGGGCCGGCTCGACAAGCGCGAGGACATCCCGCGGCTGGTCGCGATGGAGCTGATGGTCCCCGACCTGACCGACGTGGGCACCAACGCGCCGGTGAGCATCTCCATCCCGACGGTCAAGGTCACCCCGCCGCTGGTGGCCAGGCTCGGCGAGGTGCTGGCCAGCCACAAGGGCAACACCGAGGTGCGGGTGCGGCTGCAGGGCGCACGGACCACCACCGTGCTGCGGCTCGACCGGCACCGGGTGACCGCCGATCCCTCGCTCTTCGGCGACCTCAAGGCCCTGCTGGGCCCGGCCTGCCTGGGCGCGGGCCAGCAGGCGGGCTGACCCGGCGGGCGCCCGCCGCCGGCCCCGGTGGCGGGCCGCCCGTCCAACGGGCGCGGGGGCGCCCCGGAAGGGACACCCCCGCCTGTGCCGAACCGCCGGTGCGGCAGGCTCAGTTGTGGCCGAACCGCTTCTGCTGCTTGCGCGGCACCTGCGTGGAGGCCGGCGTCATCTGCTCGTCCGCGTGGCGGCTCCTGGCCTGCTCCTGCTCCTGCGCGGAGGAGTTGCGCTGCTGGTCCTGGTTCTGCTCGGACCGGCGGTTCTGGTTCGGGTTCTGATTCCGGTTCTTGGCCACTGTCCTGCCTTCCTGATGAGGGGATGTCGGCCGAACGGCCTGCCGCCCTGCGGGCTTGGCGCCCAGCGGGCTCGCGGCCGAGCGGCCGCCATCAGATTTGCACGGGAGTACGAAGCGCGCATTTCGGGCAGTTGGGTGGGGTAGGAGTGACGCAAAACGACCGACCGCCACGCCGAAGATCGTGTTCGAGCTCATAACGCCCCGGCATTCGGGCAGACTCGGTGAGACCTGGGAGGATTCAGGGCCGAGGGGGCGACCGGAAGAGGTGCGATATGGACCGCTGCGTCGTCCTGGTGGACGCCGGATATCTACTGGGCGCAGCAGCAAGCCTTCTGGCCGGTGAGCCGTCTCGTTCCCGGATCATCGTTGATCATGCCGCTGTCGTGGCTGGCCTGCGGGAAAGGGCCGAGCGCGAGACCGGGCAGCCGCTGCTGCGGATCTACTGGTTCGACGGAGCACCCGACCGGGTTCCGCAACCCGAGCACCGGAGGCTGCGGGTGATGCCCCGGGTGACCGTACGCCTCGGCGCGCTCACCCGGACGGACGGCCGCTGGGCGCAGAAGGGCGTCGACGCCGCCATGCACGCCGAACTGTCGGAACTCGCCCGCAACCGGGCCTGCTCCGACATCGTCCTGGTGACCGGTGACGGCGACCTGCTGCCCGGCATGATGTCCGCCAAGGAGCACGGCGTCGCCGTCCACCTGTGGGCCGTACAGGCCGCGGACGGCGACTACAACCAGTCCGAGGACCTGGTCGCCGAGGCCGACGAACGCCGGGTGCTGGACCGCGAGTGGATCACCGCCGCGATCCGGGCCAGGGACGGGATCTGCCTCCCGGCGGGCGGCACCCGGCCCGGTATCGGCCCGGAGATCGCCGCGATCCTGTCCGCGCCGCTGCCCGAGTCCGCCACCGGGACGTCCCGCCAGGAGCCGCACCCCGCCCACCCCCCGCATCCCTCGGAGAACGGCACCGCGCCCGCGGCCGAGCCGGCGGAACCCGCCGGGACCGGCGGCAAGGGCGTACCCACCCCCAAGGACCTGGCCGGCCTCGGCAAGCCGCACCCCGCGCCGGCCACCCCGCACCCCGCCCCCAGCGCCACCCTGCGCTGGTCCTCGGACAAGGGCTGGACCGACCGGGGCGCCGGCGGACCCGACGTCCCCGACACCAGCGGCCTGCCCACCCTGGCCCAGCTCACCACCGCCGAGCAGCGCTGGGCGGACCGGGAGGCCGACATCACGGCGGTCAGCGGCGATCCGTACGAGGTCGGCCAGGTCTTCGCCCGCCGCTGGACCGCCCGCCTCACCGACTCGGGGCAGCTCCAGCAGCTGTCCACCCACTACCCGCGGGTCCCGCACCGGATCGACGGCGAGCTGCTGCGGTACGCCGCCCGCTTCGGCCTGCTCGCCCACAAGGACGACCAGATCGACGAGCACGACCGGTACGCGATCAGGGCCGGGTTCTGGCGCGAGGTCGACACCCGCACCGGCGTCGAGCACAGCCCGGGCGCCGACTGACCCGGCCGCGGGCCCGCGCGGCGGCCCCGGCCGGCCCGGTGCCCGCCGCGCGAAGATCGCCGCGGGCCCCCTCGGGCAACCCCCGTTGCGGCACAAGCCGTCCGCGCCGCGTAGTCTCGATCCTCGTGAACACGGGCACGGAGGACAAGGCGCCCCAAGCGGTCGCCTCGGCCCGCGACACGGTCTGCACCGTGCGCGGACTGATCAGGACGTACCCGGCCGGCTCCGGCGCGCGCCGCCCGGGACCGCGCCGCCGCGGCCCCGCCGCCGAGCCCGCGGCCGTACGCGCCAGCGACGGTATCGACCTCGATGTGCGGCGCGGCGAGCTGTTCGGCATCCTCGGCCCCAACGGCGCGGGCAAGACCACCCTGGTACGCCAGCTCACCGGCCTCCTGCGGCCGGACGCCGGCAGTATCGACCTGCTCGGCCACGACCTCGTACGCCACCCCGACCGGGCCGCCCGGCTGATCGGCTACCTCGGCCAGGAGTCCACCGCACTCGACGAGCTGACCGTGTCGCTCGCCGCCGAGACCACCGGCCGGCTGCGCGGCCTGGACGCGGCGGCGGCCCGCGCCGCCAGGGACGCCGTCCTGGACGAACTCGGCCTCGGCCCGATCGCGTCCCGCCCGATCAAACGGCTCTCCGGCGGCCAGCGCCGCCTGGCCTGCTTCGCCGCGACACTGGTGGGGGAGCGGCCGGTCCTCGTCCTGGACGAGCCCACCACCGGCATGGACCCGGTCGCCCGCCGGGCGGTCTGGGCCGCGATCGGCCGCCGCAGGGCGGAGAACGGCGCCACGGTGCTGCTGGTCACCCACAACGTCATCGAGGCGGAGAACGTGCTCGACCGGGTCGCCGTGCTCGACCAGGGCCGGGTCATCGCCTGCGACACCCCCGCCGGGCTGCGCGCCCTGGTCGCCGACGAGGTACGCCTCGACCTGGTGTGGCGCACCGACCCGCCGCTCGACCTGCCCGAGATCGCCGCGCTGCGGCCGCTGGCCGACATCTCGGGCCGCCGCTGGACCCTGCGCCTCCCGCACGACCGGGCCCGCGCCACCGTCGCCGACGTCACGGGCGGCCCCGCCTACGCGGCCCTGGACGACTTCACCTTGGCGACCCCCAGCCTGGAGGACGTCTACCTGGCCCTGGGCGGCCGCGCGAAGGGCCTGGTGAAGTCATGACCCCGGCACTGTCCTTCCGCGCCGGGTCCCGCCGCTCCCGGGCCGGTACGGCCACCGGGCCGGGGGGCCGCCGCTGTGTCCGTGCCGGTTCGCTCTCCAGGCCGGGAGGCCGCCGATGACCGTCGTCGCACACGCCGGGGCCGACCGGGCCGGTGCCGCAGCCGCCGACACGGGCGGGCCGGCGCCGCTCGCGCCGCGGGCGCGGCTGTGGCCCGCCCTCGGCGCCGTCTACCGGGCGCAGCTGTCCCGCGCCCGGGTCGCGCGGATCCCGCTGCTGTTCGTGGCCTCCTTCCAGTCCGTCGGGATCATGGTCATGATGCGCGGGGTCGTCGACGCGGGCGACGGCGAGGCGGCGCGGGCCGTCGTCGCCGGGTCCAGCGTCCTGGTCGTGGCCTTCGTCGCCCTCAACCTGCTCGCGCAGTATTTCGGGCAGCTACGGGCCTCCGGCGGCCTCGACCACTACGCCACCCTGCCGGTGCCGCCCGCCGCCGTCGTCCTGGGCGCGGCCGGCGCCTACGCGTCCTTCACCGTGCCCGGCACACTGATCACCGCGATCGTCGGCTGCGTGCTCTTCCACCTCACGCTCACCACCTTGTGGGTACTGGCCGTGGTGGTTCCGCTGGCGGGCGCCGCCCTGGCCGGGCTCGGCGCGGCCCTCGGGCTGCTCGCGCCCCGGCAGGAGATCGCCACGCTGTTCGGCCAGCTCGGCATGTCCGCGGCGCTGCTGCTCGGCGTGCTGCCCGCCTCGCACCTGGCCGAGCCCATCCGCTGGGTCCGCGACCTGCTGCCGTCCACCTACGGCGTCGAGGCCTTCGCCCGCACGCTGGGCGGCAGCGCGGGTACGGACTGGGCCGCGGTCCTCGGCGACCTGTCGGTGTGCGCCGCCGTCGGCGTCGTCTCGCTCGCCGTCGCCACCTGGGCCTACCGCAGGGCCGCCCGCCGGTGAGGCATCGCACAGCCGGACCTGGCACGATGGGCGGGTGACCGCACCCCTGACTCCCCACGACCAGTCGCCCGACCTGCCGCCGTATCCGGGGGCCGGGTCCGGTCCCGGCAAGGGCGAGGGGCGGATGAAAACGGTGCTCGCCGAGGTCGGCAGGGGCGCGCTGGTGGCGCTGTGCGTCACGGCCTGCGGAATCGCCCTCGGCCTGCTGTGGCTGTGGCTGTCGCCCCGGGTGCCGCTGATCTCCGACGGCAAGGCCGTCTACCTCAAGGACACCGAGGGCGAGGAGGCGATCGGCGGCGACGGCACCTTCGCGCTCATCGCGGCCGGTCTCGGGCTGCTGACCGGCGCCGCGGTCTTCCTGCGCTACCGGCGCGGCGGCATCGGCACCGTCCTCGGGCTGGCGGCGGGCGGCGTCCTCGCCTCCGTCGTCGGCTGGCGGCTCGGCGTCTGGCTCGGCCCCGACACCAACATCGTGGCGCACGCCACCGCGGTCGGCCCGAAGGTCGTCTTCGACGCCCCGCTGGAGCTGCGGGCCAAGTCCGCGCTGGTGGCCTGGTCGATCGCGGCGATGGTCGCGCACGTGGCGCTGACGTCCGCGTTCGGCCCCCGGGACCCGGAGGCCGGCGCCAAGGCGGCGCCGCCCGAGGTCTACTGGACCCCGCCGTCCGCGCCGTCCGCGCCGTCCGCGCCGTCCGCGCCGTCCGCGCCGTCCGCGCCGTCCGCGCCCCCCGCGCCCCCCGAGGCGCCCCCGGAGGCGCCCCCGGAGGCACCGCCGGCCAAGGAGTAGCGCCCTCCGGCTCAGACGCGGGCGATCGGGGCCGGGGTCGCCGCGGTCAGCGCCCGCAGGTCCGCCGGGGACACCTCCACTTCGAGGCCGCGCCTGCCCGCGGACACGAAGACCGTGGCGAAGGCCAGCGCCGAGCTGTCCAGGACCGTCGGCAGCGCCTTGCGCTGGCCCAGCGGGGAGATGCCGCCCAGCACGTAACCGGTGCTGCGCTCGGCCGCCGCCGGGTCGGCCATCGCGGCCCGCTTGCCGCCCGCCGCTGCCGCCAGCGCCTTGAGGTCGAGCGACCCGGCCACCGGGACGACCGCGACGGTCAGTACGCCGTCCACCTCCGCGACCAGCGTCTTGAACACCTGCTCGGGACTCGTGCCGAGGGCCGCCGCGGCCTCGTCCCCGTACGACAGGCCCGAGGACGGGTCGTGCTCGTAGGAGTGCACGGTGAAGGGCACGCCCGCCTTCTCCAGCGCGACGACGGCGGGCGTCCCCCCGGCGGCGCCGGTCCGCTTCCTGGCCACGTCAGTTCGCGCTGATCGGCTGGCTGGTCAGATCGACCGCGGGCAGCGACGGCAGCTTGTCGATGACGGCGGTCTCGCGCCGCAGCAGCCGCAATTCCGCGGCCAGCCGGGCCGCGCTGTCCGGCTGTTCGAGCAGCGTCTGCTTCACCGGCGTCTCAGCGATCAGCGCGGCGGCCACCAGGTAGGAGAGCACGGTCGGATCGTCGGGGAATTCCTGGCCCGGCGCCAAGGTGCGCTCCCGCGCTCCCGCCAGCCGCTTCTGGTACGTGCCGAAGACCCGGGTCACCTCGGACGCCAGCGCGCCCGCGCCGCCCCCCGGGTCCTCCGGGATCTCCTCGATCTCCGCGGTCAGATACGGGCCCTCGGTGTCGAGCGAGAGCAGCTTGAAGCGGAGCAGGCCGGTGGCGACGAGCTCGTAGCCACCGTCGTCGCGCTCGGCGATGCCGGTCGCGTCCGCGATGCAGCCGATGGTGTGGAGGGCGGCGAGCGGGTCGTCCCCGAGACCCGCGGCCGGGCCGGAGGACCGGCCCTCCTGGCCCGTGGGGGCCACCTCCTGGCCGTTCTTGATCGTGATCACGCCGAATCGCCGGGGGGCGTCCTCCGGCAGCGCGAGCAGATCCGCGACCAGGGCTCGGTAGCGCTCCTCGAAGACGTTCAGCGGGAGCACGAGGCCGGGGAAGAGGGTGGCACCCAGGGGGAAGAGCGGAATCCGATCGGTCACAGTGAGCCAGCGTATTCCCCTCCGGGGTGGGTGTGCGTCGTCCCCCCGGGCTCCTTCTCCCGGCCCGGCCCGGGACCTTCCCCCCGGTGGGGGTCCCCGCGGCCCTGGGGCGGTGGCCGCCCGCCCCTTGCCCGACGGTTGCGTCATGGCTGGCGGCGCAGTTCCCCGCGCCCCCGGGTGTGCCACGTGCGGTGACATGTCGCACTTGCGGTGTGTCCCGGCTGGCCGCGCAGTTTCCCGCGCGCCTACGGGGCTCGTCCTCTGCCGCGGAGGGCAAGCACCCAGGGGCGAGGGGAGGCCCGTATGCCGGGCTGGGCGGGGGGACGTCAGGTGCCGCGGCGGAGGAGGCGGCTGGCACCGGCGGCAGCCGTCGTGGCGAGCATCCAGCCCAGCAGGGTGAGGAGCGAGGCCACCCACTGCGCGACCCCCGTCTCCCGCCACGCATTGTCCTGGCCGAGGTCGATGACCGGGAGCAGCAGGTCCAGGGCGTAGAGCGCGGGACTCCAGTGCGGCCGGTAACCTCCCGCGTCCGCCGCCGCAGGCGTGGGGTGCAGCGCGAAATACAGCGCGCCCAGCGCCCACAGCACCGCCATCCAGACCGCCGCCCGGCCCGGCCGGTAGCCGTAACCGACGGTAATGTCCTGGAGCCAGCCCCACACCCGCCCGGCGGGCGTCAGCGTCTCGCGGCGCCGCCGCTGCCGCGCGAGCAGCACCTCGCGGGCCTCGGTGTCCTCGCCCGCGGCCCGCAGCGCCGCGGCGAGCCGCTCGTACGGCTCGGGCCGGAACTCCGGGGTGGCCGCCGCCAGCCAGCCGAGCCGCTCGCGCAGCGGGAAGTCGGCGAGCGGGGGGAGCGTGTCGTAGCTGAAGCCGGTCATCCGCAGCCGCCCCGCCGAGGGCCAGGCACTGGGGGTGTCGTTGAGCTTGCCGACCCGGGCGCCGGACAGCACGACCTCGCCCTCCGGCGCCCGCGGCAGCGTGAAGCACAGCTCGGGCGTCTGGATGCGGCGCAGCGACACCTGCTGCTCGCCGGCCAGCACGAAGCGCGCCCGGCTGATGATCACCGCGTTGCCGAACCGCCCGTCGTCGAGCCGCAGACCGCCGTGGCAGGTGAAGGGCAGCACCGTGACGTCCTCCGGCGGAGGCGCCGACCCGCCGCCGGCGCTCAGCGCGTTCCACCCGCCGGACAGGTAGAGGGTGTGCTCGACCGCGATACGGGCCGCGTTGAGCGCCTGCCTGCCGCCGGGATTGCGCAGGGTGGCGCCGCGCAGGCTGAGCCGGCCGCCGATACGGGCGCTGCGCAGGCTGAATTCACCGGTGAAGTCGATGAGTTCTGCGTCCACGTCCTGGCCGACGGTCAGCCCGTCCGCGGCGAAGGCCCGCGCCGCCCGGCCGCGCCGCACCGTGAGCTGGTTGAGCAGCAGGTCGGTGCCTATGTGGGCGTCGGCCAGCCGGACGCCGTCGGTGATCAGGCACTGCGGCAGGTGCAGGTCGCCGCCGACCTGGAGCCGGGCCGCGTCCAGCCGGGGCAGCCGGCAGCGCACCAGGCGCATGCTGCCGATCCGGCACTCCTGGAGCATGAGCGGATCGTCGAAGCGGCAGTCGTCCAGCTGGACGTACGGCGTGACCGTGCCGCCCGCCAGCATCAGCCGCCCGCTGATCCGCACCCCGGCGAGCTTCAGCGCGGTCACCCGCCCCGGCACCGCGGGCGGCCCGTCGAGCAGCAGCTCGGCGACGGCCTGCGCGCGTACCGTGCGGTCGGGGCCCCAGGCGGGCCCGGCCAGCGGGTCGTCCCCGCCGGCGCGGCCGGTGCGCAGATCGCAGGTGCGGCCCTCCCGGAAGGCCTGCCACATGCGCCGCTCCACCGGCGTCCAGTCCTGCGGCGGTGTCCCGCCGGCGGCCTCGGTCACCCGATTCCCCTCCCCGTCGTCGCGCCGCACACCGTAGCGGGTCGGTACGACGGCGTCGTATCACGGAGTGGAACTCGGGAACGTCCCGCATGCCCGGGTCCCTACACTTGGCAGCGTGATCTCCCGAATCGATCTGCGCGGTGCCGCCTTCCCCGAGGCCGGCATCGACCGCGAGCTGCTGCCCCGTGCCGACTTCGACGTGGAGGCCGCCCTGGAGACAGTGCGGCCGATCTGCGAGGACGTCCGCCATCGGGGCTCGGCCGCGGTGCTCGATCACGGCGAGCGGTTCGACGGGGTGCGGCCCGCCTCGCTGCGGGTCCCGGCGCAGGCGCTGGAGACCGCGCTGGCCGACCTCGACCCCGCGGTCAGGGCCGCCCTGGAGGAGTCGGTCCGGCGGGCCAGGATCGTGCACCGCGAGCAGCGCCGTACCGACGTCACCACCCAGGTGGTGCCCGGCGGCACGGTCACCGAGCGGTGGGTGCCGGTCGAGCGGGTCGGGCTGTACGTGCCGGGCGGCCTCGCGGTGTACCCGTCGTCCGTGGTGATGAACGTGGTGCCCGCCCAGGAGGCCGGCGTCGAGGGCATCGCGGTGGCCTCGCCGCCGCAGAAGGACTTCGGCGGCCTGCCGCACCCCACCATCCTCGCCGCGTGCGCGCTGCTCGGCGTGACCGAGGTCTACGCCACCGGCGGCGCCCAGGCCGTCGCGATGTTCGCGTACGGCACCGAGGACTGCCGCCCGGTGAACCTGGTCACCGGACCCGGCAACATCTACGTCGCCGCCGCCAAGCGGCTGCTCAAGGGCCGGGTCGGCATCGACGCCGAGGCGGGTCCCACCGAGATCGCGATCCTCGCCGACGACTCCGCGGACCCCGCCTTCGTCGCCGCCGACCTGATCAGCCAGGCCGAGCACGACCCGCTGGCCGCCGCGGTGCTGGTCACCACCTCGCCCGAGCTGGCCGACGCGGTCGACAAGGAGCTGGACGTCCAGGTCGCCGTCGCCCGGCACCGCGAGCGGATCACCGCCGCGCTGTCCGGCCGCCAGTCGGCGACCGTGCTGACCGACACCCTGGAGCAGGGCCTCGCGGTGGTGGACGCCTACGCCGCCGAGCACCTGGAGATCCAGACCAGGGACGCCGCCGCGGTCGCCGCCCGGGTGCGCAACGCCGGCGCGGTCTTCGTCGGCCCGCACGCCCCGGTCTCGCTCGGCGACTACTGCGCCGGGTCCAACCACGTCCTGCCCACCGGCGGCTGCGCCTGCCACTCCTCCGGCCTGTCCGTGCAGTCCTTCCTGCGCGGCATCCACGTGGTGGACTACTCCCGCGACGCCCTGGCCGAGGTCGCCGCCCACGTGGTGACGCTGGCCAACGCCGAGGACCTGCCCGCGCACGGCGAGGCGGTACGCGTCAGGTTCGGCGGCGACGTCGCCCCGGGCCCGCGCGGCGGCGGCGATGCCGTATGACCGGCATCGACGACCTGCCCATCCGTGACGAGCTGCGCGGCCAGTCCCCCTACGGCGCCCCCCAGCTCGACGTGGCGGTGCGGCTGAACACCAACGAGAATCCGTACCCGCTGCCAGAGGCGCTGGTCGCCAGGATCGCCGAGCGGGTCGCCGAGGCCGCCCGCGGCCTGAACCGCTACCCCGACCGGGACGCGGTCGAGCTGCGCACCGCGCTCGCGGCGTATCTGACCAGGACCGCGGGGCACCCGGTCGGCCTGGCCCAGGTGTGGGCGGCGAACGGGTCCAACGAGATCATCCAGCAGCTGCTCCAGACCTTCGGCGGCCCCGGCCGCAGCGCCATCGGCTTCGAGCCGTCGTATTCGATGCACGCGCTGATCTCCCGGGGCACCGGCACCGGCTGGATCTCCGGGCCGCGCAAAGCCGACTTCACCATCGACGTGGCCGCCGCCGCCCGGGAGATCGCCGAGCGCCGCCCCGAGGTGGTGTTCATCTGCTCGCCCAACAACCCGACCGGCACCGCCGTCGACGCCGCGACCGTCCTGGCGCTGTACGAGGCCGCGCAGGCCGCCCGCCCCTCGCTGGTCGTGGTGGACGAGGCCTACGGAGAGTTCTCGCACCGGCCGTCGCTGCTGCCGCTGATCGAGGGCCGGCCCAACCTGGTGCTCACCCGCACCATGTCCAAGGCGTTCGGCGCGGCCGGGCTGCGGCTCGGCTATCTGGCCGCCGACCCCGCGGTGGTCGACGCGGTGCAGATCGTCCGGCTGCCCTACCACCTGTCCGCGGTCACCCAGGCGACGGCGCTGGCCGCGCTGGAGCACACCGACACGCTGCTCGGCTACGTCGACCAGCTCAAGGCCGAACGCGACCGGCTGGTCGGCGAGTTGCGCGCGACCGGCTACGAGGTGACCGACTCGGACGCCAACTTCGTGCAGTTCGGCCGGTTCGCCGACAGCCACGCCGCTTGGGAGGCGGTGCTCGCGCACGGCATCCTGGTACGGGACAACGGCGTGCCGGGCCGGCTGCGCGTCTCGGTCGGCACCCCCGCCGAGAACGACGCGTTCCTGGACGCGGCACGGGCGGTCTTCAAGGAGCACAGCACTACGGAGGAGCAGGTATGACCCGCGTGGGCCGCGTCGAGCGCACCACCAAGGAGACGTCGGTGGTCGTCGAGATCGACCTCGACGGCACCGGGCAGGTGGCCGTGTCCACGGGCGTCGGCTTCTACGACCACATGCTCGACCAGCTCGGCAGGCACGGGCTGTTCGACCTGTCGGTGAAGACCGAGGGCGACCTCCACATCGACACCCACCACACCATCGAGGACACCGCGCTCGCGCTGGGCGCCGCCTTCAAGCAGGCGCTCGGCGACAAGGTGGGCATCTACCGCTTCGGCAACTGCACCGTCCCGCTGGACGAGGCACTCGCCCAGGTCACCGTGGACCTCTCGGGCCGCCCGTACCTGGTGCACAGCGAGCCCGAGCAGATGGCGCCGATGATCGGCTCGTACGACACCACGATGACTCGGCACATCCTGGAGTCCTTCGTCGCCCAGGCCCAGATCGCCCTGCACGTGCACGTGCCGTACGGGCGCAACGCGCACCACATCGTGGAGTGCCAGTTCAAGGCCCTCGCCAGGGCGCTGCGCTACGCCAGCGAGCGCGACCCGCGGGCGGCGGGCATCCTGCCGTCGACGAAGGGCGCGCTGTGAGCGGCGCGAGCCGTCGCCGCACGGGCGGAGAATCAGCATCCGGCGCGAGCGGTTGCCGCGCGGGCGGAGAAGCGAACGGACAATCACGGTGAGCGACGCACGCAAGGCCACTCGGCCGCAGTCAGGGCTCGGCGCGAGCGGTTGCCGCGCGGGCGGAGAAGCGAACGGACAATCACAGTGAGCAAGGGATCGACCCTCTTCATACTGCTGGGCCTGTTCCTGGCGGGCGGGGTGTACTCGT
This sequence comes from Streptomyces sp. NBC_01477, assembly GCF_036227245.1. GTDB lineage: Bacteria > Actinomycetota > Actinomycetes > Streptomycetales > Streptomycetaceae > Actinacidiphila. The sequence continues at coordinate 6,757,570 of NZ_CP109445.1, forward strand.
TCTGGCAGCAGAAGCAGTCCAAGAGCCTGATCGCGCTGCTGGCGATCGGATCGGTGATGGCACTCGTCACCGGTCTGCTCCAGCTCTAGGGGGCCGGGATGAGCAAGAACGTCGTCGTCCTCGACTACGGATTCGGCAACGTCAGGTCCGCCGAGCGCGCCCTCGCGCACGCCGGCGCCGAGGTCGAGATCACCGCCGACTTCGACCGGGCGATGCGGGCCGACGGCCTGCTGGTGCCCGGCGTCGGCGCGTTCGCCGCCTGCATGGCCGGGCTCAAGGGCGTACGCGGCGACTGGATAGTCGGGCGGCGGCTGGCCGGCGGCCGGCCGGTGATGGGGATCTGCGTCGGCATGCAGATCCTCTTCGCCCGCGGCATCGAGCACGGCGTGGCGGCCGAGGGCCTGGACGAGTGGCCCGGCACCGTCGAGCCGCTGCGGGCCCCGATCGTCCCGCACATGGGCTGGAACACGGTGAAGGCCGCCGAGGGCTCCCGGCTGTTCGCGGGCGCGGACGAGGACGCCCGCTTCTACTTCGTGCACTCCTACGCGGTCCGCAGCTGGGACCTGGAGACGCAGAGCGAACGCATCAGCAGCCCCCGGGTCAGCTGGACCACCCACGGCGAGCCGTTCGTGGCCGCGGTGGAGAACGGGCCGCTGTGGGCCACCCAGTTCCACCCGGAGAAGTCCGGCGAGGCAGGCGCCCTGCTGCTCGCCAACTGGCTCGACACCCTCTAGACCCGCCGCCCACCGATCCCACCCGCAAGGACGCACATCCGATGACCAAGCTGCTCGAACTGCTCCCCGCCGTCGACGTCAGGGACGGCCAGGCCGTACGCCTCGTGCACGGCGAGTCCGGTTCCGAGACGTCGTACGGCGACCCGCTCGCCGCAGCCCTCGCCTGGCAGGACGCGGGGGCCGAGTGGCTGCATCTGGTGGACCTCGACGCGGCCTTCGGCACCGGCGACAACCGGGCGCGTATCGCCGAGGTGGCCCGCACGATGGACATCAAGGTCGAGCTGTCCGGCGGCATCCGCGACGACGACACGCTCGCCGCCGCGCTCGCCACCGGCTGCACCCGGGTCAACCTGGGCACGGCCGCGCTGGAGAGCCCGGAGTGGGTCGCGAAGATCATCGCCGAGCACGGCGACCGGATCGCGGTCGGCCTCGACGTGCGCGGCACCACCCTGCGCGGCCGGGGCTGGACCCGGGACGGCGGCGACCTCTACGAGACGCTGGCCCGGCTGGACTCCGAGGGCTGCGCCCGCTACGTCGTCACCGACATCGCCAAGGACGGCACCCTGCAAGGGCCCAACCTGGAGCTGCTGACCCAGGTGTGCGCGGTCACCGACCGCCCGGTCGTCGCGTCCGGCGGTGTCTCCAGCCTCGACGACCTGCGCGCCATCGCTTCTCTTGTCCCGCGGGGTGTGGAAGGCGCGATCGTCGGCAAGGCGCTCTATGCGAAGGCGTTCACTCTCGAAGAGGCCTTGGAGGCAGTTTCACGATGACCGGATCCCCCGCAGTACGGCGCGAGCAGTCCGACAGTCCACTGGAGGAGACCATCGGCTTCGCCCGGGCCGTGGCCGCGGGGGACAGAGTGCTGGTGTCGGGCACGATGCCGCTGGTCGACGGCGAGGTACGCGGCGAGGGCAGCCCGTACGAGCAGGCGCTGCTGGCCTTCCGCAACGCGCTGGCCGCGCTGGAGCCGTTCGGCCTGGGGCCGGACAGCGTCATCCGCACCCGGATGTACATGAGCCACGCCGGGGACGCCGACGACGTGGGCCGCGCCCACCGGGAGCTGTTCGGCGCGGTCCGGCCGGCCGCGACGCTGGTCGTGGTGGCCGGGTTCATGGACTCCCGGGTGCTGGTGGAAGTCGAGATCGAAGCTTTCCGAGGAGACATCGAATGACCCTGGCGGTGCGCGTCATCCCCTGCCTGGACGTGGACGGCGGACGGGTCGTGAAGGGCGTCAACTTCCAGAATCTGCGCGACGCGGGCGACCCGGTCGAGATGGCCAGGCTCTACGGCGCCGAGGGCGCGGACGAGCTGACCTTCCTGGACATCACCGCGTCCTCCGGCGACCGGGAGACCACCTACGACGTGGTCCGCCGCACCGCCGAGCAGGTCTTCATCCCGCTCACCGTCGGCGGCGGGGTGCGCAGCGCCGACGACGTCGACAAGCTGCTGCGGGCGGGCGCGGACAAGGTCGGCGTCAACACCGCGGCCATCGCCAGGCCCGAGCTGATCCGCGAGATCGCGGAGCGCTTCGGGCGGCAGGTGCTGGTGCTGTCGGTGGACGCCCGCCGCAATGCCTCGGGCGAGGGCTTCGAGGTCACCACGCACGGCGGCCGGCGCGGGACGGGTATCGACGCCGTCGAGTGGGCCGAGCGGGCCGCGGCGCTGGGCGCCGGGGAGATCCTGCTCAACTCGATGGACGCGGACGGCACCAAGGACGGCTACGACACCGAGATGATCGCGGCCGTACGGGCCCGGGTGTCCGTGCCGGTGATCGCGTCCGGCGGCGCAGGGCGGCTGGACGACTTCGCGCCGGCCGTCGCCGCCGGGGCCGATGCCGTACTGGCCGCGTCCGTCTTCCACTTCGGCGACCTGCGCATCCCCGAGGTCAAGTCGGCGCTGCGCTCCGCGGGCCACCCGGTGCGATAAGGCGCCTACCGCGCCGCGGTCCTCGTGCAGACCAGGACCGCGAGGTCCGGGGCCAGCGGGACCTCCACCGCGCGCAGCGCCGGATGGCCGAGCCAGTGCAGCCTGGCGGTGTCCGGCCGGCCGTCGTGGACGGGCGGGCGGCCCCGCGACGGGGTGAAGTCGTCGATGACCAGGACGCCGCCCGGCCGCAGCAGGGCGGCCGGGTCGGCCGCGGCACCGTCCGCCTTGCCCTGGCCGCCGCCGTCGAGGACGAGCAGGTCGAAGGGGCCGTGCTCGGCGATCGCGGTCCAGTCGGCGTGCCGCACGGTCACCCAGGGCGCGAGCGCGCTGAACAGGCCGGCCGCCGCCCCCGCGCGGTCGGCGTCGCTCTCGACGCTGACCGCGGTGGCGCCGTTGCGCATGCCGGAGACCAGCCAGGCCAGCCCCACCCCGCATCCGGTGCCGGTCTCGCCGATGCGCTCCGCGCCCGCCGCGAGCGCGTGCAGCAGCCGGCCTTGCTCCGGCCGGCAGGAGTAGGGAAAGCCGAGCCGGGTCGCGGTGCGGGCGGCGCGCTCCACCAGGGGCGGCAGATCACCGGGGCCACTGAGGTGCGCGCGGGTGCCGTCGAGGGACATGGCGGCCATCCTGCCGGGACGCCCGGTGCGGACGGGTGCGATCAGGTAAGAAAGAAAGATTGCGCAAATCATGTTGCGCAACTTTTGTTGCACGTCTAGCCTCGGTGCTGTGAACGATCAGGACCGCACCCAGCGCATCACCGACCTCGACGCCCTCAAGGTCTTCACCCACCCGCTGCGCATCCGGCTCTACCGCGCGCTGTTCACCGCCCGCACCGCCACCGCCTCCCACCTGGCCGACCAGGTCGACGAGGCGGTCTCGCTGGTCAGCTACCACCTGCGGAAGATGGCCGCGCACGGCTTCATCGTGGAGGCCCCCGAGCACGGCTCGGACGGCCGAGAACGCTGGTGGAAGGTCTCGGCGGAACGCGGATTCTCCTTCCGCAGCGCCGACTTCGACGACCGGCCGGAAGGCGCCGCCGTCCTCGCCCAGGTCACCCGGCAGCTGCTCGCCACCCGGGCCGAGCGCTACCAGCAGTATCTTGACCAGCTGTCCGCCTGGCCCCGCGAGTGGACCAACGCGTCCTTCAGCTCCGAATTCATGCCGCTGCTCAATGCGGCGGAGCTCCAGGAGATGGCCGACGAGATCGGCGAGCTGATGCAGCGCTGGACCGACCGCGGCCAGGCCGCGGAGGACGCGGGCAACACCGAGGGCCGCGAGCACGTGGCGGTCCAGATGTACGGCTTCCCCTTCCGACCCTGAGCCCGACCCCGACCGAGGAAGGCCGGTCCATGACGGCGACCGCGACACCCGCAACCGACTCCGCCGGCAGGCCCGCGTACCGGGACGGCAACGTCCTGCGCTGGCTCACCGCCTACACCGCGTCCCTGCTCGGCGACTCCGTCTACTTCGTCGCCCTCGGCTTCGCCGCCGCCAAGGTCGCACCGCCCGCCCAGGTCGGCCTGGTCATGGCCGCGGGCGCGGTGCCGCGGGCCGTCCTGATGCTCGGCGGGGGAGTGGTCGCCGACCGCTTCGGCCCGCGCCTGGTGGTCATCGGCAGCGACACCGTCCGCTGCGCGCTGATCCTCGCCGCGGCCGGCACGCTCGCGCTGGCCACGCCCGGACTGTGGCTGCTGGTCGCGGTGGCCCTGGTCTTCGGCGCCGTCGACGCGCTGTTCATGCCCGCGGTCGGCGCGCTGCCGCCCCGGATCACCACTCCCGGCCAGCTGGTACGCCTCCAGGGCCTGCGCGCGCTGACCGTACGGCTGGGCACCGTCGCGGGGCCGCCGATCGGCGGGCTCGCGATGGGCCTGGGCGGGGCCGCGGCGGCCTTCACCGTGGCCGGGGTGCTCTTCGCGACCTCCGTCCCGCTGCTGCTCACCACCCGGATCGCCCCGCTGCCCCCCGCGGCGCGGGCGCCCGCCTTCCAGGAGCTGCGCGACGGGCTCGGCTACATCCGCCGCCACCGGCTGGTCGGCCCGCTGGTCCTGTCGGGCGCGCTGTGCGAACTCGGCCTGGTCGGGCCGCTCAACGTCGGCATGGTGCTGCTCGCCGACCAGCGCGGCTGGGGAGCCGCGGGATACGGCTGGATCATCGCGGCGTTCGGCGCGGGCGCCGCGGCCAGCGCGCTGCTGCTGGCCGTACGCGGCCGGGTGCGGCGGGCCGGGGCCGTCCAGATCGGCACGCTTTTCGCCGGGTCGGCGGCGGTCGGCTTCATCGGCGTCGCCCAGGTGCTCGCCGCCGCGGTGGGCGTGGCCTTCCTGGCCGGGCTCATCTGCGGGGTCTGCGGGGGGCTGGCCGCCGCGCTCATCCAGACCGCCACCGATCCGGCGTACCTCGGCCGGGTCACATCCGTCATGAGCCTCACCGGATTCGGGCTGGCCCCGCTGGCCTATCCGCTCTTCGCGGCGGCTGTCGGGGCTTTCGGGGCGCCCCCCGTCTTCCTGGCCAGCGCCGCACTCGCCGCCCTGGGCGGTGCCTTCACCGCCCTCCTCCCCCCGGTCCGCACCGCCGAACTTCCCTGCGGGTGAGCTATCTCGGCGCCCCCGGGTGACCGTCGCACGTGCGGTGCGCCTCGGCTGGCCGCGCCCAGGGGTTGCCACGTCCTGTGGCGTTCACCGTGCCGCTGCACTGTGGCTGGGCGCGCGGTTCCCCGCGCCCTTGGGCGGTGGCCGCCCGTTTGCACACGACGGTCCGTCGTGGCTTGTCGCGCGGTTCCCCGCGCCCCTGAGAACGCTTGCCCTCTGCGGCAGAGGAACCGCGTTCCTGACGTGCGCCCTCCGCGGCGGAGGACGAGCCCCGAAGGGGGCACGGGGAAGGGCGCGGCCGACAAGCACGCACCGCACGGGGCAGTCACCCAGGGGCGCGGGGAGCTGTGCGGCCGGCCCTGCACCCGGGGGAAGGGGCCGGGGCTCCCCGCGGGGGCTGGGCGGGGGGACCGGCTACACGCCGAGGCGAGCGGAATACGCCTCGGCGACCGCCGACTTCTCGCCCTCGGCGAGGACATCCGCCGCGGCCTGGCGGCCGAAGGCGAAGAGGGTCAGCTCCGAGGGCTCGCCGGTGACCGTCACGACCGGCGAGCCGCGGTGGGCGACCACGGTCTGCCCGTCGGGCCGGCGCAGGACCAGGCCGACGGGCGAGCGCCGCCCGAGGACGCGAGCCGCCCGCTCCAGCCGGGACCAGAGCGCGTCCGCGAAGACCGGGTCGATCCCGCGGGGCGTCCAGTCCGGCTGGGCCCGCCGCAGGTCCTCGGTGTGGACGTAGAACTCCACGGTGTTGGACGCCTCGTCCAGCTGCTTGAGCGCGAAGGGCGACAAGCGCGGCGGCCCGGTCCTGATCAGCCGGATCAGTTCCTCGTACGGCCGCCGCGCGTATTCGCCGCGCACTCTTTCCAGCCGGTCCGCGAGCTGCGGGACGATGAGCCCCGCGGCAGCGTCACCGCGGCGTTCGCGTACCACGACGTGTGCGGCCAGATCCCGGGCGGTCCAGCCCTCGCACAGGGTCGGCGCGTCGGGGCCGGAATGTTCCAGCAGGTCGGCGAGGAGCAGACGTTCACGCTGTGCATGGGTCGTCATGAGTCCAGGTTAACGACCCGCGGGCGCCGCGTCCGCTTCCCCCGCCCGTCGGCTCAGCTCAGCTTGCTGTGCAGCTTCTTGTTGTTCGAGCCGTCGTTGAGGCTGAGCGCGCAGGTGATGGTCTTGCGGCCCTGGAGCTGATAGGTGATCAGCTGCGGGTACAGCACGTACTCGTAGTACGTGCGCCCGTCGGCCGGCACGTGCTTGTTGGCGTCGGACTTGCACAGGGCGAATGCCTTGTCCTCGATCGCCTGGTCGTCGGTGAAGCTGCCGGACAGCGTCTTGTTCGCGATCGACTGCGCGTCGTGCGCCGCGGTGCACGACACGGTGGTGACCGCGTCGATGGTGTGCGTCATCGAGGGCGCGTTGAAGCACTTGCCGGGCGCGACCGACACGTACGGCACCTCCTTCCCGTCCGTCTCCGACGGCTGCGGGTCGTCGGTGACCGACGGGAAGTCGGTCGGCAGGTCGAGGCTCGGGAAGTCGGTGGGAAGGGTGAAGCTGGGCGTCGGGACGGTCGGCACGGTCGGCATCGCGGTGAGCGACGGCACCGTCGTGGTGTCCTTGGCGCTCGGCTTGCCGTCGCCGCCGCCGCTGGAGGCGGCGATGCCGGCGACGATCGCGCCGACCACGACGACGGCCCCGACCGCGATCAGCACATTGCGCGTGGTGTTGTTCTTCGGCGGCTGCGGCGGCGGGTAGCCGCCGCCCGGGTAGCCGCCGGGGTAGCCGTAGTTCCCGCCGGGCGGGATCGGCGGTCCCGGCGGCGCGGGCGGGCCGTAACCGCCGCCCTGCTGCGGGTAGCCGTATCCGTCGTTGGGCGGCGGCGGACCGTATCCGTCGTTGGGCGGGGGCGGCGGGCCGAAGCCCTGTGGCGGCCCGAAACCGCCACCCTGCTCAGGGGGCGGCGGCGGACCATTGTGCGGCGGTGGAGGAAAACCCATGGTGGAAGGATGCCCCATACGGGTGACGTCGGCGGGTAACAACCCTGCGACAGGTGGGTGACGGGTCAATCCGCCTATCCCCTTTGCCGGTTATTGACGATTTTCAGCATCCGGACACCGCATTTCCGCCGCCGCCGCGTTCGGCGGCATGATGGACGCATGCCCGCGACCTCGCTCGACCCCGCCATCGCCGCCCGACTCAAGCGCACCGCCGACGGCCTGGTGCCCGCTGTCGCCCAGCAGTACGACACCGGTGAGGTGCTGATGCTGGGCTGGATGGACGACGAGGCGCTGCACCGCACGCTGACCACCGGCCGCTGCACGTACTGGAGCCGCAGCCGCCGTGAGTACTGGGTCAAGGGCGACACCTCGGGTCACGTCCAGCACGTGAAGTCGGTCGCGCTGGACTGCGACGGCGACACCGTGCTGGTGAAGGTCGACCAGGTCGGCGCGGCCTGCCACACCGGCGACCGGACCTGCTTCGATTCCGCCGTCCTGCTGCCCGCGCCGGGCCAGTAGTGTCTGCGGCCATGGACCTCGATACGTTCCGCAAGCTGGCGGTGGACCGCCGTGTCATCCCGGTCAGCCGCCGGCTCCTCGCGGACGGCGACACGCCGGTCGGGCTGTACCGCAAGCTCGCCGCCGAGCGGACCGGCACCTTCCTGCTGGAATCGGCCGACACCGCTTCCAACAGCGGGGCGGGCGGCGGGTCCTGGTCGCGCTACTCCTTCGTCGGCGTGCGGTCCGCCGCGACGCTGACCGCCCGCGACGGGCAGGCGCACTGGCTCGGCAGCCCGCCGGTCGGCGTCCCCACCGACGGCGATCCGCTGGCGGCGCTGCGCGCCACCGTCGAGGCGCTGCACACCCCGCGGGACCTCACCTCCGGCATGCCGCCCTTCACCGGCGGCATGGTCGGCTACCTGGGCTACGACATCGTGCGCCGCCTGGAGCGGATCGGGGACAGCACCCACGACACGCTGCGGCTGCCGGAACTGACCATGCTGCTGACCTCCGACCTGGCGGTGCTCGACCACTGGGACGGCACCGTGCTGCTGATCGCCAACGCGATCAACCACAACGACGAGGACACCGGCGTCGACGAGGCCTACGCCGACGCGGTCGCCCGGCTCGACGCGATGCAGTCCGACCTGGCCCGGGCCGTACCGCAGCAGCCGACCGCGCTGCCGGAGTCGGTCGACTTCGCGGTCAGCTGGGCCTGGGGCGGCGAGGAGTTCACCGCCGCGGTCGACGACATCAAGGAGCGCATCCACGCGGGCGAGGCCTTCCAGGTGGTGGCCTCCCAGCGGTTCGAGACCGCGTGCACCGCGAGCGCGCTCGACGTCTACCGGGTGCTGCGGACGACCAACCCGTCGCCGTACATGTACCTGCTGCGCTTCGACGGCTTCGACGTGGTCGGGTCGAGCCCCGAGGCGCTGGTCAAGATCGAGGACGGCCGGGCGATGCTGCACCCGATCGCGGGCACCCGGCCGCGCGGCGCGACCCCGCAGGCCGACGCGGCGCTCGCCGAGGAGCTGCTCTCCGACCCCAAGGAGCGCGCCGAGCACCTGATGCTGGTCGACCTCGGGCGCAACGACCTTGGCCGGGTGTGCGAGCCGGGCAGCGTCGAGGTGGTCGACTTCATGTCGGTGGAGCGCTACTCGCACGTCATGCACATCGTCTCGACCGTCACCGGGCAGGTCACGGCGGGCAGGACCGCCTTCGACGTGCTCACCGCGTGCTTCCCGGCCGGCACCCTGTCGGGCGCGCCCAAGCCGCGCGCCATGCAGATCATCGAGGAGCTGGAGCCCACCAGGCGCGGTGTCTACGGCGGCTGCATCGGCTATCTGGACTTCGCGGGCGACTCCGACACCGCCATCGCGATCCGTACCGCGGTACTGCGCGACGGCGTCGCCTATGTGCAGGCGGGCGCGGGCATCGTGGCGGACTCCGACCCGGCCGCCGAGGACGCCGAGTGCCGCAACAAGGCGGCGGCGGTGCTGCGGGCGGTCGCGACCGCCAACGTGATGCACGGCTGAGGCACCCGTGCCAGGACGCGCGAGGGCGGGGCGGCCGCCATGCCCGCCCCGCCCGTCGCCCGCGTGTCAGCCCGCGAAGGCCGCCACGCCGTCGGGGGTGCCCAGGCCGGTCGGCCCGTCGTAACCGGCGACGCCCGTGCACAGGTACGAGCCCGCGCACTCGCCGTTCGTACCGCTCGCCACGTCGTTCAGCCCGCCGCCGTGCGCGTACGGGAAGGACGCCGGGTACGAGCCCTCGGACGGCTGCCCGGCCAGCGCGTAGACCGAGGCGATGATCGGCGCGGAGGCGCTGGTGCCGCCGAAGACCTCCCAGCCGCGGTCGTTGCCGTAGGTGTCGTAGACCGCGACACCGGTGGCCGGGTCGGCGACCGCGGACACGTCGGCGACGGTACGGCCGGCGCACTCGCCGTCCTGCTGCCAGGCGGGCTTGGGGTCGTAGGACGAGCAGCCGGAGCCCGCCCCGCCCCACACCGTGTCGGACCAGCCGCGAGCGCTGGTGTCCTGCTGGAGCGAGGTGCCGCCGACCGCGGTCACGTACTGCGAGCCGGCCGGGTATTCCACGCCGTAGCCCGCGTCGCCCGAGCTGACGGTGATGGCCACGCCCGGGTGGTCGAAGTACTGGCTGTCGTAGCTGCTGTCGGCGCCGGACTCGCCGCCGCCGTAGCTGTTCGACACGTACTTCGCGCCCAGCGCCACCGCGGTGTTGACGGACTCGCCGAGGCTGGTCATCGCCGAGTTGTCCGCCTCGACCAGCAGGATGTGGCAGGCCGGGCAGGTCGCGCTGACCATGTCCAGGTCGAGGGATATCTCCTCGGCCCAGCCCGGGTCGGGCACCGGCAGCGTGGCGCCGCCGCTCTGGCCGACCTTGCGGAAGCAGCCGTTGTCGGTGGTGCAGGCCGGCAGGCCGTACTGCGAGCGGTACGTGGCCAGGTCCGCCTCGGCGTTGGGATTGTCGTAGGCGTCCACGATCGCCACGGTGGCGCCGTCACCGCCGGTGTCGGGAAGGGCGTAGGCGCCGCGCAGCTCGGTCGGTCCGTAACCCGACGGGATGGCCGCCGGGTGCGCGGAACGCGCCGCGGGCGCGAGGGAGTCGGCGCCGCTGGTCACCTTGAGCGCCTTGCAGGCCATGACGTCGACCGCGGTGCTGACCGAACAGGAACGTGCCGTGGTGAGCCGGTGCGAGGGCGCCTGCTGCGGCTGCGCGCCGGCGGACGGTGCGAGGGCGACCAGCCCCGCCGCGGCGAGCCCGGCGGCCGCGATGAGGGCCGGCCATGTATGGCTCGCTTTCCGCGGGGTGGTGTGGGGGGTGTGCAAGTGCGGCCTCCTGTGGGGGGAGTGTGGTGTGTGATGCCCCTGCGCTCATTGGGGGAGCGGAGGGATGGCCGCGAACGTATGGTGACCGGCGCACGTCAACAAGGCGGGGTACTGAACGAGTCGGAAGCTATACCGCCGCTTTACCCGCCGTTGGCGGGAGTTGGCGCTTTCCTGACCTGTTCATGACTGTCGCGGAGGCATGGAATCCGCTTGTCCCGGTTCATCCCGCGGGGCGGCACCCCGCCCGGTACGCACCGCCCTGGGTCCCCCCGGCCGAGGCCGCCGGACACCGGCAGGGGATAGTGGACGGGTGACCTCCGTCCCGCAGCAGCCCCACCCAGGACCGGCCCCCGCAGCAGAGCGGGACGCCGAGCCGTCCGACGTGCCCGTGACACCGCGCCGCGGCGGCGTCAGGACACTCGCCGCCGCGCTGCCCGCCGGCGCGGTCGGCGCGAGCCTGGTGCTGGTCGCCGCGGGCAAGACCTGGTCGCGCGGCTTCGCCGCCTTCGGCCGGACCAACCTCCCGGTGCACGCCACCGGCACCGACACCACCGCCCTGCCCGGCGCCCTCGCGCTGGTCGCACTGGCCTCGCTCGTCGCCGTCTTCGCGGTGCGCAGGACCGGCCGCTACGCCGTCGCGGGGCTGCTCGCCCTCAGCGGGCTCGGCGTCGTCGTCATGGCACTGGCCCGGCGCGGCGACCACGCGGCACTGGACTCCGCCGCCGCGTCCACCGCGGGCCTCGCCCACGCCACCGCCACGCACGCCAGCACCACCTCCTGGCCGCTGGTCTCCGCCGCCGGCGGCCTGCTGCTGCTCGCCGCCGGACTGCTCGCGCTGCGCTACGGCCCGACCTGGCCCGCGATGTCCAGCCGCTACGACCGCCCGGGCACCCGCCGGCCGGTCCGCGCCAGGGCCGCCGCGTCCGCCGCCGCGTCCGCCGCCGCGGCCGGCCGGCCCGTGCCCGTCGACCCGGACCGGGCCGAGGACCTGTGGAAAGCCCTCGACCGCGGCGAGGACCCCACGGGGTAGTACCGCCGGGCCCGACCCCCGTGCGTGGTCGCCCGCCGATGCGCGTAACAATGGGGGACGACGTGGGAGGCGACGGACGCCTCCTACCGGGAGCATCAGGGAGTATTCATGGCGGCCCACCACGACCACGGACACACCCCGGCCGCCTGGACCGGAGTGATCATCGCCTTCGTCGGCTTCTGCGCCGGCGGCGTCTTCATGGTCGCCGCACAGCCGGTCCCGTTCTGGGGCAGCATGGGCGTGATCCTGCTCGCCCCGCTGGTCGGCGGCATCATGAAGATGATGGGCCTCGGCCGCAAGGAGGAGCCGCAGGTGCGTAACGCACCCGCGCGGACCGCGGAGCAGCCGCCGGCGGACCAGCCGCAGGGGGAAGCCGCGGCGCACGCCTGATCCCGCCCGGCACGGGGGCCGTGTACGCCTGATCCCGTCCGGCCTCGGTGTTCGGGTCGCGTACGCCTGACCCCGCCCGTCGCCCCGCCACCTGGCGCAGCCGCGCGCTGCGCCCCGGTGCGTACCGGGGCAGAATCGTCGCCGTGACCTCCTACCGGGCCGCGGCGGCCCCCACCGGCCGGCCCGCCCGGCGTGGCGCGCTGCGCCGAACGGCCGTACCGCTCGGCGTGCTCGGCGCCGTCGCCGCCGGCTTCGGCTACGTCGCCGCCGTCGACCCGGGGCGGCCCGGCCACTACCCGGCCTGCCCGCTGCTGTACTACACCGGCGTCTACTGCCCCGGCTGCGGCGGCCTTCGCGGCGCCCACGCACTGGCCCACGGACACCTCGGCACCGCGCTGGGCTGCAATGCCGCCGCCGTCGCCGGATACGCCGTCTTCGCCGTCGTTTGGGTGATCTGGTTGACCCGCGCCCTGCGCGGCAGGGCCTTCGAACCGGCGCTGCGGCCCGGCGTCCTCTACGCCCTGTGCGGGCTGCTGCTGGCCTTCACCGTGATCAGGAACCTGCCCTTCGGTACGGCGCTCGTGCCCTGAGGCGTCCGCCGGGGCGGGGCAAGATTGTCCAGGTGGTGGGATCCGCGATCACCGGATGCGGGGTGACGGGCCGCCGCCCGATACCATCGCAGTGCCGGTGGTTTCCACCACCAGCCCGATCATTTCGCTGCACGGCCGGCCGGAAGAGGAGCTCCCGCGTGAGTGTGCTCGACGAGATCATCGACGGAGTCCGCGCAGACCTCGCCGACCGGCAGGCCAGGGTGTCCCTCGACGAACTCAAGGAGCGCGCCGCCAAGGCGCGGGACGCCAGGGACGGCGTCGCCGCGCTGCGCGGCGACGCCGTCAAGGTCATCTGCGAGGTCAAGCGCTCCAGCCCGTCCAAGGGCGCGCTCGCCGCGATCGCCGATCCGGCGGGCCTGGCAGCGGACTACGAGGCGGGCGGCGCCGCCGTCATCAGCGTCCTCACCGAGCAGCGCCGCTTCGGCGGCTCGCTCGCCGACCTTGAGGCGGTACGCGCCAAGGTCGACATCCCGGTGCTCCGCAAGGACTTCATCGTCACCGCCTACCAGCTGTGGGAGGCCCGCGCGCACGGCGCCGACCTCGCGCTGCTGATCGTCGCCGCGCTCGACCAGCCCGCGCTGGTCTCGCTCATCGAGCGGGCCGAGTCGATCGGGCTCACCCCGATCGTCGAGGTGCACGACGAGGAGGAGGTCGCCCGGGCGGTGGACGCGGGCGCGCGCATCATCGGCGTCAACGCGCGCGACCTCAAGACGCTGGAGGTCGACCGGGGGAATTTCGGGCGCATCGCGCCGGAGATTCCGGACCACATCGTGAAGATCGCGGAGTCCGGGGTCCGGGGGCCGCACGATCTGATCGCCTACGCGAATGACGGGGCTGACGCGGTGCTGGTCGGTGAGTCGCTCGTCACCGGGCGCGACCCCCGCACCGCCGTCGCCGACCTCGTCGCCGCCGGCGCCCACCCGGCCCTCCGCCCCGGCCGCGAATAACGGCTCCGCCGCGCCTCGGGGGTTCACGCTTCCCCCGGGCACGGTGGTTGTGCGTTCCCTCGGCCCGGGGGGTGCCCCTCCGCTGCCGCGGGGCTCGGGGTGCCGTTGCGTCGGCGGGTACGCGTCCCCCGGGTGCGGGGTGTGTGCGGTTCCTCTTCGGCAGAGGGTGCCACTCCCCGGGCTCCGGGGTTCTGACGGTCCCCTTCGGCTGGGGGTGCCCACCAGAGGCGCGGGGAACGGCGCGCCCAGCCCCCAACCGGGGCGCGCTGTCCGCGCGGCGGGTCGTGCCCCGAAGGGGCGCGGGGAACTGCGCGAGCAACCCACCACCGGCCGGTGGTCCGGAGCGGACCGAGGAGACCCTTCGGGTCGGTGACGACCCGCGCGCCGGTGGGGGCTGGGCGCGCAGTTCCCCGCGCCCCTGCGGTGGTGGCGGTCGTCGCCAGGCGACGGCGCGTCGTGGCTGGCCGCGCAGTTCCCCGCGCCCCTGGTAGGGCGCCGCCTTCCGTAGAGGCGCCCCCAGCAGCCCGCGGCCGGCGGACGGGCGCCGTGTTCCGTAGAGGCGCCCCCAGCAGCCCGCGGCCGGCGGATGGGCGCCGCCTGCGTAGGGGGGAGCCCTCGCGCGGGAGTACCGCGAGGCGGGACGGGGGCAGCCCGGGGGGTAGAGTGCGAGGCGTGTCATTGGAATCGCGCCTCGCACCCGGGTGCCGCCCCCGCGGCTGCCGCGCCCCGGCCCGCCGTGTGCTGGGCCGCCGCGTGCGGTACGTGATCGGGTGCGAGCCCGGCCAGGTGAACGGCAGGCGATGGCGCCGCGGCTGAGCCGCACCCGCCCGCGTACCGCCGCGGGAACGCGGCACCGCACCCGCCCGCGTGCAGCCGCAGAAGTGCGGCACCGCGTACAGCCGCAGAAAAGCTGAGCGCACCCGCCCGCGTACCGCCGCAGAAGTGCGGCACCGCGTACAGCCGTAGGAAACGGCACCGTCGTCCGGGGCGAGGCACATCCGCCCGCACCCCGGCACGGGTACGGCATATTCCGATGGTCACCGTCACCAGGGGACACCCCATGCCAGAACACGACTTCTTCCTCCCCGACCCGGAGGGTCTGAGCCCCAGCGCCGAGGGCTACTTCGGCGCGTTCGGCGGAAAATTCATCCCGGAGGCGCTGGTCGCCGCCGTGGACGAGGTCGCCGCCGAGTACGAGAAGGCGAAGGCCGACCCCGCCTTCGCGGCCGAGCTGAACGAGCTGATGGCCAACTACACCGGCCGGCCCAGCGCCCTGACCGAGGTGCCGCGCTTCGCGGCCGAGGCGGGCGGGGCCAGGGTCTTCCTCAAGCGGGAGGACCTGAACCACACCGGCTCCCACAAGATCAACAATGTGCTGGGGCAGGCACTGCTGACCCGGCGGATGGGCAAGACCCGGGTCATCGCCGAGACCGGCGCGGGCCAGCACGGGGTCGCCACGGCCACGGCGTGCGCGCTGTTCGGCCTGGAGTGCACGATCTACATGGGTGAGGTCGACACCCAGCGGCAGTCCCTGAACGTGGCGCGGATGCGCATGCTGGGCGCCGAGGTCGTGTCGGTGACATCCGGCAGCCGCACGCTCAAGGACGCGATCAACGAGGCCTTCCGCGACTGGGTCGCGAACGTCGACCGCACGCACTACCTGTTCGGCACCGTCGCGGGACCGCACCCCTTCCCCGCGATGGTGCGCGACTTCCACCGGGTGATCGGCGTCGAGGCGCGGCGGCAGCTGCTGGAGCGGACCGGGCGGCTGCCCGACGCCGCCGTGGCCTGCGTCGGCGGCGGCTCGAACGCCATGGGCCTCTTCCACGCCTTCCTGCCGGACGCGGGCGTCCGGCTGGTCGGCTGCGAGCCGGCCGGGCACGGGGTGGAGAGCGGCGAGCACGCGGCGACCCTGACCGCGGGCGAGCCCGGCATCCTGCACGGCTCGCGTTCGTACGTCCTCCAGGACGACGAGGGCCAGATCACCGAGCCGTACTCGATCTCGGCCGGCCTGGACTACCCCGGCGTCGGACCCGAGCACGCGTACCTCAAGGACGCCGGCCGGGCCGAATACCGTGCCGTCACCGATGACGCGGCCATGCAGGCGCTGCGGCTGCTGTCCCGCACCGAGGGCATCATCCCGGCCATCGAGAGCGCCCACGCGCTGGCCGGCGCCCTGGACCTGGGCCGCGAGCTGGGCCCCGACGCACTGCTGCTGGTGAACCTCTCGGGCCGCGGCGACAAGGACATGGACACCGCGGCCCGCTACTTCGGGCTGTACGACACCGCGGAGGCGGCCAAGTGAGCGGGCGCATCGAACTGCTGCAGGAGACGCTCGCCGCCGCGAAGGCCGACGGCCGAGCCGCCCTCATCGCGTACCTGCCGGCCGGCTTCCCGACCGTCGACGGCGGCATCGCGGCCGTCAAGGCGGCCCTCGACGGCGGCGCCGACATCGTCGAGGTCGGGCTGCCGCACAGCGACCCTGTGCTGGACGGCCCGGTCATCCAGACCGCCGACGACATCGCGCTCAAGAACGGCGTCCGCATCGCCGACGTGCTGCGTACGGTCCGCGAGGCGCACGCGGCGACGGGCAAGCCGCTGCTGGTGATGACGTACTGGAACCCGGTCGACCGCTACGGTGCCGAGCGCTTCGCCGCCGAGCTGGCCGAGGCGGGCGGCGCCGGCTGCATCCTGCCCGACCTGCCGGTCGAGGAGTCCGAGGGGTGGCGGAAGGCGGCCGAGCAGCACGGCCTGGCCACCGTCTTCGTCGTCGCGCCCTCCAGCAGGGACGAGCGGCTGGCCAGGATCACCGCGGCCGGCTCCGGCTTCGTCTACGCGGCCTCGCTGATGGGTGTCACCGGCACCCGCGCCAGCGTCGGCGCGCAGGCGGCCGGCCTGGTCGCGCGCACCCGGGCCACCACCGAGCTGCCGGTCTGCGTCGGCCTGGGCGTGTCCAACGCGGCGCAGGCCGCCGAGGTCGCCGCCTTCGCCGACGGCGTGATCGTCGGCTCGGCCTTCGTCCAGCGCATCCTGGACGCCGACGGTGACGAGGCCGCCGGGCTCGCGGCGGTCCGCGCGCTGGCCGCCGAACTGGCCGAGGGCGTACGCAAGCGGGTCTGACGGTCACCCGTGGGAGCGGGTTTTGTCACTCCCGCGGGCGAAAAACGGCGGGGGGAGACGCTGAGCGCCTCCCCCCGCCGTTGCGCTGGGCGTGAGCCAACGCAACAGTGACGGAAAGCGCAGCGCCCGCGAGGCCCTGCAGGAACAGCGCGCCCAGGAGCAGGCCAGGGCCAAGCGCAAGCGGACGCTCGTGGTGGCGGGCGGGGTGGTGGGCGTCCTCGCCGTCGCCGCCGTGATCGGCGTGGTCGTCGCCGACCACAACGACAACAGGGGCGACGCCATCGGCAGCCCGGCCGCCGCGCCCAGCGGAGCCACCGGCAAGGACAGCCTGGTGATCCCGGTCGGGGCCGCCGACGCGCCCTCGACCCTCACCATCTACGAGGACTTCCGCTGCCCGGCCTGCGACGCGTTCGAGAAGCAGTTCACGCCGACCATCCACGCGCTGGAGGACAGCGGGCAGCTGCGCACCGAGTACCACCTGGCGACGCTGATCGACGGCAACCTCGGCGGCACCGGCTCGCTGAACGCCGCGAACGCCGCCGCGTGCGCCCAGGACGCGGGCAAATTCCGCGCCTATCACGACGTCCTCTACGACAACCAGCCCGACGAGCAGGACGACAAGTTCGCCGACAAGAACACGCTGATCACCCTGGCCGGCAAGGTTCCGGGTCTGAAGACGGCGCCCTTCGCCGACTGTGTGAACGACGGCACCCACGACTCCTGGGTGCAGAAGTCGAACGCGGCCTTCGGCAGCTCCGGCTTCAACGCCACGCCGACCGTCCTGCTGAACGGCAAGAGCATCTACGGCCAGAACGCCCAGCTCACCCCGGCCAGCCTCAAGCAGATGGTGAGCGCCGCCAACAAGGGCAAGCAGCCGGGAAAGGTCACCGCCGCCCCGCCGTCCTGACCGGCTCCCCACGGCGCCCGGGACCCGGCGCCGAGCACCGCGCCGTTATCCATACGTAGCCGGGCGGGCTGCCGTCCACCCGTCCGGCACGGTAGCGTCGGACATTGCCATGGAACTCGCATTCATCCCCAGCCCCGCGCACGGCGTCGTCCACCTCGGACCGATCCCGCTGCGTGGCTACGCGTTCTGCATCATCATCGGCGTCTTCGTTGCCGTCTGGTACGGCAACAAGCGCTGGCTCGCCCGCGGCGGACGGGCCGGCACGGTTGCCGACATCTCCGTGTGGGCGGTGCCGTTCGGCCTGATCGGTGGCCGGCTCTACCACGTGATCACCGATTACGAGCTGTACTTCACCGATGGCAAGGACTGGGTCGACGCCTTCAAGGTGTGGCAGGGCGGGCTCGGGATCTGGGGCGCCATCGCCATGGGCGCGCTGGGCGCCTGGATCGGCTGCCGCCGCCGGGGGATCGCGCTGCCGGCGTACGCCGACGCCATCGCGCCGGGCATCGCCTTCGCGCAGGCCATCGGCCGCTGGGGCAACTGGTTCAACCAGGAGCTGTACGGCGGTCCGACCACCCTGCCGTGGGGCCTGAAGATCGACGCCGCGCACCGGCCGGACAACACGCCGGACCTGGCCACGTACCACCCGACCTTCCTGTACGAGTCGCTGTGGTGCGTCGGTGTCGCCCTGCTGGTGATCTGGGCCGACCGGCGCTTCAAGCTCGGCCACGGTCGGGCCTTCGCGCTCTACGTCGCCGCGTACACGGTGGGCCGGGCCTGGATCGAGCACATGCGCGTCGACTACGCGCACCGCATCCTGGGCATGCGTCTCAACGACTGGACAGCGATCGTGGTGTTCGTCGCCGCCGTCGCCTATCTGGTGCTGTCGGCCCGGCTGCGCCCCGGCCGTGAGGCGGAGGTGGAACCCGTCGCCGACAGCGTCCCGGCGCAGACCGCCGAGGACGGTACCGACGCACCCGCCGAAGCGGACGGCACCGCCGGTGAGCTGGCACAAGCTCCCGCGGCCGACTCCGTGAGCGGATCACCGGGTGACGCGGTGGAGCCGTCCGACGACGAGCCGGAGCCGGCCGATGAGCCGTCCAAGGCCGCCGCGGGGCCGGCAAGCGGACCGGCCGCCACCTAGTTTCCGCAGGTCAGGACAGCCTTTCCTTGCTGGCGGGCATCGCTCTGCCCGGGTACGGTCGAAGCCGTTGCCGGTCGGACGCGGCTTCACCGCCGCGCGGGGAGGGTGATCCGTATGACAAGCGCCGCCGTCGATAACGCCGCCGCCACGCCGTACCACGTCCCCCACCATGTGCACCGGGACGTGACCGGGGGCTGGCTGCGGCCCGCGGTCTTCGGGGCGATGGACGGCCTGGTGTCCAACCTCGCGCTGATGACCGGTGTGGCCGGCGGCGATGTGAGCTCCCGCACCCTGGTGGTCACCGGCCTGGCGGGCCTGGCGGCCGGCGCCTTCTCCATGGCGGCCGGCGAGTACACCTCGGTTGCCTCCCAGCGCGAGCTGGTCCAGGCCGAGCTGGACATCGAGCGGATCGAGCTGCGCCGGCACCCCGAGGACGAGATGCGCGAGCTGGCCGAGCTGTACGTGGCGCGCGGGGTGGAGCCGGAACTCGCGCACGAGGTGGCCAGGCAGCTGTCCGCCGACCCCGAGCAGGCGCTGGAGATACACGCCCGCGAGGAGCTGGGCGTGGACCCGACCGACCTGCCCTCGCCGGTGGTCGCCGCGGGCTCGTCGTTCGTGTCGTTCGCGCTGGGCGCGCTGCTGCCGGTACTGCCGTATCTGCTCGGCGCCGACGTCCTGTGGCCCGCGGTGCTGCTGGCGCTGGTCGGGCTGTTCGGCTGCGGGGCCGCTGTGGCGCGGATCACCGCCCGGTCCTGGTGGTACGGAGGACTTCGGCAACTGCTCTTGGGTGCGGCGGCCGGCGGAGTTACCTTCGTATTGGGCGCGCTCATCGGCACCGCCGCCGGCTGAGTCGGTACACCCGGGAAGCAGTCCGCCACAAGCGGCATGTTTCCCCGCCGTTTCAGCTCCTGCCGCAACGGGCATCACTCGGTAACGCACCGGCAGCGCCGCCAGGGCACGCGCCGGATTCGTCGGTCGGACCCCGGTCAGACGCTGGCCCGAAATGGCTGTTCCACCTCCTCGGTACGTCCACATGCTGGAATTGAGTATCCGCTTCTCGAACACTCAGCCATCATGTAACCTGCACGAAATCGCAGAGGGCCAACGTCGTCCCTGTTGCGCACGCCTGGAAACAGGCGATGCATACAAGCCAAAGACGACGACGGGAGAGCCATGCGTTCGCGTTCCGCGTTCATGGACGGGCGACCCGCCCCGCAGGGGATGTACGACCCCCGCAACGAGCACGACGCCTGCGGTGTCGGCTTTGTGGCCACCCTCACCGGCGAGGCGAGCCATGACCTCGTGGAGCAGGCGCTCACCGTCCTGCGCAACCTGGAACACCGCGGAGCCACCGGCGCCGAGCCCGACTCGGGTGACGGCGCGGGCATACTCCTCCAGGTCCCCGACGCGTTCCTGCGTGCCGCCGCCGGCTTCGAGCTGCCCGCCGCCGGGCACTACGCGGTCGGCCTGGCCTTCCTGCCCGTCGAGACCGAGGACCGCGCCAAGGCCGTCGATGCCATCGAGCGGATCGCCGCGGAAGAGGGCCTGACCGTCCTGGGCTGGCGCGAGGTCCCGGTCGCCCCCGAGCTGCTGGGCGCCACCGCCCGCTCGACCATGCCGTACTTCTCCCAGCTCTTCGTCGCCGACACCGCCGGCGGGCTGGGCGGTATCGAGCTGGACCGGCCCGCCTTCGTGCTGCGCAAGCGCGCCGAGCGCGAGGCCGACGTCTACTTCCCCTCGCTGTCCGCCCGCACCCTGGTCTACAAGGGCATGCTCACCACCGGGCAGCTGGAGCCGTTCTTCCCCGACCTGTCCGACCGCCGCTTCGCCACCGCCATCGCGCTGGTGCACTCCCGCTTCTCCACCAACACCTTCCCCAGCTGGCCGCTCGCCCACCCGTACCGCTTCGTCGCGCACAACGGCGAGATCAACACGGTCAAGGGCAACCGCAACTGGATGCGGGCCCGCGAGTCGCAGCTGGCCAGCGACCTGTTCAGCGGCGACCTGGAGCGGATCTACCCGGTCTGCACCCCCGAGGCGTCCGACACCGCGTCCTTCGACGAGGTCCTCGAACTGCTGCACCTCGGCGGACGCTCGCTGCCGCACAGCGTGCTGATGATGATCCCGGAGGCGTGGGAGAACCACGAGGCGATGGACCCCGCCAGGCGGGCGTTCTACCAGTACCACTCCACGCTGATGGAGCCCTGGGACGGCCCGGCCTGCGTCACCTTCTCCGACGGCTCGCTCGTCGGCGCGGTCCTGGACCGCAACGGTCTGCGCCCCGGCCGCTACTGGGTCACCGACGACGGCCTGGTCGTCCTGGCCTCCGAGTCCGGTGTGCTGGACATCGCTCCGAGCAAGGTCGTCCGCAAGGGCCGGCTCCAGCCGGGCCGGATGTTCCTGGTCGACACCGTCTCGCACCGGATCGTCGAGGACGACGAGATCAAGGCCGGTATCGCGGCCGAGAACCCGTACGCCGACTGGCTCGAAGCCGGCCTGGTCGACCTCGCCGACCTGCCCGAGCGCGAGCACATCGTGCACACCCACGCCTCGGTCACCCGGCGCCAGCAGACTTTCGGCTACACCGAGGAGGAGCTGCGGGTCCTGCTCGCCCCGATGGCCAGGACCGGCGGCGAACCGCTGGGCTCGATGGGTACGGACTCGCCGATCGCCGCGCTGTCCGACCGCCCCCGGCTGCTGTTCGACTACTTCACCCAGCTGTTCGCCCAGGTCACCAACCCGCCGCTGGACGCCATCCGCGAAGAGCTGGTCACCTCGCTGATCTCCACCATCGGCCCCTCGGGCAACCTGCTGGAGCCCAGCCCCGCGTCCTGCCGCAACCTCACCCTGCCCTTCCCGGTGATCGACAACGACGACCTGGCCAAGCTCATCCACGTCAACGCCGACGGCGACATGCCGGGCCTGAAGGCCGCCACCCTGTCCGGCCTGTACCGGGTCACCGGCGGCGGCGACGCGCTCGCCGCCCGGCTCGCCGAGATCTGCGCCGAGGCCGACGCCGCCATAGAGGACGGCGCCCGGCTGATCGTGCTGTCCGACCGGCACTCCGACGCCGAGCACGCCCCGATCCCCTCGCTGCTGCTCACCTCCGCCGTGCACCACCACCTGATCCGTACCAAGCAGCGCACCCAGGTCGGACTGCTGGTCGAGGCCGGCGACGTCCGCGAGGTGCACCATGTGGCGCTGCTGATCGGCTACGGCGCCGCGGCCGTCAACCCCTACCTGGCCATGGAGTCCGTCGAGGACCTGGTCGCGGCCGGCACCTTCCTCAGCGGCATCGAGCCCGAGGCGGCGCTGCGCAACCTGATCAAGGCGCTCGGCAAGGGCGTGCTCAAGGTCATGTCCAAGATGGGCATCTCCACCGTGGCCTCCTACCGCGGCGCCCAGGTCTTCGAGGCCATCGGCCTGGACACCGACTTCGTGGACACCTACTTCCACCTCACCGACAGCAAGATCGGCGGGGCCGGCATCGACGTCATCGCCGCCGAGGTCGCCGCCCGGCACGCCAAGGCCTACCCGGTCTCCGGCATACAGACCGCCCACCGCCGCCTGGAGATCGGCGGCGAGTACCAGTGGCGCCGCGAGGGCGAACCGCACCTGTTCGACCCGGACACCGTCTTCCGGCTCCAGCACGCCACCCGCACCCGCCGCTACGACATCTTCAAGCAGTACACCGAGCGGGTGAACGAGCAGTCCGAGCGGCTGATGACGCTGCGCGGCCTGTTCGGCCTGAAGTCCGAGCGCGAGCCCCTCGCGATCGACGAGGTCGAGCCGGTCACCGAGATCGTCAAGCGGTTCTCCACCGGCGCCATGTCGTACGGCTCGATCTCGCGCGAGGCGCACGAGACGCTGGCCATCGCCATGAACCAGCTCGGCGGCAAGTCCAACACCGGCGAGGGCGGCGAGGACCCGGAGCGGCTGTACGACCCGGCCCGGCGCAGCGCCATCAAGCAGGTCGCCTCCGGCCGCTTCGGCGTCACGTCCGAATACCTGGTCAACGCCGACGACATCCAGATCAAGATGGCCCAGGGCGCCAAGCCCGGCGAGGGCGGCCAGCTGCCCGGCCACAAGGTCTACCCGTGGATCGCCGGCACCCGGCACTCCACCGCGGGCGTCGGCCTGATCTCCCCGCCGCCGCACCACGACATCTACTCCATCGAGGACCTCGCCCAGCTGATCCACGACCTGAAGAACGCCAACCCCAAGGCGCGGGTCCACGTCAAGCTGGTCTCCGAGGTCGGCGTCGGCACGGTCGCCGCGGGCGTCAGCAAGGCGCACGCCGACGTCGTCCTGATCTCCGGCCACGACGGCGGCACCGGCGCCTCCCCGCTGACCTCGCTCAAGCACGCCGGCGGCCCCTGGGAGCTGGGCCTGGCCGAGACCCAGCAGACACTGCTGCTCAACGGGCTGCGCGACCGCATCGTCGTGCAGACCGACGGCCAGCTCAAGACCGGCCGCGACGTGGTCATCGCCGCGCTGCTCGGCGCCGAGGAATTCGGCTTCGCCACCGCACCGCTGGTGGTCTCCGGCTGCGTCATGATGCGCGTCTGCCACCTGGACACCTGTCCGGTCGGCGTCGCCACCCAGAACCCGGTGCTGCGCGACCGCTTCTCCGGCAAGCCCGAATTCGTGGTCAACTTCTTCGAGTTCATCGCCGAGGAGGTCAGGGAGATCCTGGCCGAGCTGGGCTTCCGCAGCATCGAGGAGGCCGTCGGCCACGCCGAGCTGATCGACGCCGGCCGCGCCGTCGACCACTGGAAGGCGCAGGGCCTGGACCTGGCCCCGCTGCTGCACGTGCCCGCGCTGCCCGAGGGCGCCGCACTGCACCGCACCACCGAGCAGGACCACGGCCTGGCCAAGGCGCTGGACAACGAGCTGATCAGGCTCGCCGCCGAAGCCCTGGAAAGCGGCGCCCCGGTCCGCGCCCAGGTGCCGATCCGCAACGTCAACCGCACGGTCGGCACCATGCTCGGCCACGAGGTGACCAAGAAGTACGGCGGCGCGGGCCTGCCCGAGGGCACGATCGACATCACCTTCACCGGCTCCGCGGGCCAGTCCTTCGGCGCGTTCCTGCCCAAGGGCATCACCCTGCGGCTCGAAGGCGACGCCAACGACTACGTCGGCAAGGGCCTGTCCGGCGGCCGGGTCGTCGTCCGCCCCGACCGCGGCGCCGACCACCTCGCCGAATACTCGACCATCGCGGGCAACACCATCGCCTACGGTGCCACCGGCGGCGAGCTGTTCCTGCGCGGCAGGACCGGCGAGCGCTTCTGCGTCCGCAACTCCGGCGCCACCGTCGTCTCCGAAGGCGTCGGCGACCACGGCTGCGAATACATGACCGGCGGCCGTGCCGTCGTCCTCGGCGCCACCGGGCGCAACTTCGCGGCCGGCATGTCCGGCGGCATCGCCTACGTCCTCGACCTGGACCCGGCCGCCGTCAACCCCGGCATGGTCGCCGTCGAAGCGCTGGACGCGGACGACATCACGTGGCTGCACGATGTGGTGCGCCGTCACGCCGAGGAGACCGGCTCCACCGTCGCCGAGCGGCTGCTCACCGACTGGGGCGCCGCCCTCACCCGCTTCGGCAAGGTCATGCCGAGGGACTACAAGGCAGTGCTCGCCGCCAAGAACGCCGCCGAGCAGGCCGGACTCTCCGAGTCCGAGACCACAGCGAAGATGATGGAGGCAGCAAATGGCTGACCCCAAGGGCTTCCTCACCACCGGCCGCGAAACCGCCCCGATGCGCCCGGTCGAGGAGCGCAGGCAGGACTGGAACGAGGTCTACGTCCCCGGCGGGCTGCTGCCGATCATCAGCAAGCAGGCCGGCCGCTGCATGGACTGCGGCATCCCGTTCTGCCACAACGGCTGTCCGCTGGGGAACCTGATCCCCGAATGGAACGACTACGCCTACCGCGAGGACTGGCGGGCCGCCTCCGAGCGGCTGCACGCCACCAACAACTTCCCGGAGTTCACCGGGCGGCTGTGCCCCGCGCCCTGCGAATCGGCGTGCGTGCTGGGCATCAACCAGCCCGCCGTCACCATCAAGAACGTCGAAGTCACCATCATCGACAAGGCATGGGAGGCCGGCGACGTCACCCCGCAGCCGCCCGAGCGGCTGTCCGGCAAGACCGTCGCCGTCATCGGCTCGGGCCCGGCGGGCCTGGCCGCCGCCCAGCAGCTCACCCGGGCCGGCCACACCGTCGCGGTCTACGAGCGCGCCGACCGGATCGGCGGACTGCTGCGCTACGGCATCCCCGAGTTCAAGATGGAGAAGCGGCACATCAACCGGCGCATCGAGCAGATGCGCGCGGAGGGCACCAAATTCCGCACCGGTGTGCAGATCGGCACCGACCTCGACGCCGCCAAGCTCGCCAAGCGCTACGACGCCGTCGTCATCGCGGCCGGCGCGACCATCTCCCGCGACCTGCCGGTCCCCGGCCGGGACCTGAACGGCATCCATGTGGCGATGGACTACCTGCCGCTGGCCAACAAGGTGCAGGAGGGCGACTTCGTGGCGCCCCCCATCACCGCCGAGGGCAAGCACGTCGTCGTCATCGGCGGCGGCGACACCGGCGCGGACTGCGTCGGCACCGCACACCGGCAGGGCGCGCGGTCCGTCACCCAGCTGGAGATCATGCCGCGACCCTCCGACGAGCGCCCGACCGGCCAGCCCTGGCCGACGATGCCGGCCGTGTACAAGGTCACCTCGGCGCACGAGGAGGGCGGCGAGCGGGTCTACGCCGTCAACACCATGAAGTTCACCGGCGACGCGGACGGCAACGTGCGCGAGCTGCACCTGGTCGAGGTCGCCTTCCAGGACGGGGTGTTCGTCCCGCAGACCGGCACCGAGAGGATCATCCCGGCCGACCTGGTGACCCTCGCGATGGGCTTCACCGGCACCGACCAGTCCAACGGCCTGGTCGACCAGCTCGGCCTCGACCTGGACGCCCGCGGCAACATCGCCCGCGACGGCTCCTACGCCACGAACGTCGCCGGCGTCTTCGTCGCCGGCGACGCGGGACGCGGCCAGTCGCTCATCGTCTGGGCCATCGCCGAGGGCCGCTCGGCCGCCAAGGCGGTCGACGCGTACCTCACCGGGGTGCCGTCCGCCCTGCACGCGCCGATCCGTCCCACCGACCGCCCGCTGACCGTCTGACGGTCCCCCGGATGTCCCGCACAAAGGCGTGCGGAACGCAGTAACACCAGCAGCGCCCGCCACTCCCCGACCAAGGAGGCGGGCGCTGTTTCCTTTCCCGACCGGGCCGGAAGACGCCCCGCGTCACGTGTCGACGGCCAGCTCCGTGTGGCACAGGGCGCAGCGGGCCCGCAGCCGTCCCCGGCAGGGCAGGCGGATGCGCTGGAAGCAGGTGGGGCAGGGGAAGGCGACCCGCACGGCCGAGCCGACCGACTCGAAGGAGTAGTCGGGTCCCGGCGCGAGCGCCCGCCGGTCCTTGGCGTAACGGCGCCTGGCCGCCCAGCCCGCCGCGGCCAGCGGCGCCCTGCGCAGGTCCTGCCCCGCGCGGTCCAGACCCGCCCGATAGGCGTCGCGGGCCTGCGGACTGCGGAACCACGGCTCGACGTCCTCACCGAACGCGGCGGCCCGCTTGGCCAGCACGTAGCCGAACTCCTCCGGCGTGAGATAGCCCAGCTTGTACGCCGACATCATCAGCCGCTCACCGCGGATCGCCGCCTCCTCGCGGTACGCGTCCAGCAGCAGCCAGCCCGCGCCGAGATACGTCGTCACGGTGTCGGTCAGGATCTCGTTGTCCCGGGTGCCGGGGAATTCCAGGTCGAGCCGGTGCAGGTGGACATGCATCACCTCGTGCGCCAGCGCCGCCCCGACATCGCGCCGGTCGGCCCTGAACCGGGAGTGCAGCTCGATGAAATACTCCGGGCCCGCCGCCAGTTCGACATTCCCCGCGTGCACCATGTCGCGGAAGCCGACCACCATACGGGCGTCCGGCAGCCGGAAGTGCTGCACCATCACCCGGGCCACCCGCTGGGCGCCCAGATACAGGTCCTCGTCCGCCGGGAAGTCCACCAGCTCGGGGTGCACACTGCTGGGAAACCGCTGCACACCGTCCGCCGACAACCGCCGGTAGAGCGCGGTGAGCGCCGCCCGCACCGTGTCGAGATGCGGGAAGCCGTGCACGATGGCCCCGCCCCCGGCAGTCGCCGCACCCGGCTCCGCGTACTCGGCCATGACCACCTCCCCGTACCCGACGAGCCTACGCGCAGCCCCCCGCGGCTGTCCTGGACGGCACGGGTTACGGCAGCATGTGGCGCATGCCTGTTCTGACCCACGCCGAGGCCGAGACCCGTGCCCGCGACCTGACCGTCCACCATTACGCGCTCGACCTCGACCTGACCGGCGGCGACGAGGGGTTCGGCTCGGTCGCCGTGATCCGCTTCCTGGCCCGCCGCGACTGCGACACCTTCGCCGAGATCCGGCCGACCGCCCTGCGCCGCGTCGTCCTCGACGGCCGCGACCTCGACCCCGGCCTGCTGGCGGACAACCGGATCCCGCTGGCCGGCCTCACCGAGGGCGAGCACGAACTGCGGGTCGAGGCGGACATGCCGTACTCGCGCACCGGCGAGGGCATGCACCGCTTCACCGACCCCGAGGACGGTGAGACGTACCTCTACACGCAGCTGTTCATGAACGACATGCAGCGCGTCGCCGCGTCCTTCGACCAGCCCGACCTCAAGGCCGTCTTCGACGTCTCGGTCAGCGCCCCGGCCGAGTGGACCGTCCTCGGCAACGGCATCGCCACCAGGACCGCCCCGGGCCGCTGGCAGCTCGCCACCACTCCGCCGCTCGCCACCTACTTCGTCGCCGTCGCCGCCGGACCCTGGCACTCGGTGCGCACCGAGCACGCCGGGCTGCCGTTCGGCCTGCACTGCCGCCGCTCGATGGCCCCCTACCTCGACCACGACGCGCCCGCGATCTTCGACATCACCCGGCGCTGCTTCGACCGCTACCACGAGCTGTTCGGCGAGCCGTACCCGTACGACTCCTACGACCAGGCCTTCACCCCGGAATTCAACGCCGGGGCGATGGAGAACCCCGGACTGGTCACCTTCCGCGAGGACTTCGTGCACCGGTCGGCCGTCACCCCGGTCGAGGCGCAGTTCCGCGGGGTGGTCATCGCGCACGAGATGGCGCACATGTGGTTCGGCAACCTCGTCACCCTGCGCTGGTGGGACGACATCTGGCTGAACGAGTCCTTCGCCGAGTACATGGGCTTCCAGGTGCTGGCCGAGGCCACCGGGTTCACCGGCACGTGGACCGACTTCGCGGTCGCCCGCAAGGCCTGGGGCTACGACGCCGACCAGCGCCCCTCCACCCACCCCGTCGCCCCCGACCCGGAGGCGGTCCCGGACACCGCGTCCGCGATGAACAACTTCGACGGCATCTCCTACGCCAAGGGCGCCTCCGCGCTGCGCCAACTCGTCGCCTGGCTCGGGCCCAAGGACTTCACCGCCGGGCTCAACACGCACTTCGCCCGGCACCGCTTCGGCAACGCCGCGCTCGCCGACTTCCTCGACTCCCTCGGCACCGCCACCGACCGCGACGTCCCCGCCTGGGCCGCGGCCTGGCTGCGCACCTCCGGCGTGGACACCCTCACCCCCGCGGTCGCGCCCGGGGCACCCGAGGGCGGCTGGCGGCTGGAGATCGGCCACCGCGGGCACCGCCCGCACCACATCGGGGTCGGGCTCTACGATCGGGCCGTCGCCGACCCCGGCGCGCTCGTGCTGCGCGACCGGCTCACCGTCGACATCGCCGCGGACTCCGTCGTCGAACAGCACGACCTGACCGGGCCCGCGCCCGACCTGATCCTGCTCAACGACGGCGATCTGACCTTCGCCAAGGTCCACTTCGACCCGCAGTCCTGGGCGACCCTGCGCGACACCCTCGGCGGGCTGCCCGACCCGCTCGGGCGCGCGGTCGCCTGGAACGCGGCACGCAACCTCGCACGCGACGGGCTCATCGCACCCGCCGAGTACCTGGCGCTGACCGCCGCGCACCTTCCCGGCGAGCGGGAACCCGGCATCGTGGACGCCGTCCTCACCTTCTGCCGCAACCAGCTCACCGACCAGTTCCTCGACCCGGCGCTCCGCCCCGGGGCGCTGCGCACCCTGGCGGAGACCGCCCGCGGGCTGCTCGCCGCGGGCCTGGAGGGCACCCGGCTCAGCGCCACCCGCGCGATGGTCGACGCGGCGCTCGACACGGAGGAGCTGCGCGGCTGGTACGACGAGGGGGAGATCCCCGGGGGCACGCCCCTCGACCCCGAGCTGCGCTGGCGGATGCTGCTGCGGCTCGCCGTGCTCGGCGCGGCCGGCCCCGCCGACATCGACGCGGAACTGGTCCGCGACCCGAGCGCCGTCGGGCGCGAGGGCGCCGCCAGGTGCCGGGCGGCGCTGCCGGACGCCGAGGCCAAGGCTGCCGCGTGGCAGGCGATGTTCCACGACGACTCGCAGTCGAACTACCTCTTCACGGCCAACGCGCAGGGTTTCTGGCACCCCGAACAGGTGGAGCTCACCGGCGAGTACGTCGGGCGGTACTTCACGGACGTCGTCGGGCTCGCCGCCCGGCGCGGCACCGCGATCGCCGAGGCCGCCGGGCGGGTGGCCTTCCCGCACACCGCCGTCGCGGACGGGACGCTGCGCCTGGGCCGCGAGTGCCTCGACGACCCCGCTGTCACCCCGGCCCTCCGCCGCGCCCTCGCCGACCGCCTCGACGACCTGTCCCGCACCCTCCGCATCCGCACAACCTGACCCCCGCCCCGGCCCCGCAGTTCCCCACGCCCCTCCGGCCCCGCCCTCCACCACCGAGGCCCCCCCCGGGGGCGCGGGGAACTGCGCGCGCAACCACCGCGGTGGTGAAGACGGGATGCCACCGCGAGTGGCACCCCCCAGGGGCGCAGGGGAACTGCGCGACAAGCCACGACGGCGTGGAGGTCGAGGCGCCAGCGCACGGGGCAGCCCCCGGGGGGCGGCCGAGACGCACCGCAAGCGCGAAGGCCGCCGCGAGTGGCACCCACCTGGGGGCGCGGGGAACTGCGCGCGCGACCACGACGGCGCGGAAGGCGAGGCGCCGCCGCAAGCGGCAACAACCCCCTGCGCGCACAAGCGAAGCGCTCGCCGGCGTGGCCCGGGGGAAAAGGGGCGTACCGCCACGCGGGGTGAATCGTTGTGCTGGGGGAGGAGAGAACGGTGGTGGAGGACGGTTGAAGGAGATGCCCGGCCTGGCGGGCGGGCGCCACGGCCCGGCCGAACTGCGCCCCCTGGTCGAAACAGTGCTGGCCGCCCTGGAGCAGGGCGCAGCCGCCCGCGGCGGCCCGCTGCCCGCGGGCGGCCCGAAGGAGACCGCCAGGCGCGTGGCCGGCGCCCTGGGCCGGCCCCTGCCGGCCGACGGCACCGGCGCCCACGAAGCCCTGCACACCCTCGTGCGGGAAGTGGCGCGGGGCGCCGCCGACCCGGCGGACCCGCACTGCGCCGCCCACCTGCACTGCCCGCCCCTCGCCCTGTCCGCGGCAGCGGAATTAGCCGCGGCCGCGCTGAATCCGTCGCTGGACTCCTGGGACCAGGCCCCGGCCGCCACCGAGATCGAGACGCGGGTCGCGGCGGCGCTGGCCGCGGTGGTCTACCCGGACCTGCCGGCCCCCGACGCGCTGATGACGACCGGCGGCACGGAGTCCAACCAGCTGGCGCTGCTGCTGGCGCGGGAGCGGGCGGCCGGCGGGCCGCGCGTGCAGGTGGTGTGCGGGGCGAACGCCCACCACAGCGTGCAGCGCGCCGCCTGGCTGCTCGGCCTGCCGAGCCCGGTCGTCGTACGGACCCCCGCCGGTGTCCTCGACCCGGCCGACGTGGACGCCGCCCTCGACGAACTGCCCGGCCGCGCCCTGCTCGTGGCGACCGCGGGCACCACCGACACCGGCGCGATCGACCCGCTGCCGCAGCTCGCGCAGGCCGCCGCCCGGCACGGCGCCGAGCTGCACGTCGACGCGGCCTACGGCGGCACACTGCTGTTCAGCCGGCACGAGTCCGGCAAGCTCGACGGGCTGCAGTCCGCCGTGTCCGTCACCCTCGACCTGCACAAACTCGGCTGGCAGCCGGTCGCGGCGGGCCTGCTGGCCGTACCCGACGGCGCCGCGCTGCGACCGCTGGGCCACCAGGCGGACTACCTCAACGCCGCCGACGACACCGAAGCGGGGCTGCCCGATCTGCTGGGCAGGTCGCTGCGCACCACCCGCCGCCCCGATGTGCTGAAGATCGCCGTCACCCTGCGGGCGCTGGGCCGCGAGGGCCTCGGCGCCCTGGTGGACGCCGTCTGCGGGCACGCGCACCAGCTCGCCGACGCGGTCGACCGGCACCCGGCGCTCGACCTGCGCGGGCGGCCCGTGATCAGCACCGTCCTCTTCCGCCCCAAGGACACCGACGACGAGCAGGTGGCGGCGCTGCGGCGGGAGCTGATGCACGAGGGCCGGGCGGTGCTCGGGCGGGCGGCGGCGGACGGCCGGCTGTGGCTCAAAGCGACCGTGCTCAACCCGCACATCCGCCCGCAGGACCTCGACGCCCTGCTCCGCCTGGTGACCGACGCGCGGGCCAGGCAGACCCGGGCGGCGCCGTGAGCCGCCCGGCGCCGTATCCCCGAAGGAAGGTTCAGCACCGATGAACGCCCCGACCCCACCGGAACAGGAACCAGAACCCGACCCGGAAGCCGCACCGCGCCAGGACCAGGAGCCGTTCGACCTGCTGGGCGTCGGCATCGGCCCGTTCAACCTGTCACTGGCCGCCCTCGCCGACGCCGTACCCGGCCTGAACGCGGCCTTCTACGACCAGCGGCAGGACTTCCACTGGCACCCGGGGCTGCTGATCGACGGCGCCACCTTGCAGGTGCCCTTCCTCGCCGACCTGGTGACCCTCGCCGACCCGGCCAGCCGCTGGTCGTTCCTGAACTTCCTCAAGACCCGCGAGCGGCTCTTCCCGTTCTACTTCGCCGAGCGCCTCCATGTGCACCGGGCCGAATACGACGCCTACTGCCGCTGGGTCGCCGGGGCGCTGCCCAGCACCCACTTCGGGCAGCAGGTCGACACCGTCCGCTGGGACGCCGGGCGCGGCCACTTCGAGGTCGACCACACCCGGCTCGACGCGCAGGGCGAGGCCGAGGCCCTGGGGCGTACGTACGCCAGGCACCTGGTGCTGGGCGTCGGCACGGCTCCCTACGTACCGGAGCCGCTGCGACCGCTCGCCGAGGCGCCGACCGTACCCGTGGTGCACTCCGCGGACTATCTGCCGCAGCGGGACCGGCTGCTGGCCGCCGAGCACATCACCGTGATCGGCTCGGGGCAGTCCGGCGCGGAGGTCTTCCTCGACCTGCTGCGCTCCCGTCCCGCGGGCCGGGAGGCGATCACCTGGCTGGCGCGTACCCCGGCCTTCGCGCCGATGGAGTACAGCCGGCTGGGCCTGGAGCACTTCACGCCCGACTACACCCGCTACTTCCACGGCCTGCCAGAGCCGGTGCGCGACCGGCTGGTGCCGGAGCAGTGGCAGCTGCACAAGGGCATCGACACCGAGACCATCACCGCCATCCACGACGAGCTGTACCGCCGCACCCTGGACGGCGGCTGGCCCGACGCGGTGCTGACCCCCGGCGTCACCGTGCGCACCGCGGGCCGGATCGGCAGCACCGGCGTCGAACTGCACCTGGAGCACGCCGACCAGGGCACCCGGACCCGGATGGTGACCAGTGCCGTGGTGCTGGCCACCGGCTACCGCGAGCGCCCGCTCGACCAGCTGCTCGGCCCGCTGCACCCGTATCTGCTGCGGGACGCCGCGGGCCGGCCGCGGATCGACGCCCGGCACCGGCTGGAGCTGGACCGGCGGATCACCGGCCGGATCTACGTCCAGAACGCCGAACGCCACACCCACGGCGTCGGCGCCCCGGACCTGGGCCTCGCCGCCTGGCGGTCCGCGGTCGTCCTGAACGACCTGACGGGGCTGCTGACCGGCGCGGAGCACTATCCGCTGCCGGCCAGGACAGCCTTCACCACCTTCGGTCTCGACGGCGCCGCCGCCTGTGACACCCCTACGCGAACAGCGGCACTCCGGCGCGGGTGAGCCGCCACTGGTCGGTGCCGAAGGACGACGGGTCGATCGTGCCGTGCGCCTGCACCCAGGCGATGATCGTGTTGCGGATCTCGTCGGAGTTCGACCACACCGACTGGGCCGCCGCCACGTGCGGGTAGTTGCTGCCGCCGCTGGAGCGGTAGTTGTTCACCGCGAGCACGAACTGCGCGGCCGGATCAATCGGAGCGCCGCCCGCGGTGAGGTTCACGATCCGCGAACCGACCGGCTGCGCGATGTCGATGTCGTACGACACCCCGCTGAGCACGTCGTAGCTGTAGTCGGGGGTGTTGTTGGCGTTGGTGATCTTCGTGACGTCGACCGGCGCGCCCGGCGCGGTCTGCACGTAGTACGCCGCTGACCACTCCAGGTAGTCCTTGACCTGGGCGCCGGTGAGGATCTTGGCGTCCAGGGTGTTCTCGTAGACGTACAGGCCCGCCACGTCGCGCAGCGAGACCTGCCCGGCCGGGATCGCCGCGGTCCGCGAGAAGGGCGACGCCTCGGACAGCACCGGCAGCGCGGCGTACGCGGTGCCGGCCAGCGCGGCCTTCACGGTGTCGGCCTGCACCAGGTTCAGGAAGTCGATGATCGGGGTGTCCTTGTACGTGGACTCCGCCGCCGACATCGCGGCCGTACAGGTGCCGACCACCTGGTTGACGTAGTCCACGACCTTCTGGTGCTCGCCGCGCACCAGCTTGGCCACGTGCGGGTCCTCGGCGACGGTGTTGGCGTTGCGCACCTCGGCGGTGACCGAGGTGACGTGCCAGCGGCCGCGGTCGAAGGCCAGGTCGATGTCGAAGACCGACAGGCGCATGCCCCACATCAGCGGCTCGGACAGCACCACGGTTTTGCCGGTCTGCTCGTTGACGACCAGGGTCTGCGGGCGCTCCACGTGGGTGTGGCCGACCAGTATCGCGTCGATGCCGGGCACCTGGGCGGCGACCAGCGAGGAGGCGTTCTCCGGGTAGGGCACGGCGTCGCCGTAGGAGGTGCTGCCGTCCAGGCCGGAGTGGTCGGTGCAGATGACCACGTCGCAGCCCAGCGCGCGGAGCTTGGGCACGTAGATCTTCGCCTGCTCCACCAGGCCGGGGAAGGCCATCCTGCCCTGCACATTGGCCTTGTCCCACACCGCGATGCCGGGGTTGGTCAGGCCGAGGACGCCGACCTTGACCGGCCGGCCGCCGTGCACCTTGATCTCCTTGACCAGGTAGGGCGGGAAGGCGGGCTTGAGGGTGGTGGCGTCCACCGCGTTGGCGGCCAGCAGCGGGAAGTCGCACTGGTCCTGGAAGGCGCGCAGCAGCGGGATGCCGTAGTTGAACTCGTGGTTGCCCAGGGCCGCCGCGTCGTACTTCATGTGGTTCATGGCCAGCGCCATCGGGTGCTGCGGGCCGCGCCGGGCGCCGCTGATCGGCTCCACCCGGGCGTAGTAGTACGACAGCTGGGTGCCCTGGATGATGTCGCCCGCGTCGATCAGCAGCGTACGGTCGTGGCCCTTCTCGGCGCGGGCCTGCTCGACCAGGGTGGCGACCTTGGCCAGGCCGACGTCGTTGTGGGTGGCGTCGTCGTACTCGGCGTTGGTGAAGTAGTCCCAGTTCAGGGCGTGGCCGTGCAGGTCGGTGGTGCCCAGCACCCGCAGGCTGAACGTCGTGGACGGGTGGCCGTGGCCGTGGCCGCGGCCCTGCTCGGAGGCCTGCGCCGGGCCGGCCGCGGCGACCGCGCCCGCGGTGCCCGCCAGCGCCACACCGGCGCCGGTGGCGGCCGAGCGGTTGATGAAGTCCCTGCGGTTGAGCGGCATCTCGTCTCCTTGACGGTCACGGGCTTGTCGAGCGAACAACGCGCGTAGATTCTGGACCAGGCAGGTGCCCGCGCAACAGACCCTTCGGGTTAACATCCCCCGCCGATCCTCCCGGCGCCGCCACCGAGCGTGACGCCGGTGCTCATCCGAGCGGGGCCATGCACACTTCGATACTTGTCAACAACCGTTAATCCAGACGTTGTTGGTCAGTTGCCTTCAGTGGTCCTGACTACCAACGAGTAAGTCATACGCTCGACATATGCGCCGAGCGAAAATTGTCTGCACCCTGGGTCCCGCCACCGACTCCTACGACCAGATCAAGGCATTGGTCGAGGCCGGTATGGACGTGGCACGCCTGAACCTGAGCCACGGAAGCTACGCCGAGCACGAGGACCGGTACCGACGGGTACGCAAGGCGTCGGACGAGACCGGCCGCAGCGTGGGCATCCTGGTCGACCTTCAGGGCCCGAAGATCAGGCTCGGGCGTTTCGCCGACGGACCTGTACTCCTTGAACGCGGTGACGAGTTCACCATCACCGCCGACGACATCGAGGGCGACCAGCAGATCTGCGGCACCACGTACAAGGGCCTGCCCGCGGACGTGGCACGCGGCGAGCGGATCCTGGTCGACGACGGCCGGGTCACCCTGGAGGTCACCGACGTGGAGGGGCCGCGGGTGCACACCATGTGCATCGAGGGCGGCATGATCTCCGACAACAAGGGCCTGAACCTGCCGGGCGTCGCGGTGTCGGTGCCCGCGCTGTCCGACAAAGACATCCGCGACCTGCGCTGGGGCCTGCGGGTCGGCGCCGACCTCATCGCGCTGTCCTTCGTGCGCTCCGGGCGGGACGTCGAGGACGTGCTGCGGATCATGGCCGAGGAGGACCGCAGAATCCCGGTGATCGCCAAGATCGAGAAGCCGCAGGCGGTCGACAACCTCGAAGAGATCGTGGACGCCTTCGACGGCATCATGGTCGCCCGCGGCGACCTCGGCGTCGAGATGCCGCTGGAGGCCGTCCCGCTGGTGCAGAAGCGGGCCGTCAAGCTCGCCAAGCGCAACGCCAAGCCGGTCATCGTCGCCACCCAGATGCTCGAATCGATGATCGACAACTCCCGCCCCACCCGCGCCGAGGCCAGCGACGTGGCCAACGCGGTGATGGACGGCACCGACGCGGTGATGCTGTCGGGCGAGACCAGCGTCGGCAAGTACCCGATCGAGACGGTCAAGACCATGTCGCGGATCGTGGCCGCCGCAGAGGAGGACATGCTGACCGCGGGGCTGCCGCCGCTCACCGACCAGAACAAACCGCGCACCCAGGGCGGCGCCGTCGCCCGGGCCGCCGCCGAGATGGGCGACTTCCTCGGCGCCCGCTTCCTGGTCGCCTTCACCCAGTCCGGCGACACCGTCCGCCGGCTGTCCCGCTACCGCTCGCCGATCCCGGTGCTGGCCTTCACCCCCGAGCCGGCCACCCGCTCCCAGCTGAACCTGACCTGGGGAGTGGAGGCCTTCCTCGGCCCCATGGTGCAGACCACCGACGAGATGGTCCAGCAGGTGGATGAGGAACTGCTGCGGATCGGCCGCTGCAAGAAGGGCGACGTCGTCGTCATCACCGCCGGCTCGCCGCCCGGGATGCCCGGCACCACCAATATGGTCCGGGTCCACCACATCGGCGAGGACGACTCACCGAAGTCGTAATACCTCATACGGCATATTGGTCCTGACATTCGCAGCGCCCCCGACGGCAACCGGCGTCGGGGGCGCTGTCTTTCGCGGTACTTCCCATTGCGATTCGATCGCAATTAACGCTGTGTAACACGCCCGCAATAAGGAAACCGGCCCCGCGCCTCGCCGGTCCCTACCCGGGGCACCCGTGAATAATCCACCCTGCCCGATCGGGCGTCCCGCGGGCGCTTTCGGGCCGGACCGGGCGCTGACCGGCGACAAGTCGGCCATGCGGCACCGGAAGTGCGGGTTCTCAGCATCCGGACAGGGGAGCAATGTACTCAAAAGCCCTGCCCAACCTCAATAGAAGCTCAAAAGCTTCCGATTGGCATAACAAGACAGTCACACTCTTCCCCGCACCTCTGCCTGACCCCACGAACCGGGCCTAGAGTCACGGCCAGTCACCGCGCCACCGGATTTGTCAGTTCGGGTTCCAGCGCGCGACTCGGCCTCTCATCAGAGACGGCCGTGCCAGGGGAAAGGACTGACCGTGCGACACCGTTCCTTGCTGATTCTGACCACCGTACTCACCACAGGAGCCCTTACTCTCACTGCTTGCGGCTCGCGCAGCGACGACGACAAGGGCAGCAGCACCGGCGGCTCAGGCAGCACCTCGGGTGCCAAGAACAACGTCACCGTGGTGATCGGCGTCGACGCACCCCTGACCGGCGCGAACTCGGCCACCGGCCTCGGACTGCAGTACGGCGCCCAGATAGCCGTCGACGACGCCAACTCCAAGAACCTCGTGCCCGGCGTCACCTTCAAGATCCAGGCGAAGGACGACAAGGCGCAGCCGGCCACCGGCCAGCAGAACGCCACCGCCTTCACGTCGGACAACACCGTCATCGCCGCGGTCGGCCCGCTGAACTCCGGCGTCGCCCAGTCGATGCAGCAGGTGTTCGCCAACGCCAACATGGTGGAGATCTCGCCCGCCAACACCAACCCGGCCCTGACCCAGGGCAAGGACTGGGCGACCGGCAAGAAGGTCCGGCCGTTCCCGACCTACTTCCGTACCGCCACCACCGACGCCAACCAGGGCGGCTTCGCCGGCGACTACGCCTTCAACACCATCAAGAAGACCAACGCCTTCGTGGTCGACGACAAGCAGACCTACGGCGCGGGCCTGGCCGGCATCTTCAAGACGAAGTTCACCAGCCTGGGCGGCAAGATCGCCGGCACCGACCACGTCAACACCGGTGACACCGACTACTCCACCCTCGTCACCAAGATCAAGAACTCGCACGCCGACATGGTCTACTACGGCGGCCAGTACGACGAGTCCGAGCAGATCACCAAGCAGCTCAAGGCGGCCGGCGTCAAGATCCCGCTGATGGGCGGCGACGGCATGTACTCCGACACCTACATCACCACCGCGGGCCCCGCCGCGGAAGGCGACCTGGTCACCTCGGTCGGCGTCCCCGTCACCACGCTGCAGACCGCCACCGACTTCATCGCCGCCTACAAGGCCAAGAAGTACCCGGGCGACTACGGCACCTACGGCGGCTACTCCTACGACGCCACCACCGCGATCATCAAGGCCGTCAAGGTCGTCGCGGACGCCAACGGCGGCAAGCTGCCGGCCATCCCCGACGCCCGCAAGGCCGTCGTCGACGCCGTCCAGAAGACCGACTTCGACGGCGTCGCCGGCCACGTGTCGTTCGACGAGTTCGGTGACACCACCAACAAGCAGCTGACCGTCTACCAGGTCAAGTCCGGCAAGTGGGTCGCCGTCAAGTCCGGCACCTACACCGGCTGACCCCACCGCAGCACCCCGGCGCCGCGCGGCCGGACACCTCCCGGCCGCGCGGGCGCCGAAACCCGCGTGTCCCCCCGCAGGGGTGCGGCACCGCACACCACGTCCCCGCTCCCCACTGCTCTCAGCGACATGGAGGCCATGCGGTGCACACCCTGCCGCAACAGCTGGCCAACGGGCTGTTCATCGGCTCGATGTACGGGCTCATCGCCATCGGCTACACGATGGTGTACGGCATCGTCCAGCTCATCAACTTCGCCCACGGCGAGATCTACATGACCGGCGCCTTCGGGGCCCTCGCGGTCTACACGAACCTCCCCGACGGCATATCCATCTGGGCCGCCCTGCCCCTCATGCTGGCCGGCGGCGCGGTCGTGTCCGTGCTGATCGCCGTCGGCGCGGAGAGGCTCGCGTACCGCCCGCTGCGGGGCGCGCCACGGCTGGCACCGCTGATCACCGCCATCGGCCTCTCGCTCGCGCTCCAGCAGGCAGTCTTCCTGTGGTACCCGAACGCCACCAGTGGAAAAACCTTCCCGCAGCTGCCCGGCGGCCCCTTCCACATCGGCTCCGTCGACATCCAGAGCGGCGACATCTTCCTCGTCGTCGCCGCAGTGGTCTGCATGGCGGGACTCGCCGCCTTCGTCCGCACCTCCCGCACCGGCCGCGCCATGCAGGCCACCGCGCAGGACCCGGACACCGCGCAGCTCATGGGCATCGACACCAATCGCATCATCGTGATCGCCTTCGCCATCGGCGGCTTCTTCGCCGCCGTCGCCGGACTCGCCTCCGGCATCAAATACGGCCAGATCAAGTACGACATCGGCTTCCAGGCCGGGCTCAAGGCCTTCACCGCCGCCGTGCTCGGCGGCATCGGCAACATCTACGGCGCCATGCTCGGCGGCCTCGTCCTCGGCGTCGCCGAATCCTGCGCCTCCGCGTACATCTCCAACATCCCCGGCATGGAACAGCTCGGCGGCGGCAGTTGGGCCAACGTCTGGGCCTTCGTCCTGCTCATCATCGTCCTGCTGGTCAGGCCCCAGGGCCTGCTGGGCGAGCGCGTCGCGGACAGGGCGTGATCGCGATGACCGACCTGTCCACCAACGCAGCCGCCATGACCGTCACCGACCCCGGCGCACGCAGGACCGACAGCTACATCCCGCTGCCCTTCGCCGCGGCCCGGCTGCTGACCCTGCTCGGCGTGGTCGCCTCGATCGCCTCGACCTTCATGTCCTGGACGTACACCACCGACTTCCCCGGTGACCTCACCGTCAGCGGATACCCCGGCGGCCTCCAGATCATGACGCTGATCGGCGCCATCCTCACCGGCGTCATCGCGCTCGGCGCCTTCAAGGTCAAGGGCCTGGCCTGGCTCAACCCCAGCCGCTCGTACAACTCGGTGCTGCTGCTGGCCCTCGGCACCCTCGGCACCACCTGGTACACGGTGATCGACATCGCCGCCAAGCTCGGCGGCCTGGCCAACCTCGACCCCGGCGCCTTCGTCGCCGCCGTCGGCAGCCTCGCGCTCTTCATCGGCACCCTCGCCCTGCCGATCGACCGCCACCCGCGCGAGGAGGAGGACGCCGAATACATCGAACTCGGCTCGCTGGGCACCCTCCGGCTCGCCGTCGCCGCCTACCGCTGGCTGCGCGAACTGCGCTTCAACCACAGCGACATCAAGGTCTCCGACCCGCGCCGGCTCAACATCTGGCTCCAGCGCCTGGTCATCGTCGTCGTCTTCGCCGCCGGCCTGAAGATCCTCACCTTCGGCCTGGCCACCGACTACAGCGACATCTTCCTCGGCTACCTGATCGTCGTCTCCTTCGGCTTCTGGGGCCTCGGCGCCGCAGGACTGCTCCAGCAGTTCCAGCAGCTCACCCGCGAGAACCGGGTGTTCTCCTCCAGCGTCGGCATCCTGGCCGCCATCGCCTACCCCTTCGCCCAGAACAACGAGCACTGGGCGAACCTCGGCGTCAGCATCCTCATCGTCGGCACCGTCGCCCTCGGCCTGAACATCGTCGTCGGCCTCACCGGCCTGCTCGACCTCGGCTACGTCGCCTTCCTCGGCGTCGGCGCCTACACCGCGGCCCTGGTCTCCGGCTCCCAGTACTCGATCTGGTCCGGCGTGCAGTTCCCGTTCTGGGCCGCCGCCCTCACCGGCGCCGCCGCCGCACTGGTCTTCGGCGTCCTCATCGGCGCCCCCACCCTGCGGCTGCGCGGCGACTACCTGGCGATCGTCACCCTCGGCTTCGGAGAGATCTTCCGCATCGTCGTCAACAACCTCGACGGCGTCAGCGGCCCCAAGATCACCAACGGCCCGGACGGCATCGCGCAGATCCCCGACCTGTCGATCTTCGGCTACAACCTCGGCGTCACCCACGCCGTCGGGTCCTTCACCCTCGGCCGGTTCGCCAACTACTACCTGCTGATGCTCGTCATCACCGTGATCGTGGTGGTCGTCTTCACCCGGGCCGCCGACTCCCGGATCGGCCGCTCCTGGATCGCCATCCGCGAGGACGAGACCGCCGCCACCGCCATGGGCATCAACGGCTTCCGCGTCAAGCTCACCGCCTTCGCCCTCGGCGCCTGCCTGGCCGGCCTCGCGGGAACGGTCAGCGCCCACGTCACCAACAGCGTCGTGCCCAACCCCTACGTCTTCTCCGGCTCGGTGCCGCCCAACTCCGCCTTCCTGCTCGCCGCCGTCGTCCTCGGCGGCATGGGCACGGTCAGCGGCCCGATCCTCGGCGCGGCACTGCTCTACCTGATCCCCGAGAAGCTCGACTTCCTCGCCAGGTACGAACTCTTCGCCTTCGGCATCGCCCTGGTCCTGATCATGCGCCTGCGGCCCGAGGGCATCATCGCCAACCGGCGCCGGCAGCTTGAATTCCACGAGGACGAATCCACGACGCCGGACAAACGCACCCTCGGCGACGACACCGTCCCCGTCGGCACGGCAGGGGCGTGAAGGACACCATGACCACCACCACTGCGCACCAGCCCACCCCGGAGCAGGCCCCCGACAGCGGCCCGCTGCTCCAGGCCAGCGGTGTCATCATGCGGTTCGGCGGCCTCACCGCCGTCCGAGACGTCGACCTCACCGTCAACACCGGGGAGATCGTCGGACTGATCGGCCCCAACGGCGCGGGCAAGACCACCTTCTTCAACTGCCTCACCGGCCTGTACGTCCCCACCGAGGGCACCGTCCGCTTCCGCGGCGCCGTCCTGCCGCCCAAGCCGCACCTGGTCACCAAGGCGGGCATCGCCCGCACCTTCCAGAACATCCGGCTGTTCGCCAACATGACCGTGCTGGAGAACGTACTGGTCGGACGGCACACCCGCACCAAAGAAGGACTGCTGTCCGCGCTCATCCGCGGCCCCGGCTACCACCGGGCCGAGGCCCGCTCCCGGGCCAGGGCGATGGAACTG
Source organism: Streptomyces sp. NBC_01477 (assembly GCF_036227245.1). Taxonomy (GTDB): domain Bacteria; phylum Actinomycetota; class Actinomycetes; order Streptomycetales; family Streptomycetaceae; genus Actinacidiphila. The sequence continues at coordinate 6,799,144 of NZ_CP109445.1, forward strand.
CTGGAATTCACCGGGCTCGCCGCCAAGGCCGACCACCTCGCCCGCAACCTGCCCTACGGCGAACAGCGCAAGCTGGAGATCGCCAGGGCACTGGCCAGCGAGCCCGGCCTGCTGCTGCTCGACGAACCCACCGCCGGCATGAACCCGCAGGAGACCCGGGCCACCGAGGACCTCGTCTTCGCGGTACGCGACCAGGGCATCGCCGTCCTCGTCATCGAGCACGACATGCGCTTCATCTTCAACCTGTGCGACCGGGTCGCCGTCCTCGTCCAGGGCGAAATGCTGGTCGAAGGCACCTCCGAGGTCGTACAGCAGGACGAACGGGTGATCGCCGCCTACCTCGGCGAGCCCTTCGAAGGCGCGCCCGACGACGGGGCGAAGACGACCGGCGAGCAGGAGAACGACCGATGACCGCACTGCTCGAAGTGGAGAACCTGCGCGTCTCGTACGGCAAGATCGAGGCCGTCAAGGGCATCTCCTTCTCCGTCGAGGCCGGCCAGGTCGTCACCCTGATCGGCACCAACGGCGCCGGCAAGACCACCACCCTGCGCACCCTCAGCGGCCTGCTCAAGCCGACCGGCGGCAAGATCGTCTTCAACGGCAGGTACCTCACCCGGGTCCCGCCGCACAAGATCGTCGCCCTTGGCCTCGCCCACTCGCCCGAGGGCCGGCACATCTTCCCCCGGCTCACCATCGAGCAGAACCTCCAGCTCGGCGCGTACCTGCGCAAGGACCCCGCCGGGGTCGTCAAGGACATCGAGCGCGCCTACGAGCTGTTCCCGATCCTCGGCGAACGCCGCAAGCAGGCGGCCGGCACCCTGTCCGGCGGCGAACAGCAGATGCTCGCCATGGGCCGCGCCCTGATGTGCCAGCCGAAGCTGCTCATGCTCGACGAACCCTCGATGGGCCTCTCGCCGATCATGATGCAGAAGATCATGGCCACCATCGTCGAACTCAAGGCGCAGGGCACGACCATCCTGCTCGTCGAGCAGAACGCCCAGGCCGCGCTCTCGCTCGCCGACCAGGCCCATGTGATGGAGGTCGGCTCCATCAAGCTCTCCGGCACCGGACAGGACCTGCTGCACGACGAGGGCGTCCGCAAGACCTACCTCGGCGAGGACTGAACCCGCGCTTCCACGGACGCGTGAGCGTGCCGGAGGGGCCGCACCCGAACCGGGTGCGGCCCCTCCGCCGTACGTCTCGCCATGTCTTCGGCTACTTGTCGGTGACCTCTTCGATCACGGCCTGCGCGACCGCCTGCATCGACATCCGCCGGTCCATCGACGTCTTCTGGATCCAGCGGAAAGCGGCCGGCTCGGTCAGCCCGTACTTCGTCTGCAGCACGCTCTTCGCCCGGTCCACCAGCTTGCGGGTCTCCAGCCGCAGCGACAGATCCGCGATCTCCAGCTCCAGCGCCCGCAGCTCCTGGAAACGGCTCACCGCCATCTCGATCGCCGGCACCAGGTCGCTCTTGCTGAACGGTTTCACCAGATACGCCATCGCGCCCGCGTCCCTGGCCCGCTCGACCAGCTCCCGCTGCGAGAACGCGGTCAGCATCAGCACCGGCGCGAGCTTCTCGCCCGCGATGCGCTCGGCCGCCGAGATGCCGTCGAGCACCGGCATCTTCACATCCAGGATCACCAGGTCGGGCCGGTGCTCCTCGGCGAGCTTCACCGCCGTCTCGCCGTCCCCGGCCTCGCCGACGACGGAGTAGCCCTCCTCCTCCAGCATCTCCTTCAGGTCCAGCCGGATCAGCGCCTCGTCCTCGGCGATGACGACCCGGGTGGTCAGCGGAGGTACGTGCGACTGCTCGGCCTGCCCGCCCTGCCCTGCGGACGACTCATCGGACTGCGTGTCGGACTGCTCGTCGCGCTGAGCGGCGGACTCATCGGGGGCGCTCACGGTGCTCCTCGTGCTGCGGCGGGGTATTGCATCCCGAGCCTACCCAGGTCCGGTACAGTTTGAGTACCGGAACGGTAGGCTATCCTCTGTTTCGAAGGAGCCCCGGTACTCCAATTGGTTAGAGAGGCGGCTCTCAAACAGCCGACAGTGTGGGTTCGAGTCCCACCCGGGGTACTTCGCCTTCAAATCCAAGGTAAAGGCATCTTTAGCAAGGTCACTGAACATGGTGAACCTTCCTTCGATTGTGCCCCAATGCCTGGTGCGGTCGCTCACGCTCGATCGTATGTACGACCTCCAGGTGCGCCGCCGGGCGCTCGCATTCCTCGCCGAAGGCCACAGCCTCAACGCCACCAGTCGCGCGACGGGCGTGTCCCGTGCGGCCATCCGCGAGTGGGCCACCCACGGTCCGGAACCCTCCAGCACCGGGCGCGCCCCGCTGCGCACCGACGGCCCCGCCTATCCGTATCTGCTCGGGCTCTACCTGGGCGACGGCTGCCTCAGCCGGGGCCGCCGCGGTGTCTACGCCTTACGGATCGCCTGCGCCGACTCCTGGCCCGGCCTCATCAGCGCGTGCGAGCGGGCCATCCATGCCGTCCGGCCCGGGGGCTCCGTCTGCCGCGCGCAGCAGCAGGGCTGTGTCCAGGTCACCGCGTGCAGCAAGCAGTGGCCGGCGATCTTCCCCCAGCACGGCCCCGGGCGGAAGCATGAGCGCCGGATCGTGCTGGAGGCCTGGCAGCAGCCGCTCGTCGACGCGTATCCATGGGAGTTCATCCGGGGGCTCGTGCACTCCGACGGGTGCCGGATCACCAACTGGACGACCCGGGTTGTCGGCGGCGAACTGCGGCGCTACGAGTACCCGCGGTACTTCTTCACGAACAAGTCCGAGGACATCCTGACCCTCTTCTCCGACGCCCTCGACCTCGTCGGCGTCCAGTGGAAGGTCACCCGCCGCGCCGGGCGGCCGTACAACGTGTCCGTCGCCCGGCGCGCCTCCGTCGCGCTCATGGACCTGCACATCGGCCCGAAGCACTGACCGCGTCAGGCGGTCGCCGCGCGGGCGGCGGGGCGGAGCATGCAGGTGAGGCGGGCGGTGCAGACGCGCTTGCCGGAGGCGTCATCGGTGATCACGACGTCGTAGGTGGCCGACGAGCGGCCCCGGTGGACCGGGGTGGCGGTGCCGGTGACGACGCCGGAGCGCATACCGCGGTGGTGCGTCGCGTTGAGGTCGACGCCGACCGCGAGCTTGCCGGGGCCGCCGTGCAGCATCGCGCCGACCGAGCCGAGGGTCTCGGCGAGCACGGCCGAGGCGCCGCCGTGCAGCAGGCCGTACGGCTGGGTGTTGCCCTCGACAGGCATCGTGCCGACCACCTTCTCGGGGGACGCCTCCAGGATCCGGATGCCCATCCGTTCACCGAGGTGCCCGGCGGAGAAGAGCGCCTGGAGGTCGATGCCGAGCCCGGCGTACTGCTCCAGGATCTCCTGCGGGAAGTGGGTGGTGGTCTGCTCGCCCATACGGTCGGCTCCGATCGGCCTCGGTCGCTGCGGTGTCCGGTGTACCGGACAGCTTTCTACCGGCTTTCTACCCCACCGGCCGGGTCGGCGGCGCGTGCGGGGTCCGGCTGTTCGAGCCGGATGACGACGGACTTCGAGGCGGGTGTGTTGCTGGTGTCGGCGGTGTGGTCGAGCGGTATGAGGACGTTCGTCTCGGGGTAGTAGGCCGCGGCGCAGCCACGCGGGGTCGGGTAGTGCACGACCCGGAAGCCGTCGGCGCGGCGTTCGCTGCCGTCGGTCCACTCGCTGACCAGGTCGGCGTGGTCGCCGTCGCGCAGCCCGGCCGCCGCCGCGTCGTCGGGGTGCACCAGGACGACGCGGCGGCCGCCCTTGATGCCGCGGTAGCGGTCGTCGAGGCCGTAGATGGTGGTGTTGTACTGGTCGTGCGACCGCAGCGTCTGGAGCAGCAGCCGGCCTTCCGGCACGCGGGGGTATTCGACCGGCGCGGCGGTGAAGTTGGCCTTGCCCGTGGCGGTGGGGAAGGTGCGCGAGTCGCGCGGGGCGTGCGGCAGGGTGAAGCCGCCCGGGTGGCGCACCTTGGTGTTGAAGCCGTCGAAGCCGGGCACGACGCGCGAGATCCGGTCCCTGATCAGGTCGTAGTCCGTCTCGAAGTCCGCCCACGGCACACCGCTGTCGCCGCCGAAGACCGCCCGGGCCAGCCGGGAGACGATGGCCGGCTCGGACAGCAGGTGCGGGGAGGCGGGCGGCAGGCCGCCGTGGGAGGCGTGCACCATGCCCATCGAGTCCTCGACGGTGACGAACTGCTCACCGCCGGCCTGCCGGTCCTTCTCGGTCCTGCCGAGGGTCGGCAGGATCAGCGCGCGGGCGCCGGTGACCACGTGCGAGCGGTTCAGCTTGGTGGACACGTGGACGGTGAGCCCGGCCCGGCGCATGGCGGCCTCGGTGACCGCGGTGTCGGGGGAGGCGGCCACGAAGTTGCCGCCCATGGCGAAGAAGACCTTGGCGTCGCCGTCGCGCAGGGCGCGGATCGCCCGGACGACGTCGAGGCCGTGCTCGCGGGGCGGTTCGAAGCCGAATTCCTTGCGCAGGGCGTCGAGGAAGGCCGCGCCCGGCCGTTCGAAGATGCCCATGGTGCGGTCGCCCTGCACGTTGCTGTGGCCGCGCACCGGGCACACCCCGGCGCCGGGGCGGCCGACGTTGCCGCGCAGCAGCAGGAAGTTGACGACCTCGCGGATGGTGGGCACGGCGTGCTTGTGCTGGGTGAGGCCCATCGCCCAGCACACGACGATGCTTTTCGCGTCGAGTACGAGGGCGAGCAGCCTGTCGATGTCGGCCCGGTCGAGCCCGGTGGCGCGCAGCACCTCGTCCCAGTCGGTGGCCAGGGCCGCGGCCTCGTAGTCGCCGAAGCCGTGGGTGTGCTCGGCGATGAAGTCCCGGTCCAGGGCGCCGGCCTCGATGATCAGCCGGCCGAGCGCGCGGAAGAGCGCCTGGTCGCCGCCGAGCCTGACCGGCAGGAACAGGTCGGTCAGTACGGTGCCGCCGCCGGCGAGCCCCGCGGCGTTCTGCGGGTTGCGGAAGCGTTCGGTGCCTGCTTCCCGCAGCGGGTTGACGGTGACGATCGTGGCGCCGCCGCGCTTGGCCTTCTCCAGCGCGGAGAGCATCCGCGGGTGGTTGGTGCCCGGGTTCTGGCCGGCGACGATGATCAGTTCGGCGCGGTGGAGGTCGTCGAGCAGCACGCTGCCCTTGCCGACGCCGAGTGTCTCGGTCAGGGCGGATCCCGAGGACTCGTGGCACATGTTGGAGCAGTCGGGCAGGTTGTTGGTGCCGAACTCCCGGGCGAACAGCTGGAAGAGGAAGGCGGCCTCGTTGCTGGTGCGGCCCGAGGTGTAGAAGACGGCCTCGTCGGGGGAGTCCAGCGCGTGCAGTTCGTCGGCGATCAGCTCGAAGGCGCGCTCCCAGGGCACCGCCTCGTAGCGTTCGGCGCCCTCGGCGAGATACATCGGCTGGGTGATCCTGCCCTGCTGCCCGAGCCAGTAGCCGCTGCGGTGTGCGAGGTCGGCGACGGGGTGCTCGGCGAAGAAGTCCGGGGTGACCCGGCGCAGTGTCGCCTCCTCGGCGACGGCCTTGGCGCCGTTCTCGCAGAATTCGAAGGTGTGGCGGTGCTCCGGCTCGGGCCACGCGCACCCGGGGCAGTCGAAACCGCTCTTCTGGTTGACCTTGAGCAGCGTCAGCGCCGCCCGTCTGGCCCCCATCTGCGCGCCGGCGATCTTCATGGTGTGCCCGATCGCGGGCAGCCCGGCGGCAGCCTGCTTCGGCGCGGTGACTCGCGGTGCGTCCTGTACGGGGTCCCCTACGGGCGGCTTCTTGGCCATCCCCCGATACTCCCACCGTTTTGCGCCTCGGGTGTGCCTGTGCTGCCCGGCACCTCGGCACCTCGGCGCCCGGAGGCGAGGCGGCGGCAGAAAGAATGTCGGTGGTGCGTGGGAGGATCCGTACGTGGCAAAGAACGCATCGAAGACGACGACCGACCGCCCCCGCCTGATGCTGCTGGACGGGCACTCGCTGGCGTACCGGGCGTTCTACGCGCTGCCCGTGGAGAATTTCAGCACCGCCACGGGCCAGCCGACGAACGCGATCTACGGCTTCACGTCCATGCTGTCGAACACGTTGCGTGACGAGCAGCCGACGCATCTGGCGGTCGCTTTCGACGTCTCGCGCAAGACGTGGCGGTTCGACGAGTATCCGGAGTACAAGGCGACGCGGTCCAAGACGCCCGACGAGTTCCGCAGTCAGGTGGAGCTGATCGGCGAGCTGCTGGACGCGATGGGGGTGAACCGCTTCGCGGTCGACGGGTACGAGGCGGACGACATCATCGCCACGCTGGCCACCCAGGCCGAGGCGCTGGGGTACGACGTGCTGATCGTCAGCGGCGACCGGGATTCGTTCCAGCTGGTCAGCGACCACGTCACGGTGCTGTATCCGACGAAGGGCGTCTCGGAGCTGACCCGCTACACCCCGGCGAAGGTCGAGGAGAAGTACGGGCTGACCCCGCGGCAGTATCCGGACTTCGCGGCGCTGCGCGGCGACCCGTCGGACAATCTGCCCGGCATTCCCGGGGTGGGGGAGAAGACGGCGGCCAAGTGGATCACCCAGTTCGGGTCGTTCGCGGAGCTGGTCGAGCGGGCCGGCGAGGTCAAGGGCAAGGTCGGCGAGAATCTGCGGGCCCATCTGGACGCGGTCAAGCTCAACCGGCGGCTGACCGAGCTGGTGCGGGACGTGGATCTGCCGCTGACTCCCGAGGGCCTGGAGCGGGTGCCGTACGAGCGGGAGACGCTGGTCGGCGTCCTGGACGTACTGGAGTTCCGCAACTCCAACTTCCGCGAGCGGCTGTTCGCCGCCGACCCCGGCGCCGAGCAGGACGAGCCGGAGGTCGCCGAGGGTGTCGCCGTCGAGGGGACGGTGCTGGCGGCCGGTGACATGCCGGACTGGCTGGCCGCGCACAGCGCGGTGCCGGTCGGCCTGGCCAGTGTGGACACCTGGGCGCTGGGCGCGGGGAGCGTGACCCAGATCGCCCTGGCGACGGCCGACGACGCGGCCTGGTTCGACCCGGCGCAGCTGGACGAGACCGACGAGCGGGCCTTCGCGGGCTGGCTCGCCGACCCGGAGCGCCCCAAGGTGCTGCACAACGCGAAGAATGTCGCCCGGGTCTTCGCCGAGCACGGCTGGACGGTCGCCGGGGTGTCGATGGACACCGCGCTGGCGGCGTATCTGATCAAGCCGGGGCGCCGCTCCTTCGCGCTCGATGTGCTGTCGGTGGAGTATCTGGGTCGTGAGCTGGCGCCGGTGGACTCCGGCAGCGGGCAGCTGGCGTTCGGCGAGGAGAGCGAGGACGAGGGCGCGGCGGCGGCCGGGGCGCTGATGGTGCAGGCGCGTACGGTGCTGGACCTCGGCGAGGTCTTCGGCGAGCGGCTGCCCGAGGTCGGCGCGGCCGGGCTGCTGCACGATGTGGAGCTGCCGACGTCGGCGCTGCTGGCCCGGATGGAGCGGGCCGGGATCGCCGCGGACCGTGCCCATCTGGAGGGACTTGAGCAGCAGTTCGCCGCCGCGGTGCAGCACGCGGTGGGCGAGGCGCACGCCTCGGTCGGGCACGAGTTCAACCTGGGCTCGCCCAAGCAGCTCCAGGAGGTGCTGTTCGGCGAGCTGGGGCTGCCCAAGACCAAGAAGACCAAGACCGGTTATACGACGGACGCCGACGCGCTGGCGTGGCTGGCCGCGCAGACCGACCACGAGCTGCCGGTGATCATGCTGCGGCACCGGGAGCAGGCCAAGCTGCGGGTCACCGTGGAGGGCCTGGTCAAGACGGTCGCCCCGGACGGGCGGATCCACACCACGTTCAGCCAGATCGTGGCGGCCACCGGGCGGCTGTCGTCCACCGACCCGAATCTGCAGAACGTGCCGGTCCGCACCGACGAGGGCCGGGCGATCCGGCGCGGCTTCGTCGTCGGCGAGGGGTACGACTCGCTGCTGACCGCCGACTACAGCCAGATCGAGCTGCGGGTGATGGCCCACCTGTCGGAGGACGAGGGCCTGATCGCGGCCTTCACCACGGGCGAGGACCTGCACACCACCGTCGGCTCGCAGGTCTTCGGGGTCGGCAGGGACGCGGTCGACGCGGAGATGCGCCGCAAGATCAAGGCGATGTCGTACGGCTTGGCGTACGGGCTGTCAGCGTTCGGCCTGTCCCAGCAGCTCGGTATCGAGGCGGCCGAGGCACGGGCGCTGATGGAGACGTACTTCGAGCGCTTCGGCGGGGTGCGGGACTATCTGCACCGGGTGGTCGAGGAGGCCCGCAGCACCGGTTATACGGAGACGCTGCTCGGCCGCCGCCGCTATCTGCCGGACCTCAACAGCGACAACCGGCAGCGCCGGGAGATGGCGGAGCGGATGGCGCTGAACGCGCCGATCCAGGGTTCGGCCGCGGACATCGTGAAGATCGCGATGCTGCGGGTGGACGAGGCGCTGGCCAAGGAGCAGCTGGCGTCCCGGATGCTGCTCCAGGTGCACGACGAGATCGTGCTCGAAGTGGCCCCCGGCGAGCGGAAGAAGGTCGAGGAGCTGGTGCGCCGCGAGATGGCCGGGGCGTATCCGCTGCGGGCGCCGCTGGACGTGTCGGTGGGCGACGGCGCGGACTGGGAGTCGGCCGCGCACTGACCGCCCGCGATGGCCGGGCCTGACCGCCCGTGATGGCCGGTCCGCCGCGTCGTGGCCGGTCGGGGGCGCACCGGTCGTACCGTACGGGCACCGCACACCGCCTGTACGGCACGACCGGCCGTTACGGGCGGTGTGCGCCGACGGCCCGGCGACCCGCGGATGGCCGGCGGGAGAACGCTGCGCGGTGACAAGCGAACGGCGCCCGTTTGCGCACAATTTGAGCACGTCGATGCGGTGGTCACGTGATGCAAGTTGCCGTAGGGTCGGTCGAGTTGTGGCGCCGGGAACGGCGCGTTCTCGCACCCGGGAGGGACCGCCCTATGGCAGCGCGGCGTTATGGCCGGAGGCTTCGCAGGGGAGCGGCGGGTACGGCGGTCGCCGCCGCGGCGATGGCGGCGCTCAGCGCCTCGCAGGCACCGGGCTTCCTCCCGGTCGCCCACGCGGCCCAGCAGCAGGACGCCGCGGCGCTGACGCCGCCGCCGGGCACCGCGATCGACGGCGGCTCGCCGTACGTCACGGACCTGCCCCCGCTGAACACCCCGACCGGCCCGCCGCTCGTGACGCCGACCGCCACTCCCGGCGGCTCCTCGGTGAGCGTGCCGAGCGGCAGCGCGGGACTGCCGGCCACCGTGCTCGCCGCGTACCAGCGCGCCGAGGCGTCGGTCGCCCAGAGCGACCCGGGCTGCCACCTGCCGTGGCAACTGCTGGCCGCCATCGGGCAGGTGGAGTCGGGGCAGGCACGCGGTGGCGCGGTCGACGCCGACGGCACCACGTACCGTCCGATACTCGGCCCGGTCCTCAACGGCGTCGGCTTCGCGAACATCAGCGACACCGACGGCGGCCGCTACGACGGCGACGCGGTGCACGACCGGGCGGTCGGGCCGATGCAGTTCATCCCCTCGACGTGGGAGCGCTGGGGCGCCGACGGCAACGGCGACGGGACCGACGACCCCGACAACGTCTACGACGCCGCGCTCGCCGCCGCCCACTACCTGTGCGCCGACGGCCGCGACCTGGCCGTACCGCGGCAGATGGACCGGGCGATCCTCGGCTACAACCACTCGCAGGCCTACCTCGACCTGGTCAGGTCCTGGTACGACCACTTCATGCAGGGCGGCGCCGTGTCGGTGCCCGACCGCCCCGGCACTCCCGGCGCCCCGGTGTCGCTGACCGGCACCCCGTCCGCGCCGCCCACCCCGCCCGGCAGCAGCCCCACTCCCACGCAGAGCCGGCCGCCCACGACGCCCGGCACCCCGTCGGGCAGCCCGACGGCGCCGACCACGGGCCCGACGACCGGCGGGCCGACCACCCCGCCGACGACCACCCCGCCGACGACGCCGCCGACCACGGACCCCACCGACCCGCCGACCACCCCGGGTTGCCCGTCGCCGTCCCCGACGCCCACGCCGAGCGACAGCGCCACCCCGACGCCCACGCCGTCCGGCACGCCCACCGGCGACCCGTGCGACACCGGCACCCCGACGCCCACCCCCTCCGACTCCGCGACGCCCGCGCCGACCGCCAGCGCCGCCGCGACCACCGCGGCGGCAGTCAGCCCGGCGCCCTGACCGGACCTACGTCCGCCGGGAGTTGGTGCGCCGGGTCGGTACGGCGGTCGAGGGGTCCTCGGGCCACGGGTGCCGCGGGTAGCGGCCGCGCAGTTCGGCGCGCACCGCCCGGTAGCCGTCCCGCCAGAAGGACGCCAGGTCCGCGGTCACCGCGGCCGGGCGCCCCGCGGGCGACAGCAGATGGACCAGCACGGGCACCCCGGCGACCCGCGGGGTGTCCGCGAGGCCGAACAACTCCTGGAGTTTGACGGCCAGTACGGGCTGCTCGCCGCTGTAGTCGACACGGATCCGCGAGCCGGTCGGCACCTCGATGCGCTCGGGCGCCAGCTCGCCGAACCCCGCCGCCGCGCCGCCCGCCCACGGCAGCAGCCTGGGCAGGGCCGCGCCCGCCTCCATCCGCTCCAGGTCCGCGCGGCGCCGGGCGGCGGCCAGCTCCGGGCCCAGCCACTCGCCGGCGCGGGCCAGCAGCGCGTCCTCCGCGACATCAGGCCAGGGCGCGCCCAGCACCCGGTGGACGAACGCCATCCGCTGCCGCAGCTCCCGGGCGTCCCTGCTCCACCGCAGCAGCCCGGTGCCCTCGGCGGTGAGCCCGTCGAGCAGCGCGGCCCGCACCGCGGCCGGGTCGGGCGAGCGCAGCGGCGCCGCGGCCAACTCCACCGCGCCCAGGCGCTCCACCCGCCTGGCCACCACGTCGCCCTGCGCCCAGCGGACCTCCTCGTAGCGCTCCAGCGCCCAGGCGGCGGCGTCGCGGGCCGTCCGCTCGTCCACCACCGCGGCGAGCCGCACGCGCGCCGCCGCCCGGCCCGCACCGCGGTCGGCCACCGCCACCGCCACCCACTCGGCCCCGCCGAGCCCCGGCCCGACCTCGGCTCCGGTGCCCGACACCATCAGATACCCGCCGTCCGGGCGCCGCCGCGCCAGCCGCTCGGGGAAGGCCAGCGCGACGACGAGCCCCGCGGCGGCGTCGTCGCCCGGCGCGTGGCCGCCCCCGGGAAACCTGCCGCCCGCGGTACGCAGCGCGGCCTCCAGCCGGCGGGCCTCGGTGCGCCAGCGGGCGCCGTAGGCGTCGCCGCCCCGGCGGGCGGTGTGCCAGGCGGCGGCGAGGTCGGGGCCGTAGCCGGCCGGGACCTCCTCGGACAGCAGCGCGGTCACCTCGGCGGCCCGCGCGGCGCCCAGCGCGGGCGCGGCGTCCAGCAGCGCGCGGGCCAGCCTCGGGTGCAGGCCGAGCAACCCCAGCCCGCGCCCGCGCGGGGTGGCGCGGCCCGCCGCGTCGACCGCGCCCAGCGTGCGCAAGGTGGTGCGCGCGGCGGCCAGCGCGCCGGGCGGCGGCGGGTCGAGCAGCGCCAGCCCGGTGGCGTCGGGCTCGCCCCAGCACGCGGCCTGGAGGGCGAAGCCGGTGAGGTCGGCCAGCGCGATCTCCGGCGCGGGCTGCCGGGCCAGCCGGTCGTGCTCGCCCTGCGCCCAGCAGCGGTACACCGTGCCGGGCGCCTCACGTCCGGCGCGCCCGGCCCGCTGCTCGGCCGCGGCCCGCGACACCCTGACAGTGGTCAGCGCCCCCAGGCCCCGGGCGTGGTCCATCCGCGGCTCACGGGCGAGGCCGCTGTCGACCACCGTCCTCACCCCCGGCACGGTCAGGCTGGACTCGGCGACCGACGTGGCCAGCAGGACCCGGCGGCGCTGCCCCGGCGCCAGAGCCGCGTCCTGGACCGCGGCCGGGGCCCGCCCGTGCAGCTGGAGGACGTCGGCACCGAGCCCGGACAGCATGCCGGCCACCCGGGCGATCTCCCCGACGCCGGGCAGGAAGCACAGCACGTCCCCCGCTTCGCCGCCCTCGGCCAGCGCCCCGCGGACGACCGCCGCGACATGGTCGAGCAGCGCCGGGTCCACCCGCATGCCGTGCGGCGGCCGGACCTGCCGCGGTGGCGGCGCCCACCGCACCGCCACCGGGTGCAGCACGCCTGCCGCCTCCACCACGGGCGCGCCGAGCAGCGCGGCCCAGGCCGCCGTGTCGGTCGTCGCGGACGCGGCCACCAGCCGCAGCTCAGGACGCAGCGTGGCGCGTACGTCCAGCAGGAAGGCCATCGCGGTGTCCGCGTCGAGGTGCCGCTCGTGGCACTCGTCGAGCACGACGGTGCCGACGCCGGCCAGCTCCGGGTCGCGCTGGAGCCGTTGCAGCAGCACACCGGTGGTCACCACCTCCACGGTGGTGGCCGCTGACACCCGCCGCTCGCCGCGCACGGTGAAGCCGACCGTCGCGCCGACCTGCTCGCCCAGCAGCCAGGCCATCCGGCGGGCGGCGGCCCTGGCCGCCATCCGGCGCGGCTCGGCGACGACGACCCGCCCGGGGGGACCCCCGTCCGCGCCGGGCAGCAGCAGCGGCACCAGCGTGGTCTTGCCGGTGCCGGGCGGCGCGGCCAGCACCGCGCACCCGTGGCCGGCGAGCGCGTCGAGCAGCGCGGGTACGACGGCGGCGACCGGCAGGGCGCGCCCCTCGGCCCGGATCGCCGGGCCGCCCGAGCCCGTACCGTCCGGCCCCGGGCCGCCCGCGCCCGCTGTTGGGCCGGTCACCGCGCCGCCCGGGCACCAGCGGCGGGGCAGCGGGCTCCGCCGCGTACCGTCATTCCGCCACGCACACGAAGACCGCGGTGCCCGGCAGCAGCCGGCCGCGCAGCGGGGACCAGCCGCCCCACTCCTGCTCGTTCCAGGCCGGCCACTCCGGTTCGACCAGGTCGACCAGCCGCAGCCCGGCCGCGGCGATCTCGCGCACCCGGTCGCCGAGCGTGCGGTGGTGCTCGACGTAGACCGCCAGGCCGCGGTCGTCCTGCTCGACGTAGGGCGTCCGGTCGAAGTACGACGACCCGGCGGTCAGCCCCTCGGGCCCCGGCTCGTCGGGGAAGGCCCAGCGCACCGGGTGGGTGACCGAGAAGACCCAGCGCCCGCCGGGCCGCAGCACCCGGCGCACCTCGCGCTGCACCCGGGCGGTGTCGGCGATGAAGGGCAGTGCGCCGTAGGCCGAGCAGGCCAGGTCGAAGGAGCCGTCGGCGAAGGGCAGGAAGGCGGCGTCGGCCTGCACCAGCGGCAGCGGCGCGGACCCCTCGGCCTCCTGGTCGATCCGCCGCGCGTGCTGCAACTGCCGCCGCGACAGGTCGAGCGCCACCGGCAGCGCGCCCTGCGCGGCCAGCCAGCGCGAGCACTGGGCGGCGCCCGCGCCGATCTCCAGCACCGCGCGGCCCTTGAGACCGGCCGCGGGGCCGAGCAGCGCGGCCTCCGCCTCGTCCAGTCCTTCGGGGCACCAGACGAACCGGTCGTCGCCGAGGAAGTCGCCGTGCTCGATCTGGTAGTCGTCGGCGTTGCGGTCCCACCAGCCACGGCTGGCCCGGCTGCTCTCCGTGACGCCGGCGCTGCGCCGGGTGGCTTCGGGTTCGGGTCCTTGGATCATCGCGGCAGTCGTCGTACTCTCTGGAAAGACCTGCGGTCGGTGGACATGCGCCGGTTTGGTTCGTTACGCGTCCGGTGCGCTCTTCGTGCATTGACCCTGCACGGCTGCCCCCGTATGCTACAAGTTGCGCTGCGAGCCTGCGCGCCTCAGACCGAGCAGGCCACGCTCGACTTTGCCGCACGATCCCCTCGGCCTCACCGCCGGCGGTATCGGGGCAGGATTGAAAAAGGCTCCCGGCGTAGCAGTACCTACGACTTACTGTCCGTACCGGAGTCCTTTCCCTAATGACGAGCAGCACCGAGGCCCCTCGTACCACCCCGCAGGTGGCGGTCAACGACATCGGCAACGAGGAAGCCTTCCTCGCCGCGATCGACGAGACGATCAAGTACTTCAACGACGGCGACATCGTCGACGGCGTCATCGTGAAGGTCGACCGGGACGAGGTCCTGCTCGACATCGGTTACAAGACCGAAGGTGTCATTCCCTCCCGCGAGCTGTCCATCAAGCACGACGTCGACCCCAACGAGGTCGTCGCCGTGGGCGATGAGATCGAGGCCCTGGTTCTCCAGAAGGAGGACAAGGAAGGCCGCCTGATCCTCTCGAAGAAGCGTGCGCAGTACGAGCGCGCGTGGGGCACCATCGAGAAGATCAAGGAAGAGGACGGCATCGTCACCGGTACCGTCATCGAGGTCGTCAAGGGCGGTCTCATCCTGGACATCGGCCTGCGCGGCTTCCTGCCCGCCTCGCTGGTCGAGATGCGCCGGGTGCGCGACCTCCAGCCCTACGTGGGCAAGGAGCTCGAAGCCAAGATCATCGAGCTGGACAAGAACCGCAACAACGTGGTGCTGTCCCGCCGTGCCTGGCTGGAGCAGACCCAGAGCGAGGTCCGCCAGACCTTCCTCACCACCCTGCAGAAGGGCCAGGTGCGCTCCGGCGTCGTCTCCTCCATCGTCAACTTCGGTGCGTTCGTGGACCTCGGCGGTGTCGACGGTCTGGTGCACGTCTCGGAGCTGTCCTGGAAGCACATCGACCACCCCTCCGAGGTCGTCGAGGTCGGCCAGGAGGTCACGGTCGAGGTCCTGGACGTCGACATGGACCGCGAGCGCGTCTCCCTGTCGCTGAAGGCGACCCAGGAAGACCCGTGGCAGCAGTTCGCCCGGACGCACCAGATCGGGCAGGTCGTGCCCGGCAAGGTCACCAAGCTCGTCCCGTTCGGCGCGTTCGTCCGCGTCGACGAGGGCATCGAGGGCCTGGTCCACATCTCCGAGCTGGCCGAGCGCCACGTGGAGATCCCGGAGCAGGTCGTCCAGGTCAACGACGAGATCTTCGTCAAGGTCATCGACATCGACCTGGAGCGTCGCCGGATCTCGCTGTCCCTCAAGCAGGCCAACGAGTCCTTCGGCTCCGACCCGGCCTCGGTCGAGTTCGACCCGACGCTCTACGGCATGGCGGCGTCGTACGACGACCAGGGGAACTACATCTACCCCGAGGGCTTCGACCCCGAGACGAACGACTGGCTCGAGGGATACGACAAGCAGCGCGAGGAGTGGGAGGGCCAGTACGCCACGGCCCAGACCCGCTTCGAGCAGCACCAGGCGCAGGTCATCAAGTCCCGCGAGGCCGACGAGCAGGCGGCGGCCGAGGCCGGCAGCGCGGCTCCGGCGTCCGGCGGCGCGGGCACCGGCGGCGGTTCGTACTCCTCGGAGTCCGACGACACCTCCGGCGCCCTGGCTTCCGACGAGGCCCTGGCGGCCCTGCGCGAGAAGCTGGCCGGCGGCCAGAGCTGACCGGTAGCCACCAGCTGTCGCGGCCCCGCCCCCCTTTCCAGGGGGGGCGGGGCCGCACTGCGTCCTGGGCCGTGCGGGGGAATGGCGGGCCGGGGTTGTTCGTTGTGGTGACAGAGAATGAGGAGGGCGATCATCGTGCTGGATCCGCAAGGGCTGTATGAGTACGTGCCGGGCGGGGCCGAGGCCGTGGACGAAGCGGTCGGGGACGCGGGGCCCGTGCTGCTGTACCACTTCGAGGGGTTCATGGACGCCGGCGAGACCGGTGAGCAGATCAGCCAGCAGCTGCTGGACCGGCTCGACAACCAGCTCATCGCGCGTTTCGACGCCGACCGGCTGGTCGACTACCGGGCCCGCCGGCCGCTGATGACCTTCGAGCGCGACCACTGGACGTCCTACGAAGCGCCGGAGATCGACCTCTATCTGGTGCGCGACACCACCGGCACCCCGTTCCTGCTGCTCACCGGCTCGGAGCCGGATGTGGAGTGGGAGCGTTTCGCCACCGCGGTGCTCCAGGTCGTCGAGCGCCTCGGCGTCCGGCTCGCCATCAACTTCCACGGCATCCCGATGGGCGTGCCGCACACCCGCCCGGTCGGCCTGACCCCGCACGGCAACCGGGTCGACCTGATGCCCGGTCACCGCGCCTGGTTCGACGAGGCCCAGGTGCCCGGCAGCGCCGCCGCGCTGGTCGAACTGCGGATGGCCGAGGCGGGCCGCGATGTACTCGGGGTCGCCGCGCATGTGCCGCACTATCTGGCGCGCTCCCCGTATCCGGACGCGGCCCTCGCCGTGCTGGAGGCGATCACCGCCGCCACCGGCCTTGTGCTGCCCGAGATCGCCCACGCCCTGCGCAATGAGGCGCACACCGTACGGGTCGAGATCGACCGGCAGGTCGCCGAGGGCGACGGCGAACTGGTGTCCGTGGTGCGCGGCCTGGAGAGCCAGTACGACGCGGTCGCCGGGTCGCAGTCCCGCGAGAGCCTGATCGCCGAGCCCGTCGACCTGCCCACGGCCGACGACCTCGCGGCCGAGTTCGAGCGTTTCCTGGCCGACCGGGAGGACGACGGCGGTCGCTGAGTAGGCTGGCCGCCATGCTGACAGTGGGTCTGACCGGCGGCATCGGAGCCGGCAAGAGCGAGGTGGGGCGGCTGCTCGCGTCCTACGGGGCGGTCCTGGTCGACTCCGACCGGATCGCCCGCGAGGTGGTCGAGCCCGGTACCGAAGGGCTGGCCGCGGTGGTCGCCGAGTTCGGCACCGGTGTGCTGGCCCCGGACGGGTCGCTGGACCGGCCGAAGCTCGGCGCGGTCGTCTTCGCCGACGAGGACCGGCGCAAGGCGCTCAACGCGATCCTGCACCCGCTGATCGCGGCCCGCTCCGACGAACTGCGACGGGCCGCGGGCCCCGGGGACATCGTGCTCCAGGATGTGCCGCTGCTCACCGAGAACGGGCTGGCCCCGCTCTTCGACCTGGTCGTCGTGGTGGACGCCGACCCCGCCACCCAGCTCGACCGGCTGGTACGGCTGCGCGGCATGGCCGAGGACGAGGCCCGCTCCCGGATGGCCGCCCAGGCGAGCCGCGCCGAACGCCTCGCGGTCGCCGACCTGGTGATCGACAACGACGGCCCGCTCGACGCGCTGGAGCCGCAGGTCCGCGCGGTGTGGGCCGAGCTGCGCGAGCGGCTGCGGGCGGCGCGGGACGGGGCGTAGCCGGGCGGTTGCGAGGGAATGCGATTGCCGGGCGGTGTGTTGGGTATGTCTGAGCGGACGATCATTCGTCCCCGTGCCCGATGTCAGGGAGGCGGAGTTGCCCGAGCGCACCCCAGAGACCGATGTGATCGACTTCCGCGCCGCTGAGCACCTGCTCGCCGCGCGCGACCCGCGCGGCGCGGTCAAGCTGCTCGACCCGGTCATCGCCGCCCACCCGGAGAACACCGCGGCCCGGCTGCTGCGTGCCCGCGCCTTCTTCCTCGCCGCGCAACTGCGGCCCGCGGAGCTGGAGTTCCAGATCGTGCTGGAGCGCGAGCCGGACAACGCGTTCGCCCACTTCGCGCTCGGCCGCACCCTGGAGCGGGCCAGCCGGGCCGACGAGGCGAAACGGCACTTCCGGCTGGCCGCCGCCCTCGACCCGCGCCCCGACTATCTCGCGGCGGCCCGCTTCGAGTCCTAGGACAGGCCCGGGGACGGTGCCGCTGTCGGCGCCGACGGCTCGTCAAAGGTCCTGTCAAGAAAGCGCCCCTCGCGGATGCGTCCGCCGGGCGCTGCCGTTATCTTCACACCCTTGGCCGAGCGGAGCGGGGGGACATGGAAGTCGTCGTGGTAGTGCTGGTCGTCGCAGCGGTGGTCGGCCTGATATCGATGCTGAGCGGCCTGCGGGTCGTCAAGCAGTACGAGCGCGGCGTCGTCTACCGCTTCGGCCGGGTCAACGCGCTGCCCAAGGAGCCGGGGCCGCGCCTGCTGGTGCCCTTCATGGACCGGATGACCAAGGTCAACATGCAGGTCGTCACCATGCCGGTGCCCTCGCAGGAGGGCATCACCCGCGACAATGTGTCGGTCCGGGTGGACGCGGTGCTCTACTTCCGGGTCGTGGACCCGATCCGGGCGACCGTGGACGTGCAGAACTACCAGTTCGCGATGCTCCAAGTGGCGCAGACCTCGCTGCGCTCCATCATCGGCAAGAGCGACCTGGACGACCTGCTGTCCGGGCGGGAGAAGCTGCACGAGGGCCTGGAGCTGATGCTGTCCACGCCTGCCACCGGCTGGGGTGTGCACATCGACCGGGTCGAGATCAAGGACGTGGCGCTGCCCGAGTCCATGAAGCGCTCCATGGCGCGCCAGGCGGAGGCGGACCGCGAGCGGCGGGCCAGGATCATCACCGCCGACGGTGAGCTCCAGGCCTCGCACAAGCTCTCCGAGGCGGCCAGGACCATGGACGCCAACCCGGCGGCGCTCCAGCTGCGCATGCTCCAGACGGTGGTGGAGGTCGCCGCCGAGAAGAACTCGACGCTGGTGCTGCCCTTCCCCGTCGAGCTGCTGCGCTTCTTCGACCGCGCCGCGCAGGGCTCGGGCGCCGCGGCGCCGGGCGCGCCCGAGGCGCCCCCGGCCGGGCAGCAGCCGGCCGCCGCGCCGCAGGTGGCGGCGGCGGACGAGCCGGCCGAGGTCGAGCAGGCCGGCCGCACCGAGCTGCCGGGGTCGGCGTCCCCGCTGCAGATCCCCGACCCGAGGACGTCCGAGGAGTAGCCCGCGCGGCTGCGGCGCCACGCGGTCGTGACCCCGCCGCCGCGGCCCGCGGTCGTACGCCCGCCGCCGGGCCACCCGGCCGTACGCCCGCCACTGCCGGTGTGCACCCGGCGCTCGTACGGGCTCGGGGCCGGCCGGCGGTGGTGTGGCGGTCAGAACAGTGGCGCCGGGAGCACTCCTTCGAGCGCGAGCAGCGTCCGCTTGATCTCCAGGCCGCCGCCGAAGCCGCCTATGCCGCCGCCGCTCTCGACCACCCGGTGGCACGGCACCACCACGGGCAGCGGATTGGCGCCCATCGCACCGCCCACCGCGCGGGCCGCGTCCGGCTCGCCGACCCGGTCGGCCAGGTCCTGATAGCCGACCACCGTGCCGTACGGCACCCCCTCGGCCAGCTCCCGCAGCACCCGCCGCTGGAAACCGGTGATCAGCGACCAGTCCAGCGGCAGGTCGAAGTCCTTCAGCGTGCCCGCGAAGTAACCGTCCAGCTGGGCGGTCACCGGCGCCAGCCGCGCGGCGTCCTCCACCGGCGCGCAGCCCAGCCGGCGTCCCACCGCCGCCACCGCCCGCGCGGCGGTCTCCTCGCCGGCCCTGAAGACGACGAGGACCAGGCCCTCCTCGGTGGCCGCCACCAGCAGCGGTCCGATGGGCGCGTCGTACACGGTCCAGGCAGCGCTCGTCATGCCCGCCAGCGTAGGGGGAGGGTCCGACAACGCCGCACGGGACCGCGGGCCGGGCGGATTGTCAGTGGGTGGTCGTACGGTGGTTTCATGCGGCCCGTATCAGACATCGAACGCACGGTGGCGCCTTTCGAGGTCGTCAGTCCCTTCCAGCCCAGCGGCGACCAGCCGGCGGCCATCGACGACCTGGAGCGGCGGATCCGCGCGGGGGAGCAGGACGTGGTGCTGCTCGGTGCCACCGGCACGGGCAAGTCCGCCACGACGGCCTGGATGATCGAGCGGCTGCAGCGCCCCACCCTGGTGATGGCGCCGAACAAGACCCTCGCGGCGCAGCTGGCCAACGAATTCCGCGAGCTGCTGCCGAACAACGCGGTCGAATACTTCGTCTCGTACTACGACTACTACCAGCCCGAGGCGTACGTCCCGCAGACCGACACCTACATCGAGAAGGACTCCTCGATCAACGAGGAGGTGGAGCGGCTCCGGCACTCCGCCACCAATTCCCTGCTGACCAGGCGCGACGTCGTCGTGGTGGCCTCGGTGTCCTGCATCTACGGCCTGGGCACCCCGCAGGAGTACATCGACCGGATGGTGCGGCTCAAGGTCGGCGACGTGATCGAGCGCGACCAGCTGCTGCGCCGCTTCGTCGACATCCAGTACACGCGCAACGACATGGCGTTCACCCGCGGCACCTTCCGGGTGCGCGGCGACACCGTGGAGATCTTCCCGGTGTACGAGCAGCTGGCCGTGCGGATCGAGATGTTCGGCGACGAGATCGAGGCGCTGTACACCCTGCACCCGCTGACCGGCGAGGTCATCACCGAGGACGAGCAGATCTACGTCTTCCCCGCCACCCACTACGTGGCGGGTCCCGAGCGCATGGAGCGGGCCATCGCCGGGATCGAGCACGAGCTGGAGGGGCAGCTCGCGCAGATGGAGAAGCAGGGCAAGCTGCTGGAGGCCCAGCGGCTGCGGATGCGCACCACCTACGACATCGAGATGATGCGGCAGATCGGCAGCTGCTCCGGCATCGAGAACTACTCGCGGCACATCGACGGCCGCGAGCAGGGCAGCGCCCCCGACACCCTGATCGACTACTTCCCCGAGGACTTCCTGCTGGTCATCGACGAGTCGCATGTCACCGTGCCGCAGATCGGCGCGATGTACGAGGGCGACGCGTCGCGCAAGCGCACCCTGGTGGACCACGGCTTCCGGCTGCCGTCCGCGCTGGACAACCGGCCGCTGAAGTGGGAGGAATTCCTGACCAGGGTCGGCCAGAGCGTCTACCTGTCGGCGACCCCGGGTCCGTACGAGCTGTCGCGCGGCGACGGTGTGGTGGAGCAGATCATCCGCCCGACCGGCCTGATCGACCCGGAGGTGGTGGTCAAGCCCACCGAGGGCCAGATCGACGACCTGGTGCACGAGATCAGGCTGCGCACCGAGAAGGACGAGCGGGTCCTGGTCACCACGCTGACCAAGAAGATGTCCGAGGACCTCACCGACTACCTGCTGGAGCTGGGCATCCAGGTGCGCTATCTGCACAGCGACATCGACACCCTGCGCCGGGTGGAGCTGCTGCAGGAGCTGCGGGCCGGCGAGTACGACGTGCTGGTCGGCATCAACCTGCTGCGTGAGGGCCTCGACCTGCCTGAGGTGTCGCTGGTGGCGATCCTGGACGCGGACAAGGAGGGCTTCCTGCGCTCGGGCACCTCGCTGATCCAGACCATCGGCCGCGCGGCCCGTAACGTGTCGGGCCAGGTCCATATGTACGCCGACCGGATCACCCCCGGTATGGAGCGGGCCATCGAGGAGACCAACCGCCGCCGCGAGAAGCAGATCGCGTACAACACCGAGCGCGGGGTCGATCCGCAGCCGCTGCGCAAGAAGATCGCCGGCATCCTCGACTCCTTCGCCCGGGAGGACGCCGACACCGAGGAGCTGCTCGGCTCCGGACGCCAGCGCTCGCGCGGCAAGGCACCGGTGCCCGGCCTGTCGTCGAAGGGCGGCAAGCGCTCCGCGGAGGCGCTGCCCGCCGAGGAGCTGGCCGACCTCATCGGGCAGCTGACCGACCAGATGCACGCGGCGGCGGCGGAGTTGCAGTTCGAGGTGGCCGCCAGGATCCGGGACGAACTGGGAGACCTGAAAAAGGAGTTGCGCCAGATGCGGGACGCGGGAATGGCGTGACTCCGGCGGAAATCGCCGCAGGACGAACCGGGATACGGTCGCCCCGCGTCTTGTTAGGGTGCGGGGCAACAACCGCACACATCAGGTGACGGGTGAGAGGGGCAAGCGCGTGACGGTCAACATGACCAAGGGCCAGAAGATCAGCCTGAGCAAGGCCGACGGAGGCTCGTTGACGGCGGTCAGGATGGGGCTCGGCTGGAAGGCGGCACCGCGTCGCGGGCTGTTCGGAAGCCGCACCCGGGAGATCGACCTGGACGCCTCCGCGGTGCTCTTCGCCGACAAGCAGCCGGTGGACGTGGTGTTCTTCCGCCACCTCACCAGTGACGACGGTTCCGTCCGGCACACCGGCGACAACCTGGTCGGCGGCGTCGGCCAGGGCGGCGACGACGAGTCGATCATCGTCGACCTGTCCCGCGTCCCGGTCCATGTCGACCAGATCGTCTTCACCGTGAACTCCTTCACCGGCCAGACCTTCGCCGAGGTGGAGAACGCGTTCTGCCGGCTGGTGGACGAGACCAACGGCCAGGAACTGGCCCGCTACACCCTGACCGGCGGCGGCGCGTACACCGCGCAGATCATGGCGAAGGTGCAGCGCGGCACGACCGGCTGGTCGATGACGGCGATCGGCACCCCGGCCAACGGGCGGACCTTCCAGGACCTGATCCCGGCCATTCTTCCCGCCCTCTGACAGCGGGTCCGGCCGGCAGGCCGTAGCAGTTCACCTAACACAGAAAGACGGGGGCGGCGGACATGGCGGCCGAACTGGTCCGGGGGCAGAACCATCCGCTGCCCGGCAACCGGCTGGAGATCCGGGTCTCGGCGGGTGCACCGGTGGTGGCCGCGGTCACCCTCGGGGACGAGGCGGGGCGGGTCGTCGGCGACGGGGACTGGCTCGCCCACCCCGGTGAGCCGCAGCTGGCCGGGGTCGAGGTGCCGCGGCAGGCCGCGGCGGAGCACCGGCTCGCGGTGGACCTCGGCGCGATGCCGCCCGCGGTGCACCGGGTGCATGTGCTGCTCGCGCTGCCCGGCGCGGCGGCCCGCCCGGGTGCCCCAGCCGATTTCGGCGCCGTCCCCGCTCCCCGGGTCGCGGTCACCACGCCGGAAGGCGCCGCCATCGCCGGTTTCACCATCACCGGCCTCGGCGCGGAGACCGCCCTGCTGGCCGTCGAGCTGTACCGCCGCCAGTCGGCCTGGAAGGTCCGCGCGGTCGGCCAGGGCTACCGGGGCGGCCTGCCCGCGCTGTTCCTCGACCAGGGGGTTCCCGACCCGGCGGGGTCGGCCGCAGCCGTGCACATCGCGGTCGACCGCGAGCAGGCCCGCTCGGTCGACCTGCCCGCGCCCGCGGGCGCGGGCAGCGCCGCCGCGAATCCGTCAGGGACGGGCTCCCACCAGGCCGACCGCACCTCGGGAACGGGCGCCGCGGCCGGCGCGCAGCCGTCCGGGGCCGGGGGTCCGGTGGACTACCGGCACCCCAGGCGCCGCACCGCGCCCGCCACTCCGCCGCCGGCCCCGCCCGCGCGGCCGGGCCAGGTGCCGCCGCCCCGCGACGACCGTCCGGCGCCGGCGCCTCCGCCCGCGGACGCGCCGCGGGTGCCGGTGGCCGGGGACGCGGCGGGGCGCTCGATGGACGAGCGGCTCTACAACCAGGTCTGGGGCATGTTCGAGGACCTGTCGCGGTCGGTGGCGGCGTATCGCAGCGCCGCGGACTTCGCCGAGTCGCGCTTCGAGCAGGAGCTGGACCGGCTGCTGGCCGACCCGCGCACCCGGGGCGGCGCGGCGGCGGAGGCGGCCCGCGAGGACGCCCAGGGCAAGCAGGCGGCGCTGGTCGACCAGGCCAGGGCGGTGCTCGACCGGGACCTGGCGCAGCTCACCGCGGAGGCCGAGGCCGTCGAGCCGGCGCTGCCGCCGGAGTTCGCCGGCTGGGAGAATCCGGTGTGGCACGGCTACCGGGTGCCCGAGCGGCTGCCGCTCGCCGTCCGCCTCGGCAGCCTGTGCCTGCCGGAGGCGCCCGAGCTGCGTATCCCGCTGCTGAGCCGGCTCCCGCTGGAACGCGGCCTGTGGGTGGACAGCGCCGAGAACCGCAGGGCGGCCATGGAGACGGCGGTGGCGGTGGCGGCCCGGCTGCTCGCCTCGCACCCGGTGGGCGCCTTCGCGGTGCACGCCCTGGACCCGGCGGGATCGGGCGCGACCGCGCTCGCCCCGCTGCATTCCGGCGGCGCGCTCGTGCTGCCGCCGCCCGCCGCGGGCGCGGCCGGGGTGAGCGAGCTGCTGACCCGGCTCACCGAGCGGGTCGACCTGATCCAGATGGCCAAACGCGGTGGCGCCGCCGAGGACCTGCCGCCCGGTTTCGACACCGCCGAGCAGCTGCTGATCGTCAACGAGTTCCCGTACGGCTTCGACGACCGGTCGGTCAACCAGCTGCGCTATCTCGCCGACGAGGGCCCCTCGGCGGGCGTCCATCTGCTGGTGGTGGCCGACCGGGAGGACGCGGCGGCGTACGGTCCCGTGCTCGACCCGCTGTGGCGTTCGCTGCTGCGGCTCACCCCGCTGCCCAGCGACCATCTGGCCGACCCGTGGGTCGGGCACGCCTGGACGTACGAGCCGCCGCTGGTGCCGCCGGGCAGCCGGATCCTCACCGATGTGCTCAGGCAGCTGGCCGCGGCACGCCCGGCGTATGGGGCCTGACCTGCACTCTTGGGGTTAACTTTACCATTCCTTGGTTATTCGTGTACGGTTCTTTGACCGAGTCTTTTCGACCCGACGGAGGACCTGTGGACGTCTCCCTCGCCCTCTGGGTGTTGACCATTGCCGGCCTGTGCGCGCTGATCGCCGCGGACTTCCTGATCGGCCGCACCCCGCATGATGTATCGGTCCGTGAGGCCGGTTTGTGGACCGCCGTCTGGGTGGTCCTGGCCGCGCTCTTCGGCCTCGGCCTGCTGCTCTTCTCCGGCGGACAGCCGGCCGGAGAGTTCTTCGCGGGCTACATCACCGAGAAATCGCTCAGCGTCGACAATCTCTTTGTCTTCGTCCTGATCATGGGCAAGTTCGCGGTGCCCTCGCACTACCAGCAGCGCGTCCTGCTGGTAGGTGTGCTGATCGCCCTGGTGCTGCGGGCGGTCTTCATCGCCGCGGGCGCCACGATCGTCGCCAGCTTCTCCTGGGTGTTCTTCATCTTCGGCGGCTTCCTGATCTGGACGGCCTGGAAGCTGATCAAGGAGGCCCGCACCGAGCAGCAGGACGACGCGGAGTTCGAGGAGAACCGGCTGCTCAAGATGGTCGAGAAGCGGGTGCCCGCCACCGACCGCTACCACGGCACGCGGCTGTTCATCACCGAGAACGGCAAGCGGCTGATGACGCCGATGCTGATCGTGATGCTGGCCATCGGGACCACCGATGTGCTCTTCGCCCTGGACTCCATTCCGGCGATCTTCGGCCTCACCCAGGACCCCTACATCGTCTTCACCGCCAACGCCTTCGCCCTGATGGGCCTGCGGCAGCTGTACTTCCTGATCGGCGGGCTGCTCAAGAAGCTGGTCCACCTGTCCTACGGGCTGTCGGTGATCCTCGGCTTCATCGGCGTGAAGCTGGTGCTGCACGCGCTCCACGAGGCGGGCGTCCACGTGCCGGAGATCTCCATCCCGGTCTCGCTCGGCGTCATCGTCGTCGTCCTCGCCGTCACCACCGCCACCAGCCTGCTGGCCGTCCGCGGCAACGACGGCCAGGACCCGGCCGGATCCGGCACCGACTCCACCGGGGACACCGAGGGCGACGGCGGCGACACGCCCGCCGACCGTCCCGACCAGCACATAGGCGCCTGACCTCCCCCCGGCGCGCCGCGCACCGCGCGCCGGGGTCTACCGTGGCCCCGTAGCGACGGTAGACGTGGAAAGGCACGGATGTGGCGAGCCCCCAGGCCCTCCCCGAGCTGACCGGAGCCCGGTACTTCGACGCCTGGCAGCTCGACACGGTGGCTCTCGCCGTCGTCGTGCTGCTCGGCGCCTGGTACGCCTACGGGGTACGCCGCAGGCGGCGCGCGGGGGAACGGTGGCCGCTGTGGCGTACGGCCGCCTTCTACGCGCTGGGCCTGGGCACCCTGGTGGTCGCCACGATGTCCTCGCTCGCCGTCTACGACCGGGTGCTGTTCTGGCCCGCGGCGGTGCAGAACATCCTGCTCGACCTCTTCGCCCCGCTCGGCCTCGCCCTCGGCGACCCGCTGGGGCTGGCAGAGCCGGGCGGGCGGCTGCACCGGGCCTTCTCCTCCCGGCCGGTGCGCGCCCTGACCTATCCGTTGGTCAGCTCGCTGCTGGTGCTCGCCTCCGAGCTGACCATCTACTTCACGCCGTATTTCGCCACCGCGCTGGGCAACCCGCTGGTCCGCCAGCTGATGCATCTGCAACTGCTGCTCACCGGGAGCCTGTTCGTGCTGCCGATGCTCAGCCGGCAGGAACTGCTGCCGCGCTGGTGCACCCACCCGGTGCGGGCGGCGCTGGTCTTCCTCGACGGGCTGTTCGACTCGGTGCCCGGCATCGTGGTGATGACCAGCGGCACCCTGGTCGCCGGCCACTGGTACACCGACCACCCCCGCACCTGGGGGCCCGGTGTGCGCCATGACCAGATGCTCGGCGGCGGACTGATGCTGACGCTGGCCGAACTCGTCGGGCTGCCCTTCATCCTGCTGGTCTTCATGGAGTGGTGGCGGGCCGAGCGCACCAAGACCGCCGAACTGGACGCCCGCCTCGACCGCGAGGCACTGGTGGCGGTCGCGCCGTCCTCCGAACCCGTGTCCGCCGCCGTGTCCGCCGCCGCGTCCGCTCCGGCCTCCGCTATGTCCGGGACCGCTGCCGCCGCGCCGCCCGCCGCCCCGGCTGTGCCCGGGATGACCAGGCCCTGGTGGGAGACCGACCAGGGCGAGGTCGGCGAGCGGATGCGCCGGGGGCGCTGACCGGCACGCCCGGCGCCCTTCTCCGCCGCAGTGGCGTTCGCCCCGTCACCCGACCGGCCCACCGGGCTCCCCCGACCGGGTGAACTCCTCGGTCGTCTGCCCTGATTGCGCAACTGCGCTCCGGCGCGGCTCGTCACTTACGGTGAGATACGTGTGATCCGGGTGACGGAACGGGGGTTGGGTCATGGACACGGTCATCGTGCAACTGCCGGAGGTGCGCGGGCTGCATGCCGAGCCCGCGGGCCGGCCGCGGCTGCTCAAGCTGGGACCGGGGGAGACCGCGGACTTCGGGCGCGGCGCCCCCGGACGGCCGGTGCCGGTGCGGCTGCCCGACCCGGGAGTGTCGCGCTGCGCCGGGCAGATCACCGCCGCGGAGGACTACTGGCGGCTGTCCAACTACAGCCGCACCGCCACCTATGTGGTGGAGAATCTGGAAGGCGCGGGCGAGCACATCAAGGTCGCGCCCGGACGGCTCGGCGCACCCGTGCCGTTCGAATTCTCCCGGGTCGTCCTCCCCTCGGAGGGCGCGCAGGCCAGCTTCAAGGTCTTCGCACCCCAGCACGCCTACCGCGACGACACCGGCGGCGGCCCGGCCGGCGGCGAACACACCGTCATGCCCTTCGCCCTCGACGCGACCGCGAAATACTTCCTGGTCCTGCTCGCCCTGTGCGAACCGCGGCTGCGCAACGCCTCGACCGGTGCCGTCCCCGGGGTCGGCGACGTCCTGGAAAGGCTGCGCCCGCTCACCTCCTGCCGCGACCTGACCCGGTCCGCCGTCAACTACCACGTCGACTACCTCGCCTCGGCCAAACTGCGGCTGCGCGACGACTCCGTCGACCCGGACACCGACACCCTCGCCGGCGGCAAGCGCGAAGAACTCGTCGCCTTCGCCCTACGCTTCGACCTGGTCAGGGAAGAGCATCTGGCCCTGTTGCCGCCCCGGCCGCCCTCCCGGCCATCCCCCGCGGCCCGTCAGCCCACCCGGGCGAGCTGACCCATGCCCGCACCGGACCCCACCCCGCATGCCGCATCGGGCGCCGCCCCCGACGATGGCCGGGACCCCGCGGGCGGTCGCGGCCCGCACCCTCCCTCGGGCCGCGCCCCGGACGGTGGCCCGGGCCGCGCCCCGGACGGTGGCCCGGGCCGCGCCCCGGACGGTGGCCCGGACGGTGGCCCGGACGGTGGCCCGGACGCCGCCCTCGACGCTGGCCAGGTCCCGGTGGCCGGCGGCGCCCGGGCGGAGGAGCGGGACCCGGCGGCCGACCGGACCCGGCAGGGCGAGCGGGACTCGGCGGGCGGCCGTGCCCGGGAGGACGGGCGGGGCCGCCGGGCGCCCGTGGATGTGCCGGACGGCTACCGGCTCGGCGACTGGACGGTCACCGGGCTGATCGGCTCGGGCAGTTGGGGCAGCGTCTACACCGCCCGGGGCGCGGACGGCACCGCGGCCGCCGTGAAATTCCTCGGCACCGCCCTGCTGAGCCCCGGCCAGCAGGCCGCGATGGCCGACCTGGTGCGCCGGGAGGTGCGGTTCAGCCTGGCCGCACACCACCCGCACCTGATCCGTACCGTCGAGGCGCTGACCGTCCGCGACCCCGGCCGCCCCGACCTCGACGGCTGTACCGCCCTGGTCATGGACCGCGCCGACCGCAGTGTCCAGGACGTCCTCGACACCGTCGACGCGGGCCGCCCACCCCCCGACGCCGGCCGCATCCTGCGCGGCGCCGCCGCAGGACTGGCACATCTGCACCGCGCGGGCTGGCTGCACGGCGACCTCAAGCCCGCCAACATCCTGCTGGGACCGCAGGGCGAGGTGTGGCTCGCGGACTTCGGCCTCACCGCGGAACTCGACGGCACCCACGCCTACGTTCCCCCCATGGGCACCCTGGACCACCTCCCGCCGGAGTGGTGGTCGGCCCGCACCGGCAGCCAGGGCACCGCCGTCCGCCCCACCGCTGACATCTGGGCCTACGGGATCCTGGCCCATGAGGTGCTGTGCGGCGGACTGCACCCCTTCCCCGGCGCCACCGCCCGCGCCCGGGCGCTGGCCGCCCAGTCCTACGCCCGCGGCGCGGCCCCCCTGCGGCTGGCACCGTCCCTCCCCGATGGCTGGCACCGGCTCATCACCGACTGCCTGGCCCCCGACCACGCCGCCCGCGCCGGGTTGACCGCCGACGGGCTGGCCGCCCGCGTCGCGGCCCTCGGCCCCGCCGGAACCAGGGCCCCGGCGCGCAGCACCCGGCGCCAGGTCCTGCTGCCGGCCGCCCTGGTCGGCGTGCTGCTCGCGGCCGGCGCCGGCCTGCTGCTGACGGACGACAGCCGCCCGGCCCGCCCGAAGGCGGGATCGGGCGCGCCGCCGGTGGCCACGATCGCCTCCGTCAACGACATCCTCCCGGCCCAGTCCGACGTCCCGGCCGCCCTGCGCCCGTCCATCGGTCAGGCCGCCCGACTGTGCGCGGAGCCGGAGGTGACCCCCGCCCTGATCGCCGCGATGCTCAAGGCGGAGAGCGGCTTCGACGTCCATGCCCGCCGGCCCGCCACCGACGAATACGGAGTCGCCATGTGGACGCCCAGGGTCTTCAACGCCTGGGCGGTCGACGGCGACCTGGACGGGCGCAAGAGCTACATGTCCGCACCGGACGCCATCGCCACCATGGGCGTCTATCTGTGCTGGGTCGACCAGCAGCTGAAGTTGGACGGTATGCGCGGCGACCTCCCCTCGTGGATCGCCGCGGCCTACCGCACCAGCGTCCGTACCATCGTCGACGCCCACGGTGTCCCGGCCCGCGTACAGCCCTACGTCGACACGGTCCGGCGCTATATGGCCGGCTACGCGCTCCACCCGGCCGCTACGGGCGGTCCAAGGTGATGGAGTTGACCGGGGTGAGGTCGGCGCGCACCCCGTGCTGCGCGGCCATGTCGTAGTTGCAGTTGGTGCCGTTGGAGCCCAGGCACAGACGGGCGTGGGCTCCGCCGGTCTGGTTGTTGAGCACCCAGTGCCAGCCGACCTGGTTGCTCAGGTTGTGGGCGCCGTAGCTCCAGTAGACGTCGGTCGGTGTCACGGCCTCCGCGTCCTGGGCGTAGACACAGACCGCGCCCGACGGGCAGCCGTCCCATGAACTGCCTGCCGCCTGCGCGTTGGTGAGACCGCCCGTGGCCACCACACCCGCTGCGAACGCCATTGCCGTGACCGCCCTGGTGATCTTCCGCATGGTCTTTCCTTCCGTTGGGGCCGACCGTCCTGCCGGCCACCAGAAACGTAACCGGCGGCGACCACGCTCCGCTCCTGACAGATGACAGGGTGTGGCGGTCGGTGCCCCCTGGGTCAGTGCTGGTAGGCCGCGGCGAGCGCGCGGGCCGTCGCGGCGAGCCGGTCCCGCAGCTCCGGCGGGTCCAGCACCTCCGCCTCGGCGCCCAGCGACAGGAAGAACGCGTGCGCCTGGTCCAGCGACTCGGTCGGCAGCGTGGCGCGGGTCCAGCCGTCCGGTTCGGCCCTGCCGGTCGCCTCCAGCGCCCGCGCGGCGGACCCGGTCAGCCGCGCGGCGGCCCGCGGCGACAGCCGTACCACCGCCTCGCCGTGGTGCAGCCGGGCGTGGAAGTCCTCCTGGGAGCGCCGCCAGTGGTCCGCCAGGTCGAAGTCCGCGGGCACCTCGCAGCGCTCCGCGCCGACGGTCAGCCGCAGGATCTGGTCGACCCGGTAGGTGTGCGGCCCGGGACCCGCCACCGTGTACCAGCGGCCCGCCTTGAGGACCAGGCCGTACGGTTCGAGCCGCCGGTCGACGTCGGTCGGCTCCTTCCAGCGGCGGTAGCGCACATCGAGGACCCTGCCGTTCCACACCGCGTCGGCGACCTGCGGCAGGAACGGCACCTCGGCGTCGGCGGCGTACCAGCCGGGCGCGTCCAGGTGGAAGCGGGCGCGCATCCGGTCGGCCTGCTCGCGCAGTCCGGCCGGCAGCGCGGCCCTCAGCTTGAGCTGGGCGGTGGCCAGCGCGGGGCCGAGGCCCAGTTCCGCCGCGGGTCCCGGCGCGCCCGACAGGAACAGCGCCTCCGCCTCGCCCGCGTTCAGCCCGGTCAGCCGGGTGCGGTAGCCCGCGAGCAGCTGGTAGCCGCCCCGGTGGCCGGCGTCGCCGTACAGCGGCACACCGGCCGTGTGCAGCGACTCCACGTCCCGGTAGACGGTCCGCGGCGACACCTCCAGCTCCGCGGCCAGCTCGGCGGCGGTCATCCGGCCGCGGGTCTGGAGCAGCAGCAGGATCGACAGCAGACGGCTGGACTTCACTGACACAAGGTGTCAGTGAACCGGTCGTACGGTCCAGCCATGGCTTTCCGCGAGAAGTTCCTCACCGTGCCGCCGCCGATCGAGGTCGGGGGCCGGCGCGTCAAGCGCTACCACGTGACCGCCGACCCGTCCGGCATCGCGCCCGATGTGCAGAAGGCGGCGTACGCGATCCTGCCCGACCTGCTGCCGGAAGGCGACGGCACGCCCGGCGCGGCCTTCGCCGTCCTCCACAGGGGAGGGGACGACGGGGCCTATCTCAACGCCTACACCTGGGCATGGGACAACGCGCTGCACTTCTCGGCAGCCGTGGCGGGGCAGCCCGTCCTGGGCTGCCCCGACCGGGACCCGACGCACTTCGTGCGGCTGGAGCCCCGGCTGATCGGCTGCGTCTGGGAACTGCCGCCGATCCTGCACGAGCGCGACGCCTGGGTCCGGCACGTCCTCGCCCCCGACCGGCCCGACCTGGCCGGCTACCTCGACGACTCGCTGCCCGCGGGCAGCACGGGAGACCGCACGTGAGCGACTTCGACTTCCTCACCGGCAACTGGGACATCGCCAACCGCCGGCGTGCCGACTTCCTCGACGCGGACAGCGCCTGGGAGGACTTCCCCGGTGTCAGCACCGCCTCCCGGCACTTCGACGGCGGCGCGAACTTCGACGAGACCGTCTTCCCCACCAAGGGCACGGCCGGCCTGACGCTGCGGCTGTACGACCCGGAGCGCGGCGAATGGTCGCTGTACCGGTCGAGCAGCAGCACCGGCCTGCTCTTCCCGCCGGTGACCGGCCGCTTCACCGACGGCACGGGAGTCTTCCACGGCGACGACACCTACCACGGCAAGGACGTCAGGGCGCGCTTCACCTGGTCCGGCATCACGCAGGACACCGCCCGCTGGGAGCAGGCGTTCTCGGTGGACGGCGGCGACACCTGGCTGAGCAACTGGGTCATGGACCTGACCCGCCACTGACCGCCCGCCCGGGGGCTGGCATCATCACCCCCTTGACCGAGCGTCACCTGACGCCGTCGAGTGCCATCGAGACCAGGGGGACCCTTGCCGTACGCCCGGATATCCACGGCCTGCCTCGCCACCGTGACCGCCGCTGCCGCGGTGGTCGCGCTCGCCGGCTGCGGTGGCGGATCGCCCTACAAGAAGACCGGCGTCCACCGGATGCTGCCCAGCCTGAGCGGGCAGACCCTGGCCGCCGCCCGTGCCACCGCGTCAGGCGCGGGCTTCGGCAACGTCAGCGTGACCGACGCGACCGGCGCGAAGCGTTCGGCGGCCTCGGCCGCCGACTGGAGGGTCTGCTTCCAGAGCCCGGCCGCGGGCACGGCCGACACCGGTGTGCCGGTCCGCCTGTCAGTGGCGAAGCTCACCGAGAGCTGCCCCGCCAGGGACGGCGGCGCGAAGGCGACCCCGTCCACCCGCCGCTCGTCCATGACCCACCGCGTCACGAAGTCCCGCAAGAGCCGCGCCCGCCATCACTGACGGCCGGGACGTGGCCGGCGCGGAGATGTGCGTGCGGGTGGGTGCGCCGGCCTCCCCCTTCGCCGGAGGGGGAGGCACGGGAGAAGGCGCCGGCCTGCTCACCAGCCGCGCTTGCGCCATTCGTCGAGGTGGGGCCGCTCGTCACCGATCGTGGTGTCGTCGCCGTGGCCCGGGTAGACCCAGGTCTCGTCAGGAAGGGCGTCGAAGAGCTTGGCGGTGACGCCGTCCAGCAGCGAGGTGAAGGCCGCGGGGTCGTCGTGGGTGTTGCCGACCCCGCCGGGGAAGAGGCAGTCGCCGGTGAAGACGTGCGGGTGGCCGTGCGGGTCGTCGTAGACCAGCGCGATGCTGCCCGGGGTGTGGCCGACCAGGTGGCGGGCGGTGAGGGTGATCCGGCCGACGTCGATGGTGCCGCCGTCGTCGACGGGCACGTCGGTGGGGACCGGGATGCCCTCGGCGTCGTCCCGGCCCGCGTACGTCCGCGCGCCGGTCTTCCTGACCACCGGGCCGAGGCCCTGCCAGTGGTCGGCGTGCTGGTGGGTGGTGACCACCGAGGCCAGCCCGTCGTCGCCGATCAGGTCGAGCAGGGTCCGGGGCTCCGCCGCCGCGTCGATGAGCAGCTGCTCACCGGTGGCGCGGCAGCGCAGCAGGTATGCGTTGTTGTTCATCGGGCCGACCGCGACCTTGCTGATGATCAGATCGCTGAGTTCGTGTACGTCGGGGGGCCCGCCCACCGTCACTTGTCCGCTGTACGCCATGGCGTCAGCCTAGCGGCGGCAGCACCGGCAGCGGGTGTCCTGCGGGACTGACGTCGAGGCCGTCGCCCTTGCCGCGGCCGCTGACCCACGCGAGCAGGGCGCGCGCCGGACCCGAGACGGTCAGCTCGGGCTCCGCCGCGGCGCCCAGGTCCCAGGAGGTGCCGGAGCCGGTGTCGCGCAGCCGGACGGGGGCCACGCCCTCGTGCGCGGCCAGGCGGTCGACGACCCAGGCCAGCTCGCGGTCGGCGAAGGCGGCCGGCAGGTCGTCCGCGGTGTGGCCGGCGTCGAGGTCGACGTGGTGCAGCCGCACCTCGGTCAGCCGCAGCCAGGGGATCTCGGCCGCCGCGATCACCCGCCCCGAGCGCATCGCGACCTGGCTCGCCCAGGCGGCGGGCGGCAGTGCCGCCAGGGCAGCGGCGAGACGGCCGGCGGAGTCCCGCAGGTCGTCCAGCTGCTCGGCGGGCGGCCGGCCGGCGCCCGCTTCGATGTCGCGGTCGCGGGTGGCCGCGTCGGCGTACATCGGGGTCTCCTCGCCGGTCCGCGCCCAGGCCAGCAGATTCACCAGGGCGTCGGCGTTGCGGGCGAGGTGGGCCAGCACATGGCCCCGGGTCCAGCCGGGCAGCAGGGAGGCGCCCGCCAGGTCCTGCGCGGACAGCCCGGCCGCGGCGGCGAGCAGCTGCTCCGTGGCTTCCGCCAGCTCGGCCGCATCGCGGTCGGGGTCGGGTCGTTGGACGGTCACAGGCGCTCCCGGTGGGTCGTCGGCGGTACGGACGTCAGCTTTCCGTATGCCCCGCGGCACGCAGAGCGATGCGCACCACACGATCGGGTGAACCTGGCGGTACGATCCCGTAATTCGAATGCGCGTGCTATATGGTCGTTGTGTCGCAACCGCAGCGACAGGAAGAAAAGCCGAGTGCGCCCCGTTTACGCTGACCGGGGGGTGCCGACTCTCCCCCCATCTCTAGGAAAGGTGCGCACTGGCGTGGCCGATCGACTCATCGTCCGTGGCGCTCGCGAGCACAATCTGAAGAACGTCTCGCTGGAGCTGCCCAGGGACTCGCTCATCGTGTTCACGGGCCTGTCCGGTTCCGGCAAGTCCTCGCTGGCCTTCGACACGATCTTCGCCGAGGGCCAGCGCCGGTACGTCGAATCGCTCTCGTCCTACGCGCGGCAGTTCCTCGGCCAGATGGACAAGCCGGACGTGGACTTCATCGAGGGCCTGTCGCCGGCCGTCTCGATCGACCAGAAGTCCACCTCGCGCAACCCGCGGTCCACCGTCGGCACCATCACCGAGGTGTACGACTATCTGCGGCTGCTCTTCGCCCGGATCGGCAAGCCGCACTGCCCCGAGTGCGGCCGCCCGATCGCCCGGCAGTCGCCGCAGGCCATCGTCGACCGGGTGCTGGAGCTGGAGGAGGGCAGCCGCTTCCAGGTGCTCTCGCCGCTGGCCCGCGAGCGCAAGGGCGAATTCGTCGACCTCTTCGCGGACCTGCAGACCAAGGGATACAGCCGGGCCAGGGTGGACGGCGTCACCGTCCAGCTCACCGACCCGCCCAAGCTCAAGAAGCAGGAGAAGCACACCATCGAGGTGGTCGTCGACCGCCTCACGGTGAAGGACTCCGCCAAGCGGCGGCTCACCGACTCCGTCGAGACCGCGCTGGGCCTGTCCGGCGGCATGGTCATCCTCGACTTCGTCGATCTGCCGGAGGACGACCCGCAGCGCGAGCGGATGTTCTCCGAGCACCTGTACTGCCCTTACGACGACCTGTCCTTCGAAGAGCTGGAGCCGCGCTCCTTCTCCTTCAACTCGCCCTTCGGCGCCTGCCCCGACTGCACGGGCATCGGCTCCCGGATGGAGGTCGACCCGGAGCTGATCGTCCCCGACGACCAGAAGTCGCTCCAGGAGGGCGCCATCGCGCCCTGGACCGGCGGCATGTCCAAGGGGTATTTCGAGCGCCTGGTCGACGGACTGGCCACCGAGCTGGGCTTCCGTACCGACATCCCGTTCGCCGGACTGCCCGCCCGGGCCAGGAAGGCACTGCTCTACGGCCACAAGTCCGAGGTCCGCGTCGCGTACAAGAACCGCTACGGCCGTGACCGGGTGTACAACGCGCACTTCGAGGGTGCGGTGCCGTTCGTCAAGCGCCGGCACCAGGACTCCGAGAGCGACTCCAGCCGGGAGCGCTTCGAGGGCTACATGCGCGAGGTGCCCTGCCCGACCTGCGAGGGCAGCAGGCTCAAGCCGATCGTGCTGGCCGTCACCGTGCAGGACCGCTCCATCGCCGACGTCTCCGCGATGTCGATCAGCGACTGCGCCGAGTTCCTGGGCGCGATGAAGCTGGACGCCCGCGACCGCAAGATCGCCGAGCGGGTGCTCAAGGAGGTCAACGAGCGGCTGAGGTTCCTGGTCGACGTCGGCCTGGACTATCTGTCGCTGAACCGGGCGGCGGGCACGCTGTCCGGCGGCGAGGCGCAGCGCATCCGGCTGGCCACCCAGATCGGCTCCGGCCTGGTCGGTGTGCTCTATGTGCTGGACGAGCCGTCCATCGGCCTGCACCAGCGCGACAACCACCGGCTGATCGAGACGCTGGTCCGGCTGCGCGACCTGGGCAACACGCTGATCGTGGTGGAGCACGACGAGGACACCATCAAGACCGCCGACTGGGTGGTCGACATCGGCCCGGGCGCCGGCGAGCACGGCGGCAAGGTCGTGCACTCCGGCTCGCTCAAGGAGCTGCTGGTCAACGAGGAGTCGCTGACCGGGCAGTATCTGGCCGGCAAGCGGGTCATCCCGACCCCGGACGTGCGCCGCCCGATCGACCGCGAGCGGCGGCTGACCGTGCGCGGCGCCCGCGAGCACAATCTGCAGGACATCGACGTGTCCTTCCCGCTGGGCGTGCTCACTGCGGTCACCGGTGTGTCGGGCTCCGGCAAGTCCACTCTGGTCAACGACATCCTCTACACCCACCTGGCCCGCGAGCTGAACGGCGCGCGCAGTGTGCCGGGCCGGCACACCCGGGTGGACGGCGACGACCTGGTGGACAAGGTCGTGCACGTCGACCAGTCGCCGATCGGCCGCACCCCGCGCTCCAACCCGGCGACGTACACCGGGGTGTTCGACCATGTGCGGCGGCTGTTCGCCGAGACGATGGAGGCCAAGGTCCGCGGCTATCAGCCCGGCCGCTTCTCCTTCAACGTCAAGGGCGGCCGCTGTGAGAACTGCGCGGGCGACGGCACGATCAAGATCGAGATGAACTTCCTGCCGGACGTGTACGTGCCGTGCGAGGTCTGCCACGGTGCCCGCTACAACCGGGAGACCCTGGAGGTGCACTACAAGGGCAAGTCCATCGCCGAGGTGCTGGACATGCCCATCGAGGAGGCGCTGGACTTCTTCGAGGCGGTGCCGACCATCGCCCGCCATCTGCGCACCCTGCACGAGGTCGGCCTGGGATACGTACGGCTCGGACAGTCCGCGCCGACGCTGTCCGGCGGCGAGGCCCAGCGCGTCAAGCTCGCCTCGGAGCTGCAGAAGCGCTCCACCGGGCGGACCGTGTACGTCCTGGACGAGCCGACCACCGGGCTGCACTTCGAGGACATCAGCAAGCTGATCAAGGTGCTGTCCGGGCTGGTCGACAAGGGCAATTCGGTGATCGTCATCGAGCACAACCTCGATGTCATCAAGACCGCCGACTGGGTCGTCGACATGGGCCCCGAAGGCGGCAACGGCGGCGGTCTGGTGGTCGCCGAGGGCACTCCCGAGCAGGTCGCGGGCGTCCCGGCCAGCCACACCGGCAAGTTCCTGCGCGACGTCCTGGGCGCCGACCGGGTCAGCGACGCCGCCGTGCCCGCGCCCAGGAAGCGCGCGGCCTCCAAGGCGGCGCCCAAGAAGGCCGCGCCGGCCAAGAAGACCGCCGCCCCCAGGAAGCGCGCCGCCAAGGCCTAGCCCAGAGGCCGGGCCGCGCCACCGGCCGAGGCGGGGCGTGGCGGCACAGCCGGGGCACGTAAGGTACGGGTCGCACCGCACGCAGCGTGCGGTGCGAGCCGTACCACCTGGAGCACGTATGACCAGCGAACTGCCCGCCTGCCGCCGTACCGTCCTGCGGGGCGCGGCGCTGGCCGGGGCCGCCGGAATCGGACTGACCGCCTGCGGCGGCAAGAACGGCTCGGCCGACGGTCCCGCCAAAGCCGTGGAGCTGGGCGCGGCGAGCGAGGTGCCGGTCGGCGGCGCCAAGCTCTACCGCGAGGACAAGGTCGTGGTGTCGCAGCCGCAGCAGGGCGCCTTCAAGGCGTTCAGCGCGGTGTGCACCCACCAGGGCTGCGTGGTCGACTCGGTGGAGGGCACGACCATCTCCTGCCCCTGCCACGGCAGCCGGTTCGACGCCGAGACCGGGGCCGTGGTCCAGGGACCGGCGACCAAGGCGCTGCCCGCCGTCCACGTCACGGTGGCGGGCGGCAGGATCACCGCGGGACCCGCGAGCTGACCGGTCGGCGGGCGGGGCCCAGGGACCCGGACTCCGGGATTCCGGGACCCCGAGCCTGCCCCCGGTTTGTCGTATCCCGCCAGTAGGGTGGGAAGCATGGCAGACCCCAGCAGCTACCGACCGAAGCCGGGCCAGATCCCCGACTCTCCCGGGGTCTACAAATTCCGGGACGAGCACGGCAGGGTGATCTACGTCGGCAAGGCGAAGAGCCTGCGCCAGCGCCTGTCCTCGTACTTCCAGGACATCACCAACCTGCACCAGCGCACCGCCACCATGGTGACGACCGCCGCCGCCGTGGAGTGGACGGTCGTCTCCACCGAGGTCGAGGCGCTGCAGCTGGAGTATTCCTGGATCAAGGAGTTCGACCCGCGGTTCAACGTCAAGTACCGCGACGACAAGAGCTATCCGTCCCTCGCCGTCACCATGAACGAGGAATTCCCGCGCGTCCAGGTGATGCGCGGCCCCAAGCGCAAGGGCGTCCGCTACTTCGGCCCCTACGCGCACGCCTGGGCGATCCGCGAGACCGTCGACCTGATGCTGCGGGTCTTCCCGGTCCGCACCTGCTCCGCCGGGGTGTTCAAGCGCTCCGCCCAGATCGGCCGGCCCTGCCTGCTCGGCTACATCGACAAGTGCTCCGCGCCCTGCGTCGGCCGGATCAGCGAGCCCGACCACCGCGAACTGGCCGAGGAGTTCTGCGACTTCATGGCCGGCCACACCGGTACGTATCTGCGCCGGCTCGAACAGCGCATGAAGGACGCCGCGTCGGCCATGGAGTACGAGCAGGCGGCCCGGCTGCGCGACGACCTGGAGGCGCTGCGCCGCGCCATGGAGAAGAACGCGGTGGTGCTCGCCGACGCCACCGACGCCGACCTGATCGCGGTCGCCGAGGACGAACTCGAAGCCGCCGTGCAGATCTTCCACGTCCGCGGCGGCCGGGTCCGCGGCCAGCGCGGCTGGGTCACCGACCGGGTCGAGGCGGTCGACACCGCGGGCCTGGTCGAGCACGCGATCCAGCAGCTCTACGGCGACGAGCGGGGCGACGCGGAGCAGTCCGGCGGCAGCGGCGGCGTGCCCAAGGAGGTGCTGGTCCCGGCGCTGCCCCAGCCCGCGGAGGCGCTCGCCCAGTGGCTGTCGGACCGGCGCGGCTCGCAGGTCAGCCTGCGGGTGCCGCAGCGCGGCGACAAGAAGGACCTGATGGCCACCGTCCAGCGCAACGCGTCGCAGGCGCTGGCCCTGCACAAGACCCGGCGGGCCTCCGACCTCACCACCCGCTCCCGGGCGCTGGAGGAGATCGCCGCAGCCCTCGACCTGGACACCGCGCCGCTGCGGATCGAGTGCTACGACATCAGCCATCTGCAGGGCGACGACGTGGTCGCCTCGATGGTGGTCTTCGAGGACGGGCTCGCCCGCAAGAGCGAATACCGCCGCTTCCAGATCAAGTCGTTCGCGGGCCAGGACGACGTCCGTTCCATGCACGAGGTGATCTCCCGCCGCTTCCGCCGCTATCTGCTGGAGAAGCAGAAGACCGGCGAGTGGGAGCCCGACCAGCCGCAGGCGGCAGCCGGGGCCGAGGGCGACGGCACCGGCCGGGACGGGGGCCACGACGGGGGCCACGACGGGGGCCACGAGGAAGCCGTCGGCGGACCCATCGACCCGGACACCGGCCGGCCGCGCAAGTTCGCGTACCCGCCGCAGCTCGTGGTCGTCGACGGCGGCCAGCCGCAGGTCGCCGCGGCCCGCAGGGCGCTGGACGAGCTGGGGATAGCCGACGTCTTCGTGTGCGGACTGGCCAAGCGGCTCGAAGAGGTCTGGGTGCCGGGCGACGACGACCCGGTGATCCTGCCGCGCAGCAGCGAAGGCCTGTACCTGCTCCAGCGGGTCCGCGACGAGGCGCACCGCTTCGCCATCGCCTACCAGCGCAGCAAGCGCTCCAAGTCGATGAAGGCCGGCGCCCTCGACGCGGTGCCGGGCCTGGGCGAGACGCGCAAGCAGGCACTGCTCAAGCACTTCGGTTCGCTCAAGCGGCTGCGCGCGGCGACCGTCGAGGAGATCTGCCAGGTCCAGGGGATCGGCCGCCACACGGCGGAGACGGTCGCCGCGGCCCTGGCGTCCGCGGCCCCGGCCGCACCCGCGGTGAACACCGCGACCGGAGAGATCATCGAAGAGGACGACCGTACGACCGCGGGCACACCGCCTCCGGCGTCCGGCCGACAACATCGGGGGAAGAGCACATGAGCGAGCAGGACGAACAGGACAGCACTCATATGACCAGCGGCGGAGCGGGTGAGGCCGGGCAGGCCATCCCCGAACTGGTGATCATCTCCGGGATGTCGGGAGCGGGCCGCAGCACCGCGGCGAAGTGCCTGGAGGACCTGGGCTGGTTCGTGGTCGACAACATGCCGCCCGCCCTCATCCCGACCATGGTGGACCTCGGCGCCCGTTCCCAGGGCAATGTGGCCCGGATCGCGGTCGTGGTGGACGTACGCGGCCGGCAGTTCTTCGACAACCTCAGGGAGTCCCTCGCGGACCTGGAGACCAAGCACGTCAAGCGCCGGGTGATCTTCCTCGAAGCCTCCGACGACGCGCTGGTGCGCCGATTCGAATCGGTGCGCCGCCCGCACCCGCTGCAGGGCCAGGGCCGCATCGTGGACGGCATCGGGGCCGAGCGCGACCTGCTGCGCGAGCTGCGCGGCGACGCCGATCTGGTGGTCGACACCTCCAGCCTGAACGTGCACGAACTGCGCGCCAAGCTCGACGCGCAGTTCGCCGGCGAGGAGGAGCAGGAACTCAGGGCCACCGTCATGTCGTTCGGATTCAAGTACGGGCTGCCCGTCGACGCCGACCTGGTGGTGGACTGCCGCTTCCTGCCGAACCCGCACTGGGTGCCGGAGCTGCGCCCCTTCACCGGGCTCAACGACGAGGTGGCCACGTACGTGTTCAACCAGCCCGGCGCCAAGGAGTTCCTCGACCGGTACGCCGAGCTGCTGCACATCATCGCCGCCGGCTACCGGCGCGAGGGCAAGCGGTACGTGACGATCGCCGTGGGCTGTACGGGCGGCAAGCACCGCAGCGTGGCGATGTCGGAACGGCTGGCCGCACGGCTGGCGGCGGACGGAGTGGAGACGGTGACGGTGCACAGGGACATGGGGCGCGAGTGATCATGACGGGCCGGCGGCAGCGCCGCGGCGGCCGTACGGGCCGCGGGCGCGGGGCGGCGCCGAAAGTGGTTGCCCTGGGCGGCGGCCACGGTCTCGCCGCCTCGCTGGCGGCGCTCCGCCGGATCACCGGCGACCTCACCGCGGTGGTCACCGTCGCCGACGACGGCGGGTCCAGCGGGCGGCTGCGCAGCGAGATGGGGGTGCTGCCGCCCGGCGACCTGCGCAAGGCGCTGGCGGCGCTGTGCGGGGACGACGAGTGGGGCAGGACCTGGTCCAAGGTGGTGCAGCACCGTTTCGTCAGCGGCGGCGACCTGCACGGCCACGCGGTCGGCAATCTGCTGATCGTCGCCCTGTGGGAGCAGCTCAACGACGAGGTCGCCGCCCTCGAATGGGTCGGCCGGCTGCTCGGCGCACACGGCCGGGTGCTGCCGATGTCCGCCGTCCCGCTCGACCTGCACGCCGTCGTACGGGGCCACGACCCCGCCGAGCCGGACGCGGTCTCCACCGTCCGCGGCCAGGCCACGGTCGCCCTCACCCCCGGCGAGGTGCTGGAGGTCATGCTCCGGCCGGCCGACCCGCCGGCGGTGCCCGAGGCGGTCCAGGCGGTGCTCGACGCCGACTGGGTGGTGCTCGGACCCGGGTCCTGGTTCTCCTCGGTGATCCCGCACCTGCTGGTGCCGGAATTGGCCGAGGCACTGATGACCACCAGGGCCCGGCGGGTCCTCACGCTGAACCTCGCGCCGCAACCCGGCGAAACCGACGGATTTTCTCCGCAGCGTCACTTGGAGGTTTTGGGGCGACACGCCCCTAAACTCACCATCGACGTGGTTCTCGCCGACGAGGCCGCCGTCCCGGACCGTGACAGCCTCGACGAGGCCGCGCTACGGCTGGGCGGCACGGTCGAACTGGCCCCGGTCGCCGCCCCCGACGGGCCGCGGCACGACCCGGAGCTGTTGGCCGCCGCGTATGACCGGATTTTTCGTATGCGTGGAAGGATCGGCCCATGGCGATGACGGCAGCGGTGAAGGACGAAATCTCCCGG
Source organism: Streptomyces sp. NBC_01477 (assembly GCF_036227245.1). Taxonomy (GTDB): domain Bacteria; phylum Actinomycetota; class Actinomycetes; order Streptomycetales; family Streptomycetaceae; genus Actinacidiphila. The sequence goes on from NZ_CP109445.1 coordinate 6,840,795, forward strand.
CTTCCCGTCACCCGGACCTGCTGCCGCAAGGCGGAGGTCTCGTCGATCCTCCGCTTCGCCGGCGGTCTGCACCTGGTGAGCGGCCGGATCGTGATCGAGGCGGAGCTGGACACCGGGATCGCCGCGCGGCGGCTCCGCAAGGACATCCTGGAGATCTTCGGCCACTCCTCCGACCTGGTCGTGATGGCGCCGGGCGGGCTGCGCCGCGGCAGCCGGTACGTGGTCAGGGTGGTCGCCGGCGGTGACCAGCTGGCCCGGCAGACGGGCCTGGTGGACGGTCGCGGGCGGCCCATCCGCGGGCTGCCCCCGCAGGTCGTCTCCGGCGCCACCTGCGACGCGGAGGCAGCCTGGCGCGGGGCCTTCCTCGCGCACGGCTCCCTCACGGAGCCGGGCCGCTCGTCGTCCCTCGAAGTGACCTGCCCGGGTCCGGAGGCCGCGCTCGCCCTGGTCGGCGCCGCGCGGCGGCTCCAGATCCCGGCCAAGGCGCGCGAGGTGCGCAATGTGGACCGGGTCGTCGTACGCGACGGCGACGCGATCGGCGCGCTGCTGACCCGGCTCGGGGCGCACGACTCCGTGCTGGCCTGGGAGGAGCGCCGCATGCGGCGCGAGGTCCGGGCCACCGCGAACCGGCTGGCCAACTTCGACGACGCGAACCTGCGGCGGTCCGCGCGGGCCGCGGTCGCCGCGGGGGCGCGGGTCCAGCGGGCGCTGGAGATCCTGGGCGACGAGGTGCCCGAGCACCTTGCCGCCGCCGGGCGGCTGCGGATGGACCACAAGCAGGCGTCGCTGGAGGAGCTGGGCTCGCTGGCCGAGCCGCCGCTCACCAAGGACGCGGTGGCCGGGCGGATCCGGCGGCTGCTGGCGATGGCCGACAAGCGGGCGTCCGATCTTGGCCTGCCCGGCACGGAGGCCAACCTCACCGACGAGATGGTCGGCTGACTCCTCCGCCCCCGTCCCCGGGCCGCCCCCGCTCCTGCGCACCGTTGCGCTCCCGGGTCCCCCTCCGCTGACGCGGGGCCGGGCGGTACGGCTGCGTCGGTGGGCGCGCTTCCGCTGGCGCGGGGCCGGGTGCACGACCGCGTCGGTGGGTGCCCACCAGGGGTGCGGGGAACTGTGCGGCCGGCCCACCACCCGCGCGCGGGTCGTCACCGGCCCGAAGGGGCTGTTGCGGTCGTATACGGACCACCGGCCGGTGGTCGGCTGAGCGCGCAGTTCCCCGCGCCCCTGGTGGGCGCCCTGCGCGGCACGGGAGCCGCAGCCCCACGGTGCTGGAGGGTCACCCCCGCGGCGCGGGAGCCGCACATCCGCCGTGCCCCGGGAGGGCGCCGCTTGCCCAAGGGGAGCCGCACAGCCCCCGTGCCCGGGGGAGGGGAACCCCTTGGCGCGGCGCAGCCGCGAGGGTGGGGGATGTCACCCGGGGGACAGGGGCGAGGTAGGGTCGGGGGTGGTCGGGGACATCCCATATTTCGCAGCCGGAGTGGATTCCGGCGACTGAGCGAGGAGATCGGTTCGTGACGATCCGGGTAGGCATCAACGGCTTCGGCCGCATCGGGCGTAACTTCTTCCGCGCCGCCCTGGAGCAGGGCGCGGACATCGAGATCGTGGCTGTCAACGACCTGGGTGACACCGCGACCACGGCGCACCTGCTGAAGTACGACACCATTCTGGGACGCCTCAAGGCCGAGGTCACCCACACCGCGGACTCCATCACGGTCGACGGCAAGACGATCAAGGTGCTGGCCGAGCGCGACCCCTCCGCGATCGCGTGGGGCGAGCTGGGCATCGACATCGTCATCGAGTCGACCGGCATCTTCACCAAGGCGGCCGACGCCGCCAAGCACATCGCGGGCGGTGCCAAGAAGGTCATCATCTCGGCGCCCGCCACCGACGAGGACATCACCATCGTCATGGGCGTCAACCAGGACGCGTACGACCCGGCGAACCACAACATCATCTCGAACGCCTCCTGCACCACGAACTGTGTGGCGCCGATGGCGAAGGTGCTGCTGGAGAACTTCGGCATCGTCAAGGGCCTGATGACCACGGTCCACGCGTACACCAACGACCAGCGGATCCTGGACTTCCCGCACAAGGACCTGCGCCGCGCCCGCGCCGCCGCCGAGAACATCATCCCGACCACCACCGGTGCCGCCAAGGCCACCGCGCTGGTCATCCCGCAGCTCAAGGGCAAGCTGGACGGCATCGCGATGCGCGTCCCGGTCCCCACCGGCTCGGTCACCGACCTGGTGGTCGACCTGGAGCGCGAGGTCACCAAGGACGAGGTCAACGCCGCGTTCCTGAAGGCCTCGCAGGGCCAGCTCAAGGGCCTGCTGGACTACACCGAGGACGCGATCGTGTCGTCGGACATCGTCAACTGGCCGGCCTCCTGCACCTTCGACTCGTCGCTGACCATGGTCCAGGGCAAGACGGCCAAGGTCATCGGCTGGTACGACAACGAGTGGGGCTACTCCAACCGCCTGGTGGACCTGACGGTCTTCGTCGGCGGCCAGCTCTGACCGGGTGACCGGCAGCCAGTAGCCGACACCGCGCACAGCGATGCAAGAGACAGGGTCCGGCCGGGCGCGACGGAGCGCCCGGCCGGACCCTGTCTCCGTGCCAGCCCACTCGTAGCAGACCGGAGATACCGCAGAAGATGAAGACGATCGACGACCTCATCGGCCAGGGGCAGGTGGCGGGCAAGCGGGTGTTCGTCCGCGCCGACCTGAACGTGCCGCTGGACGGGCAGACCATCACCGACGACGGCCGGATCCGGGCCGCCGTACCGACCATCACCAAGCTCGCCGAGGCCGGCGCCCGGGTGATCGTCGCCTCGCACCTGGGCCGCCCCAAGGGCGAGCCCGACCCGCAGTTCTCGCTCGCGCCGGTCGCCGCGCGGCTGGGCGAGCTGCTGGGCCATGACGTGGCGTTCGCCGCCGACACGGTCGGCGACAGCGCGCGCGCCGCCGTGGCGGGCCTGGCGGACGGCCAGGTCGCGCTGCTGGAGAACCTGCGCTTCAACGCCGGCGAGACCGCCAAGGACGACGCCGAGCGCGGCGCCTTCGCCGACCGGCTCGCCGAGCTGGCCGACATCTACGTCGGCGACGGCTTCGGCGCGGTGCACCGCAAGCACGCCTCGGTCTACGACCTGCCGGCCCGGCTGCCGCACGCGGCGGGCGGTCTGATCGCCACCGAGGTCGGGGTGCTCAAGAAGCTCACCGAGGACGTCTCGCGGCCGTACGCGGTGGTGCTGGGCGGCTCCAAGGTCTCCGACAAGCTCGGGGTGATCGACCACCTGCTGGAGAAGGCCGACCGGATCCTGGTCGGCGGCGGCATGGTCTTCACCTTCCTCAAGGCCCAGGGCCACGAGGTGGGCAAGAGCCTGCTCCAGGAGGACCAGCTCCCCGTCGTGCGCGACTACCTGGAGCGGGCCAAGGCCAAGGGTGTGGAATTCGTGCTGCCGGTCGACGTGGTCGGCGCCACCGAATTCCCCGACCTCAAGACGAAGGCGCCGTCCTCGCCGGTCACCTCGGCCGTGGACGCCATTCCCGCCGATGTCATCGGCCTGGACATCGGCCCCGAGTCCCGCAAGCTCTTCGCCGCCAAGCTGGCGGACGCCGCCACGGTCTTCTGGAACGGCCCGATGGGCGTCTTCGAGCACCCCGACTACGCCGAGGGCACCCGCGCGGTCGCCCAGGCGCTGATCGACTCCCCGGCCTTCACGGTGGTCGGCGGCGGCGACTCGGCCGCGGCCGTCCGCATCCTGGGCTTCGACGAGAACGCTTTCGGCCATATTTCCACCGGCGGCGGCGCGAGCCTGGAATATCTCGAAGGCAAGACGCTGCCCGGCCTTGCCGCCCTGGAGGGCTGAACGATGACCGAGACCCGCACCCCGCTGATGGCGGGGAACTGGAAGATGAACCTCAACCACCTCGAGGCCATCGCCCACGTCCAGAAGCTCGCCTTCGGGCTCACCGACAAGGACTTCGCGGCCGTCGAGGTCGCCGTCCTGGTGCCCTTCACCGACCTGCGCTCCGTGCAGACCCTGGTCGACGGCGACCGGCTGAAGATCAAGTTCGGCGCCCAGGACATCTCGGCGCACGATTCGGGCGCCTACACCGGAGAGATCTCCGGGCCGATGCTGGCCAAGTTCAAGTGCAGCTACGTCGCCATCGGTCACTCCGAGCGACGGCAGTACCACGGCGAGGACGAGGAGATCGTCAACGCCAAGGTCAAGGCCGCCTACCGCAACGGCCTCACCCCGATCGTGTGCGTCGGCGAGGGCCTGGACGTCCGCAAGGCCGGGCAGCAGGTGCCGCACACCCTGGCGCAGCTGGACGGGGCGCTCAAGGACATCCCCGTCGAGCAGGCCGCCAGCATCGTGATCGCCTACGAGCCGGTCTGGGCGATCGGCACCGGCGAGGTGGCCACCCCCGAGGACGCCCAGGAGGTCTGCGGCGCGATCAGGGCCCGGCTGGCCGAGCTGTACGACCAGGAGACCGCGGACGGCATCCGTATCCAGTACGGCGGCTCGGTCAAAGCGGGCAATGTGGCCGCGATCATGGCGCAGCCGGACGTCGACGGGGCCCTGGTCGGCGGCGCGGCACTGGACGCGGAGGAATTCGTGAAGATCGTCCGCTTCCGCGACCAGTGATGTCCGGAGCGGTGTGAAGTACCCTGGCGGGGCCGAACCGTGTATCCGCACGGTCGGCCCCGTGCCGTTGTCATGCAGTCGAGAGAGTTGGTCCAGCCGTGGTCATCGGGTTCTCCATCGCCCTCATCATCTTCAGCCTGCTGCTTCTGCTGCTGGTGCTGATGCACAAGGGGAAGGGCGGCGGCCTGTCGGACATGTTCGGCGGTGGCATGCAGTCCTCCGTCGGCGGTTCCTCGGTGGCCGAGCGCAACCTCGACCGGATCACCGTGGTGATCGGTCTGCTGTGGTTCACGTGCATTGTCGTGCTCGGCCTGGTGATGAAGTACCAGAACTGAGGCGCCTGCCGGATCCGCGTCGACTCCCGCGCATCCAGGGTGAACTGACGCCTCGTCGCCACCGCGGCTTACTATGGGAAGACGTCATCGGGGGGCGGGTCGTGCGCCTGCCACTGGACGGCACGTAAGGTCCCCGTAAACTGGGCGATCTCGCAGCACCATCACGCAGGGAGTTACGACCGTGGCAAGTGGCAACGCGATCCGTGGCAGTCGGGTCGGAGCGGGGCCGATGGGAGAGGCCGAGCGCGGCGAGTCCGCGCCGCGCCTCCGCATCTCCTTCTGGTGCTCCAACGGGCATGAGACCCAGCCGAGCTTCGCCAGCGACGCGCAGATCCCGGAGACCTGGGACTGCCCGCGCTGCGGCTTCCCGGCCGGCCAGGACGAGGAGAACCCGCCGGCGCCGCCGCGGACCGAGCCCTACAAGACCCACCTCGCCTACGTGCGCGAGCGGCGCTCCGCGGCGGACGGCGAGGCGATCCTCGCCGAGGCGCTGGCGAAGCTGCGCGGCGAGATCTGACCGCGCGGCGGCGTCCGCCGCCACGTCCACTCCTCCCGGGTGCCGGGCCCTCGTTCCGCAGCATCATCAATTAGCGTTGATCCTGCAGCGAGGACGAGGAGAAGTGGACTGATGTCCGTAACCAACGCGCAGGGCCAGAACCGTCTTGACCAGCGCCCCGAATGGCATGCGCTCGGCAAGCACCGTGAGGAAGCGGCGGGCACTCACCTGCGGGGGCTGTTCGACGCCGACCCCGGCAGGGCCGGCCGCTACACCCTCCAGGTGGGGGATCTCCACCTGGACTACTCCAAGCACCTGGTGACCGACGAGACGCTGCGGCTGCTGCGCGAACTGGCCGCGGCGACCGGCGTGTTCGAGCTGCGCGACGCGATGTTCCGCGGCGAGAAGATCAACACCACCGAGGACCGCGCGGTGCTGCACACCGCGCTGCGCGCCCCGCAGTCCGCGACGATCGAGGTCGACGGCTACAACGTCGTACCGGCCGTGCACGCAGTGCTCACCAAGATGGGCGTCTTCGCGGACCGCATCCGCTCCGGCGAGTGGACCGGCCACACCGGCAAGCGGATCAGGAACATCGTCAACATCGGCATTGGCGGCTCCGACCTCGGCCCCGCCATGGCCTACGACGTGCTGCGCTCCTACACCGACCGCGGTCTGACCGTGCGGTTCGTGTCCAACGTCGACGGCGCCGACCTGCACGAGGCGGTGCGGGACCTGGACGCGGCCGAGACGCTGTTCATCATCGCGTCCAAGACCTTCACCACCATCGAGACCATCACCAACGCCACCTCGGCCCGGCAGTGGCTGCTCGGACAGCTCGGCGCCGGGGACGAGGCGGTGGCCAAGCACTTCGTGGCGCTGTCCACCAACGCCGAGAAGGTCACCGAGTTCGGCATCGACCCGACGAACATGTTCGAGTTCTGGGACTGGGTCGGCGGCCGCTACTCCTACGACTCGGCCATCGGCCTGTCGCTGATGCTGGCGATCGGCCCCGACGCCTTCCGGGACATGCTGGCCGGCTTCCACCTGGTCGACGAGCACTTCAGGACCGCGCCGCCGGAGCGCAACGCCCCGCTGCTGCTGGGGATGCTCGGCGTCTGGTACGGCGGTTTCCACGACGCCCAGTCGCACGCGGTGCTGCCGTACAGCCACTACCTGAGCAAGTTCACCGCGTATCTCCAGCAGCTCGACATGGAGTCCAACGGCAAGTCCGTCGACCGCGACGGCAACCCGGTGACCTGGCAGACCGGGCCCGTGGTGTGGGGCACGCCGGGTACCAACGGGCAGCACGCGTACTACCAGTTGCTGCACCAGGGCACCAAGCTCGTCCCGGCGGACTTCATCGGCTTCGCGCAGCCGCTGGCCGAACTCGGGCCGCTGGCCGGGCAGCACGACCTGCTGATGGCCAACTTCTTCGCGCAGACCCAGGCGCTGGCCTTCGGCAAGACCCCCGACGAGGTCAGGGCGGAGGGCGTCCCCGAGGAACTGGTCCCGCACAAGACCTTCCGCGGCAACCACCCGACGACGACGATCCTCGCGAGCAGGCTGACCCCTTCGGTGCTGGGGCAGCTCATCGCGCTCTACGAGCACAAGGTGTTCGTGCAGGGCGCGATCTGGAACATCGACTCCTTCGACCAGTGGGGCGTCGAGCTGGGCAAGGTGCTCGCCAAGCGGGTCGAGCCGGCCCTGAGCGAGGGCGCGCAGGTGCCGGGCCTGGACCCGAGCACCCAGCACCTGGTGGCCCGGTACCGCGAGCTGCGCGGGCGCTGAGCACGGCTCAGGGGCGCGGGGAACCGTCGTGGCGACCCGCGCCCCTCTGGGGCCGGTCGCGCGGTTCCCCGCGCCCCTGACAGGGCGCCTTGGCGCAGCCTTACGAGGACGCGGCCGGGTACAGGTCGCGCGGCAGCTTCGCCGCCGCGGCCCGGTCCAGCAGCCACAGGGTGCGGGAGAGGCCCTGGGCGCCAGAGGCGGGCGCCTGGAGCTCTCCTGGGGCGGACAGGGCCATGGCCACCGCCCCGGCCTTGTCCTCGCCCGCAGCGAGCAGCCACACCTCGTGGGCCGCCCTGATGGCCGGCAGCGTCAGCGAGATGCGGACGGGCGGCGGCTTGGGGGCGCCGCGGACGCCGATCACCGTACGGGTCCGCTCCCGCACCCCGGGGTGCTCGGGGAAGAGCGAGGCGACATGGGTGTCCGGGCCGACGCCGAGCATCAGCACGTCGAAGGCCGGCACCCGGCCGTGTCCCTCCGTCCCCGCGGCGGCGGCCAGCTCCGCCGCGTAGGCCTCGGCCGCCGCGTCCACGTCGGAGCCGTACGGGCCGTCGGAGGGCGCCATCGGGTGCACCCTGGCGGGGTCCACCGGGACGGCGTCCAGCAGCGCGGCGGCCTGCGTGACATTGCGCTCCGGGTCGCCGTCCGGCAGGAACCGCTCGTCGCCCCACCACACGTCCAGGCGCGCCCAGTCCACCGCGTCGCGCGCGGGGGACTCGGCGAGCGCGGTGAGCAGGGCGTTGCCGTTGCGCCCGCCGGTGAGCACCACAGAGGCGGTGCCCCTGGCGGCCTGGGCGTCCACGATCCGGGTGATCAGCCGGGCGGCGGCGGCGCGCGCCATCAGTTCCTTGTCGCGGTGGACGACGACCTGGGGAGTGCTCACTTCGACGTCGCCGCCTTGCCTCCCGAGGCCGCCTTCTTCGCGGCCGACGGCGTCGCACGGGCGGCGGCGGTCGGGCTGCCGTCCGTCGCGCCCTTGTTGTCCCTGGCGGTGCTGATCAGGTGCTTGACCCCGAACTGCACCGTGGCGCGGTATATGTCGTCGGGGTCGAGCCTGCGCAGCTCCTCCGCGATCAGTTCGGCGGTCTCCCGCCGCTTGAGCGCCACGTGCCGGTCTGGCTGTCCCGGCACCGACAGCTCGGCGAGCCGGCCGTCGGAGCGGTCCAGGCAGATGTCGCCCGCGGTGGTGAACAGGCGTACCGCGGTGATGCCGGGGCCGTCGGAGACCTTGCGCTCCACCTCGACGCCCAGCCGGTCGGCGAGCCACAGCGCGAGCAGCTCGGTGCTCGCGTTGTACGCCTCTCCCTCCACGGAGGCCGAGGTGATCGCGGAGTGCTTCTGGTCCAGGGCCGCCGCCAGCATCGAACGCCACGGGGTGATCCTGGTCCAGGCCAGGTCGGTGTCGCCCGGCAGGTAGGAGCCGGCCCGTACCTCGATCGAGCCGACCGGGTCCTCGGCCGAGGACGCGTCGGTGATACGGCGCTGGGCGAGCCGCCCCAGCGGGTCGGCGCCGGGCTTGTCCGGTGCCTGGTCCGGCCACCAGCACACCACCGGCGCGTCCGGCAGCAGCAGCGGCAGTACGACGGACTCGGAGTGGTTGGCCAGCTCGCCGTGCATCCGCAGCACCACGGTCTCGCCGGTGCCCGCCTCGGCGCCCACCACCACCTCGGCGTCGAGCCGGGCGCCGGCCCGCTCCCTGGGGGAGCGGCCCGGGCGCTTGATGACGACCAGGATGCGCGAGGGGTGCTCGCGCGACGCCTCGTGCGCCGACTTGAGCGCGTCGTAGGCGCTGCCCTCGTCGGTGACGATGACCAGGGTCAGCACCATCCCGACGGCGGGGGTGCCGATGGCCCGCCGGGCGTCGATCAGCCCGGCGTTGATACGTGCGGACGTGGTGTCCGTCAGGTCGATCTTCATGGCCGGCGCCAGCTCCTGCCGTCTCGTGCGAGCATCTCGTCCGCCTCGGCCGGGCCCCAGGTGCCGGACGCGTACTGCGCGGGCTTGCCGTGCTTGTCCCAGTAGGCCTCGATCGGGTCGAGTATCGTCCAGGACAGCTCGACCTCCTGATGCCGCGGGAAGAGATTCGCGTCGCCGAGCAGCACGTCGAGGATCAGCCGCTCGTACGCCTCGGGGCTGGACTCGGTGAAGGACTCCCCGTAGGCGAAGTCCATCGTCACGTCCCGCACCTCGGTGGAGGTGCCCGGCACCTTGGAGCCGAACCGCACGGTCACGCCCTCGTCCGGCTGCACCCGGATGACCAGGGCGTTCTCGCCCAGCTCCTCGGTGGCGCCGGACTCGAAGGGCAGATACGGCGCCCGCTTGAAGATCACCGCGATCTCGGTGACCCGGCGGCCGAGGCGCTTGCCGGTGCGCAGGTAGAACGGCACCCCGGCCCAGCGGCGGTTGTTGATCTCCAGCTTCACGGCCGCGTAGGTGTCGGTCTTGGACTTGGGGTCGATCCCGTCCTCCTCCAGGTAGCCGAGCACCTCCTCGCCGCCCTGCCAGGCGTGCGCGTACTGCCCGCGCACGGTGTGCTTGCCGAGGTCGTCGGGCAGCACGACCGCGCCCAGCACCTTGAGTTTCTCCGCGGTGAGCGCCTTGGGGTGGAAGGAGCCGGGCTCCTCCATCGCGGTCAGCGCCAGCAGCTGGAGCAGGTGGTTCTGTATCACGTCACGGGCCGCGCCGATGCCGTCGTAGTAGCCGGCCCGGCCGCCGATGCCGATGTCCTCGGCCATCGTGATCTGCACGTGGTCGACGTAGGACCGGTTCCAGATCGGCTCGTACATGGTGTTGGCGAAGCGCAGCGCCAGGATGTTCTGGACCGTCTCCTTGCCCAGGTAGTGGTCGATCCTGAAGACCTCGTTGGGCGGGAAGACGTCGTGCACGATCCGGTTGAGGTCCTGGGCGCTGGCCAGGTCGTGGCCGAACGGCTTCTCGATGACGGCACGCCGCCACGACTCGCCGGTGCCCTGCGACAGCCCGTGCTTCTTGAGCTGCTGCACCACGTTGGGGAAGAACTTCGGCGGCACCGACAGGTAGAAGGCGAAGTTGCCGCCGGTGCCGCGGGCCTTGTCCAGCTCGTCGATGGTCGACTTCAGCGTCTCGAACGCGGTGTCGTCGTCGAAGTCGCCCTGCACGAAGCGGCAGCCCTCGGCGAGCTGCTGCCACACCTCCTCGCGGAAGGGGGTGCGCGCGTGCTCCTTGACGGCGTCGTGCACCTCCTGCGCGAAGTCCTCGTTCTCCCACTGCCTGCGGGCGAAGCCGACCAGGGCGAAGCCCGGCGGCAGCAGCCCGCGGTTGGCGAGGTCGTAGACGGCCGGCATCAGCTTCTTGCGGGACAGGTCGCCCGTCACGCCGAAGATGATCAGACCGGACGGGCCGGCGATCCGCGGCAGCCGGCGGTCCAGCGGGTCCCGCAGCGGGTTGCCGGCGCCGACAGGGGTGTCAGTGCTCACCTCAGGCCTCCGAAGGAGCGAGCCGTTCGAGTTCCGCCTTGGTGGAGTCCAGCAGTTCCTTCCAGGCCGTCTCGAACTTCTCGACGCCCTCGTCCTCCAGCAGCTGGACGACGTCGTCGTACGAGATGCCGAGCGCCCCGATGGCGTCCAGCTCGGCCTGCGACTGCTCGTACGTCCCGCGGATGGTGTCGCCGGTGACCTCGCCCTGCTCGGCGGTGGCCTCCAGGGTGGCTTCCGGCATCGTGTTCACGGTGTTCGGCGCGACCAGCTCGGTGACGTAGAGCGTCGGGGAGTAGGCCGGGTCCTTGACGCCGGTCGACGCCCACAGCGGGCGCTGCCGGTTCGCGCCGGCCTTCTCCAGGGCCAGCCAGCGCTCGGAGCCGAAGACCTCCTCGTACGCCTGGTAGGCCAGCCGCGCGTTGGCGACCGCGGCCTTGCCCTTGAGGGCCTTGGCCTCGTCGGAGCCGATCTTCTCCAGCCGCTTGTCGATCTCGGTGTCCACCCGGGACACGAAGAAGGACGCCACCGAGAAGATCCGCGACAGGTCCAGGCCGCCGGCCTTGGCCTTCTCCAGACCGGTCAGGTAGGCGTCCATCACCTCGCGGTAGCGCGCGAGGGAGAAGATCAGCGTGACGTTGACGCTGATGCCGCGGGAGGTGACGTCGGCGATGGCCGGCAGGCCCGCCTTCGTCGCCGGGATCTTGATCAGCGTGTTCGGGCGGTCCACCAGCCACGCCAGCTGCTTGGCCTCGGCGATGGTCGCGCGGGTGTTGTGCGCCAGCCGCGGGTCCACCTCGATCGACACCCGGCCGTCACGGCCGTCGGTGGCGTCGAAGACCGGGCGGAAGACGTCCGCCGCGTCCCGGACGTCGGCGGTGGTGATCATCCGCACCGCCTCGTCGGGGGTCAGGCCGCGCGAGGCGAGGTCGGTGAGCTGCGCGTCGTAGCGCTCGTCGCCGGAGATGGCCTTCTGGAAGATCGACGGGTTGGTGGTGGCGCCGACCACGTGCTGCTGGTCGATCAGCTCGGCCAGGTTGCCCGACGTGATGCGCCCGCGGGACATGTCGTCCAGCCAGATCGCGACGCCTTCGTCGGAGAGGCGCTTGAGTGCGTCTGTCATGAGAGTTGCATCTCCTGATGTGTCGTGTGCCTGCGTCAGCGATCAGCGGCGGCGAGAGATTCCCGCGCCGCGGCGGCCACCGCCTCCGCGGTGAACCCGAACTCGCGGAACAGCACCTTCGCGTCCGCCGAGGCACCGAAGTGCTCAAGGCTGACGATGCGTCCCGCGTCCCCCACGAAGCGGTGCCAGGTCAGCGCGATGCCGGCCTCCACCGCGACCCGGGCCTTCACCGAGGGCGGCAGCACGCCGTCCCGGTACGCCTGGTCCTCCTGCTCGAACCACTCCACGCACGGCATCGACACCACCCGGGTGGGGATGCCCGCGGCCTGCAGCTCCTCGCGGGCGCCGACGGCCAGCTGCACCTCGGAACCGGTGCCGATCAGGATGACCCGCGCGGGCCCGCCCTCGGCCTCGAACAGCACGTAGCCGCCGCGCGCCGCGTCCTCGTTGCGCTCGTACGTCGGTACGCCCTGCCGGGTGAGCGCCAGGCCGTGCGGGGCGCCCTTGCCGAACTCCTTCGTCCAGCGCTTGAAGATCTCCCGCCAGGCGATGGCGGTCTCGTTGGCGTCCGCCGGGCGCACCACGTTCAGCCCCGGGATGGCCCGCAGCGACGCCAGGTGCTCCACCGGCTGGTGGGTCGGGCCGTCCTCGCCCAGGCCGATCGAGTCGTGCGTCCACACGTACGTCACCGGCAGGTGCATCAGCGCGGACAGCCGCACCGCGTTGCGCATGTAGTCGGAGAACACCAGGAAGGTGCCGCCGTAGACCCGGGTGTTGCCGTGCAGGGTGATGCCGTTCATCTCGGCGGCCATCGAGTGCTCGCGGATGCCGAAGTGGACCGTGCGGCCGTAACGGTTCGCGCCCGGCAGCGGGTTGCCGTCGGGCAGGAACGACGACGTCTTGTCGATCGTGGTGTTGTTCGAGCCCGCCAGGTCCGCGGAACCGCCCCACAGCTCGGGCACGACGGCGCCCAGCGCCTCCAGCACCTTGCCGGAAGCCGCCCGGGTGGCGAGGGGCTTGCCCGTCTCGAACGCCGGCAGGTGCGACTGCCAGCCCTCGGGCAGCTCGGCCGCGTCGATCCGGTCGAAGGTCGCGGCGTGCTCGGGGCTGGCGGTGCGCCAGGCGGCGAAGGACTTCTCCCACACGGCCCTGGTCTCGCGCGCGCGCTCGCTGACCGCGCGGGTGTGCGCGATCACGTCGTCGGCCACCGCGAAGTGCTGGTCGGGGTCGAAGCCGAGCACCTCCTTGGTGGCCCTGACCTCGTCCTCGCCCAGCGCCGAGCCGTGCGCGGCCTCGGTGTTCTGCGCGTGCGGGGCGGGCCAGGCGATGATCGAGCGGGCCGCGATGAAGGACGGCCGGCCGGTCTCCGCCTTGGCGGCGAGCAGCGCCGCGTACAGGGCGTGCGGGTCCAGGTCGCCGCTGGGCAGCGGCTCGACGCGCTGCACGTGCCAGCCGTACGCCTCGTAGCGCTTGACGGTGTCCTCGGACACCGCGGTCTCGGTGTCGCCCTCGATGGAGATGTGGTTGTCGTCCCACAGCAGCACCAGATTGCCGAGCTTCTGGTGCCCGGCCAGCGAGGACGCCTCGGCGGAGATGCCCTCCTGGAGGCAGCCGTCACCGGCGATCGCCCAGATGGTGTGGTCGAAAGGCGAGGTGCCCGGCTCCGCGTCCGGGTCGAACAGGCCGCGCTCGTAACGGGAGGCCATCGCCATGCCGACCGCGTTGGCGACACCCTGGCCGAGCGGGCCGGTGGTGGTCTCGACTCCGGTGGTGTGGCCGTACTCCGGGTGGCCGGGGGTGCGCGAGCCCCAGGTGCGGAAGCTTTCCAGGTCCGCCAGCTCCAGGCCGTACCCGGCCAGGTAGAGCTGGGTGTAGAGAGTCAGGCTGCTGTGGCCTGCGGAGAGCACGAAACGGTCGCGGCCGGTCCAGTCGGCGTCCGCGGGGTCGTGCCGCATGACCTTCTGGAACAGCAGGTACGCGGCAGGGGCCAGGCTCATCGCCGTGCCGGGGTGGCCGTTGCCGACCCTCTGCACGGAGTCCATGGCCAGGACGCGGGCGGTGTCGACCGCCCGTCGGTCCAGATCTGTCCAGTCAAGGTCTGCGGTGGTCGGCTGCTTGCTCACCCTGGGTCAGGGCTCCTCTCAACAAATACGTCGAAACGCGCCGGTGACGTGTGCCTACCCGACGCGGCTGAGCCTACCGCCGAGGGCGCGCACCTTTTCGATCCTGCCCCCGTACGTCCGTATTCGCCTCCCGAACCCCGTTAACGCCTGGTGAACGCGGGCCCGGCAACACGATCCACCCCCGGAAGCAGCCGGGGTATTCCCTGCGTCTAGAGTGGCGTGGTACGCGCAGGCCGCACCGTGGCCGACCCGCTGTTCCCGATGCCGGCGGCCAGGTGCTTGGCGGCCTGCTTGACTCATCTCTCTTGGGGTGTTCGTGACGGCCGTCGAATCCCGACCCGCAGGGGTCATCGGGACGGGCTCAGGTCATCGGCCGCTGCAGGCCCGTGTCATGGGGTTCGTGGCGCTGACCAAGCCGCGCATCATCGAGCTGCTGCTCATTACGACGGTCCCGGTCATGTTCCTCGCGGCCGGCGGGGTGCCCGACCTGTGGCTGGTGCTGGCGACCGTGGTCGGCGGCTACCTGTCCGCGGGCGGGGCCAACGCGCTCAACATGTACATCGACCGCGACATCGACGCGCTCATGCACCGCACCGAGCAGCGTCCGCTGGTCACCGGGCTGGTCTCGCCCCGCGAGGGCCTGGTCTTCGGCATCACGCTGTCCGTGGTGTCCACGGTGTGGTTCGCGGTGCTGGTCAACCCGCTGTCCGCGGGCCTGTCGCTGACCGCGATCCTCTACTACGTCTTCGTCTACACCCTGGGCCTCAAGCGCCGCACCGCCCAGAACATCGTGTGGGGCGGCGTCGCCGGCTGCCTCCAGGTCTTCATCGGCTGGTCCGCGGTGCGCAACGAGCTGGGCTGGGCGCCCTTCGTGCTCTTCCTTGTCCTCTTCTTCTGGACGCCGCCGCACTACTGGCCGCTGTCGATGAAGGTCAAGGACGACTACGCGCGGGTCGGCGTGCCGATGCTCCCGGTGGTCGCGGGCAACCAGGTGGTGGCCCGGCAGATCGTCATCTACAGCTGGGTGATGGTGCTGACGTCGCTCACGCTGTGGTGGCCGCTGGGTGAGACGTCCTGGTTCTACCCGCTGGTCGCGGCGGTGCTCGGCGCCTTCTGGCTCAAGGAGGCGCACGGGCTGCACGCCCGGGCCAAGGCCGGCGTGACCGGCGCGAAGCTCAAGGAGATGCGGCTCTTCCACTGGTCGATCACGTACGCCACGCTGCTCTTCGTGGCCGTGGCGGTCGACCCCTTCCTCCACTAGTCCCTGCGGGCCGGCTTTCAGGGGGTTACGCCTTCCCCGGGCGCGGGGTGCCCTCCGCTGGCGCGGGGCTTCTGCGGTGCCTCCGCGTCACGGGGTACGCCATCCCCGGGCGGGCTGGGCCGGGGGTTCCCCCGCGGCAGGGGGTGCCCACCCAGGGGCGCGGGGAACGGCGCGGGCAACCCACTACCGGCCGGTGGTCCGGAGCGGACCGATCTGCCCCTCTGGGGCGGTGGCGACCCGCGCGCGGGTGGGGGCCGGGCGCGCAGTCCCCCGCGCCCCTGGGGTGGTGCGGTCCGCTCGCACACGACGGTGCATCGTGGCTGGGCGCGCAGTTTCCCGCGCCCCTGTAAGGCGCCGCCTCACGCAGGGAGCCCCGGCCTCGCGGCAGCGGAAAGGCGCCGGCCCACGGAGGGATCGGGCAGAAATCCGCGGGCTCATGGGAGGGGAGGGCTACCGGTGGGTAGCATGAGCGGCATGGGTGAGGACAAGGTGGAGCGGCGCGAGCAGGCTCGCGCAAGGCGGCTGGCCCGGGAGATCCGCGGGTTCGCGAAGAAGCACGGCGGGGCCGACGCCGTCGTCGAACACCTCGGGCAGCGCGGCGCCCGCATCGTACTGGTCGGCAAGGACGGGGCATGGGGCGACCTGGTCGCACCCGCCTACGCCACCGCCCAGGCGGCAGCCGAAACCGCGGAGGTCCCCGTGCACGGCGAATTCGGGGGCGAGTTGGCGGCCCGGCTGCGTACCGGACCGTACGAGTGGACCCGGATGGCCGGAATTCAGGTCGGCGGGCGCGCCAATACCTGACGTCACCCGCTGCCGTCAGGACCATGGCAGGGTCGTGACGGACGCAGGGTGGCAAGGGGGGCGGCGGATGGCCGGGGCGCGGGGTCGCCTGGTGGACGCGTACGGCCACGGGGTCCTGCCCGGCGACCTCGGTATCGGCGCCTTCGAGGCCCTGCTGCCCGGCGCCGCGGCGCCGGGCACGACGCTGTTCGACAGCCCCGCCGGCTTCGCGGTACGCCGCTGGTGCCCGCCGTTACTGGGCCTTGAGCCGCACTGCTCCCCGGCCCGCTATCTGGCCCGCCGCCGCGAGCTGGGCGCGTACGAGGCGGCCCGGCTGCTGCTGCGCGGCACCGGTATCCGCGCGTACCTGGTCGACACCGGCGAGCCCGGTGACCTGACGCCGCCCAAGGAGCTGGGCGCGGCGGGCAGCGCGGCGGCGTACGAGATCGTCCGGCTCGAACCGCTGGCCCAGCAGGTGGCCGATACCTCGGGCACGGTGGACTGTTTTCTGGCCAATCTCGCGGAGTCCGTGCACGGCGCCGCGCTCAGCGCCGTCGGCTTCTCCTGCGCGGCGGAAGCGCTGGTGGACGGCCCGCCGCCGTCGCACGGGCCGCCGGGACCGGTCGAGGTGCGGTACGCCGCCGCGCGCTGGCTGGCCACCCGGCGGATCGGTGAGCGGCCCGCCGATCCGGTGCTGCTGCGCCATCTGGTCTGGCACGCGCTGGCCGGCGGCCTGCCGCTGGCACTGCGGCACCGGCAGGACGGGCCGGGGCCGGCCGCGGTGGCGGGTTTTCTGCGGGCCACCTCGGGGCTCGGCACCGACGTGGTGCTGCTGCCGGGGCCCGCGCACGTGAGGTCGGCTGCCCTGCTGGCCGCCGACCTCCCGCACGTCTGCCTGGCGATCGGCGGCGACCCGGCCGAGGCGCTGTCCCGCGCGCCCTTCGGCAAGGTGCTCTACGCGGGCGGCGCGGTCGGGCTGCCCGAGCTGTACGTCAGCGGTGCGCGCGGCTTCCTGGCCGCCCTCGACCGGCTGGTCGGCGAGCGGGTCGCGGCGGGGGAGTGGTCAGCGGCGGACGGGCAGCGGGTCGCCGCCCTGGTCGGCGAGGGCAACGCCCGCCGCGTCTACCGGCTGCCCGGGGTCGTCGGCCGGCGCGGGCACTGACCGCGCGCCGGGCTCAACCGCCGGCCGCTCCCGCATCGACAGCAGCACCCGCAGCAGCGCGATCCAGATGATGCTCGCGCCGAACATGTGCAGCCCGACGACCGCCTCGGGCAGATCCGTGAAGTACTGGACGTAGCCGATCACGCCCTGGCCCATCAGGACCAGGAAGAGGTCCCTGGTGCGGTCGCGCGGCCCGGCGGGCGCGTCCACCGCCCGCAGCACGAACCACAGCGCCGCGGTGAGCGCCACGACCACCCAGGCCACGTCCGCGTGCAGCTGCGCGACGGATTTCCAGTCCACCGGGATGCGGTGCACATCGCTGGAGTCGCCCGCGTGCGGCCCCGCACCGGTCACCACCGTGCCCACCGCGATCAGCAGCGCGGTCGCGCCGGTCAGTATCCAGGCCATCTGCCGTACCGGCTTGCCCACCAGCGGCCGGGCCGGCGCGTCGCCCTCGGCCGACCGCTGCCACAGCAGCACGGTCAGCACGATGAGGAGGAAGGCCAGCAGGAAGTGCACGCAGACCGTGTACGGGTTCAGGCCGGTGAGCACGGTGAAGGCGCCGAGCACCGCGTTGGCGACGACCATCCAGAACTGCGCCCAGCCCAGCAGGACCAGCTCCCTGCGGTACGGCTTCTGCGAGCGCACCGCGATGATGGCCCAGCCGACGGCGGCGCACAGCACGTACGTCAGCATCCGGTTGGTGAACTCGATCGCGCCGTGCACGCCCATCGCCGAGGTCGGCACCCAGCTGTCGCCCACGCAGCGCGGCGCGGTGGGGCAGCCCAGCCCCGAGCCGGTCAGCCGGACCGCACCGCCGGTGACCACGATGACCACCGACATGAGCACGGCGGACAGCGTCGCCCTGCGGACGGTGGCCGGGGCCGGCGTCCACCGGGCGGCGATCCAGGCGAGCGGGTTTCGCGCGATTTCGGGGAGCTTTGGCACGGGGAACATGGTAGGCGCCACCCTTGTGCGTGTTTTCACGAGGGGGTCGCCCCGGGCCGTGCCCTGCGTCACTCCCAGCGGAAGAAGCGCCCCGCCGCGGCCAGGCCGACCGCCGCCCACACCGCGAGGATGCCCAGGTCGCCCCAGGGCGTCCCGGCGCCGTGCTGGAGCACGTCCCGCAGCCCGTCGGAGAGGGCGGAGACGGGCAGCAGTTCGAGCACCGACCGCACGGGACCGGAGAACTTGTCCATCGGCACGATCACCCCGCCGCCGACCAGCAGCAGCAGGAAGACCAGGTTCGCGGCGGCCAGCGTCGCCTCGGCCTTGAGGGTGCCGGCCATCAGCAGCCCGAGGCCGGAGAAGGCGGCGGTGCCGAGCAGCAGCAGCGCCAGCACGGCCAGCGGGTTGCCGTGCGGCGACCAGCCGAGCGCGAAGGCGATCACCGTCAGCAGCGCCACCTGGAGCAGTTCGGTGACCAGCACCGAGCAGGTCTTGGCGGTCAGCAGCGCCCAGCGCGGCAGCGGCGAGGCGCCCAGCCGCTTGAGCACCCCGTAGCGCCGCTCGAAGCCGGTCGCGATGGCCTGCCCGGTGAAGGCGGTGGACAGCACCGCGAGCGCCAGGATGCCCGGGGTCAGGAAGTCCACCGACTTGCCCGCGCCGGTGTCCACGATGTCGACGCCGCTGAAGACGACCAGCAGCAGCGCCGGGATCACCACGGTCAGCAGCAGCTGCTCGCCGTTGCGCAGCAGCATCTTCGTCTCCAGGACGGCCTGCGCGCGGATCATCGTCGCGGTACGGGCGGCGCCCGGCGCGGGGGTGAAGGACCCGGCCGCGTACGCCGTCCCCGTGGTGGTGCCCGTGGTGGCGGTCATCCGCGCAGCTCCCTGCCGGTCAGTTCCAAGAAGACGTCCTCCAGGGTGCGGCGCTCGACCGCGAGGCGGTCGGGCATCACGCCGTGCTGGGCGCACCAGGAGGTGACGGTGGCCAGCAGCTGCGGATCGACCTTGCCCTCGATGCGGTAGGTGCCCGCGCTCAGCTCGGCGGCCAGGCTGTCCGCGGGCAGCGCCTTGAGCAGCGAAGCCAGGTCCAGGCCCGGGCGGCCGGAGAAGCGCAAGGTGCCCTCGGCGCCGCCGCGGCACAGCTCCTCGGGGGCGCCGGCGGCGATCGACCGGCCGCCGTCGATGATCACCACCTGGTCGGCGAGCTGCTCAGCCTCGTCCATGAAGTGGGTGGTCAGCACCACCGTGGCGCCGTCCGCGCGCAGTTCGCGGACCAGGTCCCAGGTGGCGTGCCTGGCCTGCGGGTCCAGGCCCGCGGTCGGCTCGTCGAGGAAGACCAGTTCGGGGCGGCCGACCACGGCCATCGCCAGCGCGAGCCGCTGCTGCTGCCCGCCGGACAGCCGCCGGTAGGTGGTGCGCCCGCAGGACTCCAGGCCGAGGCGTTCGATCAGCAGCGCCGGGTCGATGGGGTGGGCGTGCAGCGCGGCGGTGTGCCGCAGCATCTCCTCGGCGCGCGCGCCCGGGTAGACCCCGCCGGCCTGCAGCATCACGCCGATTCTCGGCCGCAGCGCCGCGCCCCGGGCGGCCGGGTCGAGCCCGAGGACCCGGACGCTGCCGCCGTCGGGGCGCCGGTAGCCTTCACAGATCTCGACGGTCGTGGTCTTGCCGGCGCCGTTGGGGCCGAGCACGGCGGTGACGCTGCCGCGGGGCACGGCCAGGTCGAGGCCGTCGACCGCGGTCCTGGTCCCGTACCGCTTGACCAGACCGGTCACCTCGACCGCGGGCTCGTTTCGCATGCGGACGAGTCTAGGGAGCCCGGGCAGCGGTTTGGGCGGCAGGGCGGAATTAGGTAACCCTAAGTGACGCAGCACACCGCGCCCGGCAGCGGACCCGCTTGCCCGCGCCTGAGGAATTACGCAACAATGGGGTTGTGAAATACGTCGGTGGTGCCTCTCAGGGGGCGGCGGAGGAGCAGACGACCGGGGAGCGGCGCACCCGCAACCGGGTCGCCCGGTCCGTCCTGGACCACGGACCCTCCACCGCGGCCGACCTGGCACAGCGGCTCGGCCTCACCCAGGCCGCCGTCCGCCGCCATCTGGACGCACTCGTGGCGGAGAATATCGTCGAGCCCCGCGACCAGCGGGTCTACGGCCACCGCGGCCGCGGCAGACCCGCCAAGGTCTTCGCTCTGACCGACTGCGGCCGGGACGCGTTCGACCAGGCCTACGACGTACTCGCCGCCGACGCGCTGCGCTGGATCGCCGAGTCCGCCGGCGGCGGGCGGGACGGCCAGGCCGCGGTCTCGGCTTTCGCCCGCGCACGGGTCGCGGCCCAGGCCGAACGCTACCGTGCGATGATCGACGCGGCGGCCCCCGAGGACCGCACCCGGGCACTGGCCCGTGCGCTGTCCGCCGACGGGTACGCCGCCACGACCCGCAGCGCACCCGGTCCCGCCGGAGAGCAGCTGTGCCAGCACCACTGCCCGGTCGCCCATACGGCCGAACAGTTCCCCGAATTGTGCGAGGCGGAGGCCGAGGTCTTCTCCCGCCTGCTCGGGACACACGTCCAGCGGCTGGCCACCATCGCGCACGGCGACGGCGTATGCACCACCTTCGTCCCGCAGGCCCCGCACCCGACCGGTCCCGATCACACCGCTCGGTCGGCAACCACCGATCAGACCCAGACCACCGACCAGGCATCTGCCAGCACGTCCGGGAGGAAACCCGCATGACTGCTCCCACGGAGACCACTCACCCGGAGCTCGAAGGCATCGGCACGTACGAGTACGGCTGGGCCGACTCCGATGCCGCGGGCGCCGCCGCGCAGCGCGGCCTGTCCGAAGCCGTCGTCCGCGACATCTCCGCGAAGAAGTCCGAGCCCGAGTGGATGCTCAAGCTCCGGCTCAAGGGTCTGCGGCTGTTCGGCAAGAAGCCCATGCCGACCTGGGGCTCGGACCTGTCCGGCATCGACTTCGACAACATCAAGTACTTCGTGCGGTCCACCGAGAAGCAGGCGGAGTCCTGGGAGGACCTGCCCGAGGACATCAAGAACACCTACGACCGGCTCGGCATCCCCGAGGCCGAGAAGCAGCGGCTGGTCGCCGGTGTCGCGGCGCAGTACGAGTCCGAGGTCGTCTACCACCAGATCCGCGAGGACCTGGAGGAGCAGGGCGTCATCTTCATGGACACCGACACCGCGCTGCGCGAGCACCCGGAGCTGTTCCAGGAGTACTACGGCACGGTCATCCCGGCCGGCGACAACAAGTTCGCGTCGCTGAACACGGCGGTGTGGTCCGGCGGCTCGTTCATCTACGTGCCGAAGGGCGTGCGCGTCGACATCCCGCTGCAGGCCTACTTCCGTATCAACACCGAGAACATGGGCCAGTTCGAGCGGACGCTGATCATCGTCGACGAGGACGCCTACGTCCACTACGTCGAGGGCTGCACCGCGCCGATCTACAAGTCCGACTCGCTGCACTCGGCGGTCGTGGAGATCATCGTGAAGAAGGGCGGCCGGTGCCGCTACACGACGATCCAGAACTGGTCGAACAACGTGTACAACCTGGTGACCAAGCGCGCTGTCGCCTACGAGGGCGCCACCATGGAGTGGGTCGACGGCAACATCGGCTCCAAGGTCACCATGAAGTACCCGGCGGTCTACCTGATGGGTGAGCACGCCAAGGGCGAGACGCTGTCCATCGCCTTCGCCGGCGAGGGCCAGCACCAGGACGCCGGCGCCAAGATGGTGCACATGGCGCCGAACACCTCCTCGAACATCGTCTCCAAGTCGGTGGCCCGCGGCGGCGGCCGCACCTCCTACCGCGGTCTGATCGAGATCGGCGAGGGCGCGGCCGGATCGAAGTCGAACGTGCTGTGCGACGCGCTGCTGATCGACACGGTCTCGCGCTCCGACACCTACCCGTACGTGGACGTCCGCGAGGACGACGTGTCCATGGGCCACGAGGCCACCGTCTCCAAGGTCTCCGACGACCAGCTCTTCTACCTGATGAGCCGCGGCATGACGGAGTTCGAGGCGATGGCGATGATCGTGCGCGGCTTCGTCGAGCCGATCGCCAAGGAACTGCCGATGGAGTACGCCCTGGAGCTCAACCGGCTGATCGAGCTCCAGATGGAGGGCTCCGTGGGCTAGCCGCCCCGGCACCCGAAGTCCCCCGGAGCTACCCCGAGTTGAACACAATGAGGCAGAAAGTGAGCTGTACGACTAGTCATGGCTGACAACACCCCTGCGGGCAGCACCACGGACGGTGCCATCACGGTGGGACAGCCCGCCGACGCCCGGGTCAGCGCGGCCCCGTCCTACGACGTGGCCGACTTCCCGGTGCCGCACGGCCGCGAGGAGGAGTGGCGCTTCACTCCGCTGGAGCGGCTGCGCGGGCTGCACGACGGCACCGCCGAGGCCACCGGCGCCCTGCGGGTCGAGGTGACCGCGCCGGACGGCGTCACGGTGCAGACGGTGGACCGCACCGACCCGCGGGTCGGCAGGGCGGGCAAACCGGTCGACCGGGTCGCCGCCCAGGCGTTCAGCTCCTTCGAGAAGGCCTCGGTCGTCAGCATCCCCGCCGAAGCGGTCCTGACCGAGCCGGTCAGGATCGCCGTGCACGGCGAGGGCGGCACGGTCTACGGCCACCAGATCGTCGAGGTCGGCGCCTTCGCCGAGGCCGTCGTCGTCATCGACCACACCGGTGACACCACGCTGGCCGGCAACACCGAGTACCTGATCGGCGACGGTGCCAAGCTCACCGTGGTCTCCGTGCAGGACTGGGACGACACCGCCGTGCACGCCGCCCAGCACACCGCGCTGATCGGCCGGGACGCCACCTTCAAGTCGGTGGTCGTCACCTTCGGCGGCGACCTGGTCCGGCTGAGCCCGCGGGTCGGGTACGGCGCCCCCGGCGGCGAGGCCGAGCTGTACGGGCTGTACTTCACCGACACCGGCCAGCACCAGGAGCACCGGCTCTTCATCGACCACGACACCCCGCACTGCCGCTCCAACGTGGCCTACAAGGGCGCGCTCCAGGGCCAGGACGCCCACGCGGTGTGGATCGGCGACGTGCTGATCAGGGCAGCCGCCGAGGGCACCGACACCTACGAGCTGAACCGCAACCTCGTCCTCACCGACGGCGCCCGGGTCGACTCGGTGCCGAACCTGGAGATCGAGACCGGCGAGATCGTCGGCGCGGGCCACGCCTCGGCGACCGGCCGCTTCGACGACGAGCAGCTGTTCTACCTGCAGTCCCGCGGCATCCGCGAGGAGGACGCCCGCCGCCTGGTGGTCCGCGGCTTCTTCGGCGAGCTGGTGCAGCAGATCGGCCTGCCCGACCTCGAAGAGCGGCTGATGGCGAAGATCGACGCCGAACTGGAGGCGTCCGTCGGATGAACGGCATCGACGCCTACGTGCGCGTCTGCGCGCTCGGCGACCTGGAGGAGGACACTCCCCACCGGGTCGAGATCGACGGTGTGCCGGTCTCGGTGGTCCGTACCGAGGGCGATGTGTTCGCGATCAACGACATCTGCTCGCACTCCAACGTCTCGCTCTCCGAGGGCGAGGTCGAGGACTGCCAGATCGAGTGCTGGCTGCACGGGTCGAGTTTCGACCTGCGCACCGGCAAGCCGTCCGGGCTGCCCGCCACGCGGCCCGTCCCCGTATACCCCGTCAAGATCGTTGGGGACGACGTGCTCGTCTCCGTCACCCAGGAGTCCTGAGTCACCCATGGCCACGCTTGAAATCAACGACCTGCACGTCACCGTCGAAGCCGACAACTCCACCAAGGAGATCCTCAAAGGCGTCGACCTGACCGTGAAGCAGGGCGAGACCCACGCCATCATGGGCCCGAACGGCTCAGGCAAGTCCACGCTCGCCTACTCGCTGGCCGGGCACCCCAAGTACACCGTCACCGGCGGCACCGTCACCCTCGACGGTGAGGACGTGCTGGCGATGACCGTGGACGAGCGGGCCAGGGCCGGCCTCTTCCTCGCCATGCAGTACCCGGTCGAGGTGCCCGGCGTCTCGGTCTCCAACTTCCTGCGCACCTCCGCCACCGCCATCCGCGGCGAGGCCCCCAAGCTGCGCACCTGGGTGAAGGAGGTCAAGGAGGCCATGCAGCGGCTGAACATGGACCCCGCCTTCGCCGAGCGCAACGTCAACGAGGGCTTCTCCGGCGGTGAGAAGAAGCGCCACGAGATCCTGCAGCTCGAACTGCTCAAGCCGCATATCGCGATCCTCGACGAGACCGACTCCGGCCTCGACGTGGACGCGCTGCGGGTGGTCTCCGAGGGCGTCAACCGGGTCCGCGAGGGCGGCGAGGTCGGCACCCTGCTGATCACCCACTACACGCGGATCCTGCGGTACATCAAGCCCGACTTCGTCCATGTCTTCGCGGCCGGCCGGATCGCCGAGTCCGGTGGCGCCGAACTGGCCGACAAGCTGGAGGAAGAGGGCTACGAGTCCTACGTGAAGGGCGGCCCCGTGAGCGGAGCGGACTCCGAGGGGGATGTCGCGTGACACCTCCCCCGACGACCGGGCGGCAGCTGCCCGGCCTTCTCGACACCGAGGCGATCCGCAAGGACTTCCCCGTCCTGGACCGCCTGGTGCACGGCGACAAGAAGCTCGTGTACCTGGACAACGCGGCGACCTCGCAGAAGCCGCGCCAGGTGCTCGACACCCTCAACGCGTACTACGAGCAGTCCAACGCCAACGTCCACCGCGGTGTGCACGTCCTCGCCGAGGAGGCCACCGCGCTGTACGAGGGCGCCCGCGACAAGGTCGCCGCCTTCATCAACGCGCCCAGCCGCGACGAGGTCATATTCACCAAGAACGCCTCGGAGTCGCTGAACCTGGTGGCGAACATGCTCGGCTGGGCCGACGAGCCCTACCGGGTGGACCGGGACACCGAGATCGTCATCACCGAGATGGAGCACCACTCCAACATCGTGCCGTGGCAGCTGCTCTCGCAGCGCACCGGTGCGACGCTGAAGTGGTTCGGGCTGACCGACGACTACCGGCTCGACCTGTCGGACATCGAGCAGGTCATCACCGAGAAGACGAAGATCGTCTCCTTCGTGCTGGTCTCCAACATCCTGGGCACCGTCAACCCGGTCGAGGCCATCGTGCGCCGCGCCCAGGACGTCGGCGCCCTGGTGCTGATCGACGCCTCGCAGGCCGCTCCGCACACGGTGCTCGACGTGCAGGCGCTGGGCGCCGACTTCGTGGCCTTCACCGGCCACAAGATGGTCGGCCCGACCGGCATCGGGGTGCTGTGGGGCCGCCAGGAGCTGCTGGAGGACCTGCCGCCCTTCCTCGGCGGCGGCGAGATGATCGAGACCGTCTCGATGCACTCCTCCACCTACGCCCCGGCGCCGCACAAGTTCGAGGCCGGCACCCCGCCGATCGCCCAGGCGATCGGGCTCGGCGCGGCCGTGGACTATCTGTCGGCGATCGGCATGGACAAGATCGCCGCCCATGAGCACGCCCTGACCGAGTACGCGCTCGAACGGCTGCTCCAGGTCCCCGACCTGCGGATCATCGGCCCGCAGACCGCTCAGGACCGGGCCGCCGCGATCTCCTTCGTGCTGGGCGACATCCATCCGCACGACGTCGGCCAGGTGCTCGACGAGCAGGGCATCGCGGTCCGGGTCGGCCACCACTGCGCCCGGCCGGTCTGCCTGCGGTACGGAATTCCTGCGACCACGCGGGCGTCGTTCTATCTGTACTCCACCCCGGCCGAGGTCGACGCCCTGGCCGAGGGTCTTGAACAGGTCCGGGACTTCTTCGGGTGATGGTGGTGCTGCTGTGAAGCTCGACTCGATGTACCAGGACGTGATCCTGGACCATTACAAGCACCCGCACGGGCGCGGCCTGCGGGACGGCCAGGCCGAGGTGCACCACGTCAACCCGACCTGCGGTGACGAGATCACCCTGCGGGTACGGCTGGACGGCGCCGTCGTCGGCGACGTGTCGTACGAGGGCCAGGGCTGCTCGATCAGCCAGGCCAGCGCCTCGGTCCTGAACGACCTGCTGGTCGGCAAGGAGGTCACGGAGGCGCAGAAGATCCAGGAGACCTTCCTGGAGCTGATGCAGTCCCGCGGCCGGATCGAGCCGGACGAGGCGATGGAGGAGGTGCTGGAGGACGCCGTCGCGTTCGCCGGCGTCTCGAAGTACCCGGCGCGGGTCAAGTGCGCGCTGCTGAGCTGGATGGCCTGGAAGGACGCGACGGCGCAGGCGCTGTCCGGCACCACACCCGAGGAGACCGCATGACTGACAGCACCGAGGTCGCGCTCAAGCCGGCCTCCGAGGAAGAGATCCGCGAGGCGCTCTACGACGTGGTCGACCCCGAACTGGGCATCGACGTGGTCAACCTGGGCCTGATCTACGGCATCCACGTCGACGACACCAACGTCGCCACCCTCGACATGACCCTCACCTCGGCCGCCTGCCCGCTCACCGACGTGATCGAGGAGCAGGCGCAGACCGCGACCGAGGGCATCGTCAGCGCCCTGAAGATCAACTGGGTCTGGATGCCGCCGTGGGGCCCGGACAAGATCACCGACGACGGCCGCGACCAGCTGCGCGCCTTGGGCTTCAACGTCTGAGCGGTGCCGTCGCGCTGTCGGCGCACCCTGGCCCTGCCGGGTCGGGGCGCCGCCAGGGTGGTCTGATCGGGGCGCCCGCCCGTCGTGCTCAGGGCACCGCCCGTCGTGCGCCGCCCTCAGAAGGCATGGCGGGTGAGAAGAGCGAAATAGATCTGCGCGGCGCGGTGGATCTCGGCCAGCGGGACGCGTTCGTCGTCCCGATGGGCCAGCCGCTCGTCGCCCGGGCCGCAGACCACGGTCGGCACGTTCAGGCGCTGCCGCAGGAAGCGCGCGTCCGTGGGGCCGGAATACACCGGATCGCCCGACGAGCCGACGCCGTGGTCCGCGCAGATCCCCCGCACCGCGGTCCAGAAAGGATCACCGGCGGGAGTCTCCGACGGCGGGTTGTAGAGCGTGATGCTGGACGCGGTACGGACGTCTTCGCGCGTGCAGTCTCTGATCAGTCGGGAAGCCGACTCGCGGGTCACCTGGTGCGCTCCGGGCGGAAGCCTCACATCGAGCTCCAGACGGCACCGCGCCGGCACGGCGTTGACCCGTTCCCCTCCCACGATCCGCCCCACGGAAACGACGACGGGGCCGGCGTCGGACGTACCCGAGAACAGTTCGGTCGCGCGCTCGGGGAGCCGGGCGACCGTCTCGCACGCGGCGAGGATCGCCGACACCCCGCCCGCCGGGTCGTTGGCCGGCGCCGTCCTCCCCTGCAGATCCGCCGTCAGCCAGGCGACGCCGCGTTCCCGGCGGTACGGCACGAGGTCCGACGGCGCGGTCACCACCGCTCCGACCAGATGCGGCCAGTGCGCGCCTGAGGTCATCGCGTCCCAGCCGGCCCGTCCGCCCCGTTCGCCGTCGGCGGTGAAGGCGAGGAGGACGTCGTGCGGCCCCGGCCGGCCGAGGGTGTGATAGCCGATCGCGGCCTCCACCGCTGCGGCGATCCCGCCTTTCATGTCGACGGACCCGCGCCCCCAGAGCTCGTCCCCGTGGACGCCTCCCTCGAAGGGAGGGTGCGTCCAGGTCGCGGGATCGGCGGGAACGGTGTCCGTGCTCGCCGTCAGCACGATGGTGGGCCGGCTGCCGTCGCACCGGCCGTAGCGGGCCAGGAGGTTGGGACGGCCGCCGACGTGCTCGATCCTCTCCAGGCTGTCCGCGGTGGGGGCGAGGATCCCACACAGGAGATCGACGACCGCCCCCTCGCCGGACGAGGGGTTCTCGCTGCGGACGCGGACCAGCCGGCGCAGCATGCCGACGAGGCGGTCCCTGTCGGGGGAGAAGCGGGGATTCATACGAGGAACTCCGGGTCGTGGCCGCTGTGGGATGAAGCGATGAACCTCTCGGCTTGCGCGGGTCCGTAGGGCTGCATGAACTGCGCCGCGCGGCAGTCGCGGAGTATCCGGCTCACCGGGGAGGCCCATCGGTAGGCACCGGCGCCCACGGTGCTCATCGCGAGATCCGAGAGCGAGAGCATGCTCTTGTGCAGCTGAAGCCTGCACAACTGCCATTCGCGCGAAAGGGCGAGCGAGTCGTCCGGCCCGATGCCGCCGGACTCGTCCACCGAGGAGAGGAAGGCCGCGGTGCTCTGCCGCGCCGCGGCGGCCTCCAGTTCGGCCTGGACCAGCGGCCCCGACCACCGGCCGGGGTCGCCGGCCGTCTGCCGGCGCGCGAGGGCGCCGGCGATCTCGTGGCGTGCGGCGGTGGCCAGCCCCAGGTAGATGCCGAGCATCCCGGCCGAGCTGCGAAGCCTCCCCGGCAGGGCGAGCGGGTCGTAGCGCCCCCACTCTCCGCGGACCGACAGGCTCCAGGGGAGGACCGGGGTAGCGGCGAACCGTACCCGCTCACTTCCCGATCCCCGCATCCCCAGGCCGTCCCAGCCGCTGCCGACCGAGACGCCGCGGTCCGCCCGGCGCACGATGACCCCGCCGAGGCGAGGGCCTGCGTCGGTCATGACGCGGGCGCGGACCGCGAAATGCGTGGCGGCGGGCGCGCCCGTGACCATCAGCTTGTCCCCGGTGAGCGCCCAGGCGCCCTCGGGTGTCCTGCTGACCGTGCTGTGCACCGTGAAGTACGAGGCGCCGGCCTCCGTGACGGCTCCGGCGACGAACGCGCTGCCGTCGGCCATGGACCGGAGCAGGGCCGAGGGACCCTCCTGGTCCGCGGGAGCGGGGCCGCCCGGGACAGCCGCGAGCAGCCCCGCGGACAGGGAGAGGCCGCGGGAGAGCTGCATGTGCAGGGCCAGCGCGACAGACGCGTCGGCGGCGCCGATCCGCTCCAGGACCGCTGCCACATCGCGCAGCGACCGGACACCCAGACCGCCCAGATGCCGGGGAACGGTGGCACCCATCAGGCCGGCCCGCGCCAGGCAGTCGTGCGATTCCCGGGCGTAGGAGCCGGCGCGGTCGTGGTCCGCGGCGCCGGCGGAGACGGTCGGCAGGCAGTCCAGGGCCAGGTCGACCGCCCGGTGGCCCTCCTTGCTGACGGCCCGCAGACCGTAGTCGACGGGCGGGGAGTCACTCACCGTCGGGTCCTGGTGCCGAAAGGCGCGGAAAGGGGTGGATCCGATGCCCGCGAAGGAAGGCCAGGGATTCGGTGAGACGGCGGCCGTCGTCGATCCCCACCCCGACCATCACATCCGCGCCGGGCGCGTACGTACGCAGGCAGCGGTCGAGTTCCGACCAGTCGAGGTTTCCGCTGCCGAGGGCGAGATCAGCGTCGTGGTCCCCGAAATTGTCGCCGTACTGGACGTAGGGCGTGTATTTCCCGGCCTGCTGGAACCACTCGTCGAGCGAGCTCCGGCCGTACACGTTCCAGTGGGCCGAGTCGAAGCACAGGCGCAGCTGTTCCGAATCGAACCGCTCGACCAGTTCCACGGTGAGATCCGGCGAGGAGTCCCACATGTTCTCGATCAGCACGGTCACGGATCCCAGGTCGATGCTGTCGAAGAAATCGAGCGTCCCCCGCAGCCACTGCCGGTCGTAGCCGGCCTCATTGATCATCGGAAGATGATTGCTGTGCAGTATCAGGCTCTCGACCCCGAGGGACTTCGCCCATTTCAGGGATTCTGCGACGCGGCGCCTCGAAGCCTCTCGGATCTCCCGGTCGGCGGTGTGGACCGCTATATCGATATAGGGTCCGTGAAGCACTTTCGCCAGGCCGTCGGGAAGCCCTTCGAGCAGTGTGGAGAAGTGCTCTTCCAAGCGGTCCAGGTTCTCTGGATAGGCGGGCTCTATGAGTTCCAGGTGGAAGTCCTCCGACTGTGCCATCTTGACGTATTCGGAGAGCTGGTGCAGTCTGGGCTGGATGGTTACGAGATTCACCTGGACCTCATTAAGTAGCCAGATCCGACAGAACGGGAAAGCTATGACAGCTGTTCGTGAGCGAGGCTTCCTTGTTGCCGTGGTGGGTATCGATGGTGCGGGCAAGACCACGCAGGTGAAGGCATTGGCGGAGTGGCTGGAAGGAGAAGGCGTGAACGCCCACTGCCTTCTTAACCAGACCATGCTTCCGGTTCGCCAGTCGCTGGATCGGATCGCTCTGGAAGACGGTTTCCCGGGACATCTGGAAATGGTCGGAGCAGACGCGATCCGGCTGATTTCGGCCTGCGCGAAGCTGGCGGCACTCGCCCGCCTGGAAGACACCCTCCGAATTCCGGGAACAGTGACCCTGGTGGACCGGTACACGTACTGCCAGTACGCTGCGGTCAGGCTCCAGAAGGCCGACAACGAAGAATTTCTCCGACGTCTGAACAGGGCACTTCCCGAGCCTGACCTGATTCTCTTCCTGGACGTCGATCCCCTTGAGGCGCAGCAGCGGATCAAGAAGCGCGGGATCGATGAGGAGAGCCTTGAATTCCTCTCCGGCTACCGGGCCGCCTATGCTTCGCTGCCCGAGTTCACGCAGTTCACCGTCGTCGACGGCAACGGGGACCATGCGGCGGTCCAGCAGCTCCTCCGCCGGCAGGTCGAGGAGCGGGTCCTGCGGGCCGGCTAGCCGTCGGCCCGTCGGTAGACGCTGACGTGGGCCCTGGAGTCGGCGCTGAAGCCCTGCCGGCTCCAGGTCTCCCAGCGGTCCTCCAGCTCCAGGCCCGCCTTGCCGGCCATGGCGTCCAGCTCGGCGGGCCAGCTGTAGCGGATACGCGTCGGGTACAGCTCGAACCCGCCGCTGGTGACTTCCAGGTCGAGTGATTCGACGGTCTGGTCGCGGTCGCTGTGCCGGGAGGCCTGAAGGAGCATGCCGCCCTCGCTGAAGTCCTTGACCCGGAGCGCGGGCGTCGCGGAGAACTGCTCGGGCGCGGGAACGAACGCCTCGATGACGAAGCGCCCGCCGGGGGTGAGGTGCCGGGCCACCGTGCCGAAGCAGTCCTGCTGGGCGCCGGCGCTGTCCAGCAGGAAGAACGAGTTGAAGGCCACCCAGACGAGGCGGTAGCGGCCGGGGAGGTCGAACGCGGCCATGTCGCCGTGCAGGGCCGTGACCCGCTCGCCGCCGGGGGCCGCCCGCAGCACGTCGAGCATCCGCTCGGAACTGTCCAGCCCGTGCACGGCGGTGCCGGACTCCGCGAGCGGGATGGCCAGCCTGCCGGTGCCCACCCCGAGTTCGAGCGCGGGACCGGCTTGTGCGAGCGAGGAGAGCAACTCGACCGCGAGGTGCTCGTCGGCCCGCCCGGCCACCTGCCGGTCGTAGGCGCCGGCCCGGGCGTCCCCGTAGGCCGCTGACGTCCAGTTGCGAAACTCGTTCATTGGTCCTCGCGAAGGGTAGGGAGTGCCGCGGCCCGCGCGCGGCATGCGTCCGGTGCGGCGTCAGGACTCCACTTTCTCCAGGAATTCCTGCCACCGGTTCTTCTGCTCGGCCGTCGAGCCCTCGCGGCACACGTGATCGCGCAGGTCCTCGTCCCACGTGATGGGCTGGGGGTCCTTGTCCGCCAGCTGTGACATGCCGTCGAGCAGGGTGTTGTCCATACCGGGAAGCAGCTCCGGTATCCAGTAGGCCAGGTAGTAGAAGATGCTGCGGCCCGGACTGTAGCTCGGGTTGCGGTTCTCGTAGTTCTCCAGGCTGAAGGCCGGGTAGGCACCGTCGCCGATCTTCTTCGGCACCTTCCAGATGGGGTAGCAGAAGGTCACGTCGCCGATCTCGCGGAAGGGCGCCGGCAGCGGCAGCAGGCCGCGTGACACGCGGGCGATGTGCTCCGCGACGATGTCCTCACGGTTGGCGCCCGTGGCGACGAACCTGATCCCCCGCTCGGAGGCGTAGCGGGACAGTACGCGCCGGAGCAGCCAGGTGCCCAGGAACTCGAGGTCGGCGTCGGGGAAGGAGTCCTTGAACACCTTCTTGACGGAGCCCAGTTCCTTCAGGCCGGCCAGCCTCGCGGTCTCGGACTCCTCGACGACGTTGAGCTCGATTCCGTGCGCGCCGCACAGCTCGCGTGCGTTGTCCACCTGGGCGTCCCAGTCGGGGATCCCGAGCATCATGACCGGGACGACCTGCTCGGGCCGGAAGAACCCGGACTCCATGAGGGTGGAGAGCAGGACGTTGGAGTCGCCGCCGCCGGAGGTGCCGACCACCAGGCCGGATGTCGGATCCGCGGGCCACTGGTCGAGGACGTCGGTGACGCTTCGCCGGACGAATTCGAAGCACTCGTTCGCGGTCATCTGCGAATGGACGGTCTGGAACGCCCCGCTGTCGGGGGTGGGGAAGGTCCATTCCGTGGTCGCCTCGGGCGCCAGCCGGGCACTGGAGGTCTCCGAGCCGAGCAGCCCGGGAAGATTGATGTTGCGGGTGACACGGGCGAAGATCTCGGTGTCGTCATAGGCGTCGCCCGGCAACGCGGTGGACGCGGGCACGAAGACCGCTCGCCGGTGGCCGGGGGCGCCGACGCCCGGCTGGGCGTCGATACGGTACGTCCACACGGCGGACAGCGGAATTCCGTAGAGCCGGAGCAGGGCTCCGATGGTGGGGGCACTGTCGTGCTCGAGCAGATACTCCCCGTGATTGGTCTGCAACCGGACTCGCATGCTTCATTCCGTTTCATGTATCGGCATGGCGAATGAGAGCTCAAACTGCCTAACACGCTGGTGGGGCACGTGAGTGCCCCACCAGCGAGCCGTGATCAGCCGGTGGCGATGATCGAGTTGCAGCAGGAAACGGACTCCAGACCACTGTCAGTGGCGGAAGCCTCCTGCGCTCCCAGAACGCCCAGGTTGATCGCCGCAACCGGCTCGAACTCTACGAGGACGGCCGCCGGAGCGTTCACAAGACCCAGATCGGTGCTCATTAGTATTCACCTCCCTTTGCATGTCGGAATTCCAACCGCGCTTTTTGCGCGGCAGCTCGGAGGGCGGTTTTGTCACGCCTTACAGCGGGACCCGGCCAGAGTCGGCTCTGAGCTTCTCGATGGCCTGCTCCACAAGTTTGCCGGCGACGGAGCCGGGTGAGGGTATCTCGCCTCTCCCGGCCCGTTCGCGAAAAAGGTGCACATCCGGGAACACGTCGGACGGAAGGTCGCACAGGGAGCGTTGCATATCGGTGTCCATGGCGCCGGGGGAGAAGGAGAACGCCGTGAGGCCGGCCGGCTGCTCCTCCGCGGCCACGGCTTCCGTGATCCGCTCCACCGCGGCCTTCGTGGCGGCGTAGCCGCCCCAGCCGCGGCGGGCGCCCTTGGCCGAGCCGGCCGTGAGATTGACCAGGACGCCCGGTCCCGGGCGGCCTCTGACATGGCGGGCGAAGGCCTGGCACCCGTGGACGACGCCCAGCACGTTGACGCTGATCAGCTGGGACCAGCGCTCGCTGCTCCCGTCCGCCACACCGAATATGTCCACCACTGCCGCGTTGTTGACCCATACGTCGATACGGCCGAATCTGTCGACGACCTGATCGGCGAAGCTCTGTACGGCCTGCTCGTCCCCGACGTCGAGCGAGCTGTAGTGCTCAAGCGCGCTTCCGGCACAGGGGCTCGTGCTTCGCGCCGCACCCACGGCTGTGAAACCGCGTTCCTGGAACGCGTGGCCGAGTGAATTTCCCAGCCCGCGACTCGCGCCGGTGACGACCGCGACAGGATTTAAGTCACCCAACGATTCAGATAAGGTGCGCTGCACGCTGTACCACATCATTTCGTTGACCGGCCCGACCGGAAACAGCGGGCGTCCGGGCGCTATCTCCCGGAGCGAGGAAGATGATTCTCCGCATGGGGAGAGACGCTCTCAAGAGCGTGGGGCAGGTGTCAAGGGTGCGTCGGGTCCACATGTCCGTGCAAGTGGAATGTTTGATTCTGCCAGGCCAGGGGAGTTGTCATTTTCGCCGGGGGAGCTTTCGGACATCCTTGGATCAATGGATCATCGTCAAGAATATCCATTGCGATTTTCGGCGGCGCCGCTCCGAGGTTGTCTTAATTTGGCGCATGGATGGTTTGACTGCGATCTTGTGCGGATGCGGCTCCTTGTGGTGATCTCGTCGGTGACGTACGAGCGATGTGTGTCCGACGGGTGCCGCAGATGACCAGAAACAGATTACCGTCGCCGGTGCCCGCCGATATGATTGGGCTCACCCACGGAAGGCTTCTGCCTGTATGAACAGGGAAAACGAACTGCTCCTGGAACTCGCCCGCGTCTCCCTCGACGCCCGTCGGCTGCACCGTGTCCGCACCGCGCTGGCCGGGTACGGCGGGGAGTTCGACTGGGGCGGCTTCGTGGATCAGGCCGCCCGCCACAGGGTGCTGCCGCTCGTCGGCCGCCACATCACCCGGCACCGGCTCTTCCACAGCGACTCAGGGCTGCCCGTCATCCCCTACCGCTGGCTGTACGAGAGCGCGTACGAGGGCAATCTCCAGCGCAACCTGACGCTCGCCGAGGAGTTCGGCACGGTCATCGAGGCGCTCGGGCAGGCGGGGATCCCCTATGCCATACGCAAGGGGCCGGTCGTCGTCGAAAGGCTGTACGGCGATCCGGGCCTGCGCAGGATCGGCGATCTCGACGTGCTGGTGGACCGGCCGCACGCGCCGGAGGCCGGCGAGGTGCTGGTGAAACTCGGCTACCGGCAGGGCAGGCTCTCGGCCGACGGTGCGGCGATCGAGGAGTTCAGCCGGAGCACCCGGCTGTTCTGGCACATGAACGTGCAGAACGAACTCCCCTACATGAAGATCGCGGACCGCCCGCATGTCGACGTGTTCGACGTGGACATCTGCCTGAACATCTTCCAGACGCTCGCCGAGAGCAACGTATCCGTCTCCGCACTGATCGCGCGTCGTGAGTCCGCGGTGCTGTGCGGCCGGTCCGGTTACTCGCTCGCCCCCGCGGACCAGTTCATCGACCTGTGCGCTCACCTGCACAAGGAGGCGGTGACGCTGCACTACATCGAGCAGGGCACGGACCTCCAGTTGCAGAAGTTCCTGGACATCGGGCTCAGCTGCGCCGAACTCACCGAGCGTGGCGGCTGGCCGCAGGTGCGGGCACAGGCGCAGGAGTACGCGGCCGGGCGGAGCGTCTACTTCGCCCTGCACCACACCGCCGAGCTCTATCCCGAACTGGTGCCGGTGGCGGAGTTGGCGCACTTCCGCCCCGCCGACACCGGCTACCTCGACTCCTACGGCGACTTCGACGGCGCGGGCGGGCGCTGGGAACAGCCCTTCAAGGAGCGCCTGTTCGACGGCGGGCGCGGGCGGCAGGTGGCTCAGAAGTCCTCGGTGCCGCGCACCTGAGGTCCGCCGTCCCAGCCGGCGCCGGCCCCGGCCCCGGGCCCGTGGCGGTGGCGGAGCGCGAGGAGGAGCCGGTCGAGGCCGAAGGCCACACAGGCGCTGTGCGCAGGTGAGCCGTCCGGCAGGGTGAAGCCGAAAGCCCGGCCGAAATGGTCCTCGTGGTAGTTGGCCGAGGCCACCGCCTGGGCCAGGCCCTCGTCCACCTCCGCCAGCACCTCCCACTTGAGCTGCTTGCTGCGCTGGACGTCCGACATGAGCAGCCCCGGCCGGCCGAAGAACGGATCGCTCGCCAGCTCCACCGCGATGCCGAGGCCGAGCCCGCGCAGCCATTCCGCCACCGACGCGAGGGCGGAGTCCCGCCAGTCGGCCACCGCCTCCGGGGCGCCGAAGCGGACGATCTCGTACATGCGGAAGGAGCGCAGCCGGCCCGTCTCGGCGGTCGCCTCCGCCCGGTAGCAGGCGGCTTCCACGCTCAGCTGGCCGGTGGCGGTGACGGTGCGGCCGGCGAGCAGCGGATACAGGTGGTGGCACGCCGCCGAGGTCAGCACGAGGTCGGTGGGAGCCGGCGCGCCGCCGTCCGGGGAGCCGTGCACCGATCCGAGCAGGTGCGGGAAGGTACCGGGGTAGCCGGCCCGCTCGCAGACCGCCCGGGACAGCACCGGAGGGGCGAGGTAGTGCTCCTCGCTCTCCGTGAGGAACCGCGCGGCGATGCCCTCCCGCAGGCGGTCCAGGGTCCGGCCTTCCGCACGGGAGGTGAGCACCACTCCGGGTGCCTGGTCGAGCCGGCCCGGCGTCGTCGTCATCGTTCTCCTCGGGAGAGCAGCAGGGTCTGGGCGTTGACGGCGAGCAGCCGGCCGTTGCCGATCATCAGCGGGGCGGAGCAGGCGTCGCGCAGCAGCCGGGCCACCGAATGGGGCCCCCGTTCGGTGAAGCCGGCCATTCCGCAGACCCGCAGCGCCAGTTGGGTGATCTCCACCGCGCTCTCCGAGGCCGCCACCTTGAGGGCGTTGAGCTGCACGCCGAGTCCCAGGGTGGGTTCGGCTCCCGCCGCGAGCACCGGCTCGACGGCCTGCACCGCCGCGTCGAGCTGCGCCCTCATCCCCAGCAGCCGGGAGTGCGCCAGAGCGAGTTCGGGAACGTCCCCGCTCCCCCCTGCCAGCACCCGCCGCCGCACGCACCGTACGCCCCGGTCCACCGCCTCGATGGCGATCCCGTGCCACACGCCCGCCCACAGCAGGTGGGACACCGGCACCATGGTCATGGCGGCGACGGTCCTGAACGGCACCGGCAGTATCTGGTCGCGGTCGAAGGCGGCCCTGAGCCGGAACGAGGGGCTGCAGGTGCCCCGCATCCCCAGGGTGTCCCAGGTGCCCTGCTGCTCCAGCTCGACCTGCTCGCGGCCCACCAGGACGGCGACCTGGTCACCGGGATCCGCGTCGGCCGAACGGCGGGCGGTGACCAGGTAGGCGTCCGCGTGCGCGCCGTAGGAGACGGTGGTGCCGTCCTTCTCCAGCGTCGTCCGGCCGGCCGCGCCGTCCGCCACGCCGGTGGTGCTGTGGCGCAGGTCGCCGCCCGTGCCCCGCTCGCTGGTGACCGAGGCGATCAGCCATCGCCGGTCCACCGCTGTGCGCAGCAGCGGGGACCCGGGGTGGTGCCGGACGACGCAGGCCAGCTGCGTCTGGTGCATGGCCCAGATCATCGCCGTGGCCGCGCAGCTCCGTGCGAGGCGCTCCGCGATCTCGACCAGGGCCGGCAGCCCGAGCCCGAGCCCGCCCGACTCCCGCGGGACGACGGCCGCGATCAGGTTGGTGTCGCGCAGCACCTTGAGCGCCTCGGCCGGCAGCCGCGCGTCCCGGTCCACGTCGTCGGCCGCCGCGCCCGCCTGCTCGGCGGCCACGGTGAGAGCCCGGTCCACTTCCCGGGTGAGCCCGCGCGCCCGCGCCGTCGTCACCGCGGGGTGGCCCGCTGCTCGTCCAGCAGCGGCGCCAGCGCCGACCCGATGCTCCTGATGCTGGTGAACGTCTCCCGGGTCAGCACGGCCTGCGGGAATTCCACGCCGTAGTGGTCCTCCAGCAGCAGCATCATCTGCACGCTGGTCACCGAGTCCATACCCGCGTCCCACAGGTCGGCGTCCGCCGGCAGCCCGGGGACGATGTCCCGCAGCTTGGGCGCGCCGGCGATGACCTGCCTGATCTCCTCGTCCACGAGATGTCTCTCCTCAGCTTCCGAAGTGCCCGGTGGGTGCGTCGAGCCGATCGGCGCCCTCCGGCGCTCCCCTGCGCCGTCGGCGGCGCGAAGAGCCGGAAGCATTCCGTCCGTTCGGGCGTCCTGCCGGTGGCCGGGAGGTCGGGTTTCCGTGAATGCCGACGCCCGGAAAACGGCACCCGAACGGTATCCCCGCCTCGCTCGACAGTAAACACATGAACCCGTAGTCGCTCATACTTGCAGGACGAAGTCAACCCCCCCGTCCCGCGCGACAGTGCAAGGCCGATGCTAAATTTGACGGAAAATCATCCCTGCCAGGACCACTGTCGCGACGGCGCCAGGGTGCGGCCCGAGAACGACTCCGCAGAGATCACGGCAAAAACGGAGTTCAACGTTCCGACGATTGCCGTGGGTCTCCGAATGGCCGGTTCCTGATCAGCCTGGCCGATCCAATGCGGAAGAGGGGCCACCGCGCCCTTGTCGAGCCCCCGTCCGCGGATCGGGAGCGTGAACTGCCTGGTCGGCCGCTTGCGGGTTCGACGAATGGGATGAATGGGACCTCTCGCGTGAACATCTATAAATGTGTCGCATCCTCCAATGTGCTCGCGCTGAGATTTTTTAGGGCCCGGCGATTGATCTTGCCGTGGCTTTAGGGTTGTGGAATATTGATGGCCTGCTGAGCTGTTCGGACTGGATTCGGTGGACTGTTCACCTGGTGACGGTTTAAGAGGTAGCGATGACCGGTTCTGCTTCTGAATCTGCTATATTACTGGACGATTTGAGTCGCACCTTTCGCGGTCCGCAGGGGAGCGTCAAACGCGCCGTGGACGGCCTCTCGCTGCGCGTCGAGCGCGGTGAAATGCTGGGGCTCCTGGGCCCCAACGGAGCCGGGAAGACCAGCACCGCGAAGATACTGATGACAGTTCTGCTGCCGTCCTCGGGATCGGCCGGCATTCTCGGGCACGACGTGGTGAAGGACGCCCAGGCGGTACGCCGGCTCACCGGAGTGATCCTGGGCGGCGACGCGGGTCTGTACGCGCGGCTGTCGGCCCGGGACAACCTCCTGCTCTTCGCCGATCTCTACGGGATCCCGTACCGGGAGCAGAAGCGCCGCGTGCCCGAACTGCTGGACATGGTGGGGCTGCTCGGCAGCGAACGGAAGCGCGTGGAGTCGTTCTCCCGCGGCATGAAGCAGCGGCTGCACATCGCGCGGGGCCTGCTGCACGACCCGCAGGTGGTCATCCTCGACGAACCGAGCAACGGGATCGACCCGGTGGGCGCCCGTGAACTGCGCGCGCTGGTCCGCGAACAGGTGCGGCAGGGGCGGACCGTGCTGCTCACCACGCACTACATGTTCGAGGCCGACGAGATGTGCGACCGGGTCGCGGTGATGCGCGACGGCCGGAAGATCGCGGAGGGGACACCCGAATCCCTGAAGAAGCAGACCGACGGCCAGGTCGTCCTCACCGTGCACGTCAACGGTGCCGGTGACGAGCACGTGGCGAGGCTGCGGCGGCTGCCCGGGGTGCGGTCGGTGAGCCTGTCCGGGCGCGACGCGGGCCAGTCGCTCGACATCCACAGCGGCCAGGAGACCGATGTGACCGCCGTGGTGCTGGCCGAGATCAGGGAGCTGACGGTCCTCCAGGTGATCAAGCGCGAGCCGACGCTGGAGGACGCGTACGTGTCCCTCATCACCGGGGACGACACGTGACGGCCTCCGCTGTCCTGGCACTGCGCGCCAACAGCGGCTACCTGGCCCGGTCGCTGCGGCTGGAGCTGCGCCAGCTCGCGCGCTCCCGGCTCTACCTCTTCTTCGCGATCGTGCTGCCGCTGATCTTCGCCTCGCTGGCCTTCTACATGTTCCGCGGCTCGGTCCGGCACACCGCGCCCATCAGCGTGGCGCTGAGCGCCGGAATGATGGGCATGTGGTCCTCGACCCTGCTCGGTTCGGGGAACGCCATCAACCGGCTGCGCGTGTCGCAGGTCCTGGAACCCCTGGTGGCCAGTCCCCGGTCGACGTTCTTCGTCATCCTGCCGTTCACCCTGGCCACCGCGTCGCTGGGCGTCTACGGCCTCGGCGCGACCCTGCTGTGGAGCGCGGTGCTCTTCAGCATGCCGCTGCACATCGCCCACCCGCTGCTGTTCGCCGCCGCCGTGCTGGTGACGGTGCTGGCGCTGGGACTGCTGGGCCTGCTGCTGGCCTCGGGCTTCATCCTCTATCCCACCGCCCAGTCGCTGGCCAACTTCTTCGAGTACCCGGTGTGGATCCTCAGCGGCATGCTCGTGCCGATCTCCACCCTCCCGCGCCCGGTGCGGGTGGTCTCCCACGTCCTGGCCCCCACCTGGGGGGTCAGCGCGCTGGAGAACGCGGCCCTCGGATCCGCCGGGGCGGCCGGGCGCGCCGTGGGCATGTGCCTCCTGCTGTCCGCCGTCTACGTCGGCGTCACCCTCCTGCTG
Organism: Streptomyces sp. NBC_01477; assembly: GCF_036227245.1. GTDB lineage: Bacteria > Actinomycetota > Actinomycetes > Streptomycetales > Streptomycetaceae > Actinacidiphila. Next base: position 6,880,861 of record NZ_CP109445.1, read on the forward strand.
CTGGGGAGGTTCGAGTGGCTGGCACGCTCCAGCGGAACACTGGCGCTTCAGTGACGCTGAGGCTGTTCTTCGTCGCGGGCTGGCGCTCTCACCTGGCGCTGTTCCGCTGGCTGCGGCCGTCCGCCTTCATCCCCACCGTCATCGGCGTCCCGGTGGTGCAGCTGCTGTGGTTCGTCCACCTCGGCCGCTACCTGGGCACCCATCCCACCGGCTACTACGTGGTCGGCAACGCGCTGAACGCCTGCGCCGTGGCCGGCCTGTTCGCCCCGGCCATGTCGATCCAGGGCGAGCGCTTCGGCGGCACGCTCACCGCCGTACTGTCCACGCCGGCCAACAGATGGGTGATGTTCGGCGGACGCATCGTGCCCGCCGTCCTCATCGGCGCCTTCACCTCGGCGGTCATGCTGACGCTCGGCGTCGCCGCCGGGTGGGTGCACGTCCCGGCGCAGGCCCTGCCGCGGCTGCTGCTCGCCGTACTCGTCACCGCCTCGTCCTGCAGCGCGTGCGGCCTGGTCGTCGGCGCGATCGGCCTGCGCACCCGGGAGGCCACCCTGGTGGCCAACATCGTGCTCTACCTCATGCTGCTGCTGTGCGGGGTGAACATCCCCATCGACCAGCTGCCGCCGTGGCTCGCCGCGGTCGGCCGGCTCATGCCGACGTCCCAGGGGATCGAGGCCGCACGCCGTGCGCTGTCGGGTGACGGCGGCGTCGCCGGGCTGCTGGGCCTGGAACTGCTGAAGACCGCCGTGCTGGCGCTGCTGGCCCTGCTGCTCCTGCGCGCGCTGGAAACGGCCAGCAGGCGACGGGCCACCCTCGACGACGTTTAAGGAGGACCAAGCGCGATGTCGCAGCCTGACAGCGTGCCTTTGACGTTCGGGCAACTCTCGGTCCGGCGGATCATCGCCCGCTGGCCGCACGCCCGCTGGCCGGAGACGTACCTGAGCACTGCCGTGGCGGTGCCCGACGGCTGCCCGCCCGAGCGCGTCGCGGAAGCGCTGAGCACCCTGTGCCGGCGCCACGAGTCGCTGCGCACGCACTTCTCCGACACGCCGGAAGGCCCCGTCCAGCGGGTGCGGCCTGCCGCGGACCGGGTGGAGGCCGTCACCGTCGGGCTTCCGGCCGGCGCCTCGGAGCCCGAGGCCATCGCGACCGCCCGCGGCCTGGCGAACGAACGCATCGACCTGGAGACCGACTTCGGCCGGCGCTTCACGGTGCTGACCCGCGGCGGTCGCCCGCGGTACGTCGTCATCGTCGCCGACCACATCGTCGCCGACGGGTTCGCCCACCGCCGGCTGCGCGCCGAGCTGACCGTACTCATGGGCGGGGACGACCCCCAGGGGCGGGAATGGCTGGCGCAGACCCCGGCGCAGCCGGCGGAGCTGGCCCTCTTCCAGCGGTCCGACGCCAACGCCGCCCGCCGGCAGGCCGCCCTCGGCCGGTGGGCGCACCTGCTGGAGACGCTGCCCCCCGAGGTCTTCCCGGTCCCCGAACCGGCCGAGGAGGTGCCCGGCCGCATCGAGGCCCAGCTGCGGTCGCCGGGGGCGCGCTCCGCGCTCGCGTCCGGGGCCGGGCGGCTGGGAGTACCGGCGCACGGCGTCCTGCTGTCCCTGACCTCGCTCGCGGTCGCGGCCGTGACCGGGACGCCGCAGGTCGTCCTCACCCTCCAGTCGAGCAACCGCTTCCGCCCGCCCTGGCACGAGCTGGTCAGCTCGATGAACCAGTACGCGCCGCTCCCGCTCGACACCGGCTCGCCGCCCGCCGGCTTCGGCCGGTACGCCGAGTCCGTCCAGGGCGCCGCCCTCCAGGCGTACCGCACCGGTTCCTACGACATGGACGCCGTCACCGAGCTGGTGCGCGCGGAGCGCGGCATCGCGCTCGGGTTCGACCACTTCTACAACTTCGCGGCCCACGACGCCTCCTCGGCGCCCGGCCACACCGGCGCGGGACCCGGGCGGATCGAGGCGACCCGTCCCCACCGGCAGATCGGACCGCGTCTCGACGTCAAGATCCGCAGCGGACCCGAGATGCCGATCGTGGTCCGCGCCGACCCCCGGCTCCTCCCGCAGCCACGGCTGCACGCCCTGCTCGCCTGGTACGACGAGCAGCTGCACCGGCTGGCCGCCGACGGGGACCTCGGCATGGACGCGGCGGTCGCCGGCTGCCGCGACGCGGTCGGCCGCCGGGAGGTCCGGTGAGCGCGCGACCCGGCCGCCCCGCCCGCCCGGCGCCGTCCGGCCCCCGCCGCCGCGGGCCGGCCCGGGCGCTGCGCGGACCCCGGCAAAGGAGCAGGTGAGTGCTGCCTCTCTCCTTCGCGCAGCGCCGGCTGTGGTTCATCGACCGCCTGGAGGACACCGGCGCGGCCTACAACGTGCCGACCGCGCTGCGCCTGACCGGGCCGCTGGACGTGGCGGCGCTGCGCGGCGCGCTCGCCGACGTGGTGGAGCGGCACGAGCCGCTGCGGACCGCCTTCCCCGAGAAGGACGGTTCGTCCTACCAGCGCGTCCTCGACGCCGACGCCGCCCGCCCGCACCTGCCGGTCGTCGCGCTGTCCGAGGACGAGGCCGACGCGGCCGTGCGGCGGTCAGTCGCGCTCCCGTTCGACCTGACCCGCCCGCCCTTCCGCGCGGAGCTGTTCGAGCTGGGACCGCTGGACCACGTCCTCCTGCTGGTGGCACACCACATCGCCACGGACGGCTGGTCGACCGGTCCCCTGCTGGGCGACCTGGCGGCGGCCTACCGCTCACGCACGGACGGCGGCAAGCCGGGCCTGGAAGAGCTGCCGGTGCGGTACGCCGACTACACGCTGTGGCAGCGCGAGCTGCTGGGCGATCCCGCCGACCCGGACAGCGTCCACGCCCGCGAGGCGGACCACTGGCGGCAGGTCCTGGACGGGATGCCGGAGGTGCTGTCGCTGCCGGCCGACCGCCCCCGCCCGCCGGTCGCCGGACACCAGGGGGGCCGGACGCCCTTCCGCTGCGGTCCTGAGCGCTTCCGCGCACTGGCGCGGCTGGCGCGCGACCGGCGGTGCACGCCGTTCATGGTGGTGCACGCGGCCGTGGCCGTTCTGCTCAGCCGCATGGGCGCGGGCGAGGACCTGCCGATCGGCGCGGTCGTCTCCGGCCGGCAGGACGAGGAACTGGACGGCATGGTCGGCTTCTTCGTCAACACCCTCGTGCTGCGCACCGACCTGTCGGGCGATCCGTCCTTCACCGAGGTGCTGGAGCGCGTGCGGCGCACCGACCTCGACGCCTTCGCGCACCAGGACCTGCCGTTCGACCTGCTGGTGGCCGCGCTGAATCCGCCGCGCTCCCCGGCCCACCACCCGCTGTTCCAGGTGATGATCGCCCTCGGTGCGCACAGCGAGGACGGGCCGGACTTCGGCGCGGTCGCGGCGACGCCGCTGGCGGTGGACGGGCCGCCCTCGGCCAAGTTCGACCTGACCTTCCAGCTCGCCGAGCGCCACGGCGGTCCCGGCACCGCGCACGACCTCGACGGCTACCTGGAGTACGCGGCTGGCCTCTTCGACCACCGGACCGCGGAAGGCCTGTGCGAGCGCCTGCTCCGCGTCCTCGACGCCGTGCTGGAGGACCCGTCGCTCACCGTCCACCGGATCGACGTGCTGTCCGCCGAGGAGCGCCACCAGACCCTGGTGGAGTGGAACGCGACGGACCGGCGCCTGCCGGCCGGTACGCTGCCGGCCGCGCTGGCCGCGCGGGCGGCGGCCGATCCCGGGGCGCCCGCCGTGGTGAGCGGGCGGTCGACGCTCACCTACGGCGAGCTGCACGCGCGGGCGGGGCGGCTCGCGGCCCGGCTGACCGCCGCGGGGGCCGGCCCCGGCGTCCCGGTCGCGGTCGCGCTGCCGCGCTCGGCGGACCTGGTGGTGGCCGTGCTGGCCGTCCTCACCGCGGGCGGCGCGTACCTTCCGGTGGATCCGGAACACCCGGCGGCGCGGACGGCGGACGTGCTCGCCGACGCCCGGCCGGTGTGCGTGGTCACCGACCGCGTGACCCGCGGGGAACTGCCGGACACGGGAACCCCGGTCGTGCTCGTGGACGGACCGGCGCCGCCCCGCGCGGGCCGGTCCCGCCCGGCGGCCGTGCCCGGCCCCGCCGCGAACGACCCCGCGTACGTGATCTACACCTCCGGCACCACCGGCCGGCCCAAGGGGGTGGCCGTCCCGCACGCCGCCCTCGGCAACCGGCTGCGGTGGATGCAGGGCACCTACCCGCTGAGCCGCACCGACCGTGTCCTGCACAAGACGCAGGTCGGCTTCGACGTCTCGGTCTGGGAACTGCTCTGGCCGCTGTGCGAGGGCGCGGTGCTCGTCCTGGCCGAGCCCGGCGAGCACCGGGATCCGGCCCGGCTGGCCCGTACCGTCCGCGAGTCGGGTGTCACCGTGGCGCACTTCGTCCCCTCGATGCTGGACCACTTCCTGGCCGAGGCGGACGCCGGCGCGCACGGCGGCCTGCGGCGGATCTTCTGCAGCGGGGAGGCGCTGTCCAGGGAGACGGTACGGGAGTTCCACCGTGTCCTGCCCGGGGTCGCGCTGGAGAACCTGTACGGCCCGACCGAGGCCGCCATCGACGTGACGTACCGCTCCTGCCCGCCGGGGGAGGCGGGTCCCGTTCCGATCGGCCGGCCGGTGTGGAACACCCGCGTGTACGTCCTGGACCGGATGCTCCAGCCCTGTCCGCCGGGCGTGCCGGGGGAGTTGTACCTCGGCGGGGTCCAACTGGCGCTGGGATATGTGAACAGGCCCGGCCTGACCGCCGCCTGCTTCGTGGCCGACCCGCACCACGGGTCCGGCACCCGCATGTACCGGACGGGCGACATCGTCCGGTGGCGGTCGGACGGGAGCCTGGACTACCTGGGCCGCGCCGACCAGCAGGTCAAGCTGAGGGGCCAGCGGCTCGAACTGGGCGAGGTCGAGAGCCTGCTGGCCGAGGACGGATCGGTGGGATCGGCGTGCGCGGTGGTGCGCACCGACACCGCCGGCGGGCAGCTGCTCGTCGCCTACGTCACCCCGGCGCACCGCCCCGGTCCCGGCGGCGCGGCCCCCCGGCGGCCGGAACCCGCCCGGCTGCGCGCGCTGCTGGCCGCCAGGCTGCCCCGGGCCATGGTGCCCGGCGCGGTCGTCGTCCTGGACAGGCTGCCGCTGAGCCACAACGGCAAGCTCGACCGGGCGGCCCTGCCCGCCCCGCGAGCCGCGGCGACCCGGGAGAGCCGCGCTCCCGGCGATCCGGCCGAGGCCGCCGCCGCCCGGATCACCGCCGAGCTGCTGGGCCTGCCGTCGGTCGGCGTCGACGACGACTTCTTCGGCCACGGCGGGAATTCGCTGCTGGCGATCCGGCTGGCCCGGCGGCTGGCCCGCGCCCTGGGGGTGGAGGTCCCGGTCCAGGCGGTGTTCCGCTGGCCCACCGTCTCGAAGCTGATCGGCAACCTGTCCGCGCCGGGCGGCGGCCCGGCCGCGGAGGGGACCGGGCCCCTGCTGGCGCTCAGACCGGGAGGCCGCCGTCCGCCGCTCTTCTTCGTCCATCCGGGTACCGGCCTGGGCTGGTGCTACTTCCGGCTGCTGGAGGACCTCGACGCCGACTGGCCCGTTCACGCCCTCCAGGCACGCGGCCTGACCGGCGGCCAGGACGCGCACCGGCTGCCCGGCAGCGTCGAGGAGATGGCGGACGACTACATCGCCCGGATCAGGACGGTGCAGCCCGGGGGCCCCTACCACCTGCTCGGATGGTCCTTCGGCGGGCTGGTGGCACACGCCATGGCGACCCGGCTCCAGCAGGCGGGCGAACGGGTGGACCTGCTCGTCGCCTTCGACAGCTTTCCGGAGCCGCCGGGACCGGTGCCGCACGAGGCCGGCGAGGAGGAACTGGTGTCGGCGGCCCTGCGCAACCTCCTGGACGGTGCGCCGGGACCCGCCGGAGGCCGGGGGATCGACGAGACGACGGTCCAAGAACTGCGCCGGCGGTTCCCGCCGCTGGCCGGAGCCGACCCGTCGCGCGTGCGGTCGGCCGTGCGGGTCGGGATGAACAACGTCGCTCTGATGGGCCGCTTCACCCCGGCGCGCTTCGAGGGCGATCTGACCCTGCTGACGGCCCGCCGCGAACCACCGCGGGACGGGCGGTCCGGCGGCACACCGCCGGCGGACTCCTGGCGCCCCTACGTCAGCGGGCAGGTGACCGTGCTGCCGGTCGACTGCGACCACTACGAGATGTTCACCACGGCCGTACCGGAGACCGCCCGCCTGCTGGGCGCCGCGCTCGACGCGCTCGACGCCCGGCGGACAGGACAGACCGAGGAGACCTCATGAGCAACCCCTTCGACGACCGGGCCGCGTCCTTCCACGTCCTGCGCAACGAGGAGGCGCAGCACTCGCTGTGGCCGGCCGGCCTTCCGGTGCCGGCGGGCTGGTCGGTCGTACTCGACGAGCGTCCGTACGACGAGTGCGTCGCCTACGTGGACACCCACTGGGCCGACATACGGCCCCGCGGACTCGCCGCCCGGACGGGCGCGGCCGTGCCCGGCCGGGAGGACGCATGAGCGGCGGTCCCGCGTACGACACCGCGGCCCGGGTCTTCGCGCGGCAGGCGGCGGCGACACCCGGCGCCGTCGCCGTCGAGTGCGGCGGGGAGTCGCTGACCTACGCGGAACTGGACGCGTGGGCCGAGCGGTTGGCACGGATGCTCAGGGCGCACGGCGCGGGCCCCGAACGGCTGGTGGCGCTCTCGCTGCGACGGTCGGTGCGGCTGGTCGCGACGCTGCTCGCCGTGGCCCGGACGGGCGCCGCGTATCTGCCCCTCGCCCTGGACCACCCGCCGGAGCGTACCCGCCACGTGCTGCGGGACGCGCGCCCGCTGCTGCTGGTCACCGAAGCGGGCGCCGAGCCGCCGCGGACCGGCGACCCGGGACCCGACCTGCCGACGATCCACCTGGACCGGTGCGCCGACGCCGCCCGTCCGGCGGCCGGCCGGTCCGGAGCCGGGGACCCCGCCGCGCCGGCCGCCCACCCCGACAACGCCGCCTACGTCCTGTACACCTCGGGTTCCACCGGAACCCCCAAGGGCGTCGTCGTCACCGTCGGGAATCTGGACAACCTGCTGCGCGCGTTCACCGAGCGCCTGCGGCTCTCGGCGCGGGACCGCTTCCTGGCGCTCACCACGACGAGCTTCGACATCGCGGCGCTGGAGGTGTTCGTCCCGCTGCTCAGCGGCGCCACCCTGATCATGGCCACGGACGACGAGCACCGCGACCCGGCGCGGCTCGCGCGCCTGATCGGCGTGAAGGACATCACCGCCGCCCAGGCCACCCCCGCGATGTGGCAGTCCGTCCTGGCCGCGGACCCGCCTGACCTGTCGCGGCTGCACGCCCTCGTCGGCGGAGAGGCGCTGCCGGAGCGGCTCGCGCGCGACCTGCACGCCCGTGCGCGGGAGGTGACCAACCTCTACGGCCCGACCGAGACCACCGTGTGGGCCACCGCCATGTCGCTGCGCGAGGAGCGCCATCTCGCACGGCCGCCGATCGGTGGTGCGGTGTGGAATACGCGGGTGTATGTGCTGGATGGTGTGTTGCGGCCGGTGCCGGTGGGTGTGGTGGGGGAGTTGTATGTGGGTGGGGGTCAGGTGGCGCGGGGGTATGTGGGTCGGCCGGGTTTGACGGCGGTGCGTTTTGTGGCGGATCCGTTCGGTGGTGCGGGGTCGCGGATGTATCGGACGGGGGATCTGGTGCGGTGGGGGGTGGGTGGGGTTCTGGAGTTTGTGGGGCGTGCGGATTTTCAGGTGAAGGTTCGTGGGTTCCGGGTGGAGTTGGGTGAGGTGGAGGCGGTGGTGGGGGGCGTGCCGGGGGTGGCGCGGGCGGTGGTGGTGGTGCGGGAGGACCGGCCGGGGGATCGGCGGTTGGTGGCTTATGTGGTGGGGGTGCCGGGTTGTTCGGTGGATCCGGTGGGGGTGCGGGGTGTGGTGGCGGGGGTGTTGCCGGAGTACATGGTGCCGGCGGCGGTTGTGGTGGTGGACGGGTTGGTGCTGACGGCGAACGGGAAGGTCGATCGGCGGGCGCTGCCTGTTCCTGATTACGGTGCGGGTGCGGTGGGGGGTGCGCCGGGCAGTGCGCTGGAGGCGGAGTTGTGCGGGTTGTTCGCCGAGGTGCTGGGGGTGGCCGAGGTGGGGGTTCGCGACAGCTTCTTCGATCTGGGTGGCCATTCACTGCTGGCGACGCGGTTGATCGCGCGTATCCGGTCCCAGCTCGGGCGGGACCTGACCGTCCGCGACCTCTTCGACCACCCCACCGTCCAGGGCGCAGCGGAGCACCTGTCCACACCCGCCGGCACGCGCCCGGTCCTCGCCCGCGCGGTACGCCCGGACCCCCTGCCGCCCTCGTACGCCCAACGGCGGCTGTGGTTCCTGAACCAGATCGAGGGGCGTACCGCCACCTACACCATGCCGCTGGTGCTGGAACTGCGCGGACCGCTGGACCGCGGCGCGCTGCGGGACGCGCTCGGCGACGTCGTGGCCCGCCACGAGAGCCTGCGTACGGTCTTCCCGGCCGTCGACGGGGAACCCGCGCAGCGCGTCCTTTCCGCCGAGGCCGCCCGCCCGGCGCTGCCCGTCGCCGAGGCCGCCGATCCGGCCGAGGCGGACCGGCTGCGCACCGCGTTCCTGCACGAGGGCTTCGACGTCACCGACGAACCTCCGCTGAGGGCGAAGCTGCTCGCGCTCGCGCCGCAGGAGCACGTCCTGCTGCTCGCGGTGCACCACATCGCCTGTGACGGGTGGTCGCTGGCCCCGCTGGCCCGCGACCTGCTCGACGCCTACACCGCGCGGACCGGGAAGCAGCCGCCGGCCGCCCCGCCGCTCCCCGTCCAGTACGCCGACTACGCGCTCTGGCAGCGCCGGCTGCTGGGGACCGCGGACGACGCGGCCGGCCTCATGGCCGGGCAGCTGCGCCACTGGCGCAAGGCGCTGGAGGGCATGCCGCAGGAGCTGGACCTGCCCTTCGACCATCCGCGGCCGGCCCACGCCTCCTACCGCGGGGCCACCGCCGCGCTGCACATCGACGCCGACCGCCACCGCGCCCTGCGGCGGCTGGCCCGGCTGTCCGGCGGAACCGTCTTCATGGCCCTGCAAGCGCTCGTCGCGGCGCTGCTGACCCGGCTGGGGGCGGGCACCGACATCCCGCTCGGCACCCCGGTGGCCGGCCGGACCGACGAGCGGCTCGACAGCCTGGTCGGCTTCTTCGTCAACACCCTCGTGCTGCGCACCGACACCTCGGGCGACCCGGGCTTCCGCGCACTGCTGGAACGGGTGCGCGACACCGACCTCGACGCCTTCGCCCACCAGGACCTGCCCTTCGAGCTGCTGGTGGAGGCGCTCAGCCCGACCCGGTCGCTGGCTCGCCACCCCCTCTTCCAGGTCCTCGTCGCGTCCCAGCAGACCGAGCGGGCGTCCTTCCGGCTGCCCGGACTGACCGTGGCTGTCGACGCCCCGCCGCTGGACGTCGCCCGCTTCGACCTCGTCTACAGCTACGACGAGCGGACCACGGCGGACGGGGAACCGGCGGGCGTGGACATCACGGTCGAGTACGCGACGGACCTGTTCGCGCCGGACACGGTCGAGCGCCTCAACGGCTGCCTGCTGCGGCTGCTGCACTCCGCCCTGGAGGAGCCCGGGACACCGCTGAGCCGGCTGGACATCCTCTCCCCCCGGGAGCGCGAGCGGTTGCTCGCGCCCGACCCCGCCACCGTCCGCGACGCCCCCGCGGCCTGCCTGCCGCGACTGGTCGAGCAGCAGGTCGCCCGCACCCCCCTGGGCGTCGCGGTGGTGTACGAGGACGAGGCGGTCGGCTACGCCGACCTGAACGCGCGCGCCAACCGGATGGCCCGGATGCTCGTGGCGGCGGGCGTCGGCCCCGAGGAGACCGTCGGACTGCTGATGTCGCGCTCGGTCGACCTGCTCGTCGCCCTGCTCGCGGTGGTCAAGGCGGGCGCGGCCTACCTCCCGCTGGACCCCGACTACCCCGCCGACCGGATCGCCTACATGCTGCGGGACACCGCGCCCCGCTGCGTCCTGACCACGGCCGGCATGGCCGCGCGGGTGCCGGCCGGGACCGGGGGGACGATCGTCCTCGACGACGACGACGTCGTGCACGCGCTCGCCGGCCGCCCGGACGCCGACCTCACCGACGCCGACCGCACCGCGCCGCTGCTGCCCGGCCATCCGCTGTACGTCATCTACACGTCCGGGTCGACCGGCCGGCCCAAAGGCGTGGTCTTCCCCTACGGAGCGCTGGTCAACCTGCTGGGCTGGCACGCCGAGGCGCTGGGCGGCGGACCGGGGACGGTGACGGCGCAGTTCGCCTCGCTGAGCTTCGACGCGGCGACCCAGGAGGTCTTCTCCGCCCTCACCTCGGGCAAGACGCTGGCCGTGCCGCGCGACGAGGTCCGCCGGGACTTCGGACGCTTCGCCCTGTGGCTGGCGGAGCGCCGGGTCAACGAGCTGATCGCGCCCACGCCGGTGCTGGAGGGTATCGCCGAGACCGTACGCGACCTGGGCCTGCCGCTGCCCGACCTGACGCACATCGTCCAGGGCGGCGAGGCGCTGACCGTGGGTCCCGCGCTGCACGCGCTCTTCGCGCCCGGCAGCGGCCGTACCCTGCACAACCACTACGGGCCCAGCGAGACGCACGCCGCCACCTCCCACACCCTGCGGGCGGACGCCGTCGAGCGCTCGATGACCGTGCCGATCGGTGGTGCGGTGTGGAATACGCGGGTGTATGTGCTGGATGGTGTGTTGCGGCCGGTGCCGGTGGGTGTGGTGGGGGAGTTGTATGTGGGTGGGGGTCAGGTGGCGCGGGGGTATGTGGGTCGGCCGGGTTTGACGGCGGTGCGTTTTGTGGCGGATCCGTTCGGTGGTGCGGGGTCGCGGATGTATCGGACGGGGGATCTGGTGCGGTGGGGGGTGGGTGGGGTTCTGGAGTTTGTGGGGCGTGCGGATTTTCAGGTGAAGGTTCGTGGGTTCCGGGTGGAGTTGGGTGAGGTGGAGGCGGTGGTGGGGGGTGTGCCGGGGGTGGCGCGGGCGGTGGTGGTGGTGCGGGAGGACCGGCCGGGGGATCGGCGGTTGGTGGCTTATGTGGTGGGGGTGCCGGGTTGTTCGGTGGATCCGGTGGGGGTGCGGGGTGTGGTGGCGGGGGTGTTGCCGGAGTACATGGTGCCGGCGGCGGTTGTGGTGGTGGACGGGTTGGTGCTGACGGCGAACGGGAAGGTCGATCGGCGGGCGCTGCCTGTTCCTGATTACGGTGCGGGTGCGGTGGGGGGTGCGCCGGGCAGTGCGCTGGAGGCGGAGTTGTGCGGGTTGTTCGCCGAGGTGCTGGGGGTGGCCGAGGTGGGGGTTCGCGACAGCTTCTTCGATCTGGGTGGCCATTCACTGCTGGCGACGCGGTTGATCGCGCGTATCCGGTCCCAGCTCGGGCGGGACCTGACCGTCCGCGACCTCTTCGACCACCCCACCGTCCAGGGGCTCGGCCCCCGGCTCACCGAACCCGGATCCCACCGACCGCGCCTGCGCCGTATGCGTCCGGCGGCAGGCGGAAGCGGCACTGAACCCGTATCGAGTGAACGAGAGTGAGAGTCCAGCCCATGCTCAATGAGTCAGAGATCGCCCAGTTCAAGCGCGACGGTGTCCTCGTGCGTCCGAACCTGTTCGCGCCCGACGAGGTGGCGGCGCTGCTCGCCGCCTTCGACCGGGACGCCGGCACCTCGGGTGACCACCGCATCGTCGAGCCCGCGAGCCAGGAGGTGCGCGCCCTGTACGCGTCGCACCGGCGGCAGCCCGAATACGCCTCGCTCGCCCGCTCGCCGAGGCTGGTGGGACCGGCCAGGCAACTGCTGGGGCCGGAGGTCTACCTGTACCAGTTCAAGATCAACGCCAAGCCGGCCCACGGCGGCGACGGCTGGGCGTGGCACCAGGACTACGTCGCCTGGCGGATCGCGGACCGGCTGCGGTCACCCAGCCTGGTCAACGCCGTGCTCTTCCTCGACGACATCACCGAGACCAACGGCCCGATCGCGTTCGTCGCCGGGTCGCACGCGGACGGCTTGATCCGGGACCGGCGCAGCGACCGGCAGCGGTCCAGCCAGCACCTCGACCCCGACGACATAGCCCTCTCCCCGCAGGACCTCGAATCCCTCCTGGACAGGCACGAGTTGGTCACCCCCACGTGCGCCGCGGGGACGGTCGTCCTGTTCCACCCCGAGATCGTGCACGGCTCCTCGCCCAACCTGTCGCCTTTCGCCCGCCGGGTCGCCATCGCCACCTACAACGATGTCCACAACCTGCCGCGCCCCGCGGGGGAGCCCCGCCCCGAGTACCTGGTGTGCCGGGACACCCGCCCCCTGCCCATCGAGGAGGACCGGCCCATAGTGGACAGCGGGGCCGCGGCACGCTGACGCTCCGGCCGCCGTCTTCCGGACCGCCCGGGAGAAAGAGAACAAGGAGGGGAATCTGTGACCACCGCCCGCGCCGTCGTCCTGAAGGACTTCACCGACCCGCCGCACGTCGCCTCGTTCGACGTGCCGCCGCCCACTCCCGGCGGCCTCACCGTGGCCTGCCGATACGCCGGCATCTGCGGGACCGATCTGCACCTGGCCAGCGGCCACCTGGACGTCCCCACACCGCTGGTGCTCGGCCACGAGGGACTGGGCACCGTCCACGCGCTCGGCGACGGCACGGACCGGGACACCAACGGCGACCCGCTCGCCGTCGGCGACACCGTCATGTGGGCCTCGTCCATCGCCTGCCACACCTGCCACGCCTGCCGGGTCCTGCGCGAACCGACCCTGTGCACGGCCCGGCAGACCTACGGCGTCAACAGGCCGACCAGCGAGGCGTCCCCGCTGCGCGGGTCCTGGGCGGACTTCATCAGCCTCGAACCGGGCACCACCGTGATCAAGCTGCCGGCCGGGACCGACCCGGTGGCCGCCATGGCCTTCGCGTGCGCGGGCCCGACGATGGTCCACGCACTCGGGGAGCGCCGCCCGGTGCGGCTCGGGGAGACGGTGGCCGTCCAGGGCAGCGGACCGGTGGGCCTGGCCGCCGCCGCCCTGGCCCAACTCGCGGGAGCGCACGTCATCGTGGTCGGCGGTCCCGCAGCGCGGCTGGCCACCGCCCGCGCCGCCCGCATCGGCGACGAGCACATCGACGTCGTGGAGTCCGGTGACGTCCAGGGAGCGCTGGCGGCGGTGCTCGACCTCACCGAAGGCCGGGGGGCGGACCTGGTCATCGAGTGCGCCGGAGTGCCGGACGCGGTGGAGCAGGGGACGCGGATGGCCCGGCGCGGCGGCTCCTACCTCATCGTCGGCCAGTACACCGACAGCGGCAACACCTCCTTCAACCCCCACCAGATCGTGCACCGGCAACTGGACCTGGTCGGCTCCTGGGCGTTCACCGGCACCCACCTCGCCGAGTACATCCGCCTCCTGCCCGCGCTGACCGAGCGGTTCGACCTGCGCTCGCTCGTGACCGCCTTCCCGCTGGACGACGTCCGGCACGCGATGCGGAGCGTCCGCGACGGCGCGGTGCTGAAGGCCGTCCTGACACCTTGACCGCTGACGCCCGACGGCCGGGGCCGCCGGCGCCGTGAGCGCCCGCGGGCCGCCGCCCGTCCGGCCCCCGGGCCCGTGACCGACGAAAGGAAGACATCCAGTGCTGTCGTCCGCAGACATCGACTTCTACGAGGAGCACGGCTACCTGGTGCTGCCCGGCCAGTTCTCGGCGGCGGAGAGCGAACTCCTCCTCGGCGAGACCCGCCGGCTGTCACAACTCGACATCCCCCAGCGGATACTGGAGAGCGACGGCGAGCAGGTGCGGTCGGTGTACGCCGTCCACCAGCACAGCGACGCCTTCGACCGCTTCACCCGCGATCCGCGCAATCTCGAACCCGCCCGTGAACTGCTCGGCGGGGACGTCTACATCCACCAGACGCAGCTCAACCCCAAGGCCCCCTTCCAGGGCGACGTCTGGGAGTGGCACCAGGACTACCTCTACTGGCAGCGGGACGACGGCATGGCCGAGCCGCGCGCGCTGAACGTCTCGGTCTTCCTCGACGAGGTCACCGAGTTCAACGGTCCGATCTTCGTCATGCCGGGCTCCCACCGGCTGGCCCTGGACGACGAGACGCGTACGCACCAGGACGGCTGGGAGAACACCCTGACGGCGGACATCCGCCACAAGATCACCCCGGACACGTTGAGCCGGCTCGCGGACCGTCTCGGCCTGGTGTCGATCAAGGGCGACCCGGGCACCACGGTCGTCTTCGACGGGCGCCTGCTGCACTGCTCGCCGCCGAACCTGTCGGGCAACCCGCGGTCGGTGATCTTCATCCGCTACAACAGCGTGGACAACCCGCTGCGCGAGGTGCCCGCACCGCGGCCGGAGTGGCTGGCCTCCCGCGACCCCCGTCCGCTCGGGGCGCTGTCCCACCCGTTCGCCGACGCCGACGCGGCCGGCTGACCCGGGGGACGGCCGCGCGCCGGGCGGGTCCGCCGGCCCCGCGGCACCGGCGCCGCGAGCACCCGGGCCGGGACGCGCGCGGTGCCGGGCACCGGCGCCGCCGCCCCGGGGCGACGCGGAGGCCCGCCGCGCGACCGCGGTTCCTCCAGCGGCCTTCGGCTGTTCGCCGTCCGTACGGCGGATGTGCGTCCCGCGTTGGCGCCGTGGGCCGAACCTTCTCCAGGCGTCCCGCTGTTGGAGCCGGACGTGCCGAGCCGACGAAAGGCACCCACGTTGCGCGCTCACGGTTCTTTGTCCGCACGGGTCACCGGTCTGTCCGCCTTCACCGCCAGTGCCGCGCTGGTGGTGGCCGCGGCGGGGATGGCCGCTCCCGCCCACGCGGCCGGTTACGGGACGCCCACCCTCACGCTGTCCGCGTCGTACCTGTCGGGCGCGGTCGGCGCCACCGGGGACCCGACGGTGACGGTGACCGTCGCGCAGAGCGGGGCCGACGCCTCGGCGCTGACCGTGGCGGCGTCCAAGAGCAGCAAGACGTCGGTCGCCGACACCGGCGACGTCGCGGTGAGCGGCAGCGGCGGCACCCGTACGCTCGCGGTCACCGCGCACACCCGCGGCTACACCGACCTGACCGTCAAGGTCACCGGGCTCGGCGGCAAGACCGCCACCAAGACGCTGCACTACGCGGCCTCGCCCGCCGTGCAGTTCGCCGCGCAGACCCGCTATCTGACCGGCGCCAGCGACGCGTCGGCCGCGGTGGACGTCGGCGGCGGCTACACCGTGGTCGCCAACGACGAGGACAACACCCTGCGGCTCTACAACGGTGCCGTCTCCGGCGCGCCGGTCAAGACCTGGGACCTGGACTCCGCACTCGACGCCGACAAGGAGGTCGACATCGAGGCGGGCACCCGGGTCGGCAACACCATCTACTGGACCGGCTCGCTCGGCAACAACAAGGACGGCGAGTACAAGGCCGACCGCAACACCGTCTTCACCACCACCGTCTCCGGCTCCGGCGCGTCCACCGCGCTGACCTTCGGCAAGGCCTACCACAAGCTGCGCGACGACCTGGTGGCCTGGGACAAGGCCAACGGTAACCGCTACGGCTTCGCGGCGGGCACCAAGGACGGCGAGATCCCCAAGGAGATCGACGGATTCAACGTCGAGGGCCTGGAATTCGCCCCCGGCTCCACCACCACCGCCTACATCGGCTTCCGCGCCCCCCTGACGCCGGCCCAGACCGGCGGCAGGGCGCTGATCGTGCCGGTCACCAACATGGACAAGGTCGTCACCGGCACCAAGGCCGCTTTCGGCACCCCGATCGAGCTGGACCTCGGCGGCCTGTCGATCCGCGACCTCCGCAAGAACGCCGCCGACCAGTATCTGATCGTGGCCGGTTCCTGGGCCGCGGACGACAACAGCGACCCCTACGCCCTCTACTCCTGGGACGGCGTCGCGGGCCACGCGCCGGTCAGGAAGCTCGACCTGCCGACCACCGACGCGGGCGGCTGGGAGGCCGCGGTCACCGTGCCCGACCTGAACCAGGCCGGCGCGCAGGTGCAGCTGATCACCGACGACGGCGACGCCGACCTCTACGGCGACGGCACCCAGGCCAAGGACCTCGACCACCCCGAGTGGCAGAAGTCCCGCGCCACCTGGTTCACGGTGAACTGACCGCCCCCGGGATCCCGTTCCGCTCCCCGCCGCCGAACCCGGCGGCGGGGGGCGCGCCCTGGCGGAGCCGCCCCTCAAGGCCGTCACCGTGCCGTACGCGCGGGTCAGGGTATTTGCAGCAGGTCGCTGAGGGCGGCGGGCCTGACGACCATGCAGTCGTGACCGCTCTCCAGTTCGTGGACGCGCGACGGCTCGCCGTTGGGCTGGGCCGCCGGGACCGGCCGCCGGGTGACGCCCGCGGGCACGTTGCCGACGCAGAGGATGTGGGACCGGGGGATCAGGGCCGCCGCCGGGCTGTCCATCTCGACCGGCTGCCGGAAGCACAGCACCGACTCGTCGGTGAGGGTGCTCCTCAGCCACGCGGTGTCGCCGGGGTCGGTGACGCCGAACAGGCCGAGCGGGGCGGGGCGCTCCGGCAGCGGCGGAATGCGCCAGGGCTCGGCGGTGGCGGCGGCGCCGTCGATCAGCGCCTGCGTCAGCGGCATGACGTCGATGGCGTTCTCGCCGTGCACCGGCACCATCGCGTCGACGTACACCAGACGCGAGACGCGCTCCGGGATCCGGTTCGCCACGCCGGAGATGACCATCCCCGCGTAGCTGTGCCCGACGAGCACGACGTCGCCCAGGTCCTGTTCGAGGACGAGGCCGGCGATGTCGTCGATGTGGGTGGTGAGCCCGACCTCGGGGCCGAGCAGGTGCGCGGTGCTCCCGCGGCCGGTGAGGTCGGGTGCGTGGACCCGGTGGCCCCGGGCGGTGAGCAGCGCGGCGACGCGCTCCCAGGACCGTCCGTCGTGCCAGGCACCGTGGACGAGGACGTAGGTGGTCGGGCTGGGCATGGGTGTGCCTCCGTGGAGCGGACGTGGATCTGCCGACAGGCGAAGGGCGGGCCGGGAACGCGGGGGTCCGGCCGCTTCGCCGCGTACCGTCGACAGTAGGGATCCGACAGGTACCTCTCGGTACCCTTCGGATCCATGAGCCTCCGCCCAGGAACCGTCTTCCTCGCCGACTGCCCCGCCCGGCTGGCCATCGAGGTCATCGCCAGCAAATGGGCCGTGGTCACCCTGTTCGCCCTGAGCGACGGCCCCCTGCGGCACGGCGAACTGGCCGAGCTGATCGGCGGCGTCTCCCGCAAGGTCCTCACCCAGACGCTGCGCCGCCTCCAGGCCAACGGACTGGTCGAACGGCGCGCCTACCGCGAAGCGCCGCCGCGCGTCGAATACCGCCTGACCGAGCTGGGCGGCACGCTCACGGAGCCCATCTCGGCCCTGACCGCCTGGGCGAGATCCCACGGCGAGGCGATCGCCACCTTCCACGAGCGGGCGGGCGGGTCCGCTCCCGGGCCGGCCGGAGGGCGTTGACGTGCGGCGCCGGTGATCGTACAGTTTTTGACGGCATCGAGTGTCAGCGTCAAGCCCTGGCTTGCTGACCGGCAACCCTCCACCGCGGCGGGGTGCTCCAGGTGAAAGCCCGGCAGGGTCACCGACCCGGCAAGCGCGGCATCCCGCACCCTGGGCGGGAGCGTGCCCGCCGGTCCGAGCGTCCCCGCCGTCCGGATCGAGGGGCGAACACCGATCGCCCCCCCTCGGCTGGCAGCCGGACGCCGCCCGGGCGGCGGGCACGGGACCGGCGTCCGTCCCGGCCTGACCCGGGGGACCACGACACCCGGACCACGACACCCGGACCACGAGAACCCGACCACGAGAACCGGGGACCCGGAGAACCGGGACCCGGGGGAGACGCCCGGGGGGCGGCCCCGACCGGCGGCCGGAACACCGGACCAGCGCACAGCGAAAGGCAGGCACATCGTCATGGCACGCCGAGTGGTCGTCGTCGGGGGCGGGGTGATGGGCTCCTCAGCAGCCTGGCACCTGGCGTCCCGGGGCGACGAGGTCGTCCTGCTGGAGCAGTTCACGCCGGGGCACGACCGGGGCAGCTCGTACGGCAGCTCCCGGATCTTCCGGCTGGCCTACGCCGACCCCTTCTACGTCGGCCTGGCGGTACGGGCGCTGCCGCTGTGGCAGCGGCTGGAGGAGGAGGCCGAGGCGGAGGTGCTGACGCTGAACGGCGTGGTCGACCACGGCCCCGCCGCGATTGTCCGCCGGTTGGAGGACGTCCTGGGCGCGGCGGGCCGTCCGACCCTCGCGCTGACGCCGGCCGAGGTGGCCGAGCGGTGGCCGGGGCTGCGGGCCGACACCGCGGCGCTGTTCCACCCGGAGGCCGGCCGACTGCACGCCGACCGGGCCGTCGCCGCCTTCCAGACCGCCGCCCGCAAGCGCGGCGCGCAGGTCAGGCACGGGGTGAAGGTCGCCCGGGTGACCGCCCGCGGTACGGGCGCCGACGTCGTCACCGCCGAGGAGGAGGTCATCGCCGCGGACGCCGTGGTGGTCGCCGTCGGCGGCTGGACGCCGCAGTTCCCGGCCCCGGGCAACGAGGGACTGCCCGCGCTGCGGGTCACCGCGGAGCAGCCCGCCCACTTCCCGGCAGCGGACGCGCTGGAGTGGCCGAGCTTCATCCACCACGGCGGGGCCGGGCTGCCCGAGGGGTCCGGGATCTACGGGCTGGGCAGCGTCGACGGCGTGAAGGCCGGCTTCCACGGCATCGGCCCGGTGGTGGACCCGGAGCGGGACGAGCGCGTCATCGACCCGGTGGTGCTGCGGAACCTCCAGGAGTACGCGGAGCGCTGGCTGCCCGGCGCGGACCACGCGCACCCGACCACGAAGACCTGCCTCTACACGACGACCCCCGACCACGACTTCGTCATCGACCGCAGCGGACCGTGCACCGTACTGGCCGGGTTCTCCGGTCACGGCTTCAAGTTCGCGTCGGTGGTCGGGGAGCTGGCCGCCGACCTGGTGGCGGGACGGCCGGGCCCCGACCGGTTCGCCAGGACCCGCTTCTGACCGCACCCGGGCCCGGGCGGGGTGGCGAGCGGCGGCGGTGACGTATCCGGCCCGCCCGGCGCGGGCATCGCCGTTGACGGCGCCGCACGCGGTTGCGAAAGTTGTCGCAACATCGGTCGCGTCGACGTCGTCCCGGAGGGCGGTTCCCCATGGTGAGCGGTACGCACAGCGCATCGGCCCGCGACGAACTGGCCTCGTACGCCACCGGGTTGGCCGACGCGCTGCCGCCGTACGCCAGCCCCGGCGGGGCCCGGATCCGGCTCGGCGTCAACATCGCGCACCACGACGACACCGCCGCCGACCTGGAGGGATACGCCCGGCCGCTGTGGGGCCTGGCCCCGCTGGCGGCCGGCGGCGGCGCCTTCGCGCACTGGGACCTGTGGTCCCGGGGCCTGGCGGCCGGCACCGACCCCGGGCACCCCGAATACTGGGGCGCCCCCGAGGACATCGACCAGCGCACCGTCGAGTCCGCCGCCCTCGGCTTCGCCCTGGCCCTGGCGCCCGACAAGCTCTGGGACCCGCTCACCGGTGCGGAAAAGGACCGGGCCGGCGCCTGGCTGGCCCGATTCCTCCACGCCCGCACCCCGGAGAACAACTGGAACTTCTTCCCCGTCATGGTCTCCCTCGGCCTCGACCGGGTCGGCTACGCCCACGACCGCGACGCCCGGCACGCCCGCCTGGACCGGCTGGAGACCTACGCGCTCGCCGACGGCTGGTACCGCGACGGCCGCACCGAGCAGCGCGACTACTACATCCCGTGGGCCATGCACTTCTACGGCCTGGTCTACGCCGCCCTCGCCGGTGACGAGGACCCCGCGCGCGCCGCCCGCTTCCGGCAGCGGGCCGGCGACTTCGCGCTCGGCTTCCGGCACTGGTTCGCCGCCGACGGCTCCGCGGTGCCGTACGGGCGCAGCCTCGTCTACCGCTTCGCCCAGGGCTCCTTCTGGGGCGCGCTCGGCTACGCCGGGGTCGACGCGCTGCCCGCGGGCGAGGTCAAGGGGCTGCTGATGCGGCACGTGCGCTGGTGGCGCGAGCGGTCCGCGGCGACCTCGCCCGGCGGCCTGCTGAGCATCGGCTACGGCTATCCGCAGCCGGGCGTCGCCGAGCAGTACAACGGTCCCGCGTCGCCGTACTGGGCGATGAAGGCCTTCCTGCCGCTGGCGCTGCCCGGGGGGCACCCCTTCTGGACGGCGCCCGAGCAGCCGCTGCCCGACCTGCCCGACACCCTCGTGCAGCCGCCCGCGGGGGCCGTGCTGCTGCGCTCCGGCGGTGACGTCACCCTGCTCAGCGGGCGCCAGCACAACACCTGGGCGCGGGGCGGTCCGGCGAAGTACGCGAAATTCGCCTACTCCACCCGCTTCGGCTTCAGCCTGCCCGCCGGTGAACTCGGCCTGGTCCACGGGGCGTACGACTCGACGCTCGCCCTCAGCGACGACGAGGGCGAGCCGGTGCACTTCCGGGTGCGCGAGACCTGCGAGGACCCCGCCGCGACGGGCTCCACCGCCACGGGCTCCAACGGCTCCGGCTCCGCGGACGGCGGCGGGATCGAGGAGGCCGGCACCGTCCGCAGCACCTGGCGGCCGTGGGCCGACGTGGAGATCACCACGTGGCTGACCGCCGCCGCGCCCTGGCACCTGCGCACCCACCGCATCCGCACCGGGCGGGCGCTGCACACCGCCGAGGGCGGCTTCGCCGTCGACCGCGACGGCGGCCTGGCCGCCCGGGAGGAGGACACGGGGCGGGCGCTGGCCGTCAGCGCCGGCGGCGACCTCAGCGGACTGCGGGACCTGGCGGCCCCCGGCCCCGGGAGCGGCGCGGCGCGGGAAGGGCGCGTGATCGACCTGCTGCCCGGCACCAACGTCCTGGCCCGCCGCACCGCCCTGCCGACCCTGCTGACCCGCCTCCCGCCCGGCGAGCACTGGCTGCGCTGCGCCGTCCTCGGCTCGGGCCCGGCGGGGGCGGCCGGCTGGCAGGACGCCCCGCCGGCGCCCCGGTACTGACCGCTCAGGCGTCCAGCGGGTGCCCGGTCGTGGCGTCCGCATGGGCGGGGATCTCGTCGTGGCGGTCGCCGACCGTCAGGGTGCCGGTCGGCCGAAGAGCAGGATCGACGCGCCCGACGGCGACGACGGCCGGTGCCCGGTCCCGCGGGGGACGGTGAAGACCGAACCCCGGGGGAGCAGCACCGTACGCTCGGCCGCCGCGTCCGGCGGAGCGCCTTCGGCCCCGCGCAGGCCGCTCCCGGCCCAGGCGCGGCGGCGGATTGCGCGGCGGCGCCCCGGCGCGGCAAGGTGGCCGGATGAGCGGTGCGGGGGAAGCGCGGCGGCGCGCGTCGGAGGCGCACGGGGCCGCGACAGGCGTACGCCAGCACATCGCCGTGCTGCTGCCCGTGGCGCTCGCGGAGGATCCGCCGTGGGCGGCGGGGCCGCTGCCGTTCGAGGTCGGCCCGCGGATCGCCGACGCCGACGGCAGGCGGGGGCTGTTCACCTCCGCCGCCGCCCGGGCGCTGTACGACCGCCGGTGGCATCTGCGGACGTCGCGGGCGGAAGGGCCGCTGCGGCTCGACGGCATGGAGCTGCTGCGTACCCCCACCGCCAGGTCGCCGGAACGCGCCCTGGCCGTGCTGCACTTCACCGTCGCCGACGGCACACCGGTGCTGCCGCTGCTGCGGGCCGTCAGCCACCGGCGGCAGGCCGGGCCCGACCCGCTCGGCGGGGCCATGGCGCCGGCCGCGCTGCTCGACGGCGTCGCCGACACCGCCGCGCCCGCGGGCCCCTTCGCCCTCTCGCGGCCCTACACCGTGACCTTCCTGACCCCGGGGCCCGCCCTCGGCCCGCTCGCGCTGCGCGACCCGGACACCGGCGAACTCCCGGCCGGGTCCGATGACTTCCTGCGCTCGCTGGCGTCCCGCTCGGTGCCCGACGACCTCCCGCTCGCCCCGGAGGCGCTGCCGGAGCTGCGGGCCGCGGTCCGGCGGATATCGGCGGACTGGAGCGCGCTCGTGCTCCGCCAGGGGGCCGCCTTCCTCGGCCACCGGCCCGACACCGGCGCCGGCGACTTCTACGACTGGGCCGAGTACAACGCCCGTACGGTCTACCTCGACGCGCTGCTGCTCGGCACCGCCCAGCGCGACCGCATCGACGAACTCACCGACGACCTGTCCGCGGTCTTCGAAGGCCCGGGCCTGGCCCGCAGGGTCGCCGCCCTCGAACAGCACATCGCGCTCTTCCGCAGCACCTTGTGGCGCCAGCACCTCAGCGCCCACGGCCCGGCCAACGACCTGCTCGTCGCCTTCCAGGCAGAGCACCGGCTGCCCGAGCGCTTCGAGCAGATCCTCGCGGAGGCCGCGGACTACGCGCGGCTCGTACAGACCCAGGAGAGCCAGCAGATCGCCGGCGCGCTCGGCGTACTGACCGTGCTTGGGCTGCCGCTCGGCACCGCCCTGTCCGTCCTCCAGGTGCTCGGCGACTCCCACCCCTGGCACCTGGCCCTCGCGCTGGGCGCCTCGCTCGCCGCGACCGCCGCCGCGCTCACCACCCGCTACGGCCGCCTCGTGGTGTCCTCGCTGCGCGGCGGCGCACGGCGCCGCTGAGGGCGCACGGTCCGGCCGCGGAGGACCGGGAGTAGGCTCAAGCTGAGGTCACGGGGGGTACGGGATGCGGGAAGTCACCGGCGAGGCCGAACTGCGGGAACTGATCGGGGAGCCGACCGCCCGTGTCGCGGGCAAGGTGCGGCGCGAACTGGACGCGCTGGACCGGGCGTGGCTGGCGGCCACGCCTTTCCTGCTGATGGCCACCTCGGCGGCCGACGGCTCGTGCGACGTGTCGCCCAAGGGCGACCCCGCCGGCTTCACACTGGTGCTGGACGAGCGGACGATCGCGGTGCCGGAACGGCCGGGCAACCGCAGGGCCGACGGCTTCCGCAACATCCTCGGCAATCCGCACGTCGGGCTGATCTTCGTGATCCCCGGGCGCGGCGACACGCTGCGGATCAACGGGCGGGCCCGGCTGGTGCGGGAGGCGGACTTCTTCGACCGTATGACCGTCGAGGGCCACCGGCCGCCGCTGGCGGTGCTGGTGGACATCGACGAGGTCTTCTACCACTGCTCGAAGGCGTTCCTGCGCAGCGCGCTGTGGAACCCGGAGCGCTGGCAGCCGGACGCGGCGCCGTCCCGGGCGCGGATCGCGCAGGGGCAGGAGCGCCAGGACCAGGATCTCGCGGAGCTGGAGGTGTACTACGGCCCCGGTTACGGCCAGGATCTCTACAGCTGACCTCGACCGGGGCCGTACGTACGGCGGTCCGGTCAGTTGTGGCTGTGCAGGGCCGCGTTCAGGCCGCCCCACGAACCGGTGCGCTGGAGGACCTCCACCTTGCCGGTGGTGGAGTTGCGGCGGAAGAGCAGGTTGTCGGCGCCGGACAGTTCGACGGCCTTGACGATCTGGCCGTCGGGCAGCGTCACCCGGGTGCCGGCGGTGACGTAGAGGCCGGCCTCCACGACGCAGTCGTTGCCGAGCGCGATCCCCAGGCCCGACTCGGCGCCGAGCAGGCAGCGTTCGCCGACCGAGACGATCTGGCTGCCGCCGCCGGACAGCGTGCCCATGATGGACGCGCCGCCGCCGATGTCGGAGCCGTCGCCGATCACCACGCCCTGCGAGATGCGGCCCTCGACCATGGAGGTGCCCAGTGTGCCGGCGTTGAAGTTGCAGAAGCCCTCGTGCATCACGGTGGTGCCCTCGGCGAGGTGCGCGCCGAGCCGGACGCGGCCCGCGTCGGCGATACGGACCCCTGCCGGGGCGACGTAGTCCGTCATCCGGGGGAATTTGTCGACGCCGTGGACAGCCAGGTGCAGGCCCTCGGCGCGGGCCGCGAGGCGGGCGGCGCCGAGATTGGCCACCGGGACCGGGCCGATCGAGGTCCAGGCGACGTTCGCCAGCACGCCGAACAGGCCTTCCAGATTCTGCTCGTTCGGGCGGACCAGGCGGTGGCTGAGCAGGTGCAGCCGCAGATACGCGTCGTGCGCGTCGAGCGGCTTGTCGTCGGTGGACGCGATGGTGGTACGGACGGCGACCACCTCGACACCGCGGCGCGGGTCGGGACCCAGCGCGGCCGGGGCCGCGCTCCCCAGGGCCTGCGCGGCCTCCTCGGCGGTCAGCCGCGCGGTGCCCGCGGGGCCCGGCTCCGCGGCGAGCTGCGGGGCGGGGTACCAGGTGTCGAGCACGGTGCCGTCGTCGGCGACGGTCGCAAGTCCGACGCCGATGGCGCCGGAGGCACGGGAGTCATTCATACGCATGACGCTAACGCGTCCCCGCGCGCCCCGCGCACCCGGCCCGCCGCGGCGGCGCGTGGGGCCTGGCCGCCGCGGGAACGGCGTTCGTTCCCGGTGGACGGCCCGCTCGCCCCCGGGCCCTTCCCGCCGGGCGGCCCGCTCGCGCCCCCGAGCCTTCCCCGGCGCCGGCGGACCGCCGCGGGCCGGGGAGTCGGCCGGTCGCTACAGGGAGGCCTTGATGCGGCGGGGGGCGTCGAGGAGCCGGCTGAGGCCGCGGACCAGGGCGGGGGGCTGGTCGCTGTCGTCGGCGGAGACGTGGAGCACGTAGTAGACCTGCTCGATGGACGGCGGTCCGACCGCCAGGGTCCGCAGGGCGGCCTGGTGGGCGGTCGCCTGGCCGGTGCGTACGAGGTAGGCGGCGGCCATCGAGCCGGTGCGGCCGACGCCGGCGCCGCAGTGGACGAACACCGGGCCCGGCGAGCGGCGGACGACGGCGACGAAGTCGGCGACCTGCTTCTCTGTGGGGGTCTGGCCGTCGCGGATCGGCAGCCGGACCGCGGTGAGGCCCGCCTGCGCGGGGCGCGACAGCTCCGCGGCCGACAGGTCCTCGGCCCGCAGGTCGACCACGGTGCGCACGCCCTGCCGGGCGAGTTCGCGGTAGCCGGCCGCCGTGGGCGCCGAGCCGCGCCAGACCTTGGTGTCGACCTGGAGGTAGTGGTGGATGCCCGCCGCGGTGTGCCGGCCGCCCGAGGAATCGTGCCGGGCCCAGCCGGACAGCGCGAGCATGCCGCCGGCCGAGCCGGCCCACAGCACGCCGTATCCGAGCAGGCAGCAGACCAGGGACCGGGAGAGCTGGCCGAGGAGTTGGCGGCCGGTGACGGGCGGGCGGGTGACCGGGAGGAGGTCGGACGCGCGCAGGACGACAGTGGGGGCCGGTGAGGGGGACGACAAGCGCTGTTCACCACCTGGGCGTGAGCCGGGGACGGGGGCGCCGCGGCCTTCTGCACGCGGCGGCCGTCCCAGCAGACTACCTGTCAGCGCCGGGACGCCCGGCCCGCCGGAGCCGTCAGTGGGCGCGGTCGGCGTTCCCGTCGCCCAGCACGGTCGCGGTCGCCCGGTTGGCCATCGCGTCCGAGAGGCAGCCGCGCAGCCGCATCATGTCGTGCGAACTGAGCGCCGGGCGGACCACGGCCGCGTAGACCGCGCCGGAGAGCCTGCCCAGGCTCGCCGCCGGATTGTCGACGGCCGTCGAGCGGCGGCAGCTCTCCCACAGGTCCTGGGCGGCGAGTTGGCGGGCGGTGTCATCGCTGGTGCCGTGCACCTCGATCTGGAAGACGACGATGCTGGCGGCGGCGTTCGGCCGGGACTCGGCGCGGGTCTCGGTGGCGTCGGACAGCGCTCGGACGCCGAAGACCAGCAGCGCCACGGCGGCCACCGCGCCGAAGGAGGCGGCCACGGCCCGCAGCGGCCGGGCCCGCGGGACGGCCGGACGGTCCTCCAGCTGCGGCAGCGGCCCGCGGACGCCGCCCGCCGGGGCGGCCAGCGGGGCCAGCCGGCCGGCGAGGCGGCGTTCGGCGCCGGGGCGGGCGGTGACCGCGGCGATCCGCTGGATCACCCAGGCCAGGCCCGACAGCGCCGCGCCGGTCACCATCAGCACCGGGACGAAGACGAAGGTGCGGCCGGCGCCGTCCCGCGGATCGCCGCCGAGCCAGCGGAAGGCGTGCACCGACTGCTCCTCGCGGGAGTGCTCCAGCCGCCGCCTGATCTCCTCGACGCGCGTGTCGGCCTCGGTGAGCCGCTGTTCGATGCGGCCCATCCGGCCGAGCATCACCACCAGGACCAGGAAGCCCTCGACGGCGAGCAGCAGCACACCGCAGACGATGGCGCGCTGCCACTCCCAGCGGTAGAGGTAGATCACCAGGTAGACGGCGGCGGCCACCAGGCACAGACCGCCGAAGAGGTAGCTGATGTACTTCATGCCGCTGCCTCCTTGCCGGCGGCGGTCATCGCCCCGGGCTGCTCCTGTGCGGCGGCCGGCCCCGCGGGCCGCTCACCGGGCGCGGGCGGTGTCGCGGCCTGTTCGCCGGGCGCGGCCGGCGCCGCGACCTGCTCGACGGCGCCCGTGCCGCCGTCCACCCGCAGCCGGGTGCCGGGCGGGAAGCGGTCCAGCGCGCCGGGCACCCCGACGACGGTGGGCACCCCGTACTCGCGGGCCAGCACGGCCAGATGGGACAGCACGCTGCCGGTCTCGGCCACCATGCCGGACAGCTCGGGCAGCAGCGGCGCGAGCGCGGGGGACAGCGACCGTACGACGAGCACCGCGCCGGCCGGCCGGTCGCCCTCGCCGTGCCAGGCGGTCCCGGTGCCCTGGCCGCCGCCGGCGCCCTGGCCCGCCGTGCCGCCCTTGGGACGGCGGCCCACGGCGACGGCCACCGGCCGGCCCTCGGCGAGCCGGAAGGCGGCGGGCAGCGGCGGGGTGTCGGGGCGGGGGGTGCGCGCGGCGAGGTCGGCGGGCCGGCCGCCGCCGTCGGCGACGCCGGACAGCTCGCTCCAGCGCAGCAGCGCGATTCTGTCCCGCTCCGCGGCCGGGCAGTGCGCGTCCATCCGGGCGCCGACCTCGCGGACCATCGCGGTCTGCATCTCCTGCACCCAGCGGATCCGCAGCCGCAGCCCCTCGCGGACCGACAGGAAGCCGACCCCGCGCGGCAGTCCGTGCCGCCCGATGTGCTCGGGAAGCCCGCCGCGCTCCGCCAGGCCCGGCGGGAGCAGGGCCAGCAGGACGGGGTGCCGGCTGATCAGCTCCTCGTCGGTCAGCCCGCCCTCCCGGCCCTCGGCGAGCACGGCCAGCGCCTCGCCCGCGGCGGTGTTGCCGGGGTCGTCGCTCAGCAGCGCCCCGGCGAGCGACTCCTGCGCGTGCAGCGAGGCGATGACGGTACGGCCCCAGGCGACCGCGTCCAGCAGCTCGCCGCCGAGCAGTTGGTGCGGGGCGGCCAGGTCGTGCAGCTGGCGGTCGACGTCGGCGGCCAGGTCGCGGGCCAGCAGCGGCAGGGCGCTGCGCAGCCGCCCGACCCGCCAGGCCGAGGCGGCACGGCGGGCGCCGGGCGCGGGATTGATGAAGTTCAGCACCGGGTGGGCCGGCGGGGCGGCCCCGAGCAGGAGCAGGTCCGCGGCGGCCCTGCCGTCGACGCCGCGCACCACCGGGGTGCGCCGCAGCACGCGCCGCGGGGCCGCGCCCGCGATGTCCAGGGCGAGGGTCAGGCCCTGGTTCATCGGGGCCAGCCAGAGGTCCTCCTCCAGGGGCTGCAGCACGTTCGGCAGCGTCTCGGCGACCGGCCCGGGACCCAGCAGCCGGGCGTGCCGGGAGGGGCGGGCCGCCATGGCGGTGATGGGCCGGGACTGGAAGAGCCACAGCGTGCCGTCGGCGTCGAAGCCGAATTCGACGTCCTGCGGGCTGCCGTAGACGCGCTCGGTGCGGCGGGCCAGCCGGACCAGCTGGGCCAGCATGCGGCGGTTCAACGGCAGTTGGGCGCGCGGCAGTTCGGGCTCGATGTGCAGCCGGTGGCCGTGCCGGCTGAGCTGGTAGCGGACGCCCTGGGTGCTGCCGTCCACCAGCTGCTCGGGGCCGCCGGTGACGGCACTGACCAGGATGCGGTCGAAGCGGCCCTCCACCGGGTCCGCGCCGAACATCACACCGCCGGCGGCGGCCGTCAGCATCGGCTGGACGAGGACGGACATCCCGGCGTCCGCGGCGTCTGCGCCGTCCCCGGCAGCCGTCGCGTCCGGCGCCTTCCGCGCCGGTGCGCCGGCCGGCGCGGCGCCGTCACCGCGCCGGGGCGCGGGCACCAGGTCGCCGACCCGGGCGGCCGAGTCCTGCACCCGGCGGACGGCCGCGGTGAACGCCTCCCAGCCGCGCACGTCCAGCACGGACTCGAAGCGGCCGGCCATCGAGGAGTCCTCGGTGTCCTCGTGCGCGGAGGACGAACGGACCACCAGCGGGCGGCCGTCGGCGCCGCCCAGATCCCGCCAGGCGGCGCGCAGCGCGTCGGGACCGCTGGGCACTCCGGCGGCGCGCGCGGCGGGGACGACCACGAAGCCGGGCAGTACGGGCAGGCCCACACCGGCGGCGCGGGCCAGGTTGGCGGCCTTCGCCCCGGCCAGGCCCGGGTCCCGGGCGGCGTCGGTGTCCAGCGGCACGACTGCGAGCGCGTCGGCGTCGATCTCCATCAGGGCGCTCCTTCCCCGGCGCCGCCGGTCGGGCGGCGCGCCCCGGGCGCCGGGAGATCCAGCGGTCCGGGTGAACTTCTGCTGTGCTGTGGTGACAACACCGCTTCACCCCAAGTCCTTTCCTTATCGGCCGGGGTTGATCCCTTTCGTTCGGCCACATGACTCATTCGCGCTGCTACGAGGGCTGTTTGCCGGGGGTTCGCGGACGGGTGGTGCGCGGTTTCCCGCCGGGCCGCCCCGCGCGGCGGACGCGTTCCGGCCTCCGCGCTTCCGCGGGACCCGCTCGTGGGGGAGCGGGCGGTCCCGAGGGCCTACGCTGAGTGCGCGCGGCGGCGCGGTCCGCCGTCGCAGCCGAGCCCGAACGCCGAATGGGAGCTGTCCCGATGTCCGCAAGTCCCCTCGTCATGCCGCCCGTACGGCTGCTTCCCGCGGAGGAACTGGCCCAACTGGCGCTGTCCGTGCCGTTGCTCGACCGCGCGCTGCGGCTGGCCCGGTGGGCGGCGCCGGAGCGGGCGGTGGACGCGATGGGAGAGCTGCTCGACGCCGACCTGGACGCCGCCGCCGGTGAGTTGGGGCTGACCGGTGAGGACGCGGGCGAGGACGCCGAGGTGGACGGCCTCGGGGAGGCCGCGCAGGCGTGGGCCGTCGCCGTGGACAGCGGGCTGGTCGTGCTGGAGATCGACGAGGAGGCCGAGGAGTCCACCCCGCTGGGCGAGGCGGCCGGCCGGGCGGTGCCGGGCGAGGCGTACGAGCGGGTGGCCGCGGGCGACCCGCAGGACGTGCTGGAGGTGTGGCTCGCCGCCGCCGAGGCCGCGCTCGCCGAGGCCGCGTCGCCGGACATCGAGCAGCTGCGGGACGCCCTGGACGACGGCGAGGGGGCGGCGGCGCACGAGCCGGACTGGGACCCGGACGAGGAGGCCGAGTTCCTCGACACCGCGCTGGCCAACCTCTACACCCTGATGGCGCTGGACGACGGTACGGACACCGGCCAGGGCGCGGTGCCGCTGCCGGTGCTGGCCGCCTCGCTGGTGGTGCCGGACGAGATGGACCAGCCCAGCGACGCGGTGCTCGAAGAGGTCACCGAGGTCATGCTGCGGCTCGACGACCACTTCCGGCTGCTCGCGCCCGCCGGGCTGGTGGACTACCAGCCGGTGGACGAGGCGCTGATCGACGAGGAGGACGAGCCGGCGCTGCCCGAGCCGGGCGACGAGCTGGACCCGGCGGAGATCTCCCGCTACGGGCTGGTGCGGCTCACCCCGCTCGGGGTGCACGGGCTGCGCGAACTGCTCATCGACGCCGGGGCGTCGGCGCCGGCGGTGGGCGACCTCGCGGGCGCCACGGGCACCGACCTGCTGAACGCGCTGGCCGGCTACCCGGACCACGCGGCCCGCGCCGAGGCCGAGTTGTGGCTCACCGACCGCAAGCCGGTCGACGCGGCACGGGAGTTGCTGGCCGCCGGCCGCGGCAGCGACGACGGCGCGCCGGCCCGCCGGCTGATGTGCCAGCAGACCCTGACCCTGGTGGGCGCGGAGGCAGAACCGGCGCTGCGCGAGGTGCTGGACGACCGGCAGCTCGGCGGTCTGGCCCGGGTGTGGCTCACCGAGAGCGGCGCCTCCGACGTGCCCACGCCCGACGCGGACATGATCTTCTGGCTGACCATCGACACGCTGGCCGCCCAGCTCGACGCGGACGACGACCCGGAGCTGCTGTCGGACCTGGTGCGCGACCTGGTCGCGCGGCACGACGGCTTCTTCGACGCGGCCTGGCGGGTGGAGCACCCGGCGACCGCCGACGTGCTGGAGGCGATGGGCCGGCTGCACCCGGACCGCAGGGCCGCCAAGGACGCCCGCAAGGCCGCGTTCAAGGCCCGCTCCCGCGACGGTTCCTGAGCGGCGGCGCCGGGGGCGCACGTCCACGGACGGCTCCCCGGCGCACGCGGACGGCCCGCGGCCCGGCGTACGTATACGGTCGGCGGCCGGACGTACGGTCCCGGCCGCCCCCGCCGTCAGCGGATCATGGACCGGGGCCGCCCCGGAGCGCGCCTCCGGAGCGGCCCCGGCGTTTCCGCGCCGCTCAGCAGCCGTTGAGGATCGAGCTGAGCGCCGACTTCTCCGCGCTGTCCACGGTCAGCCCGTAGTAGTTCTTGACCTGCACCCAGGCGCGCGCGTAGGTGCACTGGTACGACGCGCGGGGCAGCCACTCGGCCGGGTCGTCGTCGCCCTTGGAGCGGTTGGACGACGCCGACACCGCGAGCAGCTGCGGCCGGGTCACGTCGTTGGCGAAGCCCTGCCGCTGGGCGGTGGTCCACGCCCAGGCGCCGGATGCCCACGCCTCGGACAGCGGTACGAGGTGGTCGATGTCGAAGGTCGACGGGTTGGTGGAGACCACCCCGTCGTAGGCGCTGGTCCAGGTGCCCGAGGTGGACTTGCAGGAGCTGTCGGTCACCACACCGCTGCCGTCGCGCTTGAGCACGTACTCGCGGGTGTCACAGGTCCCGGAGATGGTGATCCAGGTCGGGAACAGGTCGCGGTTGTAGGTGGAGGCGTGGGTCTCCGCGGTCGCCGTCATGGCCGAGAGGTAACTGCGGGCGGTGGACGCGGCGATGGGGGTGGGCAGCGCGGCCTGCGCGGAGCCGCTGGTGGCCAGCAGGGCGGTGGCGGCGAGCGCGGCGGCGCCGGCGAGCGAGCCGATCCGGTACGCGAGGGGGTTTTTGGGCATGGCTGAGCGCTCCCGTGGCTAGGGGTGGGGGTGGTACTGCCGTGCTCAACCAGCGTCCCGGCCACGGGTCTATGCGGGTAGACGGTCACCGGTAAAATTTAGGTGACCATGACATTCGTAATGGTGTCAGGCAGGAGAAGCGCATGCGAACGGCCCGGCTCCGCAAGGGAGTCCGGGCCGACGCGGGCCGTGCCGTGATCGCGGGGGTGTCGCTCAGAGGGCGCTGGACCCCGGAGCGACCAGGGACTTGGCGGTGCGGCCGTTCACGAAGGTGCCGAGCGCGGTCATCTCCCACTCGCCGGAGAACTGCTTGACCAGCTTCGCCATCAGCACACCGGTCTTCGCCTCGCCGCCGGTAAGGTCGAAGCGCACCAGCTCCTCGCCGGAAGCACCGTCCAGCAGTCGGCAGTACGCCTTCGCGACCTTGTTGAACTTCTGCCCGGAGTAGGAGTTGACGGTGAAGACCAGGCCGGTGGCCTCCGGCGGCAGCCCGCCGAGGTGGACGGTGATCGACTCGTCGTCGCCGGAGCCGTCGCCGGTGAGATTGTCGCCGGAGTGCTGGATCGCGCCGTTCAGCACGGTGAGCCGGCCGAAGTAGCAGGTCTCCAGGTGGTTGCGCTGCGGGCCGTACACGAGCACCGAGGCGTCGAGGTCGATGTCCCGGCCGCCGTAGGCGGGCTCCCAGCCGAGGGCCATCCGGACCGAGGACAGCAGCGGCTTGCCGCCCTTGACCAGCGACACCGTCTCGTTCTTCCGCAGATTGACCCGGCCCTTGTCCAGGCTGATCCGGCCGGGCGCGGCGGGTGCCGCGGCCGGGGCGGGCGGCGCGGACGGCGGGGGCGGCAGATGCGCGGCGGCGGGACCGGACGGCGGGGCTGCCTGCGGTACGGCGGCCGGGGTGGTCGGGGCCGCGGCGGGCTCCTCGACATTCACCCCGAAGTCGGTGGCGATGCCCGCCAGGCCGTTCGCATAGCCCTGCCCGACGGCGCGGACCTTCCAGGCGCCGCCCCTGCGGTAGACCTCGACGACCACCAGGGCGGTCTCCGGGCCGAGACCGGCCGGCGCGAAGCTGGCGATCACCGAACCGTCGTCGGCATTGCGCACGGTGGCCGTCGGCGTCGTCCCGCCGAAGGCGCCGCCGCCGTCCAGGCTCGCCGTCACCACGATCTTCTCGATGCCGGCGGGCACCGCGTCGGTGTCCACCGTGATGGCGTCCGGCCCCGACCCGCCGCCCGAGCGGTGGGTCACCCCGGGGCCGCCCTGCGGCTGGTTGTAGAAGACGAAGTCGTCGTCGGAGCGCACCTTGCCGTCGGCGGTAAGGAGCAGGCCCGAGACGTCGAGCCGCACCGGGGCGGCCACGTCGACGGCCACACGGGGAACGGACAGCGGCACATTCGAGCCAGGCGTCATTGCGGTCATGTCCCGCTAACGACCGACTCCGGTTTGCGGTTCCATTACCGGGCGGCCCGCGGGACGGCTTTCAGCGCGAGGCCGTCGGTGGACCGCGCGGGCAGCGCGAAGGCCGAAGCGGCCTCCGGCGGAAGCGGGCGCAGACCGAGCAGGCCGTGCACCGCGGCGGTGGCCAGCGTGTGCCACAGCCCCGCGTGCCGCAGCATCGCGTGGTCCCCGCCGGGCACCTCGTACCGGCACACCCGGGCGCCCGCTTCCCGCGCCCGCGCCGCCGTCAGCAGCGAGTCCCGCGGGGAGGTGATCCGGTCGGCCGTCGCGTGCGCGAAGACCAGCCGGCTGCCCGCCAGTTGGGCGACCGGGTCCTCCGGCGGGCACCACGCGGCGAGGGCGACCACGCCGACGACGCCCGGCTCCGCGGCGATCCGCAGCGCCGCCCGCGCGCCCAGCGAATGGCCCACCAGCACGGTGGGGACGCCGCCGGTGCGCTCCCGCAGCGCGGCCAGCGCCTCGGCCGCGTCCTTCGCGGTGTCGGCGCGCTCCCCGTTCCACCCGCGGTGCCGGTAGCGCGCCTCCGCGAAGGCGATGCGCGGATCACGCATCGCCCGGATGAACGGTCCCATGCGCCTGGCCGGCAGATTCAGCCACGAGGGCCGCCGCATGCCGTGCGCGGTGCCGCCGTGCAGCACGAGCACGGCCCACTCGGGCGCGGCCGGAGCCGGCCCCATGACCATCGCGCGATACGCCACCGCTGCCGTCCTCTCGTCACGTCCCACCCCGCCATCCTCGCGCACCCGCGGTGTCCCGGTGGCCCCGCGCGCGGACGGGACGTCAGTACGGCCAGATCGGGGGGTCCGTGCAGAAGGCGCCGCCGAGGTTGGCGTGGGCCGGGTCGGCGGGGTCCAGCTCGCCCTGGGCGGCGATCAGGGGCGGGGCGAAGACCTCGGAGTCGTCCTGGGGGGCGTAGCCCAGGGCGCGGGCGGGGGCGAGGTCCCACCACAGCCTGGTGTTGGCCGAGCTGCCGTAGACCACCGTGTGGCCGGTGACCTCCGCGGTGAGCGCCGCGTGGAGCAGCCGGGCACCGTCGGCGGGGCTCATCCAGACCGACAGCATCCGGACCGTCGTCGGCTCGGGGAAGCACGACCCGATCCTGATCGACACCGTGTCGATCCCGTGCAGGTCGGCGTACAGCTGCGCCAGATCCTCGCCGAAGCACTTGGACAGGCCGTAGTAGGTGTCGGGGCGGCGCGGGGTGCCGACCGGGATGAGCGGGTCGTCGCCCCGCGGGCGCGGGGTGAAGCCGACCGCGTGGTTGCTGGACGCGGACACGATCCGCCGCACCCCTTCCTCGCGCGCCGCCTCGTAGAGGTTGTAGGTGCCCTCGATGTTGGCCCGCAGGATCTTCTCGAAGGTGGACTCCAGCGAGATGCCGGCCAGGTGGACGACGGCGTCGACGCCGCGTACGGCGGCGCGCAGCGCGTCCCGGTCGGCGAGGTCGGCGGTGATCGCGTCGGGCTCGCCGTCGATCGGCAGCAGGTCCAGGAGCCGCAGCCGGTAGCCGTAGGACGGCAGCAGTCCGCGCATGAGGGTGCCGAGACCGCCGGCGGCGCCGGTGAGCAGAATGGTGCGGGGAGTGGGCATGGGGAGGTCTCCTCGGTCTCACCGGCCCCAGGGGGCCACTGACATGACATGCGCGGGCGGGGGCCGGCGGCGCGGCGGGCCGGCGGGCGCCGCGGGGGAGTATATCCGTGGCCGAGGTTCAGGTATATGGACAAGCGCGATCCACTGGGAGTGCGTCTGACCTGTGCTCGTCGGCTTGACCCGCACGCGGATGCTCGCCTAGCGTGGCAGCGTTCATGAATATAGACGTGAATCATATGAGCGCACAGACCGGACCTTCAGGGGGAACCCGATGACCTCACCCTCACTCGCCGAGCGTCTCGACGGCCTGCTGTTCTTCCCCGTGACGGCCTTCGGCCCGGACGGCGGTCTCGACCTCGACGCCTTCCGCGCGCACGTGCGCGCGGGCGTGGACGCCGGCGCGGCGGCCGTCTTCGCCTGCTGCGGCACCGGGGAATTCCACGCCCTGTCGCCCGCGGAATTCGGCGCGTGCGTGGCCGCCGCGGTCGAGGAGACCGCGGGCCGGGTGCCGGTGGTCGCGGGCGCCGGCTACGGCACCGCCCTGGCGATCGAATACGCCGGGATCGCCGAGCGGGCCGGCGCCGACGGGCTGCTGGCGATGCCGCCGTATCTGGTCGCCGCCGACCAGCAGGGCCTGCTGCGGCACTATTCGGCGCTCGCGGCCGGCACCGGCCTCGACGTCATCGTCTACCAGCGCGACAACGCTGTCTTCGCGCCCGCCACGGTCGTCGAACTCGCCAAGGTGCCCAACATCATCGGCCTCAAGGACGGCTACGG
The DNA here is from genome assembly GCF_036227245.1 of Streptomyces sp. NBC_01477. Lineage (GTDB taxonomy): Bacteria > Actinomycetota > Actinomycetes > Streptomycetales > Streptomycetaceae > Actinacidiphila. The sequence goes on from NZ_CP109445.1 coordinate 6,915,966, forward strand.
CGACCTCGACCTGATGCAGCGCATCATCAGCGCGGTCCGCACCGAACTGCCCGGCGACGGCTTCCTCTACTTCAACGGCCTGCCCACCGCGGAACTCACCGGCCTGGCCTACCGCGGCCTCGGCGTCACCCTCTACTCCTCGGCCGTCTACGCCTTCTCGCCGGAGATCGCCCTCGCCTTCCACCGGGCGCTGACCACCGGCGACGACGCCACCGTCGACAAGCTGATCGACGGCTTCTACCGCCCGCTGGTCGACCTGCGCAACCAGGGCCGCGGCTACGCCGTCTCGCTGGTCAAGGCGGCGGTACGGCTGCGCGGCCTGGACGTCGGCGAGGTCAGGCCGCCGCTGTCCGAGCCGTCCGCCGCGCACGTCAAGGAACTGGCCGACCTCATCGAGCGCGGGCTCGCGCTGGCGGGCGAGCGCTGACATGCTGACCTCCGCCTTCGTCTACCCCTGGGACGTGATGGGCGACCCGGCCGCCGCGGACCGGATCGCCGCGCTCGGCGTGCGGCAGGTCACCCTCGCCGCCGCCTACCACTCCACCCGGGCACTCACCCCGCGCCACCCCCGGCACCGGGTGGTCACCGCCGAATACGCCGCCGCGCTCTACCCGCCGGACGAAAAACGCTGGCAGGGACGGGAGTTGCGGCCCCACCCGGCCGGTGCGTGGGCCGCGGCCGACGACCCCTGGGCCACCGCTGCGGCCGAACTGCGGGCCGCCGGGCTCGATGTGCACACCTGGGTCGTGCTCGCCCACAACTCCCGGCTCGGCGCGGAGCATCCGGACACCAGCGTCGTCAACGCCTACGGCGACCGCTACCCGTGGGCGCCCTGCATCGCCAACCCGGCCGTCCGCGGCTATCTGCTGGACCTCGCCGCCGAGGCCGCTGTACGCCCCGGCGCGGGCGGCACCGAGCTGGAGTCGCTCGGCTGGTACGGGCTGGCGCATCTGCACGCGCACGACAAGCTCGGCGGTGTGCCGCTCGGGGACGCCGCCCAGTACCTGATGTCCCTGTGCTTCTGCCCGCACTGCCGGGACGGTTACGCCGGTCTCGGCGCCGACCCGGAGGAGCTGGCCGCCGCGGTGCGCACCGCCATGGCACCGGTGTGGGCGGACGGCAGCGACGCGGCGGGGCTGCCCGGGATCGAGCGGCTGCTCGGCGCGGAAAAGGCCGCGCTGACCCTCGCCTGGCGTACCGGGACCGCCGGTTCGCTCCAGGAGCAGGCCGTCGCCGCGGTCCGCGGGGCCGCCGGCCCCGGCTTCCAGGTGCTGCTGCACGCCGACCCGGCGGCGTACCGCTGCGGGGCCAACGCCGGTGTGCGGCCGGACCGGATCCTCGGCCACGCCGACGGCCTGGTGCTGCCCTGCCCCGGCGGGCCTGCGGGCGCCGCGGGCCGCGCGGCGGTGCTCGGCCCGGTCGCCGCGCACGCGGGCCCGCACACGGTGGTGGCCGCCAACTTCACGGTGGTGTCCGGCATGGGCGGCAGCCCCGGCACGCTCGCCGCCGACGCCGCGCACGCCGCCGAACTGGGCGCCACCCAACTGCGGCTCTACCACGCGGGACTCGCCGCCGACGCCGACCTGGCGGCGGTCCGCGAGGCCCTTCCCGCGGGCTGACCGGAGCGCGGCGATCATGGGGGTACCGCCGCGCCCCGGGCCCCACCGGTCGGGTGAGGCAGGAGGGTGGTGCATACCCAAGTCGTCACCGGGACGTGGGAGGTTGCCGTGTTCCCGGACTTATTTCCGGGAGATTTCCACGCGCCGCTGCCGGTCGTTCAGAAGCCGCCGCCGACAGTCGCGGTGGCGCCCGAGCCGTAACCCGCGGTGACCGTGTAGCGGTCGCCGTCCGTACCGCCCTGGCCCTGCGCGTGGTTGAACTGCCCGGAGAAGGTGTACGTGCCGGGGCCCAGCGTCTGCCCCGGGTCGAGCGTCCAGCGGTAGACCAGGAAGTGGCCCTCCACGGTCATCCGGGCGGCGGTGCGGTCCGGGACCGACGACCACGAACCCGTACTGGACTCGCCGTTGTCCGTGGCGATCCGCAGTTCCACGCTCAGCGAGGTCAGGGTCTGGCTGGTCGTCAGCTCGACATCGCTCTGCGTCCAGTAGTCGTTGCTGCTCGCCGCGATACCGCCGTTGGACGACAGCGGGCCGCTGCCCGCCGGCGCCCCGGAGCCGCCGCCCGCGCCGCCCGTGGGGCCGGGCGAGGCGCCCCGCGTGCCGGCCGGCGGGCGCTGCGACGACGGCGGCGCCGGGGGCGCGCTGCTGCCGGCCGTGCTGTGCGGCGGGGCGCCCTTGTGGTGGCCGGGGGTCGTAGCGGTGTGCCGCGGCACCGGCGCCCGCGCGTCCGCGCTGCCCGGGGTGCCGGACACGGTGGCCGGCGACCGGTCGCCGGCCGAGCCGCCCGAGGTGACGACCGTCCTGGCCGGCTGGCCGCTGCCGCCGACCGCGCCCACCGCCAGGCCCCCGATGCCGATCGCGCCCGCGACCGCCGCCGTCACCGCGGTCACCCGCATCCAGGGCGCCGCCGGCGGCCGGTCGTGGCCCCGGGCGCCGGCCTCGTGCGCGCCGGACCCGGCGCCGTCCGCGGCCATCGCGTGCTCGACCCTGGCCAGCATGCGCTGCCTGTCGGGCCGGTGGGCGGCGGCCGCGTCGCGCAGCCGCTCCGGCAGATCGGTCATCACATTCCCCGTCCCGTACGAGTACGAGCACGAGTCACAGGACCCGCCGCACCCAGCAATCGCTGTGCGCCCGGGCCGATCTCGCCCGCAGCGCCGTCCGCCGCGCCGGCCGTGCCCTCCGGCTGCCCGGCGCGCGGCAGGCGTCCGGGACCGGCGGAACCGCGTACCGTCGCCGATCCGGCCTCCTGCACCGTACCGGCTTCCGCCGTCCGGGGTTGGAGCAGCCTTTCCAACTCCGCGATGCCGCGCGAGGTCTGGCTCTTCACCGTGCCGACCGAGATGCCCAGCGCGGCGGCCGTGTCACGCTCCGACAGGTCGAAGGCGTGCCGCAGCACCACACAGGCCCGCTTGCGGAACGGCAGCCGCTGCAGCGCCTCCCGCAGGTCCAGCACCGCCGGCAGGTCGGGCCCGTCGGTGCGCTCGGGGCGCTGCGACCAGAACAGCGCGATCCTGCGCCGCTCGCGCATCGCGCTCCGTATCCGCGAGCGGGCCAGGTTCGCCACCACACCGCGGGCGTACGCCGCCGGGTGGTCGGCCGTGCGCACCCGGTCCCAGCGCCGCCACAAAGCCACCAGGGCGTCCGCCGCGAGGTCGTCGGCCGCGTCCGCCTCGCCGGTCAACAGATGCGCGAGCCGGGCGAGTTCGGCGTAGTGCCGTTCGAAGAACGCGTGGAACGCGGCGGCATCGTCGTCGACGACAGTGCCCACGGTCACCTCTTCCTGCCCGGACCTCCCCGCCACGGCGCGGCGAGAGCGTAGCAGCGGGGAAAGGCTCTGGGCAGAGGTCGGGAATCATCTTCTTCCCGGCGGTAAGCGCTGGTGGACGCGGTGTGATCGGGCAGTTGCCAGCGGCATCAGCCCGGGACGCGGCACGCGGCGCTCAGCCGGCGGCACGCACGCAGCGCTGGACCCGGGTCAGCAGCGGCAGATCGAACGCGCCCGCGCACGTCTCGGGGCGCGAGCGCAGATAGGCCCTGATGCGCTCCTTGGCCGCCTCCCGCTCGGCGGGCTCCATCACCAGGATGTGCGAGTGCGTCGCCACGGTGGCGATCAGCGACTCGGCCGTACGCCGCTGGGCGTGCGGGAAGTCGGCGTTCTCCGTGGCGGAAAAGGCCGGGTGCGGCTCGATCCTGCGCCCCGGGCGATTCGCCCAGTCGGTGAACGACGCCTGGGTCGGCGAGACCTTCGCCAGGCCCGCGACCCACTCGACCCCCTCGTCCTCGGCGTTGGACAGCGTCGCCAGCGGGCCGCCGGGGCGCAGCACCCGGGCGATCTCGGGCAGCGCCACCGCCTGGTCGAACCAGTGGATCGCCTGCCCGACGACGACCGCGTCCACGGACGCGTCCGGCAGCGGGATCCGCTCGGCCGAACCGGCGAGCGCGGTGGCCTCGGGCACGTGGCGGCGCAGCTCGGCGAGCATCGCCTCGTCGGGCTCCACCGCGGTCACCCGGTGGCCGAGCGCCACGAGCGGCCGGCTCAGCTTGCCGGTGCCGGCCGCCAGGTCGAGCACGTGCAGCGGCCCGGGGCCGGCCGGCTCCAGCGCCCAGGCGGCGGCGTCCGCCGGATAGTCGGGGCGGTGCTCCGCGTACTCGGCCGCCGCGGCCCCGAAGGCCGCGGCCCGCCGGGCGTGCAGGTCCGGGTCGTACCCGGTGTGAGGAGTACCCATGAGCCGACCCTACGGCGGGCCCGCCCGCCTGTCGCGGCCGGCCGCGGGTCACAGCCGCCGGGTGGCCAGCAGCAGGCGGTCGCGGGCGTCGAAGAGGGCGTCCTTGATCATCTGCTCGTGCCCGCCGGTCAGCCGGGCGACCGGTACCGAGCAGCTGACCGCGTCCCGCGCGGGGGTCCGGTAGGGGACCGCGATGCCGAAGCAGCGCAGCCCCAGCGTGTTCTCCTCGCGGTCCACCGCGAAGCCCTGCTCGCGGATCACCGCCAGCTCCTCGATCAGCTTCTCCCGGTCGGTGTGGGTGTGCTCGGTGAGCGGCTCCAGCGTCTCCGGCAGCAGTTTGCGCACCTGCTCGTCGGTGTACGTGGCGAGCAGCGCCTTGCCCAGCGACGTGGAGTGTGCGGGCAGCCGCCGCCCCACCCGGGTGAACGGGCGCAGGTAGTGCTGCGACTGGCGGGTCGCCAGATAGACCACGCTCGTGCCGTCCAGCCGCGCCAGGTGAATGGTCTCGCTGGTGTCGTCCGACATCCGGTCCAGCGTCGGCCGGGCCGCGGCCACCACCTCGTCACCGTCGATGTACGACGTGCCGACCAGCAGCGCGCGCACCCCGATGCCGTACCGCGTGCCGGTCGCGTCGGTCTCGATCCAGCCCAGCTCGACCAGGGTGCGCAGCAGCATGTAGAGGCTGGACTTGGGGTAGCCGACCGATTCCTGCACCGACGCCAGGCTGTGCATGCCGGGCCGGCCCGCGAAGAACTCCAGCAGTTCCACCGTGCGGACCGCGGACTTGACCTGGGAACCGGCTCCCTCGACAGCACCCATGTGCGCTCGACCCCTCTTGTTCGGCCGGGAGGCCCGGACGTAGGCTCCCCTGAGATTCACATGTGAAGACGTCGTTCAGTATATAGAACGACGACGGTGTGCAGTACGGAAATGTGGAGGTTATTCCGGTGGCAGTACCAGTCTGGAGCGTCGACCCCCGTAGCGGGAAGCAGCGCGAGCAGGTCGCCGTCGAGGCCACGGCGGATGACGTCGACGCCGCTGTCCGCGCCGCCGCCGCCGCGATCCCCGCCCTTGCCGACCGCAGCGTACGCTCCCGGCTGCTGCGGGCCGCTGCCGGGGCGCTGGAGGAATCGGCCGCCGAGGTCGTCGCCGCCGCCGACGCCGAGACCGCGCTCGGCGCGCCCCGGCTGACCGGTGAGCTGGCCCGTACCGCCTACCAGCTGCGGGCCTTCGCCGATGTCGTGGACGAGGGCGCCTTCCTCGGTGTGATCATCGACCACGCCGACCCGGCCGCCCAGCCGATCCCGCGCCCCGACCTGCGCCGGATGAAGATCCCGCTCGGCGTCGTCGCCGTCTACGCGGCGAGCAACTTCCCGCTGGCCTTCTCCGTCCCCGGCGGTGACACCGCGAGCGCGCTCGCCGCGGGCTGCCCCGTGGTCGTCAAGGCCCACCCCGACCACCCGGCCACCTCCGCGCTGTGCGCCGAACTGCTGCGCGGCGCCGCCGTCGCGGTGGGGCTGCCCGCCGACACGGTGGTGCTGCTGCACGGCTTCCAGGCCGGCGTCGAGCTGGTACGCCACCCGCTGGTCGCCGCCGCGGGCTTCACCGGCTCCGTCCCCGGCGGCCGGGCGCTCCACGACGCCGCCGCGGCCCGCCCGCGGCCGATCCCCTTCTACGGCGAGCTGGGCAGCCTCAACCCGGTCGTCGTCACCGAGGCCGCCGCAGCCGAGCGGGCCGAGCAGATCGGTACCGGGCTCGCCGGGTCCTTCACGCTCGGGTCCGGGCAGTTCTGCACGAAGCCGGGCCTGGTGCTCGTCCCGGCCGGCCAGGACGGCGACCGGCTGGTGGCCGCGCTCACCTCGGCCGCGGCCGAGGCGCCGGCCGGGGTGCTGCTCGACTCCCGGATGCGCGACAACTTCCTCGACGGCGCCGCCGCCCGTGCCGCGCTGCCCGGCGTGGCCGCGCCGGTCGCCGCCGCGGGCGAGGGGGAGACGGGGGTACGCCCCGGCTTCGTCACCCTGGCGGCGGCCGACCTCGCGGACCTGCTCGTCGAGGAGTGCTTCGGGCCGCTCACGGTGGTCGTACGGTACGGGTCCGCGGCGGAGCTGGCCGCCGTCCTCGACCGGCTGCCGGGCAACCTCACGGCGACCGCGCACCTTGGCGGCGCCGAGGCCGCGGCGGAGGGCGGGGACGCGGCGGCGCTGCTCTCGCGGCTCACCGCGGTCGCCGGGCGCGTCCTGGTCAACGGCTGGCCGACCGGGGTGGCGGTCGCGCCCGCCCAGCACCACGGCGGCCCGTACCCGGCCACGACCTCGACGTCCACGTCGGTAGGGGGTACGGCCATCGAGCGCTGGCTGCGCCCGGTCGCCTACCAGGACACCCCCGAGGCCCTGCTGCCCCTCGAACTCCGCGAGTCCAACCCCCTCGCGGTGCCCCGCCGCACGGACGGCGCCCCGTCGTAGGCCCTGTTTTCCCGCGGCCCCGGACGTACTCTCCTGCGCGCCCACACGAGGGCGGCCCCGCCCCCTACCCTGGCAGGGACGAACCTGCGAGAGGGGTGGGGCCGTGACGTCTTCGGACAGTACGCCGGACCCGTACGCGCACCCGCTGGTCTTCGGCCAGCGGCTGCAGATTCTGCGGACCGGGCGGGGCATCACCCGGGACCAGCTGGGCGGTCTTCTCGGGCTTTCCGGCTCGTGGGTGAAGGCGGTGGAGAGCGGTCGGCTCAAGACCCCGAAGCTCGACGTGATCCTGCGGATCGCCGAGATCCTCCGTGTGCGGGATCTCGCCGACCTCACCGGCAGCCAGACTCTGCACATGGAGCTGTTCGTGGGACCGGGGCACCGTCGGCTCGCCGCCGTGAAGGCAGCCGTGGATGCCTACCCGGTCGGTCCTCAGCATGAGGCGCCGTCAACCGCACACTTGAGGGCCCGGCTCGATCACGCGTGGGCCGCACGGCACCGGTCGCCCCACCACCGTGAGGTACTGGGCGTCCTGTTGCCGGACCTGATCCGGGACGCCCAGGCGGCGGTCAGGCAATCCGATGCGGCGGCGCAGCGGCGGGCCGCACAGGCGGTTCTCAGCGAGACCTATGCGCTGTGCCAGTTCTTCGTCGCGTACCAGCCTGATGCCGCGTTGCTGTGGCGGGTGGCCGAGCGTGGTCTGGTCGCCGCTCAGGAGAGCGAGAGCCCGCGCGCCATCGGTGTGGCCGCATGGCTCGCGGGCCAGGCGCACCGCGACTCGGGCCCCGCCCATTTCGACGCGGCGGACGCCGTGAACCTGCGGAGTCTTGCGTACCTGATGCCCTTGTTGCCTGACGCGCCGGACGAGGTGCTGGCCATCGCCGGTGCGCTGACCTTCGAGGCCGGATACACGGCCGCGCGGCGGGGCGAGACGGGTACGGCGTGGCGCTACTGGGACCAGGCCCGTGGCATCGCCGAACGCCTCCCGGCCGGCTACTACGACCCTGCCACCTCCTTCTCGCGGGCCATCATGGGCGCACACGCCGTCACTGTCGCCGTCGAACTGCACGCGGGCGGCGAGTCGGTCCGACAGGCCGCCGCGGCGGAGGCGGCCGTCATCCCGTCCCGGCCGCGCCGGGCCCGCCACCGTATCGAGGAGGCACGCGGCTACCACTTGGACGGCCAGCCGGACGTGGCTCTCGCGACGCTGGACAAGGCGCACGAGGCCGCCCCGGAGACGATCAAGTACAACGGGTACGCGAAGCGGATCGTGCTGGAGGAAACAGAGTCGAAGGACCGCGCCCGCCGCCGACGGGCGTCTCAACTCGCAGTGAAGATGGGCATGCTGGCGGTGTGACCGAGGGGGCACAATCTGTGCCCCTGCCCGGTGGTGATCGCTCATAGCGTCTTCGGCCAAGAGACCCCCGCGACCGTGTGACCGGTCCGGGGGCGCGGCCGAGCGCGTGAGGAGCGCTGACATGCACGAGCTTAACCATCGCCTGTTCGAATGCCTGGGGGTCGCGTGATGATCCCTGGTACGTCGGCAAACGCTGCTGATGACCGTTCGCGGGTGGTCGAGAGGATGTGGCCCCCCGCCGCCCGTTCGGTGGGGCGGGCGCGGCGGTTCCTGGCCGGGCACCTTTCGGCATGGGGGCTGCCGCACCTGACGGACACGGCCGAGCTGATCGTGTCCGAGTTGGTGACGAACGCCGTGACTCATGCTCAACCCCCCCTACGGGCATCTGGTCGCTACTCGGTTGGAGCGGCTGGAGTGCGGGGTGCGGATCGAGGTGCACGACTGGAGCAGCAGCAGACCGGAGCTGCGGGAGGCGTCCGTGGACGAGGAGTCCGGGCGGGGTCTTGGCCTGGTGGACCGGTGGCTGATGTGCAACTGGTGGACGATTTCTGGCTCAAGGGCCTGGATCCCCAGGGGGCGGCGGACTTCGGACAGCGCTTGCGCGCCTTGGGCCATCTGCTCATTCACCAGGTGGGCCCCGCTCTGGAGGCGGCCCGCGCCGACTGGCTGCGCCACCACGCCGTGACCGGAGCGGGCGCAGCCGGTCAGCAGCGGCAGACTCCACCCCGAACGGCGGCGAAGGCCGCGGCCACCGGCCGGGTCCGCACGGCCCCCCGTATCCTGCGCCAGGAACCGCAGGCCGTCACCTGGGCCCGCGAGAAGGCGGGGCTGACCAAGCGGGCACTCGCCCGGCGGCTGGGGATCTCCGAGCAGCTCATGAGTGAGATCGAGTCGGGGTGGCGGAGCGCAACACCCGTGAATCTGGCCAGGATCGCTGACCTGCTGAACTGCCCCGTGTCGGCGTTGGAGCGAAAGCGCGCCGATACGCCACGCGACGCGAAGGACTGACTCACCCCCGGAGACTGCCGCTTCCGGGCAGGGGCAGCATCTGAGGCCGCCGTCAGCCGGAGCGGTTCGGCTGACGGCGCGGGGTGAAACGGGCCGGTGACGTTCAGCGGCTCGGAGCGCTGGCCGGTGGTGCCGGAACGGCAGTAGCGGGCGCGCCATTGGGCACGGGAAAGAAGCGACGCCACCGCAAGGGGCCGGCGCGTCACGGGCGGGGGCGGAGGGCGAGGGCTGTGGCTATGGCCGTCAGAGAGACGAGCGCCGCGGCGATCAGGAGGCTTTCCCGCATGCCCGTCAGGAAACGCGACCGGTCCGCGACCAGCGAACCGAAGAGCGCGACGCTCAGGCCGCCGGCGACCTGGCGGCCCGCGTTGAGGACGCCGGCCGCCAGGCCGGCCCGGTCGGCGGGCACCGCGCCCATCGTCGCGGCGGTCAGCGGCGGTACCGCCAGCGCCCCGCCCAGCCCGAGCGGGACCATCGCGGCGGCCAGCGCCGCGGCCGGCGTGTCCGTACCGACCGGCAGCAGGAGCAGCAGTCCCGCCGCCATCATCAGCTGGCCCGCGATCATCGGCAGCCGCGGACCGTACCGGTTGGTGATCCGGCCCGAGACCACATTGACGCTGGAGATCAGCACCGTCATCGGCAGGAACATCAGCCCCGCGGTGAGCGCGGACTGCCCGCGCAGCTCCTGGAAGAACAGGCCGAGCACGAAGAACATCCCGTAGAAGCCGACGCTGAGCGCCGCGCCCGCCGCGATCGACACCGTGACGACGGGATTGCGGAAGAGGCCGAGCGGCACCACCGGATGCGGCTGCCGGGACTCGATCACGACGAAGGCGGCCGTCGAGACGGCCGCCACCCCCGCCGCGGCCCAGCCCGCGCCGCCGCCCTCGATCACCGCGAAGGTCAGCGCGGCCAGCGCCAGGACCGCGGTGAGCTGGCCCGGGAGGTCCAGCGGCACCCGGCGCGGTACGGCCCGCTCGGTGCCGCGGCCCGGCAGCAGCAGTGTCAGCACCGCGACGGGCAGGTTCACGAAGAAGATCGCCCGCCAGCTCCACGCCGTGGTCAGCGCCCCGCCGACGACCGGGCCGAGCGCGATGGCCGACGAACCGCCCACCGCCCACAGCGAGATCGCCCGGGCGCGCCGGGCCGCGTCGGGGTAGGCCTGCCTGACCAGTGCCAGCGACGACGGCAGGACGACCGCCGCCGCCACCCCTTGCAGCACCCGCGCCCCGATCAGCACGCCGAGGCCGGGCGCGGCGCCGCAGGCCAGCGAGGCGGCGGCGAAGACCACGACGCCGCCGCTGTAGGCCCGCCCGGCGCCGATCCGGTCGGACAGCGCACCGGTGGACAGCATCAGGGCGGCGAAGGCCAGCGTGTAGCCGTCCACCACCCATTGCAGCGCGGACAGCCCGCCGTTCAGCTCGTCGCCGATCGCGGGCAGCGCCACATTGACCACGGACGCGTCGAGGGTGATGAGGAAGAAGCCGAGCAGCGCGGCGACCAGGGTGCGGCCGGCCGACGCGGGGGCCATGTCCCTTGTGGGGGACGGGAGTTGCCCGGTGGGTGCGGTGAGGTCCTGTGACATGCCCACCAGCCTGGCGGTGCTCCGCGGCATACAGTAGTGGCCGCAATGCCAAACACCCGGAGGTTCTGGCCATGCCTGTCGCAGCCCGCCGTCCGCACCGCGTCGCGGTCATCGGGGCGCAGCCGGTGTCGATGTTCAACCTCGCCGTGCCCGACATGCTCTTCGCCAAGGTCGAGGTGGACGGCAGACCCGGTTACGAGGTGGAGCTGTGCACCCCCGAGCCCGGCGTGGTCGGCACCAGCGGCGGCGCCGACGTGGTGATCCGCAGCGGCCTGGAGGCCGTGGAGCGGGCCGACACGGTGATCGTGGCGGGCACCGGGTCGAGCGCGGACCCCGACCCGCGGGTCCTGGCGGCGCTGCGCGGGGCCGCGGCGGCCGGCAAGCGGGTCGCGTCGATCTGCTCCGGCGCCTTCCTGCTGGCCGAGGCGGGCCTGCTGGACGGCCGCCGGGCGACCACGTACTGGACGTACACCCGCGCGTTCGCCGACCGCTACCCGGCCGTGGACGTCCAGCCGGACGTCCTGTACGTGCAGGACGGCCAGTTGCTGACGTCGTCGGGCTACGCGGCGGGCATCGACCTGTGCCTGCACATCATCCGCACCGACTACGGCGCCGCCGTCGCCAACAGCGTGGCCCGGCACGCGCTCGTGGCGCCGGTACGGCCGGGCGGGCAGGCGCAGTTCACCGAGACGCCGCTGCCCGCGGAGACGGGGACGTCCTTCGCCGAGACCCGCGCCTGGGCGATGACCCGGCTCGACCAGCCGCTCACCCTCACCGACCTGGCCCGGCACGCGGCGGTCAGCGTGCGCACCCTCACCCGGCGCTTCCACGCCGAGACCGGGCTCAGCCCGCTCCAGTGGCTGCTGCACCAGCGCCTGGAGCGGGCCCGCGAACTGCTGGAGACCACCAGGCTGCCGGTCGACCAGGTCGCCAGGGCCAGCGGCCTGGGCACCGCGGACTCGCTGCGCCAGCACCTGCTGCGCCGGGTCGGCCTGACACCGAGCGACTACCGCAGCGCCTTCAGCCGGCTGACCGCCGCATGACGGCGGCGACCTCGTAGAGTGCGGCCATGGGCGACGTGCTGCACATCAGGGGCCGGATCCTGGTCGGACCGGACGACGTACGCGACGAACTGTGGGTGGTCGGCGGCCGGGTCAGCTACCGGCGGCCCGCCGCCGAGGCCGTCACCGTGGACGGCTGGGCGCTGCCGGGACTGGTCGACGCGCACTGCCACGTCGGCCTCGACGCGCACGGCGCCGTGGACCGGGCCACCGCCGAGAAGCAGGCGCTCGCCGAACGGGAAGCGGGCGCGCTGCTGCTGCGGGACGCCGGCTCGCCCAGCGACACCCGCTGGACCGACGACCGCGACGACCTGCCGCGGATCATCAGGGCGGGACGCCATATCGCCCGCACCCGCCGCTACATCCGCAACTACGCCCATGAGATCGAGCCGGGCGACCTGACCGCGTACGTACGCCAGGAGGCCAGGCGCGGCGACGGCTGGGTCAAGCTGGTCGGCGACTGGATCGACCGCGACGAGGGCGACCTGACCGCCTGCTGGCCCAAGGACGCGCTGGCGGAGGCGATTTCGGCCGCCCACGAGGAGGGCGCCCGGGTCACCGCGCACTGCTTCGCGGAGGACTCGCTCGCCGACCTGGTGACCGCGGGGATCGACTGTATCGAGCACGCCACCGGGCTCACCGGCGCCACGGTGCCGCTCTTCGCCGAGCACGGCGTCGCCATCGTGCCGACCCTGGTCAACATCGCCACCTTCCCGCGGCTCGCGCTCGCCGGCGAGGCCAAATTCCCGCGCTGGTCGGACCACTTGCGCCGGCTGCACGACCGCCGCTACGAAACGGTGCGCGACGCCCACGACGCCGGCATCGCGGTCTACGCCGGCACCGACGCCGGCGGCGGCCTCGCGCACGGCCTGATCGCCGCCGAGGTCGGGGAACTGGTCACCGCGGGACTCCCGGTCGAGGCGGCGCTGTCCGCGGCCACCTGGGGCGCCCGCGACTGGCTCGGCCGCCCCGGCCTGACCGAGGGCGCACCGGCCGACCTGGTCGTCTACGGCGCCGACCCGCGCGCGGACGTGCGCGTCCTGGCGGCGCCGCGCCGGATCGTGCTGCGCGGCACGGTGGTGGGCTGACCACAGGCCGTGGGCGGCAGGCGGCAGGCGGCAGGTGCCGGTACAGCCGCGGGCACGGTACGCGGTCGGCGCGGGCGCGCTGTTGACCTGCCCGTGACGCCGTACCCGCGCGGGGCGTTGATGATCCCCGCGCGGGTACGGGCGGCCCGGCACGCCGGCCGGGGGCGCCGGGGTCCGCTCCGGCGGACCGAGCGGCAGCACCGGCACCCTGACCCAGACCACCCCCACCACCGGCAACCTCGCCGAGACCGGCGCCGGTTTTGCCACCCGCTACCTGGCGCTCGGCGCCGCGGGCCTGGTGGCCGCGGGGGCGGCGGCCTGCCTGCTGACCGCCCGCCGCCGCAGGACCGGGACTGCCGCGGAGCCGCGCGGCTGACGGCGAACGGGGACAGACCCGCAGCAAGGTCACAACGGGGGAACGAAAGCCCGCAGGGCGGCGCCGCAGCACGGGCGCCGCCCTCTAGGCTTTGCCCACGACCGGCAACTCGTCCGAATTAACGATGAGTTGGCGTACGTCCATCTCAGCTCGGCGCTGGGGGCGTAGACGCAGTGGGGCGCTGAGTGCAAAGGCAGGCGGGGCGGGCATGACGGACGGGCTTTTCGCGGGGCGTTACCAACTGGCCGAGCTGCTCGGCGCCGGAGGCATGGCCCGCGTCCACCGCGCCCACGACACCCGGATGGGCCGCACGGTCGCCGTCAAGACGCTGCTGCCCGAGCTGGCCGGCGACCCCGACGCCCGGCGCCGCTTCGCCCGTGAGGCCCAGGCGGCGGGCGCGCTCAACCACCCCGGCATCGTGACCGTCCACGACCAGGACGAGATCCGCGACGGCGACGGCGTGGTGCCGTACCTCGTCATGGAGTACGTACGCGGCGGGACGCTCTCCCAGATCCTGCGCCGGGAGACGTACTTCGCCCCCGAGCGGGCGGTACGGATCGCCTGCGACATCCTCGACGCGCTGGCCCACGCCCACAGCCGCGGCACCGTCCACCGCGATGTGAAGCCGGCCAACGTGATGGTCACCACCGAAGGCGTCGTCAAGGTCGCCGACTTCGGCATCGCCCGCGTCCTGGACGCCGACGCCCGGCTGACCACCACCGGGTCCGCGATCGGCACCCCCAGCTACATGTCGCCCGAGCAGATCAACGGCGCCGAGGTCGACGCCCGCAGCGACGTCTACGCGGTCGGCTGCGTGCTGACCGAACTGCTCACCGGCAGGCCGCCGTTCACCGACGGCAACCCGATCAACCTGATGTACTGGCACGTCCACACCACCCCGCCCGCGCCGTCCGCCCGCAACCCCCGGGTGCCGCGGGAGCTCGACGCTCTGGTGCTCACCGCGCTCGCCAAGGACCCGGCGGCCCGGCATTTCGACGCGGGAGTCTTCCGCGACCGGCTGCGCTCCTGGCTGACCGGGGCCGGGCACGCGGCACTGCTGTCGGGCCCCGCCGTGCCGCCCGCGGACGACCGCGCCACCCGGCCGCTGGGCGCCGCCGCCGACCCGCGGGCCACCTTCGGCGCGGGCGCCGGACCACCCGCGTACCCGGCGGCGCGGACCCCGGCCACCCCGCAGACCCCGCCCACGCCCCAGCCCCCGGCCACCCCGCACACGCCTCCCGCGGCGAACCCGTACGGAGCCCCGCGCGAGGCCACCCCGCCGCCCGCCGAGCACCCGGCGTACGCGCCCAAGCTGCACGTGCCGCTGCCGCCGCCGTACCAGCCGAGCACCCCGCCGCCGCTCAACCGCCCGAGCGGCACAGGGGACTTCACCCCGGCCCGGCGCACCAGGCGGCGCTGGATCGCGGCCGTTTCCGGCCTGGCCGTCGCCGCTGTCGCGGTGTCGGTGACGCTGGCCTTCGCGCCCTTCGGCGGCGGCAAGGGCGACGACGCGAAGCCGACCACCCCGCCGTCGAACGCGACGATCGGCCAGGCCGCCGCGCTGAAGATGCACGGCGGCAAGGTCGGCGCCGGCTACGGCGGGGGCCTCGACGGGGTGGTGCGCCCGTCCGGCAAGACCGGCGGCACCCTGCAACTCGCCGCGTCCGAGACCGAGGACGGCATGCTCGACCCGGCGCGCTCGTACTCCCAGCCGTCGTGGAACCTGCAACGCCTGTACCTGCGCAAGCTGGTGGACTACGCGCCGATGCCCGGGGCCGCGGGGCGGGCGCTGATGCCCGACCTCGCCACCGACACCGGCAGGGTCAGCTCCGACGGCTACACCTGGACCTTCACCCTCAAGCCGGGCCTCACCTACGAGGACGGCACCCCCATCACGACCCAGGACATCAAGTACGGCATCGAGCGGACCTTCGACCGGTCGGTCTTCGGCACCGGGCCCACCTACTTCGTGGACCTGCTCGACCAGGGCCAGAACTACCCGGGACCGTACAAGGACACCGACCCGGACAAGCTGGGCCTGCACTCGGTCGCCACGCCCGACAAGAGGACCATCGTCTTCACCCTCGCCAAGCCCTTCGCCGACTTCCGCTACGTGCTCGCGCTGTCCATGGCCGCGCCCGTACCGCCCAGGTCGGACACCGGCGGCGGCAAGGACTTCCAGGGCCACCCGATGAGCAGCGGCCCGTACAGGGTCGCGAGCTACACCGCGGGCAGCGCACTGCACCTGACCCGCAACACCCACTGGAACCAGGCCACCGACCCCATACACTCCGCGCTGCCCGACGCCGTGGACGTGCGGATCTACGGCAGCCAGGCGGCGGTCGAGGACGCCCTGCTGTCCGGCTCCGCCGACCTGGACCTCAACGCCCAGACACTGTCCGACACCGCCGAGTCCAAGCTGCTCAACGACCCGGCGCTGAAAAGCCGCGCCGACCTGGTCTACAACGGCGCCACCCGCTACCTGAGCCTCCAGACGAGCATCGCGCCCTTCAACAAGCTGGAATGCCGCTGGGCCGTGCAGTACGCCGTCGACCGCTCGCAGATACGGGCCGTGGTCGGCGGGCAGTACGACGGCGGCGACGTCGCGACCACGATGCTGCCGCCCACCACCGACGGCTACGACCCGGACGCCCACCCGTTCGGCTACACCGACGGCACGCCCTACCCGGCGCAGGCCAAGCAGCAGTTGGCGGCCTGCGGCAAACCGGGCGGCTTCAGCGTGACCCTCGCGGGACCCGGCAACTCACCGCGGCTGGAGGAGGCGATGCTGGCGATCCAGCACTCCCTGGCCGCGGTCGGCATCAGGGTCACGATCCTCCAGGTGGCCACCTCGTCCTACTACGCGACCCTGAACTCGCCCGCCAAGCTCAAGCAGGCCGGCTGGGGCATGGCCCTCACCGTCTGGGCCGCCGACTGGCCCACCGGCGGCGGCTTCCTGCGCACCCTGGTCCAGCCCGGCAACCCCAACAACTACGCGGGCCTGGACGACGTCAACGTCAACAACATCGTCGAGAAGGCCGACACCCTCACCGACCCCGCCGCGGCGGCCGGCCAGTGGAAGGCCGCCGACCAGGCCGTGATGCGCGACTCCACGATGGTGCCGCTGATCTACGTACGGCATCTGGTCTACCGCGGCAGCCGGCTCACCAACGCCTACGAGCAGCAGGTGTTCGGCGGAGTCGACCTCACCGCGCTGGGAGTCCAGTCGTAGCGGTGGCCAGCGCGGTGACGAAACCGTCGGTCGTACGCCGGTCGCGCACCGCCACCCGCAGCCAGTCGGGGCCGAGACCCGGGAAGGTGTCGGCCCTGCGCACCGCGTAGCCCAGCGCCCGCAGCCGCTCCCTGACCTGCCCCGCGTCCGGCAGCCGCAGCAGCACGAAGGGCGCCGCGGGCGCGTCGCCCGCGACCCGCAGCGCGGTGAAGTCCCGCAGCCGGGACAGCAGATACGCCCGGTCGGCGGCCACCTCGACCGCCGCCCCGGCCGCCTCCGCGAGCGCGTCCGCGCCCACGCAGGCGCGGGCCGCGGCCAGCGCGGGCGTCGACACCGCCCACAGCGGCTGGGCGCGCTCCAGCGCCGCGACCTGCTCCCGGCCGCCGAGCACATAGCCGATCCGCAGCCCGGCCAGCCCCCAGGTCTTGGTGAGGCTGCGCAGCACCAGCAGCCCCGGCACCCCACCCGCCGCCGCCAGCGACTCCGGCTCGCCCGGCACCGCGTCCATGAACGCCTCGTCCACCACCAGCGTCCGCCCCGGCCGCGCCAACCGCCGTATCAGGGCGGCGGGATGCAGCACCGACGTCGGATTCGTCGGATTGCCGAGCACCACCAGATCGGCGTCCCGCGGCACCGCGGCCGGGTCGAGCCGGAAGCCGTCGCCGGCCGACAGCAGCACCCGGTGCACCGGGTGGCCCGCGGCCCGCAGCGCCGCCTCCGGCTCGGTGAACTGCGGGTGCACCACCACCGCGTGCCGCGGCCGCAGCGCCCTGGCCAGCAGCACGAAGGCCTCCGCCGCGCCCGCGGTCAGCAGCACCTCGCGCTCGTCCGCCCGGCCGTGCCGCAGCGCGACGGCCCGCCGGGCGGCCCGCCCGTCCGGGTAGGCGGCGAGTCCGGTCAGCGAGGCGGCGATCCGCTCGGCCAGCCACGCGGGCGGAGTACCGCTGCGGACGTTGACGGCCAGGTCCACCAGGCCCTCGCCGACCTCCGCGTCACCGTGGTGGCCCAGGTCGTAACCGGCGGTGCCGGCCTCGCCGCGGTCAGTGGGTGTGAGCATGGTGGTGCCCGTGGCCGCCGTGCGGGTGGGACGGGTCGTCCGGGTGGTGGTGCGGCTGCTGCGGCAGGCCCACCCGGTCCTCGAAGCCGGGCATCCGGATCCGGTAGACGCACGTGTCGCAGTTCATCCGCAGATCGCCCTCGACCGCCTCGCGGTAGCGCTCCATCACCAGCTCCGCGAGTTCCGCCGCCGGGCCGATCACGTCCGCGCACCGCACGTCGACACCGCCGCGCCCGGCCGCCCACACCGCGGCCTGCTCCCGTACCCGGTCCGGCAGCACACCGCTGAAGAGGAAGTACGGCAGCACCACGACCGTACGGGCGCCCAGCAGGCGGCAGCGTTCCAGGCCCGCCGGGACCGACGGCTCGGCCAGCGACACGAAAGCGGTCTCCACCCCGGCATAGCCGCGGCCCTCCCACAGCAGCCTGGCCGCCTTGAAGACCTCGGAATTCGCGTCGGGGTCGGTCGAGCCGCGGCCGACCAGCAGCACCGTCGCGTCCGCCCGGTCCGTGCCCGCGAGCGCCTCGTCGACCCGCCGCTCCAGCACCGCGAGCAGCCCCGGATGCGGCCCCAGCGGGCGCCCGTACGCGTACGACGTGCCCGGGTGCCGCTGCTTCTCCCGGGCCAGCGCCGCCGGGATGTCGCCCTTCGCGTGCCCGGCGGAGACCAGCACCAGCGGTACGGCGGCGAAGTCCCGTACCCCCGCGCCGACCAGCGCCGCGACCGAGTCCGCCAGCGGCGGCGGCGACAGCTCGATGAAGCCGCCGCCGACCGGCAGCCCCGGGTGGGCGGCGTCCAGCCCCGCCACGAAGAAGCGGAAGGCGGTCGCGCCCGCTTCGTCACGGGTGCCGTGGCCGACGAGGAGGAGTGCGGGAGGCGTCACAGGTCGTTCTCCTTGGGATCCGGTGCTGCGGCAGGGGTGTAGAGCAGCGCGTTGAGCGCGGCGGCGGCCACCGCGGAGCCGCCCTTCTCCGAGATGTTGCTGACCGCGGGCAGGCCCGAGGCCCGCAGGCGGGCCTTGCTCTCCGCGGCGCCCACGAAGCCGACCGGCAGGCCGATCACCAGCGCCGGAGCGGCGTCCAGCACGAGCAGTTCCTCCAGCGCGGTCGGAGCGCAGCCGATCACCCACACCGCGCCCGGCCCGACCTGCTCGTACGCCAGCCGGATCGCGTGCGCGCTGCGGGTCAGACCGGGACCGGCGACCGCGTCGGCGAGCCGGCAGACCGCCCGGCGGGCGGTGATGCCCGCCGCGACCATGCCGACGTCGGCCACGATCGGCGCGCCCGCCCGCAACGCGGCCTGCGCGAAGGTCAGTTCGGCCTCGTCGGCGACCAGGTCGTCGGCGTAGGCCAGATCCGCGCTGGAGTGGATCACCCGCTCCAGCACCGCCCGGCGCAGCCGCGGAAGACCGGAGGTGTCCAGCCGGGAGCGCAGGATACGGAAGGACTCCTGCTCGATGGGGTGGACGGTGCGGGTCATGCGCCGCCACCGCCGTTCGCCGGGTCCGCCTGCCAGCGGTAGCCGCGCGGCGTCACCATCCGGCCCGCCACGACACGGGACGCGGTGTTGCCGACGGTGACCACCGACACCATGTCCACGGTGGCCGGGTCCACGTCGGCCAGCGTGGTGACCGTGACCTCCTCGTCCGGGCGGGTCGCGGCCCGCACGACGCCGACCGGCGTCCGCGGGTCGCGGTGCTCGGCCAGCAGTGCCAGGGCCTTCGGCAACTGCCAGTCCCGGCCGCGGCTGCGCGGGTTGTAGAACGTCACCACCAGGTCGGCCGCCGCAGCCGCCCGCACCCGGCGCTCGATCACCTCCCACGGGGTGTGCAGGTCCGACAGGCTGATCGACACATGGTCGTGGCCGAGCGGCGCGCCCAGCAGCGCGGCCGCGGCCAGGGCCGCGGTCACGCCGGGTACGCCGACCACGTCGATGTCGTCCGCGGCCTCCGCGAGGGCCGGCGACGCCATCGCGTACACCCCGGCGTCACCGCTGCCGATCAGCGCGACCGCGTGCCCCGCGCGGGCCTCGGCCACCGCGGTACGCGCCCTGGCCTCCTCGGCGCCCAGCCCGGACGCCAGTACCCGGGTGCCGGGCAGCAGCAGGTCGTCGATCTGCGCCACGTACTGGTCCAGGCCGACGATCACCGACGCGCGCCGCAGTTCTGCCGCCGCGCGGGGCGTCAGCAGGTCCCGGGCGCCGGGCCCGAGCCCCACGACCGCCAGCCGGCCGCGCGGCCTGCGCCGCGCCACCGCGACCGTGGCCATCGCCGACTTCCGCTTCTCAAGGACGAGTTCGCCGCCGGGGCCGGCCCCGAGGACGGCTGCCGCCTCGGCGACAGACGGGGTGCCGACCGCGGCCAGCGGAGCCGCCGAGGGGTTCGGCACGGTCACCTGCGCGAGCGCTTCCGCCGCGAACGTGACCAGCGGCACGCCCAGGCGGGCCGCCGCCGCCACGATCCCGGCCTCGTCCGCCTTCGCCTCGACGGTGGCCATCGTCCACAGGCTCTCTTCCGCGAGCCCCGCCGCCGCCAGGCCCTCCCTGACCAGCGCCACCACTTCCCCGACCTCGACGCCCCGGCTCCCCCCGACCCCGACCACCAACGAGGGCGGCCTGACCACCACGGTCCGCTCCCCGCCCCGGCCGAGCCGGTCCGTGACCCGCACGACGTACGCATCCGCGGGGGTGTCGGCTGTCTCCCCCGGGGCGGCGGGGAGCGGGGGCAGGGGCCAGGCGGGGGCGGCGTCGAGGTGGACCGGGGTGCCGTCGAGCAGGGCCCGGGTCACCGCGGGGATCGCGCCCTCGACGGGGTAGGGGAGACGGTCGAGGGCCGGCGTGCCGGTCACATCCGTGGCCGTGGTGATGACCGGGCTCGTCGTCAGGACCGTGCAGACCGCTTCCGCCAGGGCGTTGGCCCCGGAGGCGTGCCCCCCGAGGAGGGCGATCGCGTGGCGGTGCGCCTCGTCGACGGTGACGACCGCCGGGTCGGCCGCCTTGCCGGCCAGCAGCGGGGCGAGCAGCCGTACCGCCGCCCCGGTGGCGAGGAAGACGACGAGCTGGTCGCACTCGGCGAAGGCGGCCGGGAGGACGTCGCGGACGGGGCCGTCGTAGCGGCGGGTACGCCCCGGCCACGCGGCGGCGAGCCGGTCGCAGCCGGTCCTGCCCGCCGCGGTGGCGGAGATGAGGCCGATCACGCGGGTGCTCCTTCGGTACGGGGGGTGGGCCGCTCGGCCCACAGGACGAAGACGGGGTTGGCCGCCGCGAGCCGAGTGACCCCGCCGGGCAGCGGCGCGAGGCGGGACGACTGGAGGAGGACGCCGTCCGCCGCGAGACCCGCGGCCCCCAGGGCGGCACGCACCTCGGCGACCCGGTCGACCGCGGCGAGCGTCACGACCACGGCCCGCCGCGCCCGCCGCGCGCCCGCCGCCACGACCGCCGCCACGTCGGAACCGCCGCCGCCGACGAAAACGGCGTCGGGGTCGGGCAGCCGCCCGAGGACGCCGGGCGCCCGGCCCACCACCGCCTCGACGTCCACCCCGTGCGCGGCGGCGTTGGCCCGCACCCGCGCCACCGCCTCCGCGGACTTGTCCACGGCGACCACGGCCGCCCCGAACCGCGCGCACTCCACGGCCACCGAGCCCGACCCGGCCCCGATGTCCCACACCAGCTCACCCGTACGCGGCCCGAGCCGCGCCAGCGCCAGCGCCCGCACCTCGAACTTGGTGACCATGGAGTCCCGGTGCGCGAAGTCCTCCTCGGGCAGCGCCCACCCGGCGGGCGCCCCCGCGGGACCGGCGACCGTCACCGCGGCCGACGCCGGGACGCCGGGCCGCAGGCACAGCACGACACTGACCGCGTCGCCCCAGTCCCGCCCGGCAGCCTCCCGCGGCGAGACGGCGACCACCGCCTCGCCGCCCGTGCCGAGCCCGGCCGCCACCACGAGCCTGCGCTCAAGGCCGGTACGCGCCAGGGCCGCGCCCAATTCCGCGGGCCCGGCGCCGGGTCCGGTCAGTACGGCCGCCTTCGGGTGCGCCCGGCACACGTTCACCGCGGCCCGCAGGTCGCGCCCGTGCGCGCTCACCACGACCGCGTCGTCCCAGCTCAGCCCGGCCCGGGCGAAGGCGACCGCGACGGACGGCGCCGACGGCCGTACGTCGAGCGCCGCCGCGCCGAACCGCGTGCCCAGTGCCCGTACGATCCCGAAGAAGCCGGGGTCGCCGGACGCCAGCACCACCACCGGGCGGCCCTCGGCGGCGTACGAGCCGATCATGTCGAGCGCGGGCGCCAGCGGCCCGAGCACCAACCGCCGCGCGCCGGGCGGCACATCCGCCGCGTCCAGATGGCGGGCCGCGCCGACCACCAGGTCCGCGGCGCCGACGACCGGCGGCGGACCGCCCGTTCCGGTGCCGATGACCGTGATCACCGCGTCAGCCACGGGACTTGCGCAGTTCGCGTCGCGCGGCGGGATCGGCCCGCCGGAAACCGTGGAAGTGCCCCGGGTGGTAGAGGTGCGACCGTGTCCCCGACGCGGACAGCGCGGGCCCGACCAGGAAGAGCGTGTGCTTCCACAGCCGGTGCGCCTTGACCGTCTCCTCCAGCGTCGCGATCGTGCAGTGCAGCAGCAACTCCTCGGGCCAGCTCACCTGGTGGGCGACGATGACCGGCGTGTCCGTGCGGTAGCCGCCCTCCAGCAGCTCGGCGGCGAGCTGCCCGGACCTGGCGGCGGACAGGAAGACCGCCATCGTCGTGCCGTGCCGGGCGAACTCCCGTACCTCCTCGCCCGGCGGCATCGGCGTCTTCCCGCCGCCCAGCCGGGTCAGCACCACCGACTGCGCGACCTCCGGGATCGTCAACTCCCGCCCGGCGAGCGCCGCGACCGCCGAGAACGACGAGACGCCCGGCACGATCTCCACCTCGATGCCCAGCTCGGCGCACCGGTCGACCTGCTCCTGCGTGCCGCCCCACAGCGCGGGGTCACCGGAGTGGATACGCGCGCACCGCAGGTCCTCGCGCCGCGCCCGCTCGTAGACCGCGACGACGTCCTCCAGCGACATCGACGCCGAGTCCAGGATCTCCGCGTCCGGCCTGGCGTGCTCAAGGACGGCCGCCTGCACCAGGCTCGCCGCCCAGATGACGATGTCGGCCGCGGCGATGGCCTTCGCGGCCCTGAAGGTGAGCAGATCGGCCGCGCCGGGCCCCGCCCCCACGATCGTGACCTTGCCGCTCACTGTGCCTGTCCGTTCGCTTCTCCGCCCGCGCGGCGTCGGTTTGCGCCGTGTTTTGTCTGTGGCTGGGTGGCCTTGCGTGCGTCGCTCACTGTGCCTGTCCGTTCGCTTCTCCGCCCGCGCGGCGTCGGTTTGCGCCGTGTTCTGTGTGCGGCTGGGTGGCCTTGCGTGCGTCGCTCACTGTGTTTGTCCGTTCGCTTCTCCGCCCGCGCGGCGTCGGTTTGCGCCGTGTTCTGTGTGCGGCCGGGTGGCCTTGCGTGCGTCGCTCACAGCTTTCCTCCTCGGCCGTCCCGCCGTGCGGGCGCGATCAGCGTCGACAGATACGGCAGCGGTCCTTCGAGCAGTTGGGACGCCGGGCGGATCGACTCCTCGGGCAGGCCGAGCGCGCTGCCCCACACCGCGCCCCCGGTCCTGCCGGTCGCCTCCAGCGCCGCGGCGACCTCGGCCGCGAGCCGGCCGAACTTGTACGCCACGACCGTGCCGGGGCCTTCGAGCGCCGACTTGAGCACCGCGGTCCCCGCGGTCACCGGCACCAGCGTCAACGGCTCGGTGCCCTCGGTCAGTACAGCCCCGCTGCGGGCTGCCAGGTCCTGCATCGCGGTGATGCCGGGCACCGTCGCGACCGCCACCCCCGGCAGCAACTCACCGACCGTGTGCGCGAGATAGGTGAAGGTCGAGTACACGTTCGGGTCGCCGATCGTCGCGAACGCCACCGACCCGTGGGTACGGAGCAGGTCGGCCACCCGCGCACCCGCCGCGTCCCACGCCGCTTCCCTGCGGGCCCGGTCGGAGCGCTCGTTCAGCGCGAAGACCACCCGGACGATCCGGGACGCGTCCACGTAGTGCCGTACCGTCGCCTCGGCGCGGCCGGTCTCGCCGGTGTCCAGCACCGGCACCACGACCGCGCCCGCGGCGCGCATGGCGTTCACGCCCTTCACCGTCACCAGCTCGGGATCGCCGGGGCCGACCCCGACCCCGGTCAGTCGCAGGTCCATGCGGCACACCTCTCGACGAAACGGGTCGCGAGCGACGGCTCGGCGGCCCAGTGCAGATGCAGGTACGAGGCGTGCACGGATCCGTCCGCGAAGCCCTCGGTACGGCGTTCGGGGTGGGTGAAGCCCCACGCGGCGGCGGTGCCCGCGGGCGGGTCCACCGCCGTGCGGTGGAATTCGTGCCCGCGCAGCCGGGTGCCGGCCGCCGCCAGCGGGCTGTCGGTGAGCGCGACGGCTTCGCGGTAGCCGAGGGTGAGGCGGCCGGTCATCGTCGCCGTGACCGGCAGCCGGCCGCACATCGGGTGGCCGTCGAGGTCGCGGGCCAGATAGAGCAGGCCGGCGCATTCGGCTGCCAGGGGGGCGGGGGAGGTGGCGATCTCCTTGCGGAGGGCGGCGTTGGCGGAGAGGTCCTCGGCGTGGAGCTCGGGGAAGCCGCCGCCCAGGACCAGGCCCCGGGTGACCTCGGGGAGGGACTCGTCGGTGAGCGGGTCGAAGGGGATGACCTCCGCCCCTGCGGCGGTCAGCAGTTCCGCCTGCTCGGCGTAGTGGAAGGTGAAGGCGGGGCCGGTGGCGAGGGCGATGCGGGGGCGACCGAGGGGGGCTTCTTGCCCGGCCCGGCCCCTTCCCGAAACCGGTGCTCCGCCCCGGACCCCGGTCCCCGAGCGCCGGACGGGCTGGCTCTGATCGGCGGCCCCGGCCGCCACCTCCGTCGCCGGGTCCCACGGCAGCTCCGGGAGCGGCGGGGCCGTGCGGGCCAGGGACAGCAGGGACGGGAGGTCGCAGGTCTCGCGGACGCGGGTGGCCGCGGCGCGGACGAACTCGCGGGCCGCCGTGGCGCGTTCGGCGGCCGGGACCAGGCCGAGGTGGCGGGAGGGCACCACGAGGTCGGCGCCGCGCGGCAGCGCGCCCAGGCACGGGACGCCGACCTCCTCCAGCGCGTCGCGCAGAATCCGCTCGTGCCGCTCGGAGCCGACCTTGTTGAGGACGACCCCGCCGATCCGCAGCCGCGGGTCGAAGGACGCGAAGCCGTGGACGAGCGCGGCCACCGACCGGGCCTGCGCGGACGCGTCGACGACCAGCACCACCGGCGCCCGCAGGAGCGTGGCGACCTGGGCGGTGGAGGCGAGTTCGCCGTGGCCGGTGGCGCCGTCGAAGAGGCCCATCACGCCTTCGACGACGGCGAGGTCGCAGCCCGCGGCGCCGTGCAGGAAGAGCGGGGCGACGCGGTGCGGGCCGCACAGGTACGGGTCGAGATTGCGGCCGGGGCGGCCGGTGGCCAGGGCGTGGTAGCCCGGGTCGATGTAGTCGGGACCCACCTTGTGCGGGGACACGGCGAGGCCGCCGTCCGCGAAGGCGGCCATCAGGCCGGTCGCGACGGTGGTCTTGCCGCTGCCGGAGGCGGGCGCGGCGATGACGAGGCGGGCTACCACTCGATGCCCCTCTGCCCCTTCTGGCCGGTGTCCATCGGGTGTTTGACCTTGGACATGTCGGTGACGAGGTCGGCGGCCTCGACCAGCGCGGGCGGCGCGTTGCGGCCGGTGATCACGACGTGCTGCGCGCCCGGCCGGTCCCGCAGCACCGCCACGACCTCGGCGGTGTCGACCCAGCCCCAGTGCATCGGGTAGGCGAACTCGTCCAGCACGTACAGCCGGTAGGTCTGCGCGGCCAGGTCCCGCTTGACCTGCTCCCAGCCCTCGCGGGCGGCCTCCTCGTTGTTCTCGGGCGAGCGCTGCACCCACGACCAGCCCTCGCCCATCTTGTGCCAGGCCACCGTGCCGCCCTCGCCCGACGCACCGAGCACCCGCAGCGCCCGCTCCTCGCCGACCTTCCACTTCGCGGACTTGACGAACTGGAACACCCCGACCGGCCAGCCCTGATTCCAGGCCCGCAGCGCGAGGCCGAACGCGGCCGTCGACTTCCCCTTGCCGACACCGGTGTGCACGATCGTCAGCGGCCGGTTGCGGCGCTGCCGGGTCGTCAGGCCGTCGTCGGGCACCACATCCGGCTGTCCCTGCGGCATTACGCGGCCCTCCTGATGTCCTTGACCAGGGCGGACACCGTGTCGGCCCGCAGTTCGTCCAGCGTGACGGCGACCCCGGCCAGATCGGCGGCGAGCGCGCCCGCCAGGCCGAGGCGTACCGGGCCCGACTCGCAGTCCACGACCACCGCGGCCGTGCCCGACGCGGCCAGCAGCCGGGCCGCGCGGGCGCCGAGCGCCACCGGCTCGGGGCCGCCGGTGGCCCGCCCGTCGGTCACCACGACCAGCAGCGGGCGCCGCGACGGGTCGCGCAGCCGCTCGATCCGCAGCACCTCGTGCGCCTTGAGCAGGCCCGCGGCCAGCGGCGTACGGCCACCGGTCGGCAGCTTCTCCAGCCGCGCCGCGCCCGCGTCCACCGACGACGTCGGCGGCAGCGCCAGCTCCGCGCCCGTACCCCGGAAGGTGACCAGGCCGACCTTGTCGCGCCGCTGGTAGGCGTCCAGCAGCAGCGACAGCACCGCGCCCTTCACCGCCGACATCCGTTGCCTGGCCGCCATCGAGCCCGAGGCGTCGACCACGAAGAGCACGAGATTGCCCTCGCGGCCCTCCCGCACGGCCTGCCGCAGATCGTCCCTGCGCAGCACAAGCCCCGGCCCGCTGCGGCCCCTTGCCCGCTGGTACGGCGCCGCCGCCTGAACGGTCGCCGCCAGGTGCAGCGTGCCCAGCGCGCCGTCCGGGCGCCGGGCGCCGGTCGTACGGCCCTGCGCGGTCCGCGCCCGCGAGCGGCGGCCCGCCGCGCCCTCGCCGAGGCCCGGCACGGTCAGCGTCCGCGCCGTGAACGGCTCGGCCGCCGACGCCGCGGGCTGCTCGCGCGGCCCCTGGCCGCCGGGGGCCCGCGGCGGGCTGTCGGAGCCGGCGTCCCCCGCGGCCTGGTCCTGCGGCCCGGCCTGCCCCGGGTCCGGCTGCCCGCCGTCCCCGCCGCCGTCCGGGCCGCCGCCTCCGCCGCCGTCCCCGTCAGGACCGGGGTCCGGGTCGTCGTCCCCAGGGCCGCCGTCCGGCCCGGATTCCGGTTCGGCCTCCGCCCTGGCCTGCTCCAGCGTCTCGTCGAGTCTGCCCTCGTCGAGGCCCGGCGCGTCGAAGGGATTGCGGCGCCGCCGGTGCGGCAGCGCGAGCAGCGCCGCCTGCCGTACGTCCTCGGCCAGCACCACCGTGCGGCCCGCCCACGCGGCCAGCGCCGTCGCGGTGCGGGCCATCACGATGTCGGCGCGCATCCCGTCGACCTCGAAGGCCGCGCAGGTCGCCGCGATCTGCCGCAGGGCGGCGTCGCCGAGCCGTACGTCGGGCAGCAGCCGGCGGGCGGCGGCGATCCGTTCGCGGACGTCCTGCTCCTGCGGCGCCCAACGCGCCGCGAAACCGGCCGGGTCGGCGTCGTAGGCCAGGCGCCGCCGCACCACCTCGACCCGCTCGTCCGTCTCGCGGGACGCCGCGACCTCGACGGTCAGCCCGAAGCGGTCGAGCAGTTGCGGGCGCAGCTCGCCCTCTTCCGGGTTCATCGTGCCGACCAGCAGGAAGCGGGCCGCGTGCCGCACGGAGACGCCCTCGCGCTCGACGTAGCTCGCGCCCATCGCCGCCGCGTCCAGCAGCAGGTCGACCAGGTGGTCGTGCAGCAGGTTGACCTCGTCCACGTAGAGCACCCCGCGGTGCGCCGCCGCGAGCAGGCCGGGTTCGAAGGCCTTCACGCCCTCGGCGAGGGCGCGCTCGATGTCGAGGGCGCCCACGAGGCGGTCCTCGGACGCGCCGACCGGCAGTTCCACCAGCCGCGCGGGGCGTTCCGCGGCGCCGCCGTCCGCCGGGTGCGGGCCGTCGGGGCACTCCGGGTCCGCGGCACCCGGCTCGCAGGAGAACCTGCACCCGGGGACGACCCGCAGGCCCGGCAGCAGTGCGGCCACCGCCCGTACGGCCGTCGACTTGGCGGTGCCCTTCTCGCCGCGTACGAGGACGCCGCCCACGGCGGGGGACACCGCGTTGAGCACGAGCGCGAGCCGCAGGTCCTCCTGGCCGACCAGGGCGGTGAAGGGGTAGGGCGTCGTCACGATGACTCCTCGTCTCTGCGTGCGCTCCCACGGGAGCCCGGAACGAACAGCCCGTCCGGCGTTCGGGGACCGGGGTGCGGGGAGCGGCCCCGGTCGCGGGAAGGGGCGGGGGAGGGGCGGCAGCCCGCCGCGGGCGCGGTCACGCGTCGCCCTCCAGGTCGCCTTCCAGGGCGAGATAGGTCTCGCGCAGCCGCGCCAGCGTGTCCGGGTCCGGCTCCGCCCACAGACCCCGCTCGGCCGCCTCCAGCAGCCGCTCCGAAATCCCGCGCAGCGCCCAGGGGTTGGACTTCCGCATGAAGTCCGCGTTCTCCGGGTCGAAGACGTATTCCGCCGACAGCCGCTCGTACATCCAGTCGTCCACCACCCCGGCGGTCGCGTCGTAGCCGAAGAGGTAGTCGACGGTGGCGGCCATCTCGAAGGCGCCCTTGTAGCCGTGCCGCCGCATCGCCGCCATCCAGCGCGGGTTGACGACCCGGGCGCGGAAGACCCGGTGGGTCTCCTCGCCGAGCGTGCGGGTCCTGACCTGGTCGGTCAGCGCGCTGTCGCCGACGTAGGCCTCGGGCGAGGTGCCGGTGAGATGGCGGACCATGGCCACCATCCCGCCGTGGTACTGGAAGTAGTCGTCGGCGTCGACGAGGTCGTGCTCCCGGGTGTCGACGTTCTTGGCCGCCACCTGGATACGGCGGAAGGCGGCCTCCATGTCGCCCCGGGCGGGCCGTCCGTCCAGGCCGCGGCCGTAGGCGTAGCCGCCCCACACCGCGTAGACCTCGGCGAGGTCGGCGTCCGAGCGCCAGTTGCGGGCGTCGATCAGCGGCAGCAGGCCCGCCCCGTACGCTCCCGGCTTCGAGCCGAAGATCCGCGCGGTGGCGCGCCGCCGGTCGCCGTGCTCGGCGGTGTCCTGGTCGGCGTGCGCGCGCACGTAGTTGACGTCGGCGGGCTCGTCCAGCTCGGCGACCGCGCGCACCGCGTCGTCCACCAGCGCCACCACGTGCGGGAAGGCGTCCCGGAAGAAGCCGGAGATCCGGACGGTGACGTCGATACGGGGCCGGCCAAGTTCCGCCGCCGGGACGATCTCGAAACCGGTCACCCGGCGCGAGGCGTCGTCCCACACCGGCCGGCAGCCGAGCAGCGCCAGGATCTCCGCGATGTCGTCGCCCTGGGTGCGCATGCACGAGGTGCCCCACACCGTCAGGCCGACGGACGCCGGATAGCAGCCGTTGTCGGCGAGGTGCCGGGCGAGCAGCGAGTCGGCGAGCGCGGTGCCGACGTCCCAGGACAGCCGGGACGGGATCGCCTTGGGGTCCACGGAGTAGAAGTTGCGGCCGGTCGGCAGCACGTTGACCAGGCCGCGGGTCGGCGACCCCGAAGGCCCCGCGGGGACGTAACCGCCGCGCAGCGCCCGCAGGATGTGGTCGATCTCGTCGGTGGTGCGGGCCAGCCGGGGTACGACCTCGGCCGCGGCGAAGTCCAGCACCCGCAGCGCCGCGGGGACCTCCGCCCCGCCGAGCACCTCCCGTACGGTGTCGGCTGCGGACCCCGCCGCCCAGTCGCGCGACTCCATCGTCTCCGCGAGCCGCCTGGCCAGCTGCTCCAGCAGGTCCACGGCGTCCGAGGCGGTGCGCGCGGGTCCGCCGGCCAGGGCGGTCAGCGCGGACGGTACGGCCGCGGGCGCGCCGGGCTCGGCCAGCAGCTCCTTCTCGACCAGCCCGAAGTGCTCGGCGAGCGCCGCCCGCAGCCCGGGCAGCGCGTCACCGACGCCGCCCCACACCTGCGCGGAACGCAGCACCGCCAGCACCAGGTTGACCCGCGCCTCGCCGACCGGGCCGGCGCCCAGGATGTGCAGGCCGTCGCGGATCTGCACATCCTTGATCTCGCAGAGCCAGCCGTCGATGTGCAGCACGAAGTCGTTGAAGTCGCCGTCGCCGGGCTGCTCGTCCACATGCAGGTCGTGGTGCAGCTCGGCGGCCCGCACCAGTTCCCAGATCCGGCTGCGGATCGCCGGCGCCTTCGCCGGGTCGAGATCGTTCACCAGGGCGTATTCGTCGAGGAGTTGTTCGAGCTTGGCGAGGTCGCCGTAGGAGTCGGCGCGGGCCATCGGCGGCACCAGGTGGTCCACGACGGTGGCGTGGCCGCGCCGCTTGGCCTGGGTGCCCTCGCCCGGGTCGTTGACGATGAAGGGGTAGACCAGCGGGAGTTCGCCCAGGACCGCGTCGGGCGCGCAGCCAGCGGACAGCCCCAGGCCCTTGCCCGGCAGCCACTCCATCGTGCCGTGCTTGCCCAGGTGCACGATCGCGTCGGCGCCGAAGGTGTGCTCCAGCCAGCGGTAGGTGGCGAGGTAGTGGTGCGAGGGCGGCATGTCGGGGTCGTGGTAGATGGCGATCGGGTTCTCGCCGAAGCCGCGCGGCGGCTGGATCAGCACGACGACATTGCCGAACCGCAGCGACGCCAGCACGATGTCGTCGCCGTCGAGGTAGAGCGACCCCGGCGGCTCGCCCCAGTGCTCCAGCATCCCGGCCCGCAGGCCCTCGTCCAGGGTCGCGAACCACCGCTCGTAGTCCGCCAGCGGCACCCGCGCGGGCGCCGCGGCGAGCTGCTCCTCGGTCAGCCACTCCACGTCGTGGCCGCCCGCGGCGATCAGCCGGTGGATCAACTCGTCGCCTCCGGCTGGGTGTTCGCCGGTCCCGTAGCCCGCCGCCCGCAGCGCCTCCAGCAGTCGTACGGCCGAGGCGGGGGTGTCGAGGCCCACCGCGTTGCCGACCCGGGAGTGCTTGGTCGGGTAGGCGGTGAAGACCAGCGCCAGGCGCTTGTCCGCGTTCGGCTTGTGCCGCAGCGCCGCGTGCCGGACCGCGATGCCCGCGATACGCGCGGCCCGCTCCGGGTCGGCGGCATAGACCGGCACATCGCCCTCGCCGGTCTCCTTGAACGAGAACGGCACGGTGATCAGCCGCCCGTCGAATTCCGGGATCGCCACCTGCATCGCCGCGTCCATCGGCGACAGGGCCGCGTCGGACTCCTCCCACGCTTTGCGCGACGACGTCAGGCACAGGCCCTGGAGCACCGGCACGTCCAGCTCGGCGAGCGCGCCGATGTCCCACGCCTCGTCCGCGCCGCCCGCCGACGCGTCGGCCGCCACCGTCCCGCCGGCCGCCAGCACCGTCGCCACGATCACGTCGGCCCGGCCCAGCAGCTCGTACAGCCCGCCGTCCGCGGTACGAAGCGAACCGCAGTAGACGGGCAGGGCGTTCGCGCCGCGTGCCGTCACCGCCGCGCACAGGGTGTCCACGAAGGCGGTGTTGCCCGACAGCTCGTGCGCCCGGTAGAAGAGCACCGCGACCGTCGGGCGGTCCGGGTCGTGCGCCGGGTCGCCGTGCACCCCGAACTGCGGCATGGCGAGCGGCGCTTCGAAGCCCTCGCCGCTCATCAGCACCGTGTCGGACAGGAAGCGCGCCAGCTCCGCCAGGTTCGCCGGGCCGCCCTCCACCAGGTAGCGCAGCGCCTCGGCGACCACGCCCGCCGGGACCGTGGACAGCGCCATCAGCTCGGCGTCCGGCACGCTCTCGCCGCCGAGCAGCACCGCGGGCACACCCGACGCGGTGATCACCGCCAGGCCCTCCTCCCACGCGCGGCGCCCGCCCAGCAGCCGGACCACGGCCAGGTCGGCGCCCTCCAGCAGCCCGGGCAGCTCGCCGTCCGGGTCCACCCGGGACGGGTTGGCGGTGCGGTAGCGGGCGCCGCCCGGGTGCGCGGCCATCGCGGCGCGGGCGGCCAGCAGGTCGGTGTCGGCGGTGGACAGCAGCAGAACGGTGGTCATGGTGCCCCCGGTGGGACGAAGGGGAGTCCGGCGGGCGCGCCGTCCTCGATGAGCCGCAGCAGCGCGGCGGTGTCCAGGTGCTCTTCGACCAGGTCGCCGAGCCGGTCGAGCTGTGCTTCGCGCAGTGCGCCGAACTCGGTGTCGGGGGCCGGCACGAAGCGGCGGCCGGCCGCCGCGGCGACGCGGCGCAGGAAGGCCCGGCGGAAGCCGTCGCTCTCCAGGGAGCCGTGCCAGTGGGTGCCCCACACCGCGCCGACCCGGCAGCCGTCGAGGAAGTCCTCGTCGCCGCCGAGGACGTCGGCCACCCCGTGGTGGATCTCGTAGCCGGCCACCGGCTCGCCGTAGGCCACACCGGTGGGCCGGGCCAGCGTCTTGGCGGCGGCGAAGCGGATACGGGCGGGTAGCAGGCCGAGGCCCGGCACCGTACCGGCCCTGGACTCGACGTCGTCCTCGATGCGCTCGGCCAGTATCTGGAAGCCGCCGCAGATGCCCAGCACCGGGCGGCCCCCGGCGGCCCGCCGCTCCACCGCCGCCGCCAGGCCCTGTTCGCGCAGCCACGCCAGCGCCTTGACGGTGCCGCGGGTGCCGGGAAGCACCACCAGGTCGGCGTCGGCGACGTCCTCGGGGCGGTCGGTGAAGCGCACCGCGACACCCGGTTCCGCGGCCAGCGCGTCCAGGTCGGTGAAGTTGGACATCAGCGGCAGCGCCACCACCGCGACCCGCAGCACGTCCTCGCCGTACGGCCGCCCCGCCGCGGACTCCCTGACCCGCAGGCCGTCCTCCTCGTCGATGCCCAGGCCGCGCGCGTACGGCAGCACGCCGAGGGTCGGGCGGCCGGTGAGCTTCTTGAGCATGTCCAGGCCCGGTTCGAGCAGGGTGACGTCGCCGCGGAATTTGTTGACCACATAGCCGGCGATGAGCGCCTGGTCCTCGGGGGCGAGCAGCGCGGTCGTACCGAAGAAGGAGGCGAAGACGCCGCCGCGGTCGATGTCGCCCACGACGAGGGCCGGGATGCGGGCGCGGCGCGCCAGGCCCATGTTGACGATGTCGGTGCGGCGCAGGTTGATCTCGGCGGGGCTTCCGGCGCCCTCGCAGATCACCGCGTCGTACGAACGGCCCAGCTCGGCCAGGCAGTCCACGACCACGTCGAGCAACTCGCCCTGCCGGCCGCCGTGGTAGCCGCGCGCCGACATCTCGCCCACCGCCCGGCCCAGCAGCACGACCTGGCTGCTGCGGTCGCCGCCCGGCTTGAGCAGCACCGGATTCATCAGCGCGGAGGGCTCCACGCGGGCCGCCTGCGCCTGCATGGCCTGGGCCCGGCCGATCTCGGCGCCGTCCTTCGTGACGAAGGAGTTGAGCGACATGTTCTGCCCCTTGAAGGGGGCGACCCGCACACCGCGGCGAACGAGGAACCGGCACACCCCGGCGGTGACGACGCTCTTCCCGGCGTCCGACGCCGTCCCGGCGATCATCAACCCGTGCACGGCGGCGCCTCCTTGGGGGTGGGGCGCGCGGTCGGCCGGTGCCGCAGGGCCGGGGCCAGGACGCAGGCGCCCAAAGCCAGGGCGGAGACGCGGCGGGACAGCCGGATCGCGCGGGGGATGTCCGCGGAGGTGGGCGCCGGGAAGGCGGCGCCGAGGACGGGGCGGTGCTCGGTGCGGCCCGCGTAGGACAGGGTGCCGCCGAGGCGCAGCCGCAGGGCGCCCGCGAAGGCGGCCTCGACAGGTCCCGCGTTCGGGCTCGGGTGCGCGGCGGCGTCCCGGCGCCAGGTGCGCAGGGCGTCCACCGGGTGCGTGGACGCCAGCGCGGCCAGGGCCGCGGTGAGCCGGGCGCCGGGCCAGCCCGCGACGTCGTCGAGCCGGGCCGCGGCCCACCCGAAGCGCAAGTGGCGCGGCGAGCGGTGCCCGACCATGGCGTCGAGCGTGTTGACCGCCCGGAAGCCCGCGAGCCCCGGCACCCCGCAGAGCGCGCCCCAGACCAGGGCGCCCACCACGGCGTCCGACGTGTTCTCCGCGACCGACTCCACCACGGCCCTGGCGATCCCGTCGGCGTCGAGGTGCTGCGGGTCCCGCCCGCACAGGTGCGGCAGCCGGGCCCTGGCCGCCTCGATGTCCCCGGCGTCCAGCGCGGCGGCGACGGCCCGCGCCTCCGCGGCCAGCGACGTACCGCCCAGCACCGACCAGGTGCAGGCCGCCGTCAGCCCGGCCGACAGCGCGGCCGAGTGCCGTACCGCCCGCCCGGCGAGCGCGGCGGCACCCACCACGGCGCCGGTGCTCAGCGCCGTGTAAACGGCGCCGCTGAGCCGGTCGTCCCGCCACATCCGGCGCTCCAGCGCCCCCGCCGCGCGCCCGAACACCGCGACCGGATGGCCGCGGCGCGGGTCACCCGCGACGAGATCGCCGAGAAAGCCGAGCGCGGCGCCGTACGCGTGAACGCGATCGGCACGCATCAGCTCAGACCGCCGTCACACCCCGAGGGGTCGGCGTACACAAGGACGTACCGGGAAGGGCGCCGGGCATGGCAGGAGTCCTCACTCAGGGTCCGCGCCCTGGTTCGACGTGACCGGCGGTGAGAGTCTCCTGGCTCCCGGATCTACGCACTCCCGGTCTTCCAACCGGCGGGGCCGGCCGTGACGTACGGGTCGGGAGTGCACTCCCCGGTGACAGTGGCGGGACCGCGCCGGATTCGCACCGGACTTCCTCTCCTGCCGCCGTATGGCCCCCGCAGTCCACCATGCCCGCGCAGGCCCGTCAACCAGCCTGTGACCTGGGGCGACGGAGTGTGGTGAGGTCCACACCCCGCCGTGGGGCGCGGCTACTTGGCCACGATCAGCCAGATGCCCCAGGCCACGGCCGCCGTGCACGCGGCGAAGCAGGCGTAGGCCCCGCCGCGCGCCAGCGCGGCGCCGCCCGGCCGGGACAGGCCGACCACGCCGAGGGTGAAGACGCCGACGAGGCCGACGGTGGAGACCAGGGTGACGGCCAGGACCGAGCCGAGGGCGTGCCAGTCGATGCTCATACGGGACTCCTCGGGGTGGTCAGGCGGCCGTGGTGGTCGGGGCGGCGGGTCCGGCCGGCGCGATGGGCGCCGCCGGGGTCGGGACGGCGGCCGGCGGCTGGAGCACCGCGGCGATCGCCGCGGTCACCGCGCCCTGCGGCTCCGCGCCGAGGTCGTCGTTGACGTTGGTGTGGTTGACCGGCTTGCGGCGGGCCGCGGTACGGATCACGGCGCAGATCGCCAGGCCCGCGACGGCGACAACGGCCACGCCCCAGCCGCCCTGGTCGGCCAGCAGCGCCGCGCCGGCGGCCACCAGCCCCGCGGCGGGCAGCGTGAGCGCCCACGCGGCGACCATCCGCCCCGCGGTGCTCCAGCGCACCACCGCGCCGCTGCGGCCGAGGCCCGCGCCCATCACCGAGCCCGAGCAGACCTGGGTGGTGGACAGCGCGAAGCCGAGGTGGGAGGAGGCCAGGATGGTCGCGGCGGCACCGGTCTGCGCCGCGAAACCCTGCTGCGGCTGGATGTCGGTGATGCCCTTGCCCATGGTGCGGATGATCCGCCAGCCGCCTATGTACGTGCCCAGCGCGATGGCCGCGCCCGCCGAGACGATGACCCACAGCGGCGGGTCGGAGTGCGGGGCGATGACGCCGCCGGTGATCAGGGCGAGGGTGATGACGCCCATGGTCTTCTGTGCGTCGTTGGTGCCGTGGGCGAGCGAGACCAGGCTCGCGGAGGCGATCTGGCCCGCCCGGTAGCCCTTGGCGGTGGTCTGCGGATCGGCGTCGCGGCCGAGCCGGTAGCTCAGCCGGGTGGCCAGCGTCGCGGCGAGGCCCGCCACGACGGGGGCGGCGAGTGCCGGGATGAGGACCTTCATCACGACCGCCTCGCCGTGCACCCCGTGCCGGCCGACCGCGACCAGCGTGGCGCCGATCAGGCCGCCGAAGAGGGCGTGCGAGGAACTGGACGGCAGCCCGGCCAGCCAGGTCAGCATGTTCCAGACGATCGCGCCGACCAGCGCGGCGAAGATCATCGCGGGTTTGACGCCGGCGGACTCCTCGATGATGCCGCCGGAGATGGTCTTGGCGACCTCGACGGACAGGAAGGCGCCGACGAGGTTGAGCACGGCGGACATGGCCACCGCCGTCTTGGGCTTGAGTGCACCGGTGGAGATGGTGGTGGCCATCGCGTTGGCGGTGTCGTGGAAACCGTTCGTGAAGTCGAACACGAGTGCGGTGGCGATGACGATTCCGATCAGGAGCGTCATGTGTTCCATGGACCCAGGCAATCGTTCGATCGGACAGTGGCGAGGCGAACGTACGGATCATTGATGAACGGAAGGTGAACTGGCGGCGGACTCGCGGTGCCGACATGGCGCGGAGATGAACAGGGCCGGAACGGCACCCCGCGACGGGGGCCGCGTCACGGCCCCCCGCGTACCGCCACCGTACGCCTCAGGACCGGCCCGAGATCCGGTCGGCGTACCGCGCGACCGGGTCGGTGGCCGCGGTCCGCCCGGCCATCTCCCGCCGGTCGGCCCCCCGGTAGGCCGCGTACATCCCGCGCACCCCCGCCCACCGCAGCGGCTCCGGCTCCCAGCGCCGCACCCGGTGGCCCACCCACGGCAGCGCCGTCAGCTCGGTGCCGTGGCCCTGGCCCGAGTCCAGCCGCACCAGGTCCCGCAGCGTACGGGCGGCCAGATTCGACGTCGCCACCCCGCTGCCGACGTAGCCGCCCGCCCAGCCGAGGCCGGTCGTACGGTCCAGCTGCACGCTCGCGCACCAGTCCCGCGGCACCCCGAGCACCCCCGACCAGGCATGCGCCACCGCGACCCCGGCCGTCGCGGGGAAGAGCCGCACCAGCACCTCCCGCAGCGCGCCCACCGTACGGTCCGAGGTCCGCCCGTCGTTGTCGGTACGCGAACCGAAGCGGTACGGCACCCCGCGCCCGCCCAGCGCGATCCGGCCATCGGCGGTGCGCTGCGCGTACATGTACGCGTGCGCCATGTCGCCCAGCGTCTCGTTGCCCTCCCAGCCGATCGTCGCCCACAGCTCGGGCGGCAGCGGCTCGGTCACGATCATCGAGGAGTTCATCGGCAGCCAGGTGCGGCGCTGCCCCTTCACCGACGCGGTGAAGCCCTCGGTGCAGCGCAGCACATAGGGCGCGCGGACCGTGCCGTACGGGGTGACCGCGTGCTTGGGGCGGATCTCGGTCACCGTCGTCGACTCGTGGATGGTCACCCCGAGGCGCTCCACCGCCGCGGCCAGCCCCTGGAGCAGCTTCACCGGGTGCACCCGGGCGCCGTGCGGGGTCCAGGTCGCGCCGACCGTGCCCGCCGCCCTGATCCGCCGCGCCGACTCCGCCGCGCCCAGCAGCACCCGGTCCTTCTCACCGAAGGCCAGCTCCTGCTCGTGGTACGCCCGCAGCCGCGCCAACTGCGCCGGGGAATACGCCACTTCCAGCACGCCGCCCTGCTCGATGTCCGCGTCGATGCCCTCCGCGGCGGCGACCCGCACCACCTCGCCGACGGTCGCGTTCATCGCCTGCTGCAACGCGACCGCCGCGTCGTGGCCGTGCAGCTCGGCGTAGCGGTCGCGGCCCGCGATGCCGTTGTAGAGCCAGCCGCCGTTGCGCCCCGAGGCGCCGTAGCCGCAGAATCTCGCCTCCAGCACGGTGATCCGCAGGAAGGGCACCGCCTGCTTGAGGTAGTACGCCGTCCACAGCCCCGTGTAGCCGCCGCCGACGATCACGACATCGGCCTCCGCGTCCCCCGGCAGCGGCTCGCGCGGCAGCGGTATGCCGGTGCCTGCGTACCAGAACGAGATGCCGCCGTTGACGGTGGTCATAATGCACCTGCAATCGCTGTGGACCCCAGTGGTGTGCGGGGACGCTACTGCCCGCGCGGCGGCCACGGCAACGCCCGACCCGCGAAGGAGGCCGCCGTGCAGGACGCCGTCGAGAAAGCCTGGTCGGACGTGGTCGACACGGCCCGCCGCACCGTCGCCGACGGGCTCGTCGTCGGCACGTCGGGCAATGTGTCCGCGCGGGTCGGCGAGCTCGTCGTCGTGACGCCGACGGGAGTGCCGTACGACCGGCTGCGCCCGCACGACGCGGTCGCCGTCGACCTCGACGGGCGGCAGGTGCGCGGCGAACTGCGCCCCACCAGCGAACTGCCCCTGCACCTGGCCGTCTACCGCGGTACCGAGGCCCGCGCGATCGTCCATACGCACGCGGCGCACGCGACGGCGGTGTCCACCCTCACGGACCGGCTGCCGCCGGTGCACTACATGACCGCGACCCTCGGCGGGACCGTCCGGGTCGCCCCCTACGCCCTCTACGGCACCCCCGAGCTGGCCGAGGCCGCGCTGGCCGCCCTGCGCGGCCGTACGGCGTGCCTGCTGGCCAACCACGGCACGATCGCCTACGGCGAGACGCTGGACCGGGCGTACGAGCGCACGGCGCAGCTGGAGTGGATGTGCCGCGTCTGGCTCCTCGCGAGCGCTGCCGGCGTGCCTCGCACCCTCACGCCCGCCGACCTCGCCGCCGCGGCGGCCCGCTTCTCGTCCTACGGCCAGCGCGACGCCTGACGGCGGGCTCGGGGGCCCGCGGTCCGCGGCACCTTCGCGGCTGCCCGCGCCCGGGGCGCGACGCGGCCGCCGCGCGGGCGCCGGCGGCCACCGCCCCGGGCCAGGACGCGGGCGGGCCGGACGCGGGGACTAGCCACGACGGCGGGTTCGAATGGCCGGGACGGCGATGGTCGATGACACTGGAAGGGATGCGACTTCGAACCGCGGTGGTGACAGCCACCGCCACCCTGGGTGCCGGCACCGCCGCAATTGTGGCGGTCGGCCGGTACGGCTCACGTTTCGCCCTCAGGCCGTCCGCGGAGGACCCGGCGAAGGAGGGAGTGGTGACCGTCCACGCGGTCACCGCCGACCGCGTCGTGCTCACCAGGACCGTCGCGTCCGCCCGCCCCGGCACGTACGGCCTGACGGCCGACGGCCTGCACGCGCTGGCC
This sequence comes from Streptomyces sp. NBC_01477, assembly GCF_036227245.1. Classification (GTDB taxonomy): domain Bacteria; phylum Actinomycetota; class Actinomycetes; order Streptomycetales; family Streptomycetaceae; genus Actinacidiphila. Next base: position 6,954,648 of record NZ_CP109445.1, read on the forward strand.
GGCGACGTGGTGGACGGCACGGCCTACACCGTGACCAGGAAGCTGCTCGCGGTACCGCACGGCTCCCTCGACCCGGGCACCCCGGTCCGGCTCACCCCGCAGGTGCACTGCGGGAATCCGCGGACCGCGCTGGGCCTGGACTACACCGAGGTGGACGTACCGAGCGAGCTGGGCCCGCTGCCCGGCTGGTATCTGCCGGGCAGCCGCAACACCTGGGTGATCACCGTCCACGGCCTGGGCACGACCCGCGCCCACGCGTTGAACGTGCTGCCCGCCCTGCACCGCGACCGCTTCACCCAGCTGGCCCTGGGCTACCGCAACGACCCCGAGGCCCCGCCGTCGCCCGACGGCATCGCGCACCTGGGCCGTACCGAATGGCGCGACCTGGACGCGGCGATGCGGTACGCCGTCGACTACGGCGCCGAGCGCATCGTGCTGTACGGCTGGTCCACCGGCGCCACCATGGCGCTGCACGCCTCGCGGCTGTCGGCGCTCAAGGACCGGGTCAGCGGCCTGGTGCTGGACTCGCCGGTGCTCGACTGGCGGGCCACGGTCGCCGCCGCCGCCGAAGGGCACGGGCTGCCCGCCCCGCTGGCGCCGCTGGCCGTCCGCGCGGCGGAGGGCCGTTCGGAGCCGCACGGACGCTACGGCGGCACCGCACCGGCCGACCCCGCGCCGCCCCAGGTGCCCACCCTGGTCTTCCACGGCCCCGACGACACCCTCGCGCCCTGGGGCAGGTCCCGCGAACTCGCCGCGCGGCTCCCTGAGCTGGTGGTCCTGCACACCGTGCTCGGCGCCCAGCACGGGGCGATGTGGAACGCCGACCCGGCCACGTACGAGGAGACCCTGCGCCGCTTTCTGACCCCGCTCATGTGAGCGGCAACCGCCGGAAATCCCGGCCGATTGGGAATCTGGGCGTACAACGGCGAGACTGCTCCAGTGACGTCCCGTAGCCCGCGAGACACTCCGCTCCGCCTCGTCCCCCGCCGGCCGCTCACCGCCGCCCGCAGGACCGCGACAACGCGCAGGCCAAGGCCCCCGCGCCCGCCGGAAGGCACGCCTCCGCTGCCGGAACTCGCCCGGCTCGCCCGCACCGAACTCGCCGCCGCCGCACGGCTCGCCCGCTGGGCGGGCACCGCCCCCGGCAACGCGGGGCCGACCGGGATACTGCCCGCCGAGTCCCTCGCGGAGGCGGCCGCCGCCCTGGAGTTGACGCCCGGCCAGATCCGTACCGCCTGGGACCGCGCCAGGCTGTCCGGGCTGATCGAACTGCACGGCGGCGCCGCCCGCCCCGGCTGGCGGCTGCGCGCCTGGGACACCGACGACACGGCGGTGCTGCGCGGCTGGGTCGCGCTCTTCGACGCCTGGTCGCTGGCCCACCCCTTCCTGCCCGGCGACCGCAGCGGCCCCGACCCCGCCCTGGTCGCCGAAGTCGTGGAGGCGGCGCCGCAGTTGCTGTCCTTCCTGCACCTGTCGAACGGCCCCGTGCCGATCGACACGCTGCTCGACCTGCTGCGCCAGCGCGTCGCCGAATTGCGCACCGAACGCCACGAGCCGCCCGCCGACGGCGCGGGCGACCCGCTGCCGACCCTGCTCGACTGGACGCTGGAGGCCGCGGCGCGCGTCGGAGCGCTGAGCCCCCGCGACCCGCGGCGGCCCGACGAGGTCGCGCTCACCGCGCTGGGCAGCTGGGCGGTGTGGGTCAAGCTGGAGCAGATCTGCGTCGCCGCGCAGGGTCCCGCCGGGCACATGGAGCAGTCCGCCGCCACCATGCTCCGCGCCTGCGCCCGGCTCTCGCCGGGACCCGCGCGCGCCGAATACCGCGCCTGGCTCGCCGCCCGGCCCGTCGCGCCCGCCGTCGCCGAACTCCTCGACACCGCCCGCGGTGACGACGCGCTGCTGCGCGGCCTGGCCTTCGAGGCGCTGCGGGTCGTCGGCGACCCGGCGGAGCCGGCCGTACGCGGGGTGGTCGACGAGCCGGTGCTGCGCCCGTACGCGGTGCTGTGGCTCGCCGAACTCGACGGCGGCGACCCCGACACCGCGACCGGCCTGCTCACCCGGGAGGAGGCGACGTGGCTGTGGGTCGACACGGCGGCGGCGGTCGCGGACCACGGCGAGGACCATCTGCTGGTCAGCCACCTGGAGACGGCGGTCCAGGGCTCCGTCCCCGGACTCCTCGAAGAAGTACGTGACGTCGGTCACCCCCGCACCGTCCAGGTCCTCGTCGCCCTGGCCGCCGCCCACCCCGACCCCGTCCTGGCCAAGGCGATGCGCAAGGCCGCCTTCCAGGTCCACACGGGGGAGGCCTAGCCTCCGCGCCGCCGACCCGGCGTTGCCCCGCGCGGGTGGCTGCCCGCACAGTTCCGCCCCCAGCGCCCCTGGGCGCTGCCCTCTCCCGCAGAGGGGGCGGCCCCGCCCCAAAGGGTCGCGGGGAACTGCGCGCTCAGCCACAGCGCACCGCAGGTGTGAGCGCGACAGGAAGTGGCACCGACCTGGGGGCGCGGGCAACCACAGCGCACCGCAAGGTGCAACGCCACCGCAAGTGGCACGCACGTGGGGGCGCGGGGAACTGCGCGCTCAGCCACAGCGCACCGCAGGTGTGAGCGCGACAGGAAGTGGCACCCACGTGGGGGCGCGGGGAACTGCGCGGGCAACCACAGCGCACCGCAAGGTGCAACGCCACCGCAAGTGGCACCCCCCTGGGGGCGCGAGGAGCCACAGCGCACCGCAAGGTGCAACGCCACCGCAAGTGGCACCCCCCCGAGGGGTCGCGGGGAACTGCGCGAGGGCCCGCGGAGAAGCGACCCCACCGCACCGGGGGGAAAGCACGTCGCATGGGGCCAGTAGACTGGCCCCATGGCCGCACTGTTCCTCGATTAGCTCTGGCGTCACGACGCGCGCGACACGCCCACCCGGCCGTGAGGCCACCCGTTACGCCATGGAGCCAACCCCGTGATCACTGCCACCGGCCTAGAGCTGCGCGCCGGCGCCCGCATCCTCATCGAATCCGCCTCCTTCCGCATCGCCAAGGGCGACCGCATCGGCCTGGTCGGCCGCAATGGTGCGGGCAAGACCACCTTGACCAAGGTGCTGGCCGGCGAGGGCCAGCCCGCCGCCGGGAGCGTGACGCGGTCCGGGGAGGTCGGCTACCTCCCCCAGGACCCCCGCACCGGCGACCTGGACATGCTGGCCAGCGACCGCATCCTCGGCGCCCGCGACCTCGACGTCGTGCTGCGCAAAATGCGCGAGAACGAGGAGCGGATGGCGAACGGGAAGGGCGCCACCCGCGACAACGCGATGAAGAAGTACGCCCGGCTGGAAACCGAATTCCTCACCAAGGGCGGCTACGCCGCGGAGGCCGAGGCGGCCACGATCGCGGCGGCCCTCGGCCTGCCCGACCGCATCCTCGGGCAGCAGCTGCACACCCTGTCCGGCGGCCAGCGCCGCCGCGTGGAGCTGGCCAGGATCCTGTTCTCGGACGCGGACACCCTGCTGCTCGACGAGCCGACCAACCACCTGGACGCCGACTCGATCAGCTGGCTGCGCGACTACCTCAGGACGTACCGCGGCGGATTCATCGTCATCTCCCACGATGTGAACCTCATCGAGACGGTCGTCAACAAGGTCTTCTATCTGGACGCCAACCGCTCCCAGATCGATGTGTACAACATGGGCTGGAAGCTGTACCAGCAGCAGCGCGAGGCCGACGAGAAGCGCCGCAGGCGGGAACGCGCGAATGCGGAGAAGAAAGCCGCCGCGCTCAATTCGCAGGCCGACAAGATGCGCGCCAAGGCCACCAAAACCGTCGCGGCGCAGAACATGGCGCGGCGGGCCGACAAGCTGCTCGCCGGCCTTGACGCGATCCGGGTCTCCGACAAGGTCGCCAAGCTGCGCTTCCCCGACCCGGCGCCCTGCGGCAAGACACCGCTGATGGCCAGCGGCCTGTCGAAGTCGTACGGGTCGCTGGAGATCTTCACCGATGTGGACCTGGCGATCGACCGCGGCTCCCGGGTGGTCATCCTCGGTCTGAACGGCGCGGGCAAGACGACGCTGCTGCGGCTGCTGGCCGGGGTGGAGACGCCGGACACCGGCGAGGTCACCCCCGGGCACGGGCTGAAGCTCGGCTATTACGCGCAGGAGCACGAGACGCTCGACCCGGAGCGCACGGTGCTGGAGAACATGCGCTCGTCGGCGCCGGACACCGACCTGGTGGAGATCCGGAAGATCCTCGGCTCGTTCCTCTTCTCCGGCGACGACGTCGACAAGCCGGCCGGTGTGCTGTCCGGCGGTGAGAAGACCCGGCTGGCGCTGGCCTCGCTGGTGGTGTCGAGCGCCAATGTGCTGCTGCTCGACGAGCCGACCAACAACCTCGACCCGGCCAGCCGTGAGGAGATCCTCGGCGCGCTGCACACCTTCAGCGGCGCGGTGGTGCTGGTCACCCACGACGAGGGCGCGGTGGAGGCGCTGCAGCCCGAGCGGATCATCCTGCTGCCGGACGGCGTCGAGGACCTGTGGGGCCAGGACTACGCGGACCTGGTCTCGCTCGCCTGACCGGCCGCCGCGCGGGTCGGCGGCACGGCCGCCGACCTGGCCGGACGCGAAGTGATCATGCCGATTCGATCATTCGGCCCACCGCGGGTCCGTCATCTGTGTGAGTCGGGCTGGTACCGCTCGCGCTCGGGCCCTCGCGGGACGGCAGTGTCTGGTGATCAGTGGTGTGACGTCGGCAAACACCTTACCGACGGCCGCTGACCTGCTGGTATCGCGCGGGCGTGCGTCGCCGCGGCGAATTCGGCGGCGGAGATTTCCCGCCGGAGACCGTTCTTGGCCGCCTGTCGCGGCATTCAGGTTGCGATTGCCGCTGGACAGACCTTGTCGAATGGGTGGCCAGGAAGGCGCTTAGGGGTGATCATGAGAGTCCATAGCGCACTTCCCTGGAGGAGGCACGGGTGGCCGAGACTCTGAAGAAGGGCAGCCGGGTGACCGGCGCCGCGCGCGAGAAGCTCGCGGCGGACCTGAAGAAGAAGTACGACTCCGGAGCGAGCATCCGGGCACTGGCCGAGGAAACCGGCCGGTCCTATGGATTCGTGCACCGGATGCTCAGCGAGTCCGGCGTGACCCTGCGCGGTCGCGGCGGAGCTACCCGAGGCAAGAAGGCCGTCACGGCCTGAGCCGGCCCTGACGACCTGATCTCGACGGGCGGGCATCTCCCGCACCCAGCGGGCCGGCGTACCGAGCGGTTGGTTACTCTTCGGTAGTAGTCAATCCGTGGTCCGCTCGGAGGTGCCCGATGCCCGATGACAAGATCCTGCTCGAACGCGACGGAGTCCGCCTCGCCCTGGACGGCAGCGGTACCGTCGCCACCATCACCCTGTGCAACCCGGCCAAGCGCAACGCGCAGTCGCCCGCCCTGTGGCAGGCGCTGATCGATGCGGGCCGGACTCTGCCGGGGCCGGTACGCGTCGCGGTGCTGCGCGCCGAGGGGCCGTCCTTCTCCGCCGGGCTCGACCGGCAGGCGTTCACCCCCGAGGGCTTCGACGGCGAGCTGTCGTTCCTCACACTCGGGCGCGGCTCGGATGCCGAGCTCGACACGACCATCTCCACCTATCAGCAGGCCTTCACCTGGTGGCGGCGGACCGACCTGATCACGATCGCCGCTGTTCAGGGCCATGCCATCGGGGCCGGCTTCCAGCTCGCGCTGGCCTGCGACCTGCGGGTGTGCGCGGACGACGTGCAGTTCGCGATGCGCGAGACCAGCCTCGGCCTCGTACCCGACCTCACCGGCACCAAGCCGCTGGCCGAGCTGGTCGGTTACGGGCGCGCGCTGGAGATCTGCGTGACCGGCCGCTACGTGCACGGCGCCGAGGCGGAGCGCACCGGGCTCGCCAATCTCGTGGTGCCCGCCGCCGAGCTGGACGCCGCCGTCGCCGACCTGACCGCGGCCCTGCTGGCGCCGCCGCGCGACGCCGTCAACGAGACCAAGGCCCTGCTGCGTACCGCCCTGGCCCACTCCGAGACCGACCAGTACGCGGCGGAGCGCGCCGCCCAGACCCGACGGCTGCGCAGCCTGGCCGGCGCCGCCGAGTAACCCGTACGGACGCGGGGCGCGGTCAGAGCGTGTCGGTCACCACGACCGCCGTCGTCACCGGGCCCGGCGCGTCCGCCGCCGCGACGGGCCTGATCGCGGCGGTCACCGCGCGGGCCACCACGGACGGGCGGTGGCCCGCCGCCACCGCGAACTGGAGCTGGACGCGGCGGCCCGCGGCCGTACCGTCACCGGCCGCGGTGTCGCGGACCCGGACGCCCGCGCCGAGGCCGGCCAGCCGCCGGGTCAGCCGCAGCACCCCCGGCACGGCCAGCGCGGCGGCCTCCACCCGGGCCGCGGGTCCGCCGTCCGCCGGGCCCTCGCCCAGCTCGCGGACCGAGGTGCCGTCGTCCACCACGACACCTTCGAGGACCGGGTCCCGCGGCGGCTCGCCGTCGAGCAGCCCGGTGACCGCCAGGTCGACCGAGTCGACCGGCACGCCCAGCCAGTCCTGGGCCGTCGCCCACAGCGTGGCCCGCAGCCGGTCCGCGGTGCGCGGCAGCGGCTCGTCGAGCGCGGCCTCGAACCCGGCGCGGATCCGCAACGGCCGGTGCGGCAGCGCGCCCACCGGCGCGGCGTCGTCCACGTCCGCCGCCCCCGCCGTGTCCACGCCGGTGCCCGGGGCCGCGCCGCCGGTGTCCTCGGCCGTGTCCTCGGCCAGTTCCAGCGCCACCGTCCCGAGCCGCACGCCCGGTACGGCCGCCGCGGCGCGCCGCAGCGCGTGGACGGTCGCACTCTCGGTGATCCAGGCGGCGTCCCCTGTCCCGCCCAGCGGGAGGAGCCGCCCCAGCGCCACCTGCTCCCTTACCGTCCGGGCCAGTCGGTCCATGGTCACCAGGTTTCCCGCCTTCCGGTGCTGCCGACCACTCGATTGGGGGGTCGGTGATCCCCTCTGGGCGCATCCCCGCAGCGCTAACGGGCATGCGGACTTAGTGTGGTGCACGGAGCAGCCCAGACGAAGGGACGACTCGCGATGACGGACAGCGCGCAGCACAACCGGCCCGAGCCCGACGGCTCGTCAATAACGGCCGACAGCGGCAGAACCCTCGACAAGGGCGCCGCGGGCGGATCGGCCCGCAAGGTACTCGGCGACCCGGCGAGCCGGGGCCGCACCACCATCGCCGACGGTGTGGTGGAGAAGATCGCCGGCCTCGCGGCCCGCGACGTGGTGGGCGTCCACGCGATGGGCACCGGCCTGTCCCGTACGTTCGGTGCGGTGCGCGACCGCGTTCCCGGCAGTACGCGTTCGGTGACCCGCGGCGTCAAGGCCGAGGTGGGCGAGGTGCAGACCGCGCTCGACCTCGACATCGTCGTCGAGTACGGCGTGTCGATCGTCGAGGTCGCCCGCGCGGTGCGGGAGAACGTGATCGCGGCGGTGGAGCGGATGACCGGACTCGAAGTCGTCGAGGTCAATGTCGCCGTCGGCGATGTGAAGCTGCCGGACGAGGACGATGACGACGACCGTGAGCAGCGGGTCCAGTAGTGAGACCGGATCAGCACACGGGCCATGGGCCCCGCCCCGCAGCCGTCGGGGCGAGCGCAGCCGAGCGGACGGGAAACGGACGATGAGCATGGCGGTGATCGGCCTCGCGGCCGGAATGGCACTGGGCTTCGCCGGATATTTCGGCGGCTTCGGCGCCTTCCTCGTGGTGGCTCTGCTCGGAGCGGTCGGTTTCGTGGCCGGCAAGTTCTTCGACGGGGACCTGGAACCCGGCGACTTCTTCCGCTCGCGTGACCGCGACCGTGACCGGCGGCGCTGATGGCGTCAGCCGTACCCGGACCGCTCCCCGCCGCCGACCGCGGCGCGCTGCGGATCGCGGACCGGGTGGTCGCCAAGATCGCCGCCCAGGCGGCGGGTGAGGTGCTGTCCGACGCGCCCGGCTCCGACCTGGTGCCGCGCGACGCGGAACCGCACGCCTCGGTGTCGGTACGCAAGGACACCGCCCGGCTGCGGCTGGCCCTGGAGTTGGGCTACCCGGCGAACATCGGGGCGGTGTGCGGCACGGTCCGGCGGCATGTCACCGGCAGGGTCGAGGCGCTGACGGGTATGGATGTACCCGAGGTGGCCATCGAGGTGGAAAGGCTGCACTCCGCGGCGGCGCGCCGCAAGGGCGAGGGGAGGGTCGAATGAGCGACGACTCGGGCAGCCACGTCTACCGCGAACAGGACCCGGGTGATTCCGACGCCGACAACGCGCGGGTCAGTATCGCCAAACGGCCCGAGGACGAGCAGTACGCGGCGGCCCCGTCGGGTCTGCCCGGCAGCGGCCGGACCCGCAAGGTCCGCCGCTTCTGGTCCGGCCGCCGCGTCCCCGCCGCCCTGTCCGCGGCGGTGATCCTCGGACTCGCGGGCCTGTTCCTCTACGACATCGCGTCGGTCCGCGCCGACCGCAAGGCGATGAGCTGGCGGGTCACGCTCGCCCATCAGCTCGCCACCCGGCACCTGGACGACGTGTGGATCATCCTCGGCGCCGCGGTCGCCGCCGCGCTCGGCCTGTGGCTGCTGGTCCTCGCCCTGACCCCCGGGGACCGCGCGGTGCTGCCGATGGCCCGCAGCGGAACGGCGGGCGTCCGCGCGGGAATCGACCGGCACGCGGCCGAACTGGTGCTGCGCGACCGGGCGATGGAGGTCCCCGGGGTGCGCTCGGCCCGGATCGACGTCAGCCGCCGCAAGGTCAAGGCCCGCGCCACTTCGCACTTCCGCGAACTCGAAGCGGTGCGCGGCGATCTGACGACCGCGCTCGGCGAGGCCGTACGGCAACTGGGCCTGGCCAGGCCGCCCCAGCTGAGCATTCACCTGCAGCGGGCAGAGAAGAAGGGGTGACCGTGCGATGCGCACCACACTCAACCGGGTCCTCCTCGCGCTGATCGGCCTCATCCTGCTGGTGGTGGGGCTCTCGGTGCTGGTCGGCAGCCTCGACCTGCAACGGCACTGGGACTTCACGATGCCCCAGTGGTGGCCCTTCACCGGCCCCAAGGACGTGCTGCTCGCCAACCACGACAGGACCCGCTACCGCTCGGACGGGTGGTGGTGGCCGGTGGTCATCGCCGTGCTCGCGGTCCTGCTGCTGGCCGGCCTGTGGTGGCTGCTCGCCCAGGCCCGCACCAAGCGGCTGCGCCAGATCAGGATCGACAGCGGCGACGGGCAGGGCGCGCTGCTGCGCGGGCGCGCGGTGGAGAACGTGCTGCGCTCGGAGGCGGGGGCGTACGAGGGCGTGGAGTGGTCCAGCGCGGTGCTCACCGGGCGGCGGGGGACACCCGAGGCGCGGCTCGTGCTGGGCCTTGCCCCGCACGCCACGCCGCAGGAGGTCGTCACCGGCCTCGACACGGAGGTCCTGGAGCGGGCCCGCAATTCGGCGGGCCTTCCCGAACTCCCCGCAGAAGCGCGCCTCCGCGCGGTCCGCCACCGCGCCGCCCGCGTCAGCTAGCCCCCCGCGGGGCCGCACCATTCCCGCGGCGGGTGCCTCGTCCTGCGCGCTCGTGCCCGCGGCTGCGCCGCGGCCTGTCGCGCGGTTCCCCGCGTCCCTGATGGCGTGCCCTCCGCGCCAGGGGCGAGCCCCTGGCGGACGCGACAGGCCGCGACGGACCGCCGGGTGGGGCACCGGCCCCGAACTCGGACCCGGGAGGGTCAGAGGGTGTGTTGGGCGCCGCCGTCGACGGGGAGCAGGACCCCCGTCAGATAGGACGCCGCCGGCGAGAGCAGAAACGCCGCGGCCCGGCCGAACTCGGCCGGCGTACCGTACCGCCGCAGCGGGACCCCCGCCTCGTTCCGCTCGCGCGCAAGCGCCGGCTCACCGCCCAGCGCGTCCAGTTCGCGCACGCGATCGGTGTCGATGCGGGACGGCAGCAGCCCGACGACCCGGATCCCGCGGGGGCCGACCTCCGCGGCCAGCGTCTTGGCGTAGCCCGCGAGGCCCGGCCGCAGGCCGTTGGAGATCGCGAGGCCGGGAATCGGCTCACGCACCGAGCCGGACAGCACGAAGCCGATGACCCCGCCCTCCCCGAGGGCTTCCGCGGCGGCCCGCGCCAGCCGCACCGCACCGAGGAAGACCGACTCGAAGGCGGCCTGCCACTGCTCGTCCCCGGTGGCGGCGGCCGTGCCGGGGGGCGGCCCGCCGACGCTGATCAGCACACCGTCGAGCCCGCCGAAGCGGGTCCTGGCGGTGTCCAGCAGCAGGCCAGGCGTCGCGGGGTCCGCGTTGTCCGCGACGACGCCCCACGCCCGCCCGGGACCGCCGATGTCCGCCGCCGCCGCGTCGAGCGTGGCGGCGGTGCGCCCGGAGAGCACCACCTTGGCGCCCTCAGCGGCGAGTTCGCGCGCCGCGGCGAGCCCGAGGCCGCGTCCGCCCCCGGTGACCACGTACACCCGGTCCTTGAGCCCGAGATCCATCGCTCAGCCCGTCCTCACATCGTGGCCCGACAGCGCGAGCGCGGTATTGACCAGGCCCACATGGCTGAACGCCTGCGGGTAGTTGCCCAGTTGGCGCCCGGCGACCGGGTCCCACTCCTCGGCGAGCAGCCCGACGTCGTTGCGTACGGTCAGCAGCCGTTCGAACAACTCCCGCGCCTCACCGGTGCGCCCGGTCACATGCAGGGCGTCGGCGAGCCAGAACGAGCAGGCCAGGAAGGCGCCTTCACTGCCGGGCAGCCCGTCCACGCCGCTGGCGTCGGGGGAGTAGCGGCGGACGAACCCGCCGTGGTCCAGTTCCCGCCGCACCGCCTCGACCGTGCCGACCACCCGGCGGTCACTCGGCGGCAGGAAGCCGACCTGCGGGATCAGCAGCGTGGCCGCGTCCAGCTCGGTGGAGCCGTAGGACTGCGTGAAGGTGTTGCGCGCGGCGTCGTAGCCCTTCTCGCACACCTCGGCGTGCACCTGCGCCCGCATCGAGCGCCAGCGGTCCACGTCGCCGCGCAGCTGCGGGCGGGCCTCCACCGTGCGCACCGCGCGGTCGGCCGCGACCCAGGCCATCACCTTGGAGTGCACGAAGTGCCGGCGCGGGCCGCGTACTTCCCACAGGCCCTCGTCCGGCTCGTGCCACTTGGACTCCAGGAACTCCATCAGCATCCGCTGTACGTTCCAGGCGTGCGGCTCGTCGCGCAGCCCGCTGTTCCTGGCCAGGAACAGCGAGTCGAGGACTTCGCCGTAGACGTCCAGCTGGAGCTGGCCTGCGGCGGCGTTGCCGACCCTGACCGGCGTGGAATTCGCGTAGCCCTTGAGCCAGGGCACCTCGTACTCGGTCAGCCGCCGCTCGCCCGCGATGCCGTACATGATCTGCAGGTCGGCCGGGGCGCCGGCCACCGCCCGCAGCAGCCAGTCCCGCCAGGCCTGCGCCTCGGCGAGGAAGCCGCCGGAGACCAGCGCGTTGAGGGTGAGGGCGGCGTCCCGCAGCCAGCAGAAGCGGTAGTCCCAGTTGCGCACCCCGCCGATCTCCTCGGGCAGCGAGGTGGTCGCGGCGGCGGCGATACCGCCGCTGGGCGCGTACGTCAGGGCCTTGAGGGTGATCATGGAGCGCAGCACGGCCGCCCGCCACGGCCCTTCGTAGCTGCACCGGGCCGACCACTTCTCCCAGTCCTCCAGGCTCTGTTCCAGCGCGGCGAAGGGGTCCGCCCGGCGCGGCCGGCCGGCGTGCGAGGGGTGCCAGGTCAGGACGAAGGCGACCCGTTCACCGGCCGAGACGGTGAAGTCGGAGTAGGTCCGCATGTCCTTGCCGTACATCGGCAGCGGCGGCTCGGTGCGCAGCCACACCGCGTCGGGACCCGCGACGGCCACCCGCTGGTGGTCGGCGCGCCGCATCCAGGGCACCACGCTGCCGTAGTCGAAGCGCAGCGTCAGCTCGCTGCGCATGGCGACCTCGCCCGAGACGCCCTCGACGACCCTGATCACATCAGGCGCGCGGTCGCGCTGCGGCATGAAGTCGGTGACCTTGACGGTGCCCGCCGGGGTGTGCCACACGGTGTCGAGCACCAGGGTGTCGCCGCGGTAGGAGCGCTCGCTGCACTGGTCGGCGTCGAGCGGGGCGAGCCGCCAGCGGCCGTTTCCCTCGTCGCCCAGCAGCGCGGCGAAGCACGCGGCGGAGTCGAAACGCGGCAGGCACAGCCAGTCCACGGACCCGTCCCTGCCCACCAGCGCAGCGGTCTGGAGGTCGCCGATGAGCGCGTAGTCCTCGATACGTCCTGGCACGGGTCAGCCTCGCCGCCTTCCGGTGGTGTCTGTCGAGTGTGCTGGTCCCGCCGCTAGACCGCTACCGGAACACTGCCCTCGGGCTCCTGCGGGGTCTCCGACTGCTTCTTTCGGGCCGCCAGCACCTCGGCGCGCTCGCGGCGCAGCAGCACCACCCAGCCCACCGGCACCATCGCGGTGAACAGCCACCACTGGATCGCGTAGGCCATGTGCGGGCCGATGCTGCTGTGGTCGGGGTCGGGGATCAGCGCGGGCTGGCCGTGCGCCGGCTTGGGCGAGGTGGACACCAGCTCCAGGTAGCCGCCGACCGGCTGCGCGGGCAGGCCGCCGGCCGACTCCACCGCGGAGCCGTTGATCAGCATGATCTGCCGCGGCGGGAGCCCCGACCTGTCGCGGATGCCGGTGCTCGACGTGGACTCGTCGGGCCGCAGCCGCCCCACGACCGTGACCTCGCCGGACGGCGGCGGGGTGATCCGCGGGAATTTCGTCGGGTCGTCGCCCGGCGAGATCCAGCCGCGGTTGATCAGCACCGCCCGGCCGTCGTCCAGGATCAGCGGGGTGATGACGTGGTAGCCGACCTCTTCGCCGCCGCCCGAGCTGTCGTCCGACCCGGAGTTGCCGGCGGTGCGGTGCCGGGCGACGACCTCGTGCGCGGTGTCGTAGCGGCCGGTGGCGGTCACCATCCGGTACAGGTCCTTGTGCGGCACCTGGTAGCCGGGGGAGGTCACCGACTCGACCGGTACGGGGGTGGCCTTGAGGCCGGCCGCGATGATCCTGTTGTTCGCCACCCGGTGCTCATGGCGGTGCAGCTGCCAGAAGCCCAGTCTGACCATCACCGGGATCAGCAGCAGACCGACGAGGGTGAGGATCACCCATTGGCGGGACAGCAGGAAGCGGTACACCCCACGACGGTACAACTCGGCCGCGGGGCGTCCGCGGGTAGGGGGTCGGTCGGCCCCGCGGGTGCGGGGTGTGCGGGCCGCGGCTCAGGCGTGCGTCGGGGTGTCGGCGTGGTCGACGATGCCGGCGGCGCCCTCCGCCTTGGCGCAGTGGCCGCTGCAGAACCAGTGGCCGTCGACCTCCACGCCGTGTCCGATGACCTGCACCCGGCAGTGCTCGCAGATCGGCGCCATCCGGTGGACGGCGCACTCGAAGCAGTCGAAGACGTGCACCGCGCCCTGGGCGTGCACCTCGAAGCTCATCGCATAGTCGTTTCCGCAGACTTCGCATCGTGCCATGAGGCCAGGCTGCGGTGCCCGGGCGGCCCGGGCAACCCGGCGGCGGGCGTGTTGCCCGCCCGCCACCCGGACGGCGGCTGCCGTGGACCGCCGCAGAGCGGCGGCGCGGTACGGGTCAGCCGTGCACGCCGGCGGCCGGGATGACGGCCTTGAGCAGCTCGGTGAACTGCCGCTCGTCGATCACCGGCGTCCCGTAGGCGCGGGCCTTGGCCACCTTGCCGGTGGGGGAGCCCGGGTCGTTGGTGACCAGGACGCTGGTGAGCCGGCTGACGGCGGAGGCGACGTGCAGCCCGGCGTCGGTGGCCCGGTCCTCCAGCAGCTCCCGGTCGATACCCGTGTCGCCGGAGAAGGCCACCCGCATGCCCTGGACCAGCGGCCCGTCGGGCGCCAGCCGCCCGGGGTTGGCGTACGGGCACGGCGGGCGCCTGCGGGCCGGCCGCCAGCCGGAGCGCGGGCCCGAGCCGTACAGCGCGCCGTAACGCGGCGCGGGCACCGCCGGGTCCACCCATTCGGTCAGCGGGCGGCAGGCGTGCAGCGGCAGCGGCAGTTCGGCCGCGGCCGCCAGATGCAGGCTCGGCCGGAAGGTCTCGGCCAGCACCCGGGCGTCGTCCAGGGCGTGGTGGGCGCGCTGCTGGACCACCCCGTAGTGCGCGGCCAGCGACTCCAGCTTGTGGTTGGCCAGCGGCAGCCGCAGCTCCTTGGCCAGCACGATGGTGCACAGCCGGTGCTCCACCGGCGCGGCGGACCGCGCCCTGGCGTACTCCCTGGCCAGCATCGACCAGTCGAAGACCGCGTTGTGCGCCACCAGCACCCGCCCGGCGAGGCGTTCGGCCAGCTCGCCGGCGATCTCCGGGAAGAGCGGGGCGTCGGCGAGCATCGCGCCGGTCAGCCCGTGGATCCACACCGGACCCGGGTCGCGCTGCGGATTGACCGGCGAATACCAGTGGTCCTGGACCTCGCCGCGGGCGCCGAGGCGGTAGACCGCGGCGGACACGATCCGGTCGTCCTTGCCCAGCCCGGTGGTCTCGACGTCGACCACCGCATAGCCCTCGGGATAGCCCGCGGGCCATGGCGAAGGGGGCGGCGGCGCGGTCCGGTTGTCCAGCATGGTCACTGAGGATACGGCGCGCCGCCGACAGTGGATCATCCCGTACGCCCGAGGGGGCCGCCGCCGGTGCCGCGGAGTTGACGCGTACGCGTCCGTACTAATCGGTAACAACCTCTGGCGGACGCCCTGGACGTGCCTCTATGGTGCGCGCATGCCGCAACTGCCCGATGTCGTGCTGTGGTCGATACCCGCCTTCGTGCTGCTCGCCGTCGTCGAGATGGTGAGCTACCGCATTCACCCCGACGAGGACGCGGCCGGGTACACCGGCCGGGACACCGCCACCAGCCTGTCCATGGGCCTGGGCAGCCTCGTCACGGACGCGCTGTGGAAGATCCCGGTGGTGGCGATCTACTCGGGCGTCTACGCGCTCACCCCGCTGCGGGTGCCGGTGCACTGGTGGACGCTGCCGCTGATGCTGCTCGCCCAGGACTTCTTCTACTACTGGTCGCACCGCGGCCACCATGTGATCAGGCTCCTGTGGGCGTGCCACGTCGTGCACCACTCCAGCCGCAACTTCAACCTCTCCACCGCGCTGCGGCAGCCCTGGACCAGCCTGACCTCCTGGCCGTTCTACCTGCCGCTGATCGCGCTCGGCGTGCACCCGGCGGCGCTGGCGTTCTGCTCGTCGGTCAACCTCGTCTACCAGTTCTGGATCCACACCGAGCGCGTCGACCGGCTGGCCCGCCCGCTGGAGCTCACCCTCAACACGCCCTCGCACCACCGGGTCCACCACGCCTCCCAGGGCGGCTACCTGGACCGCAACTTCGGCGGCATCCTCATCGTCTGGGACCGGCTCTTCGGCTCCTTCGCCGCCGAGACGCAGCGCCCCGTCTACGGCCTGACGAAGAACATCGCCACCTACAACCCGCTCCGGGTCGCGACCCACGAATACGCCGCCCTCGCCCACGACCTGGCGGCGGCGGCCGGATGGCGCGACCGGGTGGCGCACCTGCTGCGCGGCCCCGGCTGGCGCCCCTCCGTGGCGCCCGACCCGGCGGCGGAAGCGGCGGCCGGAGCCGCCGGCAGCCGGACCCCGGAGCCCGCCGCGTGACGGCGAACGGCGCGGCTGCGGGCACCAGGGCCGCGCCGGAGCGGGCGGGCGCCGCCCTCGCCGCCTTCTGCGCGCTGGCGTGCCTCCAGCTGGCGGCCCTCGGCGCGCACCAGGACCTCTTGCGCGACCTGGGCAAACCGCTGCTGATGCCCGCGCTCGCCGTCTGGGTGCGGACCTGGCGCGGCCCGCGGCTGCTGGTCGCGGCGCTGCTGTGCGGCTGCGGCGGCGATGTCCTGCTGGAGGTCGGCGGCACCGTGCCGTTCCTGCTCGGCATGGGCTGCTTCGCCGCCGGGCACGTCTGCTATCTGCGGCTCTTCGTCCGGCTCGGCGGTTTCACCGGGCCGCGCAGGGCGGTACGCGCGCGCTGCGCGGCCTACGCCGGGGCGTGCGCGGTCCTGGTCGTGCTGCTGTGGCCGGGCCTGGACGCCGGGATGCGGATCCCGGTGGCGCTCTACAGCATGCTGCTGACCGCGATGGCCGCGGGCGCGTACGGCCTCGGCGGCGCCGCGCTCGCCGGCGGCGCGCTCTTCCTGCTGTCCGACACCCTGATCGCGGCCGGCCTCGCGGACTGGCCCCGGCCGCCGGGCCATGACCTGTGGATCATGGCGACGTATCTGGTGGGGCAGGCCCTGCTGGCCTTCGGGGTGCGCAGGGCGGGCGGCGCCGCACGGCCCGCGCCCCGCGCGGCGGCGCCGGTGGCCGCGGCGGCGGCGCGGGGCGGCCCGTAGCGCTCGGGCAGGCGACGCCTGCGGCCCGGCAAGGTGCCCCCGGACCAGCGGATTCAACAGTCTGTTGCAAAGCGGCGGGTGTCGCGTACGCTTCGGCGGTGACCGCCGCCCGGCTGCTTTGTCGGCGCGGGGCCATAGGCTGGAGGGACGGACGGCGCGGCCAGGCGCCCGGAGGGAGGCGGAGCACGTGCTCATCGACACCTACGGACGCGTGGCCACCGACCTGCGCGTCTCGCTCACCGACCGGTGCAATCTGCGCTGCACCTACTGCATGCCGGAGGAGGGCCTGCAGTGGCTCGCGAAGCCGGATCTGCTCACCGACGACGAGATCGTCAGGATGGTGCGGATCGCGGTCACCGGCCTCGGTGTCACCGACGTCCGCTTCACCGGCGGCGAGCCCCTGCTGCGCCCCGGGCTGACCGGCATCGTCGAGCGGTGCGCCGCGCTCGAACCGCGCCCCCGCATGTCGCTGACCACCAACGGCATCGGGCTGCGCAGGACCGCGGACGCGCTGCGGGCGGCGGGCCTGGACCGGGTCAACGTCTCGCTCGACACCCTGCGCCCCGACGTCTTCCGCACCCTGACCCGCAGGGACCGGCACGCCGACGTGCTCGCGGGCCTCGCGGCAGCCGCCGCGGCGGGCCTCGCGCCGCTCAAGGTCAACACCGTGCTGATGCGCGGGATCAACGACGACGAGGCGCCCGGTCTGCTCCGGTGGGCGCTGGACCACGGCTACGAACTGCGGTTCATCGAGCAGATGCCGCTGGACGCCCAGCACGGCTGGCAGCGTACCGACATGGTGACCGCCGACGAGGTGCTGGCGGCCCTCGGCACCCGCTTCGTGCTCACCCCGGAAGGCGAGACGGTACGCGGCTCGGCCCCCGCCGAGCGCTGGCTGGTGGACGGCGGCCCGGCCAGGGTCGGGGTGATCGGCTCGGTCACCCGCCCGTTCTGCCGGGCCTGCGACCGCACCCGGCTGACCGCCGACGGTCAGGTGCGCGACTGCCTGTTCGCCCGCGGGGAGTCCGACCTGCGCGCCCCGCTGCGCTCCGGCGCGTCCGACGCGGAGATCGCCGAGCTGTGGAAGGCGGCGATGTGGGGCAAGAAGGCCGGCTCGGGCCTGGACGACCCGGCGTTCCTCCAGCCGGACCGGCCGATGTCAGCCATCGGCGGCTGACCGCTGCTCCCACTCGGCGAGCGCCACCACGTCCTTGAGGAAGCCGCGCATGCCGAGGAACTGCGCCAGGTGCTCACGGTGCTCGTCGCAGGCCAGCCAGGTCTTGCGCCGCTCGGGTGTGTGCAGCTTCGGGTTGTTCCACGCCAGCACCCACACCGCGGCCGTGCGGCACCCCTTGGCCGAGCAGATCGGCGTCTCGTCGTTCACACGTCCCAGTAAACCGCAGCGCGCCCGGCGCCCGGCCCGGCCGGAAGGCGGGTGCGGCCGAGCCCCGGCCGCCCCCGGACATGGCGACGCCGGGCAGCCACGGGGGGAGCCGCCCGGCGTCGGTCCATCGCTCCGACGGGGGATGCGGAGCGCCTACGAAGTATGTCATGCACTGACGCGTTGGCGGGAGTGGAACGTCACCATTGATCTGAGCCTTTCTTGAGGTTCCGCTTCCCGGGCCGCGCTGGTCCGGACCTGGGCAGCCCGCCCCGATCCCAGGTCAGAAGGTGTCGGCCGGATCGGCGAGCGGCTCGGCCGCGCGTTCCGCTCCGGACTCCACTTTGGTCGCCTCGAGCGCCGGCCGGACCGGTGGCGGGACGTAGGCCGCGGGCGCCACGGGCGCGTTCTCCCTGCCCGCATTGGCGTAGACCACTGCGATGTACGGGAGCAGCAGACCGATCGCCAGACACGCCCAGGCCAGCGGGCGCTCGATATTCCACAGCACGACCGTGAGGATCACCGAGACGGTACGGACCGACATCGAGATGATGTACCGCCGCTGCCGTCCGCGTACGTCCTCGGTCAGCCCGGTACGCGCCCCGGAGATCTGGTAGACCTCAGGCCCGCCCTGCTTCCGCATCGCATTCCACCGCCGCTCGACTGTCCGGGCCGCACTGCTCGCGGGTTGCGGCGCGCCACACCGGATGCCACTACGGTACGCCGCGCGGCGCGTGCGCATCAGAGCGGGGGAGCGGCGGGTCTTTGCGCCGTTCGGACCATGGTTGCCCCCGACATGCGGCGTAGCCCGGCCGGGCGGAGACTTGCCGCACGAGTACCGGGCGCCGGCCGCCCGGTGACGAGGAGGCGAGCGGCATGGGTTGGCTGTGGGCGATCATCGTCGGTCTTGTGCTTGGCCTCATCGCCAAGGCGATCCTGCCAGGCAGGCAGAGCCTGCCGCTGTGGCTCACCGTGATCTGCGGCATGGGCGGCAGCATCCTCGGCAATGCCGCGTCGACCTGGCTCGGGGTCAACGACACCAAGGGCTTCGACTGGACCCGGCATGTGCTCCAGCTCATCGGCGCGGTCATCGTCGTGGGGCTCGGCGACGCCCTGTGGTCCGCGTTCAAGGGCAGGCGCAGGACGACCAGGGTCTGAGGCGGCGGGCCGTCCGGCGGGCTCCGGGAGCCCGCCGGAGGGTCAGCCCGGCTGCACCCGCAGCCATCGCGGCGCCACGGGACCGGTCAGCCACACCCCGTTGTCGCTGACCCGGAAGACCTGGCCCCCGGCGGCGAGCCCCGCCGCGTCCACCGCGAGCACCACGGGACGGCCGTGCCGCGACCCCACGCGCACGGCCGTCTCGCGGTCCGCCGACAGGTGGACGTCCTGCCGCGCCATCGGCAGCAGCCCGTCGCGCAGGATCAGCGGCAGGGTGGCCGCCGCCGTCCCGTGGAAGAGCACCTCGGGCGGCGCCGCCGGCGCGAGGCCCAGGTCCACCGGCAGGGTGTGCCCCTGGCTGGCCCTTATCCGCCGGCCGTCCTCGGAGTACGCGAACCGCCGCTTGTTGTTGGTGGCGACCACGTGGTCCAGCTCCGCCCGCGTCAGGCTCCTGCCGTGGGCGGAGCACGCGGCCAGCAGCGCGCCCACGTCCACCCAGCCCGCCTCGTCCAGCGCCAGCCCTATCCGCTCCGGCCGGTGCCGCAGCACCAGCGACAGGAACTTCGACGTCTTGACCGTCCGCTTCTCGTCCAGCATCCCCCCGGCCCCCCTGATGTCCCCGGGCGTCTCAGACGCCCTGGCTGACCGAACTCATGTTGAAGTCCGGCACCCGCAGCGCCGGCGCCGCCGCCCGGGTGAAGTAGTCGCTCCACTCGCGGGGCAGCGTCCGCTCGCTGCGGCCCGCCTCGACCGCCCGGCCCAGCAGGTCGACCGGTGATTCGTTGAAGCGGAAGTTGTTCACCACGCCCGACACCTCGCCGCCTTCGACCAGGTAGACGCCGTCCCTGGTCAGGCCGGTCAGCAGCAGCGTCGCCGGATCGACCTCGCGGATGTACCACAGGCAGGTCAGCAGCAGGCCGCGCTCGGTGCCCGCCACCATCTCGGCCAGCGACCGCTTGCCGCCGCCCTCCAGGATCAGGTTGTCGGCCGCCGGCGCCATCGGCAGCCCGGTCAGCGCGGCGCTGTGCCGGGTGGTCGGCAGATTGCGCAGGGTGCCGTCCCGCAGCCAGTCCACCGGGCCGACCGGCAGCCCGTTGTCGAAGACCGAGGCGTCGTCGCCCGACGCGTGCGCGACCACGAAGGGCGCCGACTCCAGGCCCGGCTCGCCCGGGTCGCTGCGCAGCGTCAGCGGCAGCGCCGCCAGCTGCTCGCCGACCCGGGTGCCGCCGCCGGCCCTGCTGAAGACCGTACGGCCCTCCGCGGCGTCCCGGGCGCCCGAGGACCACAGCTGGTAGACCATCAGGTCGGCGACCGCCGACGGCGGCAGCAGCGTCTCGTAGCGCCCGGCCGGCAGGTCGATCCGCCGCTCCGCCCAGGCCAGCCGCTGCGCCAGTTCGGCGTCCAGCGCCAGCGGGTCGACATCGGTGAAGTCCCGGGTGGCCGCGCCCGCCCACGCCGACCGGGTGCGGTCGGGGGACTTGGCGTTGACCTCCAGCGTGCCGTTCGGCTGGTCGTGCCGCAGCCGCAGCCCGGCCGACGTGCCCAGATACGTCGAGGTCACCGAGTGGAAGGCGAAGCCGTACAGCTGCCGCCCGCCGGCCCGCGCGAGGGCGAAGGCCTCCCCGAGCGCGGGCGCGAAGGCCGCGAAGACCCCCGAGGCGGTCTCGGCCGGCGCGTCGGTGAAGTCCGCGGACTGCGGCACCCCGGTCACCAGCGGCTGCGCGTCCTCGGCGGGACCTGCCTCGCGGGCCGCCGCCTCGGCCGCCCGCACCAGCGGCTCCAGCTCGTCCGCGGTGACCGCGGAGCGCGACACCACCCCGGAGGCGGCGCCCTGCCCGCCGTCCACCGTCGCGATGACCGTCAGCGTCCGCCCGCGGGTGACCCCGTTGGTGGTCAGCGCGTTGCCGGCCCAGCGCAGATTGGCGCTGGACTCCTCGTCGGCGATGACCACACAGCCGTCCGCCGCCGACAGCTCCAGCGCCCGTTCGACCAGCTCGTGCGGCTTCGTCGTCGTGCTCATCGCCCCGCCTCCTGGGTGGTGTTCAGAATGTTGACGCCCCGGAACAGCGCGGAGGGGCACCCGTGGGACACCGCGGCGATCTGGCCCGGCTGGGCCTTCCCGCAGTTGAACGCCCCGCCCAGGACGTAGGTCTGCGGGCCGCCGACGGCCTCCATCGAGCCCCAGAAGTCGGTGGTGGTGGCCTGGTAGGCGAAGTCCTTGACCTGGCCGTCGAGGCGGCCGCCCCGGATCGCGTACGCCCGCTGACCGGTGAACTGGAAGTTGTAGCGCTGCATGTCGATCGACCAGGACCGGTCGCCGACCACGTAGATGCCGCGTTCGACCCCGCCGATCAGCTCCTCGGTGGACGGGCCGTCCGGCGCGGGCTGGAGGGAGACGTTCGCCATCCGCTGGACCGGGACATGGCCGGGGGAGTCGGCGTAGGCGCAGCCGTTGGAGCGCTCGAAGCCGGTGAGCCTCGCGATCCTGCGGTCCAGCTGGTAGCCGACCAGCACACCGTCCCTGACCAGGTCCCAGGACTGGCCGGCCACGCCCTCGTCGTCGTAGCCGACGGTGGCCAGGCCGTGCTGGGCGGTGCGGTCGCCGGTGACGTGCATCAGCGGCGAGCCGTACTTCAGGGTGCCCAGCTGGTCGAAGGTCGCGAAGGAGGTGCCGGCGTAGGCGGCCTCGTAGCCGAGGGCGCGGTCCAGCTCGGTGGCGTGGCCGACGGACTCGTGGATGGTCAGCCACAGGTTGGACGGGTCGACCACCAGGTCGTACGCGCCCGCCTCGACCGAGGGCGCGCGCATCTTGTCGGCCAGCAGGCCGGGGATCGCGGCGAGTTCGCCGTCCCAGTCCCAGCCGCCGTCGGTCAGGTACTCCCAGCCGCGGCCGGCCGGCGGGGCCAGGGTGCGCATCGACTCGAAGCCGCCGCCGTCGGGGTCGACGCTGACCGCGGTGAGCTGCGGGTGCAGCCTGACCCGCTGCTGGGTGGTCGTGGTGCCCGCGGTGTCGGCGTAGAACTTGTTCTCGTGCACCGCGATCAGCGAGGCGTCCGCGTGCGAGACGCCGTCCGCGGCCAGCAGCCGGCCGCTCCACTCCGCGAGCAGCCCGGTCTTGTCCGCGTCGGGGACGTCGAACGGGTCGATCCCGTAGGCCGACACCCAGGTGCGGTCCGCGTGCACCGGCTCGTCCGCCAGCTCGACCCGCTCGTCGGAGCCGGCCGCCGCGATCACCTTGGCGCTCAGCTTGGCCATGGCCACGGCCTGCGAGGCGACCTTGGCCGCCGCGTCCATCGTCAGGTCCACGCCGGAGGCGAAGCCCCAGGCGCCGCCGTGCACCACCCGGACCGCGTAGCCCAGATCCGTACTGTCCGACGTCCCGGCAGGCCGCGCGTCCCGCAGCCGCCAGGCGGCGCTGCGTAGCCGCTCCAGCCGGAAGTCGGCGTGATCGGCGCCCAGCGCGCGCGCTCTGGCCAGCGCCGCGTCGGCGAGCGCCCGCAGCGGCAGCGCGAGGAATGACTGATCGACCTCATGAGGCACGGCGAACTTCCCTTCGCGTCAGCGTGTCCGCAGTGAATCATGCCGCGCCGGGGGTGGACGGCGCCGCGAATTTCGGCGCGGCGGCCTGTCGCGGCCGACCGTGAGGTGTACTAACAGGCCTTTCTGCGGCAGCTCTTGGCTTGGTCCAGACCAATCTCTATGCTCGTGGTGCCGCCCTCTCTTGTCCGCACCGCATCACCGCACGCTCGACAAGGAGCCCCCCACCATGTCAGTACGCCGCAAGGCCGCCGCCCTGGGCGCGGTCGGCGCCACCACCCTGGTCATCGCCGGGCTCACGCCCGGCTCGGCCAGCGCGCACGGAGCGCTCAGCACCCCGGTCAGCCGGATCTCCGCCTGCTACGCGGAAGGCCCGGAGAACCCGAAGTCGCAGGTGTGCAAGGACCTCGTCGCCGACAGCGGCACCCAGCCGCTGTACGACTGGAACGAGGTCAACATCGCCAACGCCAACGGGCAGAGCCGGACGATCATCCCCGACGGCCACCTCTGCTCCGCCGACCGCGACAAGTACCGCGCGCTGGACTGGGCCCGCACCGACTGGCCGGCCACCCCGGTCCAGGCCGGGCAGACCACCGTCAGCTTCAAGGTCACCGCACCGCACCGCGGGGTGATGACGCTCTACATCACCAAGCAGGGCTACGACCCGACGAAGCCGCTGAAGTGGTCCGACCTGGACACCACCCCGGTCGCCACTTACACCACCGCGGCCTCCTCGCCCGGCTACTACACCTTCCCCGCGACGCTGCCGTCCCGCACCGGACGGCAGCTGATCTACCAGGTGTGGCAGCGAAGCGACAGCCCCGAGGCCTTCTACGGCTGCGCGGATGTCGTCTTCGGACAGACCGTGCAGGCGGCGAAGGCGGCCACCGCCGACATCGCCAAGGCGCCGACCGACGCCCAGATCACCGCGGGCGAGGCGAAGTCGACCGTCGTCCACCACGGCCACGGCGGTGACGCCCCCGTCACCTCCACCACCGGCAACCTCGCGACCAGCAACGTGGCCGCGAGCAGCAGCACCCTGGAGACCGCGCTGTCCGGCAGCGCGATCCTGGCCAGCGGCGCGGTCGGCCTGCTGGTCTACAGCCGCCGCAGGGCCGGGGCGCGCAACCAGGGCTGACGGCCGGCCCCTGTAGGAACCCCACAGGGTCGGCCGGGGCAGCCTGTCGGGGCCGATTCCCCGGAACGGCGCCGGGACCGATAGTTTTCACGGAGATACTCACGACTGAGGAGTGATCCGTTGAGCCGCTCGGTTCTCGTCACCGGAGGAAACCGGGGCATCGGCCTCGCCATCGCCCGGGCTTTCGCCGACGCGGGCGACAAGGTCGCCATCACGTACCGCTCGGGCGAGCCGCCGGCCGACCTCGTGGCACTCGGCGTGCTCGCGGTGCGCTGCGACATCACCGACGCCGAGCAGGTCGAACAGGCCTACAAGGAGGTCGAGGCGGCGCACGGCACGGTCGAGGTCCTGGTGGCCAACGCCGGCATCACCCGCGACCAGTTGCTGATGCGCATGTCGGAGGAGGACTTCACCGCGGTCCTCGACACCAATCTCACCGGCACCTTCCGGGTGGTCAAGCGCGCCAACCGCGGCATGCTGCGGGCCAGGAAGGGCCGGGTCGTGCTGATCTCGTCGGTGGTCGGCCTGCTGGGCTCGGCGGGACAGGCCAACTACGCCGCCTCCAAGGCCGGCCTGGTCGGCTTCGCCCGCTCGCTGGCCCGCGAGCTGGGCTCGCGCAACATCACCTTCAACGTCGTGGCACCCGGCTTCGTCGACACCGACATGACCCGGACGCTCACCGACGAGCAGCGCGCGGGCATCGTGGCGCAGGTGCCGCTGGCCCGCTACGCGCAGCCCGAGGAGATCGCCGCCGCGGTGCGTTTCCTGGCGTCCGACGACGCCGCGTACATCACTGGAGCCGTCATCCCGGTTGACGGCGGATTGGGCATGGGTCACTGACCACCATGAGCGGAATCCTCGACGGCAAGCGCATCCTGATCACCGGTGTGCTGATGGAGTCCTCCATCGCCTTCCACACCGCCAAGCTGGCCCAGGAGCAGGGCGCCGAGATCATCCTGACCGCCTTCCCCCGGCCGACCCTGACCGAGCGGATCGCCCGCAAGCTGCCCCGCCCGACCAAGGTCGTCGAGCTGGACGTGACCAACGCCGAGCACCTGGCGGGCCTGGAGAGCGTCGTGCGTGACGAGCTGGGCGGCCTCGACGGCGTGGTCCACTCGATCGGCTTCGCCCCGCAGGACGCGCTCGGCGGCAACTTCCTCAACACCCCCTTCGAGTCGGTCGCCACCGCGATGCACGTGTCGGCGTACTCGCTCAAGTCGCTCACCATGGCCTGCCTGCCGCTGATGACGGAAGCCGGCGGCTCGGTCGTCGGCCTCACCTTCGACGCGCAGTACGCCTGGCCGCAGTACGACTGGATGGGCCCGGCCAAGGCCGCCCTCGAAGCGACCTCGCGCTACCTGGCCCGCGACCTGGGCAAGCAGAACATCCGCTGCAACCTGATCTCCGCGGGCCCGATCGGCTCGATGGCCGCCAAGTCCATCCCGGGCTTCTCGGACCTGGCGGACGTGTGGAACCACCGCTCGCCGCTGGAGTGGGACATGTCCGACCCCGACCCCGCCGGGCGCGGTGTCGTGGCGCTGCTGTCCGACTGGTTCCCCAAGACCACCGGCGAGATCGTGCACGTCGACGGCGGGGTGCACGCGATCGGCGCGTAGGTTCTCGCGCAGGACCTCCGGCATCCCCGCGGGATGCCCGAACGCGGCGGCGGGCTCAGCCCGCCGCCGCGTTCGTCATGGCGCGGAAGCGGCAGTGGAAGGCGTGGTCGCGGGCCTCGGCCGCCGCCCGCTCCCGGTCGCCGGCCCGGATCGCGGCGACCAGCCGCGCGTGGTCGAGGTGGTCCTCCGGCCGCAGCTCGGTGCCGACGTCGGCCCGCAGGAAGTCCCGCAGCACCTGGCCGAGGTCGGCGTACAGGGCGGTCAGCACCTCGTTGTGCGAGGCCGCCACCACCGCCAGGTGCAAGGTGGCGTCGGCCTCGACGAAGGCCTCGGCGTCCCCCGAGTCCCAGGCCAGCTCCCGCCGCTCCAGCAGCGCGTCGAGCTGCCGCAGGTCCGCCTCGTCGCGCCGCTCGGCGGCCAGCGCCGCCGCGGTGGTCTCCAGCGCCCCGCGCAGCTCGGCGATGTGCAGCTGGTCGGCGCCCGCGAACCGCCGCTGCATCACCCCGGCCAGCTCGCTGGTCGCCACCACGTAGGTGCCGGAACCCTGCCTGATGTCGAGCAGGCCGTTGTGCGCGAGCGCCCTGACCGCCTCCCTGACGGTGTTGCGGGCCACCCCGAGCCGTTCGACCAGCTCGGGCTCGGTGGGGATACGGCTGCCCACCGGCCAGCTGCCCGAGGTGATCTCGGCCCGCAGCCGGGCGATGACCTGGTCGGCGAGGGTGGCACTGCGGGGCACGGGTCCGAGATTCATCCCATCATTCTATGATGGGTCCATGCGCGATGACGACTCCTTGACCCTCGATCCGGCCACGACCCTGGAAAAGGCGCCGCCGTGCCCCCCGGAGACCCGCGCCGCCCCGCCCGCGCTGCCGCGCTGGGCCGGTGCGCTCGCCGTCGCGGGACTCGTCCTCGCCGCTGTCAACCTGCGCCCCGCCGTGACCAGCCTCGGCCCGCTGATGAAGGAGGTCCGCGACGGCCTCGGCATGAGCGGCGCCATGGCGGGCCTGCTCACCTCGGTGCCCGCCGCCTGCTTCGCGCTGTTCGGCTTCGCCGCGCCCCGGCTCGCCCGCCGCTATGGTCCCGGCGCGGTCGTCTGCGCCGGCATGACCCTGATCACCGCAGGCCTGCTGCTGCGGCCCTTCGCCGGCGGCACCCCCGCCTTCCTGGCCGCCAGCGCCCTCGCGCTGGCCGGCATCGCCGTCTCGAACGTGCTGATGCCGGTGATCGTCAAGCGCTACTTCCCCCACCGGGTGGGCACGGTCACCGGTGTCTACTCGATGGCCCTGTCGCTGGGCACCGCCGTGGCCGCCGCCGTGTCGGTGCCGCTGACCCACGCCATGGGCCACGGCTGGCGGCTCGGCCTGGGCGTGTGGGCGCTGCCCGCCGCGGTGGCCGCCCTGGTCTGGCTGCCGCTGGCAGGCGCCCGGGCCGCCGCGGCACCGGCCGCCGCTTCCGGCCCTGGCGTACGGACACCCGCGCCGGGCGCCGCGAACGGCGAGCACGGGCGGATCACCCGCAGCCGTACTGCCTGGACGGTGGCCGCCTTCTTCGGGCTCCAGGGCACCGCCGCCTACGTCACCATGGGCTGGATGCCGCAGATCTTCCGCGACGCCGGCATCTCCGCCGGCCAGGCCGGGCTGCTGCTCGCGGTGACCATGGTGATGGGCGTGCCGCTGTCCTTCGTGCTGCCGCAGCTGGCCGCGCGGATGCGCTCGCAGGGGCCGATCGTGGTGGTCCTCGCCTGCTTCCAGGTGGCCGGCTTCGCCGGGCTGTGGGCCGCGCCCGCCGCCGCGCCCTGGGCCTGGGCGCTGCTGCTGGGCGTCGCGAACTGCGCCTTCCCGCTGGTGCTGACGATGATCGGGATGCGCTCGCGCACCGGCGCGGGAGTCGTACGCCTGTCGGCCTTCGCGCAGAGCACCGGCTATCTGCTCTCGATCCCCGGGCCGATCCTGGTCGGCGCGCTCAACCAGTCGTCCGGCGGCTGGGGCCTGCCGATGGCGCTGATGATCGCGCTGGTCGTCCCGCAAGTGGTGTGCGGGGTGCTGGCCGGCCGCAACCGGTACATCGAGGACGAACTGTGACCCCGGTGCGGCCCGCCCGGCCGCCGGTGCCAGACTGGACCCATGCCCGTACTCGAACCGAATCCCCCGCAGCCCCAGCGCCGGCTACTGATGATGTTCGGCCTGATGATGGGGGTGCCCGCGATCGTCGCGGTGGTCGCCGTCATCGCCGCCCGCATGGGATGAACCACCCGGTACGCGTGCCCGTGAGCTGACCCGCCGTCAGCGGCTCGGGCGCCGACCCCTACCCCGGGGGTGGGGACAACCCCACCATCCCTCGGGGGTCAGGGTCAGGGTCAACTGGGTGGACGACCGGATGGGACGGGCCGCCGCGCGCCCGTAGCGTCGAAGTGCAGTCAGACAACGGCACTTCGACGGTTCACCCACGGAGGCGGTCACCGTGACCACGCAGTCCCCCCACCTCTACGCCCGGCAGGCCGGGACCAGGACCGGCACCGAGCGCCCCGCCGTACGCGGGGCGGGCGAGGTGCAGACCCGGCTGCCGTGGTGGGCGGTGGCGCTGCCCGCGCTCGCCTTCGCCGCGCTGCTCGCCCTGATCAGCGCCGGCAGCGCCGACGCCTCGACCGCGGTGCCCACCGGCGATGTGCTCTCCAGGATCGTCACCGCCCTGCCGGACTTCCTCCGCCACCTCATGTGACCGTCCCGGCGGACGCCCGCGGCGACCGCCCGGCAGTGCCGGTGATCACGTCCATCCCGCGCCTGACTGCGGGTTTTCTGGAAAGCTGAAAGGCATGACCGCCGATTCGCCCCGCACCGTCGTCCTTCTCCGGCACGCCAAGGCCGACTGGCCCGCCGTCCCCGACCACGAGCGGCCACTGGCCGACCGCGGCCGGCTGGACGCCCCGATGGCGGGCCGCCGCCTCGCCGACGACGGCATCGCCCCCGACCTGGTCCTGTGCTCCACCTCGGTCCGCACCCGGGAGACCTGGAAGCTCGCCGCGCACGAGCTGCCGCACCGCCCCCGCACGGTCTACGAGGAGCGGCTCTACGACGCGAGCCTCGGCAAGCTGCTCGCGCTGCTCAACGAGACCCCCGACGACATCGGCTCGCTGCTGCTGGTCGCGCACAACCCCGGGATGCACGCGCTCGCCGAGGCCCTCTCGGGCAGCGCGCAGGGCGACGCGCTCGCCCGGATGAAGACGGGCGGCTTCCCCACCGCGGCCTTCGCGGTGGTCACCTTCACCGGGTCGTGGAAGACCGTCGAGCACGGCGTCGGCCGGCTCACCGCGTTCTGGGCCCCGCACGAGGCGTAGCGCCGGGACCCGCAGCAGGCGCACGGCCGCTCGCGCCCGCCGGGACCGGAGTCAGGTCGTCTCGACGCCGTCCAGCTCGTCCGCCGCCTCGATCTCCTCGCGGGTGATCCCCAGCAGGTAGAGCACCGCGTCGAGGAAGGGGACGTTCACCGCCGCGTCGGCCGCCTCGCGGACCACCGGCTTGGCGTTGAAGGCGACCCCGAGGCCCGCCGCGTTGAGCATGTCCAGGTCGTTGGCGCCGTCGCCGATCGCCACGGTCTGGCTCAGCGGCACCCTGGCCTGCTCGGCGAAGCTGCGCAGCAGCCTGGCCTTGCCCGGCCGGTCCACGATCGGCCCGACCACCCGGCCGGTCAGCCGCCCGCCCGCCACCTCCAGGGTGTTCGCGGCGGCGAAGTCGAGGCCGAGGCGCTCCTTGAGGTCGTCGGTGACCTGCGTGAAGCCGCCGGAGACCACCCCGACCTGATAGCCGAGCCGCTTGAGGGTACGCACCAGGGTGCGTGCGCCGGGGGTCAGCCGCACCTGGGCGCGCACCTTGTCCACCACCGACACGTCCAGCCCGGCCAGCAGCGCCACCCGGGCGTGCAGCGACTGCTCGAAGTCCAGCTCGCCGCGCATCGCCGCGGCGGTGACCTCGGCGACCTGCGCCTCGCACCCGGCGTGCGCGGCGAACAGCTCGATCACCTCGTCCTGGATGACGGTGGAGTCGACGTCCATCACCACCAGCCGCTGCGCCCTGCGCTGCAAGCCCGACGGCACCACCGCGACGTCCACCCCGCGGGCCGCCGCCGCGACCGCGAGCGCCGAGCGCAGCGCCACCGGCTCGGCGCCGGACACGGCGAACTCCACCGCCGTGACGGGATACTTCGCCAGCCGGAAGATCCGGTCGATGTTGCCGCCGGCGCCGGTGATCACCGCCGTTATGGCCGCAGCCGACTCGGCGGTCAGCGGCCGGCCGAGCACCGTGACATGCGAACGCCCCTCGCCGCGCGGCCGGTTGTCACCGGTGCCGGAGATGATCTCGGCCTGCATCAGCAGGCTCTCGGCCCAGCTGTGCACGGTGGCCCGCAGGTCGCCCTCGGAGCCGGTGCCCGGCGCGGGCGCGGTCACCAGCGCGCACAGCACGATCCGGCCGCGGGTCACCACCTGCTCGATGTCCACCACGTCCACGCCGTAGGCGGCGAGCGTGTCGAAGAGCCCGGCGGTGATGCCGGGACGGTCCTTGCCGAAGATCTTGACCAGAAGGGTCGGCACGTCCGCTGCGGGAACGGCGGCGACAGGCGCGGTCTGCGAGGCGTCGTTCATGGTACCCACACGGTATCCGCCCGGCCCGGACCCCACACCATCCGTCCCGCGTGCCGGACACTCGCCGCAAAGAACACGGGGAGAACACGCGGAGAACGCGCGGACAGCAGCCGTCCGCCGTTTCGGCCTCCGCCACCTCCGTCATGTCCTCGTTGCGGGAACGTACCCGGGAGGGCGCTTTCTGTTACGAGACCGGGGCCTGCGATAGTTCCTCCCGATGTTCGCAATCTCTAGACTCCCCTCATGGGGGACAACACGGGGGACAAACAGTGGGGCTTGGGGTGCCTGAACTCGTACTCGAATTGAACGGCCGAACCTGGACGCTCGACGCCTCCCGGTCCTACAGCCTCGGGCGCGACCCGCAGGCCGATCTCGTCTGCGACGACGCCCGGGTTTCGTGGCGGCACGCCACCATCCGCCGTGGCGAACGCAGTTGGGTGATAGAGGACCAGGGAAGCACCAACGGCACCTTTGTGCACGGACAGCGGATCCAGCAGACCGACGTGGGCCCCGGCTCCACGGTCAATCTCGGCAATGCCACCGACGGCCCGCGGCTCAGCTTCACCGGCGGCGGCACGCCGGTCGCGGCGGCCGGCGGCGACGCCTACAGCGCGCAGACCGCGCACGCGCAGCAGCCGCAGCAGCTCTACCAGTCGGCACCGCAGCAGGCCGCGCCCCCGCCGCCGGTGCAGCAGCCGGTCCCGCACATCCCGCCGCCGCAGCACATCCCGCCGCAGGTCCAACAGGCGCCGCCGCAGCACTACCCGCGGTATCAGCAGGCCGCGCCGCCCGCCCAGCAGGCGGCCCCGCACCCGCAGGCCGTACCGCCGCAGGCCGGCGGCTGGCCGCAGCAGCCGCCGGCGCCGCAGGGCGTACCGCAGCAGCCCGCCGCGAACGGCGCCGCGGCAGCCGGAGGCGGCGACCGCAGCCCGACGACCTTCCACCAGCTCGCGCTGGGCCGGGTCATGCGGATCGGCCGCGCGCTGGAGAACGAACTGGTCGTCTCCGACCTCCAGGTCTCCCGCTACCACGCCGAATTCCGCGCGCACCCCGACGGCCGCTACGAGATCGTCGACCTCGGCAGCCACAACGGCACGTACGTCAACGGCCAGCCGGTCCAGCGGCACCTGCTCGGCCCGAACGACATCGTCGGTGTCGGCCACTCCACCTACCGGCTGGTCGGCGACCGGCTCGAAGAGTTCGTGGACACCGGCGCCGTCTCCTTCTCGGCCCGCCGCCTGTCGGTGACCGTGCCGCACGGCAAGACCACCAAGACGATCCTCAAGGACGTCTCCTTCGGGGTGCCGGAGAAGTCGCTGATCGGGGTGATCGGCCCGTCGGGGTCCGGCAAGTCGACGCTGCTGCGCGCCCTGACCGGCTACCGGCCCGCCGACCAGGGCGAGGTGCTGTACGACAACCGGAACCTGTACAAGCAGTTCGCCGAACTGCGCCAGCGCATCGGCCTGGTGCCGCAGGACGACATCCTGCACAAGGAACTCCAGGTCAAGACCGCACTGCGGTACGCGGCCAAGCTCCGCTTCCCCGGTGACACCGCGTCCGCGGAGCGCGAGGCCCGGATCGACGAGGTGCTGCGCGAGCTCAAGCTCGACATCCACGCGGACAAGCGGATCACCTCGCTGTCCGGCGGCCAGCGCAAGCGCGTCTCGGTGGCGCTCGAACTGCTCACCAAGCCGTCGCTGATCTTCCTGGACGAGCCCACCTCGGGCCTGGACCCGGGCATGGACCGCGATGTGATGAAGCTGCTGCGCGGCCTGGCCGACGACGGCCGCACCGTCCTGGTGGTCACCCACTCGGTGGCGGAACTGGCGCTGTGCGACAAGCTGCTGGTGATGGCGCCGGGCGGCGCCGTCGCGTATTTCGGTCCGCCGGACGAGGCGCTGAATTTCTTCGGCTACGACAATTGGGCCGACGTCTTCTCGGCGTTCGAGACCTACCGCGACTACGACTGGATGGGCCGCTGGCGCGGCTCGCAGCATTACCAGACCTATGCCGCGGACCTCGACGCCGTGGCCCCGCAGGCCGCGCCCTACATACCCCACCAGGTGGCCAGACCGCCCAAACCGCAGGCGTGGGGACCGCAGTTGTGGACGCTGGTGCGCCGCTATCTGTCGGTGATCGCCTCCGACCGCGGCTTCATCGGCCTGATGCTGATCCTGCCGACCGTGCTCGGCATCGTCAGCCTGCTGATCCCGGCGCACGACGGCCTGGGCTACGGTCCCGCCAGGTCGCACAACCAGAACCGCGACGCGGGCACCATCTTGATGATCATCGCGGTCGGCGCGTGCTTCGCGGGCTCCGCGAACTCCGTCCGTGAGCTGATCAAGGAACGCGTCATCTACGAGCGCGAACGCGCGGTCGGCCTGTCGCGGTCGGCGTACCTGATGTCCAAGGTCATCGTGCTCGGGCTGATCACCGCCGTACAGGGCGCGATCATCAGCGGCATCGGCTTCGGGCCGCGCAAGAAGATGCCCGCCGAGGGCGTCCTGCTGCACAGCCACCCGGCGGTGGAGATGACCCTGGTCATCATGGCCTTCGGCTTCACCTCGATGATGGTCGGCCTGATCATCTCGGCCCTGGTGAAGACGGCGGAGAAGACCATGCCGCTGCTGGTGATGTTCGCCATCGTGCAGATCGTCTTCACCGGTGTGCTCTTCCAGCTCTACGGCAAGCCCGGTATGGAGCAGGTGGCCTGGCTGATGCCGGCCCGCTGGGCGGTGGCCGCGACCGGCGCCACCGCCGACCTCAACACGCTGCTGCCGTGGGACCAGACGCACCAGACCGTGGACACCCTCTGGAAGCACAACGCCGGCATCTGGGTGCTGGACGTCTTCATGCTGCTCGCCATGGCGGCGCTGTGCGGCGTCGCCGTCGCCCGGCTGCTGCGCCGGCACGAGCCCGAGGTCATGCGGAAGTAGCCGGAGGACGCGCCATGCGAAAAGGGCGGCAGGGACCTTTCGGTCCTGCCGCCCTTTCGTACGGGCCGGTCAGTACGCCGAGTTGACGTTGTCCATTCCGCCGTAGACGTGCCAGGCGTAGTTGCAGGCCGCGGCGATATTCGCGACCGGGTCGTAGATGTTCCACGAAGTACCCGACACGTGGTACGCGTTGAAGGTCGGGTCGATCGTCTGCAGCAGGCCCTTGGAGGGAATGCCGTTCTGGGCGTTGATGTCCCACAGGTTGATGGCGTTGGGGTTGCCCGAGGACTCGCGGATGATGTTGCGGTAAATGCCGTTGTAGGTCGGCACGGGGATGTCGTGCGCGGCCAGGACGGACCGCGCCTCGCGAATCCAGCCGTCGAGGTTGTCGGGGTAGACCACGGCCGCGGCCGGCGTGGCGGCGATGGCGACGGTCTTCTTCGGTGCGGCCGCCACCACGGTCTTCTTCGGCGCGGCCTTGACGGCGGTGCGCTGCGTCGAACGGTTCGCGGCCTCCTTGGCCCTGGCGCGCTCGGCGGCCTGGGCGGCGGCCTTCTTCTTCGCGGCGGCGGCGTTCGCGGCCCGCTGCTTGGCGACGGCTGCGGCGTGCGCCGCCTTCTTCTTGGCCGCGGTGTCGGCCGCCTTCTTCTTCGCCGCCGCGTCGGCGGCGGCCTTCTGCTGAGCGGCCGACTCGTCGGCGGCCTTCTTCTTCGCGGCCGCGTCGTCCTTGATGGCCTGCTGCGAGGCAAGGCTCGCCTGGGCGTCGAGGCTCTTCACCTGCTGGCCGGAATCGGCCGAGAAACCGGTCGGATCGCCCTTGGCCTCAGCCGACCCACCGGTCGCCTGGAGACCGGTGACGGCCAGGACAACAGCAGCCGCGGCGGCGGCACCGGCCGCCGTGATCTTGTGCTTCTTGGACAGTCGGCCGATCTTCGGGATCGTGGGGAGCTGCATGGAATGACCTCTTCCGGTTGCGGACGTGAGA
Source organism: Streptomyces sp. NBC_01477 (assembly GCF_036227245.1). GTDB lineage: Bacteria > Actinomycetota > Actinomycetes > Streptomycetales > Streptomycetaceae > Actinacidiphila. Next base: position 6,988,425 of record NZ_CP109445.1, read on the forward strand.
ATTCTTAGGGCCTCGCAAAACGGGGGTCAATGAACCGTGCTACGAATCGAATTCGTAGATGGGCGCCGAACGGGGAGCCACCTCCCCGTATTCCCGGGTACCTGGGTGCGCCTTGTATTCCACTAGGCGGCTTAGTATGTGACGCACGTCCTATAGGTCACCTCACATAGCGGCACCCCCCCGGTCGCTTGCGGTGACCGAGGGGGTGCTTTATGTGACGCTTATGGCAGCAGGAGATTCACGTCGCCGAATTCGTGCCACCGGTATCGGTGCCGCAGCGCCTCGGCGTAGACGCGCTCCAGCAGGGCGTCCCCCGACACCGCCCGCAGCATCAGCAGATGCGAGGCCTCCGGCTCGTGCAGCCCGGTGAGCAGACCGTCCACCGCACGCACCCCGCGCTCCGGGGTGATCACCAGCTCCGTCCAGCCCCGCGCCGGGTGTACCACCCCGCGCCGGTCCGCCGCCGACTCCAGCGCCCGTACCGCGGTCGTCCCCACCGCGACCACCCGGCCGCCGGCCGCCCGCGCCGCGTTGACCTGCCACGCCGTCGCCGCCGGCACCGTGTAGGGCTCGGCGTACGGCGGCTCGTACGCCTCGGCCGAGGCCACCCCGGTGTGCAGCACGATCGGGGCGATCTGCACCCCGCGGCTGACCAGCTCCGTCACCAGCGGCGCCGTGAAGGGCCGGCCCGCGCTCGGCATCTCGGCCGAACCCAGGCCGTCGGGCGCCGCTGTCGCGAAGACCGTCTGGTGGGCGGCGAGCGGCTGGTCCCGCTCGGTGTAGGCGTAGCGGATCGGCCGCCCGTGCCGGTGCAGATGCCGTACCGGGTCGGCCATCGACGGCGACGCCACCCACAGCCGGTCCGCGCGCGGGTCAAGCGGCTCGTCGAGCACCAGGTGCCCCCCGCCGGCCAGCCGCACCACCGCCCCCGCGGGGCCGCCGGCCCTGCGGACCGTGGAACCCCGGCCGTCGGGGTCGCGCACCTCCACCACCCAGCGCCCGTCGTCCCGCCGGGTCGAGAAGTGCGCCACCACCGGCTCGCCGCCCAGCTCCCCGTCCACCGCCGCCGGCAGCGTCCGGGAGGTGTTCACCACCAGCACGTCGCCGGCCCGCAGCAGTCCGGGCAGCTCCCGGAAGGAGTGGTGCGCCACCTCGCCCGCACCCTGCCGTCCGACCAGCAGCCGCACCCCGTCCCGCCGGGCCGGCGGCGCCGTCGCGAGCGACTCCGGCGGCACCCGCATGCCGCGCAGGATGTCCGGTGTGCGCTGCCTGTCCGCCATGACTCCTATTCCCCTTATATGGGGGTCTGCGCCTCGGCTCACCGCGGTCACCTTCCGTCCCGCAGTGACGACGCCGTGTAACGGCCACTGGCCGCCCCCTCGTCCCCCTCGTCCAGCAGTCGCAGCAGGGCCGGCGCCACCTCCTCGGGCAGCGCCCGCCCGGCGAAGTCCGGGTCGCCCGGCACCGCCGCCGCGTACAGCGCCGTCCGCAGATCACCCGGATCCACCCACCACACCCGCAGCCCCGGTTCCTCCACCGCGAGCACCGCGGACAGCTGGTCGAGCGCGGCCTTGCTCGCCCCGTAACCGCCCCAGTCCTGATACGCCTCCACCGCCGCGTCCGAGCTGACGTTCAGCACCGCCCCGCCGGCGGCCCGCAGCGCGGGCAGCGCCTCCTGCACCAGCGCCAGCGGCGCCGCCACATTGACCTCGAACGCCGCCCGCAGCCCCGCCAGCGGCAGCGCGGCCAGCGGCACCAGCGGCTCGGCGCCCAGCGCGCTGGCGTTGTTCACCAGCAGATCCACCCCGCCCAGCGCCCGCGCCGCCGCCACCAGCGCCACGCGGTGCGCCGGGTCCGTGACATCGCCCGGCACCGCCCGTACCGCCGCCGCGGCCCCGCCGCCCGCGGACTCCGCCGCCGTACGCTCCAGGCCGGCCGCCGCCGTCCGCAGCGCCGCCGCGTCCCGCCCGTCCAGCACCAGCTGCCAGCCGCGCCGCGCCAGCTCGGCGGCGAGCGCCCGGCCCAGTCCCCGCGACGCCCCTGTGATGATCGCTACCGGCATGATCCCGCCCTCGCTGTATCGGCCGCCATGAACGCGAAGTGCGCCATGGCGCGGTCCGGCCCGCTGCCCGACCGCCGTGCGGCCCACCGTAGGAACGCACCGCCGCCGGCCGCGTCGGCCGCCCGCCGTACACCGCGCGGTCACAAGGGCGTAGGTCCCAGTGCCCACCGGCGCTCGGCCCTGCGGCGCATACGGACCGTCACCCCCGCCGGTACGGTGGAGGCATGTCCAGCAGGCCGCCCAGGGGCGGAATCGAAGCGGTCAGCGCCGCGGTCCTGGCGATGAACCGCCGGCTGGAGGTGCGCGAGGTGCTCCAGACCATCGTGACCTCCGCCCGCGAGCTGCTGGCCGCCGAATTCGCCGCGCTCGGCGTGCCCGACGACCACGGCGGCTTCGCGCAGTTCGTGGTGGACGGCATCAGCGACGAGCAGTGGAGGACCATCGGCCCGCTGCCCCGGCAGCACGGCATCCTCGCCGCGATGCTGCACGAGGCCACCCCGCAGCGCCTCGCCGACGTCCGCGACTTCGCGAGCTTCGCCGGCTGGCCGCGCACCCACCCGGTGATGAAGGACTTCATCGGGATGCCGGTCATGGACGGCGAGGACATCCTCGGCGCCCTCTTCCTGGCCAACAAGCTCTGCCCCACCCGGCCGGAAGCCGGCTGCGGCTTCACCCAGGAGGACGAGGACCTGCTGCGGATCCTCGCCGACCACGCCGCCATCGCCCTGACCAACGCCCGGCTCTACGAGCGCAGCCGCGAGCTGACGCTGGCGGGGGAGCGGGCCAGGATCGCCCACGAGCTGCACGACGCGGTGTCGCAGAAGCTGTTCTCGCTGCGGCTCACCGCCCAGGCCGCGGCGGCGCTGATCGACACCGACCCGGACCGCGCCAAGGGCCAGCTGCGGGAGGTCGCCGGCCTCGCCGCCGAGGCCGCCGACGAGCTGCGGGCCGTCGTGGTGGAGCTGCGGCCCGCCGCCCTCGACGACGACGGGCTGGTCGCCACGCTGCGCACCCAGGCCGAAGTCCTCAACCGGGTGCACTCCGCCGGCGTCACCTTCCGGGCCTGCGAGGTCCGCGCGCTGCCCGCCTCCCAGGAGGAAGCGGTGCTGCGGGTCGCCCAGGAGGCCATGCACAACGCGCTGCGGCACGCGCACGCCGGCACGGTCGCCGTCACCCTCGAAGGCCGCGGCAAGGGCGCCGTACTGCGGGTCCGCGACGACGGCCGGGGCTTCGACCCCGGCTCCGTCCGCCGCGCGGGCCGGCACCTCGGCCTGGTCTCCATGCGGGACCGGGCCGGCGGGGTCGGCGGCCTGCTCACCGTGCAATCGGCGCCCGGCAGGGGCACCGTGATCGAGCTGGAGGTGCCGGGTGGCTGACAAAGTGATCCGTGTCCTGCTGGTGGACGACCACCAGGTCGTACGCCGTGGCCTGCGTACGTTCCTGGAGGTGCAGGGCGACATCGAGGTGGTCGGCGAGGCCGCCGACGGCCAGGAGGGCGCCGCCCGCGCCGAGGAGCTGCGGCCCGACGTCATCCTCATGGACGTCAAGATGCCCGGCACCGACGGCATCGAGGCGCTGCGGCTGCTGCGCGACGCGCAGAACACCGCCCGGGTGCTGGTCGTCACCAGCTTCACCGAGCAGCGCACCGTCGTGCCCGCGCTGCGGGCCGGCGCCGCGGGCTACGTCTACAAGGACATCGACCCGGTCGCGCTCGCCGACGCCATCCGCTCGGTGCACGCCGGGCACGTACTGCTCCAGCCCGAGGTGGCCGGCGCGCTGCTCTCCCAGGACCAGGCCGGCGGCTCGGGCCAGGGCCGCGGCAACGCGCTGACCGAACGCGAACGCGAAGTGCTCACCCTGATCGCCGACGGCCGCTCCAACCGGGAGATCGCCCGCGCCCTGGTGCTGTCGGAGAAGACGGTGAAGACCCACGTCTCGAACGTCCTGATGAAGCTGGACGTCGCCGACCGCACCCAGGCCGCGCTGTGGGCGGTACGCAACGGCGTCGGCGGCTGACACCCGTAGGCGACGGCTCCGGGGGCCGACACCCGTACGCGACGGCTCCGGCGGCTGACACCCGTAGGCCGGATCCTCGCGCGCGCCCCGCCCGCCGGACCCCTCCCGGCGCGGGGCACGCCCCTGCCGAGGCGCTACGACCTGCGCCGCTCGGCCTCCTCCACGTACGCGTTGTACGCCGCCACCTGCGCCCGGCGCGCGGTCCGCTCCACCGGCCGCAGCAGGTCGGCGCGGGCCGCGATCTGCGAGGCGCTGACCGCAGCGCCGTGGCCGTCGCCCGCGATCTCCACCAGCGCCGCGACCCGCTGCGCCAGCTCCAGCACCCGCACCGCCCGCGGCGGATACCCCGGCGCCAGCACCTCCCGGCCCTTGGCCGCCCGCGCCCGGTACGCCTCCAGCGCCGCGTGCGCGGCCGGACCGCCCGAGCCCGCCACGTCCAGCGCGGCGAGCGCCGCCGTCGCGTCCCGCAGCGCCTCGGCCAGCTCCCGCTCCGCCTCGCCCAGCGAGGGCACATCGGCCGGCGGCGCGTCCCGTACCGGCAGGCAGCGCCACTCCACCTCCACGTGCACATCGCCCGCCGGCCCCGCCTCCCGGACCTCCGGCACCAGGCCGAGCGGCGCCGCGCCGACGGTGAGCACCGCCTCGCCCGCCTCCAGCGCCAGGTCGTTGAAGTCCGGCGGGCCGCTCAGGCCCAGCGGGTGCCCGGCGACCGGCAGCGCCAGCCGCAGCCCGGTCACCCCCAGCGCACGCAGCCGGCCGAGCCCCAGCGTCAGCCCGACGGGGCCGTGCTCGCCCGGCAGCTCTGTGATCCGGTGCACGGCGTCCTGGGCCACGATCCGCTGCGCGACGTCATCGGGAGCGGCAAGTCCGGCAAGCAGGGCATTTCCCCACGCGGTCAGCCGCCCTGAGCGAGGTTCATCAAGCATGCCCCCAGCCTATGGACTGGACCCGTCGTGCGGTGGCGTAAGTTTTCCCCAGGGGATCCTTCCGGGGACGTGCCCCCAGGCACCCCCGGACAGACGAGACTGCAATGGGAGACAACGCGCTCATGAGCGATGTGCTGGAGCTGGTGGACGTATCCGTGGTCCGCGACGGGCGGGCTCTGGTCGACCACGTCTCGTGGTCGGTCGCCGAGGGCCAGCGCTGGGTCATCCTCGGCCCCAACGGCGCTGGCAAGACCACCCTGCTCAATGTCGCGTCCAGCTACCTCTTCCCCACCACGGGCACCGTCTCGATCCTCGGCGACAAGCTCGGCGGCGTCGACGTCTTCGACCTGCGCCCGCGGATCGGCATGGCCGGCGCCGCCATGGCCGAGAAGATGCCGCGCCGGCAGACCGTGCTGGAGACGGTGCTCACCGCCGCGTACGGCATGACCGCCACCTGGCACGAGGGCTACGAGCAGGTCGACGAGGACCGCGCCCGCGCCTTCCTCGACCGGCTCGGCATGAACGACTTCCTGGACCGCAGGTTCGGCACCCTGTCCGAGGGCGAGCGCAAGCGCACCCTGATCGCCCGGGCCATGATGTCCGACCCCGAACTGCTGCTGCTCGACGAGCCCGCGGCCGGCCTCGACCTCGGCGGCCGGGAGGATCTGGTCCGCCGCCTCGGCCGGCTGGCCCGCGACCCGATCGCGCCCTCCATGATCATGGTGACCCACCACGTCGAGGAGATCGCCCCCGGCTTCACCCACGTCCTGATGATCCGCCAGGGCAAGCTCGTCGCGGCCGGGCCGATCGAGACCGACCTCACCTCGCGCAACCTGTCCGTGTGCTTCGGCCTCCCGCTGGTCGTCGAGCGCCGCGGCGACCGCTGGACGGCGGCCGGACTCCCGCTGTCCTGACCGCCCCGCGACCCCGGTCCGGCCGGCTCTTTCGGTCTTTGCGCCCCTGCGCCCTGCCGCAACTGCCGCGTGCACCCCTACGATTGAGCCTGTGGACGCATGGGTGTGGTGGCTGATAGCCGCAGTGGGGCTGGGCATCCCGCTGGTGATCACGGCAATGCCCGAGTTCGGGATGTTCGCGGTCGGCGCGGTGGCGGGCGCCGCCGCCGCGGGTCTCGGCGGCGGAATCGTCGCGCAGGTCGTCACCTTCGTGGTGGTGTCCGTCGCGCTGCTGGTCTTCGTACGGCCGCTCGCGTACCGCAACCGGCAGCACGCCGGGCAGCGCAGCGGCATCGACGCCCTCAAGGGCAAGCAGGCGGTCGTCCTGGAAACGGTCGACAGCGGCTCGGACGGCCGGATCAAGCTCGCCGGCGAGGTCTGGTCCGCACGCTCGCTGGAACAGGGCCGCACCTTCGACCCCGGCCAGCAGGTCGACGTCGTGGACATCGACGGAGCAACCGCCGTCGTGATGTGAGGGCGGAACAGCCCTTCCCGGGCCGGGAATTCGCCGAACCCGGCCCACGGCGGGCAGCTGCTCTGCCAAGATCGATCATGTCGTAATACGCCGAATTTCCGCAGGGCAACCCAGCGCGGGGAGTGGACATGCAGCCCATCATCATCGTCCTGATCATCCTGGTGGTGCTCGTCTTCATCGCGCTGATCAAGACGGTCCAGGTCATTCCGCAGGCCAGCGCCGCCATCGTCGAGCGGTTCGGGCGCTACACCCGCACCCTCAGCGCGGGCCTGAACATCGTGGTGCCGTTCATCGACACCATCCGCAACCGCATCGACCTGCGCGAACAGGTGGTGCCCTTCCCGCCGCAGCCGGTGATCACCCAGGACAACCTGGTGGTCAACATCGACACCGTCATCTACTACCAGGTGACCGACGCGCGGGCGGCGACCTACGAGGTCGCCAGCTACATCCAGGCCATCGAGCAGCTGACCGTCACCACCCTGCGCAACATCATCGGCGGCATGGACCTGGAGCGCACCCTGACCTCCCGTGAGGAGATCAACGCGGCCCTGCGCGGCGTCCTCGACGAGGCCACGGGCAAGTGGGGCATCCGCGTCAACCGCGTCGAGCTCAAGGCGATCGAACCGCCCACCTCCATCCAGGACTCGATGGAGAAGCAGATGCGCGCCGACCGTGACAAGCGCGCCGCGATCCTCACCGCCGAGGGCATCAGGCAGTCCCAGATCCTCACCGCAGAGGGCGAGAAGCAGTCCTCGATCCTGCGCGCGGAAGGTGACGCCAAGGCCACGGCCCTGCGCGCCGAGGGCGAGGCGCAGGCGATCCGCACCGTCTTCGAGTCCATCCACGCCGGCGACCCGGACCAGAAGCTGCTCGCCTACCAGTACCTCCAGATGCTGCCGAAGATCGCCGAGGGCGACTCCAACAAGCTCTGGATCATCCCCAGCGAGCTCAACGACGCCCTCAAGGGCCTCGGCGGCATGGTCAACCTGCCCGGCGTCGGCAACGGCAACGGCGGTGGGGGCAACGGCGGCGGCGCCACCACCCCCGCGCCCCGCCGCGAGCCCGCGCCCCGCCGTGAGGCAGCCCCCTTCGACAAGGACTGAGCGGCCCGCGGCGGCAGCACGCGCTATGACATGATCACAGCGAACCCCTCGACCCGACAGCCGAGGGGGATGTGCACAGATCGAGGCTGTGCACGGATCATGGAGAGCGCAGATGTCCCTACCAGAAGCACTGGCCGTCCTCCTCGCGGGAATCGGGGCCGGCACCATCAACACCATCGTCGGCTCCGGCACCCTGCTGACCTTTCCTGTGCTGCTCGCCGTCGGCCTTTCACCGGTGACCGCCAACGTCTCCAACGCGCTCGGCCTGGTCCCGGGATCGATCACCGGCGCCGTCGGCTACCGGCGTGAACTCGCCGGCCAGCGCGACCGGTTGATCCGGCTCGGCATCGTCGGCCTGCTCGGCGGCGCCACCGGAGCCGTCCTCCTGGTCACCCTGCCGTCGAAGGCCTTCCACGCCATCGTGCCGGTGCTGATCGCCGCCGCCCTCGTCCTGGTCATCCTGCAACCCCGCCTCGGCCGCGCCGTCCAGGCCCGCCGCGAACGCCTCGGCACCGCCGCCCCCGCGCACGGCGGACCGCTGCTCGTCGCCGGAATGTTCCTGGCCAGCGTCTACGGCGGTTACTTCGGCGCCGCCCAAGGAGTGCTCTACCTCTCCTTGATGGGCCTGCTGCTCGACGAGACGCTCCAGCGCATCAACGGCCTGAAGAACGTGCTCGCCGCCATCGTCAACGGTGTCGCCGCGATCTTCTTCATCGTCGTCGCCCATATGGACTGGGCCGCCGTCGGCCTCATCGCGGTCGGCGCGACCATCGGCGGACTCATCGGCGCCCGCGTCGGCCGGCGGCTGCCGCCCGTCGCCCTGCGCGCCCTGATCGTCGTCGTCGGCGTCGCCGCCATCGTGCAGCTCATCCTCAAATGAGCCGCCCGGCCGGACCCCGTCACCCGACAGGGCCCGGCCGCGGCACCCGCACCGGCGTCGTCCGCCGCCCCGCGTCCCGCCTCAGGCCGGCCGCGGCAGCCACTCCGGCAGCCCGGCCCGCTCCCGTACGCCCAGCGCCAGCAGCAGCGCGTCCGCCGGCGTCGGCTCGAACGGCAGCGCCAGCAGCCGCATCCCCGCCTGCTCCGGTGTGCGGTCCGCCTTGCGCTGGTTGTCCTCCGCGCACGCCGCCACCGTGTTCAGCCAGGTGTCGCCGCCGCCGCGCGACCGCGGCTGCACGTGGTCCACGGTGGTGGCCCGCCGCCCGCAGTACGCACACCGGTGCCGGTCACGTACCAGCACCCCCCGCCGCGACCACGGAGCCCGTTGTCGGAACGGCACCCGTACGTAGCGGCGCAGCCTGATCACCTGCGGCAGCGGTACGTCCACCTCGGCGGCGCGGATGCGCAGCCCCGGATGCGCCTGCTCCACGACGGCCTTGTCCTGCATCACCAGAACCACGGCGCGCCGCAGCGACACCGTCGACAGCGGCTCGAAGCTCGCATTCAGCACCAGCGTCTCACGCATCCCGCCCACCTCCCGGGGCCTGCTCCGCCCCCCTGGCGAAGTGGCTCCACTGTGCCCGCGCGTTCACGTGCGGACAACGCAATTTCCCCCCGGCGGACAGCGGACGGCCGGGGGGTGAGGACGAGGGAAAGAGCAGCGGAAAAGCTTGCGCCCCGGACACCGGACGTGATGACCGTCCCGGTATCCGGAGCGCGCCGGCCGGCGTGGACACCCGATCCCCAGACCGGGATCCGGCAGGCCGCGGGGGGCGCGTGGTACCGCCCAGCGCAACGCCCCGCGGCCCCCGCTCGTGCGGTGCCGGCCGGCCCGGCGTCCACCGCGGCCGCCCGGGCGCATGACCGGGGGCGTACGGCAAGCCGGGCAGGCACCACTGTGCGGCGGGCCGCGCCGGGGCGCAACGCATTAACCGCCGGCCGCGGCCGGCCGGACGTCAGCCGCCGGCCGGCACCTCGTACTCGGCGACCAGCTGCGCCCGGCCCAGCGTGTGGAACCGCAGGTTGAAGCCCACCACGGCGGGCGACGCGTCCGCGTCGGGGCCCAGCTTCTCCTGGTCCACCGCGTAGACGGTGAAGACATAGCGGTGCGGGCCGTCCCCCGGCGGCGGCGCCGCACCGCCGAAGTCCCGGGTCCCGTAGTCGTTGCGCGCGTGCACCGCACCGGCCGGCAGCCCGGGGAAGTCCCCCGACCCCGCGCCCGGCGGCAGCTCGGTCACCGACGCCGGGATGTCGAACAGCACCCAGTGCCAGAAACCGCTGCCGGTCGGCGCGTCCGGGTCGTAGCACGTCACCGCGAAGCTCCGCGTGCCCGCGGGGAAGCCCTCCCACCGCAGCTGCGGCGACGCGTTGCCCGCCGCGTACACCTGGTCGTCCTTGAGCACCGCCCCCGCCGTCACATCGTCGCTCACCACGGTGAACGCCGGCACCGGCGGATGGAAGTCATGGGGGAGCGGTCGCCGCGCTTGCTCGGACACCTCGACACCTCTCGATCGCGGTCGTGAAGCCTGCGGTCCGAGCCTAGGACCCTAGAACCAGTTCCGCTTACCGCCCACCTCGGCCAGCCACTGGTGGAGGTAGTCCGCCCAGTCGGTCTGCTGGTAGGACTGCATGCCCATCACGAACGAGCGGTACGTGTCGCCGCCGCTGAACAGCCCCGGCTTCTTGTCCATCTCCATCACCACGTCCATCTCGTGGCCGTCCGCGACGAAGGTCAGCTCCACTTCCTTGAGCCCCGGGTACTGCGCAGGGGACCGGAACTCGATCTCCTGGTAGAACGGCATCCGCTGCCGGGTCGAGCGCAGCGTCCCCTTCTCCAGGTCGGCGCCGTGGAAGCGGAAGCCGAGCCGCCCGAACGCGTCGAGCAGCGCCTCCTGAGCCGGCAGCGGATGGACGTTCACCGGGTCCAGATCACCCTTGTCCACCGCCCGGGCGATCTGCAACTCGGTCGTCACCCCGACGTCCATCCCGGTCAGATGCCGCCCCATGAACATCGTCACCGGCGTCTCCCACGGCACCTCAAGCCCGAACGGCACCGTGTGGACCGCCCCCGCCTGGAGGACGAACTCCCCGCCGATCTGCTGCGTGTGGAACTCGATGTCGCGGTGGTACTCGGTGTCATTGCCCTGGGCGTCCTTGCCCTCGACCTCCACCTTGGCCTGCAGCCCCACCGACAGCCCCTGGATGCGCTGCTCGACCGAGCCGCCCTGGATCCGCACCTCCCCCTGGACGACACCGCCCGGCGTGACGTCGGTCTGGAACAGCTCGGTCTCCACCGACGCCCCACCCGCACCCAGACTCGCCATCAGCTTCTTGAAGCCCATTACGGACACCCTCCATTGCCGTTTCCTGCCCAGTCCTCGGCGAACCGCGCGAAGTCTACGAACGCAGAGCGCGCCCGGCTGGTTCCACTACGCTCGTGCCCCGTGACCACCGCACCCGAGCGGACTCCGCTGGCCCGCGCGTTCTTCGACCGACCGGTCCTGGAGATCGCCCCCGACCTGCTCGGCCGGCTCCTGGTCCGCCGTACGGACGACGGCCCGATCGAACTGCGGCTCACCGAGGTCGAAGCCTATGACGGCCCCAACGACCCCGGCTCGCACGCCTACCGGGGCCGCACCGGCCGCAACGCCGTGATGTTCGGGCCGCCGGGGCACACCTACGTCTACTTCACCTACGGCATGTGGCACTGCCTGAACATGGTGTGCGGCCCGGAAGGCACCCCCAGCGGAGTCCTGCTCAGGGCCGGCCTGGTCACCGCGGGCGCCGACCTCGCCCGCGCCCACCGCCCCACCTCGCGCAAGGACACCGACCTCGCCCAGGGACCGGCCAGGCTCGCCACCGCCCTGTCCGTCGACCGGAGCCTCGACGGCGCCGACGCCTGCGCCGCCGGCGGACCGTTCCGCATCCTCACCGGCACCCCGCCCGACCCCGCCGCGATCCGCACCGGACCGCGTACCGGAGTGGGCGGCGAGGGCGCCGGACACCCCTGGCGCTACTGGATCGACGGCGACCCCACCGTCAGCCCCTACCGGGCGCACGCCCCGCGCAAGCGCGGAATTTCCGCAGCACGGCCGGGAG